>NZ_JACVWU010000006.1 GCF_014596915.1 Streptomyces sp. TRM68416
GACCCCGCAGATCCCACCCCGGGCATCGCCATGGACCTGGGCTGGATCGGCCGTCCCCGGTGGGCCCCATTGACCTGCCGCGCCGGCATCCCGCTTCGCGGACACGGCAGCACCGTCACCTCCCCCCGCCCTCACCGAGCCGCTTCATCACTGACCGGCTCCGGAAACCGTCGGCACACGCTGCCCCCACACCTCAACGAAGCCACCCGAACCGCCCAGTTCCCGGCCGCCCTCGGCGGCGGGACACTGTACGGCAGCGACCTCACCGGCTTCCTGCACCTGCGCATGCGATCTGAGCAGCGCAACGAGGCGTGGCAGTTGGCGTTCTCCTCCGGCCCGCCCGAGCGTGCCCCGCCGCAGGCCCCGGTCCCGTCCTCCGGCTGATCAGCCAACCCCGCCCCGACCGCTTCCCTTGGTCGCCAGTCCACCGGCCGGCCCGGCGTCCTCGCCGGCCCGGCGGGCCTTCACGGCTGGCCGACGGACTGCGGCAGCGCCGCACTTCGTTGCCGAGCCACGTGAGGGTACGGCGCATGGCGCGATGGTTTGCAAAACGGTCCCCTTCCACTCCCACCGCTGGTCATGGATCCGCTGCAGCAGCTCGGCGAAAGCGTCACTCTCGAAAAAGAGGGCGTTGCACTCCAGCGGGATCCGCTTGTCGTTGATCACCACGGCGGGTGCACCGGGGCCGTCAGGATCCTTGGCCCCCCGGCCCGCTCGCAGGCCTTCCGGGAGGCGGTCACGAAGGCGCGGTACTTCACGGATGTCACGGCCGCGTCGAACGTAGGACTGCGCAGGCCCTTCACCGTGCCGGCCAGTTGACGCAAGTAGGTGCCAGCGCAGCCGTCGACGCTCTCCTCGGGCTGGTTGGCGTAGAGCACCTCGTGGTACTCCACGAACCCGCCCTCCTCCAGTGCGGCGCGCAGCGCGTTGACCGCCTTCTTCCACCCGTCGCCGCCGCCCCGCTCGCCCAGGAAGGAAGCCAGGGCGCACCCGGCTCTCGCCCGGCCATCGAGCATCGCCTGCCGCCGGTGCGGGCCGCCGCCGGTGGTCTCGAACTCCTGACAGTACGGGCAGCGGGGGTCCTCATACGGGTGCACCTTCACCTGCGCGTCGGGATCGCCGGCCGTGATGATGACACCGTCCGCACCGAGCTTCTCCGGCAGTTCCTCCTCGCTCGCGTACGCAGGAGAGGCTTGTGGCCCTCACTGCCCGCACCCCGCCGGCATCAGCACCACGCCCGCACACAGCACAGCCCACCACCCGCCCGCAGAGACTCCCCTGGCGCAGTCTCCGACCGGGCGGACGCCTCCCCCAGCCCTCACCGTCCGCGCTGGGCAGGAGCCGAGCGAGCGAGGACCAAAGCGGAGCGGACGTGGGGAACTGACCGCTGCAGTGCTCCTCAGCGAAGGCTGCGGTCTCCCCGTTCCTGTCCCGGCCGGCGGACCATCAGGCGGCGCGCACAGAGGAGCCGAGCCGCTGTCACGGCAGGTGCATGGGGCGCCGCATCCGGCGTGGAGAGCGGCGGACGCGAGAGTACCGGCGGACGCGGGCATCACGGTGTGGGCGGTGCCGTCGACGACGGGGCCGGGGCGGGCCACGGAGGCATGACCCGGCACACCCTGGAGGAGGAGACACCGGACCGCGGGCCCAACTGCCGGATCGCGGGGTTCGTGCGGAAGGAGGCCGCGGCCGTCAGTGCCCGCTCGGCCGGCGACAGCGGCCACAGCCGACCCCGCAAGGTGCCGTCGCCGCCCCGCTCCCGCACCGCCTAGACGAGTAGTTCCGATGTGGCTCAGTGGTCGTATGCGATCAGTGAGCGGGTGATGGGTGCGCCGATGGTGCGGTTGTGCCAGATGGCGCAGGTCATCGCCAGGATCCGCTGGGCCACTCGGACGCCGACGCCTTCGATGGTGCGTCCGCCGTGCTGTTCGAGGTCGAGCTGGCCCTTGAGGGTGTCGTTGACCGACTCGATCAGCTGCCGCACCGTCTTGAACAGGGACTCTCCTGGCCGTGGGGTGCCGCGGTTGCGGTAGGAGGGCCGCAGCAGGCTGATGCCGCGGGCGGCGAGGAAGCGGTCGAGTTCGGCGGCGATGTAGCCCTTGTCGGCCAGGATCAGCAGGCCGGGCCGGTCAGCGGCCAGGTACGGTTCATTGTCGATGAGTGCGGCCAGGACCTGTCGTTCGTCGCTCTTGGGGTCGGCCAGGGCCCAGGTGATGGGCAGTCCGGCCGGGGTGCACACCAGGTGCAGCTTCAGTCCCCAGTAGAAGCGGGAGTGGGAGCGGCAGTAGCCGTAGTTCGCCCAGCCGGCCAGGCCGGAGCGTTTGACGGTCTCACGCGAGCGGGCGCACTCGACGGGCGTGGAGTCCACAATCCACACATCGTCCAGCCACAGGTCACAGTCGGCGGCCAAGGACCGGATGGCTTGCTTGACCAGGCCCAGCGCGGCCCGCAGACGCTTGTTGTAGGCGGGCCGCTGGGGCAGGTAGGGGAACGGTCCGTGCAGGTGGGCGTGGGCGAAGCGCAACCAGCGGGCCTCGCAGTGGAAGCCCGGCATGGCCTGGGCCACGGCCAGGGTGACCAGTTCCGCGTCGGTCAGCCGGGGCGGCCGTCCGCGCCAGCGGGAGGTCTTCAAGCGGTCGTCGATGTGCACGTACAGTGCGGTCAAGAGGGTGTCTAACTCGGTCGTCACAACCCGATGTTGGACACCCTCCCTGCGTCCGTGAACCCCCGCATTCGGAACTACTCGTCTAGCACAGACACGCACACTGCGTCACCCGCAGCCCGGGGAAGGCCTCCATCCACCCACACCCACTCAGCCCTTCACCCCCCGGCCCCACGAGGGAAATGCCCGACTCACAGCCATGCGCACCACGCTTCAGGCGCCGTGCGGCGGATCATGTGACCGCGACGGCACCGGGTCAGTTCCCGCCGGCCGCACCGCGCCCGGTTGTGCGGCGTTTCCGGCCCTCGGGCCTGGGCAGGACCGCCAGCGCGGTGTCCGCGACGTTCCGCAGCGCCTGCGGGTCCAAGCCGGCCTTGCCCACCGCTTCGATGCCGCGGACCACCGTCAGCAGCAGTGCCGCCAGCCGCTCCGGATCCGCAGCGCTGTCGATGTCGCCGTGACGCTGGGCGGCGCTGATCTCCGTCCGCAGCAAGGCCAGCAGCGCCGTCATGGTCTCGGCCGACCGTCCGGCGACCGTCGGGTCGTGCTGGGCCAGTTCCGCCGCGCCCTTGGCCAGCAGGCACCCGCGGCGCTCGGTGTCGGAGGCGGTGTTCTCCGCCATCAGGTGTACGTATCCCGACAACCGGGCCAGGGCCTCCGCGTCCGGGCCCCCTGTCAGCCGGCCTTCGGCCACCTCGACGACCGCGGTGCACCAGTCGTCGAACACGCGGTGGAACAACGTGCCCTTGTCGCCGAACGCCCCATACAGACTGCCCTTGCCCAGGCCGGTCGCCCGGGCGATGTCGTCCATCCGGGTTCCCGCGTAGCCGGTCGCCCAGAACTGCTCCCGGGCCCGTTCCAGGACTTGGCGTTCGTCGAATGCGCGTGGTCTCGGCATGGTCTCAGGCTATTCGTTCTTGACTCGATCGTCCATTACTGCCTACGTTATGGACGATCCATTCCATAAATGAAGGGGGCCGCCATGCCGGGCGTACTGCGGGAGAAGACAGCCGTGATCACCGGAGGGACCAGCGGGATCGGGCTGGCCATCGCCCGCCGCTTCGTCCGGGAGGGCGCGCGGGTCTTCGTGACCGGCCGGGACAGCGATCGCCTCGAAGCGGCCGTCAAGGAACTGGGCCCTGCGGCCACCGGCGTACGATCCGACCTCTCGGTCCTGTCCGACCTGGACGCGCTCTACGCACGGGTCCGCGAGGAAGCCGGACGCATCGACGTGCTGGTGGCCAACGCGGGCATCGTCGCGGACGCCTCGCTCGGCGCCCACACCGAGGCGAACGTCGACCTGACGCTCGCCGTCAACATCAAGGGCACCCTCTTCACCGTGCAGAAGGCGCTGCCGCTGCTGGCGCAGAACGCCTCCGTCCTGGTCGTCGGCTCGAGCAACAGCGTGCGGCCCCATGCGCAACTCGAGGTCTACAGCGCCTCGAAAGCGGCGGTGAGCAACCTCGTGCACAACTGGGCCCGGCAATCGCGGGAACGCCGGTTCCGGGTCAATGTGCTCAGCCCCGGGCCCACGCGGACCCCCGGCCTCCTGCGCGCCGCAGGGCCGGACGCCGATCGGTTCGCCGAGGCCGTCGTGCCACTGGGGCGACTGGCCGACGCCGAGGAAATCGCCGAGGCCGCCCTCTTCCTGGCTTCGGACGCCTCGTCGTTCGTCACCGGCGCCGAACTCTTCGCCGACGGCGGCTACACCCGGGCCTGAACGACAGCCGGGGAACGCGGCCGGCCCCCTCACAGCAAAGGAGCGCACTCCGGGGCCGCACCCGCGCGTGAAAGGGCCCGGTGCGTCCGGAGACCAGACAGCACGCGGGACACACAGCGTGAAGAAGCTGCCCGACGGGGAACCAGGAAAGGACGCGGTGCTTCACCCCGTCCGACCGGCGGCAGGAGACCCTCACCGGCCCGCCGGACGCCCTGGCGGCCCCGGCCACGCCGTCCAGCCGGCCGCCGCCTTCCACCCCTGGGACCCGACCTCAGATCACCCGCCTCCACTGCACACAAAGCAAAATCGACATTGCGCAGGACAACATCCTCGCCGACGCCGAAGCCGTCGCGGTCATCGAGGAACAACGGCAGTCGCCGGGAAGACGCAGCCGCCCAGGCCCTCGGCCACCAGGCCGTCCGTCACGGCGCCAACATCCGCTTCAGCAAGACCGGCGCATCCTCGCCGAACCCGCCGGCGGGGACCGGCACTAGAGCGAATGCTCCAGCGTGACGGAGAGCCGGCGGAAGCCGTTGCGTTCATAGAAGTTGATCGCTCCGGAATTGCCCGCATACGCCGTGACCTCGGCCTTCGCGGCGCCGCACTCCTTCGCCCAGGCGAAGAACGCATCAGCCAGCCGGGCACCGAGGCCGCTGCCACGAAGCTCGGGCCGCACGAACATACTCACCAACGTTGCGATCTTCACCAGCCTCATCGCCGAGGGCTCCGCAACACCCCCCGTCAGACACCCCACGATCACCCCACCGCGGTCGGCCACCAGCACCAGCCGGTCCGGTTCCTGAATGGCCTGCGCGAACCGATCCGGACCGTGTTCACGCGGCCAGTCCACGTTGACCGTGTCATCCCGGGTTCCGGCATCCTCGGCAAAGAGGCCGGCACTGCACTCCACCAGGCCGGGAATGTCCGCGGCCACCGCACGGCGAACCGTGATCTCCATCTCACGATCACTCATGGATGGCGAGAGTACCCGCAGCATCCGACAACCACCCCGCAAACCCCGCCAGCTCCCTGGGGCCAGGGACATGGGCTTCACGCCCTCAGCGTGACGGGAAGAACCGAAGATTACGTCATCGTCGACATTTTGACCGACCTTGCCATGCCCGCTGTGTTTTGACGTCAACCAGGGGCCTGCGGTGGGACGGTGGAGTGCGCTTTCGCCGCAGCGGGCTATCTGTTCTTGCTGCGGCTGTCGTACTCCGGCAAGGCCGTGCACCAGGTGTTCGCCACCTGCGGCCAGGAGGCATGCTGGAGGGCCACGTGCACCCCCACTCACACCGGGGCATCGAACCGTTCCACTGCCGGCCCGATATCGAGGGCACCCACGAGAAGGGCGGGGGCGAGAGGCAGACCATGCCACTTTCACCGCAATCACTCTGTCCCCGTGATTGATCAGCGAGACAAGGACGATGAGGCCCGCAAGCTCCGGGTGCTGCTGCACGCCGACGACCTCATCGTCTACGACGGACGTACAGGTCGTCACCCGGCACGAGCGCCTCGACGACCGGCGCGAGTCCCGCCTGGTCCTGGACCACTGCCTCGACGCCCTGCAGCGCAAGCCAGGTGCCTTTCCCAGGTCGACCGCTCTGAAGCACCCCTCCCAGAGAGGCGCATCACTCCTGTCCACAACGAGTGGCGGGCCACGGAAAACGCCGCGCACAGCGACGCAGCCGACACTCGCGCGTTCATCAAAGCACTGCCGGCAAGGCGCATGGACCACCAGCAGGCCGCGGCCGGCCTCACCGCCGCCCACCGAGCCGGGACCCTCACCACGGACACGATCCGCGTTCGAAGCGGGCCCCGGCACGAATAAGGGGGACGAGGTGGGGTGCGTTCACGACCCGCCACCGCTGCTGGGCGGACTCGACGAGCTTGAAGACCATGGCCAGGGCGACGGTCGGGAGCCGGCCCCGCGCGCGACCGAGTGGAGGGCTTCGCTGTGGCGGCGTCAACGGGCCTTCTACTGGCCACCATTACAGTCATGAAGAATCCCAGACAAGTGAGCGAACCGCCCGCCCGCTCTCCCCTTACCGCGTCGACCCCGTTCGTCCGACTGACTTTCTACAGACACACCCTCACTATTACGAACCGGCTCTGACCACTGTCCTGGGAGCGCACCAACCGCATCCCTCTGCGCGAGGCGACGGCCATCGAGCCGCGAGCACGAAACAAGTTCCCCGGTGTGGACGGAACTAGGACGGTGCACTACTACCGTGTGCTTCGCTGCTGGAACGGTGAGCGGGATTCACGAAACGCACGGGGCATAATCGACGCACAGGGAACCGGGGCGCCCACCGGCCCGGCGCACTGGGATGCCGAATTTCAGGCCAATGTCGGCCACGGGCTGCGCACACCGTACCCGTTGACCGAGGACCCCCGCCTCGACAACCGCACCCTGCTTCCCAGCTAGGGCTTTGCAGAAAACCGGCTCGTACGTACTCCACGAGCTGCGCATCCGCGAAGGCACCCCCCTTGAGCGGCACCGCTTCCTGCATGAACCACCCATGCCCCAGTCTCCACGGCGACCGGACTCTTCCGCTTCACTGCTCACCCCCTACCCAGCAAGGTCGTTGCGAAGTTCGAGAACGCCGAACCTCCGGATACATGGCCCCCTTCAGCCAACAAACCTTGTGCAGATGGCATTTCGCGAGCAGGTCGGTCCATAGATCAAGAACGCACGGTTCACTCACCGAGGAAGAGTTCTTCAATCCTCATGTCGAAGAGCTTGGCGAGACGGAAAGCAAGGGGCAGGCTTGGGTCGAACCTCCCTGTTTCGATGGCGTTGATCGTCTGCCTTGACACGCCGGCACGCTGAGCCAGATCGGCCTGCGTCCAGCCCCGTTCAGCGCGAAGGTCCGTGATGCGGTTCTTCATCGGTATCGGATCTTGCCGACCACGAAGACGACCACGAAGACGACTCCCATGAGCGCGGGGAGGACTGCGATATCGACGTCGCGGGCGACGAGGCCGGCGTCATCCGTAACGACATAGGCGAATCCGAGGATCCAGCCCACACCGAGGGTGACCGCCAGCGCATCCTGCAGGATCTTCCGTTGCAGCTCATCGAGCGCGCGGAGAAAGCGCGTGAAGGCGACGATCCAGCCGATGCCGACGGCGAGATTGACGGCAACGGCGGCCCAGCCCGCCACCTTCTGTGGCGTATCCCATAAGAGCTGCGGGCCGAACTTGGCCAGGGCAAGGGTTGCCACCCAGGCGAATGTCCAGAGCACCAGCCGAGCGCTCGTCTTGATCTCGTTATGCGTTTGCACGGGTGTCACCCCCGGGCGCGATGTCAAGGACACTTGACACGGTATGGAGCATCACACCTCGATGTCAAGTGTGCTTGACATCGAGTGCCGTCTGGTCAGCCATACTGATTAGAAGCCGGTGACGACGCGGGGGCGGCGTTGACCAACCGACTCGGTGAAGACCACGAAGTGCATCCCGCCGTGGGCGCTGATCGCGGACATCCCGTTCACGAGGACCCGGTTCCCGGCGCGACGGACGACCCGAGTCTTCCCCTACGCACTCCAAGGTGCGGCCGGTGACCGGGGCGGCGAAGAGGACCCCACCGTTCTACGCCTTTGCCTTGGTCCGGATCGCCGGCCAGGTCTCCTCGCGCCAGGCGCGGACCGCCTCGTATCGTGCTCGACGGCCGCTTCGAAGAAGGCACGGGCGGAGCCCGGGCGTCAGTTCAGGCGTAGGACGCGGCGGACGCCCTCGTGGCGGTTGAAGCCGTCGCTGCGCTCGTTGGGGCGGACCGTTACGGAGCCGTCGGGCAGGCAGTAGCCGACGATGCCGTAGCTGATCGTGGCGTTGGCCGTGTTGGGGTCCGGGGAGGGGGGCTGGTAGCGGCCGGGCGGGTAGCACGGGAAGCGGGTCTTCCACTGGATGGTGAGGGTTTCGGCCGGGTTACCCACGAACGGCTCGGTGCTCCGGCCGTCGGCCGGCGGGAGTCCCACCAGGCGGCGCATCGCCTGCCAGGCCAGGTACTGGGGAACGGTGATCGAGCCGATGTGCCGTCCTTCGGGGCGGTGCACGGTCTCGTCCTCCTCGCGCACCCGCTCCCGTTGCTCCGCCAGGTAGCGGCGGGTGTATTTCAATCCCCTGCCCTCCGGTTCCGGTTCGTCGGAGTCGTCGAGGACCAGTCCGACGAGCCAATCGGCCTGCTGACCGTCGTCGTGCTGCACCACGTGGCGGACCCGTTCGGCCTCGACCGCCGCTGTGTGGACGGCGGGGAGACCCCTGGCCGCGTGCAGCCGGTCGGCGAGTCGCTGCCACACGGTGAGGTGCCGTTCCGGCGGGTCGAAGGGGTACCGGTAAGGGTTCCTGGGGACCGTGTCGACCACAACCGCCGGATGCGTGGTCGCGAGCAGCTCCCGGAACGCACGCCAGCCCCCCAGATGCCGGACGCTCGGCGCCATGACCAGATCGTCGCGGTGCCCGGCGTCGGCACGCTCCTCGAGCCACTGCCGGACACCGGGCGCGAGCAGGGCCTCTACGTCCTCCCGCCCCGGCATGTCATGCACCGGCAACCCCAGACCGCGCAGCGCCTCCCCGTAGACCGCGTACTGCGCGTCCAGACGGGCCCGCAACCCCTCCCCTTCGCCGTTCACCTGTCTCCTCTCCCCCGCCGCCCGGCTTCCGGCGCCGGTCGCGCCGACCGGTCCTTACCCATCGGCGGCCTGGTCTGCACGGAGCAGACGGCGCATTGTCCGGCCGCGCCTCGGCCCGGCAGGGCGCGGGACGCCCCCGGCACGGCCAACGACCGGACGGCGAGGCGCAACTGCCCCGCCCCCGGTCGGCCACCGTCGCACGGACGCGCTGGTAGCTGCCCTGGTAGCCGCGCGGCACGATCTCCTCCCAGGCCTTCCAGACATGGATGATGCGCTCGTCCCGGCGGTCGTCCCGGTGGGGCTTGTGGTCGGCGAACCGGTGTCCGGTCGGCCAAGGTGAACCGGACAGTTCTTCTTCCGGGGCGTGTTCTGGCTCGGGTTCGGGGGTGGCCGGGACAAGGGGCCGCTGGCAGCGGCGGTGCTGGGCTACGGTCCGCTCGGCGGCCTTGGTCGGGTGGTGCCGCAGATGCCGCCGGTCCACGATTTGGGCGGCCTGCGGAGCGTGGGTGGAAGTGCCCTGGGCGGCACACGACTTCGGTGCCCGGCTGGTCGGCGGGCCCGGCCTCCAGGCTGGACGGCTCCCGGGCAGGCAGCCAATCGGCAGGGCAGCGGGGCTCGGTGTCGAACAGGTCGGTGCCGTGGTGGCGATTCCTTGGGCGTGGCGTGTTCGTCGAACGCCGACGCTCGCGGCGCGGGGATCTCGGATTCGGGAAGGGTGTTCACCCGTCGGAGCACCGTGCTGCGGCTGTCGGATGCCCCGGGAACGCGGACGATGCGGGCCCCGGACTGCCCCGCGTGGGCCGGGCCGACAGCAGCCAGGGAGGAGTTCAGTCGCTCGGCCTTCTGACCGTGCCGGCGTGTCGGGCCGGGTAGCTGCTCGAAGAGGGTACGGCGTGCGCGGACGGAGTTTTCACAGCTGAACCGGCGGGCTCTCAGCGGGAGACCAACGCAGCGGCGGGGAGCCGATGGCAGGAACCGAGAACCCGAACTGTCAGGCCAAGCGTCCTGTCCGCGGATGATTCTCGGGCGACTTCGCCTACGGATCGAACCGGGGAGGCGGCTCAACGCGCAGCGGCGTCGATGACTATTGCGCGAAGTCGTGCTCGGCACTCGTCGACGAAGGCGGGGAAGGTGTGCCAGTAGTAGGAGATTCCGCTGACGCCCACCGCGACGGCCCAGGCACGGGCGCGGGCCCAGGTCGCATCGTCGAGGTTCAGGGTGTCCCGGTAGCTCTGTCGGGCTTGTGGCGGCAGGTCCCAGATGGTGGAGTGTTCGGCGTCGGGAAAGCCGACCGAGAGTCCTCCGAAGTCGATGACTGCGTGGAGTTTGCCTTCCCTGGTCAGGAGGTTGGTTGGTTTGAGGTCTCCGTGGAGCCATACGTGAGGCCCGGATGGCTCGGCCGGCGTGAGTGCAGATCGCCACAACTGTTCCAGAAGGTCAACGTCGAGTTCGGCGCCCACGGTGGTTCGGCAGTCGTCGAGACACCTGCTGACCCATGGGTCGCACGGCCCCAAGCTGCCTCCGCGGTACCAGCTGAGGTCGTCTGCCCGAGTCGCTCCCATGAGGTCGGTGCCGTGGAGTTCTCTCACGACCGCAGCCAGGTCGGCTCCGAAGGCCGACCAGTCCTGGACGGTGTCCGGACCGGCTTCCTCACCGTCGATCCAGCGGTAGACCGACCAGACCAGAGGGAAGTCGTTGGTGGGCG
Organism: Streptomyces sp. TRM68416; assembly: GCF_014596915.1. Classification (GTDB taxonomy): domain Bacteria; phylum Actinomycetota; class Actinomycetes; order Streptomycetales; family Streptomycetaceae; genus Streptomyces. The sequence goes on from NZ_JACVWU010000006.1 coordinate 10,722, forward strand.
TCCCGGCGTGGACGGGCTCGGGAATCGGGCATGCGAGGAAGGGGGCAAGGCGCGGAAGCCATTCCTGCTCTTTCCGCACGGACCGCCCCTTGTCGGCGGTGCGTGGAAGTCTCACCAGCAGGTCGTCGCCCAGCCGGTACATGGTGTTGTCCGTGCCTGCGCCGGCGGGTGACAACGGCAGGTGAGCCCACTCTGGGCGCTGCGCCTTCAGCAGTGACCGGACCACCGTCTCGTCGACCGGAATCTCATCCTCGTGAAGCGCCACGTCGGAAATCTCACCGCAAGCGGGACAGGTACGCCAGTGACTTTTGGGGTCTGGCGCAGGTCTCGGAGAGCGATCGCGGGACGTCACCGCAGCAGCGTCGTGTTGCGGGGCAGGGCGATTCTGCGTTGACGGTGCGCTCCCGGCTCCCGGTTCCCATTCACAAGCGCGTTCGAGGCGCCCGCTTTCTGGCCGCCGTAGACTTGGCACGGCCCCATGCGACCAGCCCGTATTCGCCTGCCTGCCTATCCGGTCCTGCCTGGGGTCGCGGGCCGCATCGCGGAGGCGTCCATCCATCACCGAGCCGGAGGTCAACCGGTCTTCATGGGCCTTGTCAACACGCTTGAACATCCGCGCGCGTTCACCGGTCCACGCTTCCTGCTGCGTACCGCTCGCCTCCTTCTTGCCCGCTGAGTAGCCCGCCCCTTCAGGAGAACAGTGACCAGATGGTCCGCAGCCCTCACTCACGCCGGTATCCGCAGCCCGCAACTTCGTGAGGACTACGACGCTCAGCGCCGGCTCGTCAGGCGGTTCGATCGTCACGCCTACCTCGCCGCGCGGCTACTGCTCCCCTCGCGCTTTCACCCGCTGGTCGTTGCCGCCGTCGCTTTCATGCATCACACGGACGAGCTGATCGACTCCGGGGACGTGAACACCCGCCAGGAGACCCTTCGTTCCTGGAGCCACCAGGTGACGGAGGCCCTGCATCAGGGCTCCGACAAATCCGTGCTCAGGGCCCTGGCCGATACCGTGCGACGCAGTCAGCACATGGCCGACCGGGTGCGGGATTTCCTCGACGGAGCGACAGTCGAGGCAGCCTGGACCGGATTTCGTACGGAGGACGACTTCCAGGCCTATGTGCGGAGGTACTCCCTGCCCGCTTTGATGCTCACAGCCTCACTCTTCGCCCCGCCTCCCGGGTCCGGCCGGGACGCACCCTTTCACCAGGGCTGTCTGAAACTGATCGAGGCCTGGCAGCGCATCGATCACCTCGCGGACCTGCGTGAGGACGCCGAGAACGACAAGATCGGCATCCCGCTTCTCTCCCTCGCCGAGTACGGGTTGAAACCGGAGGACCTCCGGAGGCGACCGTCCGCTGATCCGGCGGTCAGCCTGCTGGTCAGGGCCCAAGCCGATCTCGCCGGCCATGCGCTCGGTGAGTGCCGGACACTCCCGGACCTGGTCGAAGACGAGTTCCGGCCGTTCGTAAGGACTCTTATCTCCATGCAGGAGCTGCGCCTGGAGGCGCTGCGGCGCGCGGGCGGCGCCGTACTCGAAGAAGACGAAGTGCGACCGTCTGCTGTGGCCGCTGTCCGGGTTCTGGCTCGCCAAACTGCCGTGGCTTGGCGGATGCGTCGGCGCTGAGCGCGGCCTTCCGTTCAACGCGGGGCCGTCCCGGACGAACGGAAGTTGGTGAGCCAGTGTGGACGGTCGCGCAATTCGGCTCTGTCGGCGGTCTCGCGCGTTCGGCGGATCAGTAGCGGTGGCCGGGCCAGTGCGGGTCCTCCCAGCGGTCGGGACCGGTGACCCCGAGCAGCCGTATCCGGTGCAGCAGTTCTTCGGATACGCCGATGGCTCGTAGCCGTGTCGGAGCATGGCGAACGAGCCAGAGTGTCAGCTCGGCGCGCATCTCTTCCTCATTCTCCCAAACGCTCCAGGGCAGTTGGTCACCGAGCAGGTCGTATTCCCATTCTGTCGCCGCTTCGGCCAGGTGCTGGTCGGCCGCGGGTCCGGTCAGTGCCTCCCAGGTGTGGAGCCACGGGCTCAGCGTGCCAGATGCCTCGGCGCACAGGATGAGGACCTGGTAAGCGGGTACGGCGGGATCCGGCTCGGTGAGCGTGTGCGCCCACCAGGCGTGCAGGAACTCCTCGACTGCCGCGGCCTGTTCAGCAGGCCACTGCTGCCAGTGGCCGAGTGCGAACGAGCGCCCGACTCTTTCCATGCCGAAGAGGGGCTCGATGAGCCCGTGGACGAGGGCCGTGGCGAACTGGGGCAGAATCCTGCGGAGAACGGACGCGTGGTCGCTCCAGTCGATGGCCTCCCATGTGCGCCGCAGGAGGTCGGGGTCCAGCTCTGTGTCCGCCACCTTGAGCTGGGCAAGATCTTCCGCGCTGCCCCAGTGGCAGTCGCAGTTGTGCTCGTCGGGGTGGGCGGTCATCCCCCGGAAGGTGACTGACAGGTCATCCAGTGCGCCGTCGAGGCGAAGTCGGGCACGGGATCGGTCGAGTTTCGTCATGGACGTACGCCTTCGAGGACTCCGGGAGTTGGCACCGCCCGAAGATCGCTAACTTACCTGGTCGGGCCCCAGCGCGCCAACAGAATGACACGGGCTGTGAACGATGCGTCCGCGGAGGGGGTGAGGTTGGCCCGGCCGAAGCCCATGCGCTTGGGGGCTCAGCTCTGGTCACGCCTCCCTCGACCTGGCCAGAGTTCCGAAAAAACGCGGTCCATCCATGATCGGGTCTGCTTGGATCGCGGTATGAGCAACGGCGACGTGCGGCAGATCGGGATCCTGTTGTTCCCGGACGTGGAGGAGTTGGACGCGGTCGGTCCCTGGGAGGTCCTGTCGTACTGGACGCGGGTCTTCCCTGACGACGGATGGGCGGTGTTCTGCTTCTCCGCCGACGGCAAGCCCGTCACCTGTGCGAAAGGACTCACGGTCGGATCGCACTACTCCATGGACGACATGCCCGCGCTGGACGTCCTGCTGTATCCCGGCGGTCGGGGAACCCGGCCTCGGCTGGCCGACAGTCAGCATCTGGAGTGGGTGCGCCGTCAGCGCCGGTCGGTTCCGCTGATGACGAGCGTGTGTACCGGTTCGCTGGTCTTCGCCGCGGCAGGCCTGCTGGCCGGGCGTCCGGCCACCACCCATTGGGGCGCGTTGGAACGGCTCAAGGAACTCGACCCGACCATCGATGTGCGGGCCGACGAGCGGTTCGTCGATGACGGTGACATGGTCACCTCCGCCGGGGTCTCGGCCGGCATCGACATGGCCCTCCACCTTGTCGCCCGGCTGTCATCTCCGGAACGCGCGCGTCAGGTGCGCCGCGGCATTCAGTACGATCCGCAGCCACCGGTGTGACCTGGCCGCTTCGGCGACGATCAGTCGGGCAGGCCGCGCTCGCTGAGCCGTCCTTGCCGGCCGCGGCCTCGGCCGGAGCGCGGGGTGTTACCTGCCTCTGACCGCGGAGGGTTTCGGTCCGGCGTCGTAGGTCGGCGTGGACGTGGAGATGTCGGGACAGGCGTCGGTGGTGCGGGCGGGCGTGCAGTCGGCGGGCCGGGCCTCCAGGACGGTGATCTCCAGGCGCATGCCGCGGATCTCGGCGTTTCGTTGTTCGAGCCGGACGTTGGCCTTGCTCATCGGCTCGACAGTCCTGTGGGGGGCGGCGACCGGGAACACCGTTGCCGGGGACCGCGTTCGACGAAGCGACCGGGAATGTCCCACGGCGCCGGGGCCGGGTGACCGGCCTGTCCGGCACGTGGGTCATGGGGTGGGTCAAGTGCGGTTCGTCGGACGATGGGCACATGGATCGCCGGTCCGGTGCCTCCGCCGTCCGCCCTCCGGCACCGCGACGGGCATCATGTGTCGGACCGAGTCGGCAGGAGGAGCAGCGTGAGCCATACCAGCGACACCCGATCCGTGGACGGTGCAGCGCAGAAGGGCCGGGAGAGCCCACTGCACCGGCTGGTGCGCTACATCCCCCTGGTCGCGCCCGTCCTGCTGTGGGGCGTGCCCTGCTGGGTGCTGTTGCACTCCGGGCAGCACTGGCCGCTGCCCGTCACGTTGGCCGGCACCGCCCTGTTCGTCCTCGGTCTGATCGGTATGCCGCTCGCGATGGTGCGTGGTCATGGTCGGCGGCAGCAGGACGGGGCGGCGATCGCCGGCGCCACCCTGCTGGGGAGCAGCTGGGTCCTGTTCACCTGGTCCGTTCTGCTCGGCGTGCTGCTGCGGCCGGCCCTGGGCGTGGCCGGTGTCGGGGACGGCCAGGACCGGGCCCGCATCGTGACCTGGGCCGTTCTCGGCGTGACCGCCGTGCTGCTCGCCTGGGGGTACGTCGAGGCCCGTCGCGTGCCACGCGTACGTGAACTGGACGTGCGGCTCCCGCGCCTGGGAGCCGGGCTCGACGGCACCCGTGTCGTCCTCATCACCGACACGCACTACGGGCCCCTCGACCGCGTCCGCTGGTCGGCACGGGTCTGTGAGGTGGTGAACACCCTGGAAGCCGATCTCGTCTGCCACGCCGGCGACATCGCGGACGGTACCGCCGAGCGCCGTCGTGACCAGGCCGCCCCGCTGGGCACCGTGCGGGCCGGCCGGGCCCGGGTCTACGTCACCGGCAACCACGAGTACTACAGCGAGGCCCAGGGTTGGGTGGACCTGATGGACGAGCTGGGCTGGGAACCGCTGCGCAACCGCCATCTGCTGCTCGAACGCGGTGGCGACACCCTCGTGGTCGCCGGCGTGGACGACGTCACGGCCGAATCCTCCGGGCTGGCGGGCCACCGCGCGCATCTCGCCGGGGCCCTGGACGGTGCCGACCCCGATCTCCCCGTGCTGCTCCTGGCTCACCAGCCCAAGTTCGTCGACCGGGCGGCCGCCGCCGGCATCGACCTGCAACTCTCCGGCCACACCCACGGCGGCCAGATCTGGCCCTTCCACCACCTGGTCCGCATCGACCAGCCCGTCGTCGCCGGCCTCAGCCACCACGGCGCCCGGACCCTGCTCTACACCAGTCGCGGCACCGGCTTCTGGGGCCCGCCCTTCCGCATCTTCGCGCCCAGCGAGATCACCCTGCTCGTGCTCCGCTCGCCCCAGCAGCCTGCGGCTTCCGCAGACCGGGCACAGGAGCGTTCGCTCCGCGCGGTCCACGAACCAGGGGGCGCGTCCTCGCACGGTGAGGTCTGACCTTGAACATGATCGTTACGAAGCCTGGAGGGCAGGGCATGGCCATCAACCGGCCCGGACAGCCCGGTGACTTGCCGTCGCCGCGGGTGCTGTGGGCGCGCTGGGCGCTCATCGGCGTCCTGGAGGCCACCACGGCCGGGGAGCGGAAGGGCCGCCACCGCACGGGCACCTGGGTGGACGGCGAAGGTCTCCGTCTGGACGATTCCGGCTGCACGTGGTGGGGTTTCGAGCAGCGCGGCGAAGGCCGGTACGTGCTCTACGGCGAGGACGAGTCGAGCGGCGTCAAATGGCACCGGCCCCCGGTCGACATGCTCGCCGGCGCTCCCGACTGGCTCCCCCACGAGCGGTTGAGGGACCTGCTGAACGGCTGGGAGCTGGGCTGTGTCTACTGGTTCGAGAACGGTGCCTGGGCGCGTGCTCCGTATCCGGAAACCCTGGGCGACGACGGGCTCGACTGTGGTGTGGGCCGCTTCGTCGACAGGAAGGAGGTGCTCATGACGATCGCCGACGAGGACCACGGAGGCATGTCGGCCGTCGACGCCGAGACGTTGCTGGACCACGCCGAGGGCTACCGGCTGACACCTGACCTCCTGATGTCCTTGGTCACCGTGCCCGAGTGGCGGGAGCCGGAGCGGCCCGCCATGGCCAGGGCACTGGAGCGCGCGGGCCTGAACCGGGCGTAGAGGGCGACGGACTGCTCCTTGTACTGGAGGGGTTCCCCGGTGGGGGGAGGTCGCCGTCGAGGTGGATGCCGGCAAGGGCAGGCGGGCGGCCCGGGTTTGGGAGCGGCATCGGTACGAGACACTCCCGACCGTTCCGCCGTGTTCCGCGCACGGTTCCCGGGGCAGGCCCGCGCGGGCCTCACGGTCGTGAACCGTGAGGCCCGCGGAAGCGGGGTGCCCCGTCCGGGGGTTGTCGACTTCGGTCAGTCGGCCGGGATCAGGGCGACCTCGGCGCTGCCCGAGAGGGGCGGCAGGCCGTCGGGGGGTGTGTCGGTGTAGGTGGCGTTGAAGACTGCCCTCAGATTGTCCGCGCCGGCGTGGCCGCCGTCCACGAAGGTCACGAACGATCCGGAGCAGCCGGTGCTGGAGGACAGCGGGTGGCCGTGGGTGTCGTGGCCGAGGATGAAGGAGACGGTGACCTTCGAGCAGTCGACCGGCTGGTCGTCGGTGACGGTGACCTCCCAGGTGACGGTGTCGCCCCAGTGGAACGGCGTGCCGCCGTGCGGGGCCGGGTCGGTGGTGAGGGAGACGACCGGCGCCTTGTTGCCGACCACGACGGGAACGGACACGGAGGCCGAGCGGCCGGTGCTGTCGGTGACCTTCAGGGTGGCGTCGTAGACGCCGTTCTTGTCGAAGGTGTGCGTCGGGTTCGCCTTCCTGGAGTCGACGGTGCCGTCGGCGTCGAAGTCCCAGGCGTAGCGCAGGGCGTCGCCGTCGGCGTCCCGTGTGCCGGCGCTGGAGAACTGGACCGTCAGCGGGCTGGTGCCGTTGGTCACGTCAGCGGCGGCCTTGGGCTCCGGGGTGCGGTTGCCCCGGGTGAAGTCGATGCGGGAGAGCTGTGCCTCGGGCAGTTCGGCGAAGTATCCGGTGCCGTACTCCAGGACGTACAGCGCGCCGTCCGGGCCGAATTCGACGTCGATCGGGCCGTCCGTCGTGATCGAGGGGATGGCGTCCTCGATCTTCCGGATCTCGTTGTGCTTGCCGAGGGTGATGGCCTTCATCTGGTCGCGGGTCCACTCGTAGAAGAGCGGCTTGCCGTCGAAGTAGGCGGGCCAGCGGTTCTGGGCCTTGTTCCGCTTGTCGTAGTGGTAGGCGGGGCCGCCCATCGGGCCGATGCCGCCCGTGCCGAGTTCGGGGAACTCTTCGGAGAGCCCGTAGCCGTAGACGATCTCCGCGTCCTCGACCGGCGGCAGTACGCTCCGGCCGGTGTTGTGGCGCGAGTCGTTGACCGGCTTCGCGCAGTCGAACGGGCCGCTGGAGGTCTGGGTGGCGAAGTCGTAGTCCTGGTACGGCTGGTCCTGGGTCACGCAGAACGGCCAGCCGTAGTTGGCGGGGCGGTCGATGACCATCCAGCGGCCCTGGCCGGCCGGGCCCCGGCCGGGGTTGGCGGTGCGGGCGTCCGGTGAGTAGTCGCCGACGTAGAGCTCGCCGGTCCTGTCGTCCACCCCGAAGCGGAACGGGTTGCGCAGGCCCATGGCGTAGATCTCGGGGCGGGTCTTCGGGGTGCCCCGGGTGAAGAGGTTGCCCTTGGGGATCGCGTAGCCGCCGTTCTGCTTGACCTTGATGCGCAGGACCTTGCCGCGCAGGTCGTTGGTGTTGCCCGCGGTGCGCCGGGCGTCATAGGCGGGGTTGCGGTCGGGGCGGTCGTCGATGGGTGTGTAGCCGTCGGAGGAGAACGGGTTGGAGTCGTCGCCGGTCGACAGGAACAGGTTGCCCTTGCGATCGAAGTCGATCTTTCCTCCGACGTGGCAGCAGATGCCGCGGTCGGCCGGCACGTCGAGGATCTTCTGCTCGGTGCCGTAGGCGAGCTTGTTGCCCACGAGCTTGAAACGCGACAGCCGGGTGACGCCCTTGTACTTGGCGAAGTCCGCGGGGGTGCCGAACTGCGGTGCGTCGCCTTCGTTGACGCCCGGGGTGGCCGGGTCGTCCACGGGGGTGTTCAGGCGGGGCGAGTAGTAGAGGTAGACCCAGCGGTTCTTGGCGAAGTCGGGGTCCACGGCGATGCCCTGGACGCCCTCTTCGTCGTGCTGGTAGAGCCCGGCGGGGCTCTTCTTCATGTCGGCGGCGAGGAAGTTGACGCCGCTCCTGGGATCGTGGATGCGGATCTCTCCGGTGCGCGCGGTGTGCAGCACGCGCCGGTCGGGCAGCACGGCGAGGGCCATGGGCTCGCCCGGGCGGTCGTTGAGGGTGACCTTCTGGAAGTCCGACGGGTCCGGGGGTGTGGAATCCGGTCGGGCGGCTTGCGCTGCGGAGAGGGGCAGGAGGCCGACGGCTCCGGCGAGCACAGCCGCTCCCACGAGGGTGACGATCCGTCTGTTGCGCACTCAGAACTCCTCTGGTCCGGTCGGCGGCACCAAGGACCCGGGGGCGTGGCCCGGGTGGCCGCTGCAGAGTGACATCGGGTGAAGGACCCGTGCGGTTAGGGGTGTTCGGGGCGGTTTGGGGCATGCTCGGTTGGCCTGCCCGCTTCAAGTCGGCGAGCCGGTAACGCGGGTGACGTAGTGTCAGGCGTGGCGGGGGCGCAGCGCCGCCAGGTTCTTGTAGCCGATCCGGGCGAACTCCAGGGACTGGCCGGGGGCGGTCGTGCTCGGGGCGTTGTCCTGCTCGACCATCGGGTTGTGGTAGTTCTTCGCGCCCACCCGGGTGAAGAACTTCCGGTAGTCGATGTCGCCCGTGCCGAACGGCACCATGTCGTAGCCCAGGCCGCTCTCGGGGTTGACCACGCCGTCCTTCGCGTGGAAGAGAGGGAAGCGCTTGGTGTTGCGTACGACGAGACCGGCCGGGTCGAAGACCCGTTCCCGCTGGGCGCCGTCGTGGGCGGTGTAGGTGTGGAACTTGTACTGGGCCACGTGGGCCCAGAAGACGTCCAGCTCCAGGTAGACGTTCCTGCGGTCCGTGACCCGCAGGAAGTACTCCAGCTTTCTGATGCCGGAACTTCGGGTCGGGCGGCCCTGGTCGTCGAGCGGACCGCCGTCGAGCAGGAAGTCGTAGGCGCTGTCGTGGTTGTGGGTGTAGAGCTTCACTCCCTCGCAGCGGGCGATGGCGCCCATGGTGTTCCACTTCTCCGCGGCGACGTCCCAATCGGCCCGGTAGGGGCTGTTGGTGGGATCGCCGCCGGTGCCCATGTGGTCCATGCCGAGGATGTTGGCTATCTCCAGGAAGCGCTTGAAGGTGTCCAGGTCTGCCCGAGTCAGCGGCCAGGAGGGCGGGATGAAGCCGTGGCTGCCCTGCGCCCGCAGCCCGTACTCGTCGAGCCAGGAGCGCATCAGCTTCGCGCCCTTGACGGTGCCGAGGTCCCCGCCGCCGGGCGCGTTGGCGTGCTGGCCGTAGCCGGCGAACTCCACCTGGCGGTAGCCGAAGCGTGCCAACTGCCGGAAGACCTCCCGGAAGCCGGAGGGGAGGTCAGAGGCGAGCGGGTCGCGGGCGATCGCATCGCGGACGGTGTAGAGGATGATGCCGCGCTTGTGCGGCGGCACCAGGGCTGAGCGGCCCCGGTCGGCGCCGGCGGCCTCCATGCCGTCCTGCGCCAGTGCGGGAGCGGCGCCGACCACCGGTGCGGCGATCGCCCCGGCCGTGACGGCCGTGCAAGTGCTGAGGAAGCGGCGGCGGTTGATGCCGAGCGTGCGGCGCAGGGCGTCGCCGGTGACGGCTTCGTCGTTGAACGCGGTCACGGTGTGTCTCGCTTTCTGTTGTCGCGGTGCTGCGGGTGCCTGCCGGTGGCCGCCTCGACGGAGGACAGCCCGCCGCAGCAAGGACTTCACATCGGTGGCCGCTGTGCGGCCGGACACTGCTCGGGGGCGAAACCAGGACGGGCGGACCTTGGTCGTCGTTCGCGGGGAGGTGGTCGCTTCGTTGGGGACGGCATCGTTGGAGACGGCTTCGGCCGCGGCCCGGGGGGCCGCTGTGCGGTGGGCGTCGTTACGGCATGCGAGTGGGCGGCGAAGAGAAGTGCGGGGCGCCAGCGGGCTGTTGGCCCTGTGCTGGGCGCGGCTGTCCTTCGTGGGGCGGTCGAGCGGGCGGTGAGCCCGTACGGCCGGAATGCGCTGTCAGTCTCAAAACCACTGTGTGGCGCCTGTATACGAAGGGGACCGTAGCCCGGTTCGTCCCCGGTGGATAGCCCTCGCGCAAGGAATCGGGCGAACTTTTTCCCGGACCAGGACAAAGGCGAGGGCCGTCTGGCCTCCGAGCGCGCCGCCGACCACACCACGGCCACCGTGCTCGCCGCGTTCACGCCTCCCGGCAGACCCGTGCCCGATACGGGCAGCGGTTCGTGACGGCTGCGGCACGGGCATCTGACACCGCGCTCAGCAGCGAGTCGGCCCGGTCACTTCCCCTCTGCGCGGACGCGTTGCGCGACGCCCGTGGTCAGCTCCTGCGCATGGTCCTCAAGGTTCCACTTGCCGTCGCGGAAGGCGTGGTTGCTGATCCAGAAGACGAGGACGCCGTCGCGCAGGGACCGGGCGAGAAGCCCCAGTGACCAGTCGTTTCCGCCGTCGTGCCAGGCGAGAGGGCCGTCGGGAGTGTCGTGGATGCTCCAGCCGTACCCGTAGGAGTTCTCCGATCCCGGCTCCGGTACGCGGGGTTCGAAGAGCTTCTCCCTGGCCCGTGCCGGGAGGATCTCGTCGCCCAGGAGCGCGCGGTGCCAGCGGAACATGTCCTGCGCGGTGGAGAGCATGCCGCCGTTGCCGCGCAGGTTCCAGTACGGCCCGTCGTCGGCCCAGGGGTGGTCGAAGGGCCTGCCCCGGCCGCGCCCCTTGCTGTCGTACTCCACGGCGACGAGGTGCCGCGGCCAGCGGGGCAGGACGTATCCGGTGTGTTCCATTCCGGCCGGGGTGAACAGGTGCCGGTTCAGGAACCCTTCGTACGTCTCCCCCGACGCCTTCTCCACGATCGCGGCGAGCAGGCTGTAGCCGGTGTTGGAGTAGAGGTACTTCTTGCCCGGTGCGGACCGCAGTGTCGATGACATGGCCCGGCGCACCAACTCCGCCCGCGATACCGGGTCGTAGTCGTCGCCGAGGCCTTCGACCAGGCCGGACGTGTGGGTGAGCAGGTGCTCGACGGTGATGCCGCGCTTGTCCTCGGGCAGGGGCCGCCCGTCTGCGAGGAAACGGCTGATCGGATCGCTCACCCGGAGCCGGCCCATCACTTCCAGCTTCACGATCGCGGCCGCGGTGAACTGCTTCGTCATCGACATGACGTCGTACACGGTCCGGCAGCTCGCGGGGGTGCGGGCGGCGCGGTCCGCCGCTCCGAATCCGCCGCAGTGGACGAGGTGGTCGCCGCGCGCGGCGACCACGGTGCCGCTGGGACCGGGGGGCAGGGTGCGGCGGAGGAAGTCGGCGACCGACTCTCCGTCGCGGTTCTGGGGTTTCGGCGAGCGCGCCGTCGGCCCCCCGGCACCGGATCCTTCGGTGCATCCGCCGAGCAGCAGCACCACACCGAGGGCGCCGGCGACGGCCGTACGGCGGCGGTGACGAGACACAGGGGTACCCACATGACCTCCAACGTCGGGAATCCGTCCCGACGTTGACCGCCACGCTTGCCCTACCTCAAGCCGATATGGTGTTCGAGCTTGTGCGAGCCCGTGTACGTCCAGGTCAACCAGGGGGAACCACGATGACCACCACCGCACCTCCCACACCGCCGGACACCGACGCGGTCGCCTTCGTGGCGGCGCTGCGACGCCTCAAGGCGTGGTCGGGCCTCAGCTACCGCCAGTTGGAGCGCCGGGCGACACAGGCGGGCCATTCCCTGCCCTACTCCACGGCGGCGACCATGCTCGGCCGGGACCGGCTGCCCCGCCAGGAGTTGGTCGCCGCGTTCGTGGCAGCCTGCGGGCTCCGGGCGGACCAGGCGCAGGCGTGGCTGGACGCACGCGTGACCATTGCGTGCGGCGGGCCCGCCGAGGCCACGCCCACGGCGCGGAACAGGTCGTTCGGGCGGCCCGGCCGGGCGCTCGCCGGGGCCGTGGCGCTCGTCGGCGTGCTCCTTGCCGGGGCGTCGGCGGCCGGCGCCTTCACCGACGACGTGGAGGTCGAACGGACGCGGACCTCGCTTCACCTGCCCCGCTCCTGACCGGCGCCGGCCGACGAACGGGGGGGGAGCTACGGGCGGGGTGGGGCGAGGGTGCAACGGCGGGTTGGCGGTGGGGCGTTGCCCGGTGGCCTGGTTGATGACGCCGTCGCGGAGTCTGACGTTGCGGTTCCGGGAGGCCCGGCCGAGCACCTGGAAGGCCCGTTCGGCGGTGCAGCGCTGCCGGCCCATGGTGATGTCCAGGGCCTTGTCGATGAGGGTGCGGGAAGCCGAGGGCGGTCTGGAGGTCCGTCCTCGCTGAACCGGGCGTGACGGGAGATCTTCCGGGCGATGTCCCGCTCGCCCGCGCCGCGTTGATCGGGAGGCGGTGGAGGGGGCACGGGCCGGTCTTCGGGGTGCGGCCGGGTGGCTGGTGGAGGGCAGGTAGCCGCGCGTGGGCGGGTGATGCACTGCGCGCCCGGCCGTCGTCGGGGCCGTGATTGCCCGGCACGGTCTTCACGCTCTGCCCTTTGTCGGCTACCGTCCGGGATGAGCGTGGTCAGGCAGCGGCCCGTCCCGGACTGCACGCTGCCTGGAGCCGATCATGTTCTTTCCCTTGCCGACCTACCGGGTGGCCGGGATGCGGGTCATTGAGGTGCACGAAGCCCTCGACCTCGCCAGTTCCCCGCGTGTGCTGGGCGAGTTGGAGCGCCTGGTGCGGACCGGCGGCGACGCGGGCGTGGTGGTTGACCTGCACACTGCCTGTCTGACGTCCACCGGCGTCGAGGCCCTGGAACACCTCGCGGAGGTAGCGGCCCGCCGTCGGCGCAGGCTGCGCATCGCGGCCCGTCGCCCGCTGACCCGCCGGGTGCTGTCGATCACCGGCGCCGACCAGGTCCTGGCGGTCCACCCCGATCTGGCCGGCGCACTGGGCCGGTCCTGAACCCGCAGCACCTCCCGGCCGACCGCCCAGGGCGGAACTCCCGCCCGTCCCGGGCGTCGGGCCGGGCCCGAGAAGGGCGGTGGGAACGGGGAGCCTCGCCGCCCGCCCCCGCCCGGGGCCGCTGCCACGCCGACGGCGGTGGCCCCGGGTGGGTCTTCCCGGCGCTCGGCAGGCGGCTGGTGCGAAGCCCCGGAGCGCTCAGCCCTCGTTCGTGCAGAGGCCGGATGCCGCCGAAGCCGCTCCGAGTGCGGTCGGGGCCGCGCTGAAGCCCGTAACGGCACCGGAAGCAGAGCCTGGCGAGGGTGGAGCCTGGTGCCCGGCGCGAGTGCGGCCCTCTCCCGAGGGCCGCGGCGCGCCGGTTCGCGGGGCGTCTACTCGGTCACGTACTCGTGGCCGTCGTGCAGGCCGCCGCCGCTGCCGGAGTCCCCGTCGGTGGGGATGGATTCCACCGGCCTGGTGAGCGGTGCGAGGTCGTAGGAGTAGTGGCCGACCGCATCCGCGATGACGTCGATGTTGATGTCGAACGCCCGCATGTTGATGTTGTTGATGTCGTCGCCGGGGCCGTGGTAGTTCACGTCGTACGCCACACCCGCCTGGCCGCCGAACTTCGCGGCCTGCGCCTGCGTCTTGATGCCCTCCGCGCCGGTGAAGGTGCCGCCGGAGGGGATGCCGACCTCGATGAACGGGCCGTAGTCGGAGCGGCCGGTGAAGTCGGTGCCCTCGTGCGGGATGCCCTTGGAGTCGAGGAAGTCGTTGATGCCCTTCTCCAGTTGGGCCGAGCCCTCGGGGCCAGGACCGGCGCCGACGCCGTCCGAGTCGTCGCCGTCGTAGACGAAGTAGGCGGCGTTCGGCGAGGCGATCATGTCGAAGTTCAAGTAGAGCTTGATCCGCTTCTTCTGTTCCTCGGTCAGCGAGGCCACGTACGCCTCCGAGCCGACCAGTCCGAACTCCTCGGCCGACCACCAGGCGAACTTCACCTTGTTCTTGACCTTGCCCTGGTGCTTGGCCAGCTTCTGGGCGACCTGGAGGATGCCGGCCGAGCCGGAGCCGTTGTCGTTGATGCCCGGGCCGTCGGCGACCGAGTCGAGGTGCGCTCCGAGGAAGACGGTGTTGGCCGCATTGCCGCCGCGGGTCTCCGCGACGACATTGAAGGTCTTGCGGTCCTCGCGCAGTTCGCGGATGTCGAGGGTGACCTTCAGCGGTCCCTGGGCCGCCTCGGCAGCCAGCGCCTCGCCGTCCGCCTGGGTGATCCCGCCGGTGGGGATCCGGCCCAGGGTCGCGTCGCCGATGGTGCCGTTGAGCGTGCCCTCGGTGTTGTTGTAGATCACGGCGCCGACCGCGCCCGCCTCGGCGGCGTTGGCCTGCTTGGCGGCGAAGGTGCAGCCACCGCGCTTGATCAGGGCGATCTTCCCGGTGAAGGCGCCGGCGGCGAAGTCGGCGGGCTCGCAGCCGTGGGTGCCGTCGGCGTCCACCGGAGCGACGGCCACGTCCGCGGTGACGCCGCTCTCGGGGCCGCTGGCGGTGTACGTCATCAGCTGGATGGGCACGTCGCGGGGCGTGGGCGAGACCACGGTGAGGGTCTCGGCGATCTCGTCGGTGTAGACGAAGTCGAACTCGTGACGGGAGACCTTGTAGCCCGCGGCCTTGAGCACCACCTCCACGTAGGCAGCGGACAGCGCGTGGCCCTTCGAACCGGCCACTCGGGTGTTGCCGTTGCGGTCGGCTATCGCCTGAAAGACCTTCAGATGGCGCCTGGCGTCTTTGGCCGTGGACTTCTTGACGAGTTCCCTCGCCAGGGCATCGCCCCGGTGGGCCGAGCTCGGGTTGCCGGAACCCGCGGTGGCGGGGCCGGCGACGAGCAGGGGGGTGACAAGTGCGGCGGCAGCCAGGGTGGCGGTCACCGTCGCTCTTCGACGTGCGGACATAGCGGTCCTCTCACAGCAGGTCAAAAGACTGATCGGCAGTTCGGGAGAACACGGTCGAGGAACGTTAACCCTGTGACTGCCCGCTGCCAAGGAACAGTTCGACTTCGGTGGCAACTGGTGTGCCGCACGGATGCGGAACACGACACCCGGTCGGGCCGTGCCGCAGAGCCCCCGCACACACGACCTTGACCTCAACTTAACTTGAGATTCTACGGTCGCCATGTTCCGTTGATCGGGCGAGGAAGGGGCACGCGAGCATGACGCTCAGGGAGTACACGCAGAAGGAGTTGGCGGCGCAGCCCGTCGGCGCGTGGACCGGCATGGCGTACCGACTGGTGGTCGGAGCCATTCGCGAGGAGTTGGCGGCGGAGGGCCTCACGCAGCCGCACTGGTGGACGCTCAACCATGTGACCCGGGAGCCGGGCACGTGGACGCGGGCGGCGTTGATCGAGCGGCTGAGGCAGTGGGACGACCTCGGGACCGACTTCCACGGCGTCTTCGACGACCTGGTCGGCCGTGGCTGGCTGACGGAGGACGCAGGGCTCATGACGTTGACCGAGGCGGGAGCGGACGGCTGCGTTCGGATCAGGGAGCGCACCTCGCGCGTACATCGACAGGTGCACGAAGGCATCGACACGGCCGACTTCGCGACCACGATCGACGTCCTGCGCCGCATGGTCGCCAACATGGGCGGCGACGGCAACCTGCCCGGCTGACGGGCCCGCACTCCCCCTCGCCCGCCTGCCCGACCGGCGTCTCTTGCCTCCCCGGCCCCGGCACCGTACGCTCACCATCCATACCGACCAGATGGTATGTCGCGTGGCGATCTCGTCGTAGTGCAGGACGACGGGCGATCCGCCGATCGTGACGCGCCGCCGGTCCGCCGCGACGACCGTCCGAGGAGCCGCCGAAGATGAGCAGAACCAACCACCAGGTGCGTCTGGCCGCACGGCCCGTGGGAGAGCCGCGGCCCACCGACTGGGCGCACGTGGAGGAGCCCGTCGGGCAGCCGGGCGACGGGGAGTTCCTGGTCCAGGTGCTGTGTCTGTCGATCGATCCGGCGATGCGCGGCTGGATGAACGCGGGCAGGTCCTACATCCGCCCGGTGGAGATCGGCGAGGTCATGCGCGCCGGTGCGGTGGGCCGCGTGATCGCCTCGCACCACCCCGGTTTCGCGGTCGGGGACCATGTGACGGGGTCCTTCGGGGTGCAGGAGTACTGCGTGTCCGACGGGCGCGGCGTGACCAAGGTCGATCCGGCCGCGGCTCCCTTGCCGACGTACCTCGGCGCGCTCGGCATGTCGGGCCTGACGGCCTACTTCGGGCTGATCGACATCGGCCGCCCCGAGCCGGGCCAGACGGTCGTCGTCTCCGGTGCGGCGGGCGCGGTCGGCAGCGTCGTCGGCCAGATAGCCGGGATCCTGGGCTGCCGGGTCGTCGGTATCGCCGGTGGCGAGGCCAAGTGCCGTACTTTGGTCGACGAGTTGGGGTTCGACGCCGCGATCGACTACCAGAGCGAGGACATCCGCAAGGCGCTGCGCGAGCACGCTCCGAACGGTGTCGACGTGTACTTCGACAACGTCGGCGGCGAGGTCCTGGACGCCGTACTGCTGCGGCTGGCGCGCGGTGCCCGCGTCGTCGTCTGCGGAGCGATCTCCCAGTACAACAGCACCGCCCCGAAGGGCCCCGCCAACTACCTTTCGCTGCTGGTCAACCGAGCCACCATGACCGGCATGGTGGTCTTCGACTACGCCGACCGCTATGCCGAGGGCATCGCGCGGATGGCCGCGTGGCGGGCGGAGGGGCGCCTGACGTCCGTCGAGGACGTCGTCCCCGGCACGGTGGCGGACTTCCCCGACACGCTGATGCGACTCTTCCGTGGCGAGAACCGAGGCAAGCTCGTGCTGAAGATCGCGGACTGACCGGGCGGAGCGGCGGGAGCAATCCGATGAAGGCACTGAGCTACCACGGCCCTCACGACATCCGCTACGGCGATGTCCCCGACCCGGCCGTCACCGGCCCCACCGACGCCGTCGTCCAGGTGACCACCGCCGGGATCTGCGGCAGCGACCTGCACATCTACCACGGCAATCCGTTCAGCCCGGAGCTCGGCTACACACCGGGGCACGAATGTGTCGGCGTGGTCGTCGACACGGGCGACGCGGTCACCGGATTCAAGCCCGGCGACCGCGTCCTGGTGCCCGCCTCGGCCGGCTGCACCCGGTGCCGGTCGTGTGCGGCCGGGTTCACCGCGCGGTGCGAGCGCGCCAAGTCCAGTACGGAGCTCTGCTACGGCGTCGGCCCCCAACTCCCCGGCAGTCAGGCCGAGGCGCTCGCGGTGCCGTTCGCCGACATCAATCTGGTGCACCTGCCCGAGGGCATCTCCGACGAGGCCGCGGTCGTCCTGACGGACAACGCCCCGACGGCCTGGTACGGCTGCCGCCGCGCCCGTATCCGGCCCGGCGAGACCGTGCTGGTCATCGGGCTCGGCCCGGTCGGACTGATGGCGGCCCAGTCCGCTTTCGCGATGGGGGCCGCACGCGTGCTCGGCGCGGACCTGGTCGCCGAGCGCCGCGCCTTCGCCGCCGGGCTGGGGGTCGAGCCGGTCGAGGGCGAGGACACCAAGGCCGCCGTACGGGAGATGACCGGCGGCCGCGGACCGGACGCGGTGGTGGAGGCGGTGGGCTCGGACGCCACCATCGACCTGGCTCTCAGAGCCGTCCGGCAGGCCGGGCGGGTCAGCGTCGTCGGGGTCAGCCACAACAAGGCGTTTCCCTTCCACATGGGGCTGGCGCAGATCAAGGAACTCGAGTTCGCCATCGGGCTGTGCTCGATCCACTACGAACTCCCCACCCTGATCGCCCTCGCCCAGGCCGGCCGGATCACGCCGGAGGTCGTGGTGTCCCACCGCTTCCCCCTTTCCCGGGGGCCCGCGGCCTACGAGCTGTTCGCCGGCCGCTCCGACGGGGTCCGCAAGATCCTCCTCGACCCGACCGGTTGACCCGCGCGGGGCCTGGAGACAAGGGGGCGCTGCGCAGCGAGGCGGTGTCATCGCTTCCTCGCCGTGCAGTGCGCGGCCGCTTCATCGGCGAAGCCGCAGAGCCGGTCGATGACCTCGCGGTAGCTGTCCGCCGTGCCGTGGTGCTGCTTGCGAGGTGGTCCGTCGATCCACCTGTGCCACAGGCCGTCCGGGGCCAGGAACGGGGCCGCTCGATCGGCACGGAGTGCGGCGTCGAGGTGCAGGAGTGCGCCGATGGCGGCCGGCTGGTCGTAGTAGAGATCGGGGCGTCGCAGGTAGCGGTCGAGGTAGCCGGTCAACAGGCAGGCGTCGGCGGGGGTGCCGAAGGTGGCGAGGGTGACGCAGTAGTCCGAGCCCGCGTAGCAGACCTCGCTGGCGAGCAGGAGTTCGCCGAGGCGTTCGCGGAACTCGGTTCTGCGGGCTACGGCAATGAGCCAAGCCGCGGTCTTGCGTTCGCGCCACCCGCCTTCGAGCAGGACGGTCAGCTCGCGAGGTGTGATGTCACCGGCTGCCTCGCCCAGGTCCCGGGTGAATCTCGCCCGGTCGGGGCCGGCCATGCGGATGGCCGGGCCGCCGAGTCTGAGGTAGCGCCGGTCGGGTGTGACATAGCGGCGGACAAGAGCGAGCAACTCGGGATCCTCGTGGGCGTGACGCATGGCCGCATCCTGTCCTGAGCGAGGCCGGCCGGCCAGGACGCGGGCAGCATCGGTGTCACGCTCGGTACGCCAACCGCCGCAGGACGGTCTCGGCCGGGCCGCGTCGCCCGGCGCGCTCCAGGGCGTACGCCCCGGCCACGGTGAGCAGCCAGACGCCGACCGCGAAGGCCGCCATGGTGGCGCTGGTGAGGTGTTCGCCGAGGCCGAGGCCCCAGGCCGCCAGCAGCGGGGAGAAGATCAGCGAGTGCGCGAGGTAGCAGGACAGTGATCGCTTGCCGACCGCGGAGACCGCGGTGACGGCTGTGGCGCCCCACCGGCTGTGGCGGCCGGACCGTTGGGTCCACCAGTGCGCGAACAGGGCGACGGCGGCGACGTAGCCGATGCCGGCGGCGTTCCCGGTGAAGTCCCGCAGGATGGTGAGCGCCCCTTCCTCGCTCTGCGCGTCGTCCGGCACCTTGAGGGCGCCGACATGGGCGAGTGCGGCGGGCAGGCCGCCGAGCCAGCCGACCGCTATGCCGATGACCGCGGTGCGGCGCAGCAGCCGCAGATGGCGCCCGGGCTCCTCCAGGATGCGACGGCGTGCCGCCCAGAAGCCGAGCAGGAAGACGAGGTAGCCGCCGCCGACGAGGGCGAGCGGGGCACCGACGAAGGTGATGAACAGACCGGTCGTCAGTCGGGTGCCGAGCGCGGCGAGCGCGTTCTCCTCGCCCGACGCGTACGCCTCGAAGCCCGCTTCCGCTCCGGAGTCCCCCAGGGACCCCAACTCGCCCTGGAGCAGGGCTGTGACGACCGGCAGTGCCGTGAAGAGGACCAGCTGGGCGGCCGCGATCCCGATCCACCACTTCAGCGCACGGTCGCTGCGCCTGACGAAGAGCCAGCCGAGGACGAGGCTGAGCAGGCCGTAGTAGCCGACGATGTCGCCGGCCATCAACAAGGTGGCGTGCGACAGCCCGATGACGATCAGCCACAGGCTCCGCCTGCGCAGGATGCCCACCGCGGCGCGCTCCGAGGTCCCGGCCTCGGTCTGGCGCAGGTAGAGCTGCGTCATGCCGTAGCCGAAGAGGAACGCGAAGAGCGGATAGACCCGTAGGTCCAGGACGGTGATCATCGTGAACTGGACCGCGCGGTCGGCCCATGTGCCGTCGACCGGCTGCCACCCCGAAGGGCCGTGCCGAGCCGCCCAGAGGTGGAAGGCGGTGTTGGACAGGACGATGAGCAGGAGCATCATCCCGCGCGCGAGGTCGGGCGCCGGCGCTCGCTCCCGGCCCTGGACGGCTCCCCGCTGCAGCGATGCCTTTGGGGCGCTGTGGGTATCGGTCCTCGTCATACGGCCACGCTAGGAAGGCGCCCAGGACCGAAGAATCCGTCTTCGGTCTCGCCACGGCCGACAAAAGTATGCCGCCCGTGCCCGCTTGCCTGCCCCACCACCCGATCGAGAGCGCTCTCATCCACCTTGGGGCCGTCGATATCCTTCAAGGACCACAGCGCCGCCGACCGACACATGCCCCAGACGAGGGAGTGCCCGCCTTGCCCGAGCCGCTCACGGGGCCCCGCCCCACTCTGGAAGCCGTCGCGGCGCGCGCCGGCGTCTCCCGCGCCACCGCGTCCCGTGTGGTCAACGGAGGTGCGGGGGTGCGTGCCCCGCTGGTCGACAAGGTGCGCCGGGCGGTCGAGGAGCTCGGCTACGTGCCCAATCACGCGGCCCGGACCCTCGTCACCCGGCGCAACGGCGCGGTGGCCGTGATCATCGCGGAGCCGGAGTTCCGGATCTTCTCCGACCCGTTCTTCGAGCAGCAGGTGCGCGGCATCAGCCGCGAGCTGACGGCGCACGACGCGCAGCTGGTCCTGCTGTGGGTCGAAGGCCGTGGCGATCACGACCGGATCGCCCGCTATCTCGGCGGCGGCCATGTCGACGGCGCACTCGCCTTCTCCGTGCACAACGACGACCAGTTGCCCGCGCTGATCGCCAAGTCACGCATTCCCACGGTGTTCGGCGGCCGGTCGGTCGGGGAGCGGAGTCTTGCGGCGCCCTACGTCGACTGCGACAACCGCGGCGGGGCCCGTCAGGCGGTGCAGCACCTGGTCTCCCTGGGCCGGCGCACCATCGCGCACATCGCGGGACCGCTCGATCTGACGGCGGCCCTCGACCGGGTCGACGGCTACCACGACGTCCTCGTCGACGCCGACCCCACGCTGATGTGCCAGGGCGACTTCACGGAGCGCAGCGGCGCCCTCGCAATGGCCGAGCTGCTGGAGCGGCGCCCGGATGTCGACGGGGTGTTCGCCGCCAACGACCTGATGGCGCTGGGCGCGCTGCGCACGCTGCGGGAGCGGGGCGTACGCGTCCCCGATGACGTGGCCGTGGTCGGGTTCGACGACATGGCGTCGGTGGTCGACGTGTCCGACCCGGCGCTCACCACCGTTCACCAGGACATCGAGGGCATGGGCCGGCTGATGGTGAAGCTCTTGATGCGGCTGCTCGACGAGACCGGGTCCCCTGCGCCCGCGTCCGTGATCACACCGACGTCGCTGGTGCGGCGCGCGTCGGCCTGATTCCCGCGTGGCGGGCACCGGTTCGGTCGCCGGTGCCCGCCGCGCTCCCCGTGGAGGCCGGGCGGGTGAAGCCGTCCGCGTCAGCCGAAGGGGATCACCAGCACGGAGGTGTCGGTGCCCGTCCGGAGCTTTGACGTGCCGTTGCCGATGGCGCTCCACACCTCCAGCCGGACGGTGCCGTCGGTCATGCGGCCGAGGCTTCCGGTGGCCGACTTCAGGCCGCGTGTCTGGGCGTACTCCTCCCAGCCGGGCACGGGGTCGGTGGCGAAGTAGTGGTACGTCTCCGTGCGGTCGAAGGTGCCGTTGCCGGTGAGGTCGTAGCTGATCCTCACCTGCTGGCCGAGGCCGACCGTGGTGCCCGCGTCGACCTGGAGCCGGAAGGCGGTGGCCGCTCCCGGGGTGAGGGTGCCGTTGACGCCGCGGGCCTCGTAGACGAGCGGCCGGTACGGGGTGCCGTCGTGGTTGGCGCCGCCGGCGGAGGCGAGGGTGTCGCTGCCCGCCGTGCCTCCGGTGGCCGTGGTGAGGGTGCCGCCGGAGCGCAGGTGGAAGGTGTTGCCGGTCGACGGATCCGGGTCGGGGTCGGGATCGGGGTCGACGCCGGTTCCGGTGCCGGTCGCGGTCGAACGGGCGGGCACGGACAGGGTCTTGCCGTCCGAGAACGTCACCGTGCGGGTGCTGGAGCCGTGGTTGTGGGCGGCGTAGGTGCGGGTCGTGCCGTTGGCGAACACCGCGGAGGTGGGGATGTCACCGGTCACCGTGGGGTCGGGGGCGCCGAGGGCGGCGAGGGTCTCGATCCAGTGGTAGGTGTGCGCCTTCGATTCGCCCTCTTCCGGTGTGTAGGAAGCGTGGCCCGCGTCCCACTTGGTCTTCGCCGCCGCCGGGTCCGCGAGCGACTGGAACTCCCAGAGGATGTCGCGCCATTCGACGGCGGGGCCGCCGTTCTCGCGTTCCATCTCCGCCAGGTTCCGCCGGATGGCCGCCTTCTCGCCGCCGAGGTGCAGGGAACCGCCGGTCACCGGCAGGACGTTGATCCCGTGGATCTCCTCGGGGTTGGCCGTCCACCAGGTGGCGTAGGCCGCGCCGCTCCCCCAGACCATGCCGGCCGTGTCGTGACCGAAGGAGGAGGGGAAGACCTGCTCGTCGGCGTCGAACCAGTACTGGGCGATGGCCTCCGCCTCGGTGGCGAGCAGGTAGCTGCCGAGGTCGCGCAGCGCCGGGTCACCGGTGGCCGAGCCCCACAGCACCAGGGCCGCGCTGAGGTTGGTCGACTCCGAGGAGGACTCCTGGTTGTTGCCGGCGGCGAAGCCCTGGTGGCCCGAGGCCCAGCTGTGGCCGGCGTAGACGTCGAAGCCGCGCAGGAACGGGAAGGCGCTGTCGGTGCGGCTGGGGTTGGCCGTGTCGCGGATCAGGGTCTTCACCATGCCGCCCCAGGCGGAGTCGGCGGCCCAGGCGGGATCGTACTGGGCCACGATCGCTGCGGCGTAGACGTAGTAGCCGTAGTGGAAGTGGTGGTCGTTGAGTTCGCTGTCGCTGCCGTAGGAGGCGGGGTAGCCGGTGAGCGTCTTCCAGGCCGGGTCGTAGGAGAACTCGTGGGCGCCGCCCGCGGTGAACCACTGCTGGAGGCGTCCCTTGATGAGCCCGAGGAGCTTGTCGCGGATCGCGTCCTCACCGATCTGGTCGGCCGGCGGCACCAGTTGGGCGAGCCTGCCGAGCGCCTTTCCGGTCCAGTAGGTGTCGACGGCGCCCGAGAACGGGTCCGAGGCGTTCACGACGTCGTTCAGGTAGCCGCGCAGCCGTGCGGTGTCGACGGCGTTCGTCCTCGGCAGGCCGGGCAGGACCGGGGAGGCCTTCTGCGAGGTGGTGAACGAGGCGGACTCGCGCACCTTCATGGTGCCGCGCGGGGAGACGTAGGTGTACGGGGTGAGCGGGTCCGTGGTGTGGAGCCACTGGTGCCGGTAGAGGGCCTGGAGCGTGCCGCGTTCGGTGCCCTCCTTCGCCTCGGTGGTGAGGGTGTAGGTGGCGCGTACGGTCCCGCCGCTGGAGTTCCAGTCGACGGTGGAGCCGGTGACGAAGCTGAAGGCGTACTTGCGGTACGTGGCGAGCGCGTCGGTAGAGGGCAGCAGGGCGACGGAGAAGTAGTCCTTGCCGCCCAGGCCCGCGGTGACGGCCGAGCCGGACACGTTCCAGTCGCTGCCGGTGGGGGCGAAGAGCGCGTAGTGGTGTCCGGCCACCGTGATGCCGAGGACGTTGCCCTGGTCGGAGAAGACGGTGGGCGCGGTGGCGGTGGTGATCCGGGCGTCGCCGCCGGAGCCCTTGGCGTAGACGAAGGGCATGCCGTGGCCGATGGTGGTGCGCAGGGTGCGGGTGCCGTCGGACCAGTAGGGGGTGACGGTCCAGTCGGACCAGGCGTCGGCCTTGGTGTCGGGCGAGTTGAGCCCGGTGAGGCCGAGGGTGAGGTCGGCCTTGTGGGCGTACTCGTACTGGCGGCCCTCGCCGACGATCGTGGGGGTGGTGGGGTAGCCGATCTCCAGGCCGCCGGACACCGCCTGGTAGGTGAGGGGGTGGCCGTACATCGGGGTCGAGTAGGGGTTGTCGCCGTAGCGCTGGAAGGCCAGTGACGACCACCAGTCGTTGGTGGGCACGGGCTTGCCCCGGGCGGCGGAGGTCACCTTGGGGGTGATGGGTGTGCCGGTGTTGGTGGTCGGGCCGGTCGTACCGGGCGGCCGGGTGTCGGAGTAGCTTCCCGCGCCGACGGGGATCGTGGCGGCGGAGGCCGGAGTTGCCGCCGGACCGAGTCCGGTGGCGGCCAGGGCGGCGGCCAGAACCAGCACGGTGGCCGGTCTGTTGCGGGTGGCTGGCATGGAGGGGCACCTCGTGTCATCACGACGGGTAGTGGGGTCTCACCGTGTGTGCGTCCGGAACGTTTTTGAGAGCGCTCTCAGATGGCGGGAAACGTAAGACTCCCGAAACGTTGACGTCAAGACGTCTGACACGGACGGCACTTGAGCCCGGCCGCCTCGTGGAGTGCGGCGGCAGCCGCGGTGCTCCACGAGGCGGTCCCCTGAGCGAGGCGTCGGGGTGTCGTCAGGGCTTCATCTCGTACGCGCCCGACAGCGCCTCGACCCGCTGCCAGACACGCTCCGAACGGGCCGTGTCGACGACCGGGCGCCGGACGGCGCCGAGTGCCCACCGCTGCTGTTCCCGGGTGGCGGAGTCCTTGCCGTGCAGTTCGACGGCGTGCGCGGAGAAGTCCCTGACGAGGACGGCGAACAGCTCGTCGAGCACGTCCTCGTGACACTCCGTCAGGGCCCCTTGCTCCAGGACCAGTTGCCCGTGCACGACGAGCGCGAACAGCTGCCCGACGGCCAGGAGCAGGTCGAGGTCCCGGCTCTGCTCCTCGTCGGGAGCGGCCGTGCGGACGAACTCGCAGAGGGCGTCGGCCTGTTCGCGGAAGCGGGCCACGTTGGGCAGGTGGGCGTATGCGTCGAAGGCCGGCCGCCAGTCGTGGAAGCGCACCGAGCCGAGGCCGCGGGCGGGGCCCTGCCGGAAGAGGAAGTCGTCGTCGGCCGCGTCCAGGCGGGTCGGTACGGGTTCGTAGGCGACCGGGTCGAGGAGGTGGTTGCGCATGAACTTCAGGATCAGCGCGAGGTTGACGTGGACGGTGCCCTCCAGCTTCGGCAGACCGCGGATCTCGACAGCGGCCTGGGCGAAGTAGGTGTCCTTCTCGAAGCCCTTGGCGGCGATGACGTCCCACATCAGGTCGATGACCTTCTCGCCCTCGGTGGTCACCTTCATCTTCGTCATCGGGTTGAAGAGGAGGTAGCGGCGGTCGTCCGGGCCCGCGGTGCGGAAGTAGTCCACCGCGCGGTCGCTGAACAGCTTCATGCCGACGAGCCGGACGTACGCGTCGGTCAACTCGCGCCGCACGTGCGGGAAGGCGGTGACCGGGCGGCCGTAGAGGATGCGGTGGTGCGCGTGGGTGACGGCCTCGTACATCGCGTGCTCGCAGATGCCGATCGAGGCGGTGCACAGGTTGAACTTGCCCACGTTGACGGTGTTCAGGGCGGCGTCGAAGGCGGCACGGCCGGTGTGCAGAACGTCCTCGGCGGCTACCGGGTACTCCTCCAGACGGAATTCGCTGACGTACTTGGAGGAGTCGACGACGTTCTTGACCAGGTGGTACGCGGGGTGACGGCTGTCGGCGGCGAAGAAGACGTAGCCGTCGGGGCCCTCGATGTCGGTGCGGCGCCCGAAGACGGAGACGAGGCCTGCGGCGTTGCCGTTGCCGATGTAGTACTTGGAGCCGGTGGCCCTGAAGCCGCCCGTGCCGTCGGGTTCCAGGAGCATGTCGGTGGAGTAGATGTCGGCGCCGTGGGCCTTCTCCGACAGTCCGAAGGCGAACACCTCGCCCCGGGAGAGGAGTTCGGCGGCGCGGGCGCGGGCGGCGGGGTTGCCGCTCTGCCAGACGGGGCCGAGGCCCAGGATGGTGACCTGCCACGCGTACCAGTAGTCCAGGCCGTAGAAGCCGAGGATCTCGTTGAGGGCGGCGATGCGGGCGGTGTCCCAGCGCTTGTCGGCCTCGCCCTCCGCGGCGGCGGAGGAGGGCGTGAGGAAGGTGGCGAACAGGTTCTCCTTGGCGGCGAAGGCGAGGAAGTCGCCGAGCCAGGCGCGGTCGCGGTAGTCCTCGATCAGGGCGCGCTTGCCCCGCTGTTCGAACCACTCCACGGTGGCGCGCAGCAGCCTGCGGGTCTCCGCGTCGAAGTGTGCGGGGTCGTAGGTCCGCGGGTTGAACAGCAGGGGGTCGGTCATGGAGGGCTGCCTTTCGGGTGGGGGTAGCGGACAGGGGGATGGGGGTTGCGGCGGGGCCTCTCTGAGGCCCGTCAGTGGTCGGTGTCGAAGTGGGCGAGGGTGGCGAGGACGTCGTCGAGCCAGGCGATCATCATCCGTTCGTAGGCGATGCCGCCGCGCAGCACGACGTGCTGGAGCTCCCGTTCGGCGTCGGGCCCGCCGTGGGGCGGCGGGTCACCGAAGTCGCGTGCCTCACCCGCGAGATAGTGCGCGAGGCGGTCCGTGTGGGCCTGCCGGTGCCGCTCGACCTCACTGATCAGGGCGGCCGGATCCCCGAAGGCGGCGCCCCTGATCTTCACCGCCAGGTCGTGCCGCACGCTCTCCGGCTCGGTCGCCTCCGTGAGCCACGCGGCGAGCGCGGCGCGTCCGGGGTCGGCGACGGAGTACTCCTTCTTGTCCGGGCGCCCGTACTGCGCCACGTCCCGGACGTCGACCCAGCCGTCGCTCTCCATGCGCTTGAGCACGCGGTAGATCTGCTGGTGGGTGGCGGTCCAGAAGTAGCCGATGGACCGCTCGAACCGCCGGGCCAGCTCATAGCCGGAGCCCGGCTTCTCCAGCAGGGAGACGAGGATCGCGTGTTCGAGCGCCATGCCTACGATCTTCCTATGCACCTTGTTGCATAGCAACGCGGTGCTGGTGAGACGCGGCTCACCTGGGGCAGGTCGCGCAGGTCACTGCCGAGGGCGTGTGCCGGGCGGGGCGCGGGGCGGGGCCGGATTCGCTCACCGACGACGCCGCGATCAGGTGGGGATGATGCCCGGCCACCACGGGGGACAGCGCCGGCAGTCCGTGCGCCGAAGGGTTGATTGCCTCGGGGCGGCGGTCACGAGCGGCGCTACGGAAGGGCGGCTGCCGTTTTGGGGGCGGTGGCCAGTCGCAGGCCGGCGCCCACGAGGGCCCAGCCGAGTCGGGTACGGAGGTCCCGGGGGTGTCGGGCCGCCGCGGCGAGGCGGTACGCGTCGGCTTCGGCGCGGAGTTCGGCGGCGTGGACGTGGTGCAGGGCGAGGTGGGTCTCGGGATGCATCGCGCTGTGGCCTTTCAGTCCGTGGCGAGGGGGAACGCGTGTGTGTGAATGCGTACTTGGGCGGTGTCGGCGTCGTTCTCGTCGGTGGCCCGGTCCCGGTAGGTGTCGACGAGGGCGTGCATCTTCTCGACGAGTTCCCGGGTCAGTTCGGGCGTCAGCCGCAGGGTCGCGCTGCTCATGTCCCAGGTGCGGCTCCACTCCTCCGGCCATTCCTGACGGGTGCCGAGCCAGGTCGACAGGTCCCGGGTCTGGGCGGTGGCGACCTCGTGGAGGTACATGTCGGCAGCCCCGCGCACGTCCGGGTTGGAGTCCGTGAGCAGTGCGTCGTCGAAGCGCAGGCCCTTGTGGACCGCCTTCCACCACCGCTCCCGGCCCTTGCCGCGCTCGGGTGCGTCCTCGATGAAGCCGTGTGCGGCGAGCTGCCGCAGGTGATAGCTGGTCGCACCACTCGACTCGCCCAACTTGTCGGCGAGTTGGGACGCGGTGGCGGGGCCGCCGAAGCGCAGGGCGTCCAGCAGCCGCATGCGCAGTGGGTGTGCGAGTCCGCGCAGGGATCGGGCATCGAGATTGCGGACGGGCGAGTCCTGGGGCTCGTTCATGCTGACAAAGATAGCGATGCAAAGGAGTGTTTGCAACGGAGTCTTTGTATCGCGTTCTCCGGGACCGGAAGCCCCGCAGTCAGGCGGCCGACCGGGGTACACGGGTGCGCCGCCGCCGACAGGCGGACGACGGGAGCCCCCCGCCGCGATCCGTCACCGAGGATCGCCGTTGGACGGCGGGCCCGGCCGGACTCCGCGACGCGGCTGAGGCCGTGCGGTGATCCGGCCGGGGCCCTCCCCCTCGTCCCCCTGGGCCGGGGCCGGGGCGCCGAAGCCGGCCAGGAGGCGCAGGCTGTCGTGGGCGGCGGTGCCCGGGGCGGCCGACTGCACGATCAGTTCCGCGCCGGTGGTGTCCGGGAGGGCGAAGTTCTCCTGGTGCAGTTCCAGTTGGCCGACCAGGGAGTGGTGGTAGGCCTTGCGGCCATGGGTGCGGGGGCGGACGTCCGCACGCGCCCACAGTCGGCGGAAGCGTTCGCTGTGCATGGCGAGTTCACCGATGAGGGAGGCCAGTTCGGGATCGTCGGGGTGGTGACCGGCGGACAGCCGCAGATGGCCGACGGTGTCGAGGGTGCAGGCTTCCCAGTCGGCGAACAGCGCGCGTCCCTCCTCGGTCAGGAAGACATGCCGGGCGATGTTCAGCCCCTGGAGCGGACGGCCGTAGAGCAGATCGGCGAGCCGGTTCGCGGCCAGCACGGTCAGGCGGTGGTCGATGAGGAAGGCGGGGGCGTCGGCGACGAGGTCCAGCACCCGCAGGAGTTCGGGGCGCAGCCGCACCGCGGACGCCCGGCGCGGTGCGTGCGTCGGGCGATGGGCGAGCCGGTGGAGGTGGGCACGTTCCGCCTCGTCCAGGCGCAGGGTTCGCGCGAGCGCGTCGAGGACCTGTGCCGACGGCCGGCGCGCCCGCCCCTGTTCGAGGCGGACGTAGTAGTCGACGCTCACCCCGGACAGGTGCGCGACCTCCTCACGCCGCAGCCCGCTCACCCGGCGGCGGGGATCGGCGGGGATGCCGGCGCTCTCCGGGAGGACCCGGGCTCGCCGTGTCCGCAGGAAGTCGGCCAGATCGTCCATCACTCAAGTATCCGCGCCGGACGCGCCGCCCGGGTGGCCCTGCCGGTACCAGGAAGTCCGGGCCTACGGAGAAGGCGTCCCTGAACCGCACCGCCCGAACCGGCCAGCATCGAAGCCGTACTCAGCCACACCGGTTCAAGGAGCAGACGTGAAGGTCTTCATCGTGCACGCCCACCCCGAGCGGCGGTCGCTGAACGGCGCCCTCACCGACATCGCGCTCGACACGCTCACCGACGCGGGCCACGAGGTCCGGGTCAGCGATCTGTACGCGATGCGCTGGAAGTCCGTCGTCGACGCCGACGACTTCGGTGCCGCCGCCTCCCAGCCCCTGGACGCGGTCCACGATTCCGGCCGCGCCTACGAAACCGGCGCGCTCACCGCCGACATCCGCGCCGAACAGGACAAGCTGCGGTGGGCCGACACCGTGATCCTCCAGTTCCCGCTGTGGTGGTACACGATGCCCGCGATCCTCAAGGGCTGGGTGGACCGGGTGTTCACCTACGGTTTCGGCTACGGCGTGGGCGAGCACAACGACGTCCGCTACGGCGACCGCTTCGGCGAAGGCGTCCTCCAGGGCAAACGCGCCATGCTCTCGGTGACCGTCGGCGGCCCCGAGTCCCACTACTCCGACCGCGGCATCAACGGTCCGATCGACGACCTGCTGTACCCCATCCAGCACGGCATCCTCTACCACCCCGGCATGGCCGTACTGCCGCCGTTCGTGCTGTACCGCACGGTGCACCTGTCCCCCGAGGCCTTCACGGACGCGGCCGAGCTGTGGCGGAAGAGGCTGCTGGGCCTGGAGGAGACCGAGCCCATCCCCT
Source organism: Streptomyces sp. TRM68416 (assembly GCF_014596915.1). Lineage (GTDB taxonomy): Bacteria > Actinomycetota > Actinomycetes > Streptomycetales > Streptomycetaceae > Streptomyces. Next base: position 40,082 of record NZ_JACVWU010000006.1, read on the forward strand.
ACCGCCGTCAGAACGACGGGGACTACGACATGCCCTCGGTACGGCTGCGCGAAGGCTTGGAGGTGCCCGGCCGCAGTGGCTTCGGCCTCCATCTGCGCGCCTGAGTTCAGGCAGGCAGGTCCAGAGCGCGGCCCAGGGCGGAGGTGACGGCGGTGGCGTGATCGGGCACGTGCCGGGCGGCCCAGGCGGCGGCCGAGGGGAGGAAGTCGGTCAGGTCGCGCTCCGCATCGGCGAGCAGACGCCGCAGCTCGGTGACGGACAGCTCGATCACCGGGCTGTCGTCCTGCTCGTCGTCGACGGTCAATCGGACGACGTCGCCCCGCCGTTCGGCCGACGGAGAGGGGTCGTGCCCGAAGGAAGCCCAGCCGTCGCCGTCCACGATCTCACGCCAGTCGCGCCTCTCGCCCAGCCCGCTGCAGCAGCCCGGCAGCAGGGTGATGCCGGTTGCGGTGTCGGTGATCCGCAGGCCGCCGGGCGCGAAGAGGTCGTCCATGGTGAGGAGTCCGTGCAGGAAGCCTCCGAGCGGGTCGGCGGGGCGCGGTGGGCCGCCGTCGCTCTCGGGCTCGACGGTGTTGCAGTCGGCGATGCGCATCACCGCTGTGCCGACCTCCGCGGGACCGAGGGCACCGCCGAGCGCCAGGAAGTCGTGCGGCGCGGACTCGGCGACAGGCCAGAGGGCGAAGCCATCACAGGCGTAGACCTCCAGGACGGGCTGAAGCACAATCACCCGGGGAAGTCTGCGGCACGACCGCTCGCGCCGCATGGGGATTACGGCCGGTATGTGAGCTGGGCATCGACCGGGGAACTCCCGGAATCCCGAACGGCTACTTCTCCGAGCGCGGGACGGCCAGGAGGAGGAACCCCACGCCCAGCCAGACCACCACGATCGTCGGGGTCACGAACTGCCAGGGGATGCCGATCCACACCGCGGGCAGCCCTACGCCGAAGGTGGCCGCCAGGTTGGTGAAGAACAGCTTCTTGCCGGATCCGCTCCAGGTGAGGGGACCGAGGTTGCGCGGCGAGGCGAGGCGTGCCGTGCCGAAGGTGAGGCCGAGGAGCGCGAGCAGGCCGAGGCTCGCGCCTGCGGCGGCGATCATCTGGGGCTCGTCGCGCGGTTCGTTGATGGACTTCTGGCGGATTCCGTCCTTGGTGAGCGCGACGATGTCGCCGCGCCAGGCGGTGCCTACGACCGTGTCGCCCGCGCGGAGCGTGTCCAGGAGGGGGCCGGGGTCGCCGAAGTGCACATCGCCCCTGACCCGGTCGCTCTCCACGGTCGCCCGGTACTCGCTGTTCCTGGCCCGGTCCTCGACCACTGTGTCGACGACGCTCAGCTCGATCTCGCGCAGGCAGTCCTCCCACCACGCGTCCGGGGTCGAGCCGACCGGGCAGTGCTCGGCGGCACGGTACTCCTTGTACCGCGCGAGGTCGGCGGGCAGCCAGTCGGTGAGCACGAAGAAGCAGCCCGCGACCAGGGCCAGGGACACCAAGGTCATCAACAGTCCCAGAACCCTCGTCCTCCAGGTTCCGAAGGCCGTCGTTTCTCGCGGTCCGGTCATCGCGCACTCCACCCCTGCGGGACTGGTCGTCCCGGCCTGTCGGCGTATCCTCCCCTGCCGGGAAATGCCCGGCCATGGCAGGTACGGGCAGGTCAGCAGGGTACTTTCTTGCCGGATGCGGGCAGTCGGCGGATGCCCCCAGGCCGCGCAGGCCGCGGGCATCACCGTCCGGTCTGCCGCCTGAAGGCGGCGTGTGGGCGGACTTCGCAGCGGGGCGCGGCCGTCGGGTGGCGGGCGTGGGGTCAGTCGAGAACGGGGGTTCTTCCTCGTTCGGATCTCGGGGCCGGCCCTGGGCGTGGGGGTGGGTCGCTGTCCTGGGGCGGGGACGCCAGGGGCAGTTCCGCCGTGATGCGGAGGCCGCCGGCGGGGCGCGGGGTGAGGGTGAGGGTTCCGTCGTGTGCGTGGGTGATGGTTCTGGCGATGGCCAGGCCGAGGCCGACGCCCGCGTGTTCGGTGCGCACGCGCTCGGTGCCGCGCTGGAACGGCTCGGTGAGGGTCGAGACCACCTCGGGGGTGAGCGGCTCGCCGGTGTTCTCGACCGTGAGCACGACCGTCCTGGGGCGGACCGCGGTGGTCACCCACACGCCGCCGTGTTCCGGCAGGTTGTGGACGATCGCGTTGTGCACGAGGTTCGTGGTCAGCTGCAGCAGGAGCGCCGGTGATCCGATCGTGGGGGCGATGCCGCTGTCGGTCTCCAGGGTGATGCCGTGTCTCTCCGCGAGGGGGAGGAGGGTTTCGGTGGCCTCTTCCGCCGTGAGGGACAGGTCGACGTGTTCCCGGGTGAAGGACCGGCGGCCGGCGCGGCTGAGCAGGAGCAGTGCTTCGGTGAGGTCGATGGCCCGGGTGTTGACGGCGTGGAGGCGGTCGATGAGGGGGTCGGTGGGGCGGTGCGGATCGGCGCGGGCCACTTCGAGCAGTGACTTGGAGACCGACAGCGGGGTGCGCAGTTCGTGGGAGGCGTTCGCCGCGAACCTCTGCTGCTCGGCGACGTGCGCCTCGAGCCGCGTGAGCATCGTGTCGAAGGTGTCGGCGAGCTCGCGGAACTCGTCCTGACGGCCCGGGAGCCGGATGCGGTGGGAGAGCGACCCGTTCGCGACCGTGCGGGTGGCGTGCGTGATGCGGTGCAGCGGGGCGAGCATGCGGCCGGCCAGGATCCAGCCTCCCAGGAGACCGAAGACCAGGAGGAACACCATGACGGCGACTGCCATGGGGGCGAATCCGCGGACGAAGTCGGTGCCCGGCGTTGCCTGCCATGCGCCCTCTTCGTTGGTTTGCAGCCACCCCTCTCGCAGGAGAAACGCTCCCATGGCGGCGAGCAGCAAGGCGCCCGCGAGCATGAGGAATCCGGCGTAGCTGAGGGTGAGTTTGAGGCGGACACTCAGACCGGGTGCCCTATCCACGGTCCGCTCCCCCGCCTCCGGTGCCGGGTGCTGTGTCGATGCGGTAGCCGACGCCCGGCACGGTGGCGATGAGCCCGGATCCGCCCAGTCGTTTGCGCAGTGCCGAGACGGTGATGCGCACGGCGTTGGTGAAGGGGTCCGCGTGCTCGTCCCACGCGCGTTCCAGGAGTTCCTCGGCGCTGACGACCCCGCCCTCCGCGGCGACGAGGACTTCGAGCACCGCGAACTGCTTGCGGGTGAGCGCCACGTAGCGGCCGTCCCGGTAGACCTCTCTGCGGAACGGATCCAGGCGCAGGCCCGCGATCTCCCGCACGGGCGGCCTGGTGTGCGCGCGCCTGCGGTCGAGTGCCCGGAGTCTGAGCACGAGCTCCCGCATCTCGAAGGGCTTGGTGAGGTAGTCGTCGGCGCCGAGTCCGAACCCGGAGGCCTTGTCGTCGAGGCGGTCGGCCGCGGTGAGCATGAGGATCGGCATGCCGCTTCCCGAGGCGACGACGCGTCTGGCGATCTCGTCACCGGAGGGGCCGGGGATGTCGCGGTCGAGGACGGCGATGTCGTAGGCGTTGATGCTCAGCATGTCCAGGGCGGTGCCGCCGTCACCTGCGATGTCGGCCGCGATCGCCTCCAGGCGCAGCCCGTCACGGATGGCCTCCGCCATATACGGTTCGTCCTCGACAATCAGCACGCGCATGTGAGGGATGCTACGAGTCGGCGCATATCGTCGGCGTATCGAAAACCGCATACGTGCAGGCAACATCGCGCCGATTTGAGTGGGGCCATGTCCTCCAGCGAACCGTCGCGAACAGCAGCAGCCCCGACCGGTCGGGACCGCACCGCACACCACCCCGCGACCGGGGCCGCGGGCGGGAGTCCGACCGTCGAGCCCATCACCGCCGCCGAGCACCTGGCGTTCGTGCGGACGCAGCGATCGGTCAGCTTCTTGCAGACCCCGGCATGGGGTCGCGTCAAGACCGAGTGGCGCAGCGAGTCCCTCGGCTGGTTCGACGGTCGGCGGCTGGTCGGTGCCGGGCTTGTCCTGTACCGGCCGGTGCCGCGGCTCGACCGCTTCACGCTGGCCTATCTGCCCGAGGGGCCCGTCATCGACTGGTCCTCCGGCGACCTCGACGCGTGGCTCGGTCCGCTGGCGGCCCGGCTCAAGGCCCGGGGCGCGTTCGCGATCCGGCTGGGCCCGCCGGTGTGCACGGACCTCTGGAGTGCCGCCCAGGTCAAGGAAGGCATGGCCGACCCGGGCATCCGACGGCTCACCGAGCTGCCCAGCCAGTGGGCCGACCCCGTGGGCGCCCGCGTGACCGGCCGGCTGAGGAAGACCGGCTGGCTGCCGCAGAGCCCCGCGGACGGCTTCGGGGTCGGGCATCCGCAGTTCAAGTACGAGATCCCGCTGGCCGGCAGGACCGAGGAGGACCTGCTCAGGGGCATGAACCAGCTGTGGCGCCGCAACATCAGGAGGGCGGCCGAGGAGGGGGTCGAGGTCACCGTCGGCGAGGATCTGAGGGCGTTTCACGACCTCTACGTCCACACCGCCGAGCGCGACGGCTTCACGCCCCGGCCGCTGCGTTACTTCGAGACCATGTTCGCGGCGCTGAGCGCGGAGGACCCCGAGCGGATCAGGCTCTACCTGGCCCGCCACCGGGGTGACCTGGTCGCCGCCGCCATCCTGGTCCGCGTGGGCGCCCACGCGTGGTACTGCTACGGCGCCTCCTCCAGCGAGAAGCGTGAGGTGCGCGGTTCCAACGCCTGCCAGTGGGCGATGATCCGGGACTCGCTGGCGGCCGGCTGCGACGTCTACGACCTGCGGGGCATCACTCCGACCCTCGACGCCGACGACCCGCACGTCGGGCTGATCCGGTTCAAGGCCGGCACCGGTGGTCGGGCGGTGCGGTATGTCGGCGAGTGGGATCTGCCGCTGCGGCCGATGGTCTATCGGGCCTTCGATCTGTACATGCGGCGGCGCGGGCGGTGAGTCCGCCTGCGCCGCCGGTCGGTGGCCGTGTGCGAGCGGCTCAGGCGAGCGCGGCGGCGACCGCGTCGAGGCGCGCGGCGCGGGAGGCCTTGACGAGTACCACGTCGCCGGCGGCGAGGTGGCCGCGCAGCCAGTCGACGGCCGCGTCGTTGTCGGCCAGCACCACCGCCCGCTCCCCCGCGCCGTCGGCGATGGGCCGGGCGGCGCGGCCGACGGCGGCCACGACATCGGCGCGGGCGGCGGCGTACTCGCCGACGGCGCGGTGCTCGGCCTCGCTGTCGTCGCCGAGCTCGAACATCGCGCCGAGGACGGCGATGCGGCGCCGGCCCTCGATCGCCGCCAGCGCGTCCAGGCCGGCGCGGGTGGAGTCGGGGTTGGCGTTGTAGGAGTCGTTGAGCAGCATCGCGTTGCCGGCGAGGCGGCGCAGCTCCATCCGCCACTTCGACGGGGAGGCGGTGGCCATGGCCGCCGTGGCCTTGTCGAGGGGGACGCCGGCCACCAGCGCGGCCGCCGCGGCGGCCGACGCGTTGAGCGCCTGGTGAGCGCCCACGACCGGCAGCACGGAGGAGGCCGAGGCGGCGGCGGTCCGCAGGGTGAAGGACGGCCGGCCGAGCCGGTCGAGAACCAGGTCGAGCGCCCGCACGTCGGCGTGGGCTGCCCGGCCGAAGGTCAGCACCGGGCCGTCGGTGAGCGAACGCATCGCGGCCACGCGGGGATCGTCGGCGTTGAGTACGGCGGTGCCGCCGGGCGCCAGCCCCCGCACCATCTCGCCCTTGGCCCTGGCGATGGCCTCGCGCGAGCCGAACGCGCCGATGTGGGCCCGGCCGACGTTGAGGACGACACCGATGTCGGGCGCGACCAGGCCGGTGAGTGCGGCGATGTCGCCGACATGGCGGGCTCCCATCTCCAGGACGAGGAACCGGGTGGCCGGGGTGGTGCGCAGCATGGTGAGCGGCACCCCGAGTTCGTTGTTGAGCGAGCCGATCGTGGCGGTCGTCGGCCCGGCGCCGGACAGCACGGCCGCCAGCAGGTCCTTGGCGGTGGTCTTGCCCTGCGAGCCGGTCAGCCCGACGACGGTCAGCCCGTCGCGCAGTAGGCCCACGACGTGGGCGGCGAGCGCCTGCAGCGCGGCCCGCGTGTCCTCGACGACGACGGTGGGCAGCGCTGTCGGCCGGGAGCCGAGCACCGCCACGGCGCCGGCCCGGCCTGCCTGCTCCGCGCAGTCGTGGCCGTCGACGTGGTTTCCGGCGAAGGCGACGAAGAGGCCGCCCGGTTCGGCCTGTCGGCCGTCGAGCACGGCAGGCGCGGTCACCGTCACGGAGCCGTCGCCGGTGACCGCCCCGCCGACGACCGCGGCGATCCGACGGAGGCTGAGCGGGATCATGCCGAGGCCTCGCGGGTCTCGGAGAACAGGTGCGGGAGGTGCGATGTCCGACGGACAATCAGCGTGGTCATGTGCTCGACGCTATCGGCCTGTTGCCTATCGTCGGCGTATCGAAAACCGCATACGCCGCGGAAACACCCGGTCGTCTTGACTGTCGGCATGACCTACCGCGAACCAGCCCGAAAAGCGGCCGTCCGCCCCCGGTCGCCGACGTATTCGCCCTCCGCGGCCATTCCCGTGACCGGGATCACCGTCTACGGAGCCGAGCAGGACGAGGCCGCCCTGTTCCGGGAATTGGCACCTCGATTCGGGATCACCACCACCATCACGGACGCGGCGGTGTCCGAGGCCAACAGCGAACTGGCCTCCGGACACCGGTGCATCAGCGTGAGTCACAAGAACCGGATCACCCGTCCCACGCTTCTTGCCCTCAGCCGGATCGGCGTCACATACGTCTCCACTCGGAGCGTCGGCTGCAATCACATCGACGTGGAATACGCGGCGAGCGTCGGCATCCGCGTCGAGAACGTCTCCTACTCGCCCGACAGCGTGGCCGACTACACGCTCATGCTGATGCTGATGGCGGTACGGAACGCGAAGGCCACGGTCCGGCGCTCGGACTGCCATGACTACCGGCTGAACGAGGTGCGCGGAAAGGAACTGCGCGACCTGACCGTCGGGGTCGTCGGAACGGGACGTATCGGAACGGCCGTCGTGGAACGGTTGCGGGGTTTCGGCGGGCGCACTCTTGCCTGTGACCGCCGCCCCAAATCGGCTGCGGACCACGTTTCCCTCGATGAACTGCTGGTGCTGAGCGACATCGTGACGCTGCACGCTCCGCTCACCGGGGACACCCGTCATCTCCTGGACCGCAGACGGATCGAGCAGATGAGACCCGGCGCTTTCGTCATCAACACCGGACGCGGTTCCCTGATCGACACCGAGGCCCTCGTCGCGGCACTGGAAAGTGGCCGATTGGGTGGTGCGGCACTGGATGTCGTCGAAGGGGAAGAAGGAGTCTTCTACGCCGACTGCCGCGACCGGCACATCGAGAGCAAGGCGTTGCTGCGTCTGCAGGAGATGCCGAACGTGCTCATCACTCCGCACACCGCGTATTACACGGACCACGCGCTGAGCGACGCGGTCGAAAACTCCATCACCAACTGCCTGAAATTCGAGGGAAGGAATCAGCATGGGTAGGTTGAGGGTCGGCATCATTTTCGGCGGCTGTTCCGAGGAGCATTTTGTCTCCGTGAAGTCGGCGCGAGAGGTGGCGCGGAGTCTCGACGTCGAGAAGTACGAGCCGTTCTACGTCGGGATCACGCAGGGCGGCGACTGGAGGCTCTGCGACGGGCCGGACCCGGGCTGGGAGAGGGGCGACGGCCGCCCGGCCGTGCTGTCACCGGACCGCAGCGTGCGCGGACTTCTCGTCCTGGACCGGGGGCGGTACGAGGCGGTCGCCCTGGACGTCGTACTGCCGGTGCTGCACGGCAGGCTCGGCGAGGACGGCGCGATCCAGGGTCTCCTCGAACTCTCCGGCATCCCCTACGTCGGCTGCGGCATCCAGAGTTCCGCGCTGTGCATGGACAAGTCCCTCGCCTATCTCGTCGCGCGAAGCGCGGGAATCGGCACGCCGGACTTCTGGACCGTCACGGCGGACGAGAACGTCGATCCCGACCGGATCTCCTATCCCGTCTTCGTCAAGCCGGCCCGTTCGGGGTCGTCGTTCGGTGTCGGCAAGGTGTCCCGGAAGGAGGAACTTCCGGCTGCGGTGGAGAACGCCCGGCGGTACGACTCGAAGGTGCTGATCGAGGAGGCCGTCGCCGGCCGCGAGATCGGATGCGCCGTCCTCGGGAACGAACGGGATCCGATCGTGGGGCAAGTGGACCACATCGCGCTCTCCCACGGGTTCTTCAGGATTCACCAGGAGGACCGGCCCGAGACCGGATCCGACAACTCCGTAGCCGTCGTTCCCGCCGATATTCCGGAGGCGTCGCGATCACTCGTCCAGGAGACGGCGAAGGCCGTCTACCGCGCCCTGGGTTGCCGGGGACTGTCGCGGGTGGACATGTTCCTCACGGAGGAGGGCGACGTAGTCCTCAACGAGGTCAACACGTTTCCCGGTATGACCTCGTACAGCCGTTACCCGCGGATGATGGCGGCCGCGGATCTGCCGCTCTCCGAAGTGATCGACCGGCTGGTGTCGCTGGCGCTGACCGGGAAGCTGCGATGAACGGGGACTTCGTCTTCGTGGACGAACTCGTCCCCGGAATACGCTGGGACGCCAAGTACGCCACCTGGGACAATTTCACGGGCAAGCCGGTGGACGGCTACCTGGCGAATCGCATCGTCGGCACGAGGGCCTTGTGCGCGGCTCTGGAAAACGCGCGGGCGAAGGCCGCCTCCCTCGGTTTCGGCCTGCTCCTCTGGGACGGCTACCGGCCGCAGCGTGCCGTGGACTGTTTCGTGCGCTGGTCGCGGCAGCCGGAGGACGGGCGGACGAAATCACGGCACTATCCGCACATCGACAGGTCCGACATGTTCGCGAGGGGATACGTGGCCGCGAAGTCGGGCCACAGCCGGGGCAGCACCGTGGATGTGACGCTGTATCACCTGGACACCGGCGAACTCGCCTCCATGGGGGGCGGTCACGATCTGATGGATTGCCTCTCCCATCATGGAGCGGCGGGAATCGAGCCGGGCGAGACGCGGAACCGTGCACATCTGCGTTCCGTCATGGAGGACTGCGGATTCAGCTCGTACGAACGCGAGTGGTGGCATTACACGTTGCGGGGTGAGCCTTATCCAGACACCTACTTCGATTTTCCGGTCGCATAACGGGGTCCGTTCACAGGGCTCGGCCGAACCGCAGGATGCGGGGGGCGAAGGTGGCCTCGGGGCCGTCGGCGCGGCCGACCGACCAGACCGTCCGTGTGCCCGGTACCGGTGCCAGGCGCAGCACCGAGGACTCGCCCTCGCCGGGCACCGCCGGTTCGCTGTACTCGGTGAACGACTCGCCGTTCCGGGCGAGGAAGGCCGGTCCGGGGACGAACGGCGGGAAGGTTCCCGGCGGGCCGAACTTCTGCGAGCGGGACACGGCGACCCAGCCCAGCGCGCCGGACTCGGTGGCGGCCAGTGAAGTGACCGAGCCGAAGTCGGTGGGGAGGGTGACGCGGCTCCACGTCTGCCCGTCGAAGCGGACCAGCAGGGGCGGTATCGGGCGGCCCACCGGACCGCCGATGAACCCGGCCGTGCCGCCTGCCCAGACCTCCGTCGGCGAGACCGCCAGCACGCTGCCCACGGCCGACCGCGGGTACCCGTACACGATGGTCTGCTGCCACTCCTGTCCGTTCCAGTGCGACACGGCCGCGGCCGAGTCGGTGGTGCCGGCGGCCCAGACGTCGTCGGCTGCCCGGATGTGCAGGCCGTACACGGCGCCCGGCGGCACCGGCATGTCACGCCAGCCGCGGCCGTCGTGGCGCAGCAGTGCCTGGGTGCCGTCCCGGGAACCGATGAGCCAGGTCTCACCGCCGCCGGCGACGACCTTGGTCAGGGCGACTCCGCGCGGCGGCCGGCTCTCGGACCAGGTCCTGCCGTCGTGGCGGAGCAGGCGGGCGCCGCCCGCCGAGTCGCGGCCGACCGCCCAGACGGCGGTCGGTGAGGTCGCGGCGACGGACAGCAGTTCTCCCTGCCAGCCGGTGCGGGGCAGGCTCTGGCGCTGCCAGTGGGTTCCGTCCCAGCGCAGGACGAGCGGGAAGCCCGGTGCGTCACGGCCGACGGCGTCGGCGCCGACCGCCCATGCACGGTCCGGGCCGAAGGCCACGGCCTCGTTCAGCGCGGCCTGTGGGCGTACCTGGGCCGGGACCGGAACGTGGTGCCAGGACTCGGTGTCCGCCGCGGCCGAGCTCATGAGGCCGAGGGCGGTCAGGACGGCGGCGAGGGCCGCGACGAGAAGTCTGCGGGTCATGGTCGGCCTCCCAGCCGCTCGCTCATCAGGTTCGGTTCGGAGCCGTAGATCTCGACCGTCCCGAAGGACAGCAGCGAGGCCCCGGCCCTCGTCAGGGCGCGCGGCTTGACGTCGATGGCGTTCGTGCGCTCCGGGCCGTACGAGAAGGTCGTGCGGGGCCCGGACAGGCGGGCGTACTTCGACTGGAACGCGCGGTCGCTGCGCACCGGCAGCCACAGCGCACCGTCCGGGCCGCGCACCATGGCCCCGGTCTGGGTGTCGCCCAGGTTCGGGTAGGTGGTGTGCCAGGTGTGTCCGGTGAAGGTCATCAGGTAGGTGCGGGGGACGCCGTCGGTGTACCGGCTGCCGCTGATCGTGGCCCGGCCGGACGGGTCGAGCAGGATCGTGTGCACGTTGCTGTTCGGCGGCAGCGGTACGTCCGCGTCCCGCCACTGCGTGCCGTTCCAGCGCAGGACGGTGGTCCCGGTGGTGGTGTCGGCCCAGGCCCAGGTGTCGGTGGCGGTGCGCGCGGTGATTCCCATCAGGTACAGCACGCCGTCCGGGGTGGACTGTGCGGTCCAGCCGGAGCCGTCGTAGTGCAGCACCTTCAGCCCGGTGGCGTCCTCTCCGACCACCCACGCGGCACCCGGTACGGCGGTGAAGTCCTGGTAGGTCCACAGGGTCTGCGGCAGCGGTACGGCGCTCCAGCCCTGCGCCGACCGGCGCAGGATCTCCCCCGCACCCGCCCGGACGCGGAAGATCCAGGTCTCCTCGCCGACGAACTGCACGGCGCCGAGTCGGCCCGGTTCGGCGGCGCCGGGGAAGGAGGTGTCCCGGCTCCATGCGGTGCCGTCCCAGTGGTACAGCATCGGTCGCATCCCGTCGGCGACGCGCTCGTACCCGGTCGCCCACGCCTCGCCCGGCCCGCGGGCGGCGATGTCGGACACGGTCACCGGCGCGGCCGCCGCCGGCACCGGCAGCGCCGTCCAGCCCGGTGTCACGGCCGCGGCCGGCGACACCACCGCGGCACACGCGATCACCAGGCAGACGACGAACGCACGGAGACCGATCACGAGACCTCCCCAGAACACGAAGGCCGCTCAGCTTATGGGCGCCGGCCTCAACTGTGAACAGATGGAACATAGTTGACGATGTGTCAAGCAGCTGCTGCGGCCGTCGGCTTGACCTTGACACCGTGACAAGGTCTTCGCTGTGGCCAGGGAGGTGCTTTCCATGCACGAGGAGAACACGAACACGATGGCAGCGCTTCGCGGGCTGCGGAGCAGCAGTGCGTCGGTGCGGCTCAGGGCGGCGCTGGCGGTCGGGACGGCTCCGGATCCCCGGTACGTCGACCGGCTCATCGAGCAGTGCGCGATCGAGCCCGAGTTCCCCGTGCGGGACATGCTCACCTGGGCACTCACCCGGCATTCCGCGCAGAGCACGGTCCCGAGGCTCATCGAGGAACTGCGTTCGGACCGCGCGCAGGCGCGCAGCCAGGCACTGCACACCCTGTCGAAGATCGGCGACCGGCGGGCGTGGCCGGCCCTCACCCACGCGCATCTGACCGACGCCGACGACGAGGTGGCACGGAGCGCCTGGCGGGCCGCGGTCGTCCTGGTGCCCGAGGCCGAGAGGCCGCGGTTGGCCGAGGTGCTGGCGGGTCAGCTCGGGCGCGGCGGGCGGGAGACGCAGGTGAGTCTGAGCCGGGCGCTGATCGCTCTCGGCGAGGTCGCCGGGCCCGTCCTGCGGGCCGCGAAAACCTGCGGCGACGCGCGTGTGCGGCAGCACGCCGTGGCCACGGAGCGGTTGTTGCGCGACCCGGATGCCGTGTTCGACTTCGCGATCGAGGAGGCGAAGCGCATCGTAGCCCTGGGACCCACTAGGCAGGAGGAGTGACGAGCGGTGTTGATCGGCGAAGTGGCACGAAGATCCGGCGTCAGCGCCCGCATGCTGCGGCACTACGAGTCGCTCGGCCTGGTGCAGCCGGCACAGCGCACACCGACCGGCTACCGCGAGTACTCCGGCGCGGACATCCAGCGCATCTTCCACATCGAGAGCCTGCGGTCACTGGGCATGTCGCTGCGCGATGTCGGACGCGCCCTGGACGATCCCGGCTTCAGGCCCTCGGAACTCGTCGCCGACCTCATCAGTCAGACGCGGCAACGCATCGCACGCGAAACGGAGTTGCTCCGGCGGCTCCGCCGGATCGATGCCGCCGAGCCCACCGGCTGGGAGAACGTCCTCCAGGTCGTCTCCCTCCTCCAGGACCTGACGTCGGAGAGCGCCGGGAAGCGGCAGCGCGCGGCCCTGTCCTCCGTCGAAGAGGTGCCGGTACCGGTGGAGGCCCTGGTCGAGGCCGCGCTGCACGAGACGGACCCGAACGTCGCCGGTGCCCTTCGCTGGGCTCTGGCTCGGACCAGTGACGCAGGACTGGCAGCCCTGGCGGACGGCCTGGGCTCAGCCGAGCCAGAGGTGCGCGAGCGTGCCGTGCGGGCCGTCGCCGAGATTCCGCACGCGGCGGCGACCGGCCTGCTCCAGGGGGCACTCGCCGACTCCGACCCCGCGGTCCGCGGGTGCGCGGCCCTGGTGCTGGGTGCGCGGGGGGTGGTCGACGCGATCCCCGCGCTCATCGACATGATCGCCGACGGGGTGAACGACGTGGAGGCCGCCGATGCGCTGAGTACGCTGGCCGCCGAGTCCTCGACGGCGGAGACGATCGCCGCCGGACTCGTCGGCCGCCTCGCCGGCAGCGCCACCCCCCTGGCCCGCCGGCGTCTCGCCCAGGCCCTGGCGGACGTCCCCGGCACCACCGCGTCACGAGCGCTGGCGGAACTGGCGGAGGACGATGACCGTGCGGTCGCGCTGACCGCGGCGTACGTCCTCACGCTGCGCGGGTCGCATCCACTTCACTGATCAGCATGTGGTGGTCCGAGTGCGGGCTGGGCTGCACCTGATGCGTGCGCGGAGCCATGCCGCGCAGGAAGATGTAGTCGAACTTGGCGTGCCATTCGGTGGTGTGCTGGCACGTGCCGACGGGCGAGGGGCGGCACTCGGGGTCGACGTCCGTGGCCAGTTCCCACATGCGGGTGAGTTCGGGGGCGTCCGGCACCGCGTTGAAGTCGCCGAGGACGATGGCGCGGTCGTGCCGGGCGACGGCCGCGGCGAGCACGTCCGTCTGGGCCGCCCGGACCTGTTCCTGGCGCCGTTCGGCGAGGTGGGTGTTGAAGACCCGGACGAGCCGGCCGTCCACCCTGGTGGTGACGGCGACGTACCCACGGTCCTCGGAGCCGCCGTCGGGGTACTCCACGGCGACGCGGTCCGTCATCGGTGCCGCCGACAGGATCGCCTGGCCGTACTCGCCCGGGCTCCAGGGCGCTCCGCCGCAGCGGCTCCAGTTGCGCAGGACCATCCCGTACTCGACGTGGTAGACGAGCCCGTAGAGGTGCTCCAGATAGTCGCGGATCCTCTCGACGTCGCCCGCGCACGCCTCTTGCAGGCCGATGACCTGCGGCGCGTACGCGGCGATCTCCGCCGCCCGGTCGATGTTGCTCGTGTCGCAGGGGTTGCAGAGGTTCCACGTCATCACCCGGTTCGCCACGACCTCCCGGTCGGCGATGACGGGCAGTGCGCTGCCGATGGGGGCGCCGCGTGGGGTGCTGGGGCCCACCAGCACCGCGCAGGCCACGATCATGGCGCCCACGAGCCACCGTGTGCCCCGTCCGAGCACCCTCGCCTCCCGGCTGTCGGTTCCTCCGGCATCGGCCGCCGCCTTCTACGAGGGTATGTGACGTGGTGAGACATGGTGGTCGGCACCATCTGTTTCACGCCTCACCACGGCGTGCGGGCGGAGCCCGGTCAGCGCGGGGTGACCGACACCGTGATCTCGGCGCCCGGGCGGGCGTGGACGCGGGCGGTGGCCGGGCGGTCGGCCGGCAGAACGGGGGTGGGGGTGGCGGCGGGGCCCTTGACGGTGATCCGCCAGCCGCCCGGCCCAGCCGGTACCCGGATCTCGGTGACGCCGTGGCCGGCGCGGTAGACGAGGCGGTGGGCGCCGGTGTCGGGGGCGTGGGTCTCGGCGGTGATCGTGCCGGCCACGGCGGCGGCGTAGGGGGCGGCGGTCCGGTCCTTGTTGGGCCGCAGCGCCCCGGTGTCGTCGAGGGCGCAGTAGCCGCCGCCGTAGCACCAGACGTAGCCCGCCCAGCCGGAGGTGTAGCGGCCCAGGGAGTCGAGGGCGTCGCGGTAGAAGCGGCCCATGTTGGGCAGGCCGTTGTTGAGCGGGCCCCACTCCCCCACGAGCACCGGTACGCCGTACTGGCGGGGATAGACGGTGACGGCCGCCTCGTAGGCCTCGATCCAGCCCGCGGCCGGGTCGTAGTCGGCGCCGGCCTCCATCGCCGTGTTGTAGAAGTGCGGGGCGTACACCGTCTTCGCGTCGTCGATGCGGCCGAGTGCGGTCGGGACGCCCTCGCCGACGATCGGGGTGGGCTCGAAGAAGATCCAGGAGTCGCGGTCCACGGAACGGACGGCGTCGACGAGCCGGTTGTACATGGGCGTGATCTGTTCGGCCTCGATGCGGGCCGCCGCGGTCAACAGGTCCTCGCCGGGGCGCAGTTCACCCATGGGTTCGTTGATGAGGTCGTAGCCGAGCACGGCCGGGTGGTGTGCGAACCGCCCGGCCAGCACCCGCCACATGTCGGCCTGGGCGCGTCGCAGGTCGGCGTCCTCGTAGAGGTGTGTGAAGGCCCGCTGCACGGCGGGCTCGAAGTACTCGGAGAACCAGTCCTCGGGGTGCGGGGTGAACGGCAGTCCGTCGGTCCTGGTGGCCCAGGCGGGGATGCCGCGGTGGCCGAAGGCGGGACCGAACACGTCCTGGTGGGCGTCGATCAGCACATGGATCCGGTACTTGTGCGCCCAGTCCAGGACGCGTTCGATGCGGCGCAGATAGTCCTTGCTGTACTTGCCGCGCTCGGGTTCGAGGTCGTCCCAGAACACCAGCAGCCGGGCGAAGTTGAAGCCGTTGCGGTGCAGGTCCCTGAAGTGCCGCTCGGTGATCGCGGAGAGTGCCTGTTCGCCGCGGTGCACCTTGTCCTCGACGTTCCAGCCGCGCAGGGTCAGTGTCCGGCCGCGGTCGTCGGTGATCCGGGGGATGTCCGCGGCGAGCGGTGCCCCGACGACCGCCGCGTCCCTCGCCGCGCCGGGCGGGCCCTCCGCGTGTGCGGCGGTTCCGGCTCCGAGCAGGGCACAACAGACGAGCGCGGCGAACAGGCGTCGGTACACAGGCGGACCTCCGGCGGGCGCGGATCGACTGACGCCGAAGATCTCACCAGCAGAACTGACGATCCATCAAGGGGGTGGGGCGCGAACGTTCCCGCATAATGATCAACTGATTCTGTTCGCCTCATGCATTCTGAGTGCACTTCGGGGGATCTCATGTACCGCCTCACGCGCCGCACCGGCCGCGCTTTGGCCGCCGCCGCGCTGGTCGCCGGTCTGACGGCCGCGTGCTCCGACTCGTCCACGGCGTCAAAGGCTCCGCAGACCTCGGAGGCAGCGAGCTCCGGCAGTGCCACGCCCACGGCGCGGCCGGCCTCCGGCCCCGATCGGGAGCGACTGAACAAGGAGGCCCGCGACCTGCTCGACCCGGCGCATCGCCCGGCCACGGACGAGAAGGGTTTCGTCTCCGCCGGCTCCCTCGCGGTGCCCGGAATGAACGTGGACAAGACCATCACGTCCGGCACCGCGCTGCGGGTGGAGGTTGCATGCGCGGGCGAGGGAACGGTGATCTTCACAGTGACCTCGGGCACGGCCAAGGCGGCCAAGCGCGTGGACTGCGCGCGGTCACCGAGGGACGGTTTCGATTTCACCACGGCCGGATCGAGTCTCGCGATCCACGCGGATTCGTCCGAGGGGGAATCGGTGGGCACCGCCTACTTGGTGAGCCGCGCGTCCTGATCGTCCGGGTCGGTGACTGCTGGGACCGTGCGGCTGGGGCCGTGCACTTGGGGCCGTGCGCTTGGGGCCGTGCGGTTGGAGCCGCGCCGCCACCACCGGGGCCTCACTTCTTGACGGCTTCTGCGATGTGCTGGGCGGCCTGGGCGGGTGTGAGGTGGGTGGTGTCGACGACCTTGGCCTCGGCGTGCAGCCAGGTGCGGGCCGCCTCGGCGTAGGGCTCGAGGTATCGGAGGCGGAACGGGGAGTTGGGGCCGAGCACGGTGTCGCCCGCGATGCGCTCGCGCAGCGTGGCCTGGTCGGCGTGCAGCACGAAGTGCCTGACCGGGATGGCGTGTTCGGCGAGACCCGCGCTGATCTCCCGCCAGTACTGCTCGACCAGGACCGTCATGGGCACCACCAGGGTGCCGCCGGTGTAGTCGAGCACGCGGCGAGCGGTCTCGACGACGAGCGGCCGCCAGGGCGGCCAGTGCTGGAAGTTGTCCGTACGGGGCAGCCCGGGCGTGATGTCCATGAGCGTCTCGCCGACCTTCTCGGCGTCGAACACCCGGGAGTCCGGCAGCAGTTGCTGCACCTGCGCACTGGTCGTCGTCTTGCCCGCCCCGTGGGTTCCGTTCAGCCACACGATCATGGCACCCGATGCTAGCGCCGGGCGCGCCGCGAGAGCGGGGCAGCGGAAATCCGCCCCGGCCTCGGCGGGGCCCGGGCAGACCTCCCAGGACGTTGCTCAGCGAGATCTTCCGCACGGCGGGCGTTGGGCGGTCGGGGGGCGGGTGTGTTTTGGGTGGGGGCACCCCGGGGCTCGGTGCGGGGGTGTGCCGCATAGGCTTCGGCCGTTGTGAAGGATCTTGTCGAGGGAGAGAGCGCGGGGCATGGCGACGGGGAGGCGGTGGCTGCCGAGCGGGCGGGTGGTCGGGGTTGTGGTTGTGGTGCTGGGCCTGGTCGCGGGCATCGGCTGGGCGGCCAAGCCGTTGTGGCAGCCCTGGTGGTACGCCGCCACGCTGTGCGGGGGCAATCTGTCGGGTGACGAACTCGCCGAACTGCTGCCGAACGAGCGGCTGGAGGCCGCCAGAGACACCTTCGGCTCCGGGTCCGGCGTGCTCAAGTGCGGGGTGAACGAGAACGACGGCCGGCACTTCGTCCTCAAGATCGAGTCCCGGACGGACACGGGCGAGCCGTACGGTCCGCTGGCCATGGAGTTCACGGTCCCGAGGGACCCTCAGTACGTCTTCCCCACGTCCGTCCCCGGTTTCTACGGCAAGTTCGGCCCCGTGATCATTCAGGAGTGCCCGCGGCTCGGCGCCGACTCCTACGGCCGCAAGTGGCGCCTCGTCACCATGGTGTACGCCCACGGGGTGGAGTCCGACCCCTCCCCCGAGTCCCTGCGCACGGCGGTGCGCATAGCCAACGGCGCCAATGGCGAGACCGGTTGCGGGGCCGAACGGCTGCCGTTGCCGGACCGCGTCGAACCCGTGCGGAAGCTGTCCCTGAGCCGGGCGGAGGGAACGATGTGCGGCTGGCTGGCCGAGGGCCGGCTGCCCGACAGCCCGTCCGGCGAGGAGTGGGAGGTGATCGCGCCCACGGACGAGCGGGCCTCGATCACCAGTTGCTCACTGGTCGACTCCGGGACGGGCGAGTCCGCGGTGGATCTCACGGGATGGTACGGCGACTGGGCGGTGGAGCCCTTCGAGCTGCTGCTCGCGGCCAACGTGCGGATCCCGAAGGAGCACAGCTCCCGGGACGCGCTGCTCACCGAGCAGTTCGGCCGCGCCAAGGCCCGTTGCGCCGAGGAGCCCGCCAATTTCCTCGCCAACAGCTACACGCAGGACAGGTCCGATTCGGTGCTGCCGATGAGCGAGGTGCGGGACCTCCTCAACAGGTTCACGGCGGACCAGGCCGAGCGCCGCGGTTGCACCGAGGTGGAGCTTCCCGGCCCCACCGTCCACCCGGAGCTGGACTGACGGCGCCGCCCCGGGCGGGCGGCACGGCACGGCACGCGGCTACGGGACGATGAGCACGACCCTGCCGTGCAAGTGCCCTCGGGCGGCGCGTTCGTACGCCGCCGCCGTGCAAGTGCCCTCGGGCGGAGGGTTCGTACGCCGCCCGGGCATCCGCCGGCTCAGACGTGCTGTCGATCGTCCGCGAGGGGAGGGTGCCCGGCGGGGCGAGTACGCATCGCGCCTGCCGGGTCATGTGGCCGGGGGCCGCTGGGCGTTCAGCGGCCCCGCCCGCCCTGCTGTGTGCCGGCGCCCCTCCGGGCGTTGTTGTACAGGCGCAGCAGGTGCTTGGCGACGGCGCAGGGCACGGTGTCGACGTAGCACTGCCGGCAGGTGCGCAGGTGGTGTTCGTAGTCGGCGTGGGCGCGCTGGAGGGCATCGCCTTGAGTCGGCATCGGGGTCCTCGCAAGGGCAGACAGACAGGGGTGGGAGGCAAGGCGGATGCCGAGGTGACCGCGACAGCACTCGCGAGGCAGCACCCGCGAGAGAAGTGGATCATGTTACTTGTGGTACGGGAAAGTCGGAGCGCCCCCGCCCACCGCGAGGGGCGCTCCGGCCCGGAAGGTCAGCCTGCCGCGAGGAGTTCGAGGGTGTCGATCACCCGGTTCGAGAAGCCCCACTCGTTGTCGTACCAGGCGACGACCTTGATGTGACGGCCGTCGACCCGGGTGAGAGCCGAGTCGAAGATCGACGAGGCCGGGTTGCCCGTGATGTCGGACGAGACGAGCGGGTCCTCCGAGTATTCCAGGACACCGGCGAGCGGGCCCTGCGCGGCGGCGCGGTAGGCCTCCAGTACCTCGTCGCGGGTCACCTCGCGGGCGACGGTCGTGTTGAGCTCGACGATCGAACCCACCGGGACCGGCACACGGATCGAGTCGCCCGACAGCTTGCCGTCGAGGTTGGGCAGCACAAGGCCGATCGCCTTGGCGGCGCCCGTCGTGGTCGGCACGATGTTGACCCCGGCGGCACGGGCGCGGCGGGCGTCGCGGTGCGGGCCGTCCTGAAGGTTCTGCTCCTGCGTGTAGGCGTGCACGGTCGTCATGAAGCCGTGCTCGATACCGGCGAGTTCGTCGAGGACGGAGGCCAGCGGGGCGAGCGCGTTGGTGGTGCAGGACGCGTTGGAGACGATCGTGTGCACGGCCGGGTCGTACGCGTCGGTGTTGACGCCGTAGGCGAGCGTGACGTCGGCGCCGTCCGAGGGCGCGCCGACGAGGACCTTCTTCGCGCCGGCGTCGAGGTGGGCGCGGGCGGCCTTGGCGGAGGTGAAGCGGCCGGTGGCCTCCAGCACGAGGTCGACGCCGATTTCGGCCCACGGCAGTTGCGCCGGCTCGCGCTCGGCGAGCACCCTGATGCGACGGCCGTCCACGACGAGGGTGTCCCCGTCGACGGTCACCGGTCGGCCGAGGCGGCCGGCCGTGGAGTCGTAGGCGAGCAGCCGGGCGAGGGCGGTGGGCTCCGTGAGGTCGTTGACGGCGACGACCTCCAGGCTGCTGTCGCGTTCGAGCAGCGCGCGCAGCACGTTGCGTCCGATGCGGCCGAAACCGTTGATGGCGATGCGGGTCATGAGTCGCGTCCCTTCGTCTCTCGTCTCACCCCCAGCCTCGCGCGGCGGGCTCGCCCGGGACCGCGGCGAGAGCGCCACGGTTCGCAAGGATCGTGCCAGGCGGCCGGCTCCTCGCCGCAGGGGGATGCGCCGCTACTCGCCGCGGGTGAAGGTGCGCCGGTACTCGCTCGGGGTGGTGCCGAGGATCCGCTGGAAGTGCAGGCGCAGGTTCGCCCCCGTGCCAAGGCCCACGTCGGTGGCGATCTGCTCGACGCTGCGCTCGGAACGTTCGAGGAGTTCGCGGGCCATGTCGATGCGGGCGCGCATGACCCACTGCATGGGCGTGTATCCCGTGTCCTCCACGAATCGCCGGGAGAAGGTGCGGGGCGAGACCGCCGCGTGCTGGGCGAGCACCTTCAGGGTGAGGGGCTCGCCGAGGCGGTGCAGCGCCCACTCACGGGTCGCGGCGAACCGCTCGCCCAGCGGCTCGGGCACGCTGCGCGGCACGAACTGCGCCTGGCCGCCGCTGCGGTAGGGGGCGGCGACCAGGCGCCGGGCCGCGTGGTTGGAGGCGGACACCCCGAGGTCGCCGCGCAGGATGTGCAGGCACAGGTCGATTCCGGAGGCGGCGCCGGCCGACGTCAGCACCGTGCCCTCGTCGACGAACAGCACGTTCTCGTCGACCCGGACCTGCGGATGCTTGGCCGCTAGCGCCCGCGCGTAGTGCCAGTGCGTCGTGGCACGCCTGCCGTCGAGCAGGCCCGTCGCGGCGAGCGCGAAGGCGCCCGTGGAGATGGCGGCGAGCCGCGCGCCCCGCTCGTGGGCGGCGACCAGGGCGTCCACGACGGCCCGCGGCGGGTCGTCGCGGTCCGGGAACCGGTAGCCGGGGATGAAGACGAGCTCGGCCCACGTCAGCGCGTCCAGGCCGTGGGCGACGTGGTACGACAGTCCGTCACCACCGGTCACCAGTCCGGGGGCAGCGCCGCACACCCGCACGTCGTACGGCATGCTCGCCCGGGTCGTGAACACCTGCGCGGGGATGCCGACGTCGAGGGGCTTCGCGCCTTCGAGGACCAGGACGGCGACGCGACGGAGGCGGGAGCTGGGCACGGGAGACAGGGTAGGGGGGCCGGGTCGGCACCGGCCGCCGACCCGGCCCCGTTGGCCGGGACGGGATGCGCCATGATGGGCGCTGGGGCGAAAACCAGCTGATGGAGTAATGAAGATGCGTTCCCGCACGGCCACCGCCGTCACCGCGGCCGTTCTCGCGACCGTACTGTCCGCGTGCTCCCCCGCCGCCGACACGACGTCGGCCGACGGCTCCGACGAGCTCACCGTCAGCCACGTCCACGGCCTGGGCGTCGACCCCGCCGACGGACGCCTGTACGTAGCCACCCACGAAGGCGTCATCGCCGTGGCCGACGACGGCCGCGCCGAACGGGTCGGCGACAGGGCCGACTACATGGGCTTCGCCGTGGTCGGCGCGCGGACGTTCCTCGGCAGTGGCCATCCGGCCGAGGGCAGCGGCGACCACGCCAACCGCGGCCTGCTCGAGTCGACCGACTCCGGCAGGACGTGGCAGACCCTCTCGCTGGGCGGCACCGCCGACTTCCACTCCCTGAAGTACGCGCACGACACCGTCTACGGCTACGACAGCACCCGAGGTCTGCTGCGGGTCAGCGCCGACCGCTCCACCTGGGACGACCGTGCCCGGCTCACCGCCCTGGACATCGCCGTCAGCCCGACGTCCGGGGATCTCGTGCTGGCCACGACACAGGATGGCCTGGCCAGGAGCACCGACGGCGGCCGGACCTTCGGCGCCGGGACCGGTCGGGTCCTGGCCTTCCTCTCCTGGCCCGCGGCCGACACCCTCTACGGCATCGACCTGGCGGGCGCCCTGCACCGCAGCGGCGACGGCGGCGCCACCTGGCGGCGGACGGGTACCGTCCCGGGCGGCCGGCCGCAGGCCCTGACCGCCGTCGACGCCCGCCGCGTACTGGCCGCCACGCAGGACGGTGTGTACGAGTCCCGTGACGGCGGCAGGACCTTCGCCGAGCGCCTACCCCTTTCCGGCGCCAATGGGCACTGAATGCCCGCGGGCACTGAACGTCAGTGACCGTGCCCCGGTGCGCCGTGGTCCTCGGCAGCCGGGGCGGACGACGCCGTCGACTCCCCGCGCTGCGCGGCACCTGGGCTCTCGGAGGATCCGGGCCGGTGCTGATGGCCGTCCTGCTCCGGCGCTTCCGGCTCGACCTCACCGGACGGCTGTTCGCCGTGGCTGTGGCCGTGGCCGTCGCCGCCCGGCTGTGCGGCCATGTCCTCGGCGATGCCTTTCAGACCGAGGAAGGCGACGGCCGCCGTCGCCGCCACGAGGATGCCGGCCGGGCCGACGATGGCGCGCCAGCGGGCGGGCTGGTGGCGCAGCACGTACGAGACGAATGACAGTGCGAGGCCGAAGGGGATGAGCATCGCCGCGCGGTCGGGGAAGTCCTCGAAGTGCTGAAGTCCGCCGCTGAGCATGCCGATGCCGAACGACAGCGCGAGGGAGGCCGCCACCACCCCGCAGACCTTCGCGGCGCTGGGGCGGCTGCGGGTGAGGACGAACTCGTTGAGCAGCGTGGCGCACAGGAAGACGACGGCGCCGATGACGGCGATGAGGGTGTAGCGGGTGGGGTCGAGCGGGTGGTGCACGATAGCGCCGCTGATCAGGCCCGCTCCGACGAAGGTAGCCGCATAGCCCAGGTAGTCGCCGAGCAGCGGGGGCCGTTTGGGCGCCCGGCGCCTACCGCGGCGGCCGGCGCTCCTGGTGGCGGGTTCCGGCACCGCGCGGCGCGGTGTGGGCACGGCGGCTCGGTGGACCTCCGGCGCTGCCTGGCGGTAGGGGCGGGGCGGCACCGGCGCGGGGCGGCGGGCTTCGGCTACGGGGTACTCGGACACGGGAACAGTGACACCTTTCGGCACGGGCCGGCCGTAGGGGGATGCGCCGGTGGACGTGCGGGGCACGGGGACGGCGGCCCGGAGGAACACGGACAGGGAGAGCAGCGGGGCGGGCGTTCCCTCATCGGGGCCGCGGACCGCGGTGGCGGGCCGCGCCGGGGCATGGCAGTGCCGTCGGCGCGGGTGCCTCTCTAGATCCGCAGGACTCCCCGTGCGTGGGGTGGGGTGTGTGCGCGGCAGTGGAGCAGCGTATGGGCGGGTGGCGCGGCGGCGGCCGTCGTGATTCCCGCCGCGAGCTGGGCCGGGGGTGCCGGCCACGGTCCCGCGGGCACGGAGGCCCAGCAGTCGGCCTCGGGCAGCGAGTCCGAGCCCGCGGCGGCGAGTCCGGTGTGGTGGGAGCTCCCGCCGGACCGGTCCGTGTCGTGTCCCTCGCTCACGGCCGCGGACGCCGGTTGCGCCGGGCCGGGGTCGAGGTGGTGGGCGGTCGTGCGGCCGGTGACGCCGTCATGGGCGTCGGCGTGCGCGAGCGTGTGGACGACGCCGAGGCCGATGAGGAGCACGCCGAGCAGCAGCAGGCGCGCCAGGAGATTCCCGGCCGTCCTCGATCTGCTCGTCACGTCGTCGTCCCTCGTGCAGGCGGTTGTGCGCGGTGCTCGTCCTCGTGCCGGCTCGTGCTGGAGGCATCAGCGTACTCATGGTCCGTCGGGCTCGGTCCCCCGGATCCCGGTGAGGGGCCCGCGGGGTTCGGGGAGGCGCGCAGGCGATCTGGACGCCGCCGAGCCTGCCGAAGAAGGGCCCGAGAGGGCCCGAGAACGGCTCCGATCAGAGCCTAGGTGAGGGCGACCAGGGTGTTCGCCGCGATGTACCAGCCCCGCCGGAGGGCGTCGAACACGGTTGCCGTCATGCTGTCATCAGGGTGCTCTTGCCGGCGCCGTTCTCCCCGACCAGGCCGACCACCTCGCCCTGCGTGAGCGTCAGGTCGACGCCGCGCAGAACGGGGGTGCGGCGCCGGGAGGCGAGGCGCCGCGCCGGTAGCCCTTCTCGATGCCGTCGGCCTGCGGCAGCGCGTCCTGGCCGGTCATGACCGGTCGCCTCTTCGCCCGGCGGCGGGAAGTCCGGGTCCGAAGCGTCCTTGGGTCACGGCCTCCGGTGCGGCTCGTCGTGCCGGGACAGTGGGTCGTTCCCCGGCCGGTACTCGTGTCCGGTGTCGTGGCCGCCGTGCATGCCGCCGCCGTGCATGCCACGCATCATGAAGATCATCATCAGCGGGCAGGCCAGGACGATCGCGCCGAGGAAGAGCGTGGCCACCGGCACGCCGAGGGCCAGGGCACCGACCGTGGCGATCGCCACCGCGATCGCGTACAGGCCGTAGGCGTGTGGGTTGGTGTTCATCACGGGCCTCCTCGGGACGTACCTGGCGGGTGCCGGGTCAGCTCTTGCCCGGGCGGGGGCCGCCGTCGGCATGGAGCACCGCCAGACGGCGGTGGTACTCGTCCTCGTCGATCTCTCCGCGCGCGAAGCGTTCGGCGAGCAGTTCCTCTGGCGTGGGCCTGGGCCTCGCCGTCGTGCCGTTGCCGGTCAGCGCCCTGAAGAGCAGGACGCCGAGGGCCACGAAGAGCGCCCAGAAGACGATCATGCTCGCGGACATGGCGAACCATCCCCATCCGCTGACATCGTGGTCGTACCAGAGCATCGCCATCACCCCTGCCTCGCAGGCTGCGGTCCCGGAACCCGGCGGCCTCGGTTTCCCGTCGCCTCGCCTCCACCGTCGTGCCGGCTCCGAAGTCCGTCATGGGCCGATGGGGCCAACGCGGGCAGGCCGTTAGGCCCTTACCCCTCGGGGGTATTCGGAGGAGCGTGGGAAACAGCCGACCGAAGCACAGGGAGAAGGTCCGCCATGGATACCGTCGACATCGTCGTGGTGACCCTGGCCGTCGTGCTCGTCGCCGCGCTGGGCTGGTACTTCTTCGGTCCGCGCCGCGCCCGCACCGCCCGGATCGAGGGCGGGGTGCAACGGGTGGACGTGACCGTGCGCGGCGGGTACAGCCCGGATGTGATCCGGGTGCAGCAGGGCATGCCGGTGGAGCTGGTCTTCGACCGGCAGGAGGCCGGGGAGTGCACCAACCGGGTCGTCTTCCCCGATCTGCAGGTCAGCGCGGGACTGCCCGCGCACCAGCGCACCACCGTGCGGCTGCGGCCGGAGCGGGCGGGGTCGTACGGGTTCGCCTGCGGGATGAACATGATCCACGGAACGCTCGTCGTGGATCCGGCCGAGGGTCCCGAAGTCGGTGCGTCCGACGAGCCGTACGACACGGCCGGCGTCACCGAGGAGCGCGCGTCGGCCGCCGATGCCGATGCCGCGGAGGCCGCCGAGCGGCAGTCGGAGATCGCTGACCTGACGCGGCGGGTCGGGGTGGGTGCGCTGCTGACGCTGCCCGTGCTGTTCGCGGTGATGGCGCACGAGGTATTCGGCGCCGACTGGGTGCCCGGCTGGATGCTGGACCACTGGCTGCAACTGGCCCTGATCACGCCCGTGATGCTCTACACCGGGTGGCCGATCCACCGGATCGGCTGGCTCACCCTGCTCCACCGCGGCGCCGACATGAACTCCCTGATCACGCTCGGCACGTCGGCCGCCTACGGCTACAGCCTGCTGGTCACGCTGGCCCCCTCGCTGCTGCCGGAGGACGTCCGCGAGGTCTACTTCGAGGCCGTCGGCGTGATCCTCACCCTGATCCTGCTCGGCCGTCTGCTGGAGGCCCGGGCCAAGGCCGGCACCGGTGAGGCGATCCGCGCCCTGCTGGGGCTCCGGGCGCGCACCGCCCGCGTGATCCGCGACGGCACGGAGACCGAACTGCCCGTGGACGAGGTCGTCGTCGGCGACGAGATGCTCATCCGCCCCGGCGAGAAGATCCCGGTCGACGCCGAGGTGCTCTCCGGTACGTCGGCGGTGGACGAGTCCATGGTCACCGGCGAGCCGATGCCCGTGACCAAGCGCGCCGGGGACACCGTCATCGGCGCCACCGTCAACACCACCGGCAGCCTGCGGGTGCGGGCGGCCAGGATCGGCGCCGACACGATGCTCGCGCAGATCATCAGGCTGGTGCAGCAGGCCCAGGTGTCCAAGGCGCCCATCCAGCGGCTCGCCGACGCGATCTCCGCCTACTTCGTGCCCGCCGTCATCGCCGTGGCGATCGCCGCCTTCGCCCTCTGGTACACCGTCGGCCCCTCCCCCGCGCTCACCCTGGCGCTGGTCTCCGCCGTGGCCGTGCTGATCATCGCCTGCCCGTGCGCGCTCGGACTCGCCACGCCGCTGTCCGTGATGGTCGGCACCGGCAAGGGCGCGCAGGCCGGCATCCTCATCCGTTCCGCCGAGGCGCTGGAAACCGCGCACAAGCTCGACACCGTCGTCCTCGACAAGACCGGCACCGTGACCGCGGGCAAGCCGGTCCTCACCGACGTCCGGCCGGCCGACGGGTTCGGCGAGGAGGATCTGCTGAGGCTCGTGGCCGCCGCGGAGAGCGACAGCGAGCACCCGCTGGCCACCGCGGTCGTCGAGGGCGCCCGCGAGCGCCGGCTGGCCGTGCCCGCCGCCTCCGGCTTCGACTCCGTCACCGGCAAGGGCGTCCGGGCCACCGTCGAGGGCCGGGCCGTGCTCGTCGGCACGGCCCGGCTGCTCTCCGACGCCGGCATCGACCCCGCGGACCTCACCGGCGCCGCCGACGGCCTCTCGGCGCGGGGCAGGACGCCGATCCTGGCCGCCGTGGACGGGCGTCCGGCCGGTGTGCTGGCCGTCGCCGACACCGTCAAGGAGGACTCCGCCCGGGCCGTCACGGCCCTGCACGGCCTCGGCATCGAGACCGTGATCCTCACCGGCGACAGCGCCCGCACGGCCGCCGCGATCGCCGAGCAGGTCGGCGTGCGGCGGGTGCTGGCCGAGGTGCTGCCCGAGCACAAGGCCGACGAGATCCGGCGGCTGCAGGGCGAGGGCCGCACCGTCGGCATGGTCGGCGACGGCATCAACGACGCCCCCGCGCTCGCCCGGGCCGATGTCGGGCTGGCCATCGGCACCGGCACGGACGTGGCGATCGAGGCCGCCGACGTCACCCTCATATCCGGCTCGCTGTCCGGTGTCGTCACCGCCGTACGCCTGTCGCGCGCGACGATGCGCAACATCAAGCAGAACCTGTTCTTCGCACTGGTCTACAACGCCGTCGGGATACCCGTCGCGGCCGGCGCCCTCTATCCGCTGTGGGGTCTCAGGCTCAGCCCGATCATCGCCGCCGCGGCCATGGCCCTGTCCTCCCTGTCCGTGGTCACCAACGCCTCCCGGCTGCGCGGCTGGCGTCCGGCGCCCCTGCCCGAGGCAGAGGTGTCGGGTGTACGCCCGACGGTCGAATCCGGCACGGACGCACCCCCGTCCGAGGTGACCGACCCCGTGTGCGGCATGCGGGTCGATCCCGCCACGGCACCGGAGCACCGGGACACCCCGCAGGGCACCGTGCACTTCTGCTCCGCCCATTGCGCGAGCGCCTACGACGCCGACCCCACCGGCCGTGGTCAGGCCCTCGGGCCCACGCCTCGTGAGCGCTGAGAGCGCAGTGCTTGCGTCACCCGTGCGCGGGTACGACCCGGTGTCGCACCGCCGGTGACCACGTGGACGGGCGACGATGTCCGGGCCCGATGCCGCTTGTCGCGGAAGGTCCGTGCCCCATGCCCTCGATGAGCCCCTGGCAGACCCGGCTGATCCGGACCCGCGCGCCGGGATCGGTCGTGCTGATCCGCTTCTACGTCGGGGCGGTCTTCGTCTCCGAGGGCGTGCAGAAGTTCCGCTACCCGGATGCCCTCGGCTCGGGCCGCTTCGACAGGGCCGGTATTCCGGCGCCCGGCTTCTTCGCCCCGCTGGACGGCGTCCTGGAGATCGTCTGCGGTGCGCTGCTGCTCGCCGGGCTGCTCACCCGCCTCGCCACCCTCCCCATGGTCGTCAACATGGTGGGCGCCCTGCTCATCACCAAGCTGCCGATCCTGTGGGGCGGCGCCCCGCTGTTCGACGGCGAGAGCGGCTGGTGGGACTTCGCGCACGAGTCCCGCACCGACCTCGCCCAGTTGTGCGGCAGCCTCTTCCTGCTGATCGTCGGCGCGGGCGCCCACTCCCTGGACGCCCGCCTCGGCCGTACCGCCACTGCGCACGTCCCGGCACGCCACTGACCGACGCCGGCGTCCACGGCTCCTGCCTCGACCTGCGCGATCAAATGCGAGGCGGTGTGCGGCGGCGGTAGTGGAGAGTGTCGGCATGGAATTCTTCTGCTATCACCGTGACCGGACCGGATCGCTGCCCCTGCGCGACGCGTTGCTGGAGGAGCACTGGTCCTACATGGACCGGTTCGACAAGGAGATGATCGCCCGCGGCCCGACCCTCACCGGTGACGGCGAACTGCCCACCGGCAGTGTGCACATCGTGGACCTGCCCGATGTCGCCACCGCCCGCGCGTTCGCCTTCGACGAGCCCGGCTACCAGGCCGGCGTGTACCGGGACGTCCTGCTGCGGCGGTGGCGCAACCTGCTCGGGCGCACCATGTGGGAGTTCCCCGGCGGGCCGACGGAGGGCGACCGGTACCTGGTGCTCGGTCTCGGCGAGGGTCCGGGCGCCGACCTCGCCGTACCGCCCGGCCGTGACGGGCTGATCGCGTACGGGCCGCTGCTCTCCGACGACGGCGAGAGGTGGGTGGGCACGGCGGCGCTGGTCCGGGCGCCGGATCCGGAGGCGGCGCGGGCCGTACTGACGGCGGGGCGGTACGCGGACGTGGAGGTGCACCGGTGGCAGTTCGGGGGGCGGTCGTAGCGACGAGCTGAGGGGGCCGTCCCTCTGGACGGCATCGAGGCGTCGGCGTGCGATGCGGCCGGGACAAAAAAACTTCCCCGCCGATGTCGAGAACCCGCGACCGGCTCCGTCCCCGGGGTGAACGCGACCACAATGGGTCGCACCGGTATCGAGGAGAACCATCATGGCCAAGTACCTGCTGCTCAAGCACTACCGCGGCGCCCCGGCAGCGGTGAACGACGTGCCCATGGACCAGTGGACGCCGGAGGAGATCTCGGCGCACGTGCAGTACATGAACGACTTCGCGGCCCGGCTGGAGAAGACCGGCGAGTTCGTCGGCGGGCAGGCGCTGGCGCCCGAGGGGGCGTGGGTGCGCTACGACGGCGAAGGGCGCCCGCCGGTCACCGACGGCCCGTTCGCCGAGACCAAGGATCTGATCGCCGGCTGGATGGTGATCGACGTAGACAGCTACGAGCGGGCCGTCGAACTGGCCGGGGAGTTGTCGGCGGCGCCCGGGGCGGGCGGGAAGCCGATCCACGAGTGGCTGGAGCTGCGCCCGTTCCTGACGGCGGAGCCCACCACCACGGAGTGCCCGCACCGGTGAACGAGGCGCTGCTCAGGAGCCTCACACCGAGCGTGCTGGCCGTCCTCGTCCGCCGCGGAGCCGACTTCGCGGCGGCCGAGGACGCCGTGCAGGAGGCGCTCATCGAGGCGGTCCGTGTCTGGCCGGACGATCCGCCGCGGGACGCGAAGGGGTGGCTGGTCGCCGTGGCCTGGCGCAAGTTCCTCGACCAGGCCCGCTCGGACGCCGCCCGCCGCCGGCGTGAGGACCTCCTCGGCGAGGAGCCGGCGCCCGGACCGGCGTCCTCGGTGGACGACACGCTCCGGCTGTACTTCCTGTGCGCCCATCCTTCGCTGACGCCGTCGTCGGCGGTCGCGCTCACGCTGCGCGCCGTCGGCGGGCTCACCACCCGCCAGATCGCCGAGGCCTACCTGGTGCCCGAGGCGACCATGGCGCAGCGGATCAGCCGGGCCAAGCGGACCGTCTCCGACGTGCGGTTCGACCGGCCGGGCGACGTCGCCACCGTGCTGCGCGTGCTCTACCTGGTCTTCAACGAGGGCTACTCCGGTGACGTCGACCTCGCCGCCGAGGCGATCCGGCTCACCCGGCAGCTCGCGACGGTGATCGACCATCCCGAGGTGGCGGGGCTGCTCGCGCTCATGCTGCTCCACCATGCGCGCCGCGACAGCCGGACCGCGCCCGACGGCAGCCTGGTGCCGCTCGCCGAGCAGGACCGCGGCCGGTGGGACACGCGGCTGATCGCCGAGGGAGTGGCGATCCTTCAGGCGGCCCTCGCCCGTGACCGGCTGGGCGAGTTCCAGGCGCAGGCCGCCGTCGCGGCGCTCCACGCCGACGCGCGCACCGCCGAGGAGACCGACTGGGTGCAGATCGTCGAGTGGTACGACGAACTCGCGCTCCTCACGGACAATCCGGTCGTCCGGCTCAACCGGGCCGTGGCCGTCGGCGAGGCCGACGGGCCGCGCGCCGGGCTGGCGGAGCTCGCGAAGCTGGACGCCTCGCTGCCCCGCCATGCCGCGGTGGCGGCCTACCTCCACGAGCTGGACGGCGACCTGTCGACGGCGGCCCGGCTGTACGCCGAGGCGGTCCGGAAGGCCTCCAACCTCGCCGAACGCGACCACCTGACCCGCCGTGCGGCCCGGCTGAATACCCGGGGCAGACGCTGAGGGCCGCTACGACACCGGGCGCGCGG
The DNA here is from genome assembly GCF_014596915.1 of Streptomyces sp. TRM68416. Lineage (GTDB taxonomy): Bacteria > Actinomycetota > Actinomycetes > Streptomycetales > Streptomycetaceae > Streptomyces. Next base: position 70,365 of record NZ_JACVWU010000006.1, read on the forward strand.
TGATGGTGTACGTCCCCGATCCCAGCCCTCGTGGAGCGGACAGCCCACAGCCTGCGCCCTGCGCCCGCGCCCCCGCGGCCGGCGCAGTCGCCGCATCCCCACGGTGGTACGCCGCGGCGGTGGCCGGGCGCCCCGCGGTCCAGGCCTGTCGTGACGCCCTCCCTCACCCGCTCGGTCGCCCTCCGCCCCGGCCGGGCGTGAGGCCACTCCCGTCGCCGGCCGCGCCCGGTGGACGCCGTGCCCGGTGGACGCCGTGCCCGGTGGACGCCGTGCCTTCCTGCCGCGCATGCACGGGGTCAGCGCCTGCGGGACGCCGTCCGCGCAGGCAGGGGGTCAGCGTCTGCGGGCCGCCTTCCGCGCACGCGCAGGGTCAGCGCCCGCGTACCACCGCCCCCGCACACGCAGCATCAGCACCCGCGTACCACCTTCCCCGCACGCACGGGGATCAGCGCCCGCGTCCTTCCGTGCGTGCGCGGATCACGGCAGGCGGAACGTGCGGGATCAGCGGCGCCTGCGGCCGTCGTGCAGCTCCAGTCGCTCCCCTTCGAAGCGGGCGCGGAACGCGCGGTCGTGCGACACCATGACCACCGCTCCCGGGTACGCGGCGAGCGCCGTCCACAGGTCCTCGGCCAAGTCGAGCGCGAGGTGGTTGGTCGGCTCGTCGAGGACGAGGAGGTCCGCGGGCCTGGTCACCAGACGGGCGATCTGCAGACGGCGCCGCTGCCCCACGGACAGGGAGGCGACCGGGACGCCCAGGTCCTCGGCGCGGAACAGGCCCAGTGACAGCAGGCGTTCGGCGTGTTCGTCGGGCGGCCCCGGCCGCCCGGCGGCGAACGCGGCGAGCAGCGGGAGCCGCGTGGCGCGGACCGGCAGTTCCTGCGCGAGGTAGCCGATCCGGGCGGGGCGGTGTGCCGTGCCGGCGTCCGGCTCCAGGTCGCCGGCCAGGACGCGCAGGAGCGTCGTCTTGCCCGCGCCGTTCTCGCCCGTGATCAGCAGGCGCTGTCCGGGCGCGATGGCAAGGAGCCCGTCCAGGCGCAGCCTGTCGCCGACCCGCACCCCCTCCAGCTCGACGAGTGGGCCCCGGTCCGGGCCGCCCGCCGCCGACAGCCCGGTCGTGAAGCGGAGCGGTTCCGGTGGCCGCGGCACCGGGTTGCGCCGCAGCTGGGCCAGGCGCTCGCGGACGGAACGCACCTGCCCGCCCAGTTTCGCCTCGCTGGACCGGCGGTGCTTGCCGAATCCCTGCTTCGGGTCGCGGCCGGTGGTGGCCAGCCGCCGCGCCGCCGCCTCCAGCAGTTCCTCGGTGCGGGCGACTTCCTCGGCCCAGTCCGCGTACCGCTGTTCCGCGCCTCGCCGGGCGGCGGCCTTCGCCGCGCGGTAGCCGGTCCAGCCGTCGCCGTAGCGGCGCACCGTGCGCTCGTCCCGGTCGACTTCGAGGATGGTGGTGGCGATGCGTTCGAGGAAGCCGCGGTCGTGGGTGACGGCGACGACGGTGCCGCGGTGTGCCCGCAGGTGCTCCTCCAGCCAGCGCACGGCCGCCGCGTCGAGGTGGTTCGTCGGCTCGTCGAGGAGCAGCAGTTCGGGTGCGGCGGCCAGGACGCAGGCGAGCGCGAGCCGCGACTGCTCGCCGCCGGACAGCGAGCCGAGCAGGCGGTCGCGGGTGATCCGGGCGAGCCCGAGCCCGTGCATCGCGGCATCCACCCGGGCGTCGGCCTCGTATCCGCCGCGTTCCTCGTAGGCGGTCAGCAGTTCGCCGTACGCGGCGAGTTCCGCGTCCGTGGCGTCGCCGAGGGACTGCTCCGCCGCCCGCAACCGGCGTTCCATGGCGCGCAGTTCGGCCAGGGCTAGGTCGACGGCGTCCTGAACGGTGCGGTCCGCGTCGAGGTCGAGGGTCTGGGCCAGGTGGCCGGTGCCGCCGGGGAAGCGGACGGTGATCTCCCCGGCGTCCGGCGTCTCGACGCCGGCGAGCAGCCGCAGCAGGGTGGACTTGCCGGAGCCGTTCTCGCCGACGACGGCCGCCTTCTCGCCCGGACGGACGGTGAGGCAGACCTGGTCGAGGACGGTCCGGGTGCCGTAGGACTTGGTGACGTCCCTGACGGACAGTTGCGCCACGGCAGCGGGGGCGGTGCCGGGTACGGCGGTATGGGCGCGGTCGCGCATATGACTTCCCTGGGCGTGCGAAGGGTCTGCGGGCAGCGGTGACGGCGGCGACGGCCGTGCCCGGACTCAGACGAAGAAGAGGAAAGCCATGCCTCCACCGTAGCAAGACGAACCGTCTCGCCTCAATTCTTTTCGGGGGCGCGCAGTCCGTGATCCGCGGCGGCCCCCTTGTCCCTGCCCATGCGGTCGGGTCCGGGCCCCGGAAGCTCCCGCCCCAGGCGGACGAGCGGTGAGGCCGCCATCACGACCGGCGACAGCAGCATGCCCGCGGCCGTCACCAGGAGGCTGGTCCGCAAGCCCCACTCCTGCGCGAGGAAGCCGCCGAGCAGAGAGCCCAGCGGGGTCAGCCCCATGCCGACAAAGGTGATCGTCGCGGCGGCGCGGCCCTGCATCCCGTCCGGAGTGACGGCCTGCCGGACGGCCATGACCGTGACGTTCACCAACTGGCCGCCGGCGCCGAACACGAAGCCGACCGCGAGGAGCGCGGCGACCGTCACCGCGGAGGGGCCGTGCAGCGCGGGCACGCACAGGAATGCGCCGTCGCCGAGCAGCGCGGCGGACACCAGGACCGCGCCGTGCCCGAACCGGCGCGGCAGACGGGCGGCCAGCAGCGAACTCAGGAGCGCGCCCGGCCCCACCGCGGCGAATGCCAGGCCGACGACGGCGCCCGGCAGGTGCAGTTCCCGTGGCAGGAAGAGCAGATAGACGGTCGTCATCGCGGCGAAGGAGAACTGGAAGGCGGCCGAGGCCAGGCACACGGCCCGCAGCGCGGCGTCGGCGACGACGAAACGCACGCCTTCATGGATGCGCCGCCAGACCCGGGCGGGACGCCGTGGGCGCTGCGGAACCGGCTCGGCCCGGCGCATCCGCCGGATCGACAGGAACGACGCCGTGAAGAACCCGGCGCAGCAGGCCGCGGCGAGCGGCGCCGACACCAGGGACACCAGCGCTCCGCCGAGAGCGGGCCCGCCGATCTGCGCCGCGGACCGGCTGCCCTCGAGTGCGCTGTTGCACCGCACCAGGTGATCGCGTGTCACCAGGCGTACGGGGGCGGCCTGGTAGGCCACGTCGAACAGCACCGACAGGGCACCGACCACGACGGCGAGCACCAGCAGCGCGGGCAGACCGAGGAGGCCGAGGAGCCCTGCCACGGCGGTGGCGCCCAGGGCGAGGGCCCGGCCGGCGTCCGTGAGCATCATCGTCGTACGGGTCCGCCAGCCGTCCACCCACGCACCGGCGAGGAGGGAGAGCAACAGGATCGGCGCCTGCCCCGCCGCGCGCAGGACGCCCACCTCGCCGGCGTCGGCGTGCAGCGTCAGGACGGCAACGAGCGGCAGGACCACCAGAGTTGCGTGTTCGCCGAGCTGGGAGGCCGTCTGCCCGGCCCAGAGTCCGCGGAAGTCGGTGTTCCGCCACAGGCTCGCCGGAACAGGTCGAGGTGAGTCGGACGCAGGGGAGGACGGCACGGAGATCCCTTGTGTGGCCTACCGGATGGGGAGGCTCGCTGTGCCGCACAAGTCGGGGCAGCACGCGATGACAGGCCGATGTCGGCCTACGGGGTCAGCGCGCGCTCGGGAGACCGACCATCCGTCAGCTCACCTGCTCCCGTCCGGAGGTCCCGGCACGTACCCGCCACAGGTCACGGAGCAGCGCGATCTCGGCCATGTGGTGGATGAACTCAAGGTTGGCCGCCGCCAGCACATTGACGTACGGGTATTCGGCGTCGTTGCTGTACGGGTACCGGGAGAAGCCGACCGTGTCGAGCTGCTCCTCGGTGACGGTGCCGACGCTCTCGCGCCAGCGGTCGACCGTGGGCCAGAACCGCTCCAGGGCCAGGGCGGCGGAGGGCGTGAGGTCGACCATCTGCTTCGGGTCCTGGCGCCGCTCGCCGAAGGTCCACTCCCATGCGCCCGCGAACTGGAGGTGCAGATGCGCCAGACGCCAGGCGATGGTGGTGACCGGCGTGTCGTCGGGCTCGGGTTCACCGGTGTGGGCGAGGACCTCCTCGACCCGTTCGACGCTCACGCTCCAGTCCTCGGCGATCTTGGCGACGGACATGCCGTCCGCGGCCTGCCGGGCGACCTCGGCGTACTCGCTCGCCGGGATGTCCGGGGCACCCAGGTCCAGCACCCACTCCCCCGGCCCGAACGCCCTGGGCGTCGTCGCCTCTCCTCTGCGTCTGACGGACCAGCAGCCGGGGGCCGGCTCCCACAAGAACTCCTCGTCGTCGAGCCCCGTCAGCCGCACCTGCGCCATCTCCCGGGCCTGGTCGAACTGCTCCAGCAGCAGTCCCAGCCGATCCGTCCGCACGCCCTCGAACTCCATACCCGGCTCCCCTCGCTGTGGCGCCTGCCACCTGACTGCGGTCAGGCGGACGCTAACGGCTCGGCCCAGGGGGACGCGACCGATTTCCTGGGCCGGGCCCGCGGGTCCGGGCCGGCGCCCGGGTGACGGGCACCGGCGTGCCGCCACGGGCGGTGGCCCATGGCGATCCGGCACGTCACAGGCGTGGACGGCGTGGGTGGTGGATGCCGTCGGCGCCGGGCCGAACCCCGGTCGGGCGCCTGTGGGTCAGTGGCGTGTGTCGTCCGTGGGTTCGCGGGTTCCGCTCTTGGCCAGCCCGCGGCTGACCAGGTAACCGATGGTCAGGAGGGTGACGTAGAGCCATGCCTGGTCGGCCGGGAAGCGGTCCACGCCGGCGGCGTCGTCCCCCACCGCGAGTGAGGCGATGAGGACCGCGATCACGGAGGCCGCGTAGACGAAGAGTTCGGTGGTCCTGAAGGCGGACTTGGTCTCGGTGCGGGTGCGTGGCGCGGTGTAGGTGTCCCGGGCGCCACCGGATTCCGGATACCCGGGGGACGAGGCTGTGGTCATGGTCTCTCTGCCTTCCGTTCGGTTCCGTCCGACGGCCGCCGGACGGCCGCTCGCGTACCCGGGAGGCCGACGGGAGAACGCTCGCCCGGCATCCGGCGCTCCGGCCGGGTCGCCCGTCGGCCGCTGCCGGGTGCAACGGCCGGGGCGCGGGTGACGGAGACGGCCGGGCTGGGCGAAGGGCGGTGGCGGGGGTGCCCGTGGGCCCCGTGGGCGGGCCGCACGACGACCGAAAGCGCACGGCCGGGCGGGCGGCCCCGGGAGCGCCCGGAGAACCTCAGCCGCCCTGCCGGTCACTGCTTGTGCCAGACCAGGGTGTAGCGCCAGAACAGCCGGCGGCGCAGGCGTGCGCCGGGCAGTACTCGGCGGGCGTCGCGGGCGATGTCGGCGAAGCCCATGGTCGCCGGTCGGGTCGGTGCGGTCATCGAGGCCGGTGGCGGGGTCTTGCGGCCCCTGTTCCTGATCCAGGCCATGGCGATGTTCGACGGTACGGCGGCGGCGCCGAGGAGATGATCGCCGAGGGACTGCGCCCGGGCGAGACCGAGGACGACGAGGGTTCCGCCGGGCGCCAGGTGCCGGCGGAAGTGCGTGAGGGCGTCGGCGAACGGCAGATGGTGGAGGGTGGCGACGCAGGTGATGACGTCGTAGGGACCGGGCGGTGTGTCGTGGAGCGCGTCGCCGACGGTGAAGGTCACGGGGAGTTGGGGAGCCGTGAGCTGCCGCGCGCGGGCGACGACGGTCGGGTCGGCGTCGATTCCCTGCACCACTGCGGCCCGTCGGGCCAGGCGCCTGGCCAGATCGCCGCTGCCGCATCCGACGTCCAGGGCGCTGTCGAAGCGCCGGGGCAGCTGCCGCAGGAGCCACCGGTGGTAGTGGGCGTTGTGGTCCCAGGGGTGGTCCGCGTGGAACCGGTCGAGTGCGTGGAGGACGCGCGGCACCAGTGTCGTCATGAGGTGAGTCCATCACGTCGGCTTTTTGCGGGTCGAACGACCGGCACACCCCATGACCGGGCAGAACTACCGTCCCCGATGACGCAAGACCTCCGGTCCTGATTCCTCAGCACACCGGAAGTCCGCGTCCGACAAAGCACGTTCGGACTCGACAACGGGGATTCTCATGCAGAGACACCAGAGGCGGCTCACGCTGCTTCTTTCCGTGGTGCTGGCGACGGTCGTCACCATGTTCACCGTCACGCCGGCCGCCGCGGCGCCGACGCGCACGAACTCGAACCAGTCCCGCGTCATCTTCGTCCACGGCTTCGCTCCCACCGGGAAGCACAGCTCGTGTTCGTCCTACTTCTCGAAGTCCCTCTCCCACTTCAAGGACAAGGGATGGAGGGGTTCCCTGCTCACCTTCGGCTACTACAGGGACCAGGACGGCTGCTCGAAGAACTACCCCGGAAGCCGCGACACCTCGCTGAAGACCGTGGCCAAGGCCTTCGCCAACTACGTCCACAGCTACTCCAAGAACAACATCAAGGTCGATGTCGTCGCCCACTCCATGGGCGGTCTCGTCGTGCGTGCCGCGCTGCACTACACCCGCACGGGCGCCTCGGGCTTCCCGTCGTACCTCTACATCGAGGACGTGGTCACGCTGGGCAGCCCGCACGGCGGCACCGGCTGGGGCACCGCCTGCTCAGCGGCCGGCTGGCAGCAGTGCAAGGACATGAAGCCGGGCAGCGCCTTCCTGAACGCGCTCGGCTCCAGGATGCCCGACTCCCGTATGGGCACGGACTGGACCACGATCGGCTCCTACGACGACGGGGTCGTCTCCGAGACCTCCGCCGTCGCCGGCGTCGCCGAACACGAGTGGCAGTACCACGGTGACGCCAACCTGAGCCACGGCGACCTGAAGACCGTGTCCACCGGCTCGTACAGGGCGCGGAAGAAGACCACGACGAACGGGGCCACCTGGAGCGCTTGGGGCAGCTACGTCTCCCCGGTGTCCCTCGCCCGCACCGCCGTGTTCTACCACTCCAGTTCCTGACCCTCTCAGGCCGGACAGCCGCTCCGGTCCTGTTCGGGCCCGCCGGTACTCCCGGCGGGCCCTTCGTCTGCCGCGCCCTCCTTCACCGGCGTCGGGCTCACCGGCGGATCAGCCCGAGGTCGACCGCCGTGGCGACGGCCGCCGTGCGGGAGTCGACGTCGAGTTTGGTGAAGATGCGGGCCAGATGGGATTTGACGGTGCCCTCGGTGAGGTGGAGGCGGTGGGCGACGGCCTGGTTGGACAGGCCCCGGGCGACCAGGGTGAGGACTTCGGTCTCGCGGCGGGTCAGGGTGGTGCCGGGGGCGCGCAGACGGTTCATCAGGCGGTGGGCGACGGCCGGGGCCAGGGTGGTGCGGCCGGCCGCGGCGGTGCGGACGGCGGCGGCCAGGTCCTCGGGCGGGGCGTCCTTGAGGAGGTAGCCGGTGGCGCCGGCTTCGATGGCGGGGAGGGTGTCGGCGTCGGAGTCGTAGGTGGTGACGACGACCACGCGCGGGGCGCCCGGTCGCGCGGTGATGGCGGCGGTGGCCTCGGCGCCGGTCATGCCCTTGCCGAACTGCAGGTCCATCAGTACGACGTCGATGTCGCCCGCGGCGGCGCGGGCGACGGCGGCCTCGGCGGTGGCGGCCTCGGCCACCACGGCGAGGCCGGGCTCGGTCTCCAGGACGGCGCGGAGTCCGGCGCGGACAACGGGGTGGTCGTCGGCCAGCAGGAGGCGGACGGGGGCGTCGGTCACGGGCGGGCCTCGGGATCGTTCGGGGGCACGGTGGCCGGGGCGAGGGGCAGCCGGGCGGCCAGTACGGTGCCGCGGCCGGGTGCGGAGGCGACGGTGAGGGTGCCGCCGAGCGCCTGCAGGCGGGCGCGCATGGCCGCCAGGCCGAAGCCGCCGTTCTCGGGGTCGGGGGGCGGTGGCCGGTCGGGGTCGAAGCCGGTCCCGTCGTCCACGATGTCCAGGACGGCGTGGTCACCGTCGTAGCGGAGGGTGATCTCGGCCGTGGTCGCGTGGGCATGGCGGACGGTGTTGGCGAGGGCGGACTGGGCGATGCGCAGCAGGGCGACCTCGTGCGCGGTCGGCAGCGGGGCGGGGTCGCCGCTGAGGTGGAAGCGTGCGGTGAGCCGGTGGCGGGTGCTGGTGGTGGCGCACAGGCGAGCCAGTGCGTCGGGCAGGGTGGTGCCGTCCAGGGCGGGCGGGGTGAGGGCGGCGACGAAGCGGCGGGCCTCGGCGAGGTCGTCCGCGGCGGCCTGGCGGGCCTGCTCCACGTGGCGGGCGGCGACGTCGGGCCGGTCGGGGAGGGCGCGTTCGGCGGCCCGGAGCAGCAGTTGGATGCTGGACAGGCCCTGGGCGAGGGTGTCGTGGATCTCGCGGGCCAGACGCTCGCGTTCGGCGAGGACTCCGGCGGTGTGCTGGGCGTGGGCGAGGTCGGCGCGGGTGGTGGTGAGCTCCTCGATCAGGCGTCTGCGGTGCTCGCTCTCCCGGTACAGCGCCTGGTATCCCCACACCACCGCGATCGCGACGGCGGCGCCGAGTGCGGGGCCGATGGCCATGGCCGGGCCGAAGGAGCCCTGGTGGGCGGCGTAGGCGGTGATCGCCGCGAGCGCGGTCGCCGCCACGGCGGGCAGTGCGGCGCGGCGCGGCAGCAGGTGGAGCTGGAGGAAGTACAGGGGGAAGGCCAGCCACACGCCGTCGGCGGTCAGGGCCAGCAGCGCCAGCCAGACGGCGCCGACCGCGGCCAGCCACCATGCCGCGGCCGGCCGGGAACGGCGGACGCGGGGCAGCAGCGGTCCGGCCGTGTACGTCAGCGCGCATGCCGCCGCCGCGGTGACGACCGGCGCGGCGTGCGGGCTGCCGCCGGCCACGGCCCGGACCGCGGCGAGGGCGAGCAGGGCGGCGATCAGCAGGTGCAGGCACCAGGTCAGGGCGCGGCCGGTGGGGGTCGGGGCGAGAGCGGCGGTGTTCACAGTCCTTCCACTTTAAGGAGGCGGATGCGCCTCGGGCCTCCATCGAAAGTTGCAAGGGGTGGGGCGCCTTTCGTTCCGCGAAGTGCCGCCCGTTGCCGGATGCCTGCGCCCGGGGGCGGCGGCGAGGGTGGAGGCGTACCGCGTCCACCGCCGGAAAGGGCAGCCGCAGCCGTGTTCGTCGCCTGGAGAGATCTTCGGTTCGCCAAGGGGCGGTTCGCCCTGATGGGGACCGTCATCGTGCTGATCACCCTGCTGGTCGGCCTGCTGTCCGGACTGGCGGCGGGCCTTGAGCGGCAGAACGTCTCCGCGATCACCGGTCTGCCGGCCGACAGGATCGCCTTCGACGCGCCGGGCGACGGGCGGAAGCTGTCGTACGCGGATTCCGCCGTCACCGCCGAGCAGTGGCGGCGGTGGGCGAGGACGCCCGGGGTCACCGCGGCCGAGCCGCTGGGGATCACGAGCGCCAAGGCCACCGCGGGCGGCACGAGCGCCGGGGTGTCCGTCTTCGGTGTCCGGCGCGGCTCGGGCCTCGCCCCGGACAGCGGCGCCCTCGACGGGAGGTCGGCGGTGCTGTCCTCGACCGCTGCCGACGCCCTCGGTGTGCGGCCCGGCGACAGTGTTGCCCTCGGCGGACGGGAACTGAGGGTGGCCGCCGTGCGGGGGGACGCCTCGTTCAGCCACACTCCCGTCGTCTGGACCGGTCTCGAGGTGTGGCGGAAGGCCGCGCCGGCCTCGGGCGGTGCGACCGTCATCGCCCTGAGCACCTCCTCCGGCGTCGATGTGCCGGCCGGTGACCGGGCGGCGGGCACCCGGACGGTCTCCCGGCAGGAGTCGCTGGCGGCGATCGGTTCCTACGCCTCCGAGAACGGCTCACTGCAGTTGATCCGAGGGTTCCTGTTCGCCATCTCCGCGCTGGTCGTCGGCGCGTTCTTCACCGTCTGGACGATCCAGCGCAGTGGCGACGTCGCCGTCCTGAAGGCCCTCGGCGCCTCCACCGCCCACCTGTTGAAGGACGCCCTCGCCCAGGTCGTGATCCTGCTCGTCGGCGGCACCGCGCTCGGCAGCGGCGTCGCCGTCGGGATCGGTGCGCTCGTCGCCGGCTCGACCGTGCCCTTCGTCCTCACCCCTACGACCGTCGTGGCCCCGGCCGCCGTGATGACCCTCCTCGGCGCGCTCGGCGCCGCCCTGGCCATCCGCCGCATCACCTCCGTCGACCCGCTGACCGCGCTGGGGAGCACCCGATGAGCCTGAGCCTGACCGGCGTCACCCTCACCTATCCGGACGGCGAGTCCCGCCTGACCGCGCTCGACCACGTCAGCCTGGAGGTGCCGAGGGGCGGCCTGACGGCCGTGGTCGGCCCCTCCGGCTCCGGCAAGTCCAGCCTGCTGGCCGTCGCCGCGACCCTGATCACCCCGGACGCCGGCACGGTCACCGTCGCCGGTACGAGCACCGCCGGCCTGACCCGCGGCGAGCTCGCCGAACTGCGCCGACGGACCATCGGCATCGTCTTCCAGCAGCCCAACCTGCTGCCCTCGCTCACCGCCGTCGAGCAACTCCAGGTCATGGCCCGGATCGACGGGCGGTCCGCGGCCGGGTCCCGCGGCCGGGCCATGGATCTGCTGGCGGCGGTCGGCCTGTCCGACCGGGCCGAGCGGCGGCCCCACCAGCTCTCCGGGGGCCAGCGCCAGCGCGTCAACATCGCCCGGGCCCTGATGAACGACCCCACGGTCCTCCTGGTCGACGAACCCACCAGTGCCCTCGACCACGAGCGCGGGGCCGCCGTCATCGACCTGCTCACCCGTCTCACGCGCCAACGGGCCACCGCCACCGTCCTGGTCACCCATGACCGCACCCATCTCACGGCGGTCGACCGGATCGCGGAGGTACGCGACGGACGTCTGCGCCACGCCTCGCCGACTCACTGAGCGCCGCTGCACCCGGACCGCTTGGTGTCCGGGCGCCGTTCATCCGCTCGCCGTTCACCTCTTCACCGGCGCCCGTTCCTTCCCCGCCTCGCTCCGCGACAAGGACGCCCTGATGGCCGCCACGGGCGGCGCGCACCGACCGAGGCGGAGGAGGCGGCGCTGGGCGAGGGCGCCGCGGGGCTCCCGCTGGCTCTGGGCTGAGGCGTCTCGGTGACGATCGGACGCCTTGAGGGTCAGCGGTGGCTGAGCACGTTGACGACCCGGCCGTTGGGGTCGCGGACGAAGAACCGCCGTACTCCCCATTCCTCGTCCCGCAGCGGGTGCACGATCTCCGCGCCGCTGTTCCTCAGAACCTGGTAGGCGGCGTCGACGTCGTCGACCTCAACGCTCATGTCGGGGGTGACCGGCCACCGCACGCGCTTGCACGACTCCCCCACTCAGCGCTGCGGCGTCCGCGGGCGGGACGACCGGGCCCTGCACGGTGGCGCAGACGCCCACGAGGCCCTCCGGCAGTCCTTCAATGAGCCGGCGCCGGGCCGGGTCCGGGCTCGTCAAGGGTGCGCCGCCTTCAAACGCCGCAGGGGCAGGGCATGCTCATGTAGAGAGCCTGTTCCCCCGACGAGGGGGTGCCGTCGTAGAGCGTCGTGTCCAGGCCGCAGAAGGTGAACCCCATCCGCCGGTAGGCGTGGATCGCCGGCGCGTTGACGTTGGAGACCTCCAGCCAGATGTGCCCGGCGCCGCGCTCACCGGCGAACTTGACGACGTGACCGAGCAGGGCGCGGCCGAGGCCCCGGCCCCGATGCGCGGGCGCGATTTCGATGTCCTCGATCACCAGCCGCCGGTTCCACGCAGCGTAGGAGACAGCAGCGAATCCCACCACACCGCCGTCGGCCCCCACCGCGACGAAGGTGCGGCTGTTCGCATCCTCCTCCTCGGTCACGGAAGCGTCAGCGCTGTCGGTGTCCTCAGCCGGGAAGACCTTGTGGATGGGGGGATCCACCGGAATCTCCTGAAGGGCGAACCCGCTCTCGGTCACAGCCACCTGGAAGATCGTGCGGGTGGTGAAGGACCCGTCCAGCGTCTCGATGGCCTCGGTGTCCTCAGACCGGGCCGAGCGAATCTCATACCCCATGTCGTCCATGTTCCTCATGCCGTGAACCTATGTCCCGCGCCCGTCCGGTGTGCCGAGGTCAGCCCATGGTCCGCAGAGGAGGGTCTCCGCGGCTCCGGGTGGTCGAGGAGGTGAGCCCGGCCGGTACGGTGAACGCCGGCAGAGTCGGCAGGTCCGGCCGACGCGCGATTCTCCGCCTCGGGGACCGCGGGTGAACCGGGCGACGCCGGGCCGCGCGTTCGTCTTCATCAGCTTCATCAGCGCGGTGGCGATGCATGCGGCGGGCTCCCTCTCGGGCGCGGGCGTGGACGGTCGGAGTGCGTGTCAGTCGGTCCGGAGTCCGACCGCCAGTGTCAGTTCGAGGACCCGGTGCGGGTTTGCGAGATCCGGGAACAGCTCCCGCAGTTGTGCCATCCGGTAGCGGACGGTCTGGGGGTGGACGAACAGGGCCGCCGCCACCTCGTCGCGTCGGCCCTGGTGCAGCAGCCACGCCCGCAGGGTCTCCTCCAGCCGCCGTGCGGTCGCGGCGGGCAGGGTCCGTAGCGGTGCGAGGGCTCGGGCGCGCAGGTCCGCGAAGGCGTCCGCGTCGGCGCTCAGCACGAGTTCGGGCAGATGGTCCTCGGTGTCGCGGATGTCGGCGGACAGGGAGCGCGCGCGTGCGGCTCGTGCGTACGAGTCGGACGCACGCGTCCACGGCCGGGCCGGGCCGACCACGGCGGTGCGGTCGGTCAACTGCCGCAGGAGACGGGAGCGGTCGGCGTCGGGAACGAGCAGTACACCGGTGGCGTCCGGCAGATCGTCGAGGACGAGGGTGCTCGGGTCGAGCGTGCGGTAGGCGGGCCGGGCCTGGACGGCGGGCAGCAGGACCGCGGTCAGTGACGCCGGGGGCGACCATGCGGCCCGTTGAGCAGAGGCCAGCAGCACGTCCGGGCCTGCGCCGGCGAGGAGGTCGCGGGCCAGGTGTTCCAGGTGGCGCTCCTTGGCGCGGCCCCGGGCGGCAAGTTCGTCGGCGTGGCCCGCGGCGCTCGCGGCGGAGAGCTCGTCGATGTAGGCGAAGGTCAGCTCGGCGAACTTGGCCACCTCGGCGGCGGGCAGACCCGCGGGTACGGCACCGGCTGCCAGGCAACGCCAGGCCACGCGGGCGCCGACGCGGTAGGCGCTGAGGAGGGCGTCCATCGAACGGCCGTCGCGGACCTCGCCGCGGCCCAGCTCGTAGGCCGCGTCACCGGCGTCGCCGCCGGTGGCATTGCCGCTCGCGAGGTCCAGGTAGTGGCCGAGGGCGGTGCGGACGGCTCGGCGGATGGTGACGCCCATGCGGCCCGAAAGGGCGCCCGCGTAGGGAGGGACCTCGTCGATGATCGCCTGGACGACCTCGTCGGCGGTGGTCCTCAGCTCGGCCCGAAGTGCGGTGACCGTCGTCTCATCCAGCACCAGTTGGCTGGCCCGTTGGATTGCATGGCTCATCTTTTGTTCCCTATGAACAATTCGGCCGACCAGATTCACATCCTGCGGTCAGGACTTTACGCTCTGAGGCACAGCAAGCTGGAGTCATGACGAGTACAGCCCTGCGTAGCGGGGCGTGGAAGCTGCTGGAAATGGTCACGACGCCGTTGTTGCCGTCGGACTACCTCGACCTGATCAGCCCGCTGCGTGCGGGCGCCGACCTGCGGGGGCGCATCGAGGCCGTACACCCCGAGACGAGTGATGCCGCGACCATCGTGATCAGGCCGGGACGGGGCTGGCGCGGCCACCGGGCGGGTCAGTACGTGCGGATCGGGGTCGACGTCGACGGGGTGCGCCTGTGGCGTGCGTACTCCCTCACCTCGCCGACGGACCGCCGGGACGGGCGCGTCTCGATCACCGTGAAGGCGATCCCGGACGGCAAGGTCAGCAACCATCTGGTCCGCAGAGCGAAACCGGGCACGCTGATCCAGCTCGACCAGGCGACCGGTGACTTCGTGCTGCCGCGGGCCAAGCCCGCCAAGGTGCTCTACCTGACGGCCGGCAGCGGCATCACGCCCGTGATGGGCATGCTGCGCGACACCGAGTTCGACGACGTCGTCATGGTCCACAGCGCGCCACGGCCGCAGGACGTGATCTTCCGCAACGAACTGCACGATCTGGTCACGGACAAGAAGCTGCGGCTCACCGAGGTGCACACCGACACGGACGGCATGCTCGACATCGCCCGTCTCGACGAACTCGTGCCCGACTGGGCCGAGCGCGAGACCTGGGCCTGCGGGCCGACGGGCCTGCTCGACGCCGTCGAAGACCACTGGAGAGAGCACGGCATCCCGGAGCGGCTGCACACCGAACGCTTCCGCCCCGGCATCGTCGTCGCCGGCGACGGCGGCGAGGTCACGTTCAGCACGACCGGCAAGACCGTCGACGCGGACGGCGCCACGCCGCTGCTGGACGTCGGGGAGGAAGCCGGCGTCCTCATGCCCTCCGGGTGCCGCATGGGCATCTGTTTCGGCTGCGTCACGCCGCTCAAGGCGGGCGCCGTCCGCGACCTGCGCACCGGCGAGATCACCGAGGCCGAGCCGGGCGTCCTCATCCAGACCTGCGTGTCCGCCGCGGCGGGCCCCTGCGACATCGAACGGTAGGAACACTTTGACAGCCATCGACCCCACCGCCCACCTGACCGCAGAGCAGATCGAGGAACTCGGCCGCGAGCTGGACGCGATTCGCGACGAGGTGCTCGCCAGTCGCGGCGAGAAGGACGCCGCCTACATCCGTAAGGTCATCGCGGCGCAGCGCAGGCTCGAACTGGCCAGCAGGGGCGTGCTGCTGTTCTCGATCTTCCCGCCCGCGTGGGTGATCGGCACCGCCGGGCTGTCCGTGGCGAAGATCATGGACAACATGGAGATCGGCCACAACGTCCTGCACGGACAGTGGGACTGGATGCGCGACCCGAAGATCCACTCCACCACCTGGGAGTGGGATCACGTCTCGCCGGCCGACCAGTGGAAGCACTCGCACAACGAGCTGCACCACACGTACACCAACGTGATCGGCAAGGACAACGACCTCGGCTACGGCATCATGCGCGTCGACGAGGACCAGAAGTGGCACCCGTTCCACCTGGGGCAGCCACTGTGGAACTTCATCAACGCCTGCTTCTTCGAGTACGGCATCGCGGCCTACGACCTGGAGCTCGGCAAGAACCTGCACAAGCGGCGGCGCAAGAACCCGGAGTTCCGCGCGCGCGCCAAGGCCGTGGGCCGCAAGATCCGCAAGCAGGTGCTCAAGGACTACGTGATCCACCCGCTGCTGTCGGGGCCGTCGTTCCTCCCCACGCTCGCCGCCACGTTCACCGCGAACGTGGTCCGCAACCTGTGGTCCCACTCCGTGATCATGTGCGGGCACTTCCCGGAGGGCGTGCAGGTCTTCGAGCGCCGGTCCATCAAGGGCGAGACGCGCGGCGAGTGGTACCTGCGCCAGATGATGGGTTCGGCGAACATCAGCGGCAGCAAGGCCATGCACTTCATGACCGGCAACCTCTCGCACCAGATCGAGCACCACCTGTTCCCCGACCTGCCGAGCAACCGCTACGCCGAGGTCGCGGTGAAGGTGCGCGCGCTGTTCGAGAAGTACGAGCTGGAGTACGTCACCGGCCCGCTGCCCAAGCAGGTGCTCTCCGCGTGGGGCAAGGTCTTCCGGCTCTCCTTGCCGAACAGGAAGACCAAGGTCAACACACCGGACCGCGAGCCGCAGATCCTCGCCGCCTGATCGGGCAGCCGCCGCGGCAGCGCACCCCGGCCGGGGTCGGTCGCAGGCCACGTCGACCGGTTTCCGTGAACGCGCCGATCGGAAGACCAACTTGATCGGCGCGCCACGGGCGCGGGCGGCGGGGATCAGCCGAGGTGCCGGGAGAAGAACCTCAGCGTGCTGTCCAGCTCGAACGTCGGGATCTCCGCGTGCTTGCCGGGGTTGGCGTGCAGCGTCTTCTCGGCCGAGGCCAAGGCGTCGAACAGCGCCAGGCTCTGCGCTCGCGGCACCCGCTCGTCGTCCCACTGCACCAAGAACTCCACCGGGACGGTGATCCGCGCGGCAGCCTCGGCCGATGCCGACGCCCCACCCAACCCCAGTACCGCCGCGCGGATTCGGGGCTCGGCAGCGACGAACGGAACGCCAAGGCCACACCCCAACGACACCCCCCAGTAGCCCACCGGACCAGCGCCGACATGGCCGAGCCGCTGGACTGCGTCCAGGACCGCCTGCCATTCCGGTACGGTCTGGCGGGCCACCAGGGCCTGGAAACCGGCGATCAGCGGAGCCGGCTCTTCACCGGCCTCGATGCGAGCCTGGTTCTCGGTCGCGATCCGGTCGTACTCCTCGACCTTCGGCCGGTCGCCGTGGGCGGGCACGTCGACCGCCACGGCCGCGAAGCCGAGCTCTGTCACGAAGCGGCGTGCACGGGCCAGGATGTCGGGGGCCTTCTTGTGCTGACCGCCACCGTGCCCCATCAGGACAAGGGGACGAGCGTCGACGGCACCTTCGGGTGTCCACAGGACCCCGGGAATCCCACCGAGGGTGAAGAGCTGTTCGCGGACGCCGTCGGACGACGTCTCGGAGAGGAAGCGCATAGCGTTTCAAGCCTTTCGGAATGCCTCCGCGGGCACTCCCCGGGCCATGCGAGGGAGGGAGGCCCGACCTGTCACAGCGTTGATGGGTCTCACCTCCTCGGATCGCAGCAGCGCACGGCGGCAGGAACGTATCACGACGGCCTCCGCCGGGTCCGGATGGGGATCCGGGCAGGGCACACCCTGGCCGATGCGGCACTGGACGCTCGGCATCCGGTGATCATCACGTCGGCGGGAGCCTGCCGGCCAACCCGAGAAACGACGTCACTGCCTGAGCCGCCGATCTGCGTGAGGAACTGCCGGTAGGCGGCGGGGAGGACGATGTCGTGTTCTTCTCTCGTCCCCGTCACCCTGCGACCAGCTGTGGTCAGATGGCCAGAAGACCCCTCTTCCGCAGGAGAGCGAAGCCGGCCCGGCCGAACAGCCGAGCATCTGGCGCTTGAGCAAATCCGGGCGGCTCGTGCCGGCCAGGTCGCGCACGCTCCTCACGGGCACCTGTGGGCCGGGCGACGTCGGCGTCAGCGTCTGCGGCCACCGAGCGACCAGCCGCCGCCGACGCCCGCGACGTGCAGGGCGAGCGCGGTCAGCCCGAGAAGCATCACGTTGGTCGAGCTGAAGGCGTCATTGGTGGAGATGTCGGCGGCGTTGATCAGGAAGGCGATGAAGAACAGTACTGCGGAGATGATGGCCAGCATGGCTGTCCCCCTTCGAGTCGGAACTCGTCGGACGTGTGCCGTGCGAATGCCCCGCAGGCGCCGGACCACACAGTCGGCGGCCGACAAACTGTGTTCACCACCTCGTGGCGGCGGCGGGCCGCGGCCGTGGGCCAGGAGCGGACCGGCGCGGTTCCGGGAGGGGGAGGTTGGATGATCAGCCCCGGTCGGTGCGGCCTGTGTGGTCGGTACGGACTCGCTGGGCGATGTCCCGCAGCTTGACGTTGTGCTGCTGAGAGATGCGGCGCAGCACGTTGAAGGCCTCGTCCTCGCTGAGCTTGTGACGTTCCATCAGGATGCCCATCGCCTCACCAATGGCGTGCCGGGTCTTCATGGCGTCCTCGAGCTGATCGATGGTGCGGGCGTCCGCAAGGGCGACGGCGGCGTGCGAGGCCAGCAGCCAGGCGGCGGTCTCGATGTCCTGATCGAATGCGCCGGGACGGCGAGCGTAGAGATTCAGCGCGCCGAAGTCCTCGTCATGGGTGTAGAGGAGCACGCCGGTCATGCTGCCGATCCCCAGCCCGCGGGCCGCGGCTGCGAACCGCGGCCAACCCGTCTGCGGCTGTGTCATGTCCGCGATCCGGAAAACGCGCTCGCTCTGTGCGTCCTTCGAGCGGCGCGCGAGGTCGAAGCAAGGACCTTCGTTCAGCTCGCCCTGCAGGCGGTCGGACGCCTCGACCAAGTTCCCGCAGGACGACAGCGTGACCGCCCGGCCTTTGCGCACCGCCAGGATCCCGGCCGCGTCGCAGCCAGCCACCAGTCGCACCGCCGCCTGCGCGATCTCGTCCAGCGTCTCCTGCACCGAATCCTGCGACAGCAGGTCCCGGGCGAGCTGGGCCATCATCTCGGCGAATTCCCGCCACTCCACGGCCACCGCCTGTCTCGATGCCTGTGTGGCCACCCTATCGCCGAACCGCCCGTCACCGCCGGGTCCGGCCGCCACCACACCTGTGGAAGCCCTTGCTCCCCACTATCGCTCACAGCGTGCACACCTGCCGCGGGCGCCCGGGGCGGCTCGTCCGTTCCGGGCACGAGGGCCCTTGAACAGAGTCTCTGCCGAGCCCGGTGATCACGTGCCGGCCTGTGCGCGCGGCACGGTCTGCGCCGTCCCCGACACGGCTGACCGCGCATCCCGGCGCAAGAAGCCCGGTTTCCGTGGCGGTCTGCCGCCGCGCTTCGCCCCGGTCGGCCACAGCGCGCTGCCGCACACCGCACCCGGGACATCGGCCCTGGCCCGGAGGGTGCTCTGCTTGCCGATCACGCCTCGCGGGCTGCCTGATCGCCGCGTGTGGGGCGTTTGCCGCGCTGTTCTCCTCCCTCGTGCTCCCGTACGTCGACGGCGCGGCCCGCAGACCTGGGCCCTGCTGCCCAGGGCGCAAAGGTGTTGAGGTGTCCGTCGAGGGGACTTGGTCCGCAGGCCGGGTCCGGCGGTATTCCCCGGGGGGCCGACCCGGCTCAGGCCCCTCCGGTTCAGCAGGGAGCCGGGGGGCGCCGTCACCGGGGCCAGGGCACGGTGTCCTGTGCGCGGGCGCAGCGGGCGCCTTCGCGGACTGCGAGGCTGTCTACCTGGGAGTGGCGGGGCAGCAGGTCGAAGACTTCTTCCCCCGTGAGGCCGCGGCCTGTGGGGCGCCCGCAGGCCCAGCAGGCCACCGTTGCACTGCCGGCGCAATCGCGTCCCGTGACGCGAGGTGGATGACGGGTGTCGGCTCCTCGGCCGAAGCAAGACCGCACAGCAGCCGCCGGAAGCACCCCGTCCGACGGCTGCTGTGCCGTCCGCGGTGCCTGATGTCGAGCATGCGGCGGCCACCGGTGTCGCTCGGACGGCCTCAACCCGCCGACGCCGACGGCAGGGAGTCGCGTCGTGTGCCGTCCGTCGTGGCCGGGGCCGTCCGCACGAGGCCGTACCGGCGCAGCCGACGGAACACCGGTCGGCGGGCGGAGTCGGCGTATGCCGGGCGAGGTGGGCCTTCGGGAACATCGGGCCCACTCGGGAAGCCCACGTCACGGGCGAGGGAATCCCACACGCTGTCCGGCGGCGTGAGCAGGTCCTGGTATTCGGTCGCGGGGCCCTCATGGTGGGGCGACCAGGCACAGGTGCCGAGCGTGACGCCGAGTTCTTCGGCCGCCTCGCAGCGGGCGGCGGGCAGCGGCGACGGGCAACGGGTGATGGGTGATGGGCGGCGGGCAACGGGGGATGGGCGGCGGGCTGATCGTCGGAGCAGGCGCCGCTCCGGCACTGCGCCCCTGTCCGCTCGCGGCTCGACGGCCGATGCCGTCGTCGTCGTGGTCCCCGCCTTGCCGGCCCCACCCATCCTGCGGTGCTCGCTGTGGTGGTCCTGCACCAGCGGCTCGGCCGGCGTCGCGCGCTCGGAGTGCCGGGAGCTGCGGCCCGTACCACTGGGCCGGCGCTCTCCTGCGGGGCATTCCCGCGTTCCCGCGTTCCCGCGATCCCCGCATGCCCGTGCCGCATCCGACCGCGTCGCCCACGCCATGGGAACGTACCCATAGAGTGCGGGACGTACCGCGAGCACCGCTGAACAGGAGAAGCACGTGACACAAGAGCCCTTGCGTTGGGGTGTCCTGGCGACCGGGGGCATGGCCGCCGCCTTCACCGAGGATCTGCTGCGGTTGCCGGACGCGCGGGTCACCGCGGTCGGATCCCGGTCGGCGGAGGCCGCGCGAACGTTCGCGGCACGGTTCGGTATCCCCCGTGCGCACGGCAGCTGGCGGGAGCTGGCCGCCGATGCGGAGGTCGACGTCGTCTACGTGGCCACCCCCCACGCCCAGCATGTGGCGGCCGCGACGGCCTGCCTGGAGGCCGGCAAGCCGGTGCTGTGCGAGAAGCCCTTCGCCCTCAGCGGCCGACAGGCCCGCATGCTGACCGAACTGGCCGAGAAGCAGGGCCTGTTCGTGATGGAGGCGATGTGGACGTGCGTCAACCCGGCCGTACTGCGCATCGCGGAGCTGGTGGCCGAGGGCGCCATCGGGCAGGTCCGCGCCCTGCACGCCGACTTCGGCATCCGCGTGGACGCGCCCCCGGAACACCGCCTGTGGGACCCGGCGGCGGGCGGCGGCGCCCTGCTGGACCTGGGCACCTACGCGGTGTCCTTCGCCCACCTGCTCCTCGGCGCTCCCGAGACGGTCACCGCCCACGCCCGGCTGTCGCCGCGGGGTGTCGACGAGCAGACGGGCATGCTGTTCGGCTACCGGGACGGCGCTATGGCCGTACTGACGTGCTCGCTGCTCGCGCAGGACGAGCACCGGGCGACGGTGTACGGCACCACCGGCCGCATCGAGATACCGGCCGACTTCTTCAATCCCCCGTCCTTCGTCCTGCACCGCGACGGGCACGAGCCCCGGGCCGTGACCGCCGCGCCGCAGGAAGGACACGGCTACGGGCACCAGGCCAGAGAGGTGATGCGCTGTCTGCGGGCGGGCCTGACGGCGTCACCGCTGCTGCCTCCGGCCCACACCCTGGCCGTGATGGACACCCTGGACCAGGTGCGTGAACGGATCGGAGTGCGCTACCCCGGCGAGTGACGCGCGCGAGCCCGTCCCCCGGGCCGGAGGACGGGCTGCGGAACGCGGCAGGGGGCCGGAGAACGGCGCCCCGGGCGTGGGTCAGGCGCCGGGCAGGACTCCGGTGCGCGCCACCTGGGAGTACCAGCGGGCGCTCGCCTTGGGGATGCGCCGCCCGGTCGGGTAGTCGACGTAGACGGTGCCGAAGCGCTTGCTGTATCCGTGCGCCCACTCGAAGTTGTCCAGCAGCGACCACAGGAAGTACCCGCGTACGTCGGAGCCGTCGCGCAGGGCGTCGTGCACGGCGGCCAGGTGGTCGCGCACATAGGCGATCCGGCCCGGGTCGTTGACGTTGCCCTCGGGGTCGGCGTAGTCGTCGAACGCCGCGCCGTTCTCGGTGATGACCAGGGGCAGTTCGGGGAAGTCGGAGGACAGCCGGCGCAGCAGCTCGTACAGGCCGCTCGGGTCGATGGCCCAGCCCATGGCGGTGGTCTCGCCCGGGCTCTGGTGGAAGGCGACGGTGTCGGCGCCCGGCCACGGGCTGAAGTCGCTGCGGCCGTGCCCGTCGGAGGTGTGGGTGCCGCTGCCGTCGGAGTGCGAGACGAGCGTGGGCGAGTAGTAGTTCACGCCGAGGAAGTCCAGCGGCTGGTGGGCCGTCGCCAGGTCGCCGTCCCGCACGAAGGACCAGTCGGTCACCGTGGCGGTGTCCTTGAACAGGTCCTCCGGGTAGGCGCCGCGCAGCATGGGTCCGGTGAAGACCCGGTTGGCCAGGGCGTCGATCCGGCGGGCGGCGTCGGTGTCGGCCCCGGTCGCGGTGAGGGGGCGTACGTGGTGGATGTTGAGGGTGACCGACACCTGGGCGTCGGCACGGAGCCGGTCGCGCAGCGCCTGTACGGCCAGGCCGTGGCCGAGGTTGAGGTGGTGGGCGGCGCGCAGCGCGGCGACCGGGTCGGTGCGGCCGGGGGCGTGCACTCCCGAGCCGTAGCCGAGGAAGGCGCTGCACCAGGGTTCGTTGAGGGTGGTCCAGGTGCGCACGCGGTCACCGAGGGCTTCGGCGGCCAGTGAGGCGTACTCGGCGAACCGCTCGGCGGTGGCGCGTTCGGGCCAGCCGCCGGCGTCCTCCAGTTCCTGGGGCAGGTCCCAGTGGTAGAGGGTGGCGACGGGCTGGATGCCCTTGTCGAGCAGGTCGTCGACGAGACGCCGGTAGAAGTCCAGGCCCTTCTGCACGGCGGGGCCGCGGCCGGTGGGCTGGATGCGGGGCCAGGCGAGGGAGAAGCGGTAGGCGCCGACGCCGAGTTCGGCCATGAGGGCGACGTCCTCGCGCCAGCGGTGGTAGTGGTCGGTGGCGATGTCCCCGGTGTCGCCGTTGCGGACCCGGCCCGGGGTGCGGGCGTAGGTGTCCCAGATGGACGGGGTCCGGCCGTCCTCTCCGGCGGCCCCCTCGATCTGGTAGGAGGCGGTTGCGGTGCCCCAGAGGAAGCCCTTCGGGAAGGTGCGGGAGGCGTCCGGGGCGGACGCGGTCTGCTGTCGTGCTGCGGTGACCACGTGTGTCCTTTCGGAAAGAGGGTGTATCGGTGGGAGTGGGGGCGGGGGTCAGCCCTTGACCGCGCCCGCCATGATGCCGCTGACGATCTGCCGGCCGAAGACGATGAACATCGCCAGCAGCGGGAGCGTGCCGAGGAGGGCGCCCGCCATGATCAGGGACTGGTCGCGGACGTATCCGGCGCTGAGCTGGGTGAGGGCGACGGGGACGGTCGGGTTGCTCATGTCGAGCACCACGAACGGCCAGAAGAAGTCGTTCCAGGCGTGCACGAAAGTGATCATGAAGAGGACCGCCATCGCGGGCCGTGCGACGGGCAGCACGATGCTCCAGAAGATCCGCAGCGAGTGCGCGCCGTCCACCCGGCCGGCCTCGACGAGTTCGTCGGGCAGCGCCTCGCTGAGGTACTGCCGCATGAAGAACACCCCGACGGCGCTCACCAGGGTGGGGAAGATGACGGCGGGCAGCTGCTGCGACCAGCCCAGCTCGGACATCATCATGAACAGCGGCACGACGCCGAGTTGGGGCGGCACCATCATCGTGCCGATCACCAGCATGAGCAGGACGTTGCGGCCCTTGAAGCGCAGTTTGGCGAAGGCGAAGCCGGCGAGGGTCGCGAACATCACCGTGGACAGGGCGATCACTCCGGCCACGATCGTGCTGTTGACCATGGCCTTGCCCATGGCCGCCTCGTCCCAGGCGCGGGCCAGGTTGCTGAACAGGTTCGGTCCGGGCAGGAACGGCGGCGGCGTCTGGCTGACACGGGTGTTGTCGGTCGAGGCCGCCACCATCGTCCAGTACAGCGGGAAGATCGACAGGATGGCGACGATACCGAGCAGGACGTAGGCGAGCGGGCCCGCGTGGTGCTGGCGGCCGGCGCCGGGCCGGAACACACCCAGGCCGCGGCGGGCGGCGGGCTTGGTGACGGGGGTCCGGGCGGGGGCGTCCGTCCGGACCGGGAGGCTTTCTGTGGTCATGACGACTCCAGGTCAGGACGTACGGGCGCGCAGGCGCTTGATGAGGCGCTGCGCCACGAAGACGACGACGAGCAGCAGGAACATCGCCCAGGCGACGGTCGCCGAGCGGCCCATCTGGTAGTTCTTCCAGCCCTCCTCGTACAGCAGCAGGCCCAGCGTCTGGTACTGGTTGTCGGCGCCGCCCGTGACCCCGTTGGGGCCCTGGCCGAAGATCAGTGGCTCGCCGAACAGCTGGGTCGCGCCGATGGTGGAGAGCACGATGGTGAAGACGATGGTGGAGCGGATCCCCGGCACGGTGACGTGCGTGAACTGCTTCCAGCGGGAGGCGCCGTCGAGGGCGGCGGCCTCGTACCGGTCGGCGGGGACGGCCTGCATGGCGGCGAGGTAGAGCAGCGCGTTGTAGCCGGTCCACCGCCAGATGACGATCGTGGAGATGGCGATCTGGGCGGGCCACTTGTCGGCCTCCCAGTTCACCGGGTCGAGGCCGATCGCGCCGAACGCCCAGTTGATCATGCCGAAGTCGCGCTCGAAGAGCATGGTGAAGACGAGGGCCGCGGCACCGACCGAGGTGGCGTACGGGACGAGCGAGGCGACCCGGAAGAAGAGCGAGCCGCGCATGCGGTAGTTGAGCAGGTGCGCCAGACCGAGTGCCATCAGAAGCTGCGGCACCGTGGAGATGACACCGATGGTGATGGTGTTGGCCAGCGCGTTCCAGAAGCGGTCGTCGTTCCACAGGTCGACGTAGTTGTCGAACGCCACCCACTCCATGACGTCCAGGGTGGCGAGCTCCACCCGGTGCAGGGAGATCCAGGAGGTGTAGACGAGGGGGTAGAAGCTGAACGCGGCGAACACGACGAAGAACGGGGCGACGAAGGCGTAGGGCGCGCCCTTGAGGTCGAGGCGGTGCAGCAGCGCGCCGCGGCGCCGTCCGGCGCCTTCGCCGCCGGGGTGCGGAGACGGACCCCGACGGCCCTCGCCGGCCTGGGCCTTGGTGGTGGAGGTGGCCACCGGACTTCCTTCCTGAGAGCGGATGAGGGGGCCGGGGCCCGGGCCCGCCCGCCGTCGGAGACGGACGGGCCCGGTCGGCCGGAGCGGTCGAGGGACCGAGGGGTCAGCCGACCGCCTTCTCGATGCGCTCCGCGGTGGTCTCCCACGCCTCGTCGCGTGCGGTGCCCTGCTGCTCGATCAGGGTCAGGCCCTGGGAGAAGGTGTCCTTGATCGTGCCGTCCTTGCGGCCGAGGACCTGCTTGTCCGGGATCTCCTGGGCGGCGGCGCCGAAGATCTCGCCTATCGGGGCGTTGCCGAAGTACTCCGAGGTGATGTCCTTGACCTCGGGGCTCTCCAGTGCCTTCTGCGAGGACGGGACGCTGCCCTGCTTCTTGAAGATGTGGGCCTGCTGCTCCGGCGCGGTCAGCCAGGCGGCGAGCTTCTTCGCCTCCTCCTTCACTGGGCTCTGCTCCATCACGCCGAGGAAGGAGCCGCCCCAGTTGGCGCCCTTGGGGGCCTTGGCGACGTCCCACTTGCCCTTGTTCGCCTCGCCGGCCTTCTCACCGATGTGGCCGAGCATCCAGGCCGGGCAGACGGCCGTGGCGAACGTGCCGTTGGCCAGGCCGGGGTCCCAACCGGGCTGGAACTGGCGGAGCTTGGCGGTCAGTCCGTCCTCGGCGGCGTCCACGGCGAGGTTCCAGGCCTCCTTGACGGCCGGGTTCTTGTCGTAGATCAGCTCGCCCTGGGCGTTGTAGTACTGCTCGGGGTAGCCGAAGACCATGGCGTTGAACAGGCCGCTGGCGGCGTCCATGAACGCCACGTCGCCGCCCTTGAAGTCCTTCTTGAAGGTGCGGCCGACCTCGACGTACTTCTTCCAGTCGCCCTCCCACAGCTTGGCGACCTCGTCGCGGTCGGTGGGCAGGCCGGCCTGCTCGAAGTAGTCCTTGCGGTAGCAGACCGCCATCGGGCCGATGTCGGTGCCGAGGCCCAGGACCTTGCCGTCCTCGGTGGTGATCTGGGACTGCTTCCAGGGCAGGAAGTGGTCGGTGCCCGGCACGTCGGAGAAGTCCGCGAACTTGTCGGCCTGGGTGTCGACGATCTCCTTCGCCCGGCCGATCTCGATGCCCTGGATGTCCTTCAGGCCCTTGCCGGCCGCGAGCCGGGTCTGCAGCGCGGTGTAGTACGTCTGCTCGTCACCGGCCACCTCGGCCTTGATCTCGACGCCCGGGTTCTCCTTCTCGTACTGCTCCAGCAGGCCCGTCTCCTTGAAGCCCATCACTCCGTACAGGCCCACGGTGATGACGACCTTGCCGTCCTTCTTGCCGCCGCCGGTGACGGAGTCGTCGCTGCCGCCGCAGCCGACGACGAGCGCGAGCGCGCCGGTGGCCGCGACGGCCGCGAGCGCTCCGGTCCGTGATGACCTTCTGACAGTTGCCATGTTTCTTCCTCCAAGCGACGGCGCCGGCGCACCGGAGCAGCGGGTTCCGTGATGCCTACGGGGTGGGTGAAATGTCGGTGGGCACGTTCCCACCGACGGGTGGGAACGTGCCCACCAGTGGATGGAAGACTCGTGGCAGGGATCGGCTATGTCAATAACTTGAAAACAATTCGTGCGCGGCGGCCGGGTCCGGTGTTCGCTTCGTGACCTCGGCGGGAGTGCTGTGCCCCTCCCCGCGTCTGCCACAATTGCCGCTGGTCAGGTCCGCGGCCGGTGCCGCGCGACCGTTGCCGGGAGGAGCACATGACAGGGAACCGCCGTCCCACGATCAAGACGGTCGCCGCCCGCGCGGGGGTGGGTCGGACCACGGTCTCCCGCGTCATCAACGGCTCCGAACTCGTCAGCGCCGACGCACGGGCCCGGGTCCTGGCCGCGATCAAGGAGCTGGACTACGTCCCCAACTCGGTGGCCCGCGGACTGGTCACCAACCGCACCAACGCGGTGGCCCTGGTGATCCCCGAGTCGGAGAGCCGGCTCGGCTCGGAACCCTTCTTCGCCGCCCTGATCCGCGGAGTGAGCGGCGCGCTCTCCGAAACCCGCACGCAGCTCCAGCTGATGCTCGTCCGCGACCAGGCCGAACGGGACCAGCTGACCGAGTCGGTGGCGACCCGCCGGGTCGACGGCGTGCTGCTCGTCTCGGTCCACGCCCACGACCAACTGCCCGGCATCCTCATGGAGATGGGCCTGCCCACGGTACTGGCGGGCCGGCGCGACGAGAACGAGCCGCTGAGCTATGTCACCTCCGACAACGCCGGGGGCGCCGCGGCCGCCGTCCGGTATCTGCTGGGCAGCGGCCGGCGCCGCATCGCCACCATCACCGGCGCGCTGGACATGGACGTCGGTCGCGGCCGCCTCGCCGGCTGGCGCGCCGCCCACGAGGAGGCGGGGGTCGTGGCCGACGAACACCTGGTCGAGGTGGGCGACTTCACCGAGGAAGGCGGACGCCGGGCCATGCGTTCGCTTCTTGAACGTGCACCGGATCTGGACGCCGTCTTCGCGGCGTCCGACCTGATGGCCGTCAGCGCCCTGAGCGAACTGCGCCGTCAGGGACGGCAGGTGCCGGGCGACGTCGCGGTCGTCGGCTTCGAGGACTCCGTGCTCGCCCGCCACACCAACCCACCGCTGACCACGGTCCGGCAACCGGTCGAGGAACTGGGCCGGACCATGGCCGCGATCCTCCTCGACGAGATCACCGATGCCGCCTCCGGTCCACGGCAGTTGACACTGCCGACGGAACTGGTGGTGCGTGAGTCGTCCTGATCGAGGTTGCGCACAGCCCGAACCCGGCGTCTCCGGCAGGGAGACGGGGGTCGCGCGGTCGAACGCCCTGCAACCCGGGCCTGGCGTACGTCTTGTCGGACAGCAGGGCCGCCGCGGTGAAGCAGCCGCAGCGCAACCACGGTCACCCGACGCGGGTGACACCCCTGGCGCCTCAGCCCTGATCCGATCGCCGGACCGGGGCCATGGCCCACCGGACGGCGCGGGTCAGCAGCAGACCGGCGGGACGTACCGCGAGGTCCTCCACCAGGGCGGGCCGCGCAAGGCCGAGCACGCCGCGCGCCCAGGGCGGGAGCGGGGCAACCGCGTTCGCGGCCGGGGTACCGTACAGCGGCCGCGCACACCGGCCTGACCGGAGTTCACTCCCGCGGTCGGGATCAGCAAGGGCGACAATCACTCTCCGCCCGTGCCGGACCGCGGCCAGGACCGACGCGGTCCGCTCGTCTGCCCCGCCCCACCGGGACCGGGCAGACGAGCGGACACCTCCCAGGAGGAGACAGCAGCGCTCCTAGGCGACGCCGCTGACGCCGGGCGCGACGAAGCGCCGGTGCAGCGGGCTGAAGGTGGTCTCCGGGGTTCCGGTGATGCCTGCCTTCTCGAGCGCGGCTGCCAGTCGTTCGGTGAAGAAGGTCTCGAAGGCCTGCTCGGACTCCCATACGTCGGTCACGTGGAGGCCCTGCCCGTCGAACCAGGCCACGTGTATCTGGCCACCGGGCGCCGGGGTCTCCTCCCAGCCGGCCGCGTCCCGCACCGCGTCGTACTGCTCCGGTGTGACTCCCGACCAGTGCATCGACATCACCACTGCCATGTCCAGCCCCCTGATCCTCTGTGTGGTGTGCGTGGTCCCCGGGCCTGCCGGCCGGGGGCCGATGGTGTTCCGAACCGGTACCGGCACCGGGATCGTTCCACCCCCGGGGCGTCCCGGGCAGAGCGCGTGGATGCGTACCGGGGTCCGTGAAGGCCTCCGCGCGCTCGGGGAGTCGGATCGCGAGCGGACAGCGGGCACCGTTCGGACGGGGCCGGTCCCGGCCGGAGTGAGGCACGACGTGCCGTCCGCGCAGGACGGTTCGACGGGCCGGGCAGTTGGCCCTGCGCTCATGCGCGGCTTCCTTCCGGTACCGGCGCGGGAGTGCCGGAAGCCTCCGCACGTGCGGGGCGAGAGGGGTTGGCCGGCGGGTCTCCCCGGCCGGGTGCGGCAGGCTGTGGGCAGCGCCCTGGCCCACACCAGGCGCTCGCCCACGAACTGCTCTTCCTGTCCCGGGGCAACCCGTTGATCCACGGGGCGCCCCCAGCCGCCGCGCCCCCGTACCGCAGGGGCGCCCACCAGCGACCGCGCCCCCGTACCGCAGCACCTCCGCCGCCCTGCCGAGGCTCACGAAGCGCCATCCGGCAGCGCATGACGGGGTGCGGACCGGGCGGCAGGCGCGGGACGGGCGGCCATGTGACCGCTGGTCAGTGCGGCGGCCGCCCTGCCCGTCCGTGTTGCCGGCGTCGTGTCACCACTGGGCGATGAGCGGCGTGTCGGGTTCGTGCTGTCGCCAGGCTTCGTTGAGGCGGGTCAGCCGGGCGGGGGCGGCGATGCCGCGGACGGTGGCGATCTTGCCGGCGGTGAGGTCGAAGGTCACGGAGCCGACGACGTGGCCGCCCACCACGGCGAGGATGGCCGGGGCGCCGTTGAGGACGGCGTAGTGCATGGCGGGCGTGCCGCCGGCGAGGCGCCGCTTGGCGTCCGTGGGCCTGAAGCCGGCCCGTGCGATGGCGGCGATGCGCTGCGGGGTGTCGTACTGCAGCAGCTTCGCGCTCAGGCCGGCGCCGTCGGAGACGGCGGTGGCGTCGTCGGTGAGCAGCGCGACCAGGCGTTCGGTGCGGCCGGAGGTCGCGGCGGCGAGGAACTCCTCGATGATCCTGCGGGCGGAGGCCGGGTCGATCTCGCTGCCGCCACGGCGGCGGGCGGCGGTGACGCGGTGCCGGGCCCGGTGCAGGTGCTGCTGGCTTGCGGACTCGGTGATGTCGAGGATCTCGGCGATCTCGGCGTGCGGGTAGGAGAACGCTTCGCGCAGGACGTAGACGGCCCGCTCCAGGGGAGAGAGACGTTCCATGAGGGTCAGCACGGCCAGCGAGACCGATTCACGCTGGGCGAAGGTGTCGGCCGGGCCGAGCATCGGGTCGCCGTCCAGGAGCGGTTCGGGCAGCCAGGCGCCGGCGGCGCGTTCGCGGCGGACCTGGGCGGACCGGAGCCGGTCGAGGCACAGGTTGGTGACGACCTTGGTCAGCCATGCTTCCGGCACTTTGATGAGCTGCCGGTCGGCGGCCTGCCAGTGCAGGAACGCATCCTGTACGGCGTCCTCGGCATCGGTCGCCGAGCCCAGCAGACGGTAGGCCAGCGAGGCCAGCCGGCTGCGGCCGGCCTCGAACCGGTCGGTGTCGAAACGGTCGATGGCGGTGCTGTCCATGCCGGTCACCCTAAGCGGCAACTTCCGTCTCGGCAGGGGCAGTCGGTGCTGCGGCCAGGTGGTGCCTGCGCTTGGGCAGGCCGAAGGTGGGATGCGCGGTGGCCCACAGCGAGGTGGCCAGGATGCCCGCCTTGATGCGCGCGGCCGTGCGGCCGCCGAGGTACTTCGGCTTGGCCCGCGTGTCGGAGTCGACCATCTGCAGGATCGCGTCGCGGCGTCCGAGACTGATGTGGTTGCCCGGGTAGGCCAGCTTGGTGTGCGTGGTCTTGCGACCGGTCAGGTGTCCGACGATCGCCTCGATGGCCTGCTTGCCGGTGTAGCCGGCGGATGCGCAGGACATCGGCAGCGGCTGGCCGTTGTCGCCGATCGCGTAGGCGCTGTCGCCGGCCGCGTGCACGGTCGGGTGGGAGACCGAGCGCATGGTGCGGTCGACGACGATCCGGCCGTCGTCGGTGACCTCAAGGCCGCCGGCCGCGGCGATGGGGTTCACGCAGAACCCTGCCGCCCACACGGTCGCGTCGGACGCCAGGGCGGTGCCGTCGGCGCACCGCACCTGAGTCGCTTCGACGGCCTCGACGGTGGTGTGCTCCAGGACGGTGATGCCGAGGCGGTCGCAGGCCCGGTGCAGGTGGTCACGGGCTCCGGCGGAGAGGCGGGCGCCCAGTTCGCCGCGGGCGATCAGCGTCACCGACAGGCCGGGACGGGCCTCGGCGATCTCGGTGGCCGTCTCGATGCCGGTCAGCCCGTCGCCGACGACCAGTACGGTCCCGCCTCCCCGCTTCTCCAGGGCGTCCAGGCGCTTGCGCAAGCGGAGCGCCGAGGGCCGGCCGGTGACGTCGAAGGCGTGGTCGAGCACGCCGGGGACGCCGTGGTCGGCGACGTGGCTGCCCAGCGCGTACAGCAGTGTGTCGTAGGCGAGTTCACCGCCACCGCCCGCGTCGGCCACGCGCACGATCTGCTGGTCCGGGTCGATGGCGGTGACCCGGGCGACGCGCACCCTGATCGCCGTACCGGCGAAGACCTCGGTCAGGCGGGGGGCCTCGATCTCGCGGCCGGCCGCGAACTGGTGCAGCCGCATCCGCTGGACGAACTCGGGCACGGCATTGACCACGGTGATCTCGGTGTCCGCCGGGGACAGGCGGCGGGCCAGGGTGCCGGCTGCGTAGGCCCCGGCGTAACCGGCGCCGAGGACGACGATGCGGTGCTTCATGGCGTTGCTCCTGTCGGTCGGTTCGCTTGGCTCCTTCGGTGACTTGAGCGGAGCAGGCCGACGATCCCTGACAGGGATTGACTGTGATGTGGGTCACATGCGGCAGGGGGGTGGTCTGCGGCGCCCGCGGCACCGGTCCCCGGTCCCCGGTCCCCGGGATCATGCGGAATCCCGTTGCTCGCCGTGCGGGAGCGGCGGTCGGCATGACGGGCGGCACGCTCTTTTGACCGAGAGCTCCCCGGTGACGTCGCGGGGACGGTGCCGGGCAGTCTCCGGTAGGGCCCCGGAAGCGGCACACCGCTTCCGGGCCGGGGCCCGAGCCGGTGAGTGCGGTCAGCTCCGGGCGTCGAGGAAGCGGTCGAGTTGTTCGGCGAATCCGGGCGCCGCGGCTACGAAGTGGCCTGCGCCGGGTGCGACGAGTCGCTGGGCGTGGAGTTGTTCGGCGGTGGCGTCGCACATGCGCTCGACCGCGGTCGTGTGTCGGCCGGACGCCACGAGGGCGGGGACGTCGGCGTGCCGGAGGACGTCGAGTCGCAGGTTCGCTTCGGCGGGTGGCCGGCACTTGTGGGCGCGGCGTACCCCGCGCACGACCGCTTCGGGCAGGGGTCCCTCCTGCGGTACCGGGGCGCCGGTGATGCGCAGGAACTCGCGCAGCACGGCCGGTTCGGCGTCCAGGCCCTGGGTGAGCGCGGCGTCGCTCAGGCGTCGGAAGCGGGTCACCTCGGGATCGTCGGGCGCCAGGAAGAAGGGCGGCTCTATCAGGGTCAGCGACCGGACCCGGTCGGGTCTGCGCGCGGCCGCGATGACGGCGCCCAAGGCTCCGTAGGAGTGCGCGACGACGTGGGGGCGATCGTCCAGGAGAGGCGCGAGGTCGTCGGCGTCGACCTCGTAGTCCTGGCGGCCTGCCGGTGGGGGCGGGCTGGGCGCGAAGCCGCGGCGGTGCACGAACGCCAGTGTCCAGCGCGTGCTCAACGGGGCCAGGCCCTGCCAGGTCGCCGTGGGCCCGGCGCCGCCGTGGACGAGCAGCACCTCCGGACCGCTGCCCCGGCGCACCACCGTGAGCGGCCTCGCCGCGGGCGGGTCGCCCGCCACGTCGGCCATCTGCTTTCCGCCGTCAGTCGTCACCGTCGTCCCCGTCCCGGTCGTGAGTCCGCCAACAGGCCTGGCGTGTCCCTGCCCCTGCTTCCCTGTCACAGTGTCACAGGGCTGTTCGGAGACGGATCTCTGTCCGTGCCTGCGGGCTGCGGCGGGGACTCGGTGGGGCACGATCGCCGGGACATTCCGACTTCCGGGGGACTTCTCATGGCTCACACCGCTCGTTCTCGTCGTACCGCTGCCGCGCTCGTGGCTCTCTCGCTCGGCGTGCCGGCGCTGACCGCCTGCAACGGGGGCGGGGAGCCGGACGCGGCTGCCCCCGGTACCGCGGCCGGCCCGTCCTCCTCCCCCACGAGCGCATCCCCGGTCGACACGGGAAGCGGCGCGCCCTCGGAGCCCGGTTCCGCGGACGGGCAGGACGCAGGCGTGGGCATGTGTGAGACGACCGACCTGGCCTACGACGTCACCGTCGCGTCCGGACCTGTCAACCATGCGCTGCTGACCGCCACCAACAAGGGCGCCGAGCCGTGTCTGCTCGCCGCCGACGAGTTGGTGATCACGATTCCGGAGCTCGACGGGGCCGCCGAGCACATGGGACCCGAGGGCAGGGACTGGATCCTGAAGGCCGGTGAGAAGGCCTACGCGGGGATCATGTTCGCGCGCGCCGACACCGCGGGCGGCAGGAGCACGGACAAGGTCGAAGTCGCCCTCAGCGCGGCCGAGAGCCCGGCGACCGTGCTGATCGACGGCGGCCCCGTCACGGTCAACGACGGCCGGGTCACCAGCTTCTTCGGCTCCGCCGAGGACGCCCTCACCTACTGAGGCCGTTCCCGTCCGTGCGCGGCAAAAAGGGGTGTGTGGTCCCTTCAACTCACTTGCTAGGGTGCGCGGATGTCGTCGATCAAGAAGTTCCAGGTCACCTTCGACTGCGCGGAACCGGAGCGCGTCGCTCGCTTCTGGTGCGAGGTGTTGGGATACGTCGTGCCGTCGCCGCCCGAGGGTTTTGCCACCTGGGACGCCTACTGGAGTGCGCAGCCGCCCGAGAAGCGGGGGGCGTGGTTCGCGTGCAGCGATCCCTCGGGGGTCGGGCCGCGGTTGTTCTTCCAGCGCGTGCCCGAGGGGAAGGTCGTCAAGAATCGGGTGCATCTGGATGTGCGCGTGGCCACCGGGCTCGTGGGGGAAGAGCGGCTCGCCGCTCTTGAGGCCGAGCGTGCGCGACTGGCTCCGCTCGGCGCGGTGCACGTGGAGACGCTGTACGACGGTCATGACGCGTGCATCGTGATGCAGGACGTCGAGGGCAACGAGTTCTGTCTCGACTGAGCCTCGGCCGAGGCCGGTGGGTGTTCCGGGTCCGGTCAGTGGCCGCTTCGTGGGCTGTAGGGCTGGAGGAGCTGGTCCACGGGGGCGTAGTCGTCGGTGAGGAGTTGGGCTTCGCCGATCCAGGAGGTGAGGTCGTCGCCGGTGGCGATCCTCCAGCCGGTGTCGCGGGAGTTCAGCGCTTCCTGGATTGCGGGCAGGTCGAGGGGACGGTCGGCGGCGAGCACCACGAGATTGCCGCCCTCGGGGGTGGTGGTCGGGTCGAGGCCGATGTCGGCGGGGTCGCCGAGAACGGCGACGTGCTCGAAGGTCTTGCTGAGGGTGGCGACTTCGGCACGGGCGAAGGCCAGGGTGCCGTGGTCGATGAGGTTGGCGGCGTAGAGGCCGTCCGGGGTGAGCACTCGCCGTACGTCCGTCATCGCTTCCTCGGTGGTGAGGTGCCAGGGCACGCTGACGCCTCCGAAGGCGTCGCCCACGACGAGATTGCGGCTGTCGGTGTCCAGGCGCCGCAGGCCGAGCCTGCCGTCCTCGGTGCGTACGTCGATGCCAGGCTGTGGTCCGAGGCCGAGGTGGTCGTGGTTGACGCGGACGACTCCGCTGTCGATCTCGGACACGAGGCTGCGTGTGCCGGGCCGGGTGGCCGCGAGGTAGCGGGGGAACGTGAGCCCGCCGCCGCCGAGGTGGTAGGCGGCGAGGGGGTCGCCTTCGGGGAAGGCGGTGTCGACGGCCGACGCGAGGGCGCGGACGTACGTGAACTTCAGGAAGGTCGGGTCGTCGAGGTCGACGTAGGAGTGCCGCAGGCCGTCCAGGACGAGGGTGCGGCCGCTGTCGCGGTCGGGGTCCGCGACGACCGTTGCGCAGTGGTACCGGGTCTCCGCGTCGCAGCCGCCGGGTGCGACGGTGGTGGCGAGGCCGCCGGCGACGATCACGAGGGTGAGCGCGGGAGTGCCGGTCCATCCGCGCGTCCGCCACTCCACCAGTGCCGAGCCGATCACGAGGACGATCCCGAGTCCGATCAGGATGCCGCTGACCGGGAACCGTGAGACGAGGACGAAGCCGGTGAGGACGGTGCCGAAGATGGCGCCGACGGTTCCTACGCCGGACAGGCGGCCGACCACCGTTCCGGTCTCCGCGAGGCTGGTGAGACGCAGCTTGGTCACGATCGGCGTCACCGCGGAGAGCAGCGCGCCCGGCACGAGGATGGTCAAGCCCGCGATCAGGAAGAGGGCCGCCGGCGCCCACTCCGCCGTGGTGCGCAGCACCGCGGGGGTCAGCGCCACGACCGCCCCCGACAGTCCGAGCGCGGGGCCGAGGAGGCGGCGTGGGCTGACCTGGTCGGCGATGCGCCCGCCCAGCCAGGAGCCCGCGGCGATCGCGGTGAGGGCGATGCCGATCACCATGGTGCTGGTCTCCAGGGTCAGGCCCAGGTAGGGAGCCAGCAGCCGCAGGGCGACGATCTCGACCACCAGGACCGCGGACGAGGAGACGAACACGAGCACGGCGGCCGTGCGGGAACCCAGGCCCTGGCCGCGAGGCGTGCCCCCGGCGACGGGCGACGAAGACAATCCGGTCACGCACGGCATCCTTCCATGTGGCTTGCCCGCGCACAGGAGTTGAGACGTGTGCCGGTCCCGCGCCGTCGGCTCGACGGGCCTTCGCTCCCGTGTTCCGGACGGTCCCCTGCCGGGCGAACCGGGGGGCGCCGCGGGACCCGGACTGCCGGGGCGGGGGCGCCCCGTGCGCCGCACTTTCGCTGTCTCTGCCCGGGCAGGCGCGCTGCGTGACGGTGTCCCTTCCCCTCGCCCGACGCCCACGAGAAGTCCCCGCCCGGACCGCCTGTCCCCCACCTCCCTGCCGACCCTTGTCCGGCTGCGGCGGCGCGCCTGCGCTCGGCGCATGATCTGTCGTGTGTGGCGGGGCTGGAGCACCAAGGAGAACGCCGACGCATACGAGCGCATCGTCCGCGGGCAGGTCGTTCCCGGGATCGAGGCGCGGCGCATCCCGGGCTTCCTCTCGATCGACCTGGTACGACGCGACCGGGCGGAGGACGTCGAGTTCATGACCCTGATGTGGTTCGACGCCCTGGACTCCGTACGGGCGTTCATGGGCGAGGACTACGAGACGGCCCACGTGCCGGCGGCCGCCCGGGCGGTGCTCCCGGACTTCGACGAGCAGTCCGCGCACTACGAGGTGCTCGACCGTCGCGAGCAGCCCCGGTAGCCGGCAGCGTGCCGTCGCCGGGACGGTGCGCGAGCGTCAGGGAGCGGCTGTCACCTCCACGGAGAGGTCGTTGTCGACCGTGTAGTAGGGGCGTACGGTGGCGCCGCCGACCGTGGCGGACGGGTAGACGAAGATCTCCTTGCGGTCCGCGATGTCGTCCAGCAGGCGGCCGATCCGGATGGGTGCGGCTTGCCCGGCCGGGTGCGTGCGGACGCTGAGGTCCCAGACGGTGCTGCCGGTGGCGGTCAGCTCCGCGAAGTCCACGGTGAAGGAGAAGGACCGGCCCGATCCGTCGGCCTGTGGTTCCTGGTGCCGTACGGCGCCGTCGGCACCGCGCGCACGCAGGCGTACGGCGGATTCCGCCGACAGGGTGGCGCCGTGCAGGCGTGCCCTGACCGTCATCGACGTGGACGTCACGTCGAGGGCCTCGACCTCGGCATGGGCGGTGCGCCGCCAGGTCCGTATCGCCAGGTAGCCGTCCTTGGTGGCGTACGGGATGCGTACCGCCACCGGCGACGGCCGGTCGCGGGTGTGTCCGTCGACCAGGGCGCGCAGGTCTCGGAGTCCTGGGCGCAGGCGCTGGCGTGGCGCTCCCGGTGCGGGGATCAGGTACAGGTCCCACCGTCCCTCCGCGAGGGCGGGCCGGGGCTCCAGGACCGCGCGTCGGCCGCCGTCGGCGGCGGTTTCGACGGGCAGGTGGAGGAGGGTGTCCTCGGGCCGGCCCTTCTTGGGGCGCAGTCGCAGCAGCAGTTGGGCCGACTCGCGGTCGGGGGTCTCGAGTGCGGGGAGGTGGAAGGTGATCCGGCCGTCCGCGTCGGTCGTGCAGTGGGTGCGCAGTTGTGCGGCGGGTGTGGTGGCCGTGGTGGTCGTGGCCGGCTGCTGGTTCATCGCTGTCCCCTTCGTACGGTGCGCAGTGCGGTGGCGGCCGCGGCGTAGGCGGCGTCTCGGGCGGCGAAGCCATGGCTGATCAGGGCGCGGTCCATGCGGTCGCGTTCCGGTGTGGCCGGCTGTCCGGTCCTTCTCGCCGAGAGGGCTTCGCCGATCAGGCGTTCGGCCTGGGCCACGACGGGGGCCGGGGCGAAGCGGCGCGCGTTCTCCAGGGCGGTGCGGCCCATCCGTCGGCGCAGCTCGTCGTCGCGGACGAGGTCCAGCAGGGCGTTGGCCAGTGCTTCGCGGTCGCCGACCGGTACCAGGCGCCCGTCGACGCCCTCCTTGATGATCTCGCCGGGTCCGTACGGGCAGTCGGTGCTCACCACAGGGAGTCCGCAGCGCATGGCCTCGACGATGGTCATGCCGAACGGCTCGAAGTTGGAAGTGGCCGCGCCGATCGAGCCCTTGACCCACTCCGCCTCCATCGGGGCGGCCGCGCCCATCAGGAAGACGTTGTTGCACAGGTCCAGGCTCTGGACGAGGCGGCGCAGGCGGTCGTGTTCCTCTCCCTTGCCGTAGATCCGCAGCTGCCAGTCCGGGTGGGCGGCGGCGACCGGGGCGAATGCCTCGATGAGCAGGTCGTAACGTTTCACCGGAACCAGTCGGCCGGCCGCGATCACCGCCTTCGCACGGCCGTCAGCGGCCGGCAGCACGGGGTCGGGGACGCTGTTGGGAAGGGCCTCCACGCGGACGCCGGGCAGCCGCATCTTGCGCCGGTAGGCGGCGGCGTCCGCCTCCGTGACCGTGGTGAGCACGTCGAGCCGCCGGTAGGCCCGGCGCAGGGCGGTGCGCAGCCCCGGTGAGTGGTTGTCGAGGGTGAGGTGCTCCTGTCCCATGCGGACGACGTGCTGCGGGGCCTGCAGCGCCAGGTGCACGTTGAGGCCGGGGCGGGTGCCGATGACGACGTCGGCGTCGATCGTCTCCAGACACTCGCCGATCCTCTGGTCGGTGAGCTCGCTGTACTGCTGGTACCGGTATTCGGCGGCCGGGAAGACCTTCGCCGGTCTGAGGTGGAGCGGATGTTCCTTCTCCTTCCGCAGGTCCACCAGTGGTCGCAGGGAGACCTTCGGGTCCAGGGCGAAGTTGGGGTGCTCCCGGTGGCGCAGCACGGAGACGATCTCCACCTCGTGCCGCTCGGCCAGCGCCTGGGCCAGGTTGAAGGTCGTGGTGATCGTGCCGCCGATGCCGTAGGCGTTGTGCAGCAGGAAAGAGATCTTCATAGCGGACTAGACCGCACCCGTCCCCATGCCGTTGCCTTCCGTTATCACTTCGTACTCTTCTCGATCAAGCCCGGGTGAGCCGCGGTGGGCGTACGGTGCAACCGCGGTGGCCGAAAATGTGTCTCTGAGCGCGTGGTGAGGGCTGCGCGATGCGGGGGGATGCGATGAGCACCTGGGAAGTACCGGGATACACAGGATCTCTCGAACTCGGCTCGGGAGCGAGCGGGCGGGTCGTCCTCGCCGTCCATGAGGAGAGCGGCGTCGCGGTCGCGGTGAAGTACCTCAGCGAGTCGCTGCTCACCCGGCCCGGCTTCGTCCACGACTTCCGGGCGGAGGCGCGGCTGCTCGGCGGGCTGGAGAGCCCCTACGTCACCGGTCTGTACGAGTACGTGGAGAGCCCGCACGGCGCCGCCATCGTGATGGAGCTGGTGGACGGCGTCTCCCTGCGCACCCTGCTGGCCCGGCACGGCCCTCTCGTTCCCGAAGCCGCCCTCGCCCTCCTCAAGGGGTCGCTGCTCGGCCTGGCCGACGCCCACCGCGTCGGCGTCGTCCACCGTGACTACAAGCCGGAGAACGTCCTGGTCGTGCCGGACGGGACGTCCAAGCTCGTCGACTTCGGGATCGCGGTCGACTCGGGCACCGGCGCGGGCGTGGCGGGCACCCCGTCGTACATGGCCCCCGAGCAGTGGACGGGCGCGCCCGCCTCACCCGCCGCCGACGTGTACGCGGCCACGGCCACCTTCTTCGAGTGCCTGACGGGGCGCAGGCCGTACTCCGGGGACAACTTCGCCGAGCTGGCCCTGCAGCACGTCGAGGCGCCCGTTCCGGCCGAGGAGGTTCCGGAGCCGGTGCGGGCGCTGGTCCGCCGCGGTCTGGCCAAGGACCCGGCGCAGCGGCCCGCGCAGGCGGAGGAGTTCGTGGCGCAGTTGGAGGCGGCCGCCGGCGCCGCCTACGGGATGGACTGGGAGGAGCGGGGCCGGGGCCGGCTCGCGGCGCTGGTGGCTCTGCTGCCCCTGCTGCTGCCCTCGGCCCGCAGCACGCCCCGCACCACCACGGACAGCGCGCGTACGGTCCTGTCGCAGGGGCCGCGGCCCGTCCCGGCGCGCTCCTGGCTGCCCGGCCGTCCCGGGATGCTGGTGTCGGCCGCGGCCGTCCTTCTCGGCCTGCTCCTGACGTACGGCACCCCGCTGGACGCCGGGACCGCGGCGCAGGAGGCGGCCCGGGCCCTGGCCACGACCAGTGCCGGGTCCGGCACGGCTCCGGACGGGTCCGCGGCGCCGGGTGCGTCGGTCTCCCCGTCCTCCACGCCGACGTCCACCGTCTCGGCCGGCCCCTCGTCGTCCCCCGGCCCGTCGGCCACGGGCACGGCGGGCGCCGGTGGCGAGGAGCCCTCCGCGTCCACCGCACCGCCCGGGGAGGCGACCTCCGCCCCGCCCGGCGGCACGGAGGGCACGACGGCACCGACGACCACCGCTCCCCCGGCGCCTGCCGCGCCCGCCGTCAAGTCCGTCACGGTGTCGGGCTTCCGCCAGACGGGCCCTACGACCGCCACCGCCACCGTCGACGTCACCACGGACGGCACCGGACCGGTCTCCGTCACCGTCTCCTGGTTCACGGGCAACACCGGCGGACAGCCCGGCGACGGCGACGGGGCGCCCGAGACCTTCACCCGCAGCGGCGCCACCACGTACTCGATCACCGTCGAGCACACGTTCCAGAACACCGGCTGCTACTGGTCGATCCATGTCACGACCAGCCCGGTGCCCGCCGGCGGTGACGCCTCCGACCAACTTCTGACCAGGCGGTGCGACCTGCGATGAGCGCCACCGACGACCGCACTCCCCCGCCTGACGCGGACCGCCCCGACGCCGAGTACAGCGCCACCGTGCTGGGCAGCCAGTGGGTGCAGCGTCCGACCGTGCACGACACGCGCGTGGCGGAGACACCGTCGCCGACCGTGCACGACACGCCCGTCGCGGAGACCCCGTCGCCGACCGCGCCCGACCGTGTCGAAGGCACGGTACTGCGCTTCGGCCCGGGGGTCACCGCCGCCCTCGCGCACCGCACGCTCCCCGTGGTGACGGTGCCCCCGGCACCCCCTCGCCGGCGGTGGCGCAGGCACGCGCTGCCCGCCCTGGTGCTGCTCTGCGTGCTGGCGTTCCTCGCCTGGCAGCGCCTCGGGCCGTCCGTCGAGGTGGACGCGGTGACGGTCACGTCCCGGCCGGCGGTCCTGGGGTGCGACGGGACGGCGGACGTCGTCGGCGTGGTCCGCACGAACGGCCGTCCCGGCCGGCTCACCTACCGCTGGGTCCGCAGCGACGGCACCGCCTCCGGCGTACTGCGCGAGGAGGTGGTCCGCGGCCAGAAGCACGCGAGGCTGCATCTGCTGTGGACCTTCGAGGGCCCGGGGCAGCGCACGGCGCGGGCCGAGCTTCAGATCCTCTCGCCGACCCGCGAGGCGGCCTCCGCCCGGTTCACGTACGCCTGCCCGTGACGACCCGCGTGTCCGGCGGTCAGGCCATGCCGAACCGCTCGGAATGCACCTGCCGCGCGGGCACCCGCAGCTCGCGCAGGGCGGCGAGCACGGCCGTGGTCATGGCGGGCGGACCGCAGACGTACACGTCCCGTTCGGTGAGGTCGGGGACCAACTGGTGCAGGGTGCTGGGGCCCAACGGCGGAACACCGTTCTCGCCGGTCCGGCCGACGAGCAGGTGCAGCCGACCGCCCCGCAGTTCGACCAGGTGGCGCACCTCGTTCAGCAGCACGGCGTCGGCCTCGCTGCGCACCCGGTAGAGCACGACGACGTCCCCGCCCGTCTGCTCCTCCAGCATGGCCCGCACCGGAGTGATCCCCACGCCGCCGGCGATCAGCAGGGTGCCGGGCCGGGACCGGTGCAACGACGTGAAGGCACCGTAGGGTCCCTCGACGAAGGCGCGGCTGCCGACCGGGACGTTCCGCAGGCCGGCGCTGGTGTCGCCGACCGCCTTGGCCGTCAGGCGCAGCCCCTGCCCGCCCGGTGCCGCCGACAGGGAGAAGGGGTTGGCGGTCCACCAGCTGTTGTGTCCGGGGAACCGCCAGATGCAGAACTGGCCGGCCCGGGCGGGGAACGCGTCGAGGTGCCGTCCGGTCACGTACACGGAGACCACGTTCAGCGACTCCGGCACCACGGCCACGACGCGGAACCGGTGGTAGGCGTTGCGCCACAGCGGCAGGGCGAGACGCCCGACCAGCAACGCACCGAACGCGAACAGCCACAGACCCCACCAGTAGGCCTCGGCGAACGCGGAGGACGTGAACGTCGTCGTCTCCTGCAGCTGGTGCACGAACGACAGCCCGAGGGCGACGTAGAGCAGCAGGTGCAGACCGTGCCACACCTCGTACCTCAGACGACGCCGGACGGACCGGGTGGAGACCGCGGCGATCACGACGATGACGGCGGCGGCGAGCATGCCCAGCAAGGAGGCGGGAACGCCGCTGAGTGCGGCGAACGTCTTCGCCATGGACGCGTCGTCGAGCTTCGCGTAGCCGAGCACCACCAGGGTGGCGTGGGTGAGGACCGTCCACAGCAGGGTGAAGCCGATCCAGCGGTGCCACACCGTGAGACGGTCCATCCCGATGCGCCGGTCGAGCCACGGCAGCCGGGCCACCAGCAGGAGTTGGAACATCATCAGCAGCGCCGCGTGCAGTCCGAACCACTTCGCGACGGTGAGCACGTCGTTCTTGCCCTCGCCGGCGCTGAGGAACAGGCCCTCGACGACCGCCACGTTGGCGATGACGAAGGCCCACATCACCCGGCGCGCCACATCCACCGGAAGCACGGTGCGCGCCCGCACCGCGTCGCTCGTCGCCATCATGGTCGGTCCCCTCCCCCGTGGCCGCGCCGCTCGCGACCCAATGCGCACAAACACCTTGAAGACCAAGGAACTCGACCAAATGCGAACCCCGATCGGCTAAGGATACGGCCCGCGGCCCCGATCCGTTCAGACCGGGTTGTCCCGGTCTCCCCCGGCGGGCGGGGTCGGTGTCGGGCGACAATCGCCGGGTGACCGAAGCCTGCATGGAGCACGCTTTCCTCTGGCACGGCCGATTCTCCTCGTACGAGGACATCCGCGCCCATGTCGACGCAGGGTGGTCGGAGAACGGGGACGCCGAGCCGCCCGTCTTCATGCGCGAGGCCGGGATCGTCGAGCTCGAACCGATGTGCGTCGAAGCCGTCCACGCCGCGGACGACGGTCACCTCGCGCCGGTCGCCCCCGAGGTACTCCTCCGAGGGGCCTCCTACGCCGACCAATGGCTGCCCCAGGTGGAGTCGACCGAGCCGGCCGATGCCGCGATCTGCGTCTTCGCTCCCCACGTGGTCACCAACCCGCACGGGACCGCTCTGCACTACCTCGGCCGGTTCACCTACCGCGCCTGATGAGGGTCCCCCGCTCGGGGTTCAGGTCGGGTCCGCGTAGCGGGTGGCCAGTGCCATGGCGCGTTGGTGCAGGGTGGTGCGCAGCGACTGTGGGGCCAGGGCCTCGGCGTCGGTGCCGAGTTGCCACATCGCCCATGCCGCGTGGCGTGCGTCCTGGAAGGTCACCTCCAGCCGCAGCCAGCCGTCGGCGTCGGGTTCCTCCGCGCGGACGGCCAGCGCGGTGTCCAGCAGTTCCTCCCGACGCGCCGGATCGACCCGTACCGACACCATGACGTGGTCGCCGCCGGCAAGGAACCGCGCGGAGCGTTCACGCCAGATCCGGTCCAGGTCGATCCGGTCCGGTCGCTGCGCC
This sequence comes from Streptomyces sp. TRM68416, assembly GCF_014596915.1. Taxonomy (GTDB): domain Bacteria; phylum Actinomycetota; class Actinomycetes; order Streptomycetales; family Streptomycetaceae; genus Streptomyces. Next base: position 112,683 of record NZ_JACVWU010000006.1, read on the forward strand.
GGTTCGGGCAGTTCCTCGGCGGCCAGGACCCGCGACAGGCGGTAGGTGCGGTCCGCGCCGGATCTCGTGGCCAGCAAGTAGCTTCGGTCTCGTACGGTGACCAGGCCGATCGGATGCACCGTGCGCCAGCGCGGATCCTGCCCCTCCGGGGCGTAGTGGATGCGCAGTTGGTGTCCGGCGAGCACCGCGCGCCTGACCTCGCTCATGGCGGTGCCGGACACCTGCTCGATGCCCGCCCTGCGCGAGAGGAGGTCGGTCTCCGGCTCGACGAGAAAGCGCTGAGCCGCGTCGCTCGCGGTGGCCCGGTGGCTGTCGGGCAGTGCGTCGACCACCTTCCGTACGGCCGAGGCGAGCGACGGTCCCAGGCCGAAGACCCGCGCGCCGCGGCCCGACACGGCGGTCAGCACGGCCAGGGTCTCGTCGTGGTTCAGCCCGGTGAGCTCGGTCCGGAAACCGGGCAGCAGCGCGAACCCGCCGTGCCGGCCGCGTTCGGAATGAACCGGGACGCCGGCCGCGGACAGCGCTTCGATGTCCCGCAGCACGGTGCGGGTGGACACTTCCAGCTCGCGGGCGAGCGTGTTGGCGGTCAGCCGACCGCGCTGACGCAGCAGCAACACCAGCGAGACCAACCGGTCGGCGCGCATTCGGGAACTCTACGGGAATACATGACGAAGGGTGTCGTGATGCGTTGGCAGGCTCGTGCACACGACGTAGGAGTCCGACGGCACCGCGCCGACGGGCGTACGTCCTTCCCTTGAGTCGAACGGAATGGATGTGGCAGTGGAACGAGTGGCAGTCAACCCGGTGACGTGGTCGGCGGAGATGGGATTCAACCAGGGCGAAGTCGTCTCCGGGCAGACACGGACCCTGTACTGCTCCGGGCAGACCGCGATGGACGGTGACGGCAAGCCCCGGCACGACGGTGACATGGCGGCGCAGTTGGCGCTGAGCATCGCCAACCTGGAGGCCGTGCTCGGCGAGGCCGGCATGACCCTGGCGAACCTGGTCCGGCTCAACGTCTACACCACCGACGTCGATCTGCTCCTGCGGCACTACGGCGAGCTGGCCGGGCGGCTGGGCGCCGCCCGGGTGGCGCCGACCACGACGATGCTCGGCGTGAGCCGGCTGGCCGTCCCCGGCCAGATGCTCGAGCTCGAAGGGACGGCTGTCGCGTGATGCGCCTCTTGCGCCGGAGCGGGGTCTCCTGAACCTCCTGGTGCACGGCGTCCACGCCTGCGCGGGGCGGCGCCCGCGGTCCGGGGGCCGTGCGGCAGGATGGGCGCCATGAGCGTAGTCAAGATCAATGTACTGACTGTCCCCGCCGAGCAGCGCGAGACGCTGGAGAAGCGGTTCGCCTCTCGTGCGCACGCCGTGGAGAGCTCGGACGGGTTCGAGTGGTTCGAGCTGCTCCGGCCCGTCGAGGGCACCGACAGCTACCTCGTCTACACGCGCTGGCGCGACGAGGAGTCCTTCCAGGCGTGGATGGAGGGGCCGATGAAGGCGGCCCACCAGGGTGGCGGCGCGGAGGGCGGCGAGCGTCCCCGGCCGGCGGCCGGCGGGTCCACCCTGTGGTCGTTCGACGTGGTGCAGCAGGCGGCGCCCAAGGGCGCGTAGCGGCCACGGATCCGGGAGTTCCCGGCGGGCCGGCGCCCGGTGTCCGCTCGCTCGTGGACATCAGGCGCCGGCCCGGTCGGCCACGGGGGCGCGCCGTGCCTCGTAGCGCAGGGCCGCGGCGGTGAGCAGCGCGCCGAGCCCCTCCCACAGACCGACGCCCAGGAAGCCGGCGGGGGCCCGGCCGCCGATCACCGCGAGAGTGAAGACCGTGCAGGTCAGCAGGCGGAAGGGAACGGTCCAGCGGAAGAACGCCTTCCAGTCGGAGAGGGCGGCCAGGACGTAGTACACGCCCATGTTGACCGCTGCCATGGAGGACGCGGTCACGAAGACCAGGGTGTGGTCTCCGTCCGCGCGCCGGGACCCCTCGGGGGCGGCGAAGCCCATGACGGTGAGCAGACCGTCCGGCGCGACGAGGCCGAGGATGCCGAGGGTGGAGGCGAGGGCGCCGAACACGGCCATGGTCCAGCCGGACGGGGAGCGTGGCAGAGACCGCACGAACTTCTCCGTTTCTACGAGGGGTTGGCTTGCTGCGGTCCCCTGCTTATCGCGTCGGCGCGGGCCGTCGTGCAGCAGGGTCCGGCGTGGGATCCGGCGCGGGCTCACGGCCCGGAGCCGACCTGGCGTCGTCGTCGGCGGCGGCCCGGCTTACCTGGCCAACCATCGGACGCGCTCGGGGAGTTGTGGGCACTGAAGGCACGCCGTTCCGGCATGCGACGCATGTCGGCCGACCTCCCGCGGGTGAGTCTCCGCACCGTGGCCGTCCTTGCCGTCTCCGCACCGGGCACGGCCGAGGCCGCCACAACGGCACGGGCCGCGCCGCCTGCGGTCTGTCCGTTCGCTGAGTGACGTGGGCCGTTCCGCATCACAACTCCGGGGACGTCGGGGCCCGACGCCTGCGATCATGAACGGTATGGACTCCCGTTTCCTCGGTATCCCCGAGATCGTCGACGTGCCGTCCGTGGCGGTCGTGGTCGACGTCATGCGTGCTTGTACGGTGGCGGCCTGGGCCTTTGCCCAGGGGGCGGAGAAGATCGTTCTGGCCGAGTCGCTGGAGGACGCTCTGGCGCTCAAGGGGCGCCATCCGGACTGGGTGGCGTTGAAGGACGGTCCGCCCGCGCCCGGGTTCGACGCCGTCAACTCGCCGGGGCTGCTGCGCTCCGTCGACCTCACCGGACGGACGGTCGTGCAGAAGACCACGGCGGGTACGGTCGGGGCCCTCGCCGTCAAGGAGGCGTCGCTGGTGCTGTGCGCCGGCTTCGTCGTGGCGGAGGCGACGGCTCGGCTGTTGCGGACCCGCGAGTGCGCCAGTGTGACGTTCGTGGTCACCGGCGAGGACGGAAGGGCCGACGAGGACCTGGCATGCGCTCAGTACATCGCCGGTCGGGCCGTCGAGGCCGGTACGGATGCCGACGAGTTCCTGCGGCGCGCTGCCGCGTCGCGGGCCGCCGCCGAGCTGACGGAGGGGGTGCGCGAAGGGGCTCATCCCGAGGACGTCGCGCTCTGTCTTGAGCTGGACCGGTTCCCCTTCGCCATGGTGGCGGCGCCGGAGGACTCGCTGATGGTCCTGCGCCCGTGCGCCGTGCCCGCGATCCCCGTGTGAGCACCGGGAGTTCCTAGCCCGCCGGGTCCGCCTTCCAGTCCTGGACGAGGAGACCGAGGAGCACCTCGTCGAGGAACTCGCCCATCACCCACGCCGAGGAGCGCAGCACGCCCTCGCGGACGAAGCCGTTGCGTTCGGCGGAGCGCAGCATCGCGGTGTTGTCCGCGAGGGTTTCGATCTGCAGCCGGTGCAGGCCGCGTACGACGAAGCCGTAGTGGCACAACACGGCGACGACGTCGGTGCCGTAGCCGTTGCCGCGTGCGGCCGGCCGCAGGCCCAGCCCGATGTGCGCGGACCGGTTGTGGTGGTCGATGCCCCAGAGCATGGCGGTGCCGATCAGCGTGCCGCCGTCCAACTCCACTACGGAGAACGGAACGAGTCCCTCCTCCGCGTCGTCCACCACGAACTGCGAGTCCTTCGAGCCGGGCGTGATCGGCCGCCACGGTCGGCCCGCGGCCCGCGAGGTGTTGACCACGTCGTCGTAGAGCTCGGCGTGCAGGACCGGGATGTCATTCTCGTGTCGAGCTCTGAGGCCGACCTTCTTGCCCTTCAGCATGCGAGCTTTGTATCCGGCCGGGCGGGCCGGGGCAATGGCGGAGCGGGATCGGCGGGATCAGTGGAGGCAGAGGCAGAAGGGGTGGCCGGCGGGGTCGGCGTAGACCCGCCAGTTGGCCTCGGGGCGGATCTGGTCCGTGCGCTCCAGTACCGTGGCGCCGAGGGCGAGCGCGCGTTTCTCCTCCGCGTCGAGGTCGTCCACGTCGAAGTCCAGGTGAACCTGTTGCGGGCGGTCCTGGCCCGGCCACTCGGGCGGTCGGTAGCCGTCCACCCGCTGGCAGGCCAGCGGGGTCCCCTCGAATCCGTGGACCTCGATCCAGCCGGCGTCCTCCGCGTCCGTGACGACCCGGCCGCCGAGCAGTTCCGCGTAGAACTCCGCGAGCCGAACCGGATCGGCGCAGTCCAGCGCGACCGCCTGCAGCTTTCGAATCACTTGGACCACTCCTTGCTCGTCGGCCGCTTCCGCGACACCCCCATAAGGGAGGGGGTACCCGCCGGCACGGCGGGCATGCAAGGCGGCGCGCCGGGTCGACTCCGGCCGTCTCGTGGCGGCGCGCTCGCCGACGGGTGCAGAGAGCCCCGCGCGACTGTGTTCACCCGCCGAGACGCACGCTCAACTGGCTTCCCAGCTCTCGGAATCCGAGCGCAGCCGCCACCCGTCGGGACGCGGTGGGGCGCGCCCGCCACTGCGGCAGCAGACCGGCCTCAAGGGCGAGGAATCGCCCAGCTCGGGGCCCAGGTTCCGGCGGTGTCGGGAGCGGTCGTCGTGGTGGTGAGGTGGGTGCGGAGGGTGGTGAGGGCCGGGTGGGGGTTGTCGCGGTGCCAGAGGAGGCAGTGCGGGTAGACGGGGGTGGGGTCGGTGACCGGGATGCGGCGCAGGCCGTGGCCGGTGGGCCAGACGAGGCGGGTGTGCCCGCCCATGAAGGTGGCCAGGGCCGGGGTGTCGGCGATGGTGTCGAGGAGGGCGTCGGAACCGAAGTTGGGGCCGGTCGCCTCGATGGTGAGGCCGAACTCGGCGGTGAGGTCGTCGTAGTAGGCGGCCCATTCGCTGCCGGGGACGATGCCGGGCATCCAGATCCGGTGCCGGGCGAGCCGGGCGAGGGGCACCGATCGGGCGCCGGCCAGCGCGTGGGCGGGGCCGGTGAGGAGTTGGAGCGGTTCGTCGAGTACGCGGACGGACTCGATGTCCTCGGCGAGGGGTCGGCCGGGTGCCGCGACGGCGCGGAAGGACGCGTCGATCGTGCCGGAGCGCAGGGCGGCGACGGCCGTCTCGATCTCCAGCAGCATCACCACGTCGAGGTCGATGTCGGGGTGTGCGCGGTGGAAGGCCCGCATGAGGCCCGTCGCCGCGCCCCGTGAGGCGATCACGTCGACACGCAGGGGGCGGTGTCCGGTGCGCACGGAGGTGACCGCGCGCTCGGCGACGCGCAGCAGCTCGCGCGCGTGGGGCAGGAACGCCTGCCCGTCGATGGTGAGTTCGACTCCGCGCGGGGTGCGGGTGAACAGCCGCACCCCGAGACTGCGCTCCAGCGCGGCGATGCGCTTGGAGACGGCCTGCTGGGTGACCGCCAGTTCGGCGGCGGCCTCCTGGAACCGTCCCGCCTCGGCGGCGGCGACGAAGGTCCGTACGGAGTCGAGGTCCATGTCGGCATGGTAGGGACACAACTGTTGGTTGTGGCGTGCGGCTCCGCGGTTGTTTGATTCCTGGCTGCGGTGCTCGCTTTGATGCCTTGGGTCGCGGACGGGTTGTGCGGGTCGAGGTCGGGGGCGTCGGATATGCGGAGCGGGCAGCGGCTGGGGCCGTCGTTCGGGTGGCTGTGGGGGGCGTACGGGACCAGTGCGCTCGGTACCTGGCTCGCCTTCGGTGCCTTCCCGCTGATCGCCGTCGAGGTGCTGCACGCCGGGCCGGCGGAGGTCGCCGCGCTCGCCTCCGTGGGGTCCGCGGTGGGCGCGGCACTCGCGGTACCGCTCGGTCCGTGGGTGGAGTTCCGGCGCAAGCGGCAGGTGCTGATCGCGACGGATCTGGCGCGGTGCGCGGCGCTGCTGACGGTTCCCGGAGCGTATGCGCTCGGGGTGCTCACGGTCCTTCAACTGCTGCTGGTGTCGGTGGTCGTCGCCGCGGCCGACATCGTCTTCCGGGCCGCCTCGGGCGCGTACCTGAAGACGCTGCTGCCGCCTGAGCACCTGCTCGTCGCCAACGCGCGGTTCGAGTCGACGGCCTGGACGACCACGATCGTCGGACCGCCGCTGGGCGGGGTGCTGATCGGACTCCTCGGTCCGGTGGCGACGGTGGTGGCCGACGCGGTCAGCCATCTGCTCTCGGCGCTGGGCATTCGTGCGACGGGCGGGCACGAGCCTCCGCCCGTGCGCCCGGCGGGCGAGCGCTTGCGGGCAGGGGATCTGCTCGACGGCTGGCGGTACATCCTCGCGGACGCGATGCTACGGCCGCTGTTCCTCAACACCGCCCTGTTCAACGGGCTGGTGATGGCCACCCAGCCGCTGCTGGCCGTCCTGCTGCTCGGCCGGCTCGGGTTCGCACCGTGGCAGTACGGTCTCGCCTTCGCCGTACCCGCCCTCGGCGGGCTGCTGGGTTCGTGGCTGTCCCGGCCGCTCGTCATCCGGTTCGGGCAGCACCAGGTGCTGGTGGTGGCCGGAGCGCTCCGCGCCCTGTGGCCCGTCGGCCTGGCTTTTCCGGGGCCGGGTGCGGGAGGACTGCTGCTGGTGATGGGCGTCGAGTTCCTGCTCATCCTCTGCTGCGGGGTCTTCAACCCCGTCCACGCCACCTACCGCCTCACGCGCGCCCCCGCCGACCGGGTCGCCCGCACGCTGACTGCCTGGTCGGTGACGACGAAGGTCGCGACCGCGCTGCTGACGGCCGTGTGGGGTTTGCTGGGCGCCGTGATCGGTCCTCGTACGGCCATCGCCCTGGCCGGTCTGATCCTGCTGGCCACCCCGCTGCTCCTCCCCCGCTCGGCTTCCCTTCCCCCGGCGGCAGAGACGGCGCCGAACCGGGGCTGAGGGACGGGGCGCGTACGACGGGCGCGGCCGGAACCTGCGGCGGCGGACAACGCGGACAACAGGGGGCCGAAGGGGGGCAACGGTCGGGCGGGGTCGGCAGTCGTAGGAAGTGACACGCATCCGTCCCCGTGCTCGCGGCCGACCGCCGTGGTCGGCAGAGGGACTTTCATCCCTGGGAGGATTCATGAGCCGTTCAGCCGCACCACTGTCCGACGACGGACAGAACAGCGGGCGCAGGCCCGTCGGTCACGCGGCACGGCGCGGTGCCGTGGTGGGAGCCGTCGCCGTGCTCCTGGCGGGGGTCGCCACCTCGGCCGGGGCCGCGTCGGGTACGACGCCCGGTGACCCGGTGGTCACCGGCGTCACCGTCAACTCCGGACGTGACGTCATCGTGGGCATCTCCCGTTACGTGGTGTTCCCGGTGACGGTCACCGGGTCGGACGACTCCGGCCTGTCGTTCGTCGACGTGGATCTGAAGGGGCCGCGCGGGGGCTTCTACACCAACGACGCGTTCTGCGAGACCGCCACGGCGTGCACGACGGTGTTCAGCGTCAAGGCTCCCCCGGCCCCGGGCGGCGACGATCCGGTGGACCTGGCTAACGCCAACGCGGGAACCTGGTCGGTCGACGCCCTGGTCGACGCCAACGACGGCGGCTGGGTCTTCGCGCCCGGCGTGGGGACGTTCGGCCTCAAGCGGGCCGCGCGGGTCACGGTCGACGCCTCGCCGGAACCGGTGGCCAAGGGCGCGACCCTCACCGTCACGGGCAAGCTCGTGCGGGCCAACTGGGACACCTACCGGTACGCGGGGTACGCGGGCCGGTCCGTGAAGCTTCAGTTCCGTCCGAAGGACAGCAACACGTACACGACGGTGGCCACCGCGACCACCAGCAGCACCGGCGCCCTGCGCACCAAGGTCAAGGCGGTCCGGGACGGTTACTGGCGCTGGAACTTCACCGGCACCGGCACCACCGGCCCGGCCAAGGCCGCCGGTGACTACGTGGACGTACGCCCCTGATCCGACCGTACGAAGCCGAGTCAGAAGTAGTGGTCGGCTGCGTCCTCCTGCTGTCCCAGGGCGAGGCCGAACAGTGAGCCGGCCGCGACGGCCAGTCCGCTCGCGCAGGCGGCGGCCGTCTCGGCCGGTACGGCGATGCGGCGCAGCGCGCCCGCGAGCACGTCCTCCAGCAGGGCGAACCGGGCGACGAGCAGGCGTGGCCCCGCCGCGCCGGACCTCCCCCGGTCGGCGACGAGCATCAGGGCTTCCTGTGCGCGCAGTTGCAGCTCCGCGACGGGCTGCCAGGCGTCGGCCTGTCGTTCGCTCGCCCGCGGGTCGGTCAGCATCGCGTGCAGGTGGCGGCCGAGGTCCGCGTGCCAGGCGGCCAGGGTGCCGTTCATCTCGGCGCAGAGGCCGTCCAGGCAGCTCTGCAGGGCGGTCGCGCCCGTGGCGACACCCACCCGCGCCGGACGTGCGCCGCCCGTCGCCCGCTCGGCGGGCGGCCGCGCGTTCGCGCCCAGGTAGTTGCGCAGGACGACGGGCATGACCTCGGCGGCGGACGACGACTCCGTCCGCCCGTCGGGCATCAGCGCCGAACGCACGGGGGCGAGGCAGCGCGCGGCCTGTTCGGCGGCTGCGCTGCAAGCGTGGTCAGTGGGCACGGGGGCGTTCCGCTCCTTTCATCGGTGTCTGCGGTACGGCCTGCCGGATGTCCAGGAACACGGCCTCGGCCGGCGCTCGGTTCACATCCGGTCCGCGGCGTTGCTCAGCACGCCCCGGCGCAGGCGGGTACGGCGGCGGTGGCGAGCCTCGTGACGTACGGCCGGCTGTCGCGTCGCCGACGTCGGCGTGCACCCGGACACCGTCCCGCTGACGTTCTGCCGCACGACATCCGGCTCGATCGCCGGGCCCTGCTCCGGCACCGTCAGGCCCTCACACGTCCGGTTCCGGAGCAACGAACCGAGGAAGGGGACCGCCGGGCGGCCCACGACACGGCCGTCCACCGAAGGTCCGCGAGGCGACGACGCCCGGCAGGTGAGCGGGGCGGCACGGCACGCACGGCACCATCGGCCGACCCGTAATATGCCAGGCGCTGCTGCCAGGGGTGTCGAGCCCTTCTCCTCCGGCATGAGGCACTATGCGCGCCGCACACGCGTGCGTACGTGTTCGCCCCGCGATCCAGGAGGTGCCGCCGCTCATGGCCACCCTGCCGGTCCCCCCGCCCGCCCTGCCGCCGAAGCTGGTCGCGACCGACCTGGACGGCACGCTGCTGCGCAGCGACGGGACGCTGTCGTCCCGCACGCGAGCCGCGCTGGCGGCGGCCGAGGGGGCCGGGATACGCGTGGTACTCGTCACCGGCCGCCCGCCCCGCAGTGTGCCGGCGCTGCTGGAGAGCACCGGGCCGCACGTCGTCATCGCCGCCAACGGTGCCGCCGTCCACGCCCCCAGCGGGGCCGTCGCGCAGACCAGCCCGATCCCCCGTCTCACGGCCGCGCGGCTCGTGGAGAACCTCCGTGCGGCGATCCCCGGCGTGTCCTTCGCCGTCGAGTACGACGCGGCCCACGGTCACGAGACGACGTATCCGAGCTGGTCGTTCCAGGACGGGAGCGTCGAACTGGTCGGCGCGGCCGAGGACATCCTCGCCGAGAGCCCCGGGCGGCCGCTGCTGAAGGTGCTGGCCCACCATCCGACGCTCCCGCTCGACGACTTCTACGCACGGGCGCGCCGCATCGCCGGTACGAGCGCCGAGACCACGCACTCCACCGGGATGTCGCTGGTGGAGTTCAGCGCGCCGCGCGTCACCAAGGCGACGACGCTGATCGCCTGGAGCGGCCGGCTCGGCATCGGCAGCTACGAGATCGCCGCCTTCGGGGACATGCCCAACGACCTGCCCATGCTCAACGCGGTGGGCAGCTCCTACGCCATGGCCAACGCCCACCCGGACGTCCTGGCGGCCGCGCGCCATCACGCCCCCTCCAACGACGAGGACGGGGTCGCCCAGGTGCTGGAGGGGTTCGTCGACACGCTGGCCCACCGGACGCCGTGGTGGGCGCCCGTGCTGCGGGCGGGCGAGGGCTCCGCCGAGGGCACCCTCTGACCGACGCGTCCGTCCCTGAAGCACCGGCGGCCTTGAGCGGGGTCGCCCGGACGCGCAACTCCGGTGGAAGGCCGGTCCGTCGAAGCTTCTCGGGCGTCCCCGGGCTCCCGCTCCGGCGCTACCGCCACGGGTCCAGCGCGTGCTTGCCGCGTGTCCGTCCCGTGGCGAGTTCCTGGAGCAGGGTCGGGCCCTCGGCCAAGGGGTGCAGCTCGGGGGTCCCCGGCGGGTAGACGCCTTGGGCGATGAGCGCGTCGATCTCGGCCAGGAGCGAGCGGTGGAGGTGCGGGGCGGCGGTGGCCAGGGCACCGATGTGCAGGCCCTTGATCTGGACCTGGTGGGTGAAGACGAGGTCGTGGGTGGTGAGGCGGGCGTCGCCGGAGGCGGCGCCGAAGACGACGATCCGTCCGGTGAAGGGCCGGGTGACCGACAGGCTCGTGCCGAACGTGGCCTGTCCGACGGATTCCAGGACCAGGTCGACACCGCCGGTCAGGCGGGTGATCTCCGCGGTCAGGTCGGGGCGGGTGCGGTCCAGGACCTCGTCGGCGTCCAGGGCTCGGACGGTGTCGTGCTTGGCCGGTGAGGCCGTGGCGATCACGCGTGCGCCGTAGTGGCGGGCGAGGCGTACGGCGGCCTGTCCCACGCCCCCCGCCGCGGCGTGCACGAGCACCGCTTCGCCCGCCTCGACCTGGCCGAGCGGCTTCAGCGCGGCCAGGGCGGTCGCCCAGTTCAGGACCAGGCCGAGGGCTTCGGCGTCGGTCCAGCCGGACGGCACGGGCAGGGCGCCCGCCGCCGGCATCGTCATGTACTGCGCGAAGGCGCCCGGTCCGGCCCCGATGACGTGCGTGCCCACCGGCAGCGGGCGCTCGACGTCCGGGCCGACGCCCACGATCTCGCCCGCGGCCTCGAAGCCCGCCACGTAGGGCGGTTGCGGGCCGCCTCCGTAGGTTCCGAGGGTCTGCATGGCGTCGGCGAAGTTCAGCCCGGCGGCGCCGACTCGGATCAGGTACTCGCCGGGGCCCGGGGCGGGGCGGCGGCGGTCGGTGGTGAGGGTGAGGTCCTGCGGGCCCCGGTGCGACCGCTGGACCAGTGCCCGCATCGTCTGCGTGGCGGTGTGCTGCTGCTCGTCGATCTCCATGCGCGGCACCGTAGAAGTTTCACATGTGCGTCAAGGTCAAGTGGTGGTCGTCGGGGGGCGTCCCGGCTTCTCGGAGGTAGGCGTCGAGTGCCGCCTGCTGTTCGGAGAGCAGGGCGATGCGCGCGGCCACCCGGTCCCGGTAGGTCCGCACCTCGCGGAGGAACTCCGCGCACGTCACGTCCGGGTCGGCGGCGGGCCGTTCGGTCAGGTGCGGCAGCACCTCTTTGATCAACCGCACGGGCAGCCCCGACTCCAGCAGCGAGCGGATGACGAGGACCCGGTCGATCGTGGACCGGCAGTAGTCGCGGTACCCGTTGCTGTGACGGCCGGGGACGATCAGCCCTTCGTCCTCGTAGTACCGCAACGACCTCGCGCTCGCACCGCTGGCCCTGGAAGCCTCTCCGATCCTCATGCCTACGGCAACGTGCGGGAGCCTCGCACTCTTCCGCCGCTCCCGCGCTGCGAGGTTCCTCAACTCCTCATGCGGCACGGCCCCGTTCACGTGCCGTGCCGGTCGCGGCCGCCGGGACGCCGCGGGTGGGTCTGACCCGGTACGTGGTCTTCGCGGGGTCGGTGACGGGCTCGCCCAGCGTGATACGCCCGCCGCGGCGCAGTTCCTCGCACACGTCCGTCGGCAGGGCGACGTAGCAACCGCCTCTGCCGGTGGCCGAGTCCACCGGCCGCCAGTAGCTGTACCGGACGCGGCCGTCCCCGTGCGCGGTGACGAACACGGGCGTACGGGAGTCGGACACGACACGCAGCACATCGGCGGCGGCCCCGCCGAGCGGGATCGCGGACCGCACACGGGACGGGGCCCGATCGTGGATGAGCGGCATGGGCACGGCCTTTCCGGGGCGCAGTACTGAACACCGCTCACCCGTGTGGGCCCCGGTGTTGATCTCTACCGCGCATTCTTGTGCACGCCACTGACAACGCGCCCTCGCGCGGCGCCCATCCCGGGACACGGCCGGACAAAGACGTCGGTCGGGGCACGGGCCGAGTCCGGCGGACGGGCCCTATGCGCTCGGCTCCGGTCGCGCGGCCGACGCGGCGGCAGCGGCCGTGGCCAGGGGATCGCGGAGCGGGCGGCCGAGGAGGTCGGTGAGGTCGGGGGCGGTGCCGTCCAGGAAGCCGTGCCGGACGGCGGTGGCGATCGAGGCGAGCATCGGCGGCTGGAACGGGAGCAGGCCCGGCGTCTCCTCAAGGAGCCTGCGCCGGTACTCGCCCAGGCCGACGGTGCGGTGCGGGACCCCGAGCCGGTCGGCGACCTGCTGCGCGGTGATCGGCGTGCCGACGAACTCGTAGACGCGGCCGCGGTGTTGTGCCGGATCGGCCGCGACGATCGCGGTGGCCTCGGCGAGGTCCTCGCGCGCGACCGCGGCCAGGGCTCCCTCGCCGAACGCGGACTCGAGGCCGTCGTCGGTCCAGGTCAGCAGCGAGCCGAAGAGTTCGGCGTAGAGGCCGTTGCGCAGGATCGTCCACGGCAGTGAACCCGCCCGCAGCAGGCGTTCGGTGGCGCGGTGGGCGAGGGCGAAGCCGAGGTGGTCCCCTGCGCCGGCGAGGCTCGTGTAGACGACGTGCCGGACGCCGTCGCGGGCGGCGGCGTCCAGGACCGCCGTGTGCCGGCGTACGACCTGGTCGTCCTCGGCGTATCCCGCGGAGATCAGCACCAGGGTGGACACGCCGGTGAGTTCGAGGCTTGCGCGGTCGTCGAAGTCGAGGTGCCGCATGCCCTCGCCGGGGGTGCGGCTGCCGCCCGTCGCGGCGCTGTCGCGGGCGCGCAGGCCGGCGAGTGTCGCGGACCCGAGATTGCCGTTCGCGCCGGTCACCAGGATCGTGTCAGTCATGTTCTTCCCCGTCGTCGGTTCGTCTCGCTCACTACGCTTGATCGTCGATCGCCCGCCCGCCCGCCACAAGAAGGCAGTTTCATGTCACCCACGCACACCGGGGTAACCACCCCCGCCGACCTCGACCCGTGCGGACACGAGGACCATCCCGACTGCGGCATCCGGGACGTCCAGGACCGCATCGGGGACAAGTGGTCGGTCCTCGTGATCGTCGAACTGGCGGGCGGTCCGCGCCGGTTCCGTGAATTGCAGCGCGCCCTGCACGGCATATCCCAGCGCATGCTCACCCTGACCGTCCGCCGACTCGAACGCGACGGCCTCGTCCTGCGCACCGTGTACCCGACCGTCCCGGCCCAGGTCGACTACCGCCTCACCGAGACGGGGGCCGGCCTCACCCACCTGGTCAAGGCCCTCACCGACTGGTCCGTGGCCAACCGCGCCGCCATCGCCGAGGCGCGGGAGGCCTACGACCGTGAGCATCCGGACCACGACATCCGCTGACGGGCCGGGGAGGATCCGAGTCATGCGCGTCTCCCTCACCCGACTCCGGCCGCCGTGGGTGGCCTTCGCCCGTCATGACGCTCCGGGCTGACGGCCGAGACGGCTGCGCTCACGCGCCGGGGCGGCCGCGTGGTGCGCCTCGACGGCCGGATGCTGCGGAACGCGGACACGCTGTTCGACGCGTTCGCCGAACAGCTGTCCTTTCCCGGCTGCTTCGGCCGCAACTGGGACGCTCCGGTGGACTGGGCCCGGGTCCGCGACGGATTCTGATCAAGGAACGATCAACACTTCACCATGAACAGTCCACGTCCAGACCAGGATTGGGTTGGCGGGGGAGCGCTCCCCCACGCACGGACGTACGTTCAGCGCGTGAATTCTGATTCTGCTGTGGGCGCCCCGCGCCTCGCCGAGCCGAAGCCCGCCCGCCGCTCGCTGCTGCGGGGTGCCCTGACCGGAGCCGCCGCCATCGGCGTCGGCCTCTCCGCCGGGGCCTCCTCCGCTTCCGCCCTTCCCGCCGGGGGCGGTACCCGTCCGCGGCCGACCACGCCGGACGGTGCCCTGCGTGAGCTGGCGGCGGGCAACTTGCGCTGGCGCACGTACCGGGAGAAGCACCCGGACGAGACGGCCGCCGTCCGCAAGGCGCTCATCTCCGGCCAGCATCCCTTCGCCGTGATCCTCAGCTGTGTCGACTCCCGCGTCCCGCCCGAGCTCGTCTTCGACCAGGGGCTCGGTGACCTGCTCACCGTGCGCAGCGCCGGTGAGGTGCTGGACGAGGCGGTGCTCGGCAGTGTCGCCTACGGCGTCCTCGAACTGGACATACCCCTGGTCCTGGTGCTCGGGCACCAGTCCTGCGGGGCCGTGCGCGCGGCGGTCGAGGCCGAGGAGACGGGCACGCAGTTGCCCGCCCATATCCAGTACCTCGCCGATCAGATCAGCCCCGCCATCGACCACGGCAAGGAGGGCGACGCCCGGATCGACGCGACCATCGACGCCAACGTACGGCTCGTCCGCGGCCGTCTGGCCGCGGAACCCGACCTCGCGGCCAGGGTGGCCACCGGTCGGCTCGCCATCGTCGGGGCACGCTACGAGCTGACCAACCAGCTCGTGCACCGCGTCAACTGAGGCCCACGGGCGCCGCAGCACCGGCGGTGCCCCCTCGTCGTGGGCTCGGCGGTCGGTACCGGAACCCGTGCGCTGCTGTCTCTCGCCGGAGGCGCGGACGTCGTCCCTGACGCTGACTCGCTCCTCGGCCTGGTCAACGTGCGGGTGGGCCACACCGGTTCGCCGCGCTCGTCCGCCGACGCGTGGTCCCGCTCGAAGCCGAGTACGGTCCCTACCGTCGGCTCCGTGTCTGCTTGGCCTTGCGCCAGGCGTCGGCGTTGCGGTGGTGGTTTCTGTGGCCGGCCGTGAGTACGGTGCGCAGCTCGGTGAGGTGCGGGGTGTCGTGCGGGAGGTTCAGGTCGGCGAGGAGGGCCACGGCGGCGGGCGGTTCGAGGTCGCCGTAGACGTCGTGGTAGCCGCCCAGCAGGCCCTTGAAGAGGGCCGGGTGCAGCTCGGGGACGCGGGCCGCGATGCCGTAGGCGGGTGCCTTCGTCGGCCACGGCACCGGGCCGGAGCATTCCAGCACTCGGGCGGCCCGGCGCAGGAGCGTTTCCGAGGGGTCGGTGAGCAGACGGGGGATGTCGCGGCCGAGTACTTCGGCGAAGGCGGTGGCGGCGGTGTCCCGGTCCTCGAACCAGTCGACCCAGAGCGAGTATGTGACCGCGTCGGCGACCCGCGGCGCTTCCAGCCGCCGCCGGTAGCCGTCCCACAGTGCCGTCGGCGGCAGCGGCCCGTCGGGGCTCCGGTCGGCGAGGTTGATCTCGGCGGCGACCCAGTAGTCGTCGAGCAGGTCCAGCAGGCCGAACGCCAGCCGTACCCGCCCCTCGGCGTCCAGCCGTTCCTCGCTGATCGCCGGCCCCGCCCACGCATGGGCCACGTCGTTGGCGGTGAGCCGTCGTTGCGGGGCATTGCGGTCGGCCCACGCGTCGTCGCCGACCTGGGTGACGCCTTCCGCCGCCAGCCACCGCCGGGCGTCGTCCATGGCTTGCGTGTCCATCCGCACAGTATGGCCGGACGGGCGGGGCGGCTCGCCACGAACAGGCGGTGGGCCCCGTAAGCCACGTGCTCGTGCTGGAAGATGGGGCGGTGCTGCCCTACGTCTATCGCGTCACGAAGTACGACCCGGCCGACCGTGACGAGCACGGTCGCTACACCGGCACCGAGGACACCGTCAGCGATCACGGCGAGGTCGAGGCGGCCTACCTGACGGCGGTCGCGGCGTTCGCCGCCGATGCGGGCGTCGACCGCCTGGCCGTACGCGAACCGCAGGTGTCGTCATTCGGGCACTTCGGTGTCGAGCCGCCTTTGGCGGGCTTCGGCCTGGACGGGCTCTTCCCGACCGGCCGGTCCGGGTTCCACGACGGTGCGGAGGTTCCCCTCGACGTCGGTCTGGAGCTGGTGCGGCTCATGCTCCGCGACAGCGGCGCCTGGTGCCGCCTGGAGGTGGAGGGCACCTTCGCGGTGCACGTGGGCTGGGACCAGTACCTCTATGTCGGCAGCGGTCGGCGCTGCGAGGAGGCAGTGGCCCGGGTCCGCGCGCTCGGTCTGTTCCCCGAGCGCACGGGCGCCTCCCCGTACGACGTGGAGGCCGATGAGAAGGACGTCCGGCGAGCGGCCGACGACGCTTTCTGGGCCGATCTGCGCTCGGCGGTCGCGGCGTCCCGCACCGGGCTCCTGGAGGAGACGTACGTCGAGGGCGCCTCGCGATGGCACCGGCTCGCCCTCGACACGATCGACGCCGTTCGCGCCGGGCTTGCTCCCCGGGCGCGGCTGGCCGTGTGGCCGGGCCTGTCCTCCGACATCGACGCGGTCCTCGCCGCCTTTCCCACCGACGGCCTCGTGGAAGGCGTATGGCAGGACGAGGACGGCCGTATGTGCAGCGCCGTCGTCGACGAGGAGGGCTTCCCCGAGCTGGCCGCCAGGATCTCCGGTGCCGAGGCCGCGATGCTGCTGCCCCTGTATGCCGACGAACGTGTGCCGTTGTTCACCGCCGTCATGCCGGACGACGACGGCGTGGTGCGGGCCCGCTGGGGCGGCTGAGCCTTGCCGGCCGGCCGCCGACCAGGGCGTCTCCGGGCGGTCGGGGCCGACCCGTGAGCAGCTCGTCGTCGCGCCGGCGGGGTGGGCCGGACGCGGTCTCCGCCGCGTCCGGCCGCTGTCCTACGCCGTGAACGCGTCCGCGTGTTCCTCGGCCCACTGGCGGAACGTGCGCGCCGGGCGGCCGGTGACCTTCTCGACCGTGTCGACGACCGTGCGGCCCACCTCGGGGGTGTTGCCGTAGGCCTCGACGAGGAAGGCGATGACGTCCTCGGGGTGGCCGGCCGCCCGCCACTGGGCGACGGCCTGCTCCTCGGAGAGTTCGACCAGGGAGATGTCCCTGCCGCGGGCCGCGGCGAGCGTCGTCACCTTGTCGCCGACGGTCAGCAACTCGGGGCCGGTGATGACGTACTCCTGGCCCCCGTGGCCCTCCTCGGTGAGCGCGACCGCGGCGACGGCGCCGATGTCGCCCTCGTGGACCATGGCGCTGAGCCGGTCCACGAACGGCTCCCGGACCTCGTCCGAGGGCACGATCGTCGCCGCCCACTCCAGGGCGTTGGCCATGAACTCGACGGGCATCAGCACGGTCCAGTCCACCTGGTCGTCCGCGCGCGCGGCGTCCTCCAGCGGCGTGGGTCCGCCGCCGTGCAGCACGGTGATCCGGCGTACGCCGGCCGCGTGGGCCAGCTCCAGGATCCGCGGGCCGGTCTCCAGCGGGGCGAAGTAGGCGCCGCCGAAGGTGATCAGGTGCAGGCCGGTGACGCCTTCCAGGGCCGGGACCAGGCTGTCCGGTTCGGTCAGGTCGCCCTCGACGACCTCGACGCCGGCCGGGAGACCGGCCTTCGCCGCGTCCCGGGTGAGGGCACGGACGGCGTGGCCGCGGGCGAGCAGTTCGGCGACGACCTGGCGGCCGACGGTTCCGGTGGCACCGGTGACAAGGATCTTCTGCGTCTGCGTCATGCCACGACTGTAGGAAGACTTGCGGTCAGCTTCTGTCCGCGATGCGGCCCGCCATGCGTTCGGCCCGGGCAGTGGAGCAGGAGGCAGGCGGAACGGGACGACGGAACTACGACTTTGGTGCCGGTTCGGCCGGGCCCTCGGTCCGATCCGTTGCCGGTGCGGTCGCGCCTAGCGTCGTATCCATGCGTATAGGACTACTCGGCACCGGCAATGTCGCCCGCGCGCTGGCCCAGGGCTGGCGGGCCGCGGGGCACGACGTCCTCCTCGGCTCCCGGACTCCGAAGGAACGGACGGATCTCGGTCTCCCCGTGGCGGGTCTCGACGAGACGGCCGCCCATGCGGAGGTGCTCGTCAACGCCACCCCGGGGAACGTCTCCGTGGACCTGCTGCGCTCCCTCGGCGCGCCCGCGCTGGCCGGCACCGTACTGATCGACGTCGGCGTCGGCCTCACCGACGACTACACCGAACTCTCCCATCCCAACAGCAGTCTGGGCGAACAGATCCAGGAGGCCTTCCCGCTCACCCCTGTCGTCAAGACGCTGTGCACCATGGACTCCACCGCAATGGTCGCGCCGAACGAGCTGGCAGGGCCGAGCACCGTCTTCCTCTCCGGCGACGACGCCGAGGCCAAGCGGACCGCCGGTCGGCTCCTCACCGACCTGGGCTGGCCGCCCTCGTCCCAACTGGACATCGGCGGCATCACGACCGCTCGGGGGCAGGAGCACTTCGCTCTGCTGTTCATGGGGATCGCGGGTGGACTGGGGTCTCACACGTTCAACATCCAGGTGGTGCCGCCGCGTTCCGGCCAGCCGCCTACAGTGCGGTCATGATCTCGCACAGGTACCTCTCCGATCTGTTCTCGCTGGACGGCCGGGTGGCGATGGTGACGGGCGGCAGTTCCGGCATCGGCCGGGCCGTCGCCGGGGCTCTCGCGCGTGCGGGGGCGAGTGTGGTCGTCGTGGCGCGCAAGGAGGCCGAGTTGGCGGCGACGGTCGGCGAACTCACGGACGACGGCTGTCGGGCGGCGTGGGTGAGCGCCGACCTCGGCAGCCGCGCGGGGGTGCGTGCGGCGGCGGAGGAGACGGCGGAGGTGTTCGGGGAACCCGACATCCTCGTCAACTCCGCCGGGATCAATCTGCGGCCGCCGATGGGCGACCTCGACGACGAGGTGTGGGACGCCACCATGGCGGTGAACCTGGAGGCGCCTTACCTGCTGGGGCAGCGGTTCGGGCCCGGCATGGCCGAGCGCGGCTTCGGCCGCATCATCCACATCACCTCGCAACAGGCCCACCGCGCCTTCGTGCAGAGCGGCGCCTACGGCGTCTCCAAGGGCGCGCTGGAGTCGCTGGCCCGTTCACAGGCCGAGGCCTGGTCGCCGTACGGGGTCACCTGCAACACCCTCGTCCCGGGTTTCGTCATGACGCCCCTCAACTCCCGCCTCTCCTCCGACCCGGAGAAGGTCGCCGCCCTCGCCGCGCGCACCATGATCGGCCGCAACGGCCTGGCGGAGGATTTCGCGGGCGCGGCCGTCTTCCTCGCCGGCCGGGCTTCCTCGTACATCACCGGGCAGTCGATCTTCGTGGACGGCGGGTTGTCGGTGCACTGAACCCGGGTGGGAGCATGCGTGCCGTGGCATTCCCGACCGGTGGAGGCGATCAGCAGGTGACGGGGTGAGCGGTCCAGCTCGTCCGGCGGCGGGCTCAGCGGACCGCGCGTGGCCGGACCGCGGCCGGCGGCTACCCGCCCAGCGCCGCCAGGA
The DNA here is from genome assembly GCF_014596915.1 of Streptomyces sp. TRM68416. Lineage (GTDB taxonomy): Bacteria > Actinomycetota > Actinomycetes > Streptomycetales > Streptomycetaceae > Streptomyces. The sequence goes on from NZ_JACVWU010000006.1 coordinate 131,902, forward strand.
CGACCTCCTTGGCCTCCTCCTGGACCCGGCGCAGGTGGTCCGGGCCGTTGAAGGACTCGGCGTAGACCTTGTAGACGTCCTCCGTGCCCGAAGGGCGGGCGGCGAACCAGGCGTTGGCGGTGGCCACCTTGATGCCGCCGATGGCGGCGCCGTTGCCGGGGGCCTCGGTCAGTACGGTCGTGACGGGTTCGCCGGCGAGGGTGTCGGCGGTGACCTGTTCCGGGGAGAGCTTGGCGAGGAGGGCCTTCTCCTCGCGGGAGGCCGGGGCGTCGATGCGGGCGTAGGCGGGGTCGCCGAAGCGGGCGGTGAGGGCCGCGTAGTGCTCCGAGGGCGTCCGGTCGGTGACGGCGGTGATCTCGGAGGCGAGCAGGGCGAGGATGATGCCGTCCTTGTCGGTGGTCCACACCGAGCCGTCCCGGCGCAGGAAGGAAGCGCCCGCCGACTCCTCGCCGCCGAAGCCGAGGGTGCCGCCGACCAGGCCGTCCACGAACCACTTGAATCCGACGGGGACTTCGACCAGGGGGCGGCCGAGGTCCGCGGCGACCCGGTCGATCATCCCGGACGACACCAGGGTCTTGCCGATGCCGGCCTGCGCCGGCCACTGCTCCCGGTGGGAGAACAGGTAGGAGATCGCGGCGGCCAGGTAGTGGTTGGGGTTCATCAGCCCGGCGTCCGGGGTGACGATGCCGTGGCGGTCGGCGTCGGCGTCGTTGCCGGTGGCGATCCGGTAGCGGTCGCGCTGGTCGATGAGCGAGGCCATCGCGTACGGCGAGGAGCAGTCCATGCGGATCTTGCCGTCCCAGTCGAGCGTCATGAACCGCCAGGTGGGGTCGGCGAGCGGGTTGACCACCGTCAGGTCGATGCGGTGCTGCTCGGCGATACGGCCCCAGTAGCGGACCGAGGCGCCGCCGAGCGGGTCGGCGCCGATGCGCACGCCGGCCGCCCGGATCGCGTCCAGGTCGACGACGTTCGGCAGGTCGGCGACGTAGGTGCCGAGGAAGTCGTAACGGCCGGTGCCGGAGGCGGCGAGCGCCCGCGTGTACGGGATGCGCCGTACGTCCTTCAGGCCGCCGGCGATGATCTCGTTGGCCCGGTCCTGGATCCAGGAGGTCGCCTCGGAGCCGGCCGGGCCGCCGCTCGGCGGGTTGTACTTGAAGCCGCCGTCGGTGGGCGGGTTGTGCGAGGGGGTGACCACGACGCCGTCGGCGAGGCCGGAGGTGCGGGAGCGGTTGTGGGCGAGGATGGCGTGCGACACCGCCGGGGTGGGGGTGTAGCCGTCGGTGTCGTCGATGAGCACGGTGACGTCGTTGGCCGCGAACACCTCCAGCGCCGTGACCCGGGCGGGCTCGGACAGGGCGTGGGTGTCGGCGCCGAGGAAGAGGGGGCCGTCGGTGCCCTGGGTCGTGCGGTACTCGCAGATGGCCTGGCTGGTGGCGGCGATGTGGTCCTCGTTGAACGCCGTCGCGAGGGACGAGCCGCGGTGTCCCGAGGTGCCGAACGCCACGCGCTGGCCGGGGTCGGACGGGTCCGGGTGGAGTGCGTAGTACGCCGTGACCAGGCGGGCCACGTCGATGAGGTCCTCGGGTCCGGCGACCGTGCCCGCTCGCTCGTGCTGCATCTGCCCGCTCCTCCGCATGGTTGGCCGTTGGGTGACCGTCTGTTGGACGACTGTCCGGTGGTTGACCGTCTGTCGTCGCCCCCATTCTTCCTGTCTCCGCCCGCGGCCTGCGAACCACGTCCGGGTGGGGCGGGCTGTTCAGCGGGCGCGGCGGCGCCGCACGAGCCGCGGCAGGACCGCGCCCGCGAGGAGTGCGGCAACCGGTACGACGACGTCGACCCACGGGTCCCGCAGGGGCTTGTACGTGGCGATGCCGTCCTTGATCTCGATGAAGCCGCGGGCACGCGCCCCGGCTCCGCCGCCCCCTCCCCCGCCCTCCCCCGACTTGACCGCGCCGATCTCGCGCCCCGCCCCACCGCCGAATCCGAAGCCGACGTCGGCCACCGGGATGACGGTGACGCCGCCGCTGGTGACGGGTTCACCGAAGACAGTGGTCACGGAGGCCCGCGCACCGAGCTTGTCGGCGAGGCGCTCCAGCAGCGTGGCGGAGGCTTGGGCTGCGGTCCCGTCGGACGGGGTGGGGGCGTCGGACACGGCGGTCGCGTCGGACGGGGTAGGGGCGTCGGATACGGCAGTTGCGTCGGACGTGGTGAAGGCGTCGGATACGGCAGTTGCGTCGGACGTGGCGGGGGCGTCGGATACGGCAGTTGCGTGAGGTATGGCGAGGGCGTCGGACGTGGCGGCAGTGTCCGGGCTGGTCATCGAGGGCCTCCAGGTCGGCGTGCACGGCGGTGCCGAGCATATGGGCAGCACCGGGCAGGGAGATGCGGATCGGCCGGAAATCGAACCGGCTCACCACCGTGAAGGGGAATCCGGCCGCGGCGGGCCAATTGCCGGGCCAAGTCCCGCCCGTTGGGCTCGGGTTCAACGGCGACGAGGGCGCTTCACCTTGCCCAACGGCTGCCGTCGGCCGGCCGGGAGTCACCGCGCGTACCGTCACCGGCCTCCTGGACGCCGGCCTGGCGGTCCGTCAGGCCCACCCCACGGGCCGGCGCGCCACGCCGGCCTCCCGCACGGCGCGAGGTGGGCGGGTCGGGGCCGAACTGCGGTGCGGGTGAGGAGTAGTTCACCGGCAGCGCCCGCGACGGCGACGGAGACGGAGACGGAGACGTGGATCAGGCCCCGGACCCCGGCGCGGGCGGCGGGCCGTACCGCGTCGGAGCGTCGTGGTCGAGGTGGGCCCGGCGCGCGCGCAGGTCCCGGAGGTACGGGGCGGTCAGGCCGCCTCCCCCACGTCGACCGGCAGGTCGGCCAGGCGCCATTCCAGCATGCCGTCGTTGAGGCGGACGGCGTGGCGGCCCCGGTCGGTCAGGAGGCGTACGGCGTCGTGGGCGAGGACGCAGTACTCGCCTCGGCAGTAGACGACGACCTCCAGTTCCTCGGGAAGTTCGTTGATGCGCTCGGCCAGTTCGCCGACGGGGATGGAGAGGGCGCCGGGGATGTGTCCGGCGAGGTACTCCTCCCGGGGGCGTACGTCCAGGACGACCGTGTTCCCGGCCGCGACCCGGTCGCGCAGTTCCTCGCGGGTGACCTCCGTCGCCGCGTCGCCGCCGAGGTAGGCGTCGCGGGCGGCGGGGACGGCGGCCTGGTGGCGCTCGGCGACCTTGCGCAGCAGGGCGAACAGCTGGGCCACGTCGTCGCCGGCGAGGCGGTAGTGGATGCGCACGCCCTCCCGGCGGGTCGCGACGAACCCGGCCTGCTTGAGCGTCTGCAGATGCGCCGAGGCGGTGGTCAGGTTCAGCCCCGCCGCCTTCGCGAGGGCGTCGACGGTCCGCTCGCCCTGCGCCAGCAGATCGAGCAGTTCCAGGCGCTTTCCGCTGGCCAGCGCCTTGCCGCTGACGGCGAAGGCGTCGTAGAGCTGGGCCTTCGCGTGGGGGGTCGTGGTCTCCGGCATGACATCCTCCATAAATCCATGGAATATTGTAGTCGACGGCAAGAGCCGTGACCACTCGCCCTGCCCGGGAGGCTGCCGTGGGCTTCGACCCTCTGATTCCGCTGATCGACGAAGGGCTGGGCAACAGCGCCTACCTCGTCGACCTGGGCGACGGACGCGCCCTCGCCGTCGACGCGAGCCGCGACCTGCGCACCCTGCACGCGGCCGCCGAGCGGCGTGGGCTGAGGGTCGCGTTCGCCGCCGACACCCATCTGCACGCCGACTTCCTCTCCGGCGCCCTCCGCCTCGCCCACGAGCACGGGGCCACGGTGCTCGCCTCCGCCGCCGGCGGGCGCGAGTTCGCGCACCGGGGTCTGGTGGAGGGCGACGAAGTCGATCTGGGTGGGCTGACGTTGCGCGCGCTGGCCACGCCCGGGCACACCGACGAGCACCTGTCCTTCCTGCTGCTGGACGGCGGGCGCGAGCTGGGGGTGTTCACGGGCGGCTCGCTGATCGTGGACTCGGCCGCCCGCACCGACCTGCTGGGCCCCGGCCGGACGGAGGAACTGGCCCGCGCGCAGTACCGCTCCCTGGAGCGGCTGACCCGGCTGCCCGACGACACCGCGGTGTGGCCCACGCACGGCGCGGGCTCGTTCTGCTCGGCCCCGCCCGGCGCCGAGCGGACCACCACCATCGGCGCCCAGAAGCGGTCCAACCCGCTGCTCGCCGCCCCCGACGAGGACACCTTCGTACGCCGCCTGCTCGGCAGCCTCGGCACGTACCCCGCGTACTTCGACCGCCTCGCCGAGGCCAACCGGCGCGGCCCCGCCGTCCTCACGGCGGCGCCGACGCTGCCCGCGCTCGATGCCGCAGCGCTCCGTGCGCTCCTCACCGACGGCGGCCATGTCGTCGACGTGCGCCCGGCGGCCGACTACGCCGCCGGCCACATCCCGGGCTCGCTGTCGATCCCGCTGCGCGACCAGTTCGCCACCTGGCTGGGCTGGCTCCTGCCGGACGGGGCACGCATCGCCTTCGTCACCGGTGAGGGCCAGGATCCGAGTGAGATCGTCTGGCAGGCGTACAAGATCGGCTACGAGCGGCTCGCCGGGCGGCTCGCCGGGGGCATGGCCGCCTGGCGGGCGGCCGGACTGCCGGAGTCGGCCACCGCGTTCGTCACGGCGGACCGGGCGCCGCGAACGGCGTACGTGGACGTCCGGCAGGAGGCCGAGTTCGCCGCCGGGCACGTCCCCGGTGCGCTCCACCTCGAACTGGGCACGCTCGCCCCGCGCGCCGCCGACGTGCCCGACGGGGCGGTCGTCGCCTGCGGGCACGGCGAGCGGGCCATGACCGCCGCCTCCGTCCTGGAACGGGCGGGCCGCACGGGCCTGACGGTCCTCGACGGCGGCCCTCGCGGGTACGCCGCCGCGCACGGTCTCACCCTCGCCGAGGGCGATCCCCGGTGAGCAGCACCGCCGACACCGGAGTCCGGCTCGGACTGCGGGAGAACCGGGCGCAGTTCGCGCTGCTGGTCGTGGTCAACGTCTGCGTCGGCGGCCTGGTCGGCCTGGAACGCACCACCGTGCCGCTGATCGGCACGGACGTGTTCGGCCTGACCAGCGACCTGGCCGTCTTCTCGTTCATCATCGCCTTCGGTCTCACCAAGGCGCTCACCAATCTCGCCGCCGGGGCGCTCACCGCCCGGTTCCGCCGCAAGCAACTCCTGGTCGCCGGCTGGCTGATCGGCGTCCCCGTGCCGTTCGCGCTCGCGTGGGCGCCGTCCTGGGGCTGGATCGTCGCCGCGAACGTGCTGCTCGGCCTCAACCAGGGCCTGACCTGGTCGATGACGGTCAACATGAAGATCGACCTCGTGGGTCCGGCGCGCCGGGGGCTGGCGACGGGCCTGAACGAGGCGGCCGGTTACACCGCCGTGGGCGCCACGGCGCTCCTCACGGGGTACCTCGCCACGGCCTACGGTCTGCGGCCGGCCCCCGAACTCATCGGGGTCGTCTTCGTCGTGGCGGGCCTCGCGCTCTCCCTCGTGGTCCGCGACACCGCGGCCCATGTGGCGCTCGAACTCGCCCGGCACACGGACCACTCGCCGCCGACCGGCCCGGCCGCCGGCCTCGCCGCCACCTTCGCCCGGACGTCCTGGCACCACCGTTCCCTGCGCGGAGCCAGCCAGGCCGGTCTGGTCAACAACCTCAACGACGGCCTGACCTGGGGTGTCTTCCCGCTCCTCTTCACCGACCACGGCCTCGGCCTGGCCGCGGTCGGCCTCATCAAGGGCCTGTACCCGATCCTGTGGGGCATCGGCCAGATCCCCACCGGCCACCTCGCCGACCGCCTGGGCCGCAAGCCGCTCATCGTCTCCGGCATGCTCGTCCAGTCCGCCGGTTTCGTCCTCGCCCTCGTGCTCCTCGACCGCCCTCTGCTCGCCGGTGTCACCTCGGCCGTGGTCCTCGGCATCGGTACGGCGATGGTGTACCCGGCCCTGATCGCCTCGGTGTCCGACCACGCCCATCCGAGGTGGCGGGCGAACGCCCTGGGGACGTACCGGTTCTGGCGGGACATCGGGTACGCGGTGGGGGCGCTCGTGGCGGGCGTGCTCGCGGATGCGGTGGGGTTGAACGCGACGGTGGTCGCGGCGGCCGTGCTCACCGCCGGGTCCGGGGTGCTCGCGGCCTGGTGGATCACGGATCGCCGGCCGGTGGCCTGAAGCGGTGTCGCGCAGGCGCTGCGGGCCGCCCTGTCCTGAGTACGCGTACTCACCTCTCGCCCGCGAAACACCCCGTTCGGACCGCCCGATCCGCTGGCAGACTCCGTCCCATGTGTCGCTCAACGCCTCTCCGCCGAACCCCTGTTGCGGGCGTCGGTCTCGCGCTGGCCGCCGTCGTGGCCCTCACCGCCTGCGGACAGGCGTCGGCGGGTGCAGCCGCGTCGCCCACGCCCAGTGCGGCGGGAGCCTCCCCGTACGTGGAGCCGGGGGCGGGCGACGGCGCTCCGCACCACGACGAGAACAACGCCTACCGCAGGCCCGGCACGATGTCCGCCGCTCACGCGGAGGACGCCGAGCGGGAGGCCGACCGCCTCCGGCCGGTCCTCAAGCGGCTGTGGGAGGAGAGAAAGTGGCACCCTTCGGCCGTGCGGGCGGAGCTGCTCCGGCTCGGCTACGAGGAGGAGCGGGTCGCGCAGGACGGCGAGCGGCTCGGCGGGTCGCTCACCGTCCGGGAGCTGTTCTCGCGCTACGAGGACGGCCGCTACGTCACGGACGAGGGGGCGCTGGTCGCCCTGCGCGTCCACGAGGACGCCTGTGTCACGGGCGTGGTGCAGGAGGCCGCCTACGGTGTGCGGGCGGGCGGCCCGTATCCGGAGACGGGTTGCTTCGAGCCGCCCTACGGGCACTGACCGGCGCCTCAGCAGCACCCGCCTCCGTCCTCGCCGTTCACCTCCAGGCGGCAGTAGCAGGACGCCTCCACCGGTACGTCCGCCAGGGCCGTGGCGAACCTGAGCTGCTGCCCCACGATCCGCGCCTCCCCCGTCCTGCCCAGCCGTACCAGGCATTCGTGCAGCCCGTGCAGGGACCACACGTTGCCGGGGTGCTGGAGCGCGCGCGGGAGGGTGTCGTCCAGGCCGAGGTCGGCACGGTAGACGGCCTCCGCCTCGGCGACCCGGCCCTGTTCGAGGAGCAGGGCGCCGTAGGCGTGCCGGGTGGGCTGCATCCAGCCCCAGGGCTCGTCGTAGGGGAGGTTGTCGTCGAGGGCGACGGACCGTTCCAGGGCGGTGAAGGCGGCGGCGTGGTCGCCCTTGCGGTAGGCGAGTTCGCCGTCGAGCATGGCGGAGGCGACGGCGAGGATGTCGGCGCAGGTGTTGTTGAACAGCATGCGCGTGCCGGGGACGCGGGCGCACGCGGTACGGAAGAGCCGGCGTTCCTCCTCCGCCTGCGGGACGCGGCCGGTGGCGGCGTACGCGACACCGCGCGCGTAGTGCAGCATCGCCGTCGTCACGCAGTACAACCGGGGGTCGGCGGGCAGCGGGAGGTCGAGGATGTCCGTCCAGCGGCCGAAGCGGATCAGGACGTGCACCCGCATGGCGAGGAAGCCCTCCAGCCAGTCGGCCATGGGCGGGCTCTGCACCCGCAGCAGTTCCTCGGGGATCGCGGCTTCGAGCTGGGCCGCGGTCTCCAGGGCGGTGCGGTACTGGCCGAGGAACATCGCGCCGTAGATCTTGAAGTGGTGGTTGTGCGCCCGGTACAGGGTGTAGAAGTTCAACGGCCCTTTCCGCGCCCGGAACTTCTCGTCCGCGGCGATGGCGGCGGTGTTGTCCGACACCACCCGCCGGTAGTCCCCGCAGAGGACTTCGAGGTGGGACGGCATGTGCTGGAGGTGCCCGGCGTCGGGCACCAGGCCGCGCAGGCGGTCCCCGACGGGCAGGGCGGCCTCGGGGGTCGGGGACATCTCCATCAGGTGGACGTAGAAGTGCAGGACGCCGGGGTGGCGGCTGCCCGCGTCGGTGGCGAGGGCGGCGTCCAGGACGGCCTTGGCCTCCGTCGTGCGGGCGCCCTCGGCGGGCTGCCCCGTGCGCAGGTCCCACAGCTGCCAGGGGGTGAGGTTCATCAGCGCGTCGGCGTAGAGGGCCGCGATGTCGGGGTCGTGCGGGGCCAGTTCATGGACGGCCCGCATCGCCTCGGCGTACGGCTCGTTCCACACGGCGCAGTCCTCGACGGCCTCGGCCTGCGGGTAGCGGTCGCGCAGGGCCGAGATCAGTGCCTGCTCGACCGGGGTGGACCCGGCCTTCGCCTTCTCGTGCGCGAGTTCGACGGCGGCGTGGGTGCGCTCGACGGTGCGGGCGAGGTCCTCGTCGTCGAAGAACTCCCACGGCTTGTTGTAGTTGGGGCCCAGGGCGTAGGCGATGCCCCAGTGCGCCATCGCGCAGTCGGGGTCCGCGGCGGTCGCCGCCTCGAAGCAGGCGACCGCCTCCTCGTGGTGGAAGCCGTAGGTCCACGCCAGGCCGCGGTCGAACCACCGTTGGGCCTCGGCGGAGTCGGTCGTCACACGGCGGCTGTGGGAGCCCAGGTCGTAGGTGTAGTCGTCCACTGTTCCGTCCTTCGTCGGCCGCCTTCGGGGCATCACCGGACGAACCGGCCCATTCCCCGTCCGAGGTCCCATCATGGCGGGCCCGGGCGCGCCTGGGGAGCCCATAGCGGGCTCGCCACCCGGATTGCGGAACCGCACGGCGGCCTACGATCTGTGTCGTCGCAGACTTGAGGGGAGCCGACGTGACGCACGAGAGCCAACAGCCGCCCGCCGCCGTCCTGTTCGACGCGCTGGGCGCCGACTACGAGAAGGCGTTCGCCCACGCCCCGGCGCATCTGTCCGCACTGCGGTGGCTGCTCGACCGGCTGCCGCCCGCAGCCCGGGTGCTGGACGTGGGCAGCGGCACCGGGCGGCCCACCGCGGCCACGCTCGCCGCCGCCGGGCACAGCGTGCTGGGGGTCGACGTCTCCCCCGTCATGGTCGACCTCGCCGCCCTGCAGGTGCCCGAGGCCTCCTTCCGCCTCGCCGACATCCGCGAACTCCCGCTGGATCCGGCCTCGTTCGACGGGGTCTGCGTGTTCTTCTCGCTGCTGCAGATGTCACGCCAGGAGCAGTCGGCGGTGGTGGGGCGGCTGGCCGGGGCGCTGAAGCCGGGAGGGCATCTGGTGCTGGCCACGGTGCCCGCGGACGTGGAGGACGTCGAGGTCGTCTTCATGGGGCGGCCGGTCCGTGCGACCAGCTTCAGCGAGGCGGACCTCGTCGCCGTCGTCGAGGCGGCCGGGCTGTCCGTGGAGGAGCGGCAGAACGTCATGTTCACCCCGAGCCATCCCGACGCCGGTCCCGAGCCGCATCTCTTCCTGCTCTGCCGCCGGGCGTGAGACGCGGCGGGGCCGGGCACACCGTGTGCGCCCGGCCCCGCTCCCCGGTCTGCGTCCGCGTCCGCTCAGGCGAGTTCCACCAGCAGGTCGCCGCCCTCGACCTGCTGCACGCGGTTGATGGCGAGCCGGGCGACCGTGCCGTCCTTGGCGGCCGTGATCGCGGCCTCCATCTTCATCGCCTCGATGGTCGCCACCGTCGCCCCGGCGGCCACCTGGTCGCCCTCGGCGACCGCGAGGGTCACCACGCCCGCGAACGGCGCCGCGACATGGCCCGGGTTGGCGCGGTCCGCCTTCTCGGTGACGGGGACGTCCGAGGCCGCCGACCGGTCGCGGACCTGGATCGGCCGCAGTTGGCCGTTGAGGGAGGACATCACCGTGCGCATGCCGCGTTCGTCGGCCTCGCCCACGGCCTGCAGCTCGATCAGCAGCCGCACTCCGGGTTCGAGGTCGATGGCGTACTCCTTGCCCGGGCGCAGCCCGTAGAAGAAGTCCTTGCTGTCCAGGACGCTGGTGTCGCCGTAGGACTGGCGGTGTGCCTCGAACTCGCGGGTGGGGGCGGGGAACAGCAGCCGGTTGAGGGTGGTGCGGCGGTCCTTGACCAGTCCGGCGCGGTCGTCGGCGGTGAGTTCCGCCATGGGCTTGGCCTCGGCGCGGCCGCGCAGGGCCTTGGTGCGGAACGGTTCGGGCCAGCCGCCGGGCGGGGTGCCCAGTTCGCCGCGGAGGAAGCCGATGACGGAGTCGGGGATGTCGAACCGGTCGGGGCTCTGCTCGAAGTCCTCGGGTGCCACACCCGCGCCCACCAGGTGCAGGGCCAGATCGCCGACCACCTTCGACGACGGGGTGACCTTCACCAGGCGGCCGAGCATGCGGTCGGCCGCCGCGTACATGGCCTCGATCTCCTCGAAGCGGTCGCCGAGTCCGAGCGCGATGGCCTGGGTGCGCAGGTTGGACAGCTGTCCGCCGGGGATCTCGTGGTGGTAGACGCGGCCGGTCGGCGCGGGCAGGCCCGCCTCGAAGGGGGCGTAGACCTTGCGGACGCTCTCCCAGTACGGCTCCAGGTCGCCGACGGCCTGGATGTCGAGGCCGGTCGGCCGCGCCGAGTGGTCGGTCGCGGCGACGATCGCCGACAGCGACGGCTGCGAGGTGGTGCCGGCCAGGGAGGCCACCGCTCCGTCCACGGCGTCCGCGCCGGCCTGGATCGCCGCCAGGTAGGTGGCGAGCTGGCCGCCGGCGGTGTCGTGGGTGTGCAGGTGCACCGGCAGGTCGAACTCCCGGCGCAGGGCGGATACGAGGGTGGCGGCGGCCGGCGCCCGCAGCAGGCCCGCCATGTCCTTGACGGCCAGGACGTGGGCGCCCGCGGCCACGATCTTCTCGGCCAGGCGCAGGTAGTAGTCGAGGGTGTAGAGCCGCTCGTTCGGGTCGGACAGGTCGGAGGTGTAGCACAGGGCCACCTCGGCGACGGACGTTCCGGTCTGGCGTACGGCGTCGATGGCGGGGCGCATCTGGTCGACGTCGTTGAGGGCGTCGAAGATGCGGAAGATGTCGATGCCGGTGGCCGCGGCCTCCTGCACGAACGCGTCGGTCACCTCGGTGGGGTACGGGGTGTAGCCGACGGTGTTGCGGCCGCGCAGCAGCATCTGCAGACAGATGTTTGGCACGGCTTCGCGCAGGGCGGCCAGGCGTTCCCAGGGGTCCTCGGCGAGGAAGCGCAGGGCGACGTCGTAGGTGGCGCCGCCCCAGCACTCCAGCGACAGCAGCTGGGGAAGGGTGCGGGCGACCACCGGGGCCACGGCGAGCATGTCCTTGGTGCGGACGCGGGTGGCGAGCAGGGACTGGTGGGCGTCGCGGAAGGTGGTGTCGGTGACGCCGATGGTCGGGGCCTCGCGCAGGGCGCGGGCGAAGCCTTCGGGGCCGAGTTCGACGAGCCGTTGGCGCGAGCCGGCCGGTGGCTGTCCCTCCGGCAGCGGGGGCAGCTTGGCCAGCGGGTCGGCCAGTTCGGGCCGTTCGCCGTGGGGCCGGTTCACCGTGACGTCGGCGAGGAAGGTGAGCAGCTTCGTGCCCCGGTCGGCCGACTGGCGCGAGGTGAGCAGCCCCGGCCGCCGCTCGATGAACGAAGTGGTGACGTTCCCGGCCTGGAAGTCGGGGTCGTCCAGGACAGCCTGCAGGAACGGGATGTTGGTGGCGACACCGCGGATGCGGAACTCGGCGACGGCACGCCGGGCCCGGTTGACGGCGGTGGTGAAGTCCCGTCCGCGGCAGGTCAGCTTCACCAGCATCGAGTCGAAGTGCGCGCTGATCTCCGTACCGGCGTGGGTGGTGCCGCCGTCGAGGCGGATGCCCGAGCCGCCCGGCGAGCGGTAGGCGCTGATGCGTCCGGTGTCGGGGCGGAAGCCGTTGGCCGGGTCCTCGGTGGTGATACGGCACTGGAGGGCGGCGCCGCGCAGGGTGACCGTCTCCTGGGCGAGCCCGAGGTCGGCGAGGGTCTGGCCGGCCGCGATGCGCAGTTGCGCCTGGACGAGGTCGACGTCGGTGACCTCCTCGGTGACCGTGTGCTCGACCTGGATGCGCGGGTTCATCTCGATGAAGACGTGGTTGCCGTCGCGGTCGAGGAGGAACTCCACGGTGCCCGCGTTGCGGTAGCCGATCTGCCGGGCGAAGCGGACGGCGTCGGCGCAGATGCGGTCGCGCAGCGCGGGGTCGAGGTTGGGGGCGGGCGCGAGTTCGATCACCTTCTGGTGGCGGCGCTGGACCGAGCAGTCGCGTTCGAACAGGTGGATGACGTCGCCGTGGCCGTCGGCGAGGATCTGCACCTCGATGTGGCGGGGTTCGACGACGGCCTTCTCCAGGAAGACGGTGGGGTCGCCGAACGCGGAGGCCGCCTCGCGGGAGGCCGCCTCGATGGACTCCCTGAGCTGGGCGGGGTCCTCGACGCGGCGCATGCCGCGGCCGCCGCCGCCCGCGACCGCCTTCACGAAGACGGGGAACCCGATCTCCTCGGCGGCCCGCACGAGTTCGTCCACGTCGGTGGAGGGCGCGGAGGAGCCCAGCACGGGCACGCCGGCCTCCCGTGCGGCGGCCACCGCCCGCGCCTTGTTCCCGGTGAGCTCCAGGATGTCCGCGCTCGGCCCGACGAACGTGATGCCGGCGGCCTCGCAGGCCCGGGCCAGCTCGGGGTTCTCGGACAGGAAGCCGTAGCCGGGGTAGACGGCGTCCGCCCCCGCTCGGCGCGCGGCGCCGACGACCTCCTCCACGGAGAGGTAGGCCCGCACCGGATGCCCGGGGGTACCGATCTCGTAGGCCTCGTCGGCCTTCAGCCGGTGCAGGGAATTGCGGTCCTCGTGCGGGAAGACGGCGACGGTTCGCGCGCCCAGCTCATAGCTCGCGCGGAACGCCCGAATCGCGATCTCGCCGCGGTTGGCGACCAGCACCTTGCGGAACATCCTTGATCCCTTCGCCTGCCGGTGAGGCCACCATGGTGTCGGGGGTACCCCGGCAACGCCATGTGAACCTGGCCACTGAGCGGGCGGAAGGCACACTTCACTCTTCCGGCGCGGGCCGGTCCGGCCGGGACCGGACCTCGGTCCTCGTGTCCTCGTCCATGCGGCGCCGGTCCTGTTCGCTCCACTTCCGGGTGTCGCGCGGCTGGGTGTACGGCTCCGTCTCCGGCGGATGGCCCCCGGCGATCGCCCGCTGACGGACCGCCTCGGCGTCGAACTCCAGGCCCAGCAGGATGGCCAGGTTGCTGATCCACAGCCAGACCAGGAAGACGACCACGCCGGCCATCGTGCCGTAGGTCTTGTTGTACGAGGCGAAGTTGGCGACGTAGAACGCAAAGCCCGCGGAGGCGGCCAGCCAGATCAGCAGGGCCAGCAGGCTGCCCGGGGTGATCCATCGGAAGCCCTTGACCTTGGCGTTGGGGCTGGCCCAGTACAGGATCGCGATCATGATCGTGACCAGGACGACCAGGACGGGCCACTTGGCGATCGACCACACCGTCAGCGCGGTGTCCCCGATGCCCAGCGCGGTACCGGCCTGCCGGGCGATGCCGCCGGTGAAGACCACGATCAGCGCGCTCGCCACGGCCAGTACCGTCAGCACGGCGGTCAGACCGAGCCGGACGGGCAGGATCTTCCACACCGGCCGTCCCTCGGGGATGTCGTAGACGGCGTTGGAGGCCCGGATGAACGCAGCCACGTAGCCGGAGGCCGACCACAGCGCCAGCACGAGGCCGACGAGGGCCATGACGGATCCGGTGCCCGCGTTCCCCTGCAACTGCTCCACCGCCCGGGTGATGATGTCGCGGGCCGAGCCGGGGGCGAGCTGCCGGAGGTTGTCCAGCACCTTGTCCGTCGTCGACTCCCCGGCCAGGCCCAGCAGGGACACCAGCACCAGCAGGGCCGGGAACAGCGAGAGCACGCCGTAGTACGTCAGGGCGGCCGCGCGGTCGGCGAGCTCGTCGTCCTTGAACTCCCGCAGGCTCCCCTTGAGCACGGCGCCCCACGAGGTGCGGGGCAGGTCCGACGGGGTGTCCGGGGCCCGCTCCTCCACCTGTTCGTCGGGGCCGTACCGCTCCGGCTCCTCGCCGGTCTCGCGGGGCTTTCCGAGGCGCGTCATGGCCTCCGAGTAGCCCGCCGGGCGGCGCCTACGCGTCGGTGGTCGCGTTCCGTGCGCGAGCCGGGCCGCGCGCGGACGCGGCGCGCAGCCGCCGGCCGCGGCGGGTCAAGCCCCAGGGCTTGAGGAGGGAGATCGCCGTCATGAAGACGTAGGCGGTCAGGGACACGACCGGCCCGAACAGCACCTCCCCGGCGTCGGGCAGCGGCCCGCCGGCCGCGGTCGCGGCGACCGCCTCGTTCACGCCCGGGCGCAGGGCGAAGGCCGTGGCGGCGGTCGTGGCCAGGGTCAGCCAGAACTTCGTGTACACCCACCGGTGCCGGGCCAGCCCCCACGCCGTGCCGAGGGCCAGTACCAGACCGCTGAGCAGTGTCAGCGCGGCGACCGGCAGCAGCAGCCAGTCGGCGAACAGCTTCATGGCCCGTACGGAGGCCTCGGTGGCCGCCGGGGACGCGGTGGTGGCCGCGGTGATCCCCAGCGCGAGCAGCCCGAGGCTGAGCCCGAGCCAGCTCGCGGAGGCGACGACATGAACGACGACGAGAACCCGGCGCGCGGGTCGGCTGAGATTCACCCGACCCACGCTCCAGGACGGCGCCCGTCACGGCGTCTGACGGCGGGAGTAACCCCGTGTACGCGCCAGGGCGTACGGCGGGCTATCCGGCCTGCTTCCTGATCCGGCGCAGCAGCACGATGCCGGAGAGGAAGAGTACGGCTCCGGCGGCGGCCGGCCACAGGGTGGCGCCGGTGTCGGCGAGACCGCCACCGACGGTCTGGGGCTCGGTGCCGTCGGTGCCGTCGGTGTCGTCGGCGGGAGCGGTGGACGGGGTCGCGGCAGCGGCGGGCGTCTCCTCGGCCGGGGTCGATCCGGGTGTGCGGGTGCCGGTGCCGGTCGGGGACGGGCTGGTGTAGGCCTTGGGCTGCTCGACGGCCGCCTCGGACTCGGACGCGGCGGGCTGCGCGGGGTCTTCGTCCGCGGGCGCGGGCTTCTGGGGCTTTCCGGCCTGCTGGCCGCCGTCCGTCGGCGCGGGCTTCTGGGGCTTCCCGGGCTGCTGGTTGCCGTCCGCGGGCGCCGGCTGCTGGGTCTCCTCGCCGGAGCCGCCGGAGCCCTCGCCGGAGCCCTCGCCGGTGTCCCCGCCGGATCCCTCACCGGTGTCGCCACCGGTGTCCCCACCGCCGTCACCGCCGTCACCGCCGGTGTTGCCGCCGTCGCCGCCATTGTCGCCGCCGGTGTCCCCGCCTCCCGGGCCCTCGCCCGGTGCCGCACCCGCGTCGCACTGCCGGCCCTCGTTGATGCAGTCGACCATCTCCCGCATCAGGTCCTCGTCGAAGACGTTGATGAAGTCCCCGTGGTCCGTGACCGGCTTGTGCAACTGCTCGGGGAAGGAGTCGACGGCGAAGAACGGGATGGTCCGGCCGCCGTCGGCCACGCTCGGCGCGTCGACGTCGTAGACGATCCGCTGCACCAGCTGCGGGATGGCCCGGAAGCCGGCCGGGCAGGAGCCGTCGGCGGCGGCGAATGCCACGTGGGTGCGGTGGTTGGCGCTGTCGATGTTCCGGCCGTCCCAGCAGCTCTGGAACCGGAAGGTGCGCACCACGTCGCTGCCCTCGGGGCACAGCGGATACTTGTCCTTCAGCTGCCGGTCCTCGAAGCCGGTGCAGCTCCAGGAGGCGTTGGCGTTGGCCGTGCCGTTGACGAACGCCTTGGCGTCGCCGGTGATGATGCGCAGCAGCCGGGGCATGGCCGTGACCTCGCCCCGCGGGCTGCCCTCGAAGGTCAGCGTGACCTGCGCGGGCGTGACGATCTCGCCGGTGTTGCCCTCGATGCCGCCGCCGGGGGCGTCCGCGTCCCGCTCCTGGGTGCCGTTCTGCAGCCGCAGGACGGGCCAGTAGTACGAGGACTTGTCGCCCGGGTTCTCGCAGCTGGTGTCGGCCGCGGCCAGGTCCTCGTCACTGGCGAAGGCGTCGTTGGCCTGGTTGCCGATGTAGTCGTGGAAGTGGTGGGCGCCGTTGCTGACGCCGGGGGCGACGATGACGTTGTCGGAGTTGAACAGGCCGTTCTCGTTCACTCCGCAGCTGGTGACGAACGTGCCGCGGGAGGCGTCGCCCTGAAGGGGCGGACTTTGGACGTTCGGCTGCACGGCGGTGATGTCGGCGAAGTCCTCGGCGACGGGGCCGTTGCCCTGCTGCTGACCGTCACCGCCCTGTCCCTCCTGCGTCTGTTGCCCCTCGGGGACGGCGAGTTCGCAGGCGGCGAGGGCTTCGAGCCCCTCGGGACGCTCGCCGCCGCGCCCGAGGGCGAGGACGATGCGCTCGATGGTCGCGGTCCGCTTCTCCTCCAGCGGCTTCATGACGGCGGCCTCGGCGAAGCCGTCGTCCTGCAGCTCCTGCGGTGTCGCCGCCCGCAGCCGCTGGTAGGCCTCCGCGATCTGCTGGTCCAGCGCGGCGAGTTCCGTGTCGACCTCGGCCTTCGCCACCTCGGGCACCTCGGTCAGCTCGGCGCCGACGTCGGGGCATCCGATGGTGGTGCCGTCGCTCAGCGGTGTCTGCTGGACCGGCTCCGCGTCCCCCTCGGTGGCCGAGGCGTACACGTTCGCCGCCACCAGGCCGGAGCCGCCCAGGATCAGGGCGACCGCTGCGAAGGTCGCGCGTCGTGGGCCGGTCGGGCGCCTGCGCGTATTGCGTCTCAAGGCAGTACTCCTACGGTCATCGGGGCGGGCGAGCATGGAAATCCCCCGCCCCCATACGGACCGCGGACGCGAAGTGTTCAACCGCCCCGAGGATTCATACGAATCTCTCAGGGAACGCGCGCACCGGCTGTGACGTCCCGTCAGGCCAGGTCCGCCCACGGCGCGGGCGGCGACTGGGCGAAGAAGCGCAGCAGCCCGAGCAGCCGGCCGGCGGGCGGGGCCGTCCAGGGGCGCTCGCCCGGCCTCGGTACCGCATCGGGCAGGCGGCCGAGGGCCCAGACGAGGTGGTGCCACAGGACACGGCCCTCCCAGGAGCCGCCGTCCGGCGGGGTGGGCTCGCCGGACTCCTGGCGGTAGCCGTCGAGGAGCGCGGGGACCCCCGACAGGGGGATCTTGGCGAACTCGGTGGCGGGGTCGGCCCATTGGGCGTCACCCCAGTCCACGATGCCGGTGAGGGTGGCGGGGTGCGGCGTGGCCATCAGGTTCTGCGGGGCGAGGTCGCCGTGCACCAGGACCTGGGCCGGTTCGGCGGGCAGGTGGGCGCGGAGGCGGTCGAACCAGTCGGTGAGCCAGCTCGCTGCCTCCGGGTCGAGCCAGCCCTCCGTCAGCAGACCGGTGACCAGGGCGCGCGGGTCCGGTCCCGCGCCGTCCTCGGGCAGGGTCGACAGACCGTGCCGCGTGGCCGGATCCAGCCGGTGCAGCCGGTGCAGCCGGTGCAGTCGGTGCAGCCGGGCCAGCTCCCGTCCCGTTTCGCGGTAGACGCGCCGCGCCTCCTCGGCGGGCGGCCGGAGGCGGGCGAGGTCGGTTCCCGGCACGCGGGTGAGCACCATGTAGGGCACGTCGGCGGTCGTGCCGCTGTCGTCGAAGGTACGGATGTCGGGGGCGCGTACGCCGGCGCGCCGGGCGGCGAGGACGACCACGGCCTCTTTGGCCAGGTCGGCCAGGAAACTCCGGGTCCGGGGAATCCGTAGGACCAGCTCGTCCCCGAGGAGGAAGACGCGGTTGGCGACGCCGGAGGGGGCGGGTCGCAGTTCTCGCACGTCAACGGCGTGCCGGGCGGCGATCGCGGCCAGGTCGGCGCGGCTGGGGACGTACTCGCCATGGCCGGCATGATCCCACGGGCCGACGGGACGGAGGCACGGATCGGATCCTCCCGGGTGCGGTCCCCGCCCCTCGTGGCGCATTCTTGCTGTGTTGCCCGCGGGACGGCGCAGCGACGGCGCACGGACGAGGTAGGGCCGATGACGAGCAGCGCCGAGGACGCGCAGCGGACGCCGGAGCGGTCGGCGGAGGCGCTGATCGATGCCTCGCACGAGGCGATCAGGGCGGCCGGCGCGCACGCGGCGGGGGTCTACCTGCGCTCCCGCACGCCCGGACTGCTGCGGCTCTCGGTGCTCGCGGGGCTGCCCGGGCCGTTGTTCCGGCCCTGGTGGCGGCTGCACGTGGACCGGCCGTTCCCGGTCGCCGACGCCCACCGGCTGGGCGTGGAGGTGGTGCTGGCGAACGCGACGGAGACGATGCGCCGCTATCCGCAGTTCGCGGCGGGGCTGCCGTTCCAGTTCGGTTCGCTGTACGTGCCGGTGACGGGGGCGTCGACCGCGTACGGGGTGCTGACCGTGCTGCGGCCGTCCGCCGCGGACGCCACCGAGCTGCTCGCCGAGCGGGAGCGCCTGGCGCGGCTGGCCGAGGAGCTGGGGGCGCGGCTGGCGGACCTGGAGGACGCGGCGGGGCCGTCGCAGGTGTGGTGGGACGACGAGCCGCTGAGCGTCCGGCCGCCCGGACTGCGGCCGTCGGCGGGGCGGGCGGGCTGCTTCTCCTGGGACCCGGTGACGGGGTCGGTGACCTTGGACGAGCGGGTGCGGGCGGTGGTGGGAGCGGATGCCGAGGGCGGCGGCCTCACCGTCGAGGAGTTGGCCGAGGCCGTGGCGACGAGTGACGGACGGCTGCTGCTGACCGCGCTGCGGGAGACGGCCGTGGGCCGGCCGCCGCCGCTGCCGCTGTGCCTGCGCGGTGTGGACGGTCTGCTGCGGTTCGTCGACCTGTGGGCGCCGTATCACGGTGTGCGCGAGGACGTGGGCGGGCGGACGGTGCGCGGTGTCCTGCTCGATCCGGGCCCGGCAGCGGCGGCCGGGGCGGCGGCGGACCTGCTGCCGGACGGGGTGTTCGCCCTGGACCGGCTGGGGCTCGTCGTCTACGCCAATCCGCGCGCCGCGCAGTTGCTGGAGCGGCCGCGGTCGGAGCTGCTCGGCCGGCCCCTGTGGGAGGCGGTGCCGTGGCTGGACCAGGCCGCCTGCGAGGACCATCTGCGCGGGGCGCTGCTGTCGCCGGAGCCGGTGCACTTCCACGTCGGCCGGCCGGCCGCGCCGGGCTCGCCGGCGTACGACGGGGACTGGCTCGGCCTGTCGCTGCACCCGGGGCCGGACCTGCTGACCTGCACGGTGCGTCCCGCCCATCACGCGTCCCGCGCGCCGGCCGACGTCCCGGCGGCGGACACCGCCGCCGATGCGGTGGCGGGGACGGCCGCGGGGCCCTCGATGGCCCCGTTGTACCGGCCGATCGTCCTCGCCATCGCCCTGACCGAGGCGGTCACCGCCCGGCAGGTGTCCGCGGTGGTCATGCGGGAACTGCTGCCCGCGTTCGGCGGCCGTCGGCTGGCGATCTACCTGTTGCAGGAGCGGCATCTGTACCTGGCCTGGGAGACCGGGTTCCCGCCGGGGTTCCTCGCGCCCTTCGAGGGGGTGGGTCTCGACGCGCGGCTGCCCGGCGTGGAGACGCTGACCACCGGCCGCCCGCTGTTCTTCGACTCGATGCAGCAGCTCGTGGACGCCTATCCCGGCATCGCGCTGGACGCCACGGAGGGGGCCCGCGCGTTCCTGCCGCTGATCGCCTCGGGGCGTCCGGTCGGCTCCTGCATCCTGGGCTTCGACCGGCCCCGCAGCTTCAGCACCGAGGAGCGGACGGTGCTCACCGCGCTGGCCGGACTGATCGCGCACGCGATGGAGAAGGCGCAGCGCTACGAGAGCGAGGCGGCGCTCGCCCGCGGGCTGCAGCAGGCCCTGCTGCCCCGCCGGCTGTCGGTGCACCCGCTGGTGGAGACCACCGGGCGGTACCTGCCGGGCACCCAGGGCATGGAGGTCGGCGGCGACTGGTACGACGTCGTCACCTCCGGTGACGGCCTGGCGCTGGTCATCGGTGACGTCCAGGGGCACGGAGTGCAGGCGGCGGCCACGATGGGGCAGCTGCGCAGTGCCGTGCGGGCCTTCGCGCTCGACGACCGGCCCCCGGACGAGGTGCTGAGCGGCACCAACCGGCTGCTCATCGACCTGGACTGCGGGCAGTTCGCGAGCTGCTGCTACATCCGGCTGGATCCGGTCACGGGCCTGGCCCGGGCGGCCCGGGCCGGGCATCCGCCGCCGCTGCTGCGCCGCCCGGACGGCCGTACGCACGCCCTGGACCTGCTGGGCGGCGTCGTCCTCGGGGTCGACCCGCAGGAGCGGTACCCGGTCACGGAGCTGAGGCTGGAGCCCGGGGCGGTGCTGGCGCTGTACACGGACGGCCTGGTCGAGCGGCCCGGCGCCGACATCGACGACGGCATCGGGGCACTGCGGGTGGCGCTGGCCCGGGCCGGGGTTCCGCTCGGGCGGCCCGGCGGTCGCGCGCTGACCGGGGTCGCCGACCGGCTCACCGCGACGGCCCGGCACACCGCCGACCGGCCGGACGACATCGCGCTGCTGCTCGCCACCCGCCGGTCCGCTCCGCGGCCCGGATCACGGCCCTGAGCGGGCCGTTCCGGGTGTGCGCCGGAGTGACGCCCCTCGCCTCGCGAGGTCCGGCAGTGTAGACATGAGCTCATGGTCCGTCTCTCGGGTCGATCCGGGACCCGGTCGCACCGCCGTCCCGGTGGTCCCGCACAGCGTGCGGCCGATCGCGCCCGCGCGGTGCGTGCGGGGCGCGGGGCGGGTGCCGCACGCACCAAGGGCCATCGGCGGCACGCGGCCCTGAGCGGGCGCAGCGTGGCCGGGCAGGTGTTCGTCCTGCAGGTGGTGATCGTGCTGCTGCTGGTGGTGGCCGCGGTGGTGGCGCTGGTGCTCCAGGGGCGCTACGACAGCACGCAGGAGGCCCGCAACCGCTCGGTCGCGGTCGCCGAGTCCTTCGCCAACGCCCCGGGTACGGTGGCGGCGTTCCGCGCGGCCGATCCGTCCGCCGTCTTCCAGCCGCGCGCGGAGGCGGCCCGTGAGGCGACGGACGTGGACTTCATCGTCGTCATGAACACCGACGGGATCCGCTACAGCCATCCCAAGCCGGACCGCATCGGCAAGAAGTTCGTCGGCACCATCGAACCCGCCCTGCGCGGGGAGGTGGTGACCGAGGAGATCACCGGCACGATCGGCCCGCTGGTGCAGGCCGTGGTCCCGGTCAAGGACGCGGACGGCACGGTGGTGGGCCTGGTGTCGGCCGGGCTGACCACGGCGACCGTCGGCGGCAACGCCTCGCGGCAGTTGCCACTCGTCCTCGTCGCGGCCGCGGCGGCGCTCGCGCTGGCCACCGCGGGCACGGCCCTGGTCAGCAGGCGGTTGCTGCGCCAGACGCACGGTCTGGGGCCGCACGAGATGACCCGGATGTACGAGCACCACGACGCGGTGCTGCACGCCGTGCGCGAGGGCGTGATCATCGTCGGTGACGAGGGCCGGCTGCTGCTCGCCAACGACGAGGCGCACCGGCTGCTGGATCTGCCCGCGGACGCCGAGGGGCTCGCGGTGCGGGAGCTGGGGCTGGCCCAGGACACCGCGGAGTTGCTGGAATCGGGCCGGGTCGCCACGGACGAGGTGCACCTGGTCAAGGACCGGCTGCTGGCGGTGAACCAGCGGCCGACGAATCTGCGCGGCGGCCCGTCCGGCAGTGTGGCCACCCTCCGTGACTCCACCGAGCTGCGGGCGCTGTCCGGGCGGGCCGAGGCCGCGCGGGAGCGGCTGAACCTGCTCTACGAGGCCGGGGTCGGCATCGGCACCAGCCTGGACGTGACGCGCACCGCCGAGGAGCTGGCCGAGCTGGCCGCCCCCAGGTTCGCGGACTTCGTCACCGTAGACCTGTTCGAGGCCGTGCTGCGGGGCGGGCAGCCGGAGCAGACGGTGACGCCTCTCCGGCGTACGGCGTTCAACGGGATCCGTAAGGACGCGCCGCTGTATCCGCCGGGTGAGCAGATCGCGTTCGTGGCGTCGTCGCCGCAGGGCCGGTGTCTGAGCAGCGGGCAGCCGGTGCTGGAGCCGCGGCTGGCCGAGGCGCCGGGGTGGCAGGCCCAGGACCTGGAACGGTCGGCGCAGGTCGTGGAGTTCGGGATCCACTCGCTGATCGCGGTGCCGCTGCGGGCCGGGTCGCTGGTGCTGGGGGTGGTGAGTTTCTGGCGCTCGCAGAAGCCGGAGCCGTTCGACGCCGAGGAGTTGGAGCTGGCGGAGGAGCTGGTCGCGCGGGCGGCGGTGTCCATCGACAACGCGCGCCGCTACACGCGTGAGCACAGCATGGCGGTGACGCTGCAGCGCAGTCTGCTGCCGCGCAGCCTGCCGGAGCAGAACGCGCTGGAGATCGCCTACCGGTATCTGCCCGCGCAGGCCGGTGTGGGCGGTGACTGGTTCGACGTGCTGCCGCTGTCGAGCACGCGGGTCGCCCTGGTGGTCGGTGATGTCGTCGGGCACGGGCTGCACGCGGCGGCCACGATGGGGCGGCTGCGGACGGCGGTGCACAACTTCTCCGCCCTGGATCTGCCGCCCGAGGAACTCCTCGCGCTGCTGGACGAGTTGGTCGCCCGGATCGACCAGGACGAGACGGTCGAGGACGGCCTGGCGCCGGTGACCGGCGCGACCTGCCTGTACGCGATCTACGACCCGGTCTCCCGGCGCTGCACGGTGGCCCGGGCCGGTCATCCGCCGCCGGCCCTGATCCGGCCGGACGGCACCGTCGACTTCCCCGACGTGCCCGCCGGCCCCCCGCTCGGGCTCGGCGGCCTGCCGTTCGAGACGGCCGAGCTGGAACTGGCCGAGGGCAGCCGGCTCGTGCTGTACACGGACGGTCTCGTCGAGGACCGTGAGCGGGACATCGACGAGGGTCTGGAGCTGCTGCGGGCCGCCCTCGCGCAGGCGGGCCCGTCCCCGGAGGAGACCTGCCGGACGGTCCTGGACGCGCGGCTTCCGGACCGGCCGGGCGACGACGTCGCGCTGCTGGTCGCCCGCACGCGCGCGCTGCCCGTCGATGACACCGCCGAGTGGCAGGTGCCGTCCGACCCGGCGGCGGTCGCCGAGGCGCGCGCCTCGGTCAGCCGGCAGCTGGCCGAATGGGGCCTGGACGAGCTGGCGTTCACCACGGAGCTCATCCTGAGCGAACTGGTCACCAACGCCATCCGCTACGGCGGCGAACCGATCCGCGTCCGCCTCCTGCGCGACCGCGCGCTGATCTGCGAGGTCTACGACAGCTCCAGCACCTCACCGCACCTGCGGTACGCGGCCATGACGGACGAGGGCGGGCGCGGCCTGTTCCTGGTCGCCCAGCTCGCCGAACGCTGGGGCACCCGCTACACGCCCGCGGGCAAGGTCATCTGGGCGGAGCAGGCGCTGCCCCGGGAGTGACACTCGGCCCGCCTCGGCGGCCGGGGCCTCGGCCCGTCGGCGGGTCATCCGCCGGGTCCCGATCCGCCGGTCCCGGCCGGGGCGAGGCGTTGGGCGGGGCGCGCGGTCGTGGCCGGTGCGGCCGGGGCGAGGCGTTCGGCAGAGCGCCCGGTCGTCGCCGGTCCCGGCCGACGCAAGGCATTCGGCGCGGCGCCCGATCGTCGCCGGCCCCGGCCGGGCAAAGCGTTCGCCAGAGCACCCGATCATCGCCCGCCCCAGCCAAGGCAAAGCCTTCGCCACAGCGCCCGATCGCCCCCGGCCCCAGCCGGGCAAAGCCTTCGCCACAGCGCCCGATCATCGCCGGCCCCAGCCAAGGCAAGGCCTTCGGCGGAGCGCCCGGTCGTGGACGGTGCAGCCGGGGCGGGCCGGGGCGCCGTCGGCCTCGTCGGCCGGGTCGTGGACGGTGTACGCATGCGACGCCGGTGGGACGGAGGGCCTGTTCGGTGCGGGCGCGGGCGGCCCGGGCGGTCACGCCCCGGCCGGTGGCGGCGGGGTACGGCGGCGATCTCGGCTCCGCCGGGCGGGCCCTCGGCGCGCCGGTACCGTCCACCCGGGCCCTCACCGCGCCGGTACCGTCCACCCGGGCCCTCGCCGCGCCGGTACCGTCCGCGCGAGCCGACGCCCGCCCCGTCCAGCCCGATCGTGCAGGCGCGGTCGGTGCCGGACGCCCAGCGCGGTGACGGGCCGGTGCTGCTCCGGTCCGGGCGCCGTCGCAGGGCGATCACATGCGGTCATCGCTGTGGGCAACGGGCTTGCGCGGCAGGCGGATTGCGCTCCATGGGGCCATCCATAAGGCATTCCTCCACTACCCATAAAACAAGCTTATGAGCTCATAGATCGGACCCGCGTACCGGGTTAGGGTTGCCTTAACTTAGGCTTCCCGTCGAGTTGCTTGTCATCGCTCGAAGGGAACTGATCATGCCCCGCCCCCTGCGGGTAGCCATCGTCGGAGCCGGCCCCGCCGGGATCTACGCCGCCGACGCGCTGCTCAAGTCCGATGCTGCCGCCGAGCCCGGTGTCTCCATCGACATCTTCGAGCGCATGCCGGCTCCGTTCGGACTGATCCGTTACGGCGTCGCCCCCGACCACCCGCGGATCAAGGGCATCATCACCGCCCTGCACCAGGTGCTGGACAAGCCGCAGGTCCGCCTCTTCGGCAACGTCGACTACGGCACCGACGTCCACCTGGACGACCTGCGCGCCTTCTACGACGCGGTGATCTTCTCGACCGGCGCCATGGCCGACCGCGAGCTGCGGATCCCCGGCGTCGAGCTCGACGGCTCCTACGGTGCCGCCGACTTCGCGTCCTGGTACGACGGCCACCCGGACGTGCCGCGCACCTGGCCGCTGGAGGCGGAGAAGGTCGCCGTCCTGGGCGTGGGCAACGTGGCGCTCGACATCTCCCGGATCCTCGCCAAGACGGCGGACGAGCTGCTGCCGACCGAGATACCGCCGAACGTCTACGAGGGCCTGAAGGCGAACAAGGCCGTCGAGATCCACGTCTTCGGCCGCCGCGGCCCGGCGCAGGCGAAGTTCAGCCCGATGGAGCTGCGCGAGCTGGACCACTCCCCCACCATCGAGGTCATCGTCAACCCCGAGGACATCGACTACGACGAGGGCTCGATCGCCGACCGCCGGGGCAACAAGCAGACCGACATGGTCGCCAAGACCCTGGAGAACTGGGCGATCCGCGACATCGGCGACCGCCCGCACAAGCTCTACCTGCACTTCTTCGAGTCCCCGGTGGAGATCCTCGGCGAGGACGGCAAGGTCGTCGGCCTGCGCACCGAGCGCACGGAGCTGGACGGCACCGGCAACGTCAAGGGCACCGGCCGGTTCACCGACTGGGACGTCGACGCGGTCTACCGCGCGGTCGGCTACCTCTCCGACAAGCTGCCCAAGCTGCCCTGGGACATCGACTCGGGCACGGTCCCGGACCAGGGCGGCCGGGTCATGCAGGAGTCCGGCGAGCACCTGCAGTCGACGTACGTCACCGGCTGGATCCGGCGCGGTCCGGTGGGCCTGATCGGGCACACCAAGGGCGACGCCAACGAGACGGTCGCCAACCTGCTGGACGACTTCGCGAACGAGCGTCTGCAGACGCCCGCCTCCCCCGAGCCCGAGGCCGTCGACGCGTTCCTCGCCGAGCGTGAGATCCGGTTCACCACCTGGGAGGGCTGGTACAAGCTGGACGCCGCGGAGAAGGCGCTGGGCGAGCCGGAGGGCCGCGAGCGCGTGAAGATCGTCGAGCGCGAGGACATGCTGCGGGCCAGCGGGGCCTGAGACACCGTGCACAGGAGGGCCCGGGGTGACCGCCCCGGGCCCTCCGGCATGGGGGGAACCGGTCGGGAAACGGACCCCAACTCGACACCGCCCCGCCCTACTTGATCGCCACCGTCACCGTGTACGCTCCCCTTCTTCACCAGACCTTCACATGAGGGGGGACTCTTCGATGCGCATACGCCTGGTCACCATGTCGGCCGTCGCCGCCGGCACCCTGGCGGTACTCACCGCCGTACCGGCGCAGGCCGCCGAGTACACGTCCGCGCTGAAGCTCAAGGGCATCCAGTACGACGCTCCCGGCCGCGACTCCAACAACTGCACCACCGGGAACACGCACCAGGAATACGTCACGATCAAGAACTACTCGTCCACCAAGACGGTCAACCTCAAGGGATACGTCGTCAAGGACGCCGCGGGGCACAAGTTCACGTTCCCCGCCAACCACTACCTGGAGCCCGGCGACTACGTGAAGCTGCGCGGCGGGCACGGTACGGACTCCGACGCGAAGAACGTGGTCTACCGCGACAACTGCAACTTCGTGTGGAACAACGACAAGGACACGGTCTTCCTGAAGAAGCCCTCGGGCGCCGGCGCGGACACGCACGCGTACACCAAGGGCGGCTCGGACCCGGACGGCAACGGGTACATCAAGTTCCACAGCTGAGCGAAGCCTCATTCCGTGTGCGCGGGGCCCGCCCCAATGCGGATGGCGGGCGGGCCCCGCGCACCGGCCATTGTCGTGACCGGCAGCGGGCCGGACCACGGGTGAACGCCACCCGGCGGGTGCGGGCCGGTCACACCCCGTGTGCGGACCCCGCGTGACACGTGGCGACCTGCGGCGTCGATACTGGGACGAGCCCTGTGCCCCCGTTCCCAGATGGACTCATGCCAAGCTCGCCGACCGTTAGCCCCACGACTCCGCCCACGGTGTGGCTGGCCCGGGGCCGCCATGCCGGATCGACCACCGGGGAGGTGGTGCGATGGCGTCTGCAACGGCTCAAGGACGACGGTGACATCGACGACTTCCACGAGCTTCCCGAAGCGGACTCGACCGGGGAGACGGTCTTCGAGGCCCGCTGGCGGGTCGACGAGGACGTCACGGTCCGGGCTCGGCTCACCCTCGCGTCCGACGCCGGCCCCGCCGGGCAGGACTGGCTGCTGGCGGCGGAGGCGGAACGCCCGTGGGATCCGCGCTGGCCCTCGCCCGCCGAGATGTTCTGGCCGCAGGAGCCGGACGCGGAATGGGACCACGACGCGGCGACCGGACTGCGGCTGCGCGACCTCAATCCCCTGCCCGAGGACGACAAGGACGTACGGCGCGTGCTCAGGGACGCCGCACGCGACCCCTGGAGCATCCATGTCCTCGTCCACGAGGCCATGACCACCGACCGGCGCGGCCGGGTGCCGCTCGCCGGAATGCTGCCCGCGAGCCTGCGGCACCGGGTGGTGGAACACCGCGCCGCCCCGCAGCAACTGCGCGTCGTGAACTGGGCGCTGCGGGACACCGGCGTCCAGGTGCCGCGCGGCGGGGCCGTGGTCCTGCCCGGCTCCCCGGCCCCGGCGGGCTACGACGAGGCCGACTTCTCCGTGCGCACCGTCTTCCTCGACGGCTCGGAGCCGACCGAGCTCATCCACGCCGTCACCCGCTTCGCCGCCCTGGAGAGGCCACTGCCGGAGGGCGCCGACGACGCGGTGACCGCGCTGCGCGAGCAGTGGCGCCTGCTGACCCTTGAGGAAGAACTCGCCCGCGAGCGCGCCCTGGTGGCGATGTACGCCGAGGCACTGGAGGCGATGACGAAGTCCCGCGACCTGTACCGGCAGGCGGCCGAGCAGGCCCACGAGGCCCTGGCCGCGTACCGCGAGGCCGCGGACGGGCCCGAGCCGCCACGGCCGGCCTCCGAAGCGTCGGCGGGCTCACCGCTGCGGCAACTGACCCGGACCTTCGGACGCCTGAAGGACTCCGCGCTCGGGCTGCGGCCCCGGCCCGAGACGGTCCCGCAGGACAGCTCGGGCGACTCCACCGAGTCGCCCGAGCAATCCACCAAGGCCGACTGACGCGATCGGACCGCCGCACGGCCGCACAGCACGGCCCGGGCGGCCCCGCCGGGGCCGGCCGAAGCGGTCAGTCCCTCGCGCGGACGGCCGCGGCCGTCTCCCGTGCCACTGCCGGCCTGCGGCCCTGCGCCGGTGCCGCCAGGTGGACGAGGAGTGCGGCCAGCGCCGCCAGGGCGGCGCATACGGCCGTCAGGCCCGCCGACCAGGTCGGGGCGAGGGTGAGATCCAGCGCGCGGGACAGGTCCGCCGAGGGCAGGCGGCCCTCGAACAACTGGGCGGCGGCCAGCGCGGCCGGTACCACGACCGCGGTCGCGAGTGCCGGCGTACTGATCCGCAGGGTCAGCAGCAGGGCCACGGCCAGGCAGGCCACCGACATGGCGAGGGTGAGTCCGTAGACGCGCAGGCCGGCCCCGTCCCGGTGCAGCGGGAAGTGGGCGATCGCGCAGACGACCAGGGCCGCGACGGCGATCCGGCCCGGCCAGGAGGGTGCCGCGGCCGGCGCGGTGCCGCGGCCGAGACTCCTGGGCGCCCGGCCCTCGTTGTCCGGCACCTCGGGCAGCGCCTCGGGTTCGGGTTCCGGTTCGGGTCCGCGTTCGGACGCCGGCGGACGCTCACGTTCCGCGTTCAGCCGCCGGATCAGTTCGACGAGTTCCTCGACCGGGCGGCCGGTGGCGGCCACGCGTGCCGCTTCCTGCCCGCAGTGGGGTTCCAGGGGGGCGCGGTGCAGCAGGTCCATCAGCCGCGTGACGTCGTCGAGGCAGCGGTGTTCGGCGGCGGCGCGGATCGTTTCGTCCGCGCTGTCGGCGGTGCGCGGCGGCCGGGTCAGCAGGGCGACCAGCTGCGTCACGTCCTCCACGGACCGGTCGACGCCGATGGCGCGGAGCGCTTCGAGCGTGGCCCGCGCGTGCTCGGGCGAACGCTCCAACAGCGTGATCAGATGGGCGACTTCCTCCACGGGCCGGTCGGCCACGGCGGCGTGCACGAGGGCGCCGACGGGGTCGCCCCGGACCGCTGAGGACTCCTCGGGGAGGGCGGACGGGTCGGCGGAGGGTATGGCGGCTTCGTTCGCACGGGGTGATGAAGAGCGGGTGGTCATTCCTCGGCTCCAGAGAAGGGTGCGCGGTCGTTCCTGCGCCCCCGAAGCGCGACACGCGACTGTACGGTGACCATTACTAGGCGTTGCCACCGCGTCCCGCCACCCGAGCGGGCCAACGGTATGAGGCCCGCATCGACGCGGAACGCGCCCTTCACATCGGTCCCACACACTGTTCTGACGAACGTTCGAATACGCCGTTTGCCCGACGCGGGCCATACAAGCCCCGGAGCAGGGAATCCGTCCGAAGAGGCGTGCCGCTCGGCACCGCGCGCACGCCGCGCGCACCTTCGAAGTGAGGAGAGTCGGTGGACTCGACCACAGCGGTGATCGTCCTGGCCGCGACCCTGGCGGCCGCCGCGCTGGCGGGCGCCGTCGTGGTGCTGGTTCGGCTGGTGCGGACCCGGCGCGGACTGCGGCGCGCCGGCCTGCCGACCGGGCCGCGCTGGGTGTTCTGGGGCGCCCTGCTGTACTTCGTGCTGCCGACCGACCTGGTACCCGATCCGGTGTATCTGGATGACATCGGTGTCCTGCTGCTCGCCCTGCGCACCATGCGCCGATCCGCCGACGGACGTGCCCGGACGACCGCGCCGAAGTCTCCGACCCCCTGATGACTACTCAGCGTGAGGAAACCAATCACCCGTTCGATTCGTATAAGTGAATGGAAGCCGAAGGAAGTCGGCGGACCGAGCGACGCCGCAAGGGGGCCTCGCTTGTTCGAAGCAGTACCGGCGAGGGAGAGACGATGCAACCGTTCGCGCTCAACTACGCACGTCCGGCGGTGCAGCCGGAGGTCACGGCCGCCTACGCGTACGACGCCGGGCGGCAGTTGAACGTGCTCCGCGACGGGCGGATCGCCGCGCGCGATCACGCCCTGCTGAGAGAGCTGGGGACAACGACGTCCACGGCGGGGTCGAAGACACACTTCGACGACTGAACGCGGACCGGCCAGGATGACGGTGCTGATTCTGACCAGCGAAGAGGATGTCACGGCGGACATGGTGGTCGTGCACCTCCACGCCTGTTCGGTGCCGGTGGTCCGGTTCGACCCGGCGGACCTGACCAACGGGGTGTCGCTGTCCGGCGAGTTCGTGCACGGCGCCTTTCGGGGGCATCTGTCGGCCGGGGGACGGCTGGTGAGCCTCGGGGGGCTGCGGTCGGTGTGGCTGCGCCGGCCGGGCACCCCCGCGGCGCGGGCGGCCGCGCCCTCCGCCTGGCTGGCGGAGGAGTCCTCCCAGGCGCTCTACGGCATGCTGCGCGGCTCGGGTGCCCGCTGGATGAACGATCCCGACGCCGCCCATCGCGCCCGTCACAAGCCCTGGCAGTTGCGGCTGGCGCAGAGCTGCTCGCTGCCGGTGCCCGCCACACTCATCACGACGTTCCCGCAGGCGGCCCGCGAGTTCGCCGAGCGCTACCCGGACCTGGTGGTCAAGCCGGTCTCCGGCGCCCATCCGCAGGACCCGCCCCGGGCCGTGCCGACCAGCAGGGTCTCCCCCGACGCGGACTTCTCCGCCGTCGCCTTCGGCCCCACCCTGCTGCAGCGGCACGTCACCAAGCGGGCCGACATCCGGCTCACCGTCGTGGGCGAGCGCCTGCTGGCCGCCCGCAGGCTCGCCGACCCCGACGAGGTGGACGTCCGCTTCTCCTCGACCGCCGCCGCCTGGCATCCCGCCGAGGTGCCGGCGCGGATCGCCGAGGGCGTGCGCGCCTACATGCGGCACGCCGGACTGGCCTACGGCGCCTTCGACTTCGCGGAGGACGCGGACGGCACCTGGTGGTTCCTGGAGTGCAACCAGTCGGGGCAGTTCGGCTTCGTCGAGGTGGACACCGGGCAGCCGATCGCGCGGACCATCGCCGAGTGGCTGTCCCGGCCCACCGTGCCGCGGCCGAGGCGGAGCAGCGGTGCCGACCGGGCCGTACCGTGACGGGTCAGTGCGGCGGGAGGCCCGGGGGCAGGGCGGAGCGCTGCCATCCGGTGCCGGGCGCCTGGGGACGTTCCGCGGGCGGGGCGCCGAAGGACTGCAGCGGCTGCATGACGAACTCCAGTTCCCTGCTGACGCGTTCGGCCTCCCTGCGCACCTGGGCGGGAATGTCGCCGCGTTCCGTGATGAGTCGGTCGTAAATGGGGGAATCCTGGAACACCCTGTCAACGCGCCTTTCATGTCCGGCCCAACACCATGGGCCCAACCGAGGAGTGTAGGCGCCCGAGCACACGGGGGTGCTAATTCCGGGATCGGGCTTGACGACGGCCGACCGGCCGGCCCGGGCCGTCCAGCGCCCGTGGCCGCGCCCGGCCGGACGGTCACGGGGGCGGTGACGGCAGCCCGGAACAGCGGGCGGACGCGGTGAAGGTGGCGAGCCGGACCGTCCCGGAGCGCCCGCCGGCCGGACCGGGGCCCTCTCCCTGCGCGGGCGGGACGCGAGCGTTCAGGATGCCGGCGGCGAAGCCGAGCAGGGGCACCGCGGTACCGTCACCGGGCGGGGCCACGGGTGTCCCGCCGCCGTCGGAGCGGGTCATGACGGGCCCGAGCGCCCCGGCCGGGGCGGCCGTCGCCCTGGACCCGTGTCCGCGCAGGAACCGGCGGGACGCGGTTGCTCCGCCGCGGACGCCGCGCGAACGTTCGTCACGCCCCTCGAACGGGAGGACGGCCGGGCGTGGTCCCTCGTGCGCCGGCACCCTCCGCTGCGGGGGCTGTGCGGGCCCGGTACCTGCTTGCGAAGGGTCCCCGGGAGCACTCCGTACGCCGGTCGTGACGGGTTTCGCCGCACGGCCGCCGGGACGGGTTGAGAAATCACCCGCGTCCCTTGGCGCCGTGTGCCGTTGGACAGGAGGCAAACCTTTCAGCACGGACGGTGTGACGCCCATGAACTGCTCCAGCCGCCTCCTCGGCGCCCTCTACATCGCCACCAGCGCCGGACTCGCCTGGACCGCGGTCCTCGAATACGAGTACGGGCCGATGTGGGCCGCGTGTCTCTTCGCCGCCGCGAGCCTCGTCCCGGTGATCGGGGTGGTGCGCGAGAGCGTGATCGGGGACCAGCACCGGGCGCTCGCCGAGTGGGAGGAACGGGCGCGCCGGGCGCCCGCGGAGGGGAACGCCGAGGACATCGTGCGCGCCGAGCTGACCGCCGCCTGCTGCGAACGCTGGTGGACGAGTCTCGGCTGCGACCACGACGCGACCTGCCGGCACCGGATCCCGCGCAGCAGCGCGGCCTGACGGACAGGCCACGCCGCCGGGCAGACGTCCGGGTCAGGTCCGGCGGCCGGGCCCGATGCGGTGCGGGGCCGCGTACGGCGGACAGCCGGTGTGCCACGACGAGCGTGGTGCGCCCGCGCAGCAGCCGGGCGAGCGCCTCCTGGACGACGGCCTCGGAGCGGGCGTCGAGCGCGGAGGTCGCCTCGTCCAGGATCAGCCCCCGAGGTCCCTCATCAGGGCACGCGCGATGGCCAGCCGCCGGCGCTGCCCGCCGGACAGGCGTGCGCCGCGCTCCCCCACGAGTGTCGATGATGTACGCGGCGATCAGCGGCAGCAGCGCTTTCCGCCCCTCCGGGCAGCTCCTACACCGCGTCCAGAGCGGCGATCTCGTCGGCGGTGAGCGTGAGGTCGGCCGCGGCGACCGAGTCGCGGACGGACTCCGGCCGGCTGGCGCCGGGGATCGGCACGACGACCGGCGACTTGGCCAGCATCCACGCCAGGCAGACGCGCTGCGGGCTCACCCCGTGGGCCTCGGCGACCCGGGCGAAGGGAGCGTGGGCCGAGCCCCAGCGTGACGGGCGCGTGGTCGGTAGGTCCAATAGAGGATGGAGAACGCATTCATCGGCCGCGGCGCTGAATCCCGGCCCGTGGTGCCGTCGCACCACGGGCCGGGTGACGCTGTGTCAGGAAGACTTCGCGGCCAGGTACTCGGCCACCCCGGGCGCCTCGTGCGCGTCCTCGACGTTCACCATGGCGCCGACGGCCTTGGCGTCGGGCTTGAGCACATAGGTGGACATGCTCGCGGGCTTCGCCACGTCGGAGAAGTCCTGCGGGGTGCCGAGGCCGGCGTCGGCGTTGTTCTGCGAACGGTGCGCGGCGACCACGTCCTCGCGGGCGAGGCTGCCGTCCTTGCAGGCCTTCTTCAGGTCGGCGCCCATCAGCTGGGCGGCGTTGTACCCGGAGAGCACGCCGGAGTCGACCAGCTCACCCGGGTACTTCTTCTGGTAGGAGGCGACCATCTTCCGCACGCCGGGCACGTCCGCGCTGACGGCCGGGGCCGCGCTCACCACGTGCAGCATGGCCTCAAGGGCGGCCGCGGCGGGCGTCTTCATCAGCTGCGGGGCGTAGCCGGGGGCGCTGCTGACGACCGGGACCTGCAGTCCGCGGGAGGCCGCGACGCCGACCAGCGAGGCGGTCTGGGCCGGTCCGGCGCTGATCAGGATGGCCTTGACGCCGGCCTTGCGCAGCGCGGAGACCTGCGCGGACAGGTCGGTGTCGGTCGCCTTGATCTTCTGGCCGACGACCTTGATCCCGGCCTTCTTCGCGGCCCACTCGGAGCCTTCGAGGGCGTTGGTGCCGTAGTCGCCCTCGAAGTAGACGTGGCCGATGGTGTCGCCCTTGGCCAGGCCCTTGGTGCGGGTGAGGAAGTCCACTGCGGCGATCATGTCGACGTCGTAGGTGGTGCCCAGCACCTGCACGGGGTCCTTGCCGAGCAGGGAGGCGGCCCAGGCCTGCGGGAAGGTGAGGACCTTGTCGCGTTCGATGTCGTCGAGCAGCGCGGCGACCACCGGCGAGCCGATGACCTGGGGCAGCGCCACCACGTCCGGGGCGATGTCGGCGTAGGCGGTGACCGCCTTCTGCACGTCGTAGCCGTGGTCCTTGACGACGATCTCGACCTTGCGGTCGCAGATGCCGCCGTCGGCGTTGGTCTCGTCGGCCCACATCTGCTGGGCCTGCACGATGGACTTGCCGAGGGTGGCGTACGGGCCGGTGAGGTCGGTCAGGGCACCCAGCTTGATGGTCTTGTCGGTGACGCCGGGGCCTGCCTTGACGCCGTCGGCGCCGTCTCCTGCGCTGTCGCTGTCCGCCTTGGAGCTGCAGCCGGTGCCTGCGAGGAGCAGGGCGGACAGGGCGGCGGCCAGGACCGTCCTGGTGCGGTGCGTGGGGTGGTTCACGGTGTCGGCTCCTTGGCTCGATCGGCTGAGGCGGGTGAGGGTTCCGGGGTCGCGGTGTCCGCGTCCTCGGTGACGGTCCGGCGGCGGCGCAGGCGGGCGCGGGTGCGCCGGACCAGGCCGTGCAGGCCGTCGGGGGCGAAGAGCAGGATCAGCACGATCGCCGCTCCGTAGAGGTAGCGGGCCGCCTCGGTGGGGCCGACCGCTCCGTCGGTGGTGCCGGGGGCCGCCACCAGGGGCAGCTGGTCGGCGTAGCGGGTCATCAGCAGGGGAAGCGCGGTGACGAAGACGGCTCCCGCGGTGGCTCCGGCCACCGAGCCGAGGCCGCCGATGACGATCATGGCGAGGTAGTCGACCGAGAGGGCGAGGCCGAAGTAGTCAGGGACCACGCGGCGGAAGGCGAGGGCGAGCATCACCCCGGCCAAACCCGCGTACATGGAGGAGACCACGAAGGCCGCCGAGCGGTAGCGGGCGATGTGCACGCCCATCACCGCGGCCGCGGTCTCGCTGTCGCGCAGCGCCACCATGGCGCGGCCCGGGCGTCCGCGCAGGATGCCTCGGGCGGTGAACCAGGTGAGTGCGAACAGCGCCAGGCTCAGGTACCACAGGCGCTCCTCCGCGCCGAACGGCACGCCCAGCACCGTCAGTTCGGGATCGGCGCCGGTGAAGCTGAAGCCGCCGAGCTCCAGCGGCGGCACCGAACTGCCGTTGAAGCCTCCGGTGACGGAGTCCGCGGTGAGCAGGACGTGGTGGCCGAGGAAGACCAGGGCGAGGGTGGCGATGCCCAGGTAGATGCCGCGCACCCGGGCGGCGACGGGGCTGAACAGGCCGCCGGCGGCCCCGGCGAGCAGCACCGCGAGGACGACGGCGAGGGCGGGCGGCAGTCCGGGGCCGGGTTCGCCGGCCAGCCAGACGTAGCCGTAGGCGCCGACGGCGAGGAAGAAGGCGTGGCCGAGGGAGAGTTGGCCGGCGGTGCCGGAGAGCAGGCCGAGGCCGATCGCGCCGACGGCGGCGGCCATCGAGAACAGGCCGATGCGCAGCCAGAAGGCGTCCAGGTAGAAGGGCAGGGCGCAGAGCAGGAGGACCAGCAGGAGGGTGCGGGCGCGGCTGCGGCGCAGGAAGTCAGACACGGGCCGCTCCCTTCGCGCCGAACAGCCCGGTGGGCCGTACCAGGAGGACGAGGACCATCACGGCGTAGGGGGCGACGTCGCCGAAGCCCTCGCCGAGGACGTGCAGTTCGGACTGGTAGCCGGCGACGAGGGCCTCGGTCAGGCCGATCAGCATGCTGCCGGCGAGGGCGCCGGGCGGCGAGGTCATGCCGCCGAGGATGGCGGCCGGGAACGCCTTCAGGGCGATCTGTCCGGTGGTGCGTTCCAGGCCGGGGGCCGGGAACGCGGCGAGGAAGACGGCGGCCAGCGCCGCGAGGCCGCCCGCCAGGCACCAGGCGAGGGTGCGCACCCGTACCAGGCGTACGCCCATCAGGGCGGCCGCCTCCACGTCCTCGGCCGAGGCGCGCAGCGACAGGCCCCAGGAGGTGTAGCGGAAGAGGGCGAAGACACCGCCGATGACGACGGCGGAGACCACGATCGCGGCGAGCCGGCTGTCGGCGACGGTGATGGGGCCGAGGCCGCTCACGGAGTCGCCCCAGGGGTCGCCGAGGGTGAGCAGGTCGCCGCCGATGCGCCGGGACAGGTCGGTCAGCAGGACGATGTCGATGCCGATGGTCACGATCGTCTGCACATGGGCGGAGTGCGCGTCCTGGCCGCCGACCTGGAGCAGGAACCGGTCCATGAGCCCGGCCACGGCCGCGGTCACCAGGACGGCGACCGCGAGGGCGCCGGCGAAGCCGAGGTCGTCGTGGAGGACGGCGGTGAGGTAGCCGCCGAGCAGGAGCAGGGAGCCGTGGGCGAAGTTGATGACGCCGGAGGCCTTGAAGATGATGACGAAGCCGAGGGCGACCAGGGCGTAGACCGAGCCGAGGGCCAGGCCGTTGAGGACGTTGTCGAGGAACCCGGTCATGCCGCATCCTCCCCGCCGGCCTCGGTGGCCTCGGTGCCGAGGTAGGCGCGCAGCACCCCGGGGTCGCGGCGGACCTCGTCGGGGCTGCCGTGGGCGATGACCCGGCCGAAGTCGAGGACGGTGACCTCGTCGGCGAGCCGCATGACCAGGCCCATGTCGTGCTCCACCAGCAGGACGGACAGGCCGAGTTCGGCCCGTACGGTGCGCACCACCTCGGCGGTGCGGGCGCGTTCGGCGCCGTTCATGCCGGCCACGGGTTCGTCGAGCAGCAGCACGCTGGGCTCCAGACAGAGGGCGCGGGCGAACTCCACGCGTTTGCGGTCGCCGTAGGAGAGCAGGGCGACCGGGGAGTCGAAGTGCGGGCCGAGGCCGACGAGTTCGGCGATCTCCCGGGCCCGGTCGAGGTGGGCGCGCTGTTCGCGCACGGCGCTCGGCAGGCGCAGGGCGCTGGCGGCGAAGCCGGCGCGGGACAGGGCGTGCCGGCCGAGCATCAGGTTGTCGGCGACCGTGCCCTCGGTGGTGACGATGTTCTGGAAGGTGCGGGCGACTCCGAGGGCGGCGATGCGGTGCGGGGCGAGGCGGGTCAGCTCGGTGTCACCGAGACGGACCGTGCCGGCGGCCGGGCGGTACAGGCCCGAGAGCACGTTGAAGCAGGTGGACTTGCCGGCTCCGTTGGGGCCGATGAGCGCGTGCACGGAGCCCGGGGCGACCGTGAAGGACACGGTGTCCAGGGCGGTGAGCCCGGCGAACCGGACGGTGACGTCCCGGACGTCGAGCACCTCGGGTGTGGTGGTGCGGTCGTTCACGCGGCCCCCTGACCGTCGGCGGTCTCGCCCAGGTACAGGCGGCGTACGGCGTCCGTGCGGGCGAGTTCGGCGGCCGGCCCGGAGAGCCGGATCTCGCCGACCTCCAGGACGTAGGCGCTGTCCGCGAGGGAGAGGGCCATGCCGGCGTTCTGTTCGACCAGGAGCACGGCGGTGCCCTGGCTGTTGATCTCCTTCACGACGTCGGCGATCCGGGCCACCATCTGCGGGGCGAGGCCGAGGGAGGGCTCGTCGAGCAGGAGCAGGCGGGGGGCGGCCATGAGGGCGCGGCCGATGGCGAGCATCTGCTGCTCTCCGCCGGACAGCAGTCCCGCGGCCTGGTGGGTGCGTTCGGCGAGCCTCGGGAACAGCGTGAAGACCCGCTCCCGGGCCTCGCGCACCAGGGCGGGGCTGCGGCGGCCGAGGCCGAGGCCGCCGGTGCGCAGGTTCTCGTCGACGCTGAGCCCGGCGAACACGCGTCTGCCCTCCGGGACCTGGACGACGCCGGCGCGTACGGCGGCGACCGGGTCGCGTCCGTCGAGTTCCGTGGTGCCGTAGCGGACGCGGCCGGCGGTGACCGCGCCGCGGTGCAGGCGCAGGGTGCCCGACACCGCCCGCAGCAGGGTCGTCTTGCCGGCACCGTTGGCACCGAGCAGGGCGACGACGCCGCCGTGCGGGACGGTCAGTGACACGGAACGAAGGGCGGACAGGGCCCGGCCGTAGGTCACGTCGAGTTCCTCGACGTGCAGGGCCGGCTCCTCGTCCGGTGGTGCTTCGGGCATCACGTCTCCTCGGGGCCGTACCGGACCGGCACGGTGCTTTGGGGGAAGAGGGATTCACTGGGGGTTCACTGGGGATCTCGCTGGGGATCTCGCTGGGGAGCTCGCTGGGGAGCTCACGACAGCACGGGCGCGGGCGCGCGGAACAGGGCTCGGGGCGGGGTCGCTGCGTGGTCCCAACGGGGGGCGCCGGGGTTTGTGCGGGTGCCCAGGGCGGGGGCGGCGGAGGGTTGCGGGGCCGGTCGCGGGGGCAGGTCCGCCGCCAGGGGTGCCGCTGCGTCTGGCGGGGCGGGAGGGCGACCGGTGAGTGCGGTGCGGTGCGGCTTCGCGGCCCGGCCGCCAACCAGGTCCGTGTCCACGCTCGTGGCGGCGCCGGGGCTTCGCGGTCCGCCAAAGGGCTCGCGCCCCGCTCGACAGGCTCGTGGGTGTCCACGCTCGTGGCGGCGCCGCCCGGCCTGCGGCGGGAATGCGAAGAGCCGCGCCCTGGGAGTGGGAGCGGCTCGTGCGGGTCGGTGGCCGGACGTGGGGTGGGCGCGCGGCGGGGTTCGCGCCCGGCTCAGCGCAGCAGTCGTCGCGCCGTCAGGGCCAGGCTGATCTCCACCAGGTCCTGCGGGCGGGCCAGGGAGCGGCCCGTCAGTTGTTCGCAGCGGCGCAGGCGGTTGAGGACGGTGTTGCGGTGGCAGTAGAGGCGTTCGCCGGCCCGTTGGGCGGATCCGTCGCAGACGAGCCAGGCGGACAGGGTGTCCAGGAGGACGTCCCGGTCGGCGGGCTCCAGGCGCAGCAGGGGGCCGAGGACCTGGTCGGCGAGGGTCGTGCCGAGTTCCGGGCAGGAGATCACGAGCGCCTCGGGGAGGTGGTCGTCGAGCCGGACCGTGCCGCCCTCCGGCGGGCAGATCCTCAGCGCGAGATCGGCCAGCCGCCGGGCGTCGCCCACGGCGGCCAGTCCCGTCACGACGCTTCCTATGCCTTTTCGGGTGCCGGGGGCTGCGTCGCCGAGCCCTTCGAGCGGCTCCACCGGGTCGCCGTCGCCGTCTGGATCGTCGTCCTCGATCAGCACGATGCCGTAGTCCACTTCCACTCCTGTGTGCCAGTGCACGCGCAAGCCGGGCGGTACGGCGGCGGGGCGGACGCCGGAGGGCCGTCGGCCGGCGACCGCGACGACGACGTACCGCCCGTGCTCCGGCAGGTCGAGGCCCTGTGCGGTCTCGGGCAGGTCGGCGATGCGGCTGGTGCCGTCCAGGAGGGCCCCGGCCAGCAGCCGCACCCGGTTCTCGCGCCGCCAGGACAGCTGCCGTTCGGCCTGCCGGTAGGCGTCCGCGACGAGGGTGCAGTGTTCGTCGACGAAGTTCCACATGTCGGTCGCCACATGGACGAGCAGACGTACGTCCTCGGGAGCCTGCCGGGAGGTCTCCTCCACCAGCCGCTGCCACACCAGGGAGCCGCCCAGCCGGAAGGCGTGCAGCAGGGCGTCCAGCGGCACTCCCTGCTCGGCCCGGCGGACGCCGATCTTCCATGAGCAGCGGCGGGCCGCGTCCCGGTTGCCGCGCGGGTCCAGCAGCGACAGCACGCTGTGCCGCAGGGAACGGTTCACTTCCTGCCAGGTGCCCGTGTGGTCGTTCTCCACCGCCGTGCGGTAGGCGCACTCCTGCTCCTGGAGCAGGGCCACCAGCCGGTCGGTGAGGTTCGGCAGGTCGTCGAGCAGGATACGGGCGGCCCGGTGCAGGACGCGCAGGGCGTCCGCGTCGATCAGCGACCGGCCGCGGCGTGCCGTCCGCGGCTGCGGAACGGGCGTGGGTGCGGTGCGGATCATCGCTCGTGCCCCTACGGCAGGATGCATCGCAGTCCTCCCTCAACCTCGGCCCTCCGGCGGTGTGACCGTGCCGGGAGGCGCAGCGGTGTCCGGTCGGCCGCGTCGCCTCTACGGCGGCGGCGGCCGCCCGACTCGTCCTGCCCCGAAGGATGGCATACCGTCCGGTCGGTCCCTAGGGTTGTGCACCGCTCTTTTTCCTCCCGGTCCCCACAAATGCGCACCTCGGCCGTCACCCGCCCTCCTGGTCGACCATGCGGGCCAGCTCGATCCGGGACCGCACGCCGAGCACGGCGAAGACGTTGCGCAGGTGGTAGTCGACCGTGCGGGTGCTGACGGCGAGGCGCAGGGCCACCTCCCGGTTGGTGGCGCCCTCGGCGACGTACCGGGCGATCCGCAGTTGCTGCGGGGTCAGCCGGGCGAGTCCGCCGGCCGTGTGCGCGTCCTCGCGCGCGGCGACTCCGCCTGCCCGCAGTTCGCCGCGCGTCTGGTCGGCCCAGACCTGGGCGCCGCACCGTTCGAAGGCCATCAGGGCGGAGCCGAGCCGGTCGCGCGCCTCGCGCAGCCGACGCCTGCGGCGCAGCCACTTGCCGTGGAGCAGTTCCGTGCGGGCGCGTTCGAAGTCGCCGCCCGGCTCGCCGTGCAGGGCCAGGGCATGCGCGTACAGACCGTCGACGTGGTCGGCGCGGTCCGCGGGGGCGAGCAGGGCGTGGCAGCGGGCGAGTTGGGCGGGGGCGTGCGGATCGGCGCCGAAGGCCGCCCACAGGGCGAAGTCGTCGACCACCGCCCGCGCCTCGTCGGGCCGCCCGGCGAGCACGGCGGCCTCTACGAAGCAGGGCACGGCGAGCATCCACACCGCGAAGTGACCGCGCCGGGGTCCGGGCAGCACCAGGGGGCCGAGCCGGTCGGCGGCGTCGAGCGGGCGGCCGCAGCCCAGGTCGGCCCGGGCCACCGCCCATTGCGCCAGCGTCGCCGCCTGGGCGAGGCCGTGGCGGCGTGCCGTCGCCAGCGCCGCGGCCGCGTGCTCCGCCACGGCGGCCGTCTCGCCCACGACGGAGGCGGCGAGGGCCAGCATTGCCTGGTGGTGGGCGGCCGTGTTGCGCCGGCCGGCCCGGCGCGCGGCCCGTACACCGTCCTCGGCGTGGGTGCGCGCCTGCGCGTGCCGTCCGGCGCGCAGTTCGGCGTAGGCGAGGTACTCCAGAGCGCGTGACTCCAGCGCGGCGGAGTCCCGGTTGCGGGCCGCGGCGAGCGCGCGGGCACCGGCCCGGCGGGCCACGACGACGTCCCCGAGCAGCAGAGCCGCGGCCGCCGACCGCAACAGGTGCTCGGGCCGCCCGTCGGCCTGCGCCCGCTCCACCACCGTGCGCAGCAGCGGTACCGCGTCATCGAGCCGCCGCTCCAGCAGGGCCCGCATGCCGAGACGGTAGTCGGCCGTGACCGCACCGCCGACCACTGCGGGCGTGTTCCGAGGGGGCCCGGACGGGCGTCGAGGCATGGCCTCCGGCGCCACGGGCGTGCCTTGGGCGGTGCCGGGCGGGCGTCGGGCCAGGGGCCCCGGCGCCTCGGGGGTTCCCTGCGGGGCGCCGGGCGGGCACTGGGCCAAGGACCCCGGCACCTCGGGAGTTCCCTCCAGGGCACCGGGCAGGCACTGGGCCAAGGACCCCGGCACCTCGGGGATTCCCTCCAGGGCGCCGGGCGGGCACTGGGCCAAGGACCCCGGCACCTCGGGGATTCCCTCCAGGGCGCCGGGCGGGCACTGGGCCAAGGACCCCGGCACCTCGGGAGTTCCCTCCAGGGCACCGGGCAGGCACTGGGCCAAGGACCCCGGCACCTCGGGAGTTCCCTCCAGGGCACCGGGCAGGCACTGGGCCAAGGACCCCGGCACCTCGGGGATTCCCTCCAGGGCGCCGGACGGCCGTTGAGCCAGATGCCCCGGCACCTCGGCAGTGCCCTGCTCGGCACCGGGCGGGCGTTGCGGCAGGGCTTCTCTTACGTGGCCGTCCGTCGTGCGGGCTCCGTGTGGGGCAAGCGGCTCGGGGGCGGGTGGACTGATTCCGGGCCGTGTGACGGGCGGTGCGTTCGTGTCCTCGCTCAGTGTCTTCAGGCACGCCGTGAGATCGCCCGCGGCCCAGGCCGCGTCGGCCGCGGCGAGGCGGGCGGCCTCGGCCTCCTGGGGTGCGTCCGTGCCCAGCAGGGAGGCGGCCAGTAGCAGTGTCTCCCGGGCGTCGTCGACGGGGCCGTCCGCCAACTCGGCCCTGCCCCGGGCCAGTTCCGCCCGACCGCGGTCCACCGCAGTACGCCCGGCCGCGCCCCGGCTCCGGACGGGCGGAGCCGTCGGCACGCTCCTGTCTCCGATCATTCCCGGGAGGTTACTCGCGCGTAAATCCGGGCGGAAGTCGGTCACCCGGACCGTCATGGACCCCGATCGGGCCTGCCACCTGCGGTTCCGCGCGGGGCGGGTGGGACACGGACTGTGCCGCCGCCCAGAGTTTCCGGGCGGCGGCCGTGCGGGGGCACAACGTCAGGAGGTGTGCGGGCAGTTGCCCCGGTACTCCTCGATGGTCAGGCTCGGCCGGGGCAGCGGACACAGGAACTGCTCGTAGCGGGTGTCGTTGTCGATGAACCGCTTGAGCCAGGAAACGCTGTACTTCGCGATCGTCGTGTTGGACGTGTTCGGGGCGAAGTGGGTGGCCCCGTTCAGCTCCAGATAGGCCCGGTCCAGGGTGGACGGCAGGCTCGTGTAGAACGGCTCGGAGTGGCTGGAGACCGGGGCGATGGTGTCGCCGTCGGCCCCGATGATCATCGTGGGTGTGCGCAGTTCCGGCCAGGTCTTGTCGAGGTTCCACGGGGTGAGCGGGATCGCCGCCTGGAGCGAGGGACGCGACTTGGCGGCCTCAAGGCTGCCGCCGCCGCCCATGGAGTGGCCCATGACACCGAGCCGGCTGCTGTCGACCCGGCCGCGCACCGAACTGCGCTGGGTCAGATAGTCGAGCGCGGCCAGGAGCTGGCCGCCCCGCGAGTCGGGCTGGTCGAGCGTGGTGTTGGTGTCGATGGTGAACACCACGAAGCCCTGGGAGGCCAGGCGCGGGCCCAGCCAGGCGATCGAGGACTCGTAGGCGGTGTATCCGGGTGAGATGGCCACGGCCCCGAAGGTGCCGTCGCTGGTACTGGTCGGGTAGTAGATGGTGCCCCCGCCGAAGCCGGTGACGGCGAGCGAGGAGACGGACGTCTGCGAGACGGCGTACGGTCCGCGCAGCGCCTCGATGCTGGCCGTGGTGGGCGCGGGACCGCGCTCGTAGGGGTTGTCGGCGGCGTGGGCGCCGGGGCCGGCGAGGGTGCCGAGTCCGATGACCGCGGCGAGCGCCGCCGCGGCACCGGCGAGGCGGCCGGTCCTGCGCCGGGTGGAGCCGGCGCGCTTGTGGGGGTGGTGCAGCACGACGAGTCGTCCTCTCTGTCGTGGCGGGCGGCCCGGAACCTCCCGCTGACCGCGGGCCCGGGCACCGCCGTGGGGAGTGGTGCCGTGCCACTGTGGGCGTCCGCCCCGCCGCCCGGGACCGGCAGAATCACCGGCCTTGTACGACGCCCCGACAGACGTTCGACGCCCGGTCCGGGGTGGGCGACCGACAGGGACGGGCCCGGTCTCCCGTGCGCGACACAGGAAAGCCGCGCTGCTGCGCGCGAACGTCCCGGCACCGGAGTGACCACGCCGGTCCGGGGCCCCGGGACACCGGACGGGGGCCTCCGCGTGTGCGACGCGCCGTCGGCATCCGTGGGCACCCCTGGCCTGCCCCTCCCCCCGCCCTGTGTGAAACGCTCCTCCACGACGGGCCGATCGGGGCCGGTCGCCATCGGGTTACGGCAGCGTGGAGAGGCGACAGCATGCGCATCGGACTGCTCGGCACCGGCCCCTGGGCGCAACTCGCCCATGCCCCGGCCCTGAGCCGGCACGAGGCACTGGACTTCGTCGGCGTGTGGGGCCGTCGCCCGGACGCCGCGAAGGAACTGGCGGAGCATCACGGCACCCGCGCCTACGACGATGTCGACGCGCTGCTCGCCGACGTGGACGCGGTCGCCGTGGCGCTGCCGCCGGACGTCCAGGCCGGGCTCGCGGTACGGGCCGCGCGGGCGGGATGTCATCTGCTGCTGGACAAGCCGCTGGCGCCGACGGTCGACGAGGCGCGGGCCGTGGTCGAGGCGGCCGAGGAGGC
The DNA here is from genome assembly GCF_014596915.1 of Streptomyces sp. TRM68416. Lineage (GTDB taxonomy): Bacteria > Actinomycetota > Actinomycetes > Streptomycetales > Streptomycetaceae > Streptomyces. The sequence goes on from NZ_JACVWU010000006.1 coordinate 175,451, forward strand.
CCAGGTCGCCTCGGTCGTCTTCTTCACCACCCGCTTCCAGCCGGAGACGGAGGCGTGGATCGCCGCGCAGTCGGCCGCGCAGGGCTGGTTCACCGCACAGGCGCAGTGGCTGGGAGCCGTCTTCCGGACCGACAGCCCGTTCGCCGACTCGCCCTGGCGCCGGGAGAAGGGCGCCCTGTGGGACGTGGGTCCGCACGCCCTGTCCGTCCTCCTTCCGGTCCTCGGCGACGTCCGCCGGGTGACGGCGGCCGCCCCCGGCCCCGGCGACACCGTCGTGCTGGTCCTCGACCACGCCGGCGGCGCGACGAGCACCCTCACCCTCAGCCTCACGGCGCCGCCCGCCGCGGCCGGTGCCGCCGTCGAACTGCGCGGCGAGGCAGGCGTGACGCTCCTGCCGACCAGCTCACAGGGCGCCGTGCCCGCCCTGATCCGCGCGGCCGACGCCCTGCTGACCGCCGCCCGCACGGGCACCCCCCACCCGTGCGACGCGCCCTTCGGCCTCCGCGTCACGGAGATCCTCGCGGCGGCGGAGGCGCTGTTGGGCGGCGGGCCGCCGGCGCCCTGATACACGCACCCGGCCCTCTCCGCATGGCCCTCCCACGCCGGACGGAAGGGGCCGTCCGGCGTGCGCGGTCGGCGACGGCCTACTGGTTCACGCCGGGGACGTGGAAATTGATGCGTTCGCTGACGATGGGGAAGCCTGCCTTGGCGAAGTTCGCGGCCATCGGGAAGTTGCCGTGGTCGGTCGCGCCGGTGATGGTCTCGGCGCCATGTTCGGCCAGGAAGTGCGTGCACTCCGCGAGGAGGTCGTAGGCGTAGCCGTGGCCGCGCTGTTCGGGCTGGACGCCGATGAAGCCGATGGTGGGGCCCGACGGGTTGTGGGCCGGGATGTGGATGCCGACCGGTTCGCCGTCCGGGGTGCGCGCGACCTGCCACCACTCGCGGGGCGAGGGGCACCAGTGGAAGAAGTCGAGCTCCTCCTGGGCGGCCCGGTCGAGTCCGCCTTCCTCGATGGCCCTGAGCGCGTGGGCGTCGAGGGTGGCGGAGTGGATGCGGCGCAGCGCGTCGAAGAAGACGGCGTCATCGGGCTCGGCGTGGAAGACGAGCCGTCCGGGTCGTTCGGGGAGCCCGCGGGACGGGGTCCACCGGTACAGGTAGCGCTCGACGAGGAGTTCGTAGCCGGCGGCCCGGGCGGCCGCGAAGCGGGTCTCCGCGGCGACCCGCACGGTGGCCTCCTCGCGGCCTCCGCCGGGGATGTTGATCTCCAGTTCGACCTGCCACGGGGCGGAGCGCAGGAGTTCGGCCCCCGCCTCCTCCTCACCTTCGGCCACGTCGAACCAGTTGATGTTGACGGGTTCGGTGTCGTCGGGACCGCCCCACCAGGCGCCGCGCGCGACGACCTCGCCGTCGCGCAGGGCCACGCGCTTCCAGTCGGGGCGGTGAACGGTCCTGCGGTGTCCTTCGCGGGCGCCGAGCGGGTCGGGCATGGCGTCGAACAGGTGGGCGTCGCTCTTGTCGAGCGTACGAATGACCAGATCGGTCACGGATTCCTCCGGGATGAATACTGCGAGAGCGCTCCCGGTCGGATCACACGAAGCACGCCGGGACAGCGGTGAAGGGAGCGCGGGACAAGGTGAACTGCATGGCACTCGCCTCCTTCCGTTGCGTCGCGGCGTGACGGTCACACCGTATGCGATCTTGCGCGGTGGCGTCCACGTATTTCCCGGGGGAGGCGGCGGCGCGGCACTAGTCTCGGCGCCATGACCGACACCACCCTGCGCTCCGTCACCGTCGAGCGGACCGAGACCGGCCGCTTCACCGCGGTCAACGCCCGCGGCGGCACCCTCGACTTCGGCACCAGCGGCGGCACCGAGTTCACCCCGGTCGAGCTGTTGCTCGCCGCGATCGGGGGGTGCACCGCGGCCGACGTCGATGTCGCCACCAGCCGGCATGCCGAGCCGGGCCGGTTCACCGTCACGGTGACCGGCGACAAGGTCGACGACGAGAGCGGCAACCGTATGACCAATCTGCGGGTCACCTTCTCCGTGGCGTTCCCGGAAGGCGAGGGCGGGGACCGTGCCCGTGCGATCCTGCCCCGGGCGGTGAAGACCTCGCACGACCGGCTCTGCACGGTCAGCCGCACGATCGAGGCCGGCACGCCGGTCACGGTCACGGTCGAGGGCTCCTGAGCACCCGCCACCCACACCGACACCGACACCGACACCGACACCGCCGAGGATCAGCTCGACCGCCGCGCGCCGAAATCCCGTTGCGATCGCGGTCCCTGTCCCCGGACCCTGGCCGCATGTCCTACGTCCTTCGCCCGGCCGGCCTCGCGGACGCGCCCGCCATCACCGAGTTGCTCAACGAGGTCGACCTCATCGAGATCGGCCGCCCCGAGACCGATCTGCACACCGTCGAAGCCGATCTGAAGCATCCCGAGGCGGACCTGGAGCGGGACTCCTGGCTGGCCTTCGACGGGGACCGGCTGGTGGCGTACGGCCTGCTGTGGGACGAGTCGGGCGGCGAGCGCATCGACGTCGACCACTACGTGCTGCCCGGCCACCAGGAGGCCGGGCAGCACGTGCTCACGGCGATGGAGTCCAGGGCGCTGGCCAAGGCCCGCGAGAACGGCGCCGAGCGGGCCGTGGTCCATCTGCACCTCAACACCGGGCCCACGCTCGACACGGCGCTGATCCGCGCGCGGGGCTGGTCGGCCGTACGGCGCTACCACGTCCTGCACCGTCCGGTGGACGCCGCCCGGGACCGGCCGCCGCAGCCGCCGGCCGGGGTCCGCCTGCGATCGTGTGCCACGGAGCCGGACCGGCTGCGCGTGCACGCTCTCTACCAGGAGACTTTCGCCCGGCACTTCGACTTCCAGCCGCGCGCCTACGAGCAGTGGCTGCACGACATCGACGCCGAGGCGCTCGACTGGTCGCTGGTGTGGCTCGCGAGCACGGAGGAACTCGGGGACGTCGGCTTCCTGATGGCCCGCAACGACCGCGAGGCCATGGGGTGGATCCGCAGCGTCGGCGTGCTGTCCGAAGCCCGCGCGCGGGGTCTCGGCGGCCTGCTGCTGCGGCACGCGTTCGCCGAGTTCGCCGCCCGTGGACGGGACACCGTCGGCCTCGGGGTGGACACCGGCAACACCACGGGGGCGCCGGGTCTGTACGCCCGCCACGGAATGACGGTCCACTACGCCGTGGACACCTGGGAGACGGTGCTGCGCTGACGGTGACGGCGCGTCACGAAGGTGCTGCGGCAGCCGCGTCGTGGATCCGACCCGCCCGTGCACGGTCATGGCCCATGATGGTCGGGCCATGACCGAGCCCCGTCCGACGACGCCCCGCGCGCCGCTGCCCGCGTTCCGGGCGGCCGTGTTCGCGCTCGTCGGCACGGTGCTCGGGGTGTGCGCTCACCGTCTCGTCGCCGAAGGGCCGCCGCCCTGGCGGCAGGGCGCGGCCGCTGCCGCCGTGCTCTTCGCCGTGGGGCTGGCCGGGGCACGGCGCCCGCGGTCGCGCGCCGCCGTGGTGGCGGCGTGCGGTGCGGGACAGGCGGCACTGCACCTGTGGCTCTCGACGGCGCACGCGCACCCGTCGTCGCCCGCCCACGCCCACCACGGCCCGGGCGCGCAGGCCGCCTGGTACGACTCGTCGGCGATGACCGCCGTGCACGCGGCCTCGGCGGTCGTGGTCGCCCTGCTGCTGCACGGGGCGGACGCGGTGTGCTGGTCGCCGGCCCGGGGACCGACGGCCGCGGTCGACGCGGCCCGCGCCCGTACGTCCGTGGTCGGGACGCTGCTCGGCGGGCGTGCGGCCGTACCGGCCGTGCCGGCGTTCGTCCGGGCCTGGCCGGGGCGTCCGCGTCTGAAGGGGTCGGTGCTCACGGACGTAGTGGTCCGCAGGGGGCCGCCGCGCTCCGGTACCGCTCCCGCCCTCTGACCTTTCGGGACGCCTGTCCGGTCGTCCCGCGTTCCCCCACGCCTGGAGACACCCATGTTCGCTGCCCCGAAGAAGCGCGGCACCGTCCGGCGCCTGCCCCTGCTGACCGTCGCGGCCGCCACCGCCGTACTGCTCGCGGCCGGGCCGGCCGCCGCTCATGTGGAGGTCGAGGCCGACAACGCCCGAGCCCTGGCGGAGAACGTCACGCTCACCTTCGCCGCCGAGTCGGAATCCGCCACGGCCGGGATCACCCGGCTGCGCGTGGTGCTGCCCGAGGGCATCGCCCCCGCCGACGTCGTCTACGGCGAGGGTCCCGAGGGCTGGACGTTCACGGCCGGCGGTGACGGCTACACCGTCGGGGGCCCGGCCCTGAAGGCCGGTGAGGACGTCGAGTACTCGGTCGTCGTGAGGCAGCTGCCCGACACTAAGGAGCTGGCGTTCAAGACGCTGCAGAGCTACAGCGACGGCCGGATCGACCGCTGGATCGAGCTGGGCGGCTCGGGCGACGGCCACGGTCACGGCCACGGCAACGAGGCCCCGGTCCTCGGCCTGAAGGCCGCCGCGCCGGACGCCCAGCCGGTGAGTCCGTCACCCACCGCCCCTCCCGCTTCCTCCGCTCCCGCGCAGGAGACGCCCTCGTCCTCTCCGGCGGCCCGGGCGGAGGAGAAGGACGACGACGGCGGTCTGTCGGCCGGAGCGTGGACCGCCATCGGCGTCGCCGCCCTGCTCGTGGCGGGCGCCGCGGTCCTCCTCGTACGCCGCCGGTCCGGCGCCGGGCAGTAGCGGTCGCCGACGCCCCGTGCGGAGCGGCAGTGGGGATGCTCGGGCCGGGTCGCGTGGCGGGATGACGTGTGCTGTGCTGGAAGGGCAGGAGCAGGAGAGCACGCACATGCGTCGCAGCCGAGATTCCGCCTTCGTGACCGCCCGGTCGTCCGCCCCGACCGGAGCCGGCGGGGCGCTGCTGCCCGCGCGGGATCTCGCGGCCGCCTGGAGCGTCGTCGTCCTGATCACGGTGCCCGCCTGGGCGCTGACGATCGGTCAGGCCCGGGACATGGGGGTCGAGCCCGGCACCATGGGGATGGCGCTGCCCCTGTTCCTGGTGCTGTGGGTGACGATGATGGCGGCCATGATGCTGCCGTCCATGGCGCCGGTGGCCCTCACCTGGGTGCGGGGCATCGGCCGGCAGTCCTCGGGCTGGGCACGGACCGGCCGCACCGTTCAGTTCATGGGCGGATATCTACTGGTGTGGACGGCCTTCGGGCTGCTCGCCTACGCGGCTCTGGCCGTCAGCGGCAACCTGGTGGAGGACCGTCCCACCGCCGGACGCTGGATCGGCTCGGTGGCCTTCCTGCTCGCGGGCCTGTACCAGCTCGGTCCCCTCAAGCACGTCTGCCTGCGGCACTGCCGCGACCCGCTGAGCCATCTGGTGCGCTACGCCGGCTACCGGCGCCCGGCCCGCGATCTGCGGGTGGGCCTCCACCACGGCGTCTACTGCGTGGGCTGCTGCGCCGGGCTGATGGTCGTCCTCGTTCCGCTCGGCGTGATGAACGTGGCGGCGATGGCCGCGCTGGCCTTGGTGATCTTCCTGGAGAAGCTGTGGTCCCGGGGGCCGCTGCTCACCAGGGTCGTGGGCGTCGTCTTCCTCGTACTGGCCCTGCTCGCACCGTTCCAGGACTGGCTGCTGCCGGGGCTGCGGGGCTCGATGCCGTCGATGGGCGGCATGTGATTCCTGGTGCGCCCGCCGGGTTCCCCGCCGGGGACGGCGGGTGCAAGCTGGAAGGGAGGCCGCCTTCCGATCCCGGAAGGGGGTCGGAACACGCGGTCTCGCACTCCGAGTGAGCTCCCCGGGGCTCGGCTGGAGGGAAGCGAGATGACAGAACAGGCCACCACCGGTACGCGCTGGCACCTGGCCGGCGACTGGTTCGATGTATGCAAGTGCGCCATCCCCTGCCCGTGCACGTTCGCACAGCCCCCGACCTACGGCGACTGCGAGGGCGTGCTGGTCTGGCACATCCGGGAAGGCAACTTCGGTGACGTACGGCTCGACGGCCTGAACGTCCTGATGCTCGGCTCCTTCACGGGCAGCCCCTGGGAGGGCACGCACACCGACCCCTATGCGGCGGTCTTCCTCGACGAACGCGCCGACGACCGGCAGCGGGCCGCGCTCGGGGCCGTCTTCGGCGGTGAGGCGGGCGGATGGCCGGCGGAGTTCGGGGAGATGTTCCACCCCGAGATGCGCGGCATGGACGTCGCCCCCATCCATGTGGAGATCGACGAGGATCTCGCCACGTGGCGGGCCGAGATCCCGGGCCGTGTCACGGCGAGCGCCGAGGCACTCACCGGGCCGACGACGCCGGACGGCGCGCGCGTGCAGGTCCTCAACGCCCCGGGCTCCGAGGTCGGGCCGGGGCAGGTCGCCACCTGGGGCCGGGCCACCGTCGACCGTGCGGACGCGTTCGGCTTCTCCTGGGACCGTTCGGGCAAGTCGAGCAAGCACTTCCCGTTCGACTGGAGCGGCCCGGACTAGGCGCTCCGCGGGGAGTGCCGTGATGTGCCGTCGTTTGGCTGCGGACTCGTTGTGGCTGGTCGCTCCCCCACGCTCGGCTTCGCTCGCGCGGGGGGGGGGGGGGACCCCCATCGCGGCGGAGCCGCATATCGACACAGCCCCGCGCCCTATGGGGCGCTGCCGCACCGCAGTCGAATGCACCAGGCCCGCTCAGAGCCCGGACCAGAGCCGATCGTCCGGGCCAGTGCCCCTCTGCCCGTCCGCCGGCAGGGCTCTCGGGATGCAGATCGCGCTGTCGCGATGAATGGTGATAGGGGACCCGATGACTTCACCGGGGCCGAAGAAGCGATCCGGACCCGAGGAGCAGAGATCATGCCGACGTCACAGCCCGCGTCCGGGCCGTCCGAGGACCGCGCGACCCCGGACGACCTGCTCCACACCCGCACCGGCACCGAAGTGTCGCCGGAGGACGTGGTCCTTGCCTCGGGCAAGGACATCACCCCGCGCAATCTCGAATGGGCCAGGCGCAAGCTGGAGGCGGAGGGTCCGGCGGCCCTCGACAAGCTGCTCCCCTGAGCGGCCGGGCAACCCCTCATCCGGGCGGGTCCGGGCACACGACCCGGACCCGCTGGACCAGGTTGTTGGCGAAGCCGCCGCGGTTCCACGGCTGTTCCAGCGGCTGGGTGTGGCCCTCGGTGTCGGTGGCACGTGCGCTCAGGACGTGTTCGCCCGGCGTCGCGGTCCACTGCAGACGCCAGCGGCGCCACGCCCACCGGTGCCCGTGCTCGGGCTCCAGCTCGGCCTGCCGCCAACTGCGGCCGCCGTCCGTGCTGACCTCGGTCCGGGCCACCGGGGCCCGCCCGGACCACGCGCGGCCCTCCAGCGAGACGGGGCCGGCCGGGACGACGCGGGTGCGGGACATGAAGTCCGGAAAGCCGGGTGGCACCAGCAGGGCGCGCGGGGCGATCCGGGTGACCGGCTCCCCCTCGTCGTCGGGCTCCTGCCGGAGCCGGTAGGCCACGGTCTGCTGGAAGCCCGTGAACGGCTCGTCCACGACCCTGATCTCCCGCAGCCATTTCACGTGGGCCATGCCGTACCAGCCGGGGACGACCAGGCGCAGGGGGTGGCCGTGCTGCGGGGGCAGCGGGGCGCCGTTCATGGTGTGCGCGACCAGGATCTCGGGGTCCGTGCCCGTGGCGACGTCCAGGGGCAGGGAACGCCGGTAGTCCTGTTCCACGCCGCGTTCCACGCCGTGGTCGGCGCCGGTGAAGACGACCTCGACGGCGTCGGCCCGGACGCCGGCCTCGGCGAGCAGCAGTCGCAGCGGTACGCCGGTCCACTCGGCGGTGCCGACGGCCTCGACGAGCCAGGGCTGGCTGACCGGGCGGGGGGTGAGCAGGGCCCGGCCGTTGCCCGCGCACTCCAGCGTGACCCGCGTGGTGACCTGGGGGTACGCCCGCAGGTCGGCGAGGTCGAGGTGGAGCGGGCGGTGGACGCGGCCGTCGAGGGTGACGTGCCAGGGGGTGTCGTCGGGGACGTGGGGGATGTCGTAGTGCGTCAGGACGTAGTGCAGGCCCGGCGGGGTGAGGTCGTAGCGCAGGGCTTCGAGCGGCAGGCCGTGGTTTCTGGTGGAGAGCGCCAGTTCGTCCCGGCCGATCGCCTCGTCGGGGGCGGCCAGCCGGGCGGGGGCGCTCGCGTCACCGAGGTGAGAACCCATACCTGGATTGTCGCGCTCAGGCAGCGGCTGCGTCCTGCGCAGACGCCGGACAGCGGAGGCGGACGCTCAACTTCCGCACTCGGAGCGGGCGTTCATAACCGGTCAGGGATCATCGGTTTCCGGCCCGCTCTTCCGGAAGCGGTCTTCCGGCTGCCAGACTTGCGCGGGTGCCCGACTTCGACATGCTCGTCCTCGGATCCGGTCCGGGCGGCCAGAAGGCCGCCATCGCCGCGGCCAAGCTGGGCCGCCGGGTGGCCGTCGTCGACCGCCCCGACATGGTCGGCGGGGTCTCCATCCACACCGGCACCATCCCTTCCAAGACACTGCGCGAGGCGGTGCTGTACCTCACCGGTCTCACCCAGCGCGATCTGTACGGCCAGAGTTACCGCCTCAAGGAGGACATCACCGTCTCCGACCTGATATCGCGCACCCAGCACGTGGTGGGGCGCGAGGTGGACGTCATCCGCAGCCAGCTGGCCCGCAACCATGTCGCGCTGTACTCCGGCACGGGCCGGTTCGTGGACGAGCACACCGTGGCCCTCCAGGAGGTCACCGGCCATGAGCGGCTGCTCAGCGCCGAGCACATCGTGATCGCCACCGGCACCCGGCCCGCCCGGCCCGCCACCGTCGAGTTCGACGGCCGCACGATCATGGATTCGGACAACGTCCTCGCGCTGGAGCAGGTACCGCGCTCCATGGTCATCGTGGGCGCCGGCGTGATCGGGATGGAGTACGCCTCCATGTTCGCGGCGCTCGGCAGCAGGATCACCGTGGTGGAGAAGCGTGCCGGGATGCTCGACATGTGTGACGTCGAGGTCGTGGAGTCGCTCAAGTACCACCTGCGGGACCTCGCGGTGACGTTCCGTTTCGGGGAGACGGTCGCCGCGGTGGAGCGGCATCCCCGGGGGACGCTCACCGTCCTGGAGAGCGGCAAGAAGATCCCCGCCGACGCGGTGATGTACTCGGCGGGCCGGCAGGGCCTCACCGACGGCCTCGACCTCGACAAGGCCGGGCTGTCCGCGGACCCGCGGGGCCGGATCTCGGTCGACGAGCACTACCGCACCGAGGTGCCGCACATCTACGCGGTCGGCGATGTCATCGGCTTCCCGGCGCTGGCCGCCACCTCGATGGAGCAGGGCCGCACGGCCGCGTACCACGCCTTCGGGGAGCCCGTCGGCCGGATGCACCGGCTCCAGCCCATCGGCATCTACACCATCCCCGAGATCAGCTTCGTCGGGCGTACCGAGGACCAGCTCACCGATGCGTCGGTGCCGTTCGAGGTCGGGATATCCCGCTACCGGGAGCTGGCCCGCGGGCAGATCATCGGTGACTCGCACGGCATGCTGAAGCTGCTGGTCTCCCCCGAGGACCGCACGCTGCTGGGCGTGCACTGCTTCGGCAGCGGGGCGACCGAGCTCATTCACATCGGGCAGGCCGTCATGGGGTGCGGGGGCACGGTCGACTATCTGGTCGACGCGGTCTTCAACTACCCGACGCTGGCCGAGTCCTACAAGGTCGCCGCCCTCGACGCGACGAACCGTCTCCGGCAGGTGGACCGCATCGGGGACTGAGGGGACTGAACCGGCGCCCCTACGGGGCTTCCCCCGCGGGTGGTTCGGTCACGTGCACCGCCGCCTCCTCCGCGCCCTCGGTCTCCTCGTCCACGGCGGCCTCGCTCTCGGAGGTCTCCTGGGCGAGGCGTTCGTCGAGGGGTTCGCCCTCGTGCTGTTCGGCGGCGGTGGTGCCGTGCTTGGTGACGCCGAGGGGCTTCTCCGGGGGTGAGTAGCCCGCGTCGAGGGTGTCGTCGTAGGTCCGCCCGCCGACGGTGTTCTGGGGGTCGAGGGGAGCCGCGTCCTCCTGCTCCTCGTTGTCGCCGGTGGGCTGGTACACGTCGTCGGCCATCGGCTCGGGGCTGCTGGGGTCCGTGCCCATGTCTGTCTCCTTTCCCGGTCCCCCACCGCGTTTCCCGATCCACCGCCGCCAACCCCACCACCCGACTTGAAGGATCAATGCGTGGGGCTATCATCACTCGCACACACGGTGTGACCGACTGCCGACTCTGCGGTGCGGTATCCGTCGCTCCCTGCCTTTCGCCGCCCCTGCCCCGAGGCCACCCCTCTCGCGTCAGAGGCGGTGCCACCCCCCACTCCACGACGCCGCCAGGTCTGTCCGCGTCCTGACGGCGTGCACGACGGAAAGCAGCGCAGGCATGAGCAACAGCAGGCCCCGAGGTCTCCAGGCAGGCGCCCTCGGGACGTTCGACACGGTGGTCACGGCGGTCGCGGGCAGCGCGCCGGCGTACTCGATCGCCGCGACCACGGCGGTGCTGGTCGGCGCGGTGGGTACGGCCGGACCGGCGGCGCTGCTGTACTGCCTGATACCGATGCTCGGCATCGCGCTGGCGTTCAGTTACCTGAGCCGCATCGACGTGAACGCGGGGGCCAGTTACTCCTGGGTGGGCCGAACTCTCCACCCGTTTCTGGGATTTCTCAGCGGCTGGGCCCTGATCGTGTCGGCCACCATCTTCATGGTGGCCGGCTCGCTGCCCGCCGGGGCGATGACGCTGGCGCTGTTCGACGAGCAACTCGCCGAGAACACCGCCCTGTCCACGCTGGTGGGCGCGGCCTGGTTCGTCCTGATGCTCGGGGTGGTGCTGGGCGGGGCCCGGCTCACGGTCCGCGCGCAGCTCGTCATGACCGGCACCGAACTCGCCGTCCTCGCGCTCTTCGCGGTGCTCGCGGTCTTCCACGCGGACAACGCCCGCGCCTTCGACTGGTCCTGGTTCGGCTTCGGCCAGTTCGACGGTGTGTCGGGCTTCGCCTCGGGCGCGCTGATCGCCGCGTTCTACTTCTGGGGCTGGGACGTGAGCTGCAACCTCAGCGAGGAGACCCGTAACAGCCGCCGTACGACGGGACTTGCGGGTCTGATCGGGCTCGGGGTCGTCTTCCTGCTGTTCGAGGTGTTCACCATCGCGGTGAACGTCGTGCTGTCCGCGGACCGGCTCCAGGCCGGCGGGGCCAATGTGCTGGCCGCCCTAGGCGAGGAGATCTGGCCGGGCTGGGGCGGCCGACTGCTGATCGTGGCGGTGATGCTGTCCACCATCGCGACCCTGGAGACAACGCTCATCCAGGTCACCCGCTCACTGTTCGCCATGGGCCGCGACCGTACGATGCCGTCCGCGCTGGGCCGCGTGCACCGCACCTGGAACACGCCGTGGGTGGCCGTGGCGGTGGTGGGTGTGGTGGCGCTGACGATGTTCGTCGCCTCGGGCGCGCTGGGCAGCGTGGGCGACATCCTCTCCGACGCGATCTCCGCGATCGGTCTGCAGATCGCCGTCTACTACGGTCTGACGGGCCTGGCCGTGGTGGTCGCCTATCGCAAGCTGCTGCTGAAGTCCGCCGCCCACTTCTTCCTCGGCGGGCTGTGGCCGCTGTGCGGCGCCCTGTTCATGTTCTGGGTCTTCGTGGAGTCGCTGGGTTCGCTGAGCCCCGCCGCGATCGCCATCGGCATCGGCGGGCTCGCCGCCGGGCTGGTCCCGATGGTCTGGTACTGGCGGCAGGGCAGCGACTACTACCGGCCCGCGAAGCTGGATGCCACGCGTACGGTCGAGACGGACTACGTCCCGCATGGCCGCGCCGCCCGCCAGGCCCGGGTCCACGAGGGTCTCCCCACCGACTTCTGAGGGAGCCCCCGATGGCGCGAGACCGCTTCACACCCGACTTCGACCCCGACTGCGGGGACGCTCTCCTCACCTCCGCCCGCCAGGACATCGTCATCGGGCGCTGGCAGGGGCTGCGCGACCTGCTGCGGGTCACCGGCCCCGACTGGCTCGCCCGCGGCCATCGCGTGCGGCTGCTCGCCCAGGCCTGTGCGAGCAGTTCGACCGTGGAGTCGTGGCTGGCGGCCGAGCCGCACAGCGCGGACGCGCTGGTCCTGCGGGCGGCGACGGAGACGGCGCGGGCGTTCAACCTGGCCATCTCCGCGGGCCGGGGCGTGCCGATCGAACGCGGCCGGATCGACACGGCGGTACTGGCCTGTCTGACGGCCGCCGAGGCGTACGTGGACGATCCGACGCCGTGGATCTCGCTGATCTCCGTGGCCCGGCTGTATCCGTCCGGGGTGCGTCGGCCGGAACTGGCTCGCTGGTGGGACGAGTTGCACCGGCGCGACCCCTACAGCGTGGAGGGCCATCTGCAGGTGCTGCACTACTACTCGGCCCGCTGGCACGGCACCCACGGTCTGATGTACGACTTCGCCCGGGACGCCGCCGGCGTGGCACCCCTGGGCTGCCCGCTGCCGGTGCTCGTGCAGTACGCCCGCGTCGAGGAGTTCCGCTACGCCCTGGACGCGGCACACGGGCGGACGTACGCCATGGGCGGCCTCGGCCGGCACTGGGACAACGACGACGCGGTGAGTGACGTACGGCGGACCTGGCAGCGGTGGATCATGGGCCGCGCGCAGGGCACCGTCGCCCCCGGCGAACTCCGCGACGTCCACTGCCTCGCCCACGCGGCCTGCCTGGCCGGCGCCACGGACATCGCGGCGGCGCTGCTGCGGATGACGGGCCGGCGGGCGACACGCACGCCGTGGTCATACACCGGGGATCCGGAGAAGCAACTGGTCAAGTGGCACGAGGAGTTGAGGGTGCGACCTTGACGGCGCCCCCTCGGGTCACGGTGTGGCGGTCGGGCCGTCCGGGCGGGTGCTGCGCTGTTCCACCATCTCCCGGGCCAGGCCTTCCGTCTCCGTCTCGGGCAGCCGCTCGAAGCCCTCCTCGGTGATGACCGAGACGATGGGGAAGATCCGGCGGTTGATGTCGGGGCCGCCCGTGGCGGAGTCGTCGTCGGCCGCGTCGTACAGGGCGTGGAGTGCGGCGAGGGCGGCCTCGCGGCGGGACATGTCCGGGTGGAAGAGCTTCTTCAACGCGCCCCGGGCGTAGGGGGATCCGGAGCCCTCGGCGTGGAAGTGCTGCTTCTCGTAGAGGCCGCCGGCGATGTCGAAGCTGAAGATACGGCCGCGGGCGCCCGCGGGGGCCGTCGGGTCGTAACCGGTGAGGAGGGGGACGACGGCGAGGCCCTGCATGGCCTGGCCGAGGTTCTCGCGGATCATGCCGGCCAGGCGGCGCGCCTTGGCGTTGAGGGTCATCGGCGTGCCCTCGATCTTCTCGAAGTGGGTCAGTTCGACCTGGTAGAGCTTGACCATGTCGAGGGCGAGGCCGACCGTGCCGGCGAAGGCGACCGCGGTGTGGTCGTCCGCGGGGTGCACCTTCTCCAGGTCGCGCTGGGCGATGAGGTTGCCCATGGTGGCCCTGCGGTCCCCGGCGATCAGGACGCCGTCGCGGTAGGAGAGGGCGAGCACGGTGGTGCCGTGCGGGAAGCTGTCGGGGGCGGCCCGCACGCCGTCCGGTAACACGCGGCGTGTGCTGAGCAGTTCGGGGCGGTGGACGGCAAGGAACTCCGTGAAGGAGGAGGACCCCGGTGTGAAGAACTCCTCGCCCAGTGCGCCGCCGTACTCGCCGTGCGTCATCGCGTTCCCCCGTGTCCTCGTCTGCGGCCGACAACGGGAGTCCTACCTGAAGCACGCGGCCGTAAAACGCCGCCCGGGTCACAGGGCCCGCCGCCGGACCAGCACCCCCAGCACCACCAGGCCGGGCAGCAGGGGCAGCCACACGGTGAACAACCGGTAGCCGAGGACGGCGGAGGCCGCCGCGGCGCCCGGCGCACCGGCCGCGGTCAGGGCGAGGACGAGAGCGGCGTCGAGGGAGCCGAGGCCGCCGGGGGTGGGCAGCAGGGCGGCCGCGCTGCTCGCGGCGAGGTAGAGCAGCGCCACCCGGGCGGGCGGCAGAGGCAGGGCGACCGCCTGGGTGACGGCGATCAGCACCGCGCAGTGCAGGACGGCGAAGGCGAGCGAGCCGCCCCACAGCGCCGCCGCCCGGTGCGGCCTGGCGTGCACGGCCCTGACGTCCGCGACGGCCGTGCCGAGCACGGTGCGGCACCGCTGTCCGAGCGGCCCGGCGAGCAGCGCGCTCACACCCGCCACGACCACCGCGGCGACCAGCGCCACCGGCAGCCCCGGTGCGGAGTCCGGGACGCGCAGGACACCCGGGCAGGCGACGGCGAGTACGGCGATCAGGACGCCGCGCACCACCACGCCCGCCGTGCCCTTGACCGCGACCGCGGTGGCGGACCGGGTGGCGGGCAGCCCGCAGCGCATGAGGAAGCGCAGGTTCACCGCGCCGGCGCCGAGCCCGGCGGGCAGCAGGTGGTTGGCAGCGGAGGCGGCGAACTGCGCGGCCACCAGCCGCCCCCGGGGCAGCCGCCGCTTCACCGCGCCCTGCTGGGCGAGCGCCGAGCACAACCACGTGCCGACCGCGGCCGCGCCCGCCACCAGCAGCCACCCCTGGTCGGCGACGGCAAGCCGCAGCGCCCCCGTCTCCAGCACCGGCCAGTGTCGTCGCGCCAGCCATACGGCGGCCAGCAGCACGGCGAGGCTGAACGCGGTCTGCCAGTACGCCCGTCTGCGAGCGGACGCCGCCACGAGCGGCCCAGCCATCACACGGAGCTACGTTCCCAGGCGTACCGGGCATGACGGACGCCCGGCACGCCCTGCCCCCGCACGGCCGCCGGACTGTTGAGCTCCGGGTTGCCAGGGGCCTCACGGACGGACGAGACGTTGCGGGCGCCCGGGCCGCGAGCCTCGGGGCCGGCCGACACGTCACCGACGCCCGGACCTCTCGCCTTACGGCCGGGCGACGCAATGCCGACATCCGGGCCGCCCACCCCACGGGCAGGCGTCGCACTACCGACACCCGAGCCACCCACCCCACGGGCAGGCGACGCGATGCCGATGTCCGAGGCGTCCACTCCGCGGACAGGCGACGCACCGCCGCCCGAGGCCCCCGCCCCGCGCGCGGGCGGCGCACTGCCGCCCTCCGAGCCGTCCGCCTCGCGGCCGGGTGGCGTGCCGCCGGGGCCCGAGTCGCTCGCACCGCGTGCGTCCGGACCGGCTCCCGCCCCCGTGGTCGGCGCACGGCGTGCGTCCGGAGTGTTCGGCTCGCGGGTGGGAGGGGCGATGCGGACGTCCATGTCGTCGAACCGGTGGAGTTCCCAGTCGCGGGCGAAGGAGGGGGGCCGGGCGCCGGGGAGGGTGAGGGAGGCGACCGGGGTGTGGCGTGCGGTGCGGACGATCTCTGCTGCGGTCATGTTGGCGTTGTTGCCGCTGGTCGCGCCGGAGGAGCAACCCGCGTAGAAGGCGAGGGGGATGGCCTCGTGGCCGGTGAGCAGGCAGGGTGGGCTGACCCCGAGGTCGTGCAGCCGGTCGGCGGCGCGGGCCCAGTCGCGGCGGTCGGCGGCGGTGCGGTCGACCGTACGGTCCAGGACGACGTACTGCACGGCGAGATGGGCGACGAGTCCGAGTGCGACGAGGGTCGCGGCCACCGGGCGCAGGCGTCCGTTCGGGGCGGTGATCAGGTGCAGCAGTCCGTCGGCGACCGCAATCGCCAACAGCGCGTAGGCGGGCAGCAGGAAGCGCGGTGCCGCGTATCCGATCAGGAACAGGTACGGGACGGCGGCCGTGGTAGCGCAGGCGAGGGGGATCAGGGTGCGGGTGGTGCGTCCGGCGCGGATCGCCACGGCGAGCCCGAGGGCGGCGAGCAGCGGCAGCAACAGCCACCAGGCGGTGACGGCCGGGCCGGGCAGGGAACCGATGCAGGGTCGGCACAGGGCGCGGCCGCCCAGGCTGCGCATCTGGTCGTCGACGGCGATGTTCCAGCCGAGGCCACCCTGGACGCGGGAGGCCTCCGCCAGCCGCTCGCGCAGGCCGCCGTAGCTGATGTACGCCTCGATCACCCACGGGGTGGCGGCCGCCACGAGGCCGGTCACCAGGGCGGCGCCGGAACGCCATTGCCGTAGCACCACGACGGCGACGAGCAGGGGCAGGGTCACCCAGACCGCGTCGGTCGGCCGCATCAGGGCCATGGAGGCGGCGCCGATTCCCACGCCCCACAGGGCCCGTCGGTCGAGGTGGTCGGCACGGGCGCGCAGGAAGCAGCCGACGCAGAGGAGGGCGCCGAAGGCGACCCAGAGGTTGGGCATGGCCTGGGGGCCGTAGAAGAGGGTGATCCACAGGGAGGCGAACAGGGCGCCGGCCGCGGCCAGGACGCGGGGTGGGAACAGGCCCCGCCAGGCGCGCAGCACGAGGTAGAGGACGAGGCCGGAGAGGACGGCGAGGTAGACGCGCAGCAGTGGGGTGGACGTCGACCAGGACGCGATCGGCGCCACGAGCAGGGAGACGCCCCGCGCGCGGGGGGCGCTGAAGAACGCGGCCGGTGCCTGGTCGCTCACCTGGCTGACGTAGACGGACTCGTCCCAGCCGAGGCCCATCGTCGGGGGCACGAGCAGGAGTTGGGCAGCGGTGAAGGCGCCGGCCACCGTGGCGAGCAATGCCGTGCCGCGGGTCGGCGGGAACCTGCCGGACACGGCCGCCGCTTCGCGTCGTCGCCTGCCCACGAGCGTGACGTTCGTGCCGTTGGTCATCGTCCACCCCTTGTACTGGTCGGTCGTGGGGCTTCTCGAACCCCGTGGCCTGGCGGGCTGGAGGCCGACGCCAGGGAATTAGCAAAAACAGGGACAAAATAACTCGGGCTGCGCGGGGGCGCAGCGTCGGGTTCGGCCAGGTGCCTCATGGGTGCGGCCACAGGCGGGATTCAGTCATGCGGAAACGAGTGGTGCTCGTGGGCCACGAGCCAACGGCCCGCCTCCTTGCGCAGGCCGAGCGTCAGACGCAGGCGCAGCGTGGGGTGTTCGGCGAGTTCCTCCGGCGTTCCGCAGCGCAGCAGGGCGTGTGCGTAGGCCACGTCGGTGCCCGCGGTGACGTCGAGGGACTCGATGTCGAAGCGGGCGCCTTGGGCCTGCCACGCGAAGAACGGTGGCCAGGTCGCCCGGTAGGCGGCAAGGCCCCGGATGCCCTTGTGGGGCGGCGGCACGTCGAACATGACGATGTCCTCGGCGTGGTCGGCGAGCACCGTGTCGAGGTCGCCCCGGTGCACGGCCGCGGCCCAGTTCGTGATGAGTGTGCGGATCAGCGCTTCGTCGTCGGGCACGGCGGGCCTCCTTCCTCCCCCTCACGACTCCCCCGCTGCCGGAGGTCGTCACGGGCCGGGTGACACACTCAGCCGTGTGCCGCAGACATTCGACGACCTTCTGGTGCGCGCCCGGTCCCTCAAGGGCGACGGACGGCGCGCGATCCTCGGGATCGCGGGCAGCCCGGGCGCGGGCAAGACGACGCTCGCCGAGCGCCTGGTGCGCGAGCTGAACGGAGCCGGGGCGCCCTGGGTCGCGCACGTCCCCATGGACGGCTTCCACCTCGCCGACGCCGAACTGGACCGCCTCGGCCGACGCGGCCGCAAGGGCGCGCCGGACACCTTCGACGCGGCGGGGTACGCGGCACTGCTGCGCCGCCTGCGCGAGGAGGCGGACGACGAGGTGGTGTACGCGCCCGGCTTCGAACGGGTCCTTGAGCAGCCGGTCGCGGGCGCGATCCCGGTGCCGCCCCAGGCCCGGCTGGTGGTGACGGAGGGCAACTACCTGCTGCTGGGCACGGGCGCGTGGGCCAGGGTCCGGCCCCAGTTGGACGAGGTGTGGTTCTGCGCGCTCGACGAGGACGAACGCGTCCGCCGCCTGGTCGCCCGGCACGAGCGGTTCGGCAAGAGCCACGAGGAGGCGGTGGCCTGGGTCCTGTGCTCGGACCAGCGCAACGCGGAACTGGTGGCGGGGACGCGCGGGCTGGCCGACCTGGTGGTGACGGGGGCGGTTCTGGGAGCGTGAGCGGTCCGGGGACGGGGGCGCGCCCGACGGGCGGCGGTGGGGGCGGCTCGGGCAGCGTCTGCGTCCCGCCGCCCGGCAAGCCGAGCCCCCTGCACCACCCCTGCGCACCGAACCGTTCCCCCCGCGCCCCGTCTCAGCCGTGCAGGCTGAGTTCCGGCTCTCCCCGTGCGTCGCCGGCAAGGGGTCCCACGACCGCCGTGAAAGCCTCCGTGCGGATCGTCAGGCCGGTCGGGTCGTGCGCGAAGGCCGGGGCGAACGGGGCGTCTCCACCGTAGCGGACGGCGAAGAGGTGCAGGTCCTCGGGGCTGCCCGGGGCGGGGGCCGCTTCCAGTGCCGTGGAGGCGATCAGGTGGCGCCAGCCCTCGTCGGGGTTGCCGTAGCCGCGGGGGTCGGCGGCGAGGGCGAAGGCGGCCTGTTCCTGGGTGGTGTCCGTGCGGGCGTCGAAGTGGTCCGGGCGGTCCGGGTCCGGGTGGGTCAGGCGGAGTTCGCCCGCCGCCGTCACCGCGCCGGACGCGACCCTGCGGAGGCGGTCGCCGTCGTCGGCGGCGTACGGCAGTCCGGCGAGGAGGTACGGCGTGCCGGGGAGGCGTTCGACGGCCACCGTGGTCCACAGGCGGGTGCCGTCGGTGACGTAGAGGGAGCGGACGTGGCGCAGGACGTGGTCGCGGCCCACGACCGGGGTGGTGACGAGCTTGGCGGTGAGGCCGTCGGCGCGCACGTCGCGTACCCGGACCTCGCCCATCGGGCGGCAGAGCAGGAAGCCGTCGAGGACGGGTCCGAAGCCGTGCTGGCGGTTGACGGCCGCGGGCAGGTAGTAGGTGCCGGCCGCCTCGACCAGTGACGGTGTCATCCGGTCGTCGAAGGCCACCGAGACCGTGCCCGCGCGGAGTTGGTGGCGGGCCGGGGCCGTTGAGGGGGTGCGGTGCCAGCGGGTGGTGTCCTGGATCTGCCAGACGAGCATCCAGGCGAAGTGCCCGTCGACCTTGCCGTCCGCCTTGACCGCGTGCCGGCCCCAGCGGGTGTCGCCCCGGTAGCGGCCCAGGTCGGAGCCGATGCGGGCGCTGAAGTAGCGCAGGCCGAGGACGGATTCGAAGCCGCTGTGCTGTTCGCTGTAGCGGGGGCCGCCGTTGTCGAAGCCGCCGCCCGTCAGACGGGCGTCGATGTAGCGGGCGAGCGTGTCGCCGTCCTCGGCGAAGACGTCCTCGCCGCTGACCCGGTGGGCCTGGGCGAGGAAGGACAGGGAGATCGGGCCGTAGTTGTTGTCGTAGGCGCCGCCGTGCTCGGGGGGCAGCAGGGCGCCGCGGTCGGCGACCCGGTGGGCGCGGATGTGGTCGACGTACAGGGCGATGGCACGGTTCCGGACCGACTCGGCCCGGTCCGGCGGGAGGTGGCGGGCCAGCATCAGCCCGCCGACGACACAGCCGATGGCCTGGTTGCCGGCCTCCTGCGGGTTGAAGAACGTGGCCTCGGTCAGCCAGCGCCAGTAGCCGCCCGCGACCTGGCGGAGTTCGGCGCGCTGGTCGTCCTCGACGAGGCCGTCCGCCAGGTCCAGCACGTTGACCGCCTGGAGCAGCGCCCACACCGTGCTGGGCCAGTCGCCGATCGGGTGGGCGCCCGCTTCGAGGACGTAACGGGCGTACGGCAGGCCGGTGTTGCGGGCCTTGAGGTTGGGGTAGCCGGGGTTGTCCTCGGTGTAGACCCGTTCGCGCAGGTGGAAGGCGAGGCTGCGGCGCACCGCCTCCGGCAGGCGCGGGTCCTTGCCGCGCTGCCAGGCGAGGGCGAGGAGCGAGGTGACGCCGAGGGAGGTGTCGCCGATGTCGTCGTCGCAGTCGGGGTGTTCGAGGCTGCCCTCCGGCGTGAGCCGGGCCAGGGCCTGCTCGGTGACGTCGGCGAGGACGGCGTCGTAGGCCTCGGGGGTGTCGGGCAGATCGTGCAGGGGGCCGAGCTGGCGAGGGAGATGCACCGGGGTCAGCCCTTCATGCCGGAGGTGGCCATGCCTTCGACCAGCCGCTTCTGGAAAACGAGGAAGCAGATGAGCGTGGGCAGCAGGGCGAGGGTCGACATGGCGAACATCGCGCCGTAGGAGGAGCCGCTCGTCTGGTCGAGGAACAGGGTGAGGCCGAGGGGGACGGTGAACTTCTCGTTCTGCTGGAGGTAGACGAGCTGGTGGAGGAAGTCGTCGTAGGTCCAGATGAAGGTGAAGATCGTGGTGGTGATCAGGGCCGGCTTCATCAGCGGCAGGATGATCTTCCAGTAGATCTTCCACGGGTTGGCGCCGTCGACCATGGCGGCCTGGTCCAGCTCGCGCGGGATGGAGCGGATGAACTGGACCATCAGGAAGATGAAGAAGGCGTCCACCGCGAGGAACTTCGGGACGATCAGCGGCAGGTAGGTGTTGATCCAGGTCAGGTTGTAGAAGATCGTGTACTGCGGGATCAGCACCGCCTGCGTGGGCAGCATCAGCGTGCCGAGCATCAGGCCGAACCAGATCTTCTTGCCGCGGAACTCGAAGCGCGCGAAGGCGTAGGCGGCCAGCGAGCAGGAGATCACGTTTCCGATCACCGCGCCGATCGTGACGATCAGCGAGTTGGTGATGTAGAGGGAGAAGGAGTTGCCGGAGCCGTTCCAGCCCTCGGAGTAGTTCTCGGGGCGGACGGCGTTGGGGATGAGTCCCGGGCTGGTGAAGATCTCGGTGTCGGGCTTGAAGGAGCTGCTCAGCATCCACAGCAGCGGGTAGAGCATGAGGACCGCGACACCGACGAGCACGGTGTGGATGAAGATGCGGCGGGGGCCGGTGGCCGAGCGCAGTTTGTGCAGCGGCGACGCGTTCAGGGCGGACATGGTGGGAAGGACTCCTCGCTCGGACGTCGGGCGTCAGTCGTCGTAGTGGACCCAGTAGCGGCTGGCGATGAAGTTGACCGCCGTGAAGCCTGCGATGACCAGGAACAGCACCCAGGCGAGCGCCGAGGCGTATCCCATCTGGAGGTCGGTGAAGCCCTTCTTGTACAGGTAGAGGGAGTACAGCATGGTCGAGTTGAGGGGTCCGCCGGAGCCGTTGCTGATCACGAACGCGGGGGTGAACGTCTTGAACGCGTCGATGATCTGCAGGACCACGTTGAAGAAGACGATCGGGGTGAGCAGCGGCAGGGTGATCCGGAAGAAGCGGGTGACCGGGCCGGCGCCGTCGATCGCGGCCGCCTCGTACACGTCCTTCGGCATCTGCTTCAGACCGGCCAGGAAGATCACCATCGGGGTGCCGAACTGCCAGACGGCCAGCAGGATCAGCGTGTAGAGGGCGGTGTCCGGGCTGGAGATCCAGTCCTGGCCCTCGATGCCGAACCAGGCGAGGAAGTCGTTGAACAGGCCGTCGCCGCCGAAGACCTGCCGCCACACGATGGCGATGGCCACCGCGCCACCGAGCAGCGAGGGCAGGTAGAAGGCGGCCCGGTACAGGCCGATGCCGCGCAGGTCGCGGTTGAGCAGCATCGCCACGGCGAGGGCCAGGGTGAGCTTGAGCGGCACGGAGACGAGGACGTACAGGAGAGTGGCGTGCACCGAGTCCCAGAAGACCGGGTCCTCGGTGAACATCCGGCTGTAGTTGTCCGCGCCGACCCACTGCGCGGGGGTGAGCAGGTCGAAGTCGGTGAAGGACAGGTACAGCGAGTCGAGCATCGGGTAGATCGTCAGCCCGAACAGGCCGACGAACCAGGGGGCCAGGAAGAGGTACGGCCACCATCCCCCGCCCCGCTTTCTGGCGAGGCGGCGGCGCATACGGTCGCGTTCCCGCTGGTCGGACGGGGTCGCCGGAGCGGGCTGCTCCTTCGCGACCTCGTCGATCTTCGCGGTGGTCATACTCATCTCTCCCTGACCCTCTCCCGGTCTTGACGTGCTGCGCTTCGGCGTCAGCCGCCGAGGATGCCCGACGCCTGGTCGAAGAACTGACCCAGCTGCGCCTTGATCGACTTCTTGCCGAAGGCGACGGCGAGGTTGGACTGGAACAGCAGGTCCCAGATCTGGTCGGCGCCCTGCGGCGGCGGCACCGGCGCGGGCAGGGCGTTGGACGCCTTCGAGACGCGCTGGGAGATGTAGTCCGCGTTCTCCATGTTCAGCTTGTCGGTCTCGGTCAGGTTCGCGGCGATGAGGTTCCGGGCCTTCTCGGTCGGCGGGATGCCGCGCAGCAGCTGCATGTCCTTGATCGCGGACTCGTTCTGCGCGAAGAAGGAGATGATCTTCACCGAGTCGGCGATCTTCTTGCTGGCCTTGGTGGCGCTCAGCAGCACACCGCCGTTGACGAAGTTGCCCTCGCGGGCGCCGGACCAGTCGCCCTGCGGGGTGGGCAGGAAGTCCAGCTGCGCGTCGGTGATGGAGCCGCCCGCGCCGTAGACGCCGGAGTCGAAGGTGAACAGGGCCTTGCCGATGACGACCGCGTTCTTGGTGAGGTCGTTGTGCGCGGCGGAGGTGATCGCCGGCGGCGGACAGGCGTTGGCCTTGCGCATCTCGGCCCAGTACTCCCACCACTCCTGGAGGGTGTCGGAGGTGAAGCCGAGCTTCTTGCCGTCCTCGGAGAAGAAGGTCTGGCCCTTCTCGCGGGCGAAGATCTCGAAGCACTGGAGGGTGCCGCCACCGCCGTCGTCGACGCCGTAGACCTTGCCGCCGCTCTTCTTGTAGACGTCCTGGGCGACCTTCTTCAGGTCGGCCCAGGTCCATTCCCGGTCCGGCAGTTCCAGGCCGAGGTCCTCCAGGCCGCTGCGGTTGACGGTGAGCTGGTTGACGCCGATGCCGGAGGGGACGCCGTAGAGCTTGCCGTCGACGGTGCCGGCGGCGAGGAGGGTCTTGGAGAAGCCGGTGAGGTCCAGGCTCTTGCCGACGTAGGAGTCGATCGGGGCGAGGACGCCCTTGCGGGCGTACTGCGCGACGAGCGCGGTGTCCATCTGGAGCAGGTCGGGGGCGCTGCCGCCGGCGATGTTGGTGTTGAACTTGTCGAAGTACCCGTCGTACCCGGAGTAGGTCTCCCGGATCTTGATCTTCGGGTTCTCCTTCTGGAAGGTGGCCAGCGCCTTCTTGTAGGCGTTGTGGCGGTCGTCGCTGCCCCACCAGGTCATGGTCAGGTCGCTGCTGGTGCTGCCTGCGCCGGTGCCCCCGCCACAGGCGCTGAGCGCGCCGCCGAGCGCGCCGGCGACGGCGAGTCCGCTCGCGGTGCGGAAGAGGGTTCTGCGCGAGATCTGGTGACCCACCGGGTCCTCCCTGGATGTGCGTGACGGATCGCCCGGCCGGTCGATGCGGCTCGGATCCTTTGGATGGCGCTTTCCATCATGCGACCTCGCCCGGTCGCGCGGCCCTGCGGGCGGAGGTCCACGGCCGTCCTCCGGTCCGTGACCGTGCGAGCACGCCCTCGCACGTCCCGCCGTACTCTGGCGTACGGCGTGCACCTCGCCCAGAACCGGGTCCCGCCGGTTCAGAAAGCGCTTGTCCGGACATTGGCAGAAGCGCGGGGAGTCCGTCAATGCTTGACCGGGGCCGCGGCGGTCACGGTTTGGATTCCACGGGCCACCGCGAGCCGGGTCGCGCCCACCACGGTGCCGTTGTCGCCGAGGGCGCTGCTGACGACCTCGGTGGGCCAGCTCAGCCGGGCGAGCTCGGCCCGTACGCCCGGCAGGAGCTGCGGGTGCGCGCCGACGGCTCCGCCGAGCACGATCAGCCCGGGGTCGAGCACGGCGGCCACGGCGGCGGCGAGGCGGCCCACGTCGGCGGCGTGCCGGGCGACCACGGCGGCGGCCGTGGCGTGGCCCTGGTCGGCGAGGGCGAAGAGCCGCCCGGCACTCGCGGGGCACCGGCCGTCGGTGTCCTGCCAGGCCTCGGCGGTCCGGCGCAGCAGGGACCGCACGCCCATGTGTTCCTCCAGCGCCTCGCGGCGCGCCTCGCGGCCCTCGTCCCACGGGTAGGGCAGGCGGGCGACCTCGCCCGCCGCGCCGTTCGCGCCGCGCAGCACCTGCCCGCCGATGACGACGCCGAGGCCGATGCCGACGCCGATGCGCAGATAGCCGAAGGTGTCGCGACCGCAGGCGGCGCCCTGGTGGAGTTCGGCGAGGGCGGCGCAGTTGACGTTGTTCTCCAGGTGCACGGGGACGCCGGGCGGCAGCGCGACGGCCATGGCGTCGTAGACCGGGCCCGCCTTGGCGGTCGCCGGCCGCATGCCGGAGCCGTCGTGGCCTTCGGTGGTGACATCGCCGACCGCGACGACGACGGCCCGCAGCGGGACGTCGGCGGGCAGCTCGTCGAGGGCCGCGCGCACGGTGCCGGCGGCCTGGGCGCGGGTGCCGGCGCCCTCGGCGAGCGGAGTGCCGTCCAGGGCGCACGCGCGCACCCGGGTGCGGTCCGGGCCGAGGTCGACGGCGAGCACGGCCCCGGAGGCGGGTCCGAGCCGGTAGACGGCCGCGCTGCGGCCGGTGGCGCCGGAGGCGGTGCCGGAGTGGGCCGCGAGCCCGACCGCCTCCAGCTCGGCCACGGCGGCGGAGACGGTCGGCTTGGACAGGCCCGCACCGGCCGCCAGCTGGGGGCGGGTCGCGGTGCCCGCCCCGGCCAGCACGGCGAACACCGCACGCGCGCTCTCGCTCAGGTCCATGGTCTCCCCAGATCGTGGTGCTGCGGCCGTCGTCGGTCCGCAAGGATCCTTCGGCATCGGAAGTTTCGCGCCTCTTGACGCACCCTACTTCGTTAGTTAACTTCCTAACGAACTCCTGCGGTACTCGCCTGCCGCACCCTCAGAGGCCTGTCCCGAGGCTTCCCGACCGTCCTTTCCCGCGGGCTCCGCGCGGCCGCCGTCGCGCGGCCGCGCCCGCCCGTGCGGCACCCGCTCCGGTGCCGCTTCCGTCCGGCACGGTTCGCCCGCCGTCGCAGCTCCGCCCGGGCGGCGCACGTCGCGGCTGCACGCAGGCGGCGCACGTCGCAGCCCTGCGCAACGACGAAAGAGGATCCGTGCAGGACCCTTCCTCCGTGTCTCCGTCTCCCCCCGCGCCCTCCGTGTCTCCCCTCGTGGTCGGCATCGACGTGGGCGGCACCAAGACACATCTGCGCGCTCTCGCGGGCGGCCACCGCGTCGCCGACCGGGTGCGCTCCAGCGGTGGCTGGCGGCCGCACGACCCGGTGGCCGCCGCCGGCTGGCTGGCCGCGCTGGTCGCCGACGCCCTGCCCGCCGGGGTGCGCCCGGCCGCCGTGGCGGTGGGCGGGCACGCCTGCGAGACACCGCGCCAGTGCGCCCAGATCCGCACCGCCCTCCAGCTCCACTTCGACGCGCCCGCGCTGGTCGTGGGCGACGCCGAACTGCTCGTGCCCGCCGCCGGCCTGGACAAGGGCGTCGGCCTGGTCGCCGGGACCGGTTCGGTCGCGGTCGGCCGGACGGCCGACGGCACGCCGGTGCAGGTCGGCGGCTGGGGTGCGGTGCTCGGCGACGAGGGCGGCGCGGCCGGTCTGGTCCGCGAGGCCGCGCGGGCCGTCTGGGCGGCGCACGACCGGGGGGAGGCCCCCGACGCCCTGGCCGAAGGGCTCCTCGCCGCGTTCGGTGTCGCCGAAGTACCCGCGCTGGGCGCGGCGTTGGAGCGGGCCGGCGAGATGTCCGCCGAGTGGGGCCGGCACGCCCCGGCGTTGTTCGCCGCGGCCGAGGCGGGCTCCCCGCTCGCCCGGGGCGTCATCGCCGAGGGCGGCCGGTCGCTCGCCGCGCTCGTGGGGCGGCTCGCCTCGCGCGGGGTGGCGGTGGACGACGTGGTGGTCGCGGGCGGCACGATCCTGGCCCAGTCCGCGCTGTACGACGCCTTCGTGGCCGCGCTCGCCGAGCGGGTGCCCGGGGCGCGGCCGACCCCGCTGCGGGCGGCGCCGGTCGAGGGGGCGATAGCGCTTTCTCGTTCACTGCTCTGACACCTGCCGGTCGTCGGACGATCCCGCGACCGCCACCACCCGACCGTAGATCTTCGCTCGTACGGCTCGACCGCTTGCGCACGGCAGGTCACAGCGGATCGCACGCGCATCGGACGGTCGAGTCGATCACCCCGACCCCCTTCCGGCCGTACGGCCGAAGAACTCAAGAGAGGCCCACGCATGCCGTCCTCGGACCCGCACCAGCCCATCACCTCCCCCGGGCACCACGCGCTGAACCGGCGGCGCCTGCTCAAGACCTCGCTGGCCGCGTCGGCCGGTCTGGTCGCCGCTCCGGCCCTCGTCAGCTGGGCCGGGCTCGACCGGGCGAGGGCGGCGACGGGGACCCCCCTGGCGTTCGTCGACGACTACAAGTCGAACGTCGGCACGAACCTCTCGGCCGAGACCAACGCGGTGGTCCGTGTCCTCGGGGGCTTCGCCCGGGTCTGGAAGACCGGCGGCGCGTGGAACACCGGCACCCCGCTGCGGCCGGAGATCCTGCGCGCCAACATGCGCTACTGCGCCCGGATCACGGCCGTGCGCACGGACGCCGAGGCGAAGGAGGCGTTCGTCTACGACCGCCAGCACCAGAGCTACTCGGCGATCGGCGGCCTCGGCCCGCTGGCCGAGCTGTACAAGGCCGGTGCCAAGGCGGTCACCTCGATCACGAGCGCCCCGGACGGCGTCCCGGCCACGAAGATCAGCGACACCGTGCCCGCCGACGCCCCGGCCGGCTCGGCGCTCGGGGCAGGGTCCCACGACTCCGAACTGGGCCGGGTGGCACGGCTCGTCGACACCGTGCGCGGCCCGTTCGCCTCCAGCAACCCGGCCAAGTTCAGCTACCAGTACCCGCGCCCGTGGCGGCTCAACGAGCACAGCGAGGTCGTCGACACCGGGCGGACGGACGCCTACGGCTTCCCCGTCTACGAGTCCGACGTGATCGTCGCCCCGCAACTGCTGCGCCAGCGCGGCGACAGCCCGGCCGACGACGGCGGCTTCCCCAGCGGCCACACCAACGCCATCCACCTGGCGGCCCTCGCGTACGCCTACGCCGTACCCGAGCGGTTCCAGGAGCTGGTGACCCGCGCCTTCGAGCTCAGCCACACCCGCATCGTGGCGGGCATGCACTCCACGGTCGACGTCGTCGGCGGCCGCGTGATGGCCACCGCCCTGGCCGCGGCCGCCCTCACCGACCCGGCGAACGCGGAGCTGAAGAAGGCCGCCCGCGCCCAGGCCCTGGCGTACTTCCTGGAGAAGACCGGCACCACGGCCGACACCCTGTACGACTACGCCCACTCGGCCGGCACCGACACCGACCCGTACGCCGACCGCGCCGCCAACGCCCGCACGGTCGGGCCGAAGCTGACATACGTGCTCACCCGGCGGGGCCGCGACGAGCCGCTGACCGTGCCGAAGGGTGCGGAGGTGCTGCTGGAGACGCGGCAGCCGTACCTGGACGCCGCCCAGCGGCGCGAGGTGCTGCGGACGACCGCGCTGCCCTCCGGGTACGTACTGCTGGACGGCTTCGAGCAGTGGGGCCGGCTCAACCTGTTCGCGGCGGCGGACGGTTACGGCGCCTTCGACTCCGACGTCGAGGTCACGCTGGAGGCGTCGGCGGGCGGCTTCGGCGCGGCCGACAGCTGGCGCAACGACATCGGCGGCCGGGGCGGACTGACCAAGCGCGGGACCGGCACGCTGACCCTGACCGGCCACAACCGGTACACCGGCGGGACCGTGGTGGAGGACGGCGTCCTCGTCGCCGGTTCGGCCCACGCGCTCGGCCACGGCGGCGTCCGGGTGACGGGCGGAGCGCTGCGGGTCGCGACCGGGTCGACGGTGCGGCTGCACGGCACGTACACGCAGGAGTCGTCCGTGCTGGAGGTGACGCTGCGTTCGGGCTGCGGGCCCGCCCTGGCGGTGCCGCGGCGCGCGGTGCTGGGCCGGGGCAGCGCCCTGTCGCTGCGGCTCGACTCCGCGAGGCCGCCCGTCGCGGGCGACCGGGTGCGCGTGCTGAGCGCTTCGGCGCTTCGCGGTCAGTTCGACCGGATCGAGCTGAACTCGGACACCCTGCGGGCCGTACCCGTGTACACGGCGGAGGGTCTGTCGGTACGACTCCTGAAGCGGTGACGCGTGAGGTGGCGGGAGCTGGTGCACAGTAGGCGCATGACGCGCCGCCGGACCACTCCCGCCACGACGGGACGGGTGATGGCACGCGCGCCGGACTCGGTCCCGGACACCGGCCCGCCGCCCGCCCCGCCTCCGCCGCCCTCCCGAAAGCGATGGCTGGTGCCGCTGCTGGCGGTCGTGCTGCTCGCCCAGATGGCCGTGGCGATGGTGACGACGGCCGTGCAGCAGACGCCGACCATCGACGAGCCCGTGTACGTGGGCACCGCGGCCGTCCAGCTCCAGGAGCACCGGCTGCGCCTCAACCCCGAACACCCCCCGCTGGGCAAGCTGCTCGTGGGGGCCGGGGTCGCGCTCGCCGATCCTCGCGTGGACACCTCCTTCGAGGGCGACCAGGGGGAGGTGGGCCGGCATCTGCTCTACGAGTCGGGCAACGACCCGTGGCGCCTCATGCTGTTCGCGCGCCTTCCGGTGATCGTGCTGACCCTGCTGTTCGGACTGGTGGTGTTCGTCTTCGCGCGCGAACTGGCCGGACCGGCGGCCGGGTTGGCCGCGCTGGCGCTGTACTGCTTCTCCCCCGACGTCATCGCGCACGGCTCGCTGGCGACGCTGGACGTGCCGGCCGCGGGATTCCTGCTGACGTCGGTGTGGCTGCTGTGGCGGGCGCGGGGGCGGCCCCGGCTGTTCCTGCCGCTGGCCGGGGCAGCGCTCGGCGCGTCCCTGGCCACGAAGATGAGTTCCCTGCCGGCGGTGCCGGTGCTGGCGGCCCTGGCCGCGGTGTCGGTGTGGTGCGGGAGCGCGGGCGCGGACCGGCGCCGGGCGCTCGCACGGGCCGCCGCGGGCGCGGCCGTCGTGACGCTGACCGCGGTGGCGGTCGTCTGGGTGACGTATCTGGCCGTCGATCCGCGGCTGCGCTGGGCACCGCAGCAGCCGGTGCCCGAGGTGCGCGGGCTGCGCGGACTGGCCGTCGAGCTGCTGCCGTTCCCGGAGGCGTACCGGGACGGGATGCGGATCCAGCTCGCCTTCGAGAACCGCCCCTGGCAGGGGTTCCTGTTCGGGCGGCTGTACACCGGCTCGCTCTGGTACTACCTGCCGGCGGCGCTGCTGGTGAAGACCCCGCTCGGCATGCTGGTCCTGTGGGCCGCGGGGGCCGTCACGGTGGTGGCGGTGCGGCGGCTGCGGCCCGCGGCGCCGTATCTGCTCGTCCCGACGGCGGTGCTGCTCGCGGCGGCGATGCAGGGTTCGCGCGACTTCGGCACGCGCTACGCCGTGTTCGTGCCGATGTTCCTGGCGGTGGCCGCGGGGTGTGTGACGGCGCTGCGGACGCGCCGGGCGGCGGCCGTGACGGGGGTGCTGGTGGCGTGCGTGGCCGTCAGCTCACTGCGGACGTTCCCCTACTATCTGCCGTACTCCAACGAGGCGTTCGGCGGTCCGGCCAGGACGCATCTGCGGCTGCACGACGCGGCCGTCGACTGGGGCCAGGACCTGGGCCGGCTGGCGGACCGGCTGCGCGAGGAGTACCGGGGCGAGCGGATCTGGCTGGTGTACAAGGGCAGCGGGGTGCCCTCGTACTACGGCATCGACGCCGCCGACCCGCGCAAGGTACCGGCCCGGGACGTGCGCGGGCTGCTGGTCGTGTCGGACTCGTCGGCGGCCAAGGCGACCGGCAGGCTGGCGGAGTTGATCCACAGCAGTCGTCCGATCGATACCGTCGGGCATTCGATCACCATCTATCGCCGCTGATCACCACGTTCCGTCCCCGGTGCCACTGCTGCCCGTGCCCCGCCATGGTCGGGCTGTCCGTCACCCCCTGGTCAGGACAGTGTGTGAGCTATGTTGAGGCACTGTGGAAGACAAAGGAGGACTACCGGTGCCATCGCCGCAGCAGGCACGCGCACAGGCATCCGCGATCACCTCGGGGAAGTCCGCTCCGGAAGCGGAAGTGTCCCCCACTTCCCAGCTCAGAGCGCTCTTCGACGGGCCTCATCTCTCGCCGGGCCAGCGGCGCATCGCCCAGTACCTGATCGAGCACATCACCGAGGCGGCGTTCCTTTCCATCACCGATCTCGCGGAGCGGGTCGGGGTGAGCCAGCCCTCGGTCACGCGGTTCGCCGCCGCGGTCGGCTTCAGCGGTTACCCGGCCCTGCGCGAGAAGCTCCAGTCGATCGCGCTCGGCACGCTCGCCGGCGGGCCCGCGGCCGAGGAGAACAGCAGCAACGAACTCCAGGCGGCGGTCGACGCCGAGATCGAGAACCTGGAGAACCTGCGGCGCGACTTCGCCGACCCCGACCAGGTCATCGACGTGGGCCGCAAGCTGTCGCAGTCGACCCCGCTGACCATCCTCGGGCTGCGCATCTCGGCGTCGCTGGCGGAGTACGTCGCCTACGCGGCGCGCCGCATCCATCCCGACGTGCGGCTGGTGACGCGGGGCGGCAGCGTCGCCTACGACGCGCTGCTGCAGTCCCGTGAGGCGGGCGGCACCTGGGTGCTGGCGTTCTCGATGCCCCGGCACGCCCAGGAGACGCTCACCGCGGTACGGGTGGCGCGCAGCGCCGGGCTGAAGGTCGCCCTCGTGACCGACCTGGCGCTCGGGCCGGTCGCCGACGAGGCCGACGTCGTCTTCGCCACCGGTACCGGCTCCCGGCTGGTGTTCGACTCCTACGCCGCCCCCGGCCTCATGGCCGCCGCGCTGCTCCAGGCCATGACCGACGCCGACCCCGAGCGCACCCAGGCCCGGCTGGAGGAGTACGAGCAGATCTCCGACCGGCACCAGTTCTTCCTGCGCGACTGAGGCTCGACAAGCCCCCGGAACGCGGCCGCCGAACCGCACCACAGGGGCATCATCCACCACTTTTCGAGCATGAATGTTTTCATACGTCTTGCAAAGCGGACGGCATATATAAATACTGCTCCACGCCGCATCGCCCGCAGAAAGCCGACGGTCCGCTCATGTGCACGACTCCCCATCCGCCGTGCGCCTTCCGTCTGCCCTCCGGGCGTCATGCCGAGCACCCGCTGCCGCCGTCTCCTACCCGCGTCGGTGCCCCGGGTGCTCGCCGGGGCGGCCCCGGTCATCCCCTAGGCCGGGGCCGCCCCGTCTTCGTCGGACCACCCCTCACGACGCCGCACACCCGGAAGCGATCACCATGTCTGTGACGACCACGCACCTCTCGTCGGACTGGCCGTGCCAGGTCAAGTCCCCCGGCACCTACGACTGGGAGCGCTCGGCGGCCAAGTGGCTGCGCGAGCTGGTGCCGGCCCGCTACGCCAGCTACCCCGCCCTGATCCGCCACCCCGTGCTGCTCGCCCGCCATGCCCAGATCCAGGTCCAGCAGGAGATCCGGGTCGCCCGCACCGCCCTGCAGACCGCCCGCGCCGACCTGCCCCGGCTGGGGATGCCCGAGTCGGTCATCGAGCACACGATCAAGCTGTACGCGGCGGAGGTCATGCAGCTCCAGCACATCGCGCGCAGCGTGCGGGCGGTGTCCCAGGCCCTGGTCAACGGGCGCTGAACCGGGGCCCACGGGCCCGCCCGCGCCCACGGCATCAGTCGTCGTCACGGTGGCGCCAGTACCAGATCAGGCCCACGACGAGGGCGAGGAGGAAGATCCCGGGCAGCAGCAGCCCCGGGACGCGCGAGCCGTTCATCGGGCGGGCCTTCGGTTCGGGTCGCCGGACGCCCAGTGCGCCGGCACGCGCTCATCCTCCGCCCCCCACCTGCCCGGCCGGCGCCGCTTTCCGTAGCTGTTGCCCGGCGTTCGAACCGGCTCGCTCAGCCGTCCCCCGCCGTCGTGCGGGACTCCAGCGCGAGGCGCGTGTCGTCGCCGTAGACGCCGGTCTCGTCGCCGCGGATGCCGTACCAGAGCTGGAAGCGGGCGACCGCGGCCGTGAGGGTCCCGTCGTAGCGGCCGCTGGTGGAGCCGCCGGTGTAGACGTCGGGAACGCGCAGGAGGCGTTCCTGGAGGTCGGTGACGTCCGGGCCGCTGTCGCCCTCGCGCAGGGTGCCGGGGCCGTCGGGGGCGGCACCGGTCTCGGCGGGGGCGGCCGGGGCAGGCGCGGTGGAGGCGGGGGCGCTCGGGCCTGAAGCGGTCGCCGCGGGCGGTGGGGCGGCCCGGTCGTCGGGGTCGCCGGGCAGAAGGAGGGCGAAACCGAAGCCGGCCAGGGCCGCGGTGGTCATGGCCACCGCCACCGCGGCGCGGGGCAGCGGCCGTCCGGGCGCGGGTGAAGGTTCTTCCCGGACGGGCGGCAGTTCCTGCGTCTCGTCCTCGGAGCCGCGGGGCGGGACGGCCGCGGGCACGGACTTGTAGCCGCCGTCCCTGTCCGGTTCGCGCAGGAGTTCCGCGAGGGCGTCGGTGCGGCGGGGGCGCAGGACACGGATCGGTTCCAGGGGTGGGCCGTTGTTCTCCACGGGGGTGCTCCCTTCCGTGCCGTGGCGCGGGGGCCGACTTCGCCCCGAGGAGGGATACGTGGGCGCCTCGTCCCCGGTTCACTCCGGCCCGGTCAGGCCCGGCCGAACATCCGGTGCAGGGACGCCTTCATCGCGCGTACGAAGGCGTCCCGCCGCTCCTCCTCCAGCGCGTCCAGGGACAGGTAGGGGTTGAGGTCCTCCAGCTCCACCAGCAGCAGTTCCCCGTCCGGGGCGCGGCAGGCGTCGACGCGCTGGATGCCGTGGCCGAGGGCGTTCCAGTCGATGAAGCGCCGGGCGAACTCCAGGTCGCCGGCGGTGGGTTCGTAGGGCTCCAGGTGCCAGCGGCGGTCGGGGTGCGGCGCGTACAGGGCGTACTGGAAGTCGTCGTCGACGAAGTAGAAGGACACCTCGTAGGCGAAGTCGACGCACGGCTGCACGAGGACGTCGCCGTCGGCCAGGTCGCGCGCCCGCTCGGCGGAGAGGATCCGCAGGCCGATCGAGTCCGCGCCGAGCTTGGGCTTGACCACGTACCGGTCGGCGGCGGGCAGGCGGGGGAAGTCCTCGGCCCGGTCGACGGTGGGGATCACCGGGAAGCCCCCGGCGCTCAGGTCGAGCAGGTACTGCTTGCCCGCCATGTCGGCCTTGCCGGAGAGCTCGTTGTAGACCAGCGCCCCGGTGTCGGCCGCCCGCGCGCGGAAGGCGTCGTAGGCGTCCTGGTGGGCGAGGACGGGACCGCTGTTGCGGACCACGACCGCGTCGAAGCCGTCCATGAGGGCGGTGGTGTCCCGCGGATGGCACAGGGCGAGGTCGAAGTCCTCGCGCAGGCGCGCGGTCAGGTGGATGTCCTCGTCGCCGTAGCGGCGCCCGCGGGCCTGATAGGCGAGGTCGGTGACGTACAGCAGGCGGGGGCGGGCGGACATGCGGGGCGGCTCCTCGGGGCGGCGGGAGGCGATCGTACGCATGCCGCCACATCTCGAACAAATGTCGGGCCACGGCCGCACGGCCCCGCCGACCACAGGGTTGCCCGGTCGGGCCGGGGGCACTCGGGCGGCACCGAATCGCCTGTCGGGAGGGAGGGGTGGATGTGGCCGCCGGACCGCTCTCCGCCCATGAGCAGCGCGTGCTGGACGCGCTCGAAGCGGACCTGCGCAGGGACCGTCGCCGTCGCCCCCGGGGCAGCACGGTGGCACTTCTGGTCCTGGTCTCGGTCTGCCTGATGGTGGCCGGGATCCGCACCTCCGCACCGGCCGTGATCTGGACGCTGGCCGTGGTGTGGCCGTTGACGCTAATCGTCGCGTTCCGGCTGCTGTGCCGCTGGACGGAGCCCTGACCGGGCCCGGCTGCCGCCGACGGCGGACAGGTCGGCTCAGCTACGGCACCCGGGGCACGGGAGAACGGAGACGTCCGGGGAACGCCGGCCGGGTGCGCGGCGCGTCAGGCGTCGTCCTCGTACCCCCGGTCCAGCAGGGCCTTCACTCCCTCGGCCGTCAGGGCCAGTTGTTCCGGGGTGCCGGCGTCGATGACCAGGGCCAGGTCCTCGGAGGGCCAGCCGTGGGCGAGTTCGCCGAGCAGGACGCTGCGGTGCCGGCCCCGGGGCATCAGGGGCAGGGCGTGTTCCAGGCGTTCCCGGGTGGTGAAGACCGGCACCAGTTCGGTGCCGTCCTCCTGTTCGAACACGGGGAGGGTGAGGGCCATGGGCCCCGGTCCGTCGCCGTTGACCGCCGCGGGGACGAGCACCTCGCTCTCGGCCAGCGTGCTCAGGGCGGCTTCGTCGGCGCCGTTCTCGACGACCGCGCGCAGGGCCCGCTGGGTCACGAAGGCCTCGTTCTCGGAGTGGGTCATGGTCACTCCCGTCGCCGTGGGTGCTCCGGGCGAGTACCCGCATGCCGGGCACTCATGTGTCAGAACGTGTGGCTCCAGCCCGACAGCACGGCCCGTACGCGGTCGACCAGCCCGGGCCCCGGGAACAGCAGCCTGCCGGTCGGGGGGACACCGGGCGCGGTGGGGTACGGGCGGGTCGGCACGATGGATTTCACCCGGCGCATCCGGAAGCCGAGGTCGACGAGGACGGGCTCCGGAAGGACCTCGCGGGTGTAGGGGAAGAGCAGGTCGCGTTCGTCCCGGGTCTGCGTCCGGAACATGCGCAGCAGGCGCTGGACCAGGTCGGCGAACTCGGCGCTCTCCACGTCGGCGCTCGCGAGGTCCCGCATCAGCCGCTCGGCCCTGGCATGGTCCTCGGTCGCCGACTTCACGAGGTCGGCTCCCTCGACGAGGCGGTCCCGGGCGTGATCCACGAGGTGGCGTGCCGGGCCCGGGTGTTCGGTGAGCGCCGGATAGAGGAACTCCTCCTCCGAGACGTAGTGCCGGACCAGCTCGATGGTGGCCTGGTCCGTGTGGTGTCTGAGGCCTTCGTCCCGGGCCTCGGCATGCTCGATGCGCCGGAATATGTCCGCGAGTTGCCGTTGGTCCTCGGCGAGTTCCGTGAGGGCGTCGGTCTCGTCGGCCATGGCGTCGTCCCCGCTTTCGCTGCGTCGGAGGAGGGCGTGGAGCGTTGCTGACCGGACCACTTCACCGTAGTCCAAACCCGTCCGCGGTTCGCGTCGGGGCGGACGCCGGGCCCACGGCGCACACGAGGGTCGTGTCCGTGTCCGGCGCTGGGCCCCGTCAGGCTTCGGGCCCGTGGGGTGCCGGTTCCCTCGGCTCCAGGCTCAGGTGCGCCCCCTGGCGCAGCAGCGCGCGCTGGACCAGGTGGTGGGGCACCTCGCGGGGGCTGCGGCCGAGGCGGACGCCGAGGGCGGCACAGACGCCCGCGGCCTGGCCGGTGGCCATGGCGATGGGCATGACGCGGTAGGAGGAGTGGGCCACGTGGGAGCCGGAGATGCAGCGTCCGGCGACGAGCAGGCGGTCGGTGTCCCGGGGCAGCAGGCAGCGCAGGGGGATGTCGTAGAAGCGGCCGCGGGGAACGCGTTTGAGGACGGTGCCGCTGCCCCGGGGGTTGTGGATGTCGACGGGGTAGGCGCCGTGCGCGATCGCGTCGTGGAAGGAGCGTGCCGCGAGGATGTCGTGGCCGGTGAGGTGGTAGTCGCCGAGGATCCGGCGGGTCTCCCGGACGCCGATCTGGACGCCGCTCTGGACGACGTAGGACTTTCGGAAGCCGGGGACGCGCCGGCGCAGGAAGCGGTCGATCTGTTCCATCTGGCGGCGGGCGACGTACTCGGCGCGGCTGAGGTCCCACACGTCGGTGCCCAGGGCGCGGGTGACGCGGGTGCTGTTGACGCTGATCTCGCGGGGGTGCGGGGTGCCGAAGAAGAGGATGTCCTCGCGGGGCAGGCGCAGTTCACCGGCTTCGGTGGCCTCCTGGACGAGGTCCCACAGGCCGTGCACGCCGCGCCACTGGTCGGGGTGTTCGCCGACGTACTCGGCGAAGCGCGGCTGGACGAAGTCGGCGATGCGGAACATCAGCGTCATCGGCTGCACCAGCCCGTCCTCCGGCCGTCCGATCTCGTACGGGGCTCCGCAGGCGGCGGCGATGTCGCCGTCCCCGGTGGCGTCGACGACGACCGCGGCGTCGATGACGACAGGTCCGGACTTGGTCTCGAAGACCACCCGCCAGCCGTCGTCGAGGGGCAGCGCGGCGGAGGCGAAGGAGTGGAACAGCAGGTGGACGCCGGCCTCGTCGAGGAGGTCGAGGAGGACGAGTTTGTACAGCTCGGGGTCGAAGGGGACGGTGTAGCCGGTGTCGGGCGACGGCGGGATGCAGCCGCCGCGTGCGGTGAGCCGGTCCAGCAGCAGCCACAGGAACCCGGCGACGACGGGGTCGCCCTCGCCGTGGTCGGTGGGCAGCAGCCGGTGGCCGTCGCGGCCGCCGTCGAACACGGCCTGCTTGCGTTCGTTGTGGAACGACATCAGCGGCATGACCAGCGCGACGGTGGCGTTGCCGCCGAGGAAGCCGTAGCGCTCCACGAGGACGACGTCGGCGCCGGAGTCGGCCGCCGCACGGGCGGCGGCGGTGCCGGCCGGGCCGCCGCCGACGACCAGGACGTCCGTGCGGCCCCCGTGGCGGGCGGCGCGCGGTGGCAGGGTGACGGTCCGGGCGGGCTCGGGTGCTTTCAGGATCGGCATCGCGTCTCCCGTCGACTGGGTCCGGTGCCCGTCAGGTCTGCCGCGGGGCCGGGGCGAGCAGGGGCAGGTCGGCGTCCTCGGACGGTCGAGCGCGGCCGGCGCCGCCGTCGATGGCGTCCAGGAGCGCTCCGCAGCGCTCGCAGGTCTCCCGGGACAGGTTCTTCAGGCCGCGGACCCGCCGGTCGAGGTCCTGCTGCCGCTGCGGGAACTCGTCCCAGAGCCGGTCCACCTCGGCGACCAGCAGCCCGGCCTGTTCCCGCGCCACGCCGACCAGCGCGGGTGCCCCGGTACGGCGTGCGAAGTCGAAGACCTTGCCGGAGTACGGCAGCGGCAGCACGGGCAGTCCGGACAGCGCGGCGAAGATGACGACGTGCAGGCGCATGCCCACGACCATGTCCAGGTGGCTCATGAAGCCGAGGATCTGGCCGGGGCGGTAGGAGTTGTTCAGGATGCGTCCCAGGTCGGGGGCGCTCATCCGGGACAGCACGCCGTGCGCGTGGCGGACGTCCTGGCGTTCCATGGGTACGAAGACGACGTGCGCGTCCAGGCGTCGGGCGAGGAAGTCCGCCACGTCGGCGAGGAGTGCGTGGTAGTCGGCCTCGTCGAGCTTCTCCGCCGCCCGGCCCGGTTCGCGTACGGACATGCCCACCAGGCGGGTGTCCAGGGGCAGGCCCTCCTGGCGCATCATCTGCTCGGTGAAGGGTTCCGGGGTGAGCAGCAGGGCGGGGTCGGCGGTGACGGTGAGGTCGCGGTCGACGCCGACCTCCTCCAGCACCAGGCGTGACTCCTCGTCGCGGACCACGACCTCGGTCATCTCCGCCAGCACGGTGCGCACCGCCTCCCGGTCGTCCGCCTCGCGCAGCGGGCCGGCGCCGACGGCGTAGGCGAAGGTGGGCACGCCGCGCTCGTGGGCCGCCCGCACGATTCTGAGATAGCGGCGGGCCTCGCCGTCGTAGAGGATCCCGCCGCCGCCGAGGATCAGCAGGTCCAGGCCCGCCAGGGTGTCGAGCACGGGTTTTTGCGGGACGCCCTCCCAGTCGACCACCTCGTCGGCGTTCGGCTGGTGGGTGCGGGTGTGCTCGGCGTTGCGGCTGAAGACGACGAGCCGGGCGTCCGGCCTGTGGGCGCGCAGGCAGGCCAGCACGCACATCAGGATCGCCTCGTCGCCGGTGTTGCAGCCGCCGTAGGAGCCGAGCAGGCCGATCCGGGGGCCCGGTGCGGCGGGCGGCGGGAACTGGTCGAAGGTCATCCGGGACTCCCGTTCGACGGAGGTGCGGGACGGGGACGGCGGTCCGGGCCGGCGCACGGGGTGACGGACTGCGGCCGGGTCCTGTGGCGGAGTCACGCCTTCGTGGCGTCGGGGCCGAGTTGCCCGCGCCGCGCGGGGGAAACGTCGTCCCCGGATCTCCGGGTGGGCCGCGGGAGGGGGCGTCCTCGGAACGGCGTGGGTGCTCGCGCCCCGTGTCGTCCGGACGCGCGGCGGGTACCCGGGCCGGCACTCGTCCGCGAAGGCGTCCGAGAGGGTCCGAGAAGGAGGCAGAGCCGTGATGAGCCATCACACTCCGTCGCAGGCGGAGGGCGAGCGGGACGACGGGCCCCACGCGCCGGGCCGCTCCGACGAGCCCGTTGAGTACACGACGCCGTCCCAGGCCGAGGGCGAACGCGACGAGGAGGTCGTGGACGCAGAGGAGTCCGCCGGTGGTTCCTGACGCCGCCTGCC
This sequence comes from Streptomyces sp. TRM68416, assembly GCF_014596915.1. Taxonomy (GTDB): domain Bacteria; phylum Actinomycetota; class Actinomycetes; order Streptomycetales; family Streptomycetaceae; genus Streptomyces. Next base: position 213,721 of record NZ_JACVWU010000006.1, read on the forward strand.
GGAGTGCTCACCCGGGCAGGTGGTAGACGTGGAAGGCGCGGCCGATGACCGGTTGCGCCACGTTGCGGACCTTGACGCCGCCGCTGGTCATGCCGTGTTCGGTGCCGAGGTGGGCGTGTCCGTGCACGGCGAGGTCGGCGCCGCCCTCGTCGATGGCCTCGGCCAGCAGGTAGCTGCCGAGGAAGGGGTAGATCTCCGGGGGCTCGCCGGCGAGCGTGTCGGGCACCGGGGAGAAGTGGGTGAGGGCCACGGTCGCGTCGCAGTCCTGCTCCGCCAGGCGTTTGAGGGAGAGGTGCAGGGCGTCGGCGCAGCGGCGGGTGTAGCGGACGAACTCCTTCATGATCGGCTCGCCGAACTCTCCGGCGCAGCGGCCGACGAACCCGCCGCCGAAGCCCTTGGTGCCGGCCACTCCGATGCGGGTGCCGTCGCCGGTCACCACGGTCTCCTCGCCTTCCAGGACGTGTGCGCCCGCGTCCTTGAGGACGGCCGTCACCTCCTCGGGGCGCTCGTCGTGGTGGTCGTGGTTGCCGAGGACCGCGACCACCGGCACCCCGAGGTCCGTGATCTCGCGCGCGACCACCCGGGCCTCGTCCGGGGTGCCGTGGCGGGTGAGGTCCCCGGCGAGGAGCAGGACGTCGGCGCAGTCGGGCAGGGTCTCGAAGGCGGGCCGGAGCACCCCTTGGCTCTCGGGGCCCATGTGGATGTCGCCGACGGCCGCGATGCGGATCATTCCAGCTCCTCGGCGTGGTCGGGGGCGGAGGGGTCCGCGACCGCGATGTCGCAGTGCACGGGGTGTCCGGCGAGTTCGGCGCGGGCGGTGCGCAGCACGACGTCGCGGCACTGGACGGACGGGACGGTGCCGGTCAGCAGGACCGCCTCGCCCCGGATCTCGATCCGCACGCCCAGTTCGGCGAGGGGCCCTTCCGCGAGGTGGTCGGTGAGGTGGGCGACGCGGTAGTCCAGGTTCTGCCGCTCCGGGCGGTCGGGGCGGCTCACGGTCCCTCCTCCGGCCGGCTCGGCCCCTCCGGCGGGGGTTCGATGACGTTCAGGCGTTCCAGGAGGAAGAAGAACGCGGAGGGCATCGGCTCGTCGCCGCAGTCCCGGCGTACGTCCTCCCAGTCGACCTTCTCGCGCAGGGCGCGGGCGGCGGCGAGCACCGGCCCGAAGTCGCAGTGGTGCTCGGAGAAGGCCTCGATCAGGCCCCGCATCAGGTCGGTCGGTGCCAGGACGGGCATGTGCACGGAGTCGACCGGCAGGTGGTGCGCGCGGGCCAGCATCCGCGGGGTGACCGGGCGGTGGGCGAGTTCGAGGATGATGTCGACTTCCTGGCCGAAGCAGGTGGTCTTGATCAGCCAGTCCTCGGGCGGCGTGCGGACGGTGAGTCCGGCCGCGGTCAGCGTGTCGGCCACCGCCTGGGCGTCGGCGCGGCACACGCAGAAGTCGGCGTCGTGCTGGAGGCGTCCGCTGCCGCCGTGGGCGTAGACGGCGACGCTGCCGGCGAGGGCGAACCGGTGTCCGTCGCGCTTGAGGAGGGCGCCGATCTGTTTCGTCGCCTCCAGGATGGCCTGGTGGCGGTCGCGCGGGAGGTCCTCATGGCTGTCCCGCGCCATGGTCTGGCGACTGTCGCGCGGGATGGCCCGGTGGCTGTCGCGCGGGATCGTTTGGCGGCTGTCGCGCGGAATGGTCTGGTGGCTGTCGCGCGGGAGGTCTTGGTGGCTGTTGTGCGGGTGCACCGCGCGCGGTGGCTCGGCCGGGCCGTCCTTGACCGGGTGGAGCTCCGGGACTCCGACGTGCCGGGCGGGCGCCGTGCTCTCCTCGTGCTGCGTCATGGCGGCTGGCTCCGTTCGGCGGCGGGCTGGGAATCGACGCGGCTCCGGGTACCCAGCGCGCTCGGGCACTACGCGCGCAGGGGCTCCGCGAGGCCGGGGCGGGCGCGTGCCCAGCCGTAGAGCACCACCGAGCACACGGCCGCGAACGCGCACCACGTCGAGACGAACTCGGTGCGCCACAGCGCCACGCAGATCACCGCGCCCGCGGCCGCGAGGACGCCGAGGGTCGCCAGGCGGCGGTCGCCGGACAGCAGCAGGGCGCCGATCGTGGCCAGCAGGTAGCCGGCGATCACCAGGTCGGCGTGGGGCAGGCCGACGACGTAGCCGACGGTGTGGCCGCGGATCTCGGCGCGCACCGGGCGCGTGGTGAGGGCGTGGGCGAGTACGGCGGCGGTGGCGGCCCCGGCGACCAGGGGCAGGGCGAGCCGGCGCCGGGCGGGCGGCGGCGCCGCGCACAGGACGCCCACCGGTACCCACAGCGGCAGCAGGGGCAGGGCGATGACCGCCCAGGCGAGGGTGGCGGGGCCGGTGCCGCCGTCCGCGGCCCAGACCGCCGCCTCTACGAGCTGGTGGGCGCCCAGCAGCAACGGCAGCGCGGCCAGCGGAAGGTCCCGGACCCGGCTCGTCCGGGCCACACAGGCAACGCCGACGCCGGCGATCACGGCGCCCGCCACCAGGTCGGCCTCCGCACTCCAGCACATCGCTCCACCCCGTCCGACCGCAGGAGACAGTTCCCTCATCTTCGCCCGGCGGGGCCGAGTGCACTCAGTTCCCCCGAAAAGCTGCACTGAGTGCCACACTCACCTGGCCGGATGCTACGTTCCGGTCCATGAGCTCCAGCAGTGCGGCGCCCCGCCGCGGCGAGAAGGCGCAGGCGGCGGCCGTGCGGCCGCCCATGCGGGAGGCGCTGGTCGCGGCGGCCTTCCAGCTGTTCGTGGAGCGGGGGTACGAGGAGACCACGGTGGACGACATCGTGACGCTGGCCGGGGTGGGGCGGCGTTCGTTCTTCCGCTACTTCCCGTCCAAGGAGGACGTGGTCTTCCCCGACCACGAGCGGTGCCTGGCCGACATGACGGCGTTCCTCGCCGCCGGCGACGACGCGGCCGACGAGCCGGTGCGGCGGGTGTGCGACGCGGCCCGGCTGGTGCTGCGCATGTACGCGGAGAACCCGGCGTTCTCCGTGCAGCGCTACCGGCTCACCAGGAAGGTGCCGGGGCTGCGCGCGTACGAGCTGTCGGTGGTCTGGCGCTACGAGCGGGCGCTCGCCGAGTATCTGCGCGGCCGGTTCGCGGGCCTGCGGGACGGGACGCTGCACGCGGACGTGATCGCGGCCGCCGTGGTCGCGGCGCACAACAACGCGCTGCGTTCCTGGCTGCGTTCGGACGGCCGGGGCGACGCGACCGCCACCGTCGACCACGCGCTGGCGTACGTGCAGTCCGCGTTCGGCGCCTCTCCCCCGCCGCGTGTCGCCGAGCGGCCCGAGGACGACGTGGTGGTCGTGGTGGCGCGCCGGAGCGCGCCCCTGTGGCGGGTGGTGCAGGAGCTCGAGACCTCCCTCGGGCCCCGGGATTGAGGGTACGCAGTGCCTTTACGCCTGGCACTGAGTGCCATACGCTGACGGTGTGCACGGTGGCACGGCGACCGGGCACGCATGTGCGCGGGTGCGGCCGCGTACGTGGGATTCCGGCCGAGCGCAGGGAGTTGACCAGCGTGTACCACCCCTCATCAGGAAGCGTTGCCCGCCGGACAGACGGCTCCGCGGTCGGCGTCCTCGACACCAAGGCTCCCGCCTCCGGCGGCGACGCCCTGCTCTTCCAGCGCTGCACCTGGTGCGGCACGGCCATGTACCAGCGCCTGCTGTGCCCGGTCTGCCACGGCAGCGACCTGCGCACGGAGCGCAGCGAGGGCACCGGCACGGTCCGCCACTCCACGGTGGTGCACCGCAACACCCCCGCCGCGCGCAATGTCTCCCTCGTGGAGATGACCGAGGGGTTCGTCGTGCGCGGCAGGGTCATGGGCCCGCCGATCGGCATCCACAGCGGCGATCGTGTACGGCTCTCCCAGGCCAAGGACCCCATCCGCGGCGAGCCGGTGTTCCAGCTGGTCGACGAGCCGTACCGGGCCTGGACCTGATCGGGCGCCGCGCGGCCTCCGTCAGGCCAGGGTCACCCGGATGCCGACCGTGCCGTCCACTCCGCGCCGCAGCCGGCTGCCGAGCAGGGAGAGCCGGCCGGTGACGCCGTACTTGCGGGCGACGAGCCGCCGGTAGCGGGCGCTGGTGTCCCGGTCGCAGATCTCGGCGGTGGCGGGAACCTGGTCGCCGGTGGGCCGGCCGCGCAGGTCGCAGGGGCCCACGAGGACGTCGGCGCGGGCCCGGATGCGCTTGACCTTCCAGGAGTCGGCAGCGGTCCACACGCCCAGGGCGTCACCGTCGCGCACGACCCACACGGGCGTGGCCACCGGGGTGCCGTTCCTGCGGTAGCTGGTGATCAGCAGGTACTTGCCGGCGCCGAGCCGCTCCAGCGGTGTGTCGTTCATGGGCGGCAGTCTATGCAGGCGCCCGCCGGGACCCGGCGCCGCCGAAGGCCGAGTCAACGCCCGAGGTGCTTCGACGTGAACGCGGGCGGCGCGCAGGGGCCGGTCGGCGGCGCGGTAGGGCCGGACGGCGTGCCGGCGGGCGAATCGGGTGGTGCCGACCCCTCGGCAATCATCAACAAGTCCGTCTAGATTGCGCGTTGACATCCGCCCCCGCACCCCGCAGGAGCCGTCCCGTGACGGACATTCCCCCGGCCGCGCAGAACAGCGCCGCGGCGCTGAGCACCCGGATCGACACCCTGCGACCGCACACCGCCCGGATCTGGAACTACTGGCTGGGCGGCGGAGACTACTACGAGGTGGACCGGGTGGCCGGTGACCGGATCCGCGAACTGCATCCGGCCATCGGCGAGTACGCCCGCGCCGACCGGTTGTTCCTCGGGCGAGCCGTACGCCATCTCGTCGCGGCGGCCGGAGTACGGCAGTTCCTGGACATCGGGACCGGCCTGCCCACCGCGGACAACACGCACGAGGTCGCGCAGCGGCTCGCACCGGAGTGCCGGGTCGTCTACGTCGACAACGACCCGCTCGTCCTGGCCCACGCCCGGGCGCTGCTCACCAGCTCCCCCGAGGGCCGCACCGATCACCTGGACGAGGACCTGCGCAACGTCGAGGCCATCCTCGAACGCGCCGCCGACACCCTCGATCTCAGCCGTCCGGTGGGGGTGCTGCTGCTCGGCGTGGTCATCTTCATCGGCGAGGACGAGGACCCGTACGGGATCGTGCGCCGGCTGATGGCGGGGCTGGCGCCCGGCAGCCATCTCGCGCTGTCCCACACGGTGACCAGCCCGGCGATGCCGGACGTCGACGAGGCCGTACGGTTCTGGAACGCGCACGGCACACCCCGGCTGCACCAGCGCACGCCCGAGGCGGTCGCCCGCTTCTTCGACGGACTCGAACTGCTCGAGCCGGGCGTGGTGCCGTGCTCGCGCTGGCGCCCGGAGCGTGTGCCGGACGGGTGCGAGCCGCCGGAGGTGGCACTGTACGGCGGAGTGGGCCGCAAGAACTGACCGGGGTTCCGGTGCGGCGGGCGACGTTCGCCCTGCGCGGTCACGACTGGATCCAGGAGACATCGTGAACGATGACGCGAAGAACGACGACGAGGCGAGGAACAACGACACCGCTGCGCTGCCGCCGGTCGTCGACCGGGAGACCTGGCAGGCCGAGGTGGATGCGCTGCGGGTGCGGGAGAAGGCCCATACCCGCGAGGGCGACGCGATCGCGGCGGCCCGTCGGCGCCTGCCCATGGTGGAGGTGGATGCCGGTCTCGAGTTGATCGGACCGAACGGTCCGGTGACCCTGCTGGACGCGTTCGAAGGGCGTCGGCAGCTCATCGCCTATTACTTCATGTGGTGGCCCGGCCGGCCCGCGCCCGAGCAGTGCGAGGGCTGCACGCTCTTCCTCGGCCAGGTCGGCGAGCTGTCCTACCTGCACTCCCGTGACATCACGTTCGCGGTGTTCAGCCAGGGCCGCAACACCGCGTTCGGCCCGGGCGACGCCCGGGCGTCCTACGACGAAAGCGTCCGCTATCGCGACTTCATGGGCTGGGACATGCCGTGGTACTCGGCACAGCCCTCCCTCGAAGCGCTCCTGGTCGGCCGCCGGCTCGGCCTGATGCACCTCGTGTGCTACGTGCGGGAGGGCGACCGGGTCTTCGAGACCTACTGGACGTCGCGCCGCGGCGTGGAGGTACTGGACTACAACTACGCGCTCATGGACCTCACCGTCTACGGGCGCCAGGAGCCGTGGGAGGACTCGCCCTCCGGCTGGCCGCAACCGCAGGTCGACAGGGAGTCGGCACACATGCGGACCGACGGACGCCCCACCGCGCAGTGGGCGCGCATCCGCGCCGGCCACTCCGACGACCTCGGGACCGGGGAGACGGGCACGGAGCCCATGCCGCACAGCTGTCACTGATGCCGCACGGGCGGTGCGGTGCCGCACGGTGTCGTGACGCGCGTGCCGAAGCGCCGCGAGATCGAGAAGATCTCCGAGTCCGAGCCTGCGGTGAACGTGTGCGGCCCGCGCCACGTATGAAGAACGGGCGCTCAACTCCGCGAGGGCCCCGTGGTGTTGTCACCGCGCTGTTCTGGTTCGGGAGCCATGCATGAGGCACGCACGACGACGGGTCGTCCGGCGAGTGACACGACTGGCGGCCGTCGGCGGACTGCTGCTCGGCGGGGTGATGGTCACGCACGCCGTGGCGAGCGAGCCGGCCGGCGGCCCGACCGCGCCCGGGGCTTCGGTGCGGTCGGCCATGGACCCGGCCGCCGGTGTCGTCACCCGGCTCGGCCCCTCCCGTACGGCGGGCAGTTGGGTCGGCGCCGACGGCAGGCCGGTCGTCGCGGTCACCGACGAGGAGGCGGCCGACCGGGTACGCCGGGCGGGCGGCGAGCCGAAGATGGTGTCGCACAGCATGAACGAGCTGCGGTCGGCCACCTCGACGCTGTCGTCGGCGCCCCGGGTGCCCGGCACGGCGTGGGCGCTGGACTACCGGACCAACGAGGTGGTGGTGCGCGGGGACAGCACGGTCTCGTCCGCCGACTGGTCCCGGCTGACGCGGGTCGCGGAGGGGATCGGCGGCTTCGTGCGGATGGAGCGCACCGAGGGGACGTTCACCACCCGCCTCAACGGCGCCCAGCCGATCCTGTCCACCGCGGGACGCTGCTCGGCGGGCTTCAACGTGACCGACGGACAAGGTGAGTTCATCCTGACCGCCGGGCACTGCGGGCCGAACGGCTCGGTCTGGTTCGCCGACGAGCGGGGCGCACAGCAGGTGGGCCAGACCGTCCGGCAGAACTTCCCCGGCGGCGACTTCTCCCTCGTCCGGTATGCGAGCGGCGAGGCGGGGGACGGCGCCGACGTGGTGGCCGTCGGCGACGGGAAAGGGGTGCGGATCACCGGTGCGGGCGATCCGGCCGTCGGTCAGCGGGTGTTCCGCAGCGGCAGCACCACCGGGCTGCGGGACGGCACGGTGACGGCACTGAACGCGACGGTGAACTATCCCGAGGGCACGGTGACCGGCCTGATCGAGACGAACGTGTGCGCCGAACCCGGGGACAGCGGCGGCCCGTTGTTCTCCGAGGGCATCGCGCTCGGGCTGACCTCGGGCGGCAGCGGGGACTGCGTCACGGGCGGTACGACGTTCTTCCAGCCGGTGACGAAGGCGATGGCCGAGCTGGGGGTCGAGTTGATCGGGGCGGCGCAGCAGGGCTCGGGGCAGCAGAACCCGGCGCCGGAGCCGTCCGCTTCCGCCACGCAGAGCGCGATCGCGCCGGGTGCGGCCTCGCCCGGGTCCTCGGCCCCGGTCACGGGCGTACCGGACGGGTCGCAGCTGCTGTCCCGGCTCGCCGACCCCCGGAACGTCGGCCCGGGCCTGCTGGTGATCGCGGGCAGTCTGGTCGCTCTGGTGGCGACCCGGTTCATCCGCGCGGAGCAGGACCGCAAGGCGTATCAGCAGTACTACTCGGCGACGTGGGGGTGAGTCGGCCGGCCCATGGAAAAGGGCACCCGCCGGAAGGAAGGGTGCCCGTGGGTCGCGGTCTTCGAGTTCGGCGGCTCCCGGGGAGCGTCAGGCCGCGTTCTCCGCCTGCGGGGCCGCTGCGGCCCACTCCAGGACGAGTCGTTGGTACTCCTCGCGCTCCTGGACGCTCAGTGTCCCGCCTGCCCGGCGCCACAGCGCCCGGATCTCCTCGTTGACCTCGTCAGCCGATCGAACGGAAACGGGTTCAACACTGGTGGACATGGTGTGAAGCATACGGCGCCGGAGGTGAAGGCCGCGTGAGCTATCACGCACAATACGGGCATTTCAGACCGTGTTGCTGATCACTCCCGATCGCACCGAACCGCTCAAGATTCCCCGCATCGCTCAGGCTTCGGCCGCTCCCAGCACCAGCACCTGGATCGCGAGAACGGCGGCACCCCGGGCCCAGTCGTGAAAGTCGGACACCCTGGTCTCCAGGTCGATCGGGGCGGCCAGCGGATGGCGGTGGCCGCGGATCGTCTCCGCGACGGTGTCACCGGCCACGTCCATCAGTCCGACTCCCTCGCCGGCGAGCAGGATCCGCTGCGGCATGGCGAAGTTGGCGATCTGTGCGACCAGGATGCCCAGGGCGCGCCCCGCCTCGCGCACGACGCGGGCGGCCATGGGCTCGCCCGCGTCGGCCAGCCGCAGGATCTCCGCGTAGCTCCGCTCGCGGCCGGTGGCGGCCTGCACCTGGTAGCGGATGTTGGGGATGGTGAGGAGGGACACGGCGCTGCCGCGTTGACCGTCCGGGGTGAGCGGGCCGTGCGGGTCGATGATCCAGTGCCGGCCGAAGCCGCGGTCCTCCTCCTCGGAGGGCACCCGCTTGCCGCCCAGGACCAGGCTGTAGCCGAGTCCCGCTCCGATGGTGAGGACCACGAAGCGGTCGAGGCCGCGTCCGGAGCCGAACCAGGTCTCGGCCTCGGTCAGGGCCGCGACGTCGTTCTCCACCACCACGGGCAGGCCGGTGCGCTCCTCGACCAGCGCGGCCAGCGGGATGTCCCGCCAGCCCAGGAACGGCGACTCCGCCACGACCGCCCGGTCCTGGACCCGGCCGCCGACGCCGATGCCGATGCCGGCGAGCCGGGGGAAGCCGCCCGCGAGCTCGCGTGCCATCGCCGCCAGCAGGTCGGCGACCCCGGCCGGGTCGTGCGTGGTGAGCGGGCGGTCGAGGCGGGCGACGATGTCGCTGCGCAGGGTGGTGACGACGCCGTAGACCATGTCGTCGGTGACCTTGAAGCCGATGAAGGAGCGGGATTCGGGGACGACGTCGAGGGGCTGCGAGGGGCGGCCCTGGCGCACCTCGGCCGGGCCTTCGGCCTCGGGGACCTCGACGAGCAGGCCCGACTCGATGAGCGGTTTGGTCAGCCGGGTGAGACTGCCGGCCGACAGGTCCAGGCGCCGCGCGAGCTCGGTGCGCGACAGCGGGCCGCCGACGAGCACCTCGATCGCCACCGAGCGCTCGCCCGCGCTCAGCGGAAGCCAGCTGGCGACGGCTGCGGTCATCGTTCCGACCTCCGAAATTTTTTCGCAGCGAAAACAACAAGGTCACTGTAGGCGCTCGGGCCTGACCGGGAAAAGACGGTTGCACGGCACTTGACGGGTGGATTCTTTCGCCTCAAAAGTAAGTTCCCGAGGACGAGCCGCCGCAGCCGAGGGAGTCTCCTGATGACCGTCGCCTCCAGCAGCCCTCCGTCGCGGGAGATGCGCGGGGACGGACGGCTCGCCGCCCTGTTCCTCGCACCGGCCCTGCTGGGCTTCGCGGTCTTCCTGCTCTGGCCGACGCTGCGGGGCGTGTACCTGAGTTTCACTCGCTTCAACCTGCTCACTCCGCCCGAGTGGGTGGGCCTGGGCAACTACTCGCGGATGGTCCGCGACCCCATCTTCTGGGACTCGTTGACGGTCACCGTCGAGTACGTCGCCATCAACATCGGCGTCCAGACGGTCCTGGCGCTCGCCATCGCCGTGCTGCTGCAGCGGCTGACGCAGTCGGCGGTGCTGCGCGGGGTCGTGCTCACCCCGTATCTGATGTCGAACGTCGTCGCGGGCATCGTCTGGCTCTGGATCCTGGACACCCAGCTCGGCATCGGCAACGAGATCGTCGCCGGGCTCGGCTTCGACCGGATCCCGTTCCTCGCGGACGAGACCTGGGCGATCCCGACGATCGCGCTGATCAACGTGTGGCGTCATGTCGGCTACACCGCCCTGCTGCTGTTCGCGGGGCTGCAGGCGATCCCGAACGACATGTACGAGGCCGGGCGGGTGGACGGCGCGAGCGAGTGGCGGATGTTCTGGCGGATCACCCTGCCGCTGCTGCGTCCGGTCCTCGCGGTCGTGCTGATCATGACGGTGATCGGTTCGTTCCAGGTGTTCGACACGGTCGCGGTGACGACCAACGGCGGACCGGCGAACGCCACCAACGTGCTCCAGTTCTACATCTACGGTGCCGCCTTCGGCCGCTTCCAGTTCGGCTACGCGTCCGCGATGTCCGTGGCCCTGCTCGTGGTCCTGAGCGCCATCACCTTCCTCCAGTACCGGCTCACCCGGGCCGGCCGGACCGACCTCGGCTGACGGAAGGGAGCGACCGACATGACCGCCGTGACGACGACCACCGGGATACGACCCGCCCGGCGCCGGAGGCTCTCCCCCGGCCGGGTCCTGGCCTGGACTGCGATGGGTGCGATCGTGCTCGTGACCCTGCTGCCGTTCTACTGGATCCTGCGCACCGCGCTGTCCTCCAACGCCGCACTCGCGGCGAACCCGGGCGACCCGCTGCCCGTGGACCCGACCCTCGGCGGCTTCGAGCGGGCTCTCGGCCTGCAGTCCACCGAGGAGGCGATCGCCCAGGGCGGTTCGGGCGGCGGGCTGAGGTTCTGGCGCTATCTGATCAATTCCGTCATCGTGTCCACGCTGATCACCGTCTGCCAGATCCTCTTCTCCGCCATGGCCGCGTACGCCTTCGCCCGGCTGCGCTGGCGCGGCCGGGACCATGTGTTCGCCCTGTTCCTGGCCGGGCTGATGGTGCCGACCGTCTTCACGCTGCTGCCGAACTTCGTGCTCATCAAGGAACTCGGCCTGGTCGACTCCCTGTTGGGCGTGGCCCTGCCGACGATGTTCATGACGCCGTTCGCGGTGTTCTTCCTGCGGCAGTTCTTCATGAACGTGCCCCGGGAGGTCGAGGAGGCGGCCCTGCTCGACGGGGCCGGAAAGATCCGGGTCTTCTTCCGGGTCATGCTGCCGATGGCGTCCACCCCGGTCCTCACCCTGGGCGTGCTGACGTACATCACCTCCTGGAACGACTACTTCTGGCCGCTGATGGTCTCCTACAGCGACAGCTCGCGGGTGCTCACCGTGGCGCTGGCCGTCTTCCGGGCGCAGACCCCGCAGAGCGGCTACGACTGGTCAGGCCTGATGGCGGCCACGCTCATCGCCGCCCTTCCGATGCTGGTGCTCTTCGGCTTCTTCGCGCGCCGCATCGTCAGCACCATCAGCTTCACGGGCATCAAGTAAGGGGAGCGGGATGCGACTTCGTACCGTCACGGCGCTGGCCGGAGCCCTCGCACTGTCCCTGGCCACCGGGTGCGCGCAGCAGGGCGCGGCCGGATCGGGGGCGAACACGGTGACGTACTGGCTGTGGGACGCCAACCAGCTGCCCGCCTACCGGGCCTGCGCCAAGGACTTCGAGCGGCGGAACCCGGGCCTGAAGGTGAAGATCACGCAGATGGGGTGGGCCGACTACTGGACCAAGCTCACCGCGAGCTTCATCGCGGGCACCGAACCGGACGTCTTCACCGACCACATCCAGAAGTTCGGCCAGTTCGCCGATCTGAAGGTGCTGGAGCCGCTGGACGACCTGGGCATCGACGACTCCGCCTACCAGCCGGGCCTGGCCGCCAACTGGACCGGCCAGGACGGCCGTCGCTACGGCGCCCCGAAGGACTGGGACACCATCGCCCTCTTCTACAACCGGCAGATGGTGAAGGAGGCCGGGCTGACCGCCGCCGAACTCAACGACCTGTCCTGGAACCCCGAGGACGGCGGCACCTTCGAGAAGGCCGTCGCGCGTCTGACCGTCGACAGGAACGGCAGGCGCGGCGACGAGAAGGGCTTCGACAAGAACAACGTCAAGGTGTACGGGCTGGCCACCGGCGGCGCGGGCGACAGCGACGGCCAGAGCACCTGGAGCCCGTTCACCGCCTCGGCCGGCTGGCACTACACGGACAAGGCCCGCTGGGGCTCCGAGTACCGCTACGACGACCCGACCTTCCAGTCGGTGATCGACTGGTACTTCGGCCTGGCGAAGAAGGGCTACCTGGCGCCCTTCACCGACTACACCGACGGCGCCAACCCGGCCGTCGCCCAGCTCGCCTCCGGCAAGGCCGCCACCTCCCTGGACGGCGCCTGGATGATCTCCACCTACTACGGCAGCAAGGGCCTGAAGGTCGGCACCGCCGTCACCCCGGTCGGCCCGACCGGCAAGCGGGCCACCATGCTGAACGGCCTCGCCGACTCCGTGACCAGCAACGCCCGCAACAAGGAGGGCGCGAAGAAGTGGGTGCGGTACCTGGCCTCGGACGCGTGCCAACGGACCGTCGGCGGCTACGGCATCGTCTTCCCCGCGACCCCCGAGGGCACGCGGGCCGCCGTGGCCGCGTACGAGAAGAAGGGCATCGACGTGTCCGCGTTCACCGAACCGGTCACCGACAAGAAGAACTTCACCACCTTCTCCTTCCCCGTCACCGACTACGCGGCGGACGTCTTCGCCCTGATGCGCCCCGCGATGCAGGACGTCTACGCCAACGGCGCCCCGGCGAGCGACCTGACCGAAACCAACGAACAGATCAATTTCATCCTCGGCCAGTGAAAGGCACCTTCTTCATGACGTTCTCCCTCGGTATCGTCGGAGCCGGACAGTTCTCCGGCCAGTTCGCCCGGCTGTTCCAGGCGCACCCCGGCGTCCGCGACGTCTACGTCACCGACCTCCTGCCCGAGCGGGCCGAGCAACTCGCCGCCGCCGAAAGCCTGTCGGGCACCTTCCCGTCCTACGAGGCGATGCTGGAGTCGCCGGCCGTCGACGCGGTCGCGATCTTCACCCAGCGCTGGACCCACGGCCCGCTGGTCCTCCAGGGCCTCAACGCGGGCAAGCACGTCTACTCCGCGGTCCCCATGGCCATCGCCACCGACGAGATCGCGGCGATCATCGACACGGTCAAGTCGACCGGCCTGACGTACATGATGGGCGAGACCAGCCACTACAACCCGGCCACCGTGCACGCCCGCAACCAGATCGCCGAGGGCGCCTTCGGGCGGATCTTCTACGCCGAGGGCGACTACGTCCACGACATGGATCTGGGGTTCTACGAGGCGTACCAGTACAGCGGCGGCGAGAACTGGAAGGCGACCGCCAGCTATCCCCCGCTGCTGTACCCGACGCACTCGGTGGGCGGGGTGCTGGGGGCCTGGCAGACGCACGCGGTGAGCGTGTCGGCGATCGGGGTGGTGGACGAGCGGGGCGACGGCGTCTTCGACCGGTCGGTGAGCCAGTTCGACAACGACGTCTCCAACGCCACCGCGCTGTTCGAGGTGGCGGGCGGCGGGTCGTTCCGTACGAACGAGTTCCGGCGGGTCGGCTACCCGTGCCAGATCCGCGAGTCCCGTTTCCGGTTCTTCGGTACGGAGGCGAGCATGGAGCAGCTCGCCACGGTGGCCCTGTGGCAGGACAAGAGCGGGGTGAAGGACATCAGCGAGCTGCTGGAGCCCAAGCCCACGATGTCCCCCGACGACCCCTCGCTCCAGCACATCGCGCCGGACCTGCGGGCCGCCTTCACCTCCGGCTCGGCCCCGGTGCACGACCGCGCCCGCCTGCCGCGGGAGTTCGACCACCTGCACAACGGGCACGAGGGCAGCCACCACTTCCTGGCGGACGACTTCGTGACCGCGGTCAACACCCGGACCCTGCCGCCCGTGAACGCCTGGGTCGCCGCCCGCTACACCCTGCCGGGCATCATCGCGCACGAGTCGGCGCGGCAGGGCGGGGCGAGGCTGGAGATCCCGGACTTCGGGGACGCCCCGGCGTGACGTTTGCCCGCGGGCCGGGCGCCCGACTCCGGTCAGGTGCCCGGCTTGCGGCCGTACACGAAGACGTCGTCGCCCTTCTTCAGCAGCGACCAGTACTTCTTGGCGGCCTTCTTGGTCATGTTGACGCAGCCGCGGGAACCGGGCGGGTTCCACATGCTGACGTTGGCCTGGTGGAAGGCCTGGCCGCCGTCGAAGAACTGGGCGTAGGGCATCGGCACGTCGTAAATGGTCGAGACGTGGTCGATGTTCCGCCAGTAGATCTTCTTCAGACCGGTGCGGGTCTCGTTGCCGTCGCGGCCGGTGCGGACCGGGACGGGGCCGTAGACGAGCTTGTCGCCGTCCTGGATCCAGCTGAGCTGGAGGGTGAGGTTGACGCAGGCGATGCGGCCCTTGTTCACCGGGCACTTGCCGGCCTTGTTGGGCTTGTTCCCGACGGCCTTCTGCTTCAGCATCAGGTCCATCACGCCCCAGGTGACGGGGCCCGCGTAGCCGGCGTTCGGCTTGATGCCGTGCTTGGTCTGGAAGGCCTGGATGGCCTTGCAGTCGCTGGGCGACTGCTTGCCGTCCACCGGCAGGCCGAGGAACTTCTCCACCTTCTTCTGGTACGGCCCGGTCTGCGTCGTACAGCTCGCGGCCTGCGCCGGTGCGGCGGCGCCGAGCGCGAGGCCGAGCGGTGCGACCAGTCCTGCGGTGATGCCGAGTGCGACGGCGCGCCGTCTGCGTATGTCCCCCATGACCGAACCCTTCCGTCGGGTGCTCCTGTGGTCTTCTGCGAGCTAGACCGGTGCGCGGGGGTATCGGTTGTAGGACTGCCCGTGCTGTGACGAAACGGTGAAGTTCCGCCCGGTCGTCCGGCTCGACCCGGCACCCGGAAGGGGGCGGCGTTCGGGACTCCGGCGTACCCCCGGGGCCGATGCGCTCGCCTCAGCTGCCGTCCGTCGGTCCGGGGACCGGGCAGGCCCCCGTGAAGGCCGTGTTGACGGAGGTGACACCGCCGTCGACGACCAGCGTGGTTCCCGTGATCCAGGACGCGTCGCGGGAGGCGAGGAAGGCGACGGCGGCGGCGATGTCCTCGGGTTCGCCGACCCGGCCGAGGGGGTAGACCCGGCGGAGCGAGTCCAGCCGGCCCTCGCGGCCCGCCCAGGCGGTGGTGCGCACGGTCCCCGGTGCCACGAGGTTGACGCGGACCCCGCGGGCCGCGGCATGCCCGGCGAGCGTGCGGGTGAGGGAGCCGAGGCCGGCCTTGGCGGCACTGTAGGCGTGGTTGCCGAAGCCCTGGATGCCGTTGACCGAGCCGATGGAGACGATCGCGCCGCGGCCGGAGGCGACCAGGTGCGGCAGGGCGGCGCGGCTGCAGCGGTAGGCGCCGGTCAGGGTGAGGTCGAGGTCGCGGGCCCAGACGTCGTCGGGTTCGTCCTCGAAGAGCGGGGCGTCGGGGGTGCAGCCGTAGGCGTTGTTCACCAGGACGTCGAGGGAGCCGAAGGCGGCGACGGCCCGGGCCACTGCTGCCTCCACCGACGTGCGGTCCCCCACGTCGCAGCCGAACGCCTGCGCCGCGAGGCCCTGTTCGCGCAGGGCCGCCGCCGTCCTCTGCGCCTCCGGCTCGTCCACGTCCGTCACCAGTACCCGGGCTCCCTCCTCGGCGAGCCGGCGGGCGGTGGCCGCGCCGATGCCGCGGGCCGCGCCGGTCACGAGAA
Organism: Streptomyces sp. TRM68416; assembly: GCF_014596915.1. Taxonomy (GTDB): domain Bacteria; phylum Actinomycetota; class Actinomycetes; order Streptomycetales; family Streptomycetaceae; genus Streptomyces. The sequence continues at coordinate 229,443 of NZ_JACVWU010000006.1, forward strand.
CTCCGTACCCCTCGAAGCGCGTGATGTCCGTCATGCACCGCACCGTAGTGCCGCGGAGATCAACGCGGCAGATACCGTGCACCCATGTCTGAGTTCGTCCAGCAACTGCCCGCCCTGATAGGCGTCGTGATCGGCGCGCTCGGCTCGTACCTGGCGCTCGTGCGCAGTGACAAGGCCCGGTTCGGGCGGGAGCAGGCGGCACGGTGGGAGGAGCGGCGGCTCGCCGTGTACGCCGACTACGCGCGCTCGGTGAAAAAGACCGTCACGGTGACCTACCGGGTCGCCGCCCACCTGGGCTGCGGTACGCACCCGGACCCGCTCCCCCTTGAGGAGGCCAAGCCGCTGCTGGCCGGGGCCAACGACGGACGGGACCCCTCGGGCGAGGCGCTGCTGATGCTGGGCAGTGTCGCCGTGGTGGACGAGGCGCGGGCCTGGGTCGTGACGGTCATGGAGATGGAGCGGTTCGTGCGCGAGGGCCGGCGCGACCCGGAGGCCTGGCAGGCGCTGCTGGCGCGGCAGCGCGCCGGACGTGAGGGCTACTACACGGCGGTGCGGGAGGACCTGGGCCTGCCCCCGGGCCACTCGGCGCGCTGGCGGCTGCCGGTGACAGACCCGGCCTCGTCTCAGCGGTAGCCGGTGGTGTCGGCCGGCTTGCCCGTGTCCTGGACCTCGACCAGGTAGCGCCAGGCGTCCGGGCGGCTGCCGTCGAGGTCGGTGAAGCCGTACACCTGGGCCAGGCTCCCGCTGGAGAGGGACTCGCCGTTGAAGCGGGCCACGTCGGGGTCGGCGGCGAGGGCGGCGACGGCGCGGCCGACGTAGCGCGGGGTCTCCGAGATGGCGAAGTGGGGGACCTCGGTGAGGGCGTCGCGCCAGTTGTCCTCGCGCACCCCGAAGTGGTCGAGCATCATCTCCGAGCGCAGCCAGCCCGGGGTGAGCGCGACGGCGGTGGCGCCGCGCGGGCCGAGTTCGTGGCCGAGGGCGAAGGCCATGCGCAGGACGGACGCCTTGGCGAGGTCGTAGAAGAAGGAGACGCGGTAGTGGTCGCGGTTGTAGTCGGCCGTTCCGTCGGTCATCTCCACCACCAGGCCGCCGGGCCGGCGCAGCAGCAGGGGCAGCGCGTAGTGGCTGGTGATGGCGTGTGTCTCGACGGCGAGCCGGAGCAGTCTCAGGCCGTTGTCGAGGTCGTGCTCCCAGACGGTGCCGTCCCAGGCGAACAGTTTCTCGCCGCCCCAGATGTCGTTGACGAGGACGTCGAGGCGGCCCTGTTCGGTGTCGATGCGCTCGACGAGTGCGCGGACCTGTGCGGGTTCGAGATGGTCGGTGGGTACGGCGATGCCGTGGCCGCCGGCCTCGGTGACGAGGTCGGCGGTGTCCTCGATGGTCTCCGGGCGGTCGTACTCGGAGCGCCGGGCGCGGGTGGAGCGGCCGGTGACGTAGACGGTGGCGCCGGCCGCGCCGAGTTCGACGGCGATGCCGCGTCCCGCGCCGCGGGTCGCTCCGGCGACGAGTGCGACCTTGCCCTTGAGTGGCTGTGACATGTCCGGCCTTCCGTGTGACGGCTTGGTGGTTCCACCCTCCCCGGTAAACCGGACATCTTCTGTCAGCTTTTCCGGCGGGTCGGCGACCCGCCGGAAAAGTGCCGTCAGTGGCCGCGGCCGATCCACTCCTGAAGGTGCGGGGCCTCGGCGCCGATGGTGGTGGGGTCGCCGTGGCCGGTGAGGACCTTCGTCCCGGGCGGCAGGGTGAGCAGCCGGTCGCGGATCGAGTCGATGATCGTCGGGAAGTGCGAGAAAGACCGTCCGGTCGCGCCGGGGCCGCCCTGGAAGAGGGTGTCGCCGGTGAAGACGACGCCGAGGCCGGGGTCGTACAGGCAGACCGCGCCGGGCGCGTGCCCGGGGGTGTGCAGCACCCGCAGGTCGGCGCCGGCCGCCTCGATCACCTGTCCGTCCACGAGCTGGCCGTCGGGGTCGCGGTCGGGGTGGGTCTGCTTCCACAGCGGCAGGTCGTCGGGGTGCAGCCAGATCATGGCGCCGGTGCGGTCGGCGAGGGCGGGGGCGGCGTCGATGTGGTCGTTGTGGGCGTGGGTGCACACGATGGCGGTCAGCCGCCGGTCGCCGACGGCCGCGGCGATGGCGTCGGCGTCATGGGCGGCGTCGATGACGATCGCCTCGGTGTCGTCGCCGACGATCCACACGTTGTTGTCGACGTCCCAGGTACCGCCGTCGAGGCTGAACGTGCCGGAGGTGACGAGGCGTTGGATGCTCGGGCCCATCACAGCACCACCACCGAGCGCAGGACGTCGCCGTGGTGCATGCGCTCGAAGGCCTTCTCCACGTCGGTGAGTTCGATGGTCTCGGTGACGAAGGCGTCCAGGTCCAGGCGGCCCTGGAGGTGCAGGTCGACGAGCATGGGGAAGTCGCGGGAGGGCAGGCAGTCGCCGTACCAGGAGGACTTCAGGGATCCGCCGCGCCCGAACACGTCCAGGAGCGGGAGTTCGAGCTTCATCTCGGGGGTGGGGACGCCGACGAGGACGACGGTGCCGGCGAGGTCGCGGGCGTAGAAGGCCTGTCGGTAGGTCTCGGGGCGGCCCACGGCCTCGATGACGACGTCGGCGCCGAAGCCGCCGGTGAGGTCGCGGATGGCCTCGACGGGGTCGGTGTCGCGGGAGTTGACGGTGTGCGTGGCGCCCACGGTGCGGGCCTTGTCGAGCTTGCGGTCGTCGATGTCCACGGCGATGATCTGCGCAGCGCCCGCCAGGCGGGCCCCGGCGACGGCCGCGTCACCGACGCCGCCGCAGCCGATGACGGCGACCGTGTCGCCCCGGCCGACGTTGCCGGTGTTGAGGGCGGCGCCGAGGCCGGCCATCACACCACAGCCCAGCAGGCCGGCGACCTGCGGGGAGACGGCCGGGTCGACCTTGGTGCACTGCCCGGCGGCCACCAGGGTCTTCTCGGCGAAGGCGCCGATGCCGAGGGCCGGGGAGAGTTCGGTGCCGTCGGTGAGGGTCATGCGCTGCTTCGCGTTGTGGGTGTCGAAGCAGTACCAGGGGCGACCGCGCCGGCAGGCCCGGCAACGGCCGCACACCGCACGCCAGTTGAGGATCACGAAGTCGCCGGGTGCGACGTCGGTGACGTCGTCGCCGACCGCCTCGACCACGCCGGCCGCCTCGTGGCCGAGCAGGAAGGGGAACTCGTCGGAGATGCCGCCCTGCTTGTAGTGCAGGTCGGTGTGGCAGACACCGCAGGCCTGGACGCGGACGACGGCCTCGCCGGGCCCCGGGTCGGGCACGACGATCGTCTCCACCCTTACGGGCTGGTCCTTGCCCGGTGCGATCACGCCGCGTACCTGCTGCGCCATGGTGCTGACCTCTCTGTCGCCGACCGCTGTGCGTGTCCTCGACCCTACGCGTGATCGATCGGCGACGGGACGCATCCGTGCACGGCCCCTTCACCGCTCCCCCACGGACGCGCCATGATGGCCTCTCCTTCGCGGACCTCGACGGCGAGGCCGCGAAGCTCCCCGAGAGGCGGTCCGCGTGTGTCAGGTACGAGGGTCGGATCCGCGGGCGCCGGGTTGGGCCTGCCGGGACGGCTGAACGGCACCGCCGAGTCCGTCTCCGGCATGCCGACCGAGATCGTCCTGTTCGACGGCGCCGACCGCGTCATCGGCCGACTGACGTTCCGCGCCTGCCGGGAGTGCCGTACGGGCCGCATCCTGGACATCTGGATCGACGAGACCTGGCAGCGCGAGGGGCTCGGCCGTGAGCTGGTGCGGGGTCTGCTCGCCCGCCATCCGGGCCATGCGTGGACCACGACCTCGCAGACGCGTCAGGGACAGGCGTTCTTCACCGCGATGTCCCGGGAGACGGGGCTGTCCCTCGCGCCGGGCGGGCCGCTGTGCCCGCATCTGGTGGGCCGGCTGCGGCGCCTGCTGACGCGGGTGCCGCGACAGCGGTCGCCCGGTGACGACTGAGCCCGGACGGTCACGGGGACCGTCCGGGCTCGTGTGCGCGGTGCGACGTCAGTCGGTGATCTCCACCTTGTCCTTGTCCTTGTCCTTGCTCTCGGTCGCGGTCCCGGGCTGTGCGGCGGCGGGGCGGGTGGTGATGCCCTTGAGCAGCTCGGCGAGGTCGACGCCGGTGGTGGAGCTGAGCAGTTCCACGCCCTGGGCGACGTTGTCGGCGACCGTGCGCGACAGCTGGCTCGCGCCGTCCGTCGAGATCACGGTCATCTTGTCCACCGCGCCGAGCGGCTCGGAGGCCTTGGCGACGACCTGCGGCAGCACCTCGACCAGCATCTGGAGCACGGCCGCGTCGCCGTACTGGGCGAAGGCGTCGGCCTTCTGCCGCATCGCCTCGGCCTCGGCGCTGCCCCTCGCGCCGATCGCCGCGGCCTCCGCCTCACCCTCGATGCGCACGGCCGCGGCGAGCGCGGCACGCTGGGCCTTCTCGCCCTCACCGGTCAGCCGGGCCCGCTCGGCCGCCGCCTCGGCCTCCTTGACCAGCGCGATACGGCGGGCCTCCGCCTCCTGCTCGGCCTGGTAGCGGGCGGCGTCGGCGGGCTTGCGGACCTTGGTGTCCAGCTCGCGGTCGGTCAGCGCGGCCTGCCGCTCGGCGACCTTCTCCTGCTCGCTGAGGACCTCCTGCTGACGGGCGGCCTCGGCGAGCGGGCCGGCCGCGGCGGCGCGGGCCGCGGCCTCGTCGGTCTCGGCCTTGATCTCCGCCTGCTTCAGCGCGAAGGTCCGCTGCGCGACGGCGATTTCCTCCTCGGCCTTCAGGCGGGCCTGCTCCGCCGCCCGCCGGGCCACCGCCTCGGCGATGTCCGCCTCCTGCTTGGCGCGCGCGGCCTCGGGCCGGCCGAGGTCCTCCAGGTAGGAGCCCTCGGTGGAGATGTCCTGGATCTGGAAGGCGTCGAGGACGAGGCCCTGCCCGGAGAGGCTGGCCTCGGCCTCCTCGGCGACCTGCCCGGCGAAGGCGGCCCGGTCGCGGATGATGTCCTCCACCGACATCCGGCCCACGATCGCGCGCAGCGCGCCCGACAGCACCTCCTGGGTGAAGCCGACGATGCCGTCCTGCTGCATCAGGAACCGCTGGGCCGCCGCGCGGATCGAGTCCTCGGTGCCGCCGACCTTGACGATCGCGACGCCCTCCAGGTGGGCCTTGACCCCGCGCAGGGTGACCGCGCCGCGCACGGCGACGGGGATGTGCCGCGAGGAGAGGTCGAGGGTGAATTTCTGCTGCACGAACGGCACGACGAACACGCCGCCGCCGACGACGACCTTCTGGCCGCTGTTGTCGGTGAAGATCCGGCCGGTCTCCGGATCGGTGGCCGTCTTGCCACGCCGCCCGGTGACGATGAACGCCTCGCTCGGGCCGGCCACCTTGTACCGGGTGATGACGACGAGACCGAGCAGTACGAGGAGGACGACTACGCCGATCACGGCGATGACGACAGGGCTCATGAGGTTTTCCCCTCAGCCTTCCCAGGGGACGGCGAATGGTGTGCGATGGATGACGATGTGGAGGAGTGCGCGGCCGGGGTCAGCGTTCCACCGGGCGCACGAGGACCGAGGTCTGCGACAGCGTCTCCGCCACCCAGACCTCGGCGCCGCGCGCGACGGCCACGGGGCACTTCGCCGCGAGTTTCACCGGCTGCCCGCCCAGGTGGACGAGGATCTCGCCGTAGCCGTCGGCCGGGATGGCGGTGACCACCGAGCCCGCGGCGCCGATCAGGTCGTCGCCGCGCGGGGCGGCACCCGACCGGTCGCTCATCAGGGCGCGGCTGACGCGGTACGCGAGCCAGCCGGTGGCGGCACCGGCCGGTACGCCGACGGCGGTGGCGCCGATCGCGCCCACGCCGGTGGTGCCCATGGCGATGGCGCCGGCGAAGCCGAGCATGGAGACGAATCCGGCGATGACGGGGAGCGACAGCCACCCGTCGAACAGGCCGTCGAGTGCGTCGGCGCCGCCGAACAGCCCCTCCAGGACCCCGTCGAGGAGCAGGGACGCGACGAGGAGCACAACTCCAGCGATGCCCAGACCCAGAAACCAGGCCATTGACATGCACCACCCTCTCCCCGTCGTACCGTGCTGATAAGCGCATGCTTACATGTAAACGGCGTCCGTGACATTGCCTGGTCTCGGCAATCTTAGTGGCCCTTCGATGCTGTGTTCGCCACCGGGGCGGGGCCGACGGCCGACCAGCCGAGGACGCGCGAGGGCCGCCCGGGTTCCGGGCGGCCCTCGGTGGATCACGCGGTGGATCTACTGGATCCCGGGGAGCAGTTGGGTCACCGGGGCGGCCAGGTCGGTGACCTGCTGCAGCTGGTTCAGTTCGTGGACTCTGTTCAGCTGGTTCAACTGCTCGGAGGGCCGCGGGATCTCGGCCTTGCGCTCCGCGGGGATGTCGCTGACGGTGAGCGAGTCGAGCATGCTCATCGGGCTGAGCGGCGCGGCGTTCTGGGCGTCCGCCTCGGCCGCGCTCGCCAGCGGGGCGGCCAGGCCGGTGACCGAGACGGCCAGACCGACGGCGGCAGCGATACGTCGTGTTGAGATCATGCTTTCAGCAACGCGGACGGGCCGGTGCCGGACACGGCCGGGCGGTGGCGCTCACCCGTCAGGCGCAGCGGTGCGCCTGCGCTTGCCGAGGCCGTCGGGGCGGAGGAGCCTCTAAGGAGAGGCCGTCGCGGCCCGCTCCCCGAGGACCGCGGGCCTCGAAGGAGGTCACCATGGGCACCGCGCAACGCCCCGGCTTCGACACCGAAGCCCTGCGCCGGGGCATCGAGGAACACACGGCTGCGACGCTGCTGTCGCTGTACGCGGACGACGCCGAACTGCGCGTCGTGGACCGCAACACCCAGCCGAGCAGCCCCCGGGTTCTGCACGGTCGTGACGAGATCGGCGAGTTGCTGGAGGACGTCTACGGCCGCGACATGAGCCACAAGCTGGAGCGCTGCGTCGTCGACGGCGACAGCGTCGCGTTCAGCGAGTCCTGCGAGTATCCCGACGGGGTACGCGTTCTGGCCGAGTCGATGGCGTCCCTGCGCGACGGCAAGATCGTCGAGCAGACGATGATCCAGGCCTGGGACGAGTAGGAGCGCGTCGGGCACGGGCCGGGAGCCCTCACGGCGACGTCGGTCGCCAGCCCGGTGGGCGGAGGATGGCCAGGAGTTGGCGGACGAGTTCCTCCACGACCTCGTCCAGGGTGGCGTCCACCCCGCCTGCGCTCCAGTCGTGGAGGAGGCCGTTGACGCTGCCGATGAAGGCCGCCGCGGCGAGGCGGTAGTCGCGTGGGGCGGCCTCGCCGCGGGCGACCGCCGCGTGGGCCTCGGCGCAGATGAGGTCGGTCCAGCGGGCGCGGCGGGAGAGGCGCTGGGCCTCCAGGCGGGGGCTGACGCCGATGATCTCGACGAAGGTGATGCGGATGCGGCGCGGGTCGGCGGTGACGTTGGCGGCGTAGGCCTGGAAGATCGTGGCGGCCCGCTCGGCGATCGGTGCGTCCGGTGCGGCGGCGGCCCGGGCCAGGACGGCCTGTTCGGCCCAGTCGTTGACCTGGAGGTGGAGGGCGGCGAGGACGTCCTCCAGGGTGCGGAACTCCTCGTAGAACTGGCGGGTCGACAGGCCCGCCGCCTCGCTGAGGGCCGCGACGGTGGTGGCGCGGTAGCCGCGGGTGTCGCCGAACAGTTGCAGCGCGGCGTCCAGGAAGCGGCAGCGGCGCTCGGCCTTGCGTTCCTCGGCCGACTTGCCGCCGTAACGGCCGGTCGGCGCCCTGAGCCTGCCCGCCAACTCCCCACCTCTCCTCGGCAGTTCACCATTTTGTCGTGTACGCAGTCTTGTGGAGAAGGCCCCCCGCTCCTTACTTTCCAGTAAGTCAAACTCTGAACGACCCCGTGTTCAGATTCCACCTTTGGCATGCCCCCGTCACCGGTACGCCCGCACGTCACCCGCCGCCCTTGAGGAGAGCACTCATGCCTGCCATCAGAACCAGGCACCTCTGTGCCGTAGCCGCCGCCCTCGCCCTGACCGTCAGCGCCCCCGCGACCGCGACCGCGGCCGGGGCGGGCTCCGACGCCGCGGCCCTGCGCGAAGTGCTGTTCGTCGGCAACAACTGGGACGGCACCGCCGATGTCATCCGCTCCAGCGGTGACTTCGCCAAGGTCGGGCGGCTCGACGTCGTCCCGGACAAGGCGCAGCGGATGGCTGAGATCAACGCCGACCCGATCAAGTGGATCTACTTCATGGCGATCCGCAACAGCGTCGGCGAGGGGCACGACCAGTTCGTCGACGACATGTACTCCACGCCGGACGGGAAGTCGGTCGTCGTCTCCCGGCCCAGCTTCGCCGACGTGGTCTCCCTCGACCTCGCCACCGGAGCCGTCAACTGGCGCTTCCGCGTGTCGGGTTACCGCTCCGACCACATGGCCGTCTCCCCCGACGGCAAGCGCGTCGCGGTCTCCGCCTCCACCGCGAACACCGTGCACGTGCTGGACATCGTCACCGGCGAGCAGCTCGGCAGGTTCAGCACCGGCGACAAGCCGCACGAGAACATCTTCACCAACGACGGCAAGTACATCTACAACATGTCGATCGGCGACGTGAACACCCAGACCGACGCCCCCTGGCTGGACTGGACCAAGGGCGACCGGCGCATCACCGTCGTGGACGCGGCCACGTTCCAGCAGGTGAAGGTCATCGACATGCGGCAGCGCCTGGACGCGATCGGGCTGAAGGACTACTCCGACGCCGTCCGGCCCGCCGTGTTCTCGCCGGACGAGTCCAAGCTGTACTTCCAGGTGTCGTTCTTCCACGGCTTCTTCGAGTACGACCTGGCCACCGACCGGATCACCCGGACGAAGACCCTGCCCAAGAACCCGGCGACCAGCGACGACCGGACCACGTTCGTCAACGACTCGCGCCACCACGGCATTGCGATGAGCCCGGACGGCAGCAAGCTGTGCGTGGCGGGCACGATGGACGACTACGCGACCGTCGTCGACCGCGCCACGCTCCAGGAGGGTCCGCTCGTCACCGCCTCCAAGCCGTACTGGGCCACGGTCAGCGGTGACGGCAGGTCCTGCGTCGTCTCCGAGAGCGGCACCGACCAGGTCACCGCCATCGACTTCGCCACCGGCCGCAAGACGGTGTCCGTACCGGTCGGGGACCACCCCCAGCGCGTTCGGCTGGGCCACGTCGAGGCCGGCTGGACCGGCCCGGCGGCTCGTTGATCGGGCCAGGCCCTGGTGGCGAACCGGCGGGCGGGAAGCGGGTGGTGTTCCACGACCCGTTCCCCGCCCCTCGGTTCACCGCTCACTCGCTCACTGCCGTGCGGCCCACGTCGCCAGTTCCGACCGGGCCGCGTCGAGCAGGTCCGCCGCGGGGGCCGATGCCCCGTTGGTCACCAGCGCGTAGTGCAGGACGCCGGAGTCCCGGTCGGTGAGCAGGAGGCGGCGGCTGCCCGTGCCGCCGGGTTCCGCGGCCACGGCGATCGGGGTCGACGGGGTGTACTCCGGTGGGGCGTGGACCGTTCCGAGGTCGGAGACGACCGTGGTGGCGCCGGTCGGGAAGGATGCCGGCAGGTGGAGTTCGGTGGGCGCCGAGGCGCCGGAGGAGCGCCAGAGCAGGAGGCCGTACTGGCCCGTTCCGACCAGCCGTGCCACGTTCGGCAGGGAGCTCGGCACCGGGTTCCAGGTGAGGGTGGTCGAGCCGTCCCGTGAGCGGTCCTCGTAGGTGAAGGCCACGGTCGTCCCGGACGTGGCGCTCGGGTAGAGGCGGTCGACGAGCCGGGCGTCCTGGCGCAGGACGGGTGTGCCGGAGTCGTCGAGGCGTACGGCGGACAGGTCCTCGTCGTTCCAGGCGTCGCCGGCGGTGAGCACCTTGTCGGGGTTGCCGTTCATCAGCTCGTGGTGGCGGCCGTTGTAGATGTCCCACTGCCATTGCGTGCCGGACAGCACCGGTCCGGATCCCGCCGGGTTCGACCACCAACGCGCCCCCGGGACCCGGGAGTCCAGGGCCTGGTACATCGCCTTCAGCACGGTCGGGGCCTTGTCGGCGACCGGGCCGGACAGCGGGTGGCCGAACTCGCTGACGATCGCGGGCGTGCGGGTGGCCGAGGCGCGGTCCCTGATCTTCCCGAAGTCGCCCGCGTACTGGCCGTCCGCCGCCTTGCCCCACATGAAGATGCCGGAGATGGCCTTCTGGTCGTAGAAGTGGGTGTTGAAGACGTAGCGGGGTCCGAGCGTGCCCGCGTCCAGCAGGCCGCCCTCCTGGCGCTGGAAGTCGAGGTTGGCGTTCCAGAAGAGGTTGGGCTCGGCGAAGAGCGGCTTGTCCTGCCAGCCCGCCTCGTCCATACGGGCACGGAACTTCTCGTAGAACGGCCACAGCACGTCGCGTTCCCAGGTGCGGCTGGTCTGGCCGGAGTCGTAGGTGCCCGCGTGCGGTTCGTTGTAGGGGTTGAAGCCGACGACACCCGCGAACTGGGCGGCGGTGACGTTCTGCCTGATGTACGTCATCGTCTTGCGGGCGGTGGTGAGGAAGGCGTCCTGGAGGCCGTGGGCGTTGTGCCAGAAGTCGTACGTCGCCCGCTTCACGGCCTCGTTCTGGGTGATGTTCTGGCCCCAGAACAGGCAGATGCCGCAGAACTCGTCGGGGTAGTTCCCGGCGTCCACGGCCCACTTGGGGGCTCCGTCGCCGGTGTACCAGCTGCCCGCGTGGAACAGGTAGCGGGAGTAGAGGTCCTGGTGGAAGTCGGGGTAGACGCGGATGCCGGCGTCGAGGAAGGCGCGCATCTGGGCGGTGGCGGCGGACAGGTAGGCGGTGTCGACCTGGCCGCGGACGGGTTCGGCGTAGGCCCAGGAGAGCAGGAAGCGGACCGAGTTGCCGCCGCCGAGGGCGCGCAGCGCGGTCGCGGACTTGCGGGCGTCGGCGACGGAGGCGAAGGGCAGGCCGCCGTTCTCGGCCAGCTTGGTCTCGCCGGAGACGTTGTAGCCGCGCAGGACGACCTCGCGGCCGTGGCCGTCGGTGAAGCGGCCGGCGGAGACGGTGAGCGCCGTGCCGTCGAAGGGCAGGGTGGCGGCGGTGGCGGGCGGGGATCCCGCCACCGTCAGGGATCCGAGGAGGACAACCAGAACTGCGAGCAGACGCGCCCGTATATTCGGCATGTCCACTACAGTCCGGCGATTTCAGGACACCGTCAACACCTCTGACTCTGGAGTAAGTTCGCTCCCGGCCCTCACTGCGGCCCCGGCGCCCTCGTCAGATGCCCACCCTGCGTGTCAGGTTCAGCAGGTACTCCCTCCGGTTCAGCGGGTTGAGGTCGGTGCGCCGGCGTTCGGGGCGCGTGCCGCGCGCGGCGGGCGCATAGTGGTCGAAGGCGCTCTCCAGCTCGCCCTCGCCCCGGGTCAGTCCCGGCAACTGCTGCTCCAGAGCGTGCACATGGGCCGCGGGCACCGCCCCCTCCAGTACGCAGGAGGCGCCGCGCGTCCCGGTCGTCCGCGGCACCGCGCGCAGCCCGGAGAGCACCGGCAGCAGCGCGCCCAGGGTGTCGGCGGGGGCCTCGATACGGAACCGGTGCATCGGCTCGTGCACCTCGGTGCCCGCCCGGCGCAGCGCCTCGACCAGGACCAGCGGGGTCAGTCCGCGGAAGTCGGCTCCGGTGCTCGACATGCTCTTGTCGAAGCCCTGGTGGGCATGGCTCTGCCGGGGCCAGTAGCCGCAGTGGGTCAGGGTGACCGTGCAGTCGGGGACCTGCCAGCCGTACAGGCCCTGGCCGAGGGTCTCGCGGACGGTGTCCTCGACGGCCTTGAAGAAGGCGTACGGCATGGCGCCCAGCTCCACCTCCAGGCGGAACTCCACGCCCGCGTCGGCGGGTGCGGGATCGACGCGCAGGCCGACCGTCGCGAGGAAGGGGTTGTCGCCCTTCTTGACGAACTCGGCCGCCGAGCCCGTCCCCACCGGCCGCTCGACGCACAGCGGTGTCGTCTCCCGGAACGTGACGAAGAGTCCGTGCTCGTCGGCGAGCGTGGCCTGGACGACCTCCTTCTGCACCTCGCCGTAGAGGGACACCGAGAGTTCGTGGCGCACCTCGTCGTGGCGCAGGCCGATCAGCGGGTCCTGCTCGGCGAGCCGGGTGAGGGCGAGGTGGAGTGCGCGCGGGTCCGTGCCGTCGCCGGGGACGACGACCGTCTCCAGGGTGGGCGGCGCGAAGAAGCGGCCGTGGGCCCTGCGCGGTTCGCCGAGGGCGTCTCCGATCCGGATGTCGGTCAGGCCCCACAGCTTGGCGATCCGGCCCGCGGGGACGGCGTCGGCGCGGCTGTCGGTGCCGTCGCCGAAGACGCTGATGCCGGTGATCCGGCCTTCGGCGCCGGCCTCGCCGAAGCGGATCCGGTCGCGGGTGCGCAGCGTGCCGGAGAAGATCCGCGCGTACGCCACCTTCTCCCCCGCCGGTCCCCTCTCGACCTTGAAGACGGTGCCGGAGACGGGTTCGTGGGGGTCGCCGTCGGCGGTCGGCAGCAGTTCCCTGATCCCGTCCGTCAGCGCCTCGACCCCGGCGCCCGTGACGGCCGAGCCGAAGTACACCGGGTGGACGAGGGCCTGCCGGGTCCGGTCGGCCAGGGACGCGTACAGGCGCTCGGGCGAGAGGGTGTCCTCGACGTAGGCGGTCAGCAGCGCGTCGTCGTGATCGGCGAGGACGTCGACGGCCGAGGGGCCGAGCCCGGGGACGAAGTGCGCCTCGCGCGTGCCGAGTCCGCCCGCCGTGCCCATCGGGACGACGGCGGCCGCCAGACGCCGCGCGAGGGCGTCCAGGACGGCGGTGTCACGCGCCCCTCGTCGGTCGATCTTGTTGACGAAGACGAGCGTGGGGATCCGCAGCCGTTGCAGGGTCCGCATCAGGACCCGGGTCTGCGCCTGGACGCCCTCGACGGCGGAGACGACCAGGACGGCGCCGTCGAGCACACCGAGGACCCGTTCGACCTCGGCGATGAAGTCCGGGTGGCCGGGGGTGTCGATGAGGTTGACCGTGACGTCGTCGAGCGCGAAGGAGACGACGGCGGACTTGATGGTGATGCCGCGCCGGCGCTCCAGCGCGAGGGTGTCGGTCTGGGTGTTCCCGGCGTCGACGCTGCCGATCTCGTCGATCACACCGGCCGAGTGCAGCAGCCGCTCGGTCAGGCTGGTCTTACCGGCGTCGACGTGGGCGAGAATCCCGAGGTTGAGCAGGTGCACGAAGCGTCATGTCCTTCGAAGAGGGGGCGATTCCTTCCAGGGCGGACACGAACGCAGCGCGCATTGTTTCTCCTGGGTCTTCGGTGAACCGACCCCTGCAGTCCAGCAGGCGCCCTTTCGCGGGGGCAACCGATTAACGCTCGACCAGGCATGTCCCGGCGGTGCCGGACGTGACTCACCCGTTCGGCGGCGACCGAGGTCGGAGAGCGGGCGGCGAAGGGGGTCCCCCGCGTGGATTACCACGTCGGCGTGCGGGAACGCGGCGAGGAGCCGCCCGGACAGGCGGGTGGCGGACATCAGCAGCGGACGCGCCCGATCGGGCCACGGGCGTGCCGCCGCGGCGGAGGTGGCAAGCCCCTGCCGGCGGGTTAGCATCGGCCCAACGCACCGTGCCGCAACGCGCCAGGCAAGCGACGACCCGAGGGGACTTCGAGCCCGATGCCGGTCAAGGTCAGCGTCATCGTTCCCGTCTACAACCCGGGACCGTACATCGAGGAGTGCATCGCCTCGCTGCTGCGCCAGTCCCTGCCGCCGGACGAGTACGAGGTGATCTTCGTCGACGACGGCTCCACCGACGGCACCCCCGCCCGGCTCGACGGGCTCGCCGCCGAGGACGCGCGCGTGACGGTCCTGCACCAGGAGAACTCCGGCTGGTCGGGCAAGCCCCGCAACGTCGGCGTCGACGCCTCCCGCGGCGAGTACGTGATGTTCGTGGACAACGACGACCACCTGGGCGACGAGGCCCTTGAGCGGATGTACGACTACGCCGTGGCGAACGGCGCGGACGTGGTCGTCGGCAAGATGGCCGGCCAAGGGCGCGGGGTGCCGGTGGAGCTGTTCCGCCGCAACCGCCCGCGCGCCACGGTCGCGAACGCACCGCTCATCGACAGTCTCACCCCGCACAAGATGTTCCGCCGGGCCTTCCTGGACCGCATCGGGCTGAGGTTCCCCGAGGGCAGACGGCGTCTGGAGGACCACGTCTTCGTCACCGAGGCGTATCTGCGCGCGGACAACGTCAGCGTCCTCAGCGACTACGTCTGCTACTACCACGTACGGCGGGACGACGCCGCGAACGCCGGCTTCCAGCGCTTCGACCCGGTCGGGTACTTCAAGAACCTGCGCGAGGCGCTGGACGTCGTCGACCGGTACACCGAGCCGGGCCCGCTGCGCGACCGGCTGCACCGGCGCTGGCTGCGGGTGGAGATGGTCGAGCGGATGCGCGGCCGCCGGCTGCTCGGCGCGCCGGAGGACTACCGCAGGGAGCTGTTCCGGGAGATCCACGACGTGGTCGTGGAGCGGTTCGGCCCCGGGGTGGCGGCCGGGCTCCAGCCGACGCAGCAGGTGGTCGCCGCGCTGATCGCCGCCGACCGGTACGACGACGTGGAGGCCTTCGCCGAGTGGGAGGCGGGCATCGCCCTGACGGCCGTCGCCGAGAGCGTGGCGTGGCGGGACGGCGCGCTGCGTGTCGACTTCGCCGCCGAGTACCACGCGGGCGGGGCGCCGCTGACGTACGCCGCCGGGGGTGGCGGGGACCCGCTGGAGGCCCCGCCGAAGGACGTCGCCGAGGCGATCGCCTGGGTGGAGGCCGACACCGTGGCCCGTTTCGGCTCGGCCACCGCCGACCTGCTCCTGCGCGAACGCGCCAGCGCCGCCCAGCACTTCCAGCCGGTGCGGTTCACCCGGGAGACCGTGCCGACCGAGGACGGGCGGCGGTCCCGGCTGGTGCTGCGCGCCACGGCCACCGTGGACCCGGCGTCCGCGGCGGGCGGCAAGCCCCTCGACGAGGGCCTCTGGGACGCCCTCGTCCGCGTCAAGCTGGGCGGCTGGACGAAGGACTGCCGGCTGAGCCCGGCCGCGCGCGGAGCACGCCCCGCCCCGCCCGCCGGCGTGGTGGGCGGGCAGGTGCTGCTGCCGTACTGGACCGCCCGGCACGGCACGCTCGCCCTGGACGTGGACCGTGCGGGCAGGAGCCTGGGGCTCGGGCGGCTCACACCCGCCGAGGTCGGCGTCGCACAGGACCGGCTGAGTGCTCCCCTGCCGCTGTACGTGCCCGGTGAGGCGCCGGTGCTGGTACGGCTGACCGCGCCCCGCAAGGTGCTCCAGGCGCGCGGCACGCTGTCCCCCGCGCCGGGCGGTTCCGGGGCGCTGCTGGAGGCGGCCCTGCCGGTGGCCGCGCTGCGCGGGGCGACCTGGCGGGCGGCGCTGGGCCCGGACCCGGACGCCGCCGAACCGCGGCTGCTGGCGCTGCCGTTCGCGTTGCGCGCCGGGGCGCACGGTGTGCGGGTGCGGCGCGCCCCCGGGCCGAGCTCGCTGCGCCGCGTGGTGCGCGTGGTGCGGCGCGGACTCGCCGCCGCGGTGCGCCGTGCGAGTGCGCGACGGACGGCCTGACGAGGGAGGCGGCAGGGTGCGATCACTGGGGATCGAGGGCGCCTGGGTGCTGGAGCCCAAGGTGTTCCCGGACGAGCGGGGCAGTTTCCACGAGTGGTACCGGGGCTCGGAGTTCCGCGAGGCAACCGGCCACGACCTGGCGCTGGCGCAGGCGAACTGCTCCGTCTCCCGGCGGGGTGTGCTGCGCGGGGTGCACTTCTCCGACGTGCCGCCCGGTCAGGCCAAGTACGTCACCTGTGTGCGCGGCGCCGTCCTGGACGTGGTGGTGGACCTGCGGACCGGCTCGCCGGCCTTCGGGCGGTGGGAGGCGGTGCGGCTGGACGACGACACCCGGCACGCGGTGTTCCTCGCGGAGGGCCTGGGGCACGCGTTCATGGCGCTGACCGACGACGCCACAGTGGTGTACCTGTGTTCCACCGGATACGCGCCGGGGCGGGAGCACGGGGTGGACCCGCTCGATCCGGCGCTCGGCATCGCCTGGCCGGAGGGCATCGCGCCGGTGCTGTCCGCCAAGGATGCCGCGGCGCCGTCCCTGGCCGAGGCGGAGCGGTCCGGGCTGCTGCCCGCGTACGCGGACTGCTCCGCCCACTACCGGTGGCTGCGGGGCGGTCAGGAGTCGGAGTAACGCTGTTTCAGCACGCGCCGCTTGTTGGAGCCTTCGGCGTTCCGGCCCTTCTCGATGATCACGAGATTGTGGTAGAAGTGCACGCCGACCACGTTCAGGTCCGTGTACGTCGGTTCGTACTCCTCGTCCACGAACTCCTCGTAGTTCAGGCCGTCCGTCAGCCGTTTCAGCATGCCCATGGTGGTGTGCCGGGCGTCGAGGTCCTCGCTGCCCATCCACTCCGGCCAGTACGAGGACTGCGTGTCCTCCACAGCGTAGATGCCACCGTCCTTGAGCCGGGGGAAGAGCGTGGCGAACGTCGTCAGCACGTGCGGGCTGCGGTGGCTGCCGTCGTCGATGACGACGTCGAGTTCCCCGATTTTGTCGGCGACGGCGTTGAGTGACGCGGGGTCGGACTGGTCGCCGACGAAGGTGGTGATGCGGTCCTCGTCGACGAACGACTTGTCGTGGAGGTCCATGCCGAAGATCTGCGCGTGGGGAAAGAAGTGCTTCCACATCCGCAGCGAGGCTCCGCCCTGGCCGGTCCGGCCGTAGCCGCCGATCCCGATCTCCAGCAGGTTGAACCGCTCGTTCTTCAGGTGCTGGAGATGGCGCTGGTAGTGCCGGGTGTAGCGGTGGGTGCCCCACTTGTCCGTCTTGAAGTGGACGGCCAGTGCGGTCAGGTCGTCCGAGATCGCGGCGAGTCCGGTCGGCCGGGGAGGCTCGGGAGGCCGGCCCGTCAGGCGGTTCCTCAGCCGGCGCAGTGTCCTTGCGTTCCTGTCTCCCAGCGCGGACTTCACCGTTGCTCTGATCGACATCGCGGGGACGTTTCCTCTCCTGGGCGGACTATGTCTCCTTGCGGATCCGGGGCAGTGCTTCGCGCAGGGCGGAGCGCCAGTCGCGCAGCGGCTCCAGGCCGGTCTCCCGCCAACGGTCGTGGCCGAGGGCGCTGTACTCGGGACGGGGCGCGGGCCGGGGCCAGGGCGTGGTGTCGGTGGGGCGCACCCGCTCGGGGTCGGCGCCGAGCAGCCGGAACACCTCCCGTGCCAGCTCGCACCAGGTGGCCTCGCCGGAACTGGTGGCGTGGAAGACGCCGTTCACGTCCGGCCCGACGCGCGGGCCGAGGTCGGCGATCCGGGCGGCGACGTCCGCGCTCCAGGTGGGCTGGCCGCGCTGGTTGTCGACGACGTCGACGGTGGGGCGGCTCGCCTCGATGCCGATCATCGTGCGGACGAAGTTGCGGCCGTGGACGCCGTAGAGCCAGGCGGTGCGCAGCACCGCGCTCGCGCCCGGGAGTTCCTCGTGCACGGCCCGCTCGCCCGCGAGCTTGGTGCGGCCGTAGGCGGTGCGCGGGGCGGGCGGGTGGTCCTCGGGGTAGGGGGTGGTGCGGCCCTTGCCGGAGAAGACGTAGTCGGTGGAGACATGGATCAGGCGGGCGCCGTGCGCGGCGCAGGCGCGGGCGAGCAGACGGGGGCCGTCGCCGTTGACGCGCAGGGCGCGCGGTTCGTCCGACTCGGCGTCGTCCACGGCCGCGTAGGCGGCGCAGTTGACGACGATCTCCGGGCGGTGGGCGGTGAACGCCCGTTCCAGGGAGCCGGGTTCGGTGATGTCCAGGGCGCTGTGGCCGAGGCCGGTCACCTCGGCGCCGCGCCCGCGCAGTTCGCCGACGACGTCGTGGCCGAGCATTCCGCCGGCCCCGGTGACCAGCCACCTCATCGGTGCTCCTCGCTCACGCGTCGCTTGAGCGGCTCCCACCAGGCCCGGTGCTTCCGGTACCAGTCGACGGTCTCGGCGAGACCGGTGCGGAAGTCGTGGCAGGGTCGGTAGCCGAGTTCGGTGCGGGCCTTGGTCCAGTCGACGGAGTAGCGCAGGTCGTGGCCCTTGCGGTCCGGCACCCGTGTGACCCGGTCCCAGTCCGCCCCGCAGGCGTCGAGGAGCATGCCGGTGAGTTCCCTGTTGCTCAGTTCGGTGCCGCCGCCGATGTTGTAGACCTCGCCGGGACGGCCCTGCGTGCGGACGAGTTCGACGCCCCGGCAGTGGTCGTCGACGTGCAGCCAGTCGCGGACGTTGAGCCCCTCGCCGTACAGCGGGACCTGCTTGCCGTCGAGGAGGTTGGTGACGAAGAGCGGGACGACCTTCTCGGGGAACTGGCGCGGGCCGTAGTTGTTGGAGCAGCGGGTGACGCGCACGTCCAGGCCGTGGGTGCGGTGGTAGGCGAGGGCGAGCAGGTCGGAGGAGGCCTTGGAGGCGGAGTACGGCGAGCTGGGGCGCAGCAGGTCATCTTCCGTGGAGGAACCGGATTCCACGGAGCCGTAGACCTCGTCGGTGGAGATGTGCACGAAGCTCGACACCCCGGACCGGAGCGCCGCCTCCAGCAGGGTCTGGGTGCCCACCACGTTGGTGAGGACGAAGTCGGCGGCGCCGGTGATCGAGCGGTCCACATGGGACTCGGCGGCGAAGTGCACCACTTGGTCGGCCTGCTCCATCAGCTTGCCGACCAGTTCGGCGTCGCGGATGTCGCCCTGCACGAACTCCAGGCGGGGGTGGTCGAGCGGGAGGTTGTCGAGGCTGCCCGCGTAGGTGAGCTTGTCCAGCACCGTGACGTGCCCGGCGTCGGACGCTTCGGACGCGAGCAGCATGCGGACGTAGTGGGAGCCGATGAACCCGGCGGCGCCGGTGACGAGGAGGTTCATGTGTGGATCTGCACCTTGCTGTGGTCGCCGAGGACGAGGCGGTGGGCGCTGGGGACGTGCGAGGCCGGGGTCACCTCGGCGTGCCGGCCGATCAGGGAGGACTCGATGCGGCCCACGCCGTCGATCGAGGAGTCGCGCAGCACGATGGAGAACTCCAGTTCGCTGTCGGTGATCCGGCAGTTCTCGGCGATGGAGGTGAAGGGGCCGACGTAGGAGTGGTCGACGAGCGTTCCGGCGCCGATCACTGCGGGGCCGACGATGCGCGAGTTGACGATCCGGGCGCCCTCCTCGACCACCACCCGGCCGACCGTCTCCGACCGGTCGTCGACCTCGCCGTCGATGCGCCGCGGGAGTCCTTCCAGGACCGTGCGGTTGACCTCCAGCATGTCGTCGACGTTGCCGGTGTCCTTCCAGTAGCCCCTGATGACGGTGCACCGGACGTCGGCACGGGCGTCGATGAGGTGCTGGATGGCGTGGGTGATCTCCAGCTCGCCGCGCCAGGACGGCTTGACGGCCCGGACGGCGTCGTGGATCGCGGGCGTGAACAGGTAGACGCCGACCAGGGCGAGGTCGCTCTTGGGGTGCTCGGGCTTCTCCTCCAGGCCGACGACGCCTCCCGCGCCGTCGAGTTCGGCGACGCCGAAGGCGCGGGGGTCGGGGACGCGGGTGAGGAGGATCTGGGCGTCGGGACGGTTGTGGCGGAACTCCTCCACCAGGGCGCTGATGCCGCCCACGATGAAGTTGTCGCCCAGGTACATCACGAAGTCGTCGTCGCCGAGCCAGTCCCGCGCGATCAGCACCGCGTGGGCCAGCCCGAGCGGGTGTTCCTGGGGGATGTAGGTGATCCGG
This sequence comes from Streptomyces sp. TRM68416, assembly GCF_014596915.1. Classification (GTDB taxonomy): domain Bacteria; phylum Actinomycetota; class Actinomycetes; order Streptomycetales; family Streptomycetaceae; genus Streptomyces. Next base: position 249,196 of record NZ_JACVWU010000006.1, read on the forward strand.
AGGCCGAACTTCGAGCCGTCGCCCACCGCTTCCTGGATCTCCGCGGCGGTGTCGCCGACGATCATGCCGACTTCGGTGATGCCGGCTTCGGCGATGGACTCCAGCCCGTAGAACAGCACAGCTTTGTTGGCGACCGGGACCAGCTGCTTGGCCGATGTGTGCGTGATCGGCCGCAGCCGTGTGCCGGCTCCGCCGGACAGCACGAGAGCCTTCATCTGCTTCACCTTAGCGTCGATCGCGCATAACCGATTGTTGACCACCTGACCGCTTCGTCACGCATGACCGCCGGGACCATGGCGGGCCGGGGCCGTCAGGTGTTGGGCCGGGCCACGCTGATGTCGCCCAGCGCGGAGTCCGGATCGCGCTCCATGGCCAGGTCGCCGAGGGAGACCAGGCCGACGGGGCGGCCGTGGTCGACGACCGGGATCCGCCGTACCGCGTGCTCCCGCATCAGTTCGACCGCGCGGTCCAGTTCGTCGTCCGGCCCTACGGTGTACAGGTCGTCGCTGCACGCTCCGGCGACGGTGGTCTGCTCCGGGTCGCCGCCCTCGCAGACGGACCGCACCACCAGGTCACGGTCGGTGACCAGGCCGCGCAGCCGGTCGCCGTCGGTCACCAGGACCGCGCCGAGGTCCTGGTCGCGCATGAGGCGGGCCACCGCCGCCACGGAGGCCTGCGGTTCCACGGTGACCGGCGCGGCGGTCATGATGTCGCGGACGTGCTGGGTCATGGCGTGCTCCTCGCTCGGGTGTCCGTGGCCCTCGGGTACCCGGAACTCAGCGGTCAAGCGGGGGTTCGCTCCAGACCGGAATTCGGCGGTCGAGCGGGAGTGCCCTCCAGACCGGAACTCAGCGGTCGAGCGGGAGTTCGCTCCAGACCTGTTTGCCGCCGCTCACCGGGAGCGTCCCCCAGGACGCCGACATCGCCTCGACCAGGAGGATGCCGCGGCCTCCGGTGGCCTCCCAGCCGATGCTGGTCGGCTTGACGGGGGTGCGGGGCGAGGTGTCGGCGACGGCGATCCGGAGCCGGCCGTTGACCAGGGTGAGGTCCAGGCGGACCTGGCCGTCGGTGTGCACCAGGGCGTTGGTGACGAGTTCGGAGACCACGAGCAGGACGGCGTCCGTCTGCACGCCGCTCAGGCCCCAGGAGCGCAGGGTGCGCCGGGTGAAGCGGCGGGCGTGGCCGACCGCCTCGGGGACGCGCCACACCGTCCAGCTCTCGCGCAGCGGGCGCAGCGCCATGCCGTCGTAGCGCATGAGCAGCAGGGCGACGTCGTCGCTGCGGCGGGCGTTGCCGAGCAGACCGTCGGCGACCAGGCCGAGGTGGGCGGGGTCGGAGCCGGACAGGTCGCGGGCGAGGCGCTCCATGCCCTCGTCGATGTCGGCCTCGACGGACTCCACCAGGCCGTCCGTGGTCAGGGCGACGAGCGTGCCGGGCGACAGGCGCAGCGGGCTCATCGGGAAGTCGGCCTGGGTCATCACGCCGAGCGGCGGTCCGCCCTCGGCCTCGGCGATCTCCGTACGGCCGTCCGGGTGGCGCAGCACCGGGGGCAGGTGTCCGGCGCGTACGCACCAGGCGGTGCCCTCCTCCAGGTCGACGTCGACGTAGGCGCAGGTGGCGAAGAGGTCGGTCTCCATCTCCATGAGCAGCCGGTTGGCGTGGGAGACGACGACGTCGGGCGGGTGGCCCTCGGCGGCGTAGGCGCGCAGGGCGGTGCGCATCTGGCCCATCAGGGTGGCGGCGGCCGCGCTGTGGCCCTGGACGTCGCCGATGACGAGGGCGACATGGTTGTCGGGCAGCGGGATCACGTCGTACCAGTCGCCGCCCAGTTCCAGGCCGGCGGTGCTGGGCAGGTAGCGGGCGACGGCCTCCCCGCCGGGCAGCCGGGGCAGTCGGCGGGGCAGCAGCTGGCGCTGGAGCATGCCGACGAGTTCGTGCTCGGCGTCGAAGGCACGGGCTCGCATCAGGGCCTGTCCCGCGAGGCCGGCGGAGGCGGTGAGCAGGGCGCGTTCGTCGGGGCCGAAATGGTGGGGGGCGTCCCAGCCGATCAGGCAGACGCCCGCCATGCGGCCCGCCGCGGGCAGCGGCAGGACCGCGAGCCCGCCGGGGCCGACCTCGGCGAGGGCGGGTTCCAGCGGGGTGCCGGCGGGCCAGATCCGGGAGCGGCCCTCGCGCAGGGCGGCGGCGAGGGTGGGCATCGCGCGGACCGGGGCGTCGGGCCATTCGGTGCGCCACTCCAGGCGCCACAGCTCGGGCCAGGACTCCGGTTCGGGCGGGTCGAGGACGGTCACGACGAGCCGGTCGTTCTCCAGTTCGGCGAGCGCGATCCGGTCGGCGTGCAGCGGGGCGCGCAGGGCGGTGACCACGGCCTGGCTGACGTCACGGACCGTGCCGGCGGTGGCCAGGGCGGAGGCCAGACGCTGGACGCGGGCCACGTCGGTGACGTCCGAGCGCAGCTTGGAGGCGTCGGCGACGGTGCCCACCAGCCGTGCCGTGCGGCCCTCCCCGGCGGGCAGCAGACGTCCGCGCAGCCGCAGCCAGCGGGGCGGGCCGGTGGGCTGCAGCACCCGGAACTCCAGCTCGCGGTCGCCGACGGACAGGGGGTCGGACTCGACGGCGGACATCAGCGCGGGAAGGTCCTCCGGCACGGTCAGGCCCAGCAGGGTCTCGACCCGGCCGTCGAACTCGGCCCGGGTGAGCGCGAACAGGTCGAGGATGTCGGAACCGACCTCGATCCGGCCGGAGTCCATAGCGAGGCTGAAGGCGCCCGCGGGCAGTTCACCGCCGGCGGGGGTGTGGGGCGGGGCGGGGTGGGCGAGGGCCTCGGCGACGAGCTCCAGACAGGCCCGGTCGTCGGTGTCGAAGCCGTCGGGACGCTCGCTCAGGGCCAGCAGGCAGCCGTTCCCGTCTCTTCCCGACGCCGGCAGCACGGCCAGGTGGACGTGCTCGCCGGGCTCCTGCGGCGCGTGCCAGACCGGCCGGCCCGTGCGGTGGGCGTCGGCCATGGGGGACGGGCCCGAGACGGCGTAGCTGTCGCGCACCCCGTACTGGGTCCGCGGGGCTCCGGCCCACTCCACGAGGCAGAGCAGTTCGCCCTCCTCCGTCGGCGTGTAGACGGCGGCGAGGGCCGCGTGCGCGTAGACGAGCACCTGTTCGAGCATCCGACGCAGCCGCTCGGGTGAGTCGGCGTCGGCCAGGACCGTCTTCAGGGCGTCCTCGGCACGCAGCTTCCTCGATCCGCGTCCCGCAGCGCCCTCACTGACCACGTTGGCCATTACAGCGCTAATGAGACACCCGCGCAGCCCCTGTGACCGTTCGACGGAGGTTCGGTGGCCGGCGCGGTCGAAAGCGCCCGAACATGACTTGACGCATGCGTTCCGCACGGTGAGGTCGTGACAGACACGACTGTCCGTGCCCGTCGGCCCGCTGGAAGGCTCGATGCCGTTTCCACGGAGGGGGACGCATGGACAAGCGGTACGAGGTGTACGCGCTCGCCGACCGGCACTTCTACGAGACGCCGGACCGGTTCTCGGCGGCGGACGAGCAGACACCGCTGTTCGAGACGGCACGGCGTGCCGTGCCCGAGGGGTGGGACGCGGCCCGGACCGGTGACTGGCTGGCGCTGACGCCGCTCGGCACCGACGGTGCTCCGGCGCCCGGCCCGGCCCAGGGCTGGAAGATCCACGCCTCGGCCACTCGGGCGAACGCGGCGCAGATCGCCGAGATCGTGTGGGAGTACTGCGTGCCGCGGCGCATCCCGTTCAAGTTCGTGCCGGGCCCGCACCTGGTGCACCTGCGCAACGCCAAGTACGCGCCGCGGGGCGGCAGCGGCAAGTTCGTCACCCTCTACCCCGCCGACGAGGACCAGCTGCACCTGGTGCTGCGTGAGCTGGGCGACCTGCTCAAGGGCTTCGAGGGGCCGTACATCCTCTCCGACCTGCGCTGGGAGGACGGTCCGCTCTACGTCCGGTACGGGGCGTTCGCGCGCTCCTTCGTGGTCGACGAGCGGGGGTCCCTGGTGCCCGCGGTGCGCGACGGCGCCGGACGGCTGGTGCCGGATCTGCGGACGCCGGCCTTCCAGGTGCCCGAGTGGGTGACGCTCCCGGACTTCCTCCAGCCGCAGCTTGCGGCCCGCAACACCACGACGGTGGGCGAGCTGCCGTACCGCATCGACAAGGCGCTGCACTTCTCCAACGGCGGCGGGGTGTACGTGGGCACCGACACCCGGGACGGGCGCCGGGTCGTGCTGAAGGAGGCGCGGCCGCACGCGGGGCTGGCCGCCGACGGGGCGGACGCGGTCGCCCGGCTCCGGCGGGAGCGGGACGCGCTGGAGCGGCTGTCGGGCACCGGTGTGGTGCCGGAGGTGCGGGACTGGTTCACGCTCGGCGACCACAGCTTCCTGGTCATGGACTTCCTTGAGGGCCGCACGCTCAACTCGTTCTTCGCCGAGCGCCATCCGCTGCTCACCGCGGACCCCGACCCGGCGGCCGTGGCCGACTACGCCGCCTGGGCGGTGCGCGTCCACGGGCTGGTGGAGCGGGCGGTGCGGGCCGTGCACGAGCGCGGCATCGTCTTCCACGACCTTCAGGTCTTCAACATCATGGTGGCGCCCGACGAGGAGTCGGTGTTCCTGGTCGACTTCGAGGCGGCGGCACCCGCAGCGGAGCAGGGCCGCCAGGTGGTCGCCCACCCCGGCTTCTTCGCCCCCGCCGACCGGACCGGGCTCGACGTCGACCGCTACGCCCTGGCCTGTCTCCGGCTGGCGCTCTTCCTGCCCGTCACCACGCTGTTCGTGGTCGACCGGGGCAAGGCCGCCCATCTCGCCGAGGTGATCGCCGGCCAGTTCCCGGACGTGCCCCGGCGGTTCCTCGACGAGGCGGTCGCGGAGATCACCCGGGACGTGACCCCGCGTCCGTCGGCGCCCGCGTCCACCTTCGTGGAGCCCGGGGACTGGCCCCACAGCCGCGACTCCATGGTCAAGGGCATCCTCGCCTCGGCCACCCCGGAACGCACCGACCGGCTCTTCCCCGGTGACATCGCCCAGTTCTCCGACGGCGGCGGGCTCGGGCTGGCGTACGGGGCGGCCGGGGTGCTGTACGCGCTGGACGCGGTCGGCGCCGACCGCTACGAGGAGGGCGAGCGCTGGCTCCTCGCCCGCACCGCACCGCCACCGGCGGGCACCCCGCTCGGGCTGTACGACGGACTCGCCGGCGTCGCCCACGTCCTGAACCGGCTCGGCCACCGGCAGCGGGCGCTGGACCTGATGGACGCGGTCCTGAAGGAGCGGTGGCAGAACCTCTCCTCCGACCTGCGCGGCGGGCTGGCCGGCCTCGGCCTGGTGCTGGGCGAGCTGGCCCGCACGACCGGCGAGCCGGAACTCGCCGAGCGGGCCACCGAGGCCGCCGCCCTCCTCGTACAACGCCTGTCGGAGCCGCCCGCGCAGGCGCCGCGGGAGCGCCGGGCCGGGCTGCTGCGCGGTGCGAGCGGGCCCGCGCTGTTCCTGCTGCGGGAGTACGAACGCACCGGCGGGGACGGCCTGTTGGCGGCCGCCGGGGTGGCGCTGCGCCGGGACCTGGAGTGCTGCGCGACGGGCGAGAGCGGCGCGGTGGAGGTCCACGAGGGCTGGCGGACCCTGCCGTACCTCGGCGACGGCAGTGCGGGGATCGGGATGGTCCTCGACGACTACGCCGGTCATGTCCCGGACGCCGCGGCGGAGTTCGAGGCCGTGCGCGCGGGCATGGTGACCGCCGCCAGTTCCCGGTTCTACGCCCAGCCCGGCCTCTTCCAGGGCCGCGCCGGGATGATCCTGCACCTGGCCCGGACCAGCACACCGGGCGACCACGCGCAGCGGCTGGCCGGGCAGATCGCCGGGCTCGGCTGGCTCGCGATGTCCTACGAGGGCCAACTGGCCTTCCCCGGACAGCAGATGATGCGGCTGTCGATGGACCTGGGCACCGGGACGGCCGGCTGCCTGCTCGCGCTCGGCGCGGCCGTCGACCGCCGGGAGAGCGCACACCTGCCGTTCCTGCCACCGCTCGGACGGCCCACAGAACGCGGCTCCGCGACCTGACGGAGTCGTGACCCAACCCTGTCCCCACGGACGAACCCTTAAGGAAGGACACGACATGGCACTGCTCGACCTGCAGACGATGGAGTCCGAGGAGCACACCGAGGGCACGGCCAACAGCACGGTGAGCCTGCTGTCCTGTGTCAGCACGACGAGCGTTCTGCTCTGCCTCTGACGCACACACGCTCACAGCTCCGGGCGGTCCGCTCCCGCGAGGGAGGGGCCGCCCAGGGTCCTGCGTCCGCCGACCGGTGAGGGCCGCACCCGCATGACGACTTCCACAGCAGACGACCGGACACTGCCCGGGCCGCTCGGACCGGTCCCCGGCCGCGTTCTGGCCCTGGCCCTGGTGAGCACGGCCGCGACCGGTGCCGGTCTGCTGCTTCCGGCCGCTCTCGGCCGCACCCTCGACCTGCTGCTGGCCGACGCACCGGCCACCCGGTGGGTGCTGTACTGCGCCGGGCTCGTGGCGCTGCTCGCCCTGCTCGACGCCTGCCAGACCGTGCTCGGCGGCACGGTCGACGCCCGCTCCACCGCCTGGCTGCGCCGGCGGCTGACCCGGCACGTGCTGGCCGTCGGCCCCCGGGCCGCCGACCGCTTCGGCCCGGGCGACCTGGTGGCCCGGCTGGTCGGCAACGCCGCGCAGGCCGGAACGGCGCCGACCGCGCGTGCCGCGCTGTTCGCGGCACTCGCCGGGCCGCTCGGCGCGATCGTGGCCCTCGCCCTGATCGACCCCTGGCTCGCGGCGGTGTTCCTCGCCGGGGCGCCCGTACTGGTCCTGCTGCTGCGCGCGCTCAGCCGCGACACGACGGAGTGCGTGGCGTGGTACCAGCGGGTGCAGGGGCGCATCGCCGCCTCGCTCGCGGAGGCCGTCGGCGGCTGGCGCACCGTCGCGGCGGCCGGGGCGGCGCCGCGGGAGACGGCACGGATCCTGCGGCCGCTGCCCGAGCTGTCCCGGGCCGGACACCGTATGTGGCAGGTGCAGGGGCGGGCCGCCGGACAGGCGGTCGCCGTGGCACCGCTGCTCCAGCTCGCGGTGGTCGCCGTGGCCGGTGTGCTGCTCACCCGGGACCGGGTGACGGTCGGGGAGGTCCTCGCGGCCTCCCGGTACGCGGTCCTGGCGACCGGAGTCGGCCTGCTGGTCGGCCATCTCGCGGGCCTGGCCCGGGCCCGCGCGGCGACCGGACGGCTCGGCGAGGTCCTGGCCGAGCCCGCGCCCGCCTACGGCCGGTCGGGGCTGCCGCCCGGTCCCGGCCGGCTGGAACTGCGCGGGGTGGTGGCCCGGCGGGGCACTCGGACCGTGCTCGACGGGGTCGACCTCGTCGTGCCCGGTGGGTCGACGGTCGCCGTGGTCGGCCGGTCCGGCGCGGGCAAGTCGCTGCTCGCCGCGGTCGCGGGACGGCTCACCGACCCGCACGCCGGTGAGGTGCGGCTCGACGGGGTGCCCCTGCGCGACCTGTCCCACGACGAGCTGCGCCGGTCGGTCGGATACGCCTTCGAGCGTCCGGCGCTGCTCGGCACCACCGTCGAGGACACCCTCGCGCTGGGCCTCGCGTCCCCCTCCCCCGACCGGGTCCGGGAGGCGGCCGTGACGGCCCGCGCGGACGCGTTCGTCCGCCGGCTGCCCGAGGGCTACGACACGACCGTCGCCGACGCCCCCTGCTCCGGCGGAGAGGCCCAACGCCTCGGCCTGGCACGGGCGTTCGCCCACGGAGGCCGCCTCCTGATCCTCGACGACGCCCTCTCCAGCCTCGACACCGTCACCGAGGCCCACATCACCGCCGCCCTGCTCGCCGGCGGCTCCCCCACCACCCGCCTCCTCGTCGCCCACCGCGCCGTCACAGCGGCCCGCGCGGACATGGTGGCTTGGCTGGACGGGGGGCGCGTGCGGGCGATGGGACCGCACGAGGCGCTGTGGGGGGAGGCGGAGTACCGGGCGGTGTTCGGGGTGCAGGGGGCTCCTGGGGCATCTGCGGACGGGGGGCACGCGGGTGCCGAGGCATCTACGGACGGGGGGCACGCGGGTGCCGGGGCTGCGGAGGGGGGCGGGCACGCGAGCGCCCAGGCATCGGAGAAGGGCGAGGACGCGAGCGCGAAGGCATCGGAGAACGGCATGCATGCGGGTGCCAGGACACCGCAGGACGCCACGCACACCGGCGCCGGACAGTCGGAGAACCACGGGCACAGGGGTGTCGGAGAGCCGAAGGACGGCACGCACACCGGCGCCGGGCAGTCGGAGGACCACGGGCACGGGGGTGTCGGAGAGCCGGAGGGCGGGGTGGGCGGGGGCGCTCGGGAGGCCGGTGGGTTGCCGCGGAGTCAGGGGGCCTCGGTGGGCTTCGAGGAGTCCGGTGAGGGGACGGTGCGGTGAGCGGGGGCGGGATCCGGCGGCCGGGTCTCAGGTTTCTGTGGGGCCGGAAGCGGGTGGTGGGGCGGCTGGGTGGCTGGTCCCTGCTGGAGACCGCGCAGACCTTCCTCACCGGGTACGCGCCCGCCCGCGCCCTCGACGAGGGCTTCCTGGCGGGGCAGCTCCGGACCGGCCTCGCCTGGCTCGGGGTCGCCGCCCTCGGCGTGCTCGTCGGCGCGTACGGCACGGCCCGGGTGTACGCGGCGGTGGCGGAGCTGGTGGAGCCGCTGCGGGACCGGCTCGTCACACGGGTCGTGGAGCGCGGGGTGCGGGAGGGGGACAGCGGTGCGCTGTCCGGGCTCACCCAGCAGGTGGAGATCGCCCGGGACACGTTCGCCGGGCTGGTGATGGTGTCGCGTGCGTTCCTGTTCACGTCCGTCGGCGCGCTGGTCGGGCTCTTCTCGCTCGACCCGCTGCTCCTGCTGGTCGTCGGGCCGCCGCTGGTCGCCGGTGTGGCGCTGTTCGTGCTGAGCCTGCGGCCGCTGGCCCGACGCCAGGAAGTGTTCCTCGCCGCCGACGAGGCCCTGGCCGCCGATCTCGGTGCCGTCTGTCCGGGGCTGCGGGACATCACCGCGAGCGGGGCGGAGCGGCAGATCGCCGAGGGGACCGGCCGGCGGATCGACGCCGAGCTGCGCGCCGCGTGCTCCCTCGCCCGTTGGAGCGTCCTGCGGGTGTCCTCCCTCGCCGTCGGCGGCCAGTTGCCGATCGTGCTCCTGCTCGCCGCCGGCCCCTGGCTCCTGGCCCACGGCGTCACCGCGGGCGCCCTGGTCGGCGCCCTCGCCTACGTCACCCAGTCCCTGCTCCCCGCCCTGCGCAACCTGGTCCACGGTCTCGGCACCAGCGGCGCGCGGCTCCTGGTGGTGCTGCGCCGCCTGATGCGGGACGGCACGGCCGGCGACGCGTCCGGGGGCCGGCCCCCTGGGCACGGGGCAGCAGCGCAAGGGCCTGACGGGGCCGAGGCGACCGGCGAACAGGCTCCCGGGCCCTCGGAGTCCTGGCCCGGGTCCACCGCCCACCCGGCCGACGTACAGGAGACTCCCAGCGACGGGCCCGCCGGGAAACGAGCCGCCGGCCACGGGGCAGCGCATCCGACCACGGGGCACCCGACCGACGGACACACGCCCCCCACCGCCGGGACCGCCGGACAGCCGGTCGCCGGGCGACGGGGCTCCGCGCACCGGAGCAACGGTCGCGCTGCGCCGGTCAAGGGTGGAGCCCTCCGCGAGCAGGCCGCGCAGGGCCCGGCGGCCCCCGCCCCGGTCGCCCGTCCCGCCGTTCCCGGGGGCGCCGTGCCCGCCCTGATGCTCGACTCGGTCAGCTTCGCCTACGGCCCGCACAGCGCCCCGGTCGTCGAGGGGCTCGACCTCGTCCTGCCGCCCGGCGCGCATCTGGCGGTCGTAGGGCCCAGTGGGGTCGGGAAGTCCACGCTCACCGCGCTGGTCGCCGGGCTGCTGGAGCCCGGGCGTGGGGTGATCAGGATCGGGGGGCGGCCGGTGGACGGGCCGGACCGTGCGGAGTTGCGGGTGCTGATCCCGCAGGAGGCGTACGTGGTCACCGGCACCCTCGCCGAGAACCTGTGCATGCTGCGGCCGGACCCGGTGTCCGAGGCGGAGTTGCTGGCGGCGGCGGAGGCGGTGGGGCTCACGCCGTTGCTCGAAGCGCTCGGCGGTGTGGCGGCGCCGGTGGATCCGGCGGCCCTGTCGGCGGGTGAGCGGCAGCTCATCGCCCTCACCAGGGCATATCTGGCACACGCCCCCCTGGCCCTGCTGGACGAGGCGACCTGTCACCTGGACGCGGCCGCGGAGGAGCGGGCCGAGCGGGCCTTCGCCGCCCGCCCGGGCGGCACCCTGGTGGTCGTGGCACACCGCATCAGTTCGGCCCGCCGGGCCGACCGGGTCCTGCTGCTGGACGGGCGGCACACGGCGTACGGCACTCATGCGGAGCTGGTGGACCGGTCGGCGCCGTACCGCGAGCTGGTCGGCGGGTGGACGCCCGGACCGGGCGGGCGGTCAGACCCAGCCCTCGCCCTGTGAGATGCGGATGGCCTCGATGCGGTTGCGCGCTCCGGTCTTGCGGGTGATGGCCGCCATGTAGTTGCGCACGGTCCCGTGGGACAGGTGGAGGCAGCCCGCGATCTCCGCGATCGAGGCGCCTTCGGCGGCCAGGGATAACACGCTCAGCTCCCGCCTGGTCAGCGGCATCTGCGCGGCCTTGAGGAATCCGAAGCCCAGCGAGTCGTTGATGAAACGTTCCCCCTGTGCGACGCGCCGGATCCCGCGGACCAGGTTCTCGGGCGACGCCTCCTTGTCGACGTAGCCGAGCGCGCCGGCCTCGACCGCCCGCTTCAGCAGGCCGGGCCGGTTCGTCGTGGCCAGCACCAGCAGCCGCGGTGGCGGCGTCTCCGTGCCGCGCGGCCGCAGTTCGCCGAGCGGCGGAATGCCGTACGCGTCCGAGCACTCCAGATCGGCGGCGCACACATCGGGCTGGACGGTCCGCACGCGCGCGGGGGCGTTCCGCCACGGACTGTCAAAGATCTTGAGGTCCGGTTCCCGGCGCAGCCACTCCGCCAGGACCGATCGCACAAGACACGCGTCGTGCACCAGAAGCACCCGGATCACTGCCGCCCCTTCAGCCTGCCTACGCCGGTTCTCGGTGGATGAGCGCGTGTCCCATTCTTCGCGCCCTTAACGGCTGCCGGGGCGGGAGATCCAGCCATACGGGTGCGCGGGGGCGCACACCCGGGGGCCCGTGCCACCGTGCGTGCAACGACCGTGGTGGCATACGCCGAGGGGTTGCGGGTACACACCGCGCACCGCCGCCCAGGGGCACCCGTGCGCCCGTACGCGGCAGCCCCGGGAAGCCGCCGCCGGGACCGCACGCCGTGCGGGACGGGCCGCTGGAGCAGCCGGCCGACCGTCCGGTGCGGCACTGCGCGATACCGCAGGGACGTTCGGACGGCGTGGCGTTGCTGCTGTTGCGGGCGCAGGGGGAAGGGGGGAAGCCCGGTTGTTCCGGCCGGTGACGCCCGTTAGGGTCGGACGGGTGACTGCCGGGTCGGCCAAGAGCCATACACGAAACGGGTTCCCGGCCTCGACGTGAGGGCGAGGCGGGCCAGAGCCCCGCCCTCCCGCGTCTTCCTCCGCCCGGCGCCCGAAGCGGCGCCCCTCTCCACGGATTCCCGACCCGGAAGACACCTCACCCATGCCTGACGCAGCACATCACCCCGTGACGACCGTGCAGTTGAACCACACCGTCGTCCATGCCCGGGACCGACGGCTGTCGGCCGAATTCCTCACCGTGATCCTGGGGTTGGAGATCGGCGCGCCCTTCGGGCCGTTCCTCCCCGTCGAACTCGGCAACGGCGTCACGCTGGACTACTACGAGCAGCATGACGAGCCGATCCAGCCGCAGCACTACGCGTTCCTCGTACCCGACGAACGGTTCGACGACATGATCGCCCGCTTGGAGGCGGTCGGCGTCACCTACTACGCCGATCCCCACCATGCCGAACCCGGGCGTATCAACCATCTGTTCAGCGGTCGCGGCGCGTACTTCGACGATCCGGACGGCCACAACATGGAGATCATGACGAGGCCCTACGTCCGTCCCTAGTCCCCGGGGGCCGGTCCGCAGGGCCTCGTGCGACGGTCCGGGCGGCCGGTCCTCCCGCCGGAGGGCCGGTCACCCGGACCGGTTCCTGTCCGACCCGGCCGAGGGTGGAGGCCGGGTCGGTGGCCGTCAGTTGTTCTTGTTCAGGCCGAATCCGTTGCCGACGCCCGCGCCCGGCACATTGCCGCCGGCTTCCTCACCACCGGCCTCTCCCCCGCCGACTTCCTCACCGGCGCCGGCTTCTTCGCCCGCACCGGCCTCCTCGCCGGCGCCGCCTTCCGCGCCGCCCGCGCCCAGGCTCGCGCCGACCGCCTCCAGGGCCGTGGTGACCGGCTGGAAGAACGTCTCGCCGCCCACCGTGCAGTCACCGCTGCCGCCGGAGGTCAGGCCGATCGCGAGGCCGTCCTGGGTGAACAGGGAACCGCCGCTGTCGCCGGGCTCGGCGCAGACGTTGGTCTGGATCAGGCCGGTGACCGTGCCCTCGGGGTAGTTCACGGTGGCGTCCAGGCCGACGACCTGACCGTCGCTCAGCCCGGTGGTGCTGCCCATCCGGAAGACCTGGAGGCCGACCTCGGCCTCCGCGGCCTGGCTGATCTGCACGGTCTGCTCACCGAGGTTGACCTCGCTGGGCGCCTCGGTCGCCGGGTCGTCGTACTTGACGAGCGCGAAGTCGCCCGCGCCAGGGAAGGTGGCCTGGTCCACGGTGGCGATGGGGGCGCCGCCCTGGGCGTCCGACCACTCGGCGGCCGCGACGCCGCAGTGCCCCGCCGTCAGGAAGGCGGGCGTGCCGTCACCGGCGACGACGTTGAAGCCGGCGGAGCAGCGCGATCCCCCGGCGAAGATGGCGTCGCCGCCCGAGAGGAAGGTCTTGAAGGTGCCCTGGGACTTCTTGATGGTGGCCATGCCGGAGCCGAGGGTCTCGACGGTCGACTCCAGCTGGTCCCACTTGTCGCCGGTGACGGTGCTGTCCGCGGTGACCAGGATCTTGTTCGTTCTGGGGTCGACGGCCCACGCGGTGCCCGGGATGGTCGCCTCGGACTTCAGGGTCTGCGCGCCGGCGGCGAGTTCGGCGAGGCTGTTGTCGACCTCGCGGACGGCCGCACCCGCCTTCTTCGCCTGGACGATGATGTTGTTGTTGTCGCCGGGCACGACATTGACGACGAGCTGCTGGCTGTCGGCGTCGTAGTAGGAGCCCGCGAAGGCGTCACCGAGGAGCCCGGCGAGCTGCGAGGCCAGGTCCGAGGCGTCCGCCGCCTTCAGGGTCCGGGGGGCCGCGCTGCCGTCCGAGGCGCCGTCCTGGGATGCGTTGGCGTTGGGCAGCAGAATCGCGGCCGCTCCGAGTGCCGCGACGCCGCCCGCCGCTATCGCGGCCTTCCGCTTCGGCATTCGCTTGTGACTCAAACTTCTCGACCTCCTGGGGGACGGGGTCCGTGCCGCCGTGTCTTGGGCGGCGGTTGGGGCGCCTGGATGGCAGGAGGTACGCACGGGCCGGGCGGGGCGTTCAATTCCGTTTCCGCGCGCCCCGGCCGAGACGCCGAATCGGCCAACCGCCGCGCACCGGCGGCGCGTGACGGGAAGAATCCCCCATATGACGATGACCACCGCCGAAGCCGACAAGATCCTCGCCGACAACTTCGCCCCCTGGGTCCTCGCGCTGGGCCTGACGGTCCAGCGGTTGGGCGACGACCGGGCCATGCTGCGTCTGCCCTGGTCGGACGGGCTGGCCCGGGAGGGCGGCGCGCTGTCGGGGCAGGCGTTGATGGCCGCGGCCGACACGGCGACGGTGATCGCCGTGTCGGCCGCGCGCGGGGGGTACGGGCCCATGACGACCGTTCAGCAGTCGACGTCCTTCCAGCGTGCGGTGGTCGGTTCGGATGTCCTGATCGAGGCGGTCGTCACCAGGCTCGGGCGCCGGACGGCGTTCGCCGACATCACGATGACCGCGGCAAAGTCCGGGGAGCTGGCCGCGAAGGCGAGCACGGTGTACGCGCTGCTGGGCTGACACGTTCCGCGTCCACCCGGTGACGTTCGGTGGCGCGCCCGGAGCGGAATCCCGGCTTCAGCGAATCTGCACATCGACTGCCCAACGAAGTCACCGGCGTCCGGAACCCCCCACAACCCGCTGCCGCCGGTTACGTCATTGGGGCCGGAGTGTCTGATTCCGCCGGGCGAGGGCAAGGGCACTCGCGAGCGGATGCGGTGACGCATGTGGAGAAGTCTTCGACGAGTGGTGCCCGCGCCTGCACGGATGGTTGCCCCTGGGGCTCAAGTTGCCTGGTGAGCCGGACGGTTGATTGGAAGCGCCCGCACGCCGCGTGCTTTGATCCATCGCACCGCGGGAGCCGTGAAGGCACCCGGAGACGGGCGCCGGGCGCCCGCGGTCGCGGCCGTCCGTCAGTCCCCGAGGGGCCGACGAGGGGCCGCTCCCCCCTTGTGACCTATCCATACGAAGGGAAGTTCCATCATGAACTCCACCCCCCAGGTTGAGACCGCCGAGATCTCGGACGCCGACCTCGACAACGTCTCCGGCGGCCTCTCCGTGAACGCCCTCGGCACCGTCACCGGCCTGGTGGACGGCGTCGCCCCCGTCTCCGGCCTGGTCGACACGGCCGTCGGCACCGTCGAGGGTGCCACCGGCCTGAACACCGCCCCGGTCACGAGCCTGGTCGCCGGTCTCTGATCGCACCCTGTTCTGAACGTCGAGTCCCGGAGCCGCTTCCCGGCTCCGGGACTCTTCGGGTGCCGTGACGGCTCCTTCACGAACCCGGCTCCTTCACGAAAGACTCTCCCGCACAGGTGAGGGAAGTTCCTTGCAGTTCCGCCAACAGGCCCTCGCCAGGCTCCAGTCGCCCGAGGAGCTGGATCTCCCGGTGCGCTTCGCCCGGCCCCAGGGCTGGCTCACGCTCGCCGTGACCGTCGCCGTCATGGCCGCGGCCTCCGTGTGGGCGGTCACCGGCTCGGTGACCTCCACGGTCGGCGCGCCCGCCGTCCTGACGCACGGGCAGGGCAGTTACCTGCTGCAGAGCCCGGTCGCGGGCCAGGTCACCGCGGTCCTCGCCGAGCAGGGCGAGCGGCTGCCCGCCGACTCCCCCGTCCTGAAGGTCCGTACGGCCAAGGGCACGACGGTCGTGCGCACGGTCGCCGCCGGACGGGTCACCGCGCTCGCCGCCACCATCGGCCAGATCATCTCCACCGGCGCGAACGTCGCCGCCGTGGAGAAGGTCGCGCACGCCGACGACCCGCTGTACGCGACGGTCTACGTGCCCGCCGGGAACGCGGCCGCCATCCCGGACGGCGCCGCCGTGGACCTCACCGTCCAGTCGGTGCCCGCCCAGGAGTACGGCGTGCTGCGCGGCCGGGTGACGTCGGTGGACCGCACCGCCCAGTCCGCCCAGTCCATCGCGGCGTTCCTCGGGGACAGCCAGCTGGGCGAGCAGTTCACGAAGGACGGCAGGCCGGTGGCCGTGCTGGTGAAGCTGGACACGTCGGCCGCCACGAAGAGCGGTTACCGGTGGTCGTCCGCGGACGGCCCGCCCTTCCCCCTCACCTCCATGACCCTCGCCGACGCCTCGGTGCACCTGGCCGATCAGCGTCCCGTCGACTGGCTGCTGCCGTGAGTGCCGCCCAGGACACGCGGGGCAGGCGCCGCGCCGCCCCGCCCAAGCGCCCCGTGCCCAAGGGGAGGGCGAAGACCGTCCGCACCCCGACCGTGCTCCAGATGGAGGCCGTCGAGTGCGGCGCCGCCTCCCTGGCGATGGTCCTCGGCCACTACGGCAGGCACGTCCCGCTGGAGGAGCTGCGCATCGCCTGCGGAGTCTCCCGGGACGGCTCCCGGGCCAGCAACCTCCTCAAGGCCGCCCGCAGTTACGGCCTGACGGCCAAGGGCATGCAGATGGACACGGCCGCCCTCGCCGAGGTGCAGACCCCGGCCGTGCTGTTCTGGGAGTTCAACCACTACGTCGTCTACGACGGCATGGGGCGTCGCTTCGGCCGCCGCGGGGTGTACATCAACGACCCCGGCAAGGGCAGGCGTTTCGTGCCGATGGAGGAGTTCGACGGCAGCTTCACCGGCGTCGTGCTGGTCATGGAGCCGGGCGACGGCTTCAGCAGGGGCGGCCGCAAGCCGGGCGTCCTCGGGGCGATGCCGGCGCGGCTGCGCGGCACCGCGGGCACCATGCCCGCCGCGGTGCTGGCGAGCCTGCTGCTGGTGGTGGTCGGCGCGGCGGTGCCCGCGCTCAGCCGCACCTACATCGACATGTTCCTGATCGGCGGTCAGACCTCGCTGCTGGGCGTGCTGTTCGCGTCGATGGGGGCGTCCGTACTCCTCACGGTCGTGCTGACCTGGCTGCAGCAGGCGAACCTGCTGCACGGCCGGATCATCTCCTCCACCCTCTCCAGCGCCCGCTTCCTGCGCCATCTGCTGCGGCTGCCGGTGACGTTCTTCTCCCAGCGCAGCCCGGCCGACCTGGTGCAGCGTCTGCAGTCCAACGACGCGGTGGCCGAGACGCTGGCTCGCGACCTGGCGGCGGCGGGCGTGGACGCGGTGGTCGTCGTCCTGTACGCGCTGCTGCTGTACACCTACGACCCGCAGCTGACCTTCGTCGGCATCGGGGTCGCGCTGCTGAACATCGTGGCGATGCGGGTGGTGATCCGGCTGCGCGCCACCCGTACCGCGAAGTTGCGCGCCGACAATGCCCGCCTCACCAACACCGCCTACACGGGCCTTCAGTTGATCGAGACGATGAAGGCGACCGGCGGCGAGGACGGCTACTTCCGCAAGTGGGCCGGGCAGCACGCCACCACGCTGGAGGAGCAGCAGCGCCTCGGCGTGCCGAGTGCCTGGCTGGGCGTGGTGGCGCCGACGCTGGCCACGCTGAACAGCGCGCTGATCCTGTGGATCGGCGGTATGCGGGCGGTCGAGGGGCACATCTCCGTCGGTCTGCTGGTCGCCTTCCAGGCGCTGGTCACCCGGTTCACCGCCCCGCTGACCCGCCTCAACGGCGTGGCCGGCCGCATCCAGGACTTCGCGGCCGACGTGGCCCGGCTGAAGGACGTGGAGAACTTCCGGGCCGACCCGCTCTACGACCGGCCCGGCGGCGACTCCACGCGCCGGCTGCACGGGCACGTCGAGCTGCAGAACATCAGCTTCGGCTACAACCCCCTGGACAAGCCGCTGCTGACGGGCTTCGACCTCACCGTCGGCCCCGGTCAGCAGGTGGCCCTGGTCGGCGGCTCGGGCAGCGGCAAGTCCACCGTGTCCCGGATGATCTCGGGTCTTTACGCGCCCTGGGAGGGCGTGATCCGCATCGACGGTCAGCGTCTCGAGGACATTCCGCGCGGCGCGCTGGCGGCCTCCGTCTCCTTCGTCGACCAGGAGGTGTTCCTCTTCGAGGGCACCGTCCGCGACAACGTGGCGCTGTGGGACCCGTCGATCCCGGACGACGCGGTGATCGAGGCGCTGCGGGACGCGGCGCTGTACGACGTGGTCATGCGCAGGCCCGGCGGTCTGCACAGCCGGGTCGAGCAGGACGGCCGCAACTTCTCCGGCGGGCAGCGCCAACGTCTGGAGATCGCCCGGGCGTTGGTGCGCCGGCCGAGCATCCTGGTGCTGGACGAGGTGACCAGCGCCCTGGACGCCGAGACCGAGCAGGTCGTGATGGACAACCTGCGCAGGCGCGGCTGCGCGTGCGTGGTGATCGCGCACCGGCTGAGCACCGTGCGCGACAGCGACGAGATCGTCGTACTGGAGCACGGCACGATCGTGGAGCGCGGCCGGCACGACGAGCTGGTGGCGCGCGGCGGCGCGTACGCGGCGCTGGTCAGGGAGCGGTGAGATGACCTCCGTACACGAGGGGGACCTGGTCCTCAACGCCCTCGGGCAGTTGGGCTCGCGCGTCGACTGTGCCGGGCTCACCCGGCTGGACCTCGAAGGGCCGCAGGTGCTGTGGCTGGTGGCGGCCGGCGCGGTGGACCTGTTCGCCGTGGACGCCGAACAGCAGGGCCACTGGCACCACTTGGGCCGCCTGGAGGCGGGGTCACTGCTGCTCGGGCCGGTGGCAGGACCGCACCACACGCTGGTGGCACGCCCGTTGCGGGACTGCGTGGTGCACCGCATCGGACTGCGGGAGCTGTACCAGCCCGCGCAGACGCAGACATGGTCCTACGACGCGTACGGCAACCCGCAGTACGTGCCGCCCACGACGAGCCCGCTGGAGTACGCCCTCGCCCTCGGCGTCGGCCGCAGCCTCTCCATCCTCTTCCAGGCGCCCATGGCCACCGAGGGCACGGCCGGCCGGCTCACCGACGACGACGTCTTCTGGATGCAGGTCCCGCCCGGCAGCGTGCAGTACGGCGCGCTCTACGGCCAGGAGGCCGCCGCCGACCTGCTGATGGACCCGGCGGTCTGGCAGAGCATGGTCGACCAGCAGTACCGCCTGCTGACCACGCTGGACCGCTGGATCGAACAGGTGGAACGCACCCACGAGTCGCGCACGGCGGAGGGCATCAGGGCCGGCGAGGCGGTGCGCGCCCGGGCCGACCGCACGCTGCTGGCGTCGATCGGCAAGCGGTCGGCGCAGCGCACGACGGCCGCCGACGCGGACGCCGGTTACGCGGCCTGCAGGCTGGTCGCACGGGCGGCCGGGATCACGCTGGCCGAGCCCGCGCGGTCGGGCACCGAGAGCGAGCGGCTCGACCCGGTCGAGCGGATCGCCCTGGCCTCCCGGGTCCGTACCCGCGCCGTCCGCCTCGACGGCCGCTGGTGGCGGGAGAACGTCGGTCCGCTGGTGGGGCACCGGGCGCTGTCCGGGGCACCGGTGGCGCTGCTGTGGCGGCGCGGCGGCTATGTCGCCGTGCATCCGGCGACCGGCCGGGAGACACCGGTCGAGAAGGCCAACGCGGAGGAGTTCGAGCCGCGCGCGGTGATGTTCTACCGGCCGCTGCCCGAGCGTCGGCTCGGCCCGCTCGGGCTGCTGCGGTTCAGCATGCGCGGCACCTCGGGCGATCTGACGAACCTGCTGCTCAGCGGTCTGGTGACGGTCGCGATCGGCGCACTGGTGCCGATCGCCACGGGCAAGGTGCTCGGCCAGTTCGTGCCGCAGGCGCAGACCGGGCCGATCGTCCGGATGTGTCTGGCGGTGATGGTCAGCAGCGTGGTGGCCGCGGCGTTCATGCTGCTGCAGAACCTGACCATGCTGCGCCTGGAGGGCCGGATCGAGGCGACCCTTCAACCGGCGGTGTGGGACCGGCTGTTGCGGCTGCCGACGTCGTTCTTCACGGAGCGTTCCACCGGCGAGCTGGCGAGCGCGGCGATGGGGATCAGCGCGATCCGGCGGCTGCTCGCGGGGGTCGGGCCGACCGTGGCCCAGTCGGTCACGGTCGGCGCGATGAACCTGGGGCTGCTGCTCTGGTACAGCGTGCCGATGGCGCTGGCGGCGATCGGCATGCTCGTCGTCGTCGCGGCCGTGTTCCTGGGGCTCGGGCTGTGGCAGGTGCGCTGGCAGCGGCGGCTGGTCGTGCTGGGCAACAAGCTGAACAACCAGGCCTTCCAGACGCTGCGCGGGCTGCCGAAGCTGCGGGTGGCGGCGGCCGAGAACTACGCGTACGCGGCCTGGGCGGACCGGTTCGCGCGCAGCCGTGAGCTCCAGCAGAAGGTGGGCCGGATCAAGAACCTCACCACGGTGCTGGGCGCGGTGTACCTGCCGCTGTGCACCCTGCTGATGTTCATGCTGCTGGCGGGTCCGGCGCGCGGGTCGATGTCGGCGGCGGCGTTCCTCACCTTCAACACCGCGGTGACGATGCTGCTGACCTCCGTCACCCAGATCACCGGCGCGTTCGTCTCGATGGTGGCCGCGCTGCCGCTGTTCGAGCAGATCAGGCCGGTACTCGACGCGACTCCGGAGGTGCGCGCGGCGAGCACCCGGCCGGGCCCGCTGACCGGCGCGATCGAGGCCCGCCGGCTGTCCTTCCGGTACACCGACGACGGCCCGCTCGTGCTGGACGACGTCTCCTTCTCGGTCCGCCCGGGCGAGTTCGTGGCGATCGTGGGCCCGAGCGGCTGCGGCAAGTCGACCCTGCTGAGACTGCTGATCGGCTTCGACCGGCCGGCCTCGGGCAGCGTCCTCTACGACGGCCAGGACCTGGCGGCCCTCGACCAGTCGGCCGTCCGGCGGCAGTGCGGTGTCGTCCTGCAGCACGCGCAGCCGTTCACCGGGTCCGTCCTGGACGTCATCTGCGGCACCGAGCCCTGTACCCCGGAGGAGGCGATGGCGGCGGCCGAGATGGCCGGGCTCGCCGAGGACATCAGGCGGATGCCGATGGGCCTGCACACCATCGTCTCCGGCAGCGGCGCGGTCTCCGGCGGCCAGCGCCAACGCCTGATGATCGCCCAGGCGTTGATCCGGCGGCCGCGGATCCTCTTCTTCGACGAGGCGACCAGCGCGCTGGACAACGAGACCCAGCGCACGGTCATCGAGAGCACCAAGGCCCTCAACGCCACCCGGATCGTGATCGCCCACCGGCTGTCCACCGTGCTGGACGCCGACCGGGTGATCGTGATGGAGGACGGAAAGGTGGCCCAGGAGGGGTCGCCGGCGCAGTTGCTGGCGGACACGGGCGGGCGGTTGCACGAGTTGGTGCGGCGCCAGCTGGCCTAGCTTCGCGACCGCGGTGTGCTGGTCCAGCGCCATGTGGTGAGGCGCGGGTGTCCCGGCAGTTCGGCGCGGCCGGTGGCCCACAGCAGGGTGAGCCAGGGGTCCGCGCCCTGCGGGGCCTGTGGGAAGAGCCGGGCGAGCGCGCGCGAGCAGAGGGCGGCGGGCGGGGTCCAGTCGAGCCCGAGGCCTTCCGCCACGTCGTGGGTGTGCACCAGCGTCTCCACCACCCCCATCGCCGCGAAGCCCTCGGGGTCGGAGACCCCGGCGGCGTGGTGGGCGCGGACGTGGGGCGGCGTCGTACGCACCATGGCGGCCAGCAGTGCGCCGCACGCCTCCAGCACCTGCACCAGGCCGGCCGGGCCCGCGTCGCGCTCGGCGAGGAGGAAGTACGCGGGTCCGTCGGGCCTCTTCCGGCGCAGCGCGAAGGGCACATGGGTGTCCAGCGGCGGGCTCTGCGGCCCGAGCTGCACGGCGTAGTAGACCAGGTCGTTGGCGAGGTGCTCGACGGTCTCCCAGCAGTCCCACTCCAGCGAACCGGCCCTGGCGTCCCACCCGTGCGGGGGTGCGTCCCCGAGGACGCCCACGGCGAGCCGCACGGCCAGGCCGACGTCGTCCGCGGTGACGGCGGACGGGACAGATCCGGTTTCTGCTGATCGAGACATGACAGCACCGTATCCGCAGGCGGGCCGTCCAGAGCCGCCCGCCGCCCCACCTGGGCGGTGGTGGATTCCGGCGGTCGTCTCCGTCGCGCAGCCGATGGTGGTGCTGGACGCCGCCCTCGTCGACACCGCCTGCCGACGGGGTCGGCGCCAACGGTCCGGCCCTCGGGCCGTCCGAGCGCGAGAGGGCCGCCGTCTCCGGGGAGAGGGAGGCCCTCTTGTTGTCCGGCCCCGAAAACGGGTACTCACGTGCCCATGCGTATCAGCGTGGTGGATGTGGGCTCGAACACGGTCCGGCTCGTGGTGGCGGACGCCGCGGACGGGGTGCCGTTACCGGTACACACCGCCAAGTGGCGGTTGAGGCTGTCCGAGCAGGTCAGACCGGGGGACGCGATTCCGGAGGAGGCCGTCGACCGGCTGGTCGGCGCGGTCGCCGAGGCGAGCAGGACCGCGACCCGGTGGGGCGCGACCGCGCCGCTGGCCTTCGCGACGGCCGTGGTGCGCGCGGCCCCGAACCGGCGGGAGGTACTGCGTGCCGTACGCACGCGGACCGGGGTGGACCTGTGCACGCTGCCGGGTGAGGTGGAGGCGGAGCTGACGTTCCTCGGGGCGCGGCGGTGGATGGGCTGGCGGTCGGGGCCGCTCGCGCTGCTGGACATCGGCGGCGGATCACTGGAGGTGGCGTTCGGCCGTGGGCGTCTGCCGGACTTCGCGGCCTCACTGCCGCTCGGCGCGGGTCGGCTGACCCATGAGTTCTTCGACGGCGACGACCCGCCGGCCCCGGAGCGGGTACGGGCGTTGCGCCGCAAGGTCCGCCATCAGATGCGGGACGTGGCGGCGCGGATCCGCTGGGAGGGGCCGCGCACCGCCGTGGTCACCTCGCGGACGTTCCAGCAGTTGGGCCGGTTGTGCGGTTCCGCACCGGGGCGTCACGGCCCGTTCGTGGAGCGGCAGTTGCACCGCCGCGACCTGCGCGAGGCGATCGCACGGCTGTCCTCGCTGCCTGCCGCCGAACGCTCGCGGCTGCCCGGCATCTCCGCGCCGCGTGCCGCGCAGAGCCTGGCCGGTGCGGTGGTCGGGCACACGGCGATGAAGCTCACGGGCCTGCGGACGGTCACCGTCTGCCCGTGGGCGATCCGGGAGGGGGTGCTGCTGCGGCTCATCGAGGACGGCCCGTCCTGGTGGGCGGAGGTCAACCGGTACGAGGAGCCCGCGGCGCACGATCCGGTGCCGCTGCGCATCGCGACGAGCTGACCGCACGCACCCGAGGAAGGGACAAGCCGACCGCACGCACCCGAGGAAGGAGCGAGCCATGAGTGACGAGCGCGAGCACCGGGAGGAGCCGCCCAGGACGGCGGGCGAGGAGGTGCTGCGGGAGATCAGGGAAGCCGCGCACCGCACCCGGGACTCCGACGACGAACGGCGGCGCAGGGGTGAGGCCGCCGACGCCGTCACCCCCAACACGCGCGCCCAGGAGGAGTCCGAGGGCGACTGATCCTTCCGATACGAGGACTCCGCGGAACGCGTGACGGCACGCCCGTCAGGCGTCCGCGGAGTCCACGAGCGAGCGGGGCGCAGGTCCGTCCGGTGGGACTGGACGAACTCCGGACACGCGTTGCGTGCGCTCCCCTCCGGGGCGACCGTCCATCCGCCGGGTACGTCGGCGAAGGGTGGACGGCTTTGTCGCGTTCGGGCCGCCCGGCAGGCTCGGCACCGAGCGGTCCTGGGCGGTGGCCGGGTCGCCCGCGTCGACGCCGCCCGGGGACGGCGGCTGGGTGACTGTTCCTGTGGCGCGGCTCGGGAGCTGGTCCAAGCCGGTGCCGCTGCGCCGGTGGGACGACACGGACTGTCGGCACGCCGAGGTGGGCATGTCGGCACGCCCTGCCGAGGGAGGCCGCCCGGACCCCCGACGAACAGGTCAGCGCGTCACCGCCGCGCAGTACTCCGCGTCCGTGACCAGCAGGTTGCGGTGGGTGCCCTCGGCCGTGACGACGCCCTCGTCCAGGACGAGGACCCGGTCGGCGGCGTCGAGGAGGGCCGGGCTGCTGGTGATCACGACGGTGGTACGGCCCCGGCGCAGCTCCGCGAGGTTGCGCGCGATGAGCTGTTCGGTGACCGCGTCGACGGCCGTCGTCGGGTCGTGCAGCACCAGGATGTCGGAGTCCGCGGCCAACGCCCGGGCCAGGGACAGCCGTTGGCGCTGCCCGCCGGAGAGGTTCGCGCCGCGGTCGCGCACGCCGTAGTCGAGTCCTTCGCGGTGCAGGGCGACCACGTCGGTCAGCAGGGACGCCTCGACGGCCTCGGGGACCGTCCGGCTGGTGCCCGACGGGTCGATGTTCGTGCGCAGGGTGCCCGCGAAGATCTCCCCGTCGTACGGGTTCACCAGCAGGTGCGCGCGGACCGCCTCGACCGACAGCTCCGCGAGTTCCCGCCCGCCGACCCGGACGGCTCCCTCGTAGGCGGCGGGCGGGACGTTGAGGGCCAGGACCGCCGCCAGGTCGGCCGCGGCGCGCGGCCGGTAGGCGGCGA
The DNA here is from genome assembly GCF_014596915.1 of Streptomyces sp. TRM68416. Classification (GTDB taxonomy): domain Bacteria; phylum Actinomycetota; class Actinomycetes; order Streptomycetales; family Streptomycetaceae; genus Streptomyces. The sequence goes on from NZ_JACVWU010000006.1 coordinate 273,118, forward strand.
TTGCCACGAACTCGCCCGCCCGCACCTGGAACTTCAGTCCGCGCAGGGTTCCGTGACGGACACCGTCGACCTCCAGGTCCCCTCCGGGGGACGGGTGTTCCGATCCGGGGACCAGCACCGGGGGCGCGGCCAGCACCAGCGCCATCCGTTCGGCCGACGCGCGCGCGATCATCACGTACTTCGGCATCTCGGAGAACAGCTTGAGCGGTTCGATGATGAACTGCGCGAGGCCCACGGCCATGACGAGTTCGCCGACGGTGATCCGGCCGTCGAAGGCCAGCAGACCCGCCGTGAGGGTGACGGCGGCGGCCAGGGCCGCGTTGAGGACCAGAGCGGCGCCCGCGTAGGCGCCGTTCGCCCGGGCGACGGTGACCGCCTGGTGCTTCGCCTCGGTGCTGACCTGCCGGTAGGCCAGGAACGCCTGGTGGTTGCCGCCGAAGCCGTGCAGTGGGCGCAGGCCGGAGATCAGGTCGGCGACCTTCGCGCCCGCCCGTGCCACCCGGGCCTGCTGCTCCCGGGTGCTCGCGCCGATCCGCTTGGACAGGACGCTGAGGATCGACAGGATCGCGACGGTGCCCACGATCACCAGCAGGCCGAGCCGGATGTCCGCGAGCCCCAGGGCGACCGCCGCGACCAGCACCGCGACCAGCGAGCTGATCAGCAGCGGCACCACCTCGATGATGTCGGCGGTCTGGTCGGCGTCCTCGGTGGCGATGGTCAGCACCTCGCCGGACTTCAGGTCGACGTCCCGTGCCACCGGCCGCAGTCCGCACCCCGCGACCCGGACCCGCCAGCGGTGTGCCTCGGTCGTGTTGGCCTTCTGCAGGATGCGCATGCCGAACCGCCAGGACAGCGACACCGTCGTGATGATCACGGCCAGCGCGGCGATCGACACGGCGAGCGCGCCGAGGCTGCGCTCGCCCTGCATCGTGTGCTCGACGATCAGGCCGAGCGCGATGGGGAACGCGGTCTCCCCCGCCTGGTACAGGCCCATCAGGAGGGTGCCCCGGATCATGGCGCCGACGTTGCGGCGCAGCGCGCTGCGGAGGATGTCCGCCCCCGTGCGGGGCTGTTGCGTGTCAGGAGTGGTCATCGGGGTGGCGTGCCATCGCTTCCGGGGTACGCGGGGTGAACAGGTCTCGGATCGTGATGAGAGGGCCGTACTCGCGGCGGAGCAGTCCGGTCAGCCGTACGGCCTGGAGTCCGCGCAGGGCGGGACGAGCGCGCGGTCCTGTCATCTCCGCTGTCGCCGTCGTCTCGGCTGTCGCCGTCGTCTCCGCTGTCGCCGTCATCCCGTCATCTCCGCCATCGAAGACCCCGTGCCCCTTCCAGATCTCCGTCATCCCCGTCATCGAAGACCCCGTGCCCCTTCCAGGAGCGAGGGCCGGCTCCCGCCGGCCCGCACCCGACTCGGAAATGTGCCTAACTGCCCTCGCGCCAGGCGCGCCACAGTCGCGCGTACCGGCCGCCGAGGGCCACCAACTCGTCGTGCGTGCCCTGCTCCACCACGCGTCCCGCGTCCAGGACGGCGATCCGGTCCGCCGTCATCGCCTGGGTCAGCCGGTGCGCCACGAACAGCGTCGTCCGTCCCGCGCACGCGGCCAGGACGGCCCGTTCCAGCTCCGCGGCGCCCTCGCTGCCCGCCTCCGCGGTCGACTCGTCGAGCACGACCACCGGTGTCCGGCCCAGCACCAGCCGGGCCAGGGCGAGCTGGGCGACCTTGGTGACGTCGAGACGCTCACCGCCCTCGCCGACCGGAGTGCCCAGCCCCTCGGGCAGCGTGTCCGCCCAGCCGTCGGCGCCGACCGTGCGCAGCGCGTCCCTCAGTTCGGCGTCGGTCGCCTCCGGCGCGGCCAGCCACAGGTCGTCGGCGAGCGGGCCGGAGAACACGTGGGTCTCCTGCGTCAGGATGCTCACCAGGGCCCGCGCCCCGGCCTCGTCCAGGTCGGCGAGGTCGGTCGGCCCGATGCGCACCGACCCGGCGTCGGGGGTCCCGATGCCCGCGATCAGCGCGGCCAGGGTCGTCTTGCCCGCGCCGGTCGCCCCGACCAGCGCGAGCGAACCGCCCGCCGGGATCGTCAGGTCGACGTCCCGCAGCACCGGCTCCTCGGCTCCGGGATACGTGAACGTCAGCCCCTGCACGGTCACCGGCAGGGGCGCGGTGTCCACCGGGGTGACGGCGGCGTCGCCGACCAGCCGCTCCTCGGCGGGCTCCCCCAGCACGCCGACCAGGCGGGTCAGGCTCGCGCCGGACTTCTGCGCCTCGTCGAAGGTGAACATGATCAGGCCGAGCGGGGTGAACAGCCGGTGGAACAGCAGCGGGGCCGCCGACACCTCGCCGAGGCTCGCGGCGTCGGCCTCCAGCAGGGCGTAGCCCACCACGAGGATCAGGACGAGACCGATGAACTCGGCGCGGTTCTCCCGGCCCACGAACCGGCCGAAGAACCGGAACACCTCGATCCCGAGGTCGCGCACCCGCCATGACTCCTGGGTGACCTTCTCGCGGAAGGCGCCCTCCAGGCGGTAGGCCCGGACGGTGTCGATCCCGTTCAGGCCGCTGATCAGCGCCTGCGCCCGGTCGGCCTGGGCCACGCGCTGCTCGCGGTAGAGAGGCGCGGAACGCGGGAGGTACCAGCGCAGGGCGAGCGCGTACGCGGGCAGCGCGCCGGCGCCCGCCAGGCCGAGCCGCCAGTCGAGGCCGAACATGCCGACCGTGGCGATGGCGACCAGTACCCCGGCGGAGAAGATGGTGGGGACGGCCGTGCGGATGCCCTTGGAGACGACGGCGACGTCGTCTCCGACGCGGGAGAGCACGTCGCCCCGGCCGACCTGCTCGATGCGGGCGCTGGGCATGCCGAGGACGGCCCGGACGGCGCCCTCCCGCAGCCGGGCGAGCAGATCGGCGCCGAGGCGTCCGACCAGATAGGTGGAGACGGCGGTGGCCGCCGCGCCGAGCAGAGCGGCGGCCACCATCAACGCCCCTACGGTGACGAGGATCGAGCGCGACTCACCCTCGACGACCCCGTCCACGACCCGGCCGAGCAGCAGCACGGGGAGCACCTGGAGAGCCGCCCCGGCCACGGTGGTGAGCACGGTGGCGGCGGTCAGCCAGGGCACCTCGCGGCAGTGCGCCGCGACCCACCGCCACGCCTCGCGTCCGGTCGCCGTGTGCAGGGCCGCCGGGGCGGCGGCGCGCGTGTCTGTCGCGCTCACCCCTGCCCGGCCGACCTGACGCATGCGTCGATCGCGAGGGCGGCGCCGACCGCCGGGGCCTCGCTGTCGCGGAGGTACGAGATCTTGTCGGTGAGCACGAAGACGCGGTCGCCGTCGACGCGGTCGATGCGCTCGGGGGACGGTTTGGTGCAGAAGCCGTCGTGGGCGGCCCGGGCGGCCTCGGAGCGGACCGCGGTGATCAGGTCCGGGCGCAGGGCGGCGAACTCTTCGCCGTTGGGGCCGGAGTCGCCGTCGCGTCGCATGAGCATGAGGTTAGCCTAGCCTAAGCATGTGGGTTCCCCGGGGGCTGGCCTGGACGTATGCGCGACCACCCGGCACGACGAGCGGCCGCCCTCACCGGGGCGTCGATCATGGGCCCGCAGGCCGAACGCCTCGTACAGCAGCTCGGCCGTCGATGGCCGTCGATGGCCGTCCGGCCGCCGTAGCCGACGGTGACGCCCCGGGCCAGTGCCCCCGTGCCCGGAGGGATCGGGGCGGCCTCTTCAGGGTGCGGTTGATCACGCATGCCTTCATGGCGGCCCGCTCCACTCGGACGGGTCGCCCGGCGCGGGCCGGGTACCCGGCCCGCATGACCCACGAGCGTACGGAACCCCGGCTGCCGGGCACCCGGGGGCCGGTGTCCGCAGCCGTCACACGGTATCTGCGGGGCACAGGCCCCCTGCCACGCGACGCCGACCTCGCGGGCGCCCCCGTGTACGGCGACGACCTCCAGCTCGCCCTCTACCTGTGCTACGAGCTGCACTACCGGGGCTTCGCCGGGGTGCCCGCGGAGCGTGAGTGGGACCCCGACCTGCTGCGGGTGCGCGCGGCACTGGAACACCGCTTCCTGACCACCCTGCGCACCGACGCCCCGGTCCACGACGGCGTCGACGAGGCGCTCGCCGATCTGCTGGTCGAGCCGGTCGAGGGCACCGGAGTCAGCCACTTCCTGTGCGGCGAGGGCGAGTTGTGGCACGTGCGGGAGTACGCGGCGCTGCGCTCCCTGTACCACCTGAAGGAGGCGGATCCGCACGCCTGGGTGCTGCCCCGGCTGTGGGGCCGGGCCAAGTCGGCGATGGCGGCGGTGGAGTTCGACGAGTACGGCGCCGGCCGCCCCGACCGCATCCATGCGCGCCTGTTCGCCGACCTGATGACGGATCTGGACCTCGACACGGCGTACGGCCGCTATCTGGACGCGGCGGGCGCCGAGTTGCTGGCCACGGTGAACCTCATGTCCCTGCTCGGACTGCACCGCACCCTCAGAGGCGCCCTCGTCGGCCACTTCGCGGCGGTGGAGATCACCTCCTCGCCGGGCTCCCGGCGGCTGGCCGAGGCGATGCGCCGCACCGGCGCCGGACCGGCGGCAGAGCACTTCTACGACGAGCACGTCGAGGCGGACGCGGTGCACGAGCAGGTGGTACGGCACGACGTCATCGGCGGTCTGCTGGCCGAGGAGCCGCAGCTGGCACCCGACATGGCCTTCGGCATCGACGCCACGGGCCACCTGGAGGACCGTCTCGCCGACCGGCTGCTCACCGCCTGGCGGGCGGGCAGGTCGTCGCTGCGGACGCCACTTCCTTCCGGAATACCCCATATCTCCTGATTGCCGGGGTACCCGGGCGCCGTGAACATGGTGATACCACCGGGCGTCTACGCCCCGCAGGAGGACACGGATCTGCTGGCCGGCGCCCTCGCCGACGAGCCGCTGCCGACCGGCGCGGAGGTGCTCGACGTGGGCACCGGCTCCGGCGCGCTGGCGCTCGCGGCGGCCCGGCGCTCCGCCCGGGTGACCGCGGTCGACGTGTCGTGGCGGGCCGTGTGCGCGGCCCGGCTCAACGCCCGGCTGTCCGGGCTCCCGCTGCGCATCCGGCACGGCAATCTGTTCGCGCCCGTGCGGGGGCAGTCGTTCGACCTCATCCTCGCCAACCCGCCCTATGTTCCCGCACCCGCCGCCGAGGCCGGTCCGCGCGGGCCGGCCCGGTCGTGGGACGCGGGGCACGACGGGCGGTCGGTCCTGAACCGGATCTGCCGCGAAGCACCCGCGCTGCTGCGCCCCGGAGGGGTGCTGCTGGTCGTGCACTCGGCGCTGAGCGGGCCCGGCCGGACCGTGGACGGGCTGCGCGAGGCCGGACTGAAGGCGGCCGTGACCCGGCGGCGCCGGATCCCGTTCGGTCCGGTACTGCATTCGCGCGAGCCGTGGCTGCGGGCGCAGGGCCTGCTGTCCGCCGCGCAGGAGAAGGAGGAGTTGGTGGTCGTCCGTGCCGAACTCCCGGTCTGAGCCGCCCCGCAGGATCACGATGCAGCGCCGCGGTCCGCTGCTGGTGGAGGGCCCGGTAGAGGTCGAGCTGGAGGACGGCACGACCGTCTCCTCCGACCGCTTCCGGGTCGCCCTGTGCACCTGCCGGCGCAGCCGCCGCTACCCCTGGTGCGACACGAGCCATCGCGACCGGGGCTGACGGCGGCGGTACCGAGGTGCCGGCCGGGTGGCCCCACTCCGCCCGGCCGGCCCTCGGCGCGGGATCGCACGGCCCGCGTCAGAGCTCGCACTCCCCAGCTACGAGCCGCTGCACGTCCTCACGGGAACCGTGCGATCCCGGTCCCTCAGAACGCGAAGACGCTCGCTCCGAGGGAGATCTGCATGCACTCGTTGGAGAAGACCCGCTCGTAGGACACGCGGCGGCCCTGCCAGACGCCCTCGGCGGTGACGACGACGGGGTCGTACTCGCGGGTGCACATCACGCCCTCGATGCCCTCCAGCGCATCGAAGTCCCCTTGGGTGGCGCGCAGTTCGGCGCAGGCCTCGGCGGCGGCCGGGTGCGTGCCGGTCGGCGTCGGCGCGCAGGAGAGGGTGACCGCCCGTTCCGGCCGGACGAGGGCCGCGCTCTCACCGTGCGCCACGGTGAGGACGAGCGCCGAGGGGGCGTAGAGCGAGGCGGGGGCGGCGACCGGGGCGGCGGGGGCGGCCCCTGCGAGGGGACCGCAGACGGCGGTGGCCGTCAGACCGAGAGTCGCTGCCCAGCGCGCGGTGTTCCGCATTGTGTGCATCCTTCCGCTGACTGTCGAGGGTGTGCCGGAACCACGCCCGGTCGGGCCGGAACCAGCGAGCGCGAGTCTGCCGAGTCCGTCGCCGGAACACACATCCGACCCACGGGTTTCAGTAACCTTGCGTATTGAATCAGTGGCGCGAAGTGACGGAATTCGAACGTTCCAACCCCGCAACCGGGCCGATCTTGATCGCCTGGAGCAGCCAAGTGGCCGGATTCCACTCGCTCGGCAATCGGCCTGAAACATTCCGATTCCGGCCCGCGGCCGATGCGGCCTTCGGTCGACTCCGCGGTCGCGGGCGGAGAAGGGCCGGTGTCAGTGCCGGCGGCTACGGTGCGGGCATGACCAACTTCGTACTGGTGGCAGGTGCTTGGCTCGGCGCGTGGGCGTGGGAGGAGGTGGCCGCGCAGTTGCGTGCGGCGGGGCACGGCGCCCACCCGCTGACGCTGTCCGGCCTCGCGGAGAAGCAAGGGGTGCCCGCCGGGCAGCAGACGCATGTGCGGGACGTCGTCGACGAGGTCGAGCGCCTCGGCCTCGGACGGGTCGTCCTCGTCGGGCACAGCTACGCGGGCGTTCCGGTGGGCCAGGCCGCCGTACGGCTCGGCGAGCGGGTCGACCGGGTGGTGATCGTCGACGGCAACGCGGCGGTGGACGGGGAGTGCTTCCTGTCGGGCTGGCCGAGCGACCCGGTGCGGGAGGCGATCGCCGCCCACGACGGGTTCTGGCCGTGCCCGGACGCCGCCGAGTTCGCCGGTCAAGGACTGACGGACGAGCAGGTGGCGCGGATCGTGAAGGGCGCCACCGCACACCCCGGCGCCACCCTGACCGAACCGGCGGTCATGGCCCGCCCACTGAGTGAGCTGCCCGGCACCTACATCAAGTGCCTCCTGGACGGCGAGGAACCGTGGGGCGCCGCGGCCGAGCTCCTCAGCAGCGAGCTGTGGGAGTTGGCGACCATGGACACCGGCCACTGGCCGATGTTCTCGCAGCCGCGCGAACTGGCCCGCATCCTGGACGCGTTGCCGCCCCGCGCTTGATCACCCGCCCCTGCCTACCAGTCGGTATGGTCGGCGTGCAGCGCGTTCTCAGCGACGAGAGGCGGTCGTACCGATGGCCAGGCACTGGGCGGACTTCCAGTACGAGATCTATCTGAACGGCATGACGGGAGCCGTCCCCCGGCTGCCCACCGATCTGACCCGGCTGGAGGCGCTCACCGAGCAGCGGCTCGGCCCCGGCCCGGTCGGGTACGTGGCGGGCAGCGCGGGGGACGGCAGCACCGCCCTCGCCAACCGGCGGGCCCTGGACCGGCGCAGGATCGTGCCGCGCGTGCTGCGGGACGTGCACGAGCGGGACCTGTCCGTCGAGGTGCTCGGCCGGAGGCTGCCCGCCCCGGTGGCGCTGGCGCCGGTCGGGGTGCTGTCGATCATGCATCCGGACGCCGAGCCGGGCGCCGCCCGGGCCGCCGCGGCGCAGGGCGTGCCGTTCGTGCTGTCCTCGGCGTCCAGCACGCCCCTGGAGCAGGTCGCCGAGGCCATGGGGGACGCCGAGCGCTGGTTCCAGCTGTACTGGCCGAAGGACCCGGAGGTGGCGCGCAGTTTCCTGGGCCGGGCCAAGGCGGCCGGGTTCACCGTGCTCGTCGTCACCCTGGACACCCCGCTGCTCGCGTGGCGCCCGCGCGACCTGGACCAGGCCTATCTGCCGTTCCTGCACGGCGTGGGCACCGCCAACTACTTCTCCGACCCGGCCTTCCTGGCCGGTCTGGCCAAGCCGGTGCACGAGGATCCCAACGCCGCGGTGATGCACTTCGTCGGGATGTTCGCCGACCCCGCCAAGACCTGGCCCGACCTGGCGTTCCTGCGCGATCACTGGGACGGCCCGATCGTGCTGAAGGGCATCCTGCACCCGGCGGACGCGGTGGCGGCGGCCGACGCCGGGATGGACGGGGTCGTCGTCTCCAACCACGGCGGCCGGCAGGTGGCCGGTGCGGTCGCGGCGGCCGACGCGCTGCCCGGCATCGTGGCGGCGGCCGGGGAGCGACTGACGGTGCTGTTCGACAGTGGCGTGCGCACGGGCGACGACATCGTCAAGGCGCTCGCGCTGGGCGCCCGGGCCGTGCTCGTCGGGCGGCCGTACGTATACGGTCTCGGACTCGACGGGCAAGCGGGCGTGGAGCACGTGATCCGCTGTCTGCTGGCCGAGCTGGACCTCACCCTCGCGCTGACCGGGCACGCCCGTCCCGCCACCGTCGGCCCCGCCGACCTCGTGGAGGACTCCGCATGACCGCCGTGAGGAACGTCCTCGCCGTCGTCGCACCCCACGTGGGCGGCCGCGCCGTCGCATCCGGACTCGCCGCGCTCTTCCCCGCCGAGGCGCACGTCACCGTCGTCGAGGCCGCGGACGAGGACCCGGCCGCGCTGCGCACCGCCCATGTCCTGATCACCGCGCTGGCCCCGGTGACCGGCGAACACCTGGCCGCCGCACCGGAGTTGGAGCTGGTGCAGTGCGCGAGCCACGGCTTCGACTACGTCGACCTGGGCGCGGCCCGGGCCCGCGGGGTGCCGGTGTGCACCATCGGCTCCAGCGGCGCCGAGGCGCAGAACGTGGCCGAGCAGACCTTCGCCCTCATGCTGGCGCTCGCCAAGCGGCTGATCCCGGCCCACACCGCGCTGGTGGAGGCGGACTGGGCGCTCCCCCGGCTCCAGGGCTCGCTCACCGAGCTGTCCGGCAAGACCCTCGGCATCGTGGGCCTCGGCCGTATCGGGCGGCAGGTGGCCCGCCGGGCGGCCGCGTTCGACATGACCGTCGTCTACGCGGCCCCCCGCTCGCAGGAGTTCGCCGGCGCCCGGCACGTCCCCCTGGACGAGCTGCTGCGCACCGCCGACTACGTCTCCCTGCACGCACCCCTCACCGAGGAGACCCGGCACCTGCTGGACGCGCGGCGCCTCGCCCTGCTGAAACCGACGGCGTTCGTGATCAACACGGCCCGGGGCGCCCTGATCGACCAGAACGCCCTCGCGGACGCGTTGGAGAAGGGCGCCCTGGCCGGGGCGGGCCTCGACGTCTTCGACCCCGAGCCGCCCACCCCGGCGCTGCGGTTGCTGCGGGCCCCGAACGTGGTGCTGTCCCCGCACGTCGGCGGCGTCACCCGGGAGACCCTGGTCCGTATCGCCCTGGCGGCCGTGGAGAACGTGACCGGGTATCTGGCGGGCGGCCCGCCGCGGGACGTGATCGGTTAGAGGGAACCGTCCGAGACCTGGGCGGCACTGTCACTGACCGCGAACGACCCCGGGCCCGCCGATGGCCCCGGGTCGGCGAGCCAGCGCTGTGTGTCGGTGCCGTCGCGGACCTTGACCACGATGTCGGCGCCCGGCTCGCCGGTGGTGGAGGCCAGGGCGAGCCGTTCGTCCCAGCGGGGCAGCAACTCGCCCTGCGCGGTGAGGTCGTAGCGCACGTCGTCACCGCGGCCGGCGTCCCTGTCGGCGCACCGGCCGAGGACGACGACCCCGGCGTCCACATGCGAGTCCAGGCACAGATCCGGGTCCGCCGCGCTGCGCAGCAGCCCGTCCTTCTCGTACGTCCACTGCTGCTCGGCGGTGGCGGAGCAGGGCGCGAGCTCGGTGCCGGCGCCGCGGCGGACCTCGCCCCGGACGGCCAGGCACAGGTCGGCGTCCGCGTTGCGCAGCCCGGTCCGCTGGGACGGGACGGGGAGCCGGGCGGTGTCCGGGGGCGCGGAGGACGCCGTGGGCGGGTTCTCCACGGCGCTGCCGGAGACGGCCGGGGCGGTGCCGTCGTCCTCCGACCACACTCCGGCGACCATCATCGTGGCGAGCAGTCCGACGGAGGTGAGGCCCACGCCGGTGAGCAGTGTCCGCGGCCCGCCCGGCGTCCTGCGCAGCTGCTGCGGCAGGAGCCGGCGACGGCCGCGGCCGTGCCGTGCGGAGCCGCGGGCGCGCGAGCGGGCGCCCTGCTGGGTGCGGCCCGGACGGGACTCGTAGTAGCGGCGGGCGCCCCAGCCGAGCACGGACTCGGCGATCAGGCCCCCCAACGCGCCCTCGAAATGACCCAGTTGTTCGGCGGCACCGCGGCAGTAGCGGCACTGGGCCAGATGCTCCTCGACGTCCGGCAGGAGGGCTCCGCCGCGCCGAATGGGGACGTCGAGAAGGCGGTTGTAGAACCGGCAATCCTTGGTCGGCGCGAGTTCCCGATGGGCATGTACACAACCCATACGGAATTTTTCATGCGCCTGTTCGAGTGCGACCGACGCGGTGTCGGCATCCATGCCCAGGAGGCCGGCGGGGACGGTTATCGGCTCGGCCTCGACCTCGGTGTGCCAGAGCAGACACCGGGAGAGTCCGGGAAGGGCATGGAATGAACGCCCGGCCAGCTTGCGGTTTTCCGGCGTCATGGACTTCGCGGCCCGCATACCGCGGCCGCCCGCAGGTTTCCCGAGATCCGGCAGGACCGCGGTTATTCGCTCTTCGGCCGCCCAGTCCCGGACGGTGTCCCGGACGGCCACGAGCAGCCGGGGGCGCAGCGCGGCGGCGGACTCGCCGAGGGTCAGCCGGCCGAGGACCTGGTGGAAGGCGGCGGCGGTGACCATCGACGCGACGTCCTCACGGGAGGCGAGGCAGATCACCGCGTACTCCTGGACGGGCTGCCAGTGCCGCGCCATCAGCAGGGCGACGGACTGGGCGGCCTCGCCGTCGGGCCGGCCGCGCAGCAGCACGGCGAGCCCCTCGTCGGATTCCCCGGGAGGCCCGCCGGGCGGCGGGTAAGGAGGGCGAGGGGGGTGGGGGGTGGGCACTGAGCGGATTCCTTCCCACGCAAAGGTGACACACAGAAGCTCCGGCCCCCGAAAAGGAGTTCTGCCTGGTGCGTCCCTTTTGGGCGCCGGACGCGGGGAGCGCGAATTCCACCGACCCCCATTCGGTCCGGTTCCCCCACGGACGAATGCGACCCGGCTTTTACCCCCCGCACGGGCACTTCACCCTCGCACAAAACACTCTTGCCCAACAAGGCACTCGGGCAACATCAGCACCTTTGAAAGATAGTCAGATTCGACGGCAACTCGACTCACTCGCACTGGCATTCGTCATTCCCTGTGCCCCGTGTGAATCGCGCACCCGTTCCGGGGCGGCGCGCACGCTCCCGGCGCACGCCGCGGCGCAGTCCACTGGAAGCGGCCCCTCGGAAGGCCCCGCGCAGGACGGCGGCTCTCCTGTGCGAACGGGCCGCCGACCCCGATCCTCCCGCCCTCGGTCGGCGGCCCCGAGGGAGGCGGCCGGGGCCGACGGCCCACGGGCCCGCCGGACAGCGGCCGTCAGATCTGCCAGGAGCGCAGCCGGTCCGCGGCCCCGAAGACGTCGGTCTTGCCGTCGATCAGATCGCGGGCGAGGTCGACGAGAGCGCCGTAGGGCGGATCAATGCCGACACCGCTGACGAACATGTAGGCCACGGCCGTGGCGCAGGCGAAGCGGGCGTTGGCCGAGGGCAGCGGCTTGAGCAGGGCGAGGGTGTGCAGCAGCGCGGCGGCCCGCCAGGCGGGGTCGGAGTCCACGCCGAGCCGCGGCGGGTCCACGCGGTGCCGGGCAACGGCCGCGACCAGCGCCGAGAAGTCGTTGATCGTGGGCTGGTCCGGCAGGACCTCTTCGTGCCGCTGGAGCAGCCACGGCACGTCTATGTGGATGACAGGTGCCATCGGTCAGGCGGCCCGCCCCTCGTCCTTGGCGGGCGGTTCGTCGTCGGGGAAGGCGGCCGCGAATTCGTCGGCGTGGGACGCGAAGAACCGGCGGAAGGCCTCGGCGCCCTCCTGGAGCGCCCGGTGCCGGGCGATGTCGGCCGCCGCCGCCTCGCGGACGAGGGCCTTCATGGACGTACCGCGTTCCTTGGCGATCTGCCGCAGGTCCTCTAGCTCGCGGTCGCTGAACTCCACGTTGAGAGCTGGCATGCCCTCACGGTACCGCGCGGGTACTCGACCGTAAATATCACCAGGTCAAGCGGCTCACGGGACGGTACCGCGAGGGATTCACGCGCACCACCCCCGGGTGAGACGTGGGTCACATCGAGTCTCTCGGATGTCACATTCGGCCCTCTGGGGCCGTCGCAGGTGCGAGCCCACGCAGCGGAGGCCCTGCGCATGTCCGAGATCCCCGTTCGTCCCGACAGGCTCACGCACGCCCCCGAGGAGGAGCAGTGACAGCCGTGGCACCGCCCGGGAAGGGCGAACGACTCGCCGACTGGTTCGACGGCCGCCTGGGCACCCACACCCTGGGCCGGAAGTACCTGCGCAAGGTCTTCCCGGACCACTGGTCGTTCCTGCTGGGCGAGATCTGTCTGTACAGCTTCGTGGTGCTGATCCTCAGCGGCGTGTACCTCACGCTCTTCTTCCACCCGTCGATGAACGAGGTGACGTACCAGGGCAGTTACCTGCCCCTCAACGGCGTGCGGATGTCCGAGGCGTACGCCTCCACCCTGGACATCAGCTTCGACGTGCGCGGCGGGCTGCTGATCCGGCAGCTGCACCACTGGGCGGCGCTGGTCTTCGTCGCCGGGATGCTCACGCACATGATGCGGCACTTCTTCACGGGGTCGTTCCGCAAACCCCGCGAGGTCAACTGGCTGTTCGGCTGGTCGCTGCTCTTCCTCGGCCTGTTCGAGGGCCTGTTCGGCTACTCGCTTCCGGACGACCTGCTGTCGGGCACGGGTCTGCGGTTCGTCAACGGCGCCCTGCTGTCGGTGCCGATCGTCGGGACGTACCTGTCCCTGTTCCTGTTCGGCGGCGAGTTCCCCGGCGACGACATCGTGGCCCGCTTCTACTCGCTGCACGTGCTGCTGATCCCCGGCGTCATGGCGGCGCTCGTGGTGGCGCACGTCCTGCTGGTCGTCCACCACAAGCACACCCAGTTCGCCGGCCCCGGCCGCACCGAACGCAACGTCGTCGGCGCCCCGTTCATGCCGGTCTACCTGGCGAAGGCGGGCGGGTTCTTCTTCCTGGTCTTCGGCACCCTCTGCCTCCTCGCCGCGGTCGCGACGGTCAACCCGGTGTGGGCGTACGGCCCGTTCCGCGCCGACCAGGTCTCCACCGGCGCCCAGCCCGACTGGTACCTGGGCTTCGCCGAGGGCCTGGTCCGCGTCATGCCGGGCTGGGAGATCAACCTGTGGGGCCACACCCTCGTCCTCGGTGTCCTCATCCCTGTCGTCGTCTTCCCCCTGATGCTGGTCTTCATCGGCGTCTACCCGTTCCTGGAGGCGTGGCTGACCGGCGACAAGCGCGAGCACCATCTCCTGGACCGCCCGCGCAACCGCCCGGTCCGCACCGCGATCGGCGCCTCCTGGCTCAGCCTCTACCTGCTCCTGCTGGTGGCCGGCGGCAACGACATCGTCGCCACCCGGCTGCACCTGTCGATCAACGTGGTCACCTGGACGCTCCGGATCGGGGTGTTCGTCGTCCCGGCCGCCGTCTTCGTCCTCACCCGGCGCATCTGCCTCGGCCTGCAACTCCGCGACCGGGAGCGGGTGGCGCACGGCCGCGAGACGGGCGTGATCAAGCGGCTGCCGCACGGCGAGTACGTGGAGGTGCACGAGCCGCTGAGCCAGGCGCAGTTGCACACCCTCACCGCACACGAACGGCCCGGCGAACTGGTGGAGCGCGAACCATAGCCGTCTCCCCCGCCTCCGCGGGGACGCTTCTCCCAGCCCCTTCCGTCCGGCACGGTCGCCTCTAATCTTGAGTCACGGACCGTGCACAGCGAGTCGTCGCCGCACGGGGGCAAGGGAGCGCGTCCCCGCCACGGGGCGCCGGAGGGGGGAGCCGCCGTGTGCGAGGAGACAGAGGAGATCAAGGACCGGATACGGCGCCGCGCCGTCGACGCCCTGGTGCGCTGTGACACGCTGGGCTCGCCCGAGGACCGCGAACAGTTCCTGGGTCTGGTCCTGGACGGGCTCCGGCGCAGCGGCGGGCTGCAGCGGCACAGCACGCCGCGCGGGCAGTACGTGGCGCTGCTCCGTTTCTGTATGACGACCCCGCCCGCCTCCGGCGGCACGGACGGGCTGACCTGCCTCGCGGCCGTCCTCGATCTGCTGGACCCGGGCTGCGCGGAGTCACTGCTGATGTACCGGCTCGCGGACGAGTGGAAGGCCGTGCGGACGCTGCCGGACGAGTTCACCGACTCCTGGGGGCTGTTGGAACAGGCGCTGCAGTCGGTACGCATTCCCGACGCGGAGCGCAGGGCCATGGTGGCGCAGGCGACCCAGTCCCGATTACGCAGCCTCCCCCGCCACAGCATCACCGTGTGGTCGGACTTCCTCTATCTGGTGGGGCAGAACACGGCGCCGGACCATGTACCGCCGTGGATGGCCTATCTCGACGCCGCGTCCACGTGGCTGGACGCGGCGCACCGCCGCAATCTGCGCGCGATCAACCGCAGACCCGCCGCCCGCTGGGAGTTCGGCCACACACTCGACCGGGCGCGGTACGCCCGGCAGCCCTCGGAACAGCCGTCCACGCACGCCGAGCACCTGGCCATCCGGATCATGGAGGCGCCCTACGACGAGGGCTACTACACGGTGTCCCACTGGTTCCACTCCGCCCTGCGCGGGCCGGACTTCGAGGGACGCAGTGACAGCCCTACGGTCCCCTTCGCCGAGTTGCAGCAGACGGTCAGCGGCGTGATCTCGCAGGTGCAGTGGACGGAGGGGGACCGGCCGGGACATCTGCGACTGGAGTTCGTGCTCCCGCTGGAACTGATCAACCTGCCCGTCGAGTCCTGGCCCCTGGATGTCGCCGAAGGTTCTCATCTCCTGCTGGGCACGAGCCATCCGGCGGTGGTCGTCCGGAGCCTGGACCGGCTGATGGACCGGCGCTGGCACGGCTGGTGGCGGCTGCGCTGGCAGAAGCTGTGCGAGGAGCCGACGACCAGCTCCGTGTACATGAGCATCCCGAGCAGCAGCCCGCAGCATCCGGACCGGGTGGCGGCGGAGCTCGCCGACGAGGCGCATGTCGCCGCGGTGCTGAGCGAACCGCCCGAGGCCGGACGGCCGTACGGCTGCCTGGAGTTCAGGACGGCGCTGTGCACGGGCTATCCGGTGGTGGTGTGGCACCGCACCAGTGAGTCGACGACGGAGTTCCGGCAGGTGGTGGGCGATCTGCTCGCCGAGGGATTCGCCGACCTGCTGCCCCGGATCACCCGCTTTCGCCGTCAGGCCGCCGCCCTCGGGGCAGGCACACCGGAGCACCGGATCGGCCGGCATCTCGCGGTGCTGTGGGACGACCCCGACCGGAAGCCGCTGTGACCGGATCTCCGACGTCCGGCCGGCCTCACCCGGCCGACCCTCGCAGGGAGGAAACCGCCATGGACTCCGCCTCCACCCCTTCCTGGTGGCTCTACCGGGGCACGGGCGTGCCGCTCGACCCCGCCGAACGCGACCGCAGATGGCCCGCACCGCCGCCCTGGCGCACGTACGCCGGAGTCCCCGACGAGTCCGCCGCACGGCCGCCGGACACGGCGGGCACCAGGGTCCTCGGCGCCGTGGGGGGCTCCGTGGCGGCCGATCCCGAGGAGGTACTGCGGGTCAACACCGCGCTGTTCCTGCGCCGGCCGCTGCTGGTGGCGGGCGAACCGGGCTCGGGCAAGTCCGCGCTGGCCCACCGGATCGCCCGGGAGCTCGGCCTGGGCCCGGTGCTGCGCTGGCGGATCACCGGAGGCAGCACCCTCGGCGAGGGACTCTACGTCGCCGCCGGGCCCGGGGTGGTACGGCTCGGGCCGCTGGGTACCGCCCTGCTGCCCCGTCGGCTGCCGCGCGTGATCCTGGCCGACGACCTCGACCGAAGCGGGTTCGACCTGCCCGACGAGCTGCTGGGCGTCCTGGAGGACGGCGAGTTCGCCGTACCCGAACTCCTGGGCGCCGGCGCGGCGGACGGCTCGGGCGTCCTCGTCCACACCTGCGAGCCGGGCGTCACGGCGACGGTCCGCGAAGCCGTCGTACGCTGCCACGAGCCGCCTCTGCTCATCGCCACGACCGGCGGGGAGCGGGATCTGCCGGCCTCCTTCCTGCGCCGCTGCGTCACGCTCGATCTGCCGCGGATGACGTCGGAGCGGCTCGCCGCCCTGGCCCGCAGCCGGTTCCCGGCGCTCGCCGGGGAGCAGGGCCCGCTCCTGGACGCCCTGCTGGACCGTGCCGCCCGTGATCCCGGTTCCGGACCGGTGGCCGAACGGCTCCTGAACGCACTGCACTTGGTGCGGGCGGGTGCGCTCGGCGGAACCTGGGAAGGAGAGGAGCAAGGGCAGGCGGCTCTCGACGCCGTCTGGCGCTGGGCTGCCGTGGAGGGGCCATGAAGTCCTTCGACGGCCGGGACGGCGCCGAGGGGAGCAGCGGGCCGAGGGCACCCTGGGCGGCCCCCGGACGCTGGACCGACATCACCGACCCGCACGGCACGCTGCGGGCGCTGCACCTGCTGCGCGGCCTGCCCGGGAGCGGCGTCCGGGACGTGGTGGTGGCCGTTGACGCCGATCCCGGTATGGCGGTCTGGCGGGAGACCGTGGCGGAGTTCACCGAACTGCTGCGGCGCTCGCGGGCGTTCCGCCGGGTGGACCGGCGCGAGCTGCGACCGGGGCAGGACGTGCCGCCGCGCGGCTGCGCGGCGCCCTCGAGCCGCTCGCGGCGGCTGGTGCTGGTGATCACCGACGGCAACGCGCCGGGCTGGCGGACCGGCGCCCTGGGACACGTCCTGCACCGGTGGGCGCAGACGACCACGCTGGCCGTGCTGCACCTGCTGCCGTATCAGTCCTGGCCCGAGGCCGGTATCCCGACCTGGCCGCTGTCGCTGCGAGCGGCGGGCCCCGGTGTGCCCAACCGCCGGCTCGACACACAGCCACGCGGAGTGGGGCTGGGAACACCCGGGGATCCGGCCGGTGCGGCCCCGTATCTGCCCGTACCGGTACTGGAGTTGGCGCCCCGCAGCCTGGCGGCGTGGGCGCGGCTGGTCGCCGGACCGCGGGGGCCGTGGATCCGGCTGCCGCTGACGTTCGCCGCCCCGGTCCCGGGCGGAGTGCCCGTGGCGCCGTCCCCGGTGTCCGGCCGGCCGGGGGCAGCCGAGCGCGTCGCGGCGTTCCGCCGCTCGGTCTCCCCCGACGTCTCCGTCCTCGCCACCCTGCTCGCCGCGACGCCGCTCGCGGTACCGCTGGTGCGGCGGGTCCTGACGGTCCTTCGGCCCGGGGCGCGGATCTCCGACTTCGTCCAGTTGCTCACCCACGGCCTGGTCCACCCCACCGCCGCGCCGTCCGTCACCGGGCCCCGCATCGCCCACGAGTCCGAGCCGGGCGTACGAGGAGAGCCACCGGCCGCCGCACCGTCGCCGTCCACCGCTGTCAACGGCCTCCGCATCGCCGACGACTGCGCGCCGGACGCACGAGGAGAGCCGCGGACCGCGCCGCCGTCCCCCATCCTCATCGGCCCGCGCATCGCCTACGAGTTCGAGCCGGGTGTCCGGGGAGAGCTGCTGGCCGCTGGGCGGACGGAGGATCTGCGCCGGGTCGTGGACGTGGTCGGCGAGGCGCTCGGGCCGGTGGCCGAGAGGCTCTGGCGGGTCCCCGGACTGCTCGCGGGCGAGGACACCGGCGGGCCCCGTCCCCTGGACGCGGAGACCCGCGCCTGGGCCGAGGCCGAAATCGCCGTACTGCAGGCCCTGTCAGGCCCCTACGCCGTCCGCGCGCGGGAGTTGGAGCGCGCGGTCGAGGAGTCCCGCGCCCCGGTCCGCGGGCGCACCCCGACCCCACCCCCTATGCACCTCCGGAAGCGGGAGGACCTGGTGAACGAGCCGAGCACAGGACCCGAGCCGAGCAGCGACGTCCCGCCCGGCGGGCCCGGACCGGTCGGCACCGCCGGTCCGCGCCGCCCGCCCCCCGGTCCCGAGGGCCGGGGCGGTACCCGCGGCACGCCGGCCGTCTGGGGCAACGTACCGCCGCGCAACCCCAACTTCACCGGCCGGGAAGACCTGTTGGAGGCGCTGCACCGGCGGCTGCGGCGGGAGAAGGCGACGGCGGTGCTGCCCAACGCCCTGCACGGCATGGGCGGCGTCGGCAAGTCCCTGCTCGCGGTCGAGTACCTGTACCAGCACCTCGGAGACTACGACGTCGTCTGGTGGATCTCCGCGGAACGCACCACCCAGATCGCGCTGTCCCTGGTGGAACTGGCGCCCCGCCTCGGTCTTGAGGCGAGCAGCGAGGCCACCTGGTCGGTGGCTGCCGTTCTGGAGGCGCTGCGCCGCGGCGAGCCCTACGACAACTGGCTGTTGGTCTTCGACAACGCCGACAGCCCCGAGAGCGTGCGCCCCTACTTCCCCTCCGGAGGGCCGGGCAACATCCTCATCACCTCGCGCAATCCGCAGTGGGCGAGCGTGGCCCAGCCGCTGGAGGTCGACGTGTTCCGGCGCGAGGAGAGCGTGGCCCTGCTGCGCCGGCGCGGCCCGGAGATCAGCGACGACGAGGCCGACCGGCTCGCCGACGCCCTCGGGGACCTGCCCCTGGCGATCGAGCAGGCCGCCGCCTGGCGGGCCGAGACGGGCATGCCCGCGGACGAATACCTGCGCCTGCTGGACGAGAAGCAGGTGGACCTGCTGGGACTTGCGGCCCCGCTCGACTACCAGCTGCCGGTCATCGCGGCCTGGAACGTCTCCCTGGACCAGTTGGAGGCGAAGAACCCGGCCGCGATGCAGCTGTTGCAGATCTGCGCGTTCTGCGCGCCGGAGCCGATCTCGCGCACCCTGTTCGCCGGCCGCCCCGGTGGTTCCATCGCGCCCCAGCTGGACGCGGTGCTGCGGGACCCGATCCGGCTGGGCCAGGCCATCCGGGAGATCGGCCGGTACTCGCTGGCCCGCTTCGACTACCGCACCAACTCCATCCAGATGCACCGGCTGGTGCAGGCGGCGCTCATCTCCCGGATGACGGAGACCGAGCAGCAGCGCATGCGCGCCGGTACCCATCTGCTGCTCTCCGCCAACGATCCCAACGACCCGCACAATGTCAGCCACTGGCCGCGCTACGGCGAGCTGTACGCGCACCTGCTCGTCTCCGAGGCTTTCCGCTCCACGGACCCGTGGGTGCGGGCACTCAT
The DNA here is from genome assembly GCF_014596915.1 of Streptomyces sp. TRM68416. Taxonomy (GTDB): domain Bacteria; phylum Actinomycetota; class Actinomycetes; order Streptomycetales; family Streptomycetaceae; genus Streptomyces. The sequence goes on from NZ_JACVWU010000006.1 coordinate 292,486, forward strand.
CGTCAACGAGGTGCGGTACCTGTTCCGTTGGGGCAACTTCGATGCCGCGCTGCATCTCGCGCAGTCCGCCTACGGCTGCTGGCGCCAGGACGGCGGCGAGGACGACGCACAGACCCTGGAGGTCTCCCGGTGGCTGGGGTTCGTGCTGTTCAGCATGGGCCGCTACACGGAGGCGGCCGAGGTCAACGACCGGGTCCTGGACGCCTACCGGCGCACGGTCGGCGAGGACCACGAGGACACGCTGGACGCGCTGGGGAACGTGGCCATCGACGAGCGGGTCAAGGGCAACTTCGCGGCGGCCGGGCAGCTCTCCGAGTCGGTGCACCAGCGGTATCTGCGGCTGCTCGGCCCCAACGACCCCGAGACCCTGCGCGCGGCCCACAACGTGGGCGTCAGCCTCCGGCTCACCGGGGACTTCGCCCGCGCCCGGCAACTCGACGAGGAGACCCTGCACAGCAAGACCCAGATCTACGGCCAGGACCATGTGGTGAGCCTGGTGACCTGGCTCGGGCTCATCCTGGACATCCGGGAGCTGGGCGACTACCTCGCTTCCCTCACCTACCAGCGGGAGCTGACCGATCAGGCGGGCCGGCTGCTCGGCCACGACAACCCGTTCACGCTCTCCACGCACCGCCATCTGGCGGTGGCGCTGCGGAAGGCGGGCCGGCACGACGAGGCGCGGGCCACCGCCGAGCGCGCCCGCGCGGACCTGGTGCGCCGCTACGGCGAGGGCAACCCCGGGTCCATGGCGTCGACGCTGGAGCTGACGATCGACCTGCGGCACGCGGGCGAACTCGACACGGCCCGGAGACTCGGCGCACAGATCCACCGCCAGTACGCCGCGACCTACGGCCCGACGCATCCGCACACCCTGTCGGCCGAGGTCGACCTGGCCATCACGCACCGGCTCATCGGCGACGCCGACGTGGCGCGCACCATCGACGAGCGGGTGCTGGCGGACTTCGGCCGGGTCCTCGGGCAGGAGCATCCCTCGTCCCTGGTGTGCGCGACCAACCTGGCCAGCGATCTGTACGCGCTGGGCGAGTACGCGGCGGCGCTGGAGCTGGACGAGCGGACCCTGGCGCTCTCCACGAGCGTGCTCGGGGCTGACCACCCGTCGACACTGGCCTGTGCCGCCAACCTTCCGCTGGACCTGCGGGCGCTGGGCCGGCGCGAGGAGGCGGAGCGCCGGCACAGTTCGACGGCGGAGCGGCTGAACCGTGCGCTGGGGGCGGATCATCCCGCCGTGCGTCAGGCGGTGGACTGGGAGCACCGGGCGGACTGCGACATCGATCCGCTGCCGCTGTGAGCGTCGGCCGGTGAGCCGTCGCCGTTCCAGGCCCGGGCGAGCCACTCGGCCAGTTCGGCCGGTGGGACGGCCTGTCCGGAACGCCGGGTGACGGCCCGGGAGACGGCCCGCAGCAGTTCGGGCCGTTCCCCGAGCGCGCGGTGCCGGTCGGCGAGGAGCAGCCCGAGTCCGCCCCAGGAGCCGGGCCGGGTGGCGGTCTGACGGGCGTACAGGGCCCGGGCCTCCGCCAGGTCGCCCGCCACGTGGGCCAGGTCGGCGGGTGTGACGCCCTTCAGATGGTTCACGGCCGCGGGGTCGGTGGTTCGGGCGGCGGAGAAGGCCGGGGGGTCCGCGATGCTCAGCCGGACCAGGTGGGCGAAGACGTCGAGTCGGCAGCCGTCGGGATCGGTGCGTACGGTTCCGTCCGCGACGGTCCGCGGTGGGGGGCCGCCGCTGAGCCAGGAGTCGGCGGTGGCGCGTACCGTCTCCTCGTCGGGCACGACGTGGTGGGCGCGCCAGGCGGCCCGCTGGTGGGCCGCGGCCCGTTCGGCCAGGAGCAGGGCCGACTCGGGAAGCGTGCGGTCGTCCCAGGAGCGGAGGTCGGCGAGCAGGCCCCGCACGAGCTTCCGGCCGGTCGCCGTGAGGGCCGGGTGGGTGTCGAGGGTCTCCAGGGTGGTCCGGGCCTGACGGCGCCACAGGGCGAACTCGAACCGGGCGCGTTCGCGGGCGCTGCCGGTGTCGCGGGCGCAGCGGGTCCGCCAGAACCGCGCCACGCCGGAGAAGGCGAACGCCCCGTGCAGGATGCCGGTCAGCGGCCTGGGGTCGTCGCGCCAGGGTGCGTGGAACAGGTCGGCGCAGTCCTCGGTCAGCGGTGCGAGGTGCATCAGGCCGTTGAGCAGTGTGTGCCGGAACTCGTGCACGAGGGTCACGGCGAGTTCGGCGGTGGCCTCCTGCTCCGGCACGCCGGGGTCCGGCGCCGAGAGCATCACGCAGCCGAAGGCCTCGGAGGCCGAGGCGCTGCGCGGGCGGAACCGCTCGCCCGGCGGCAGGGGGACGAGGGAGAGCAGTCCGGCGGCGAGCGCCTCCGCGCTCTCGCGGTGGTCCTCGACGAGCAGCGTCCACGCCCGGTCGAGCCCGAGCTGCCAGCGCCGCAGCTCCGCCTCGTCGAGGCGGGCCGGTCCCGCCGTACCCGCGATGACCGGGTAGAGCGCCAGGTCGTCGACGGTGAGGGTGAGGACGAGGCCCCGGTGACGGGTGGTCAGGCGGCGTACGGCGGACCAGTTCTCGGTGTCCGTGGTGGCGTCGGCCGGTACGTCCACGGTGTGTCCGCCGTCCATGCCGACCCTGGTGGCGCCGCCGTGCGCGCTGACCTCGGCCAGGGCCCACGGTTCGCGCGTGCCGCACGAGGCCTGCCCGAGGCAGGGCAGGAGTACGGTGCCGGCGCGGGCCGGGACCGGCATCCGGAAGTCGAGACCGGCGAGGACGGCACCGGAGGCGGCCAGGGCGTGCAGTCGGCCCACGTCGGTCCACAAGGGAGCGTCGTCGTCCGCGGAGCCGCGCAGCCTGCGCAGCACATGGGCGGCCCAGAGGCCTACCTGGGGGTCCATCAGCAGACGGCGCACCGCGGCCGGGTGGCGGCGCTGGGCCCGTGCGAGCAGTTGCCAGGCCTCCCCCACCGGCGGCAGGGCACCGGCCGCGGCCGGGCGGGCGGCGGCCTCGTCGACCAGCAGTCGCAGCAGCAGGAGGCGTCGGCTGTACTCGGCGTCGAGGAGCACACGCGTCACCTCCGCCCGTTCCCCGGCCGAGCACAGGAGTTCGAGGCAGGCGTGATCGAGACGGTGATGTCTCATGGGGTGGTCCGCCGGTCCGGACGGCTCCTCAAAGCCGCCGGACCCCGCTGCCGCCTCGGCTCTGCCTTCTTCGACTGACGTGCGCACCAACACTTCCTCACCCACGGTGTCCCCGGCCTCGGGCCGCTCGGACCCGACGTGCCGCGCAGACTACCCGCAGGGCGGGGGCGGGAAGCGTAAGCGGGTCAACTGCCTTCGCTGCCGCCGCGGGTACTGAAGGGCCGGTCCACGCTGCTGAGCAGCATGTCCATGGCGGGCCGCAGCGCCGCGGAGCTGACCTGGGGCAGATCGTCCAGTGTCAGGTGCGACAGACAGGGCAGCCAGGAGTCGACACCAGCGGGCTCTGCCGCATCACGGGGTTCACGCATGGGCCGATGGTAGGCCACGGACGGGGCAAACACAGGCAACCTGCGAGAAGGTCAACTTCCCTTGCCGTCAACCGCTTCTGCCGCGTCGTCGATCAGCCGGTGGACCCGCTCCGCCGCAGGGCTGCCGCCGGCGCACAGCAGCACCGCCTCGCCCAGCTCCCGCAGCGCTCCCGGACGCCGGGCGCAGGTGCGCAGGATGCTGATCGTGTCGAGGCGGGGGCGGCTGTGCCGGGGGACGGCGGCGCGGACGCCGATTCTGAGCAGGCCCAGGATCTCCTCCCGGCCCTGCGGTTCGACGAACTCCGGGACCGCCAGCAGGGCGTCCGTCAGGGCGCGCAGGCGGTCCGGGGTGAGGTCGGTGTCCTGTTCGGGGGCGCGTCCGTCGGGGTGGCCGCGGGACAGGAGCTGGCCCTCGTCGCCGTCCCAGGTGCGGGACCAGACGTAGGTGGGGGTCTGCTGCGGCCGGCCGGCGGCCCGCAGGTGGGTGAAGCGGTCACGCAGGCGGTCCATCACCGCGCCGGGGTCCGGCGGCCAGTCGGTGGTGCCGGCGAGTACGGCCAGTGCCTCCCGGCTGAACAGACCGGTGCGGGAGGGGGTGAGGTTCGCGGCGGCCTCGCCGGGGCGTACGGCGAAGAGGACGGCCTGGTTGCGCGCGGTCACGGGGCGCGCGGCGCCGTAGTCCTCGTGCGGGAGCAGACGGCGCGCGCGCCACGGGTCGCGCAGGCTCTGGCAGGCGTCGACGAGCCAGATCTGGCGCGGGTGGCCGGGCACCGAGCGGTAGTACGTCAGCAGCGCGTCGAAGTCGAGGTTGAGGGGGTCGTGTTCGGTGGCGTCCGCGTAGAGGAGCCGCCGTCGTCCCTCGGCGTCCACCAGGCCGTGGCCGCCCCATACGACCCACAGCAGGTCGCTGGGTGCCGCCGTGACGGTTCTCAGCAGGGTGCGGTGCACGGTCGCGCGGTCGGCGTTCAGGACGCCGTAGGGCAAGTCGTCCGGTTGGGGGGCGCGTTCGGGCGGTGCCGAGAGCAGTGCGGTGATGCGGTCGGGCGGCACACCTCGGGACATGAACCACTCGGCGAACCGCAGCGCGTCGGCCACGGGTCCGTCGAGATCCCACTTCGGCCCCGCCTCGTAGCGGTCGATGCCCACGACGACGACGGTGCTGCGACGCGGATCGAGCTGCGGAGCCGGTGAGTTCATGCCTTCAGTGTGCCGCCCGGGGGCGTCAGCGCGTCACCTTTGGTCCGCCACGAAGGAGGCCATGCGGGTCAGCGCCGAGTTCCAGTTGATGGTGTGTTCGTTGGTCGACCAGGACTGGATGTCGTCGATGTAGCAGAACTGGCCGACGCAGCCCTGGAGTTTGCTCTGTGCGAAGGGGTCCTGGATGCTGGAGTTCGGTCCGCCGGCCAGCGTGCCGCGCGGCGGCTTCGGCTGGCTCGGGTCGAGCTGGCGGGCGTACCAACGGGCGTGCTGGTTCTGCGCGCTGACCTCGCCGTAGTCGGTGACGTACGAGATGTTGAGGGCGTTGCGGCCGAGGATGTAGTCCATGCTCTGCAGCGCGCCGTCCCGGTACTTCACTCCTCCCGTGATGTCGTACGCGGTGGCGATGACCACGGCGTTGTGGAGGATCTGGTGGTTGGAGCCCCAGTCGTAGACGTTGTCCTCGGGGGCGTAGGGCATTCCGTAGGGGTGTGACTTCAGGGTGGCCAGGTAGCGGTCCGCACCCTTGATCACGGACTGGCGCACCTTGTGACGGCCGGGGAGCCTGTTCGGGACGGTGGCCAGGTCGAGGCGGGCCGCGGCGGCGGTCCTGGCCCAGTCGTAGCCGTTGGGGACGAAGATGTCGGCCGTGTGCACGGGCGAGTTCAGGACGTGGTTCGCGAACTCCTTCTCACCGGTGGTGAGATACAGCTCGGCCGCCGCCCAGTAGAACTCGTCGGTGACGTTGTCGTCGGCGTAGGTGCCGCCGCCGATGCCGTCGCTCTCGGAGGCGTACCGGTCGGGGTGGGCGAGCGCCGCCGCCCAGGCCGTGCGGGCGGCCGCCAGGGTCTTCGCCGCGAACTTCTTGTCGTAGGGCTTGTACAGGCGCGCGGCCTGCGCGGCCGTCGCCGCCAGGTTCAGGGTCGCCGCGGTGGACGGCGGGTGCAGCTCCCGCTTCTGCGGGTCGTCGTGCGGCATCAGCGGCAGGCCGGTCCACTGCTCGTCGTGGATCTTGTGGTGGGCCATGCCGGCCAGCGGCTGCCCCGCGGGCACCTGCATCTTCAGCAGGAACTCCAGCTCCCAGCGGACCTCGTCCAGCAGGTCGGGCACCTTGTTGCCGCTCTCGGGGATGGCGAGCGTGCCGTCGCCCAGCTTCCCGGGCCGGCCGGTGCGGGCGTGCAGGGCGCGCTCGTAGGTGCTGAGCAGCTCCCACACCGAGATGCCGCCGTTGACGACGTACTTGCCGTGGTCGCCGGCGTCGTACCAGCCGCCGGTGACGTCGAGTCGGTAGTCGCACACGCCGGGCTGGCAGGGCACGTTGCCGTCGCCCTGGTTGGGCGCGACGTCGACGTGGCCGGCCGGGCGGCCGTAGCCCGGGCGCAGGTCGTCGCGGATCGCGATGCCGCTGCGCTGGGTGTAGTAGTACTTCGCGGCGTCCAGGCGCAGCCGTTCGTAGGCGGCCGTGCCGATGTCGAAGGGGTGGCTGGTCTCTCCGTCGACGACCAGCGTGAGGTCCCTGCCCTGCTTGCGGTAGGCGCCGAAGTCGATGGAGTGGACGTTCTGGGCGGAGGAGGCGTCGGTGCCGCGCGGCACGGTCCAGCCGCGGGCGACGACGGTCCCGGAGGCGTTCTTCAGCTGCCAGGGCAGTTTCGCGGTGGCGTCGGTGACCAGGGTGGCGTTCTTCGGCCCGGCGGGCAGATAGGCGACCTGGTTCACGCGCACGCGCGGGCCGGTGTCGGGCTCGTACACCTCGGGCGGCACTCCGCCCAGCAGCGAGACGTCGTCCATGCAGAAGCGCCACGGGTCCGCGCTGCCGCCTACCTGGAAGGCGACCTGGGCCCCGTCGGTGTCGACGGGCGAGGTGAAGGTGTACGTGTAGGCGTTGCCGGAGACGCTGAGCTGCGGCGACACCTCGAAGTAGGTGTCGTAGGGCGCCTCCGACAGGCCGACGATCGCCCGCACCACGTGGCCCTCGGGGGTGCCGTTCGCGCTGAAGGAGAAGCGGTAGGACTCCCCCTCGACGAGGGATATGTCGTTCTGGCCGACGCCGGCGTCCCAGCGGTTGACGGTCCCGCCGGGGACGTCGGCGCAGAGCTGTCCGTCGGACAGGCCCGCGGTGACGTTGCTCGTGGTCCACCAGGGTTCGACGGTGGTGTCGAAGGTGCCGTTCTTGAGCTGTTCGACCTCCTCTGCGCCCGCCGGTGCGGCCGGGAGTGTGCTGAGTCCCGCCGCCAGCAGGGCGGCCAGGGACAACAGGGCGGTTCTGCGTCGTTTCACGTCTGGGCTCCTCGGGAGAGGTGCGGGCGACGCTCGTCGTGGGAGCGCTCCCAGATGCGGACGAGGCCATGGTTGTTGCAGTCATGACACTGCGTCAACGGTCCGGACGGGACTGGTTTCTCCTCCGGACCGCACGAAAGGATGACGACCTGCTCGGACTCCCGGCACCGCCGGCCTGCCGAGGCGCACCGCGCCGAAGACCTCACCAGGTCTCGGAAGTGCTCACTGCTGATCGCGAACGCACAGATTCCGACGGGGCGCCACACAACGACTGCAGGGGCCCGACAGAGCCGGGCGCACCCCTTGCCGGAAGCCCCTTCTCGCTCGTCCGACCCTCCGCACAGGGGTTCCCGTCCGCCGGAGGCCCGGACACACTAGGCTGGAACTCAAGTGACGCGCCTGTTCACTGTGAGTGTCCGCGTTGGAGTGGCGACGATGACCCCGCACGACCCGTTCGACGACGCCGCAACGGCCCGGGCTGTCATCGATCAGCACGGCATGCTGCTGGAGTGGAACGCCGGCGCCCGGCGCCTGCTGGGCTGGCCGCCGGACCAGGTGGTGGGGCGTCCCGCCGCCGAGCTGCTGGCCGACGCCGCCGTACCGGCCCCGACGGGCCCCCGCTGGCACGGCACCCTCCCGCTGCGCCACCACGACGGCCACACCGTACGGGTGTGGCTGCTGGCCCACCACCGGCCGTCCCGCGACGGCCGCGCGGCCCACTGGCTCGTGGTCACCCCGCTGGAGGGCGACGGCCCCCACTCCCCCGACGACCCGCTGGACACCGCCGCCCTCACCCAGTCGCCGTGCGCCGTCGCCGTCTACGACGAGCGGCTGCGGCTGCGCCGCCAGAACGACGCGATGGCCCAGGTCGTCGGGCTGCCCGAGGAGCGCATCAGGGGCCTGCGGCTGTCCGAGATCGGCGGCAAGACGCAGAGCGAGGAACTGGAGGAGCACCTGGCGCAGGTACTGGCCACCGGCCTGGCCCGGGACGTGCAGACGTACCTGCGCACCGGCGGCGAGGAGCACGCGCACGCCTGGCTCGCCCGGATGGCACCCGTCACCGATACCGCGGGGCGAGTACGGGGAGTCTGCCTGGCCGCCCACGACTTCACCGAGAACTACCTCGCCCGGGAGCGGCTCCAACTGGTCAACGAGGCGAGCGTCCGCATCGGCAGCACCCTCGACGTCGGCCGCACGGCACAGGAACTGGCCGACGTCTGCGTGCCGGCGCTCGCGGACTTCGTCAGCGTCGACCTGCTCGACCCGCAGGCACAGGGCGGCGAGCCGACCTTCCCGCTCACCGCGCCGGTCGGCCTGCGCCGCGCCGCCCACCGGTCGGTGAACCCGGGCAGCCCGGAGGCCCTCGTCAAGCCCGGGCAGCTGGAGCTCTACCCGGCCGAGTCCCCGCAGGCCGCCTCACTGACCGCGGGCCGGTCCGTCGTCGCCTCGGTGCCCAGCGGCGAGCTCGACGACTGGCTGCGCCGCGACTCGGCCCGCAGCGAGCGGGTCCGGGAGTACGGCATCCACTCCACGATGTCCGTGCCGATCCAGGCCCGCGGCCTGACCCTCGGCGTCGCCGTCCTCACCCGGTTCCGCAGGCCGGACCCCTTCACCGACGACGACGTACTGCTCGCCGAGGAGATCACCGCCCGCGCGGCCGTGTGCATCGACAACGCCCGCCGCTACTCCCGCGAGCGCGACACCGCCCTCGCCCTGCAGCGCAGCCTGCTGCCCCGGACGCTGCCGCGCACCGCCGCAGTCCAGGCGGCCTCCCGCTATCTGCCGGCGGCCCGCTCGGGGGTGGGCGGTGACTGGTTCGACGTGATCCCGCTGTCCGGGATGCGGGTCGCCCTGGTCGTCGGGGACGTCGTCGGCCACGGCATCCAGGCCTCGGCCACCATGGGCCGGCTGCGCACCGCCGTGCGCACCCTCGCCGACATCGACCTGGCCCCCGACGAGCTGCTCACCCACCTCGACGACCTGGTGGTCCGGCTGTCCGCGGAGGCCGGCGGCGAGGGCAGCCCCGGGGAGGTCGGCGCCACCTGCCTGTACGCGGTGTACGACCCGGTCTCCCGGCACTGCACCCTGGCCCGGGCCGGGCATCCCTCGCCCATGATGGTCCCGCCGGCCGGCGCGCCCCGGCAGCTCGACCTGCCCGCCGGGCCGCCGCTCGGCCTCGGCGGACTGCCCTTCGAGTCGGCCGAGCTGGATCTGCCCGAGGGCACCGTGCTGTCGTTCTTCACCGACGGTCTGGTCGAGAGCCGCGAGCGCGACGCCGACGCCGGCCACGCGCTGCTGTCCGAGGCGCTGTCGGCTCCGGCCGACTCGCTGGAGGAGACCTGCGACCGGATCCTGTACGCGCTGCTGCCGCCGGGCGGGGTCGCCGACGACGTCGCCCTGCTGCTGGCCCGCACCCGCGGACTGCCGGCGTCCCAGGTGGCCACCTGGGACATCCCGGCCGACCCTGCGCTGGTCGGCCCGATCCGCAAGCAGGTCGTCGAGCAGCTCGACGTGTGGCAGTTGAGCGAGGCGTCGTTCACGGCCGAGCTGGTGGTGAGCGAGCTGGTGACCAACGCCATCCGGTACGGCTCCCGACCCATACGGCTGCGGCTGATCCACGACGCGGCCACCCTGATCTGCGAGGTCTCCGACAGCAGCCACACGGCCCCGCACCTGCGCCGGGCCAAGACCTGGGACGAGGGCGGCCGCGGGCTGCTGCTGGTCGCCCAGCTCACCCAGCGCTGGGGCAGCCGACACACCGCCGAGGGCAAGACGATCTGGGCCGAGCTGGCCCTCTTCGAGGAGGACTGACCCGCACCCGGGGCCCTGACCTGGCGGGGCTCCTCAGCGCCACCCGCCGCCGTACCCGAATCCGGGCCCAGGTCCCGGTCCGGGTCCAGGCCCGGGTCCGTTTCCCGAGTCTCCGTTGCCCTCCCACGAGCACCAGTAGCCGTAGCAGGGCGTGGGCGTCGGGGCCTGGGTCGTCGGTGTGGGCTGCGGCGTCGACCGTTTCGGGGTCGGGGTGGGCGCGGATGTCCGGGAGGGGCCGGGAGCGGGGGCGGCCGAGGGGGTCTCCTCGGGCACGGCCCAGTTGACGACCTCCAGTTGGAGTTCGGGCTTGGAGGTGTCGACCACCCAGCGCTGGGCCGCGGACTCCTCCCGGCTCCGGTCCGCGCGGGTCTTCACGACGAGGGCACCGGAACCGTCGGTGGCGGCGGGGGTCAGTGCCAGGTCCTGGTTCCAGCGCGGGACCAGGGCGCCGCGGAGGGTGAAGTCGTAGCGGACGTTCCTGGCGGCGGAGGCGGACGCGTCTGCGCACGGGGCCAGCCGCACCGAGTAGCCGAGGCGGGAGTCGAGGCAGAGACCGGGGTCGGCGACGCTGCGTATCAGTCCGTCGGTCTCGTACGACCACTGCTGGCCGGCCTGCCCCGAGCATTTCGCGAGTTCGGTCTCGGCGTCCTTGACGGCCTTGCCGCCGACGACTCCCACGCACAGGCCGGAGGACAGGTTGTACAGCCGCCCGGTCAGCGTGCCCTGCGCGGCTTCCTCGGCGCCGGCCCAGGAGGGGTCGGCGCTCGCCGCGTCGCCGGAGCCGGAGGCCTCGGTGGGCCGCTCGCCCTCGGCCGCTCCGGTGTCGTCGGCCGGGCCGAGGGCCGACCACAGGACCAGCGGTACCACGACCAGGGCGGCCACGGTCGACACGGCCGCGGTCAGGTTGCGGCGCCGGGCGGCACGTCGGGCGGTGCGCTGCGCGGAGCGGCCGGTCGGGGCGGGGCCGCCACCGGACGCGGCGCGGGCGGGGTCCCGGCGGCGGCCCGGGCGGGGGCTCGACTCCGGGCCCGGCTCCGCGCCGTGCTCCGCGCGGGCGGGGTCCGAGCGGCGGGGGCCGGTGCCGGGTCCGGACTCGGGACGGGCACGGTCCCGTCGCCGGAGCCGAGCCCGACCGCCGGACCCCGGGCCCGCGTCCGTACGAGCAGCGTCCCTGCCACGGGAACCGGACCCCAGGTCTGCTTCCGGTCCTGCCGCCGTACGAGCGGCATCCGCGCCGAAACCGGCCCAAGGGCCGGACTCCGCGCCCGCCGCCGACTGCGCAGCATCCCCGCCACGGAAACCGGGCCCCGGGCCGGACTCCATGCCCGCCGCCGCACGGGCCGCGGCGTCGCCTCCGAAACCGGGTCCCATGCCTGTCCCCGGGCCCGCCGCCGAACGGGCAGCATCGCCGCCGAAACCGGCCCAGGGGTCGGACTCCGCGCCCGCCGCCGAACGGCCAGCATCGCCGCTGAAACCGGCCCAAGGGTCGGACTCCGCGCCGTCGACGGGTGCGGGTCCGGTCGGCGGAACGGCGGCGGTCGGCCCGGCGGCCGCTGGGCCTGCGCCGATGCCCGTGCCTGCGCCTGCGCCCGTGCCGGCCGCGGGCGCCGTCTCCGTGTCCGCGCCGAAGTCCTCGCCCGCCAGGACCGCAGGCGCCGCTTCCGTCTCCGCCTCGTCGACGACGGTCCTGGACACCACGTAGGCCTGCGCGCCCCAGCCGAGGACGGCCTCCGCCAGTGCCGGGCCCAGGGCGTGGTTGAAGCGGTCCAGTTGCTCGGCGGTGGGTCGGCAGTGCCGGCAGTGGGTGAGGTGGTCGCGCAGGTCGGGGTCGACGTCGGCGCCGCCGCGCCGGTAGGTGACGTCGAGGAGCCGGAGGTAGCGGCGGCAGTCCTGCTCCGGGGCGAGTTCGCGGTGGAGCTGGAGGCACTCCTCGCGCAACCGGTCGCGGGCGCGCCCGAGTTCGAGCCGGGCCCCTTCCTCGTCCAGGCCCAGCAGCCCGGCGGGGACGCGGAGCGGCTCGGCCTCGACCTCGGTGTGCCACAGCACGCAGCGCGCCGACTGGGGCAGCCGCTGGAACGCGCCGGAGAGCAGCCGCAGGTGGGCGGGCGGCAGCAGGCGGGCGGCGGCCCGCTCGCCGTCGGTGCCGGAGGTCAGGTCGGGGTGGAGCAGTTCGCGTCGCTGGTCGGTGTCCCACTCCGCGGCGATGCGCCGGACGGTGACGAGCAGATGGGGGCGCCAGGCGGAGGTGGGTCCGGTCTGCCGCAGTGTCTCGCCGAACAGCCGGGTGAAGGCCGCGGTGGTGAGCATGCCCGCGGAACGGGCGTCCGCGGTGCACAGCCGTGCGTAGGCGAAGCCCGCCTCCCAGTGGCGGTCGAGGAGTTCACCGACGGGATGGAGCGCGGGTGACGCTCCGGTCCACTTCTTCAGTTCGGCGCTCAGTTGGGCGTCGGTCACATCGAAGAGGTTCGTGGTGTCCGGTGAATTCGACAGGCCTGCGTCATGCACGACGGCATTCCTCCGGAGGACTTGCGGCATTGATGGTCCATACCAATGGGTATGCTCCGGGCGCGGCTCTTGTGAAGCGTGGGGCGTGAGGGAGCTGGGTCACCTTTGCACAGGTCAAGGGCGGGTAACAAGCGATGCTGCGAATTTGCGCAATGTGCAGGAGGCACAGGTAATTGACCGTCCGTCAATAACAGAATGCCGAGCAATGCGGGACCGGGCCCGGAAATCGGAAATGGTAATCAGTGGACTTGGACCTGGGAGCCGCCGGGAACCATTGAACAACCGTTGACCAGCCACTTCGCCTGGTCATACGGGCCCATTCGGCCTCAGCTCCCAGCCGACGGCCCGTCGCCAACCATTGGGCCGCCCAGCCGGTACGCCCCGGGCGGCGTCCCGTACCGCTCGCGGAAGACCCGGTTGAAGTGGAAGGGGCTGGCGAAGCCCGACGCGGCCGCTACCCGCTCCACGGACAGGTCGGTGCTCTCCAGCAGCCGTGCGGCATGCCGCAGCCGCGCCTCGCGCAGCGCCCGCATCGGCGACCGCCCGAGCTGCTGGGCGAACAGGTGGGCGAAGCGGGAGGGCGACAGCGCGACGTGCGCGGCGAGCGAGCGGACCGTGTGCGGGGCGCCTGGATCGGCGGCGATCAGTGCCTGAGCGCGCAGCACGCAGGCGTCGACGCCGGGTCGCGGGGAGGGCGTCCGCGTCCCGGCGGCCGTGAGCAGGACGGCCTCCTCCAGTGAGCACAGGGCGAGTTCACGGGCGGCGGTGTCGTGCGCCACGGCGACCGAGCCGTCCGTGGCCCGGGGGGCGGGCGGCGCCTGCGTGCCCGTCCAGCGGGCGTCGGCGAGCATCCGGACGAACGCCGCCGTCACCCGCTCGTGCACGGCGGCCGGCGTCGGGCTCACGACGTACATCCCGTCACCGGCGTCGTACGGGCGCAGCCAGGACTGCCAGGAGGGGCGGGCCTGGCAGTGGACCCACCAGAACTGCCAGTGCTGCGCGCCGGGTTCGACGCCGTAGCGGTGCGGGGCGCCCGGTGCAAGTGCCACGAGGTCGCCGGTGCCCGCGCGCGTACCGGCGCCGCCCTGGCTCAGCCGCCCGTGGCCGCCGGTCGTCCAGGTGAACAGCCAGCTGTCGGCGCCGCGCGGACGGTCCACGGCGTAGCCCGGCCGCTGGTCGAAGCGGCCGACCACCACCACACCCGGCGGCGGTGCCGGGTCGCCGGGGGCAGCGGTGTCGGGCAATCGGTCAGCACGCACGGGCATCCTCCTCGGGCACGCCCCGGCCTAGCGTGGCGGGCCGGAGGACACCCGACCGAGGAGTGCACGCATGACAGCCACGGACATCGGCGCCCTGGGCACCACCATCCTGCACGAGTTCCGCTCGGACGGGTTCACCGTCGTACGCGGGCTGTTCGGCTACGAGGAGATCGAGCGGTTGCGTGCGCGGTTCGCGGCGCTGCACGCGGCCGGGCCGGTGCCGGGGCATTTCGAGCCGCGCCCGGCGGACGCCGATCCCCTGCGCAGGTACCCGAGGGTGATGCAGCCGCACGAGATCGACGACGCGGCCCTCGGTGTGCTGCTGGATCCGCGGCTGCGTGCCGTGCTGGAGGTGCTGCTCGGGGAGGAGGTGCTGGCCGCGCAGAGCATGTTCTACTTCAAGCCGCCGGGTGCCCGGGGGCAGGCGCTGCACCAGGACAACTTCTATCTGCGGGTCGAGCCGGGCACGTGTGTGGCGGCCTGGCTCGCCTGCGACGAGATCGACCGGGAGAACGGGGGCCTCGAAGTGGTCCCCGGCACCCACGAGATGGACCTCTTCTGTCCGGAGACGGCGGACCCGGACGTGTCGTTCGCGCGGGAGTACGTGCCGCCGCCGGCCGGTCTCGCCGCAGTGCCGGTCGACATGGCGCCGGGCGACGTGCTGTTCTTCAACGGGAGCCTGGTGCACGGCTCGCGGCCCAACCGTTCGGCCGACCGGTTCCGCCGGTCGTTCATCGGGCACTACGTGGGCCGCTCCACCGCGCGCATCGGCGGCTACTACCGGACGCTCACGATGAGCGGTGAGCGGGTCGTCCTGCCCGAGAGCGAGGGCGCGGGTCCCTGCGGCACGGAGTTCGCACCGCAGGGACCTCATTGAGGGTCAGTGACCGGAGATCGGGCGTGCCGTGTACGCCTGCTCCAGTTCCTCGATCTCCTTGTCGCTGAGGTCGAGTTCCATGGCGGCCACGGCGTCCTCGATGTGCTGCGGCCTGCCCGCGCCGACGATCGGGGCCGCCACGGTCTCCTGCGCCAGCAGCCAGGCCAGGGCGACCCGGGCGCGCGGCACCCCGCGGTCGCCGGCGACACGGGTGACCGCCTCGACGATCGTGCGGTCGCCCTCCTGGTAGAGCCGGCCGCCGAAGTTGTCGTTGGCGCTGCGCTCGGTGACCGTGCCCCAGTCCCGGGTGAGCCGGCCGCGGGCCAGCGGGCTCCACGGGAGCACGCCGACGCCCTGGTCCGCGCACAGAGGCAGCATCTCGCGCTCCTCCTCGCGGTAGAGCAGGTTGTAGTGGTTCTGCATGGAGACGAACTTGGTCCAGCCGTGCCGTTCGGCGGTGTACTGCATCTTGGAGAACTGCCAGGCGTACATCGAACTCGCGCCGAGGTAGCGCACCTTGCCGGCCTTGACCAGGTCGTGCAGGGCCTCCATGGTCTCCTCGACCGGGGTGTGCGGGTCGTAGCGGTGGATCTGGTACAGGTCGACGTAGTCGGTGCCCAGGCGGCTCAGGCTGTGGTCGATCTCCGTCATGATCACCTTGCGGGACAGGCCGCCGCCGTTGGGCCCGGGCCGCATCCGGCCGTGCACCTTGGTCGCCAGGACGACGTCGTCGCGTCGGGCGAAGTCGCGCAGCGCCTTGCCGACGATCTCCTCGCTGGTGCCGTCGGAGTAGACGTTCGCGGTGTCGAAGAAGTTGATGCCGGCGTCGAGCGCCTGCCGGATCAGCGGGCGGGATGCCTCCTCGTCGAGCGTCCACTCGTGCACGCCTCGGTCGGGCAGCCCGTAGGTCATGCAGCCCAGACAGATCCGCGACACGTCCAGGCCCGTCGAACCGAGCTTCACGTACTGCATCGTTGCTGCTCCTGCCTTCGGGGTCGGTACGAGGGGGAGCGTACGTCCTGTGTTACGCCTGGGGCGTCACCCTGCGGTCTCCGAGCAGGTCCAGCGCCCGTTCCCAGGCGAACTCCGGCCGCCCGCCGTCCACTTGGGGTTTCCCCGTGTACGGCTCGCCGAAGCGGACGCCCATCGCGCGCAGCCGGGCGAGGCTCTCGCGGTAGGCGGGGTGGGCGGCGAGGGCGTCGGCGACGCAGGGCAGGACGGCGACGGGGACGCCGAGGCCGTAGGCCTCGCACAGGGTGGCGACGGCGAGGGTGTCGGCCAGGCCCGCCGCCCACTTGTTGACGGTGTTGAAGGTGGCCGGCGCCACCACGACCGCGTCCGGCGGCGGGAAGGGGCGCGGGTCGCCCGGGGTGCGCCAGGCGGAGCGGATCGGGCGGCCGGTCTGCGCCTCGACGGCGGCGGTGTCGAAGAAGCCGTTCATCGCGACGGGCGTGGCGATGACGCCGACCTCCCAGCCCCGCTCCTGGGCGGCGGTGACGAGCTTGTCGACGCCGTCGGCGATTCCGGCGGCACAGACGACGACGTAGAGGAAGGGCTTCCCGGTCTCCCCGGTCCCCCCGGCCAGTTCGGTCATCCGGAAACCCTACTGGAGGGGGAACGGAACTCCCCGCTCGGCCTCGGGCCGCGGGCCGTGGATGCGGCGCTCGCTCTCCTCGATGCGCACGTCGTCGATGCTGGCCTCGCGCCGGGTCATCAGGCCGCGCTCGTCGAACTCCCACAGCTCGTTGCCGTAGGACCGCCACCAGCGGCCGTCGCTGTCGCGGCTCTCGTACTGGAAGCGGACGGCGATGCGGTTGCCGTCGAAGGCCCACAGGTCCTTGCGCAGGGCGTACTCCGTCTCACGGGCCCACTTCGCGGTGAGGAACTCGACGATCTCCGGGCGCCCGGTGACGAAGGTGTCCCGGTTGCGCCAGACCGAGTCCTCGGAGTAGGCGAGGGCCACCCGGTGCGGGTCGCGGGTGTTCCAGGCGTCCTCGGCGGCCTGCACCTTGCGGGCGGCGGTCTCGCGGGTGAACGGGGGCAGCGGCGGGCGGGTGGTCATGTGGTCCTCCGTGACGAATACGGGAGAACGAGCGTTCTCCGCTACGATCGACACCGTAGGAGAACGTTGGTTCTCCAGTCAAGCGACCGTCGCACGAGAGAGTGGCCGGACATGGACAGCGCAACCGCCCGGGAACGGGCCCTGGACGCCGCCGAGGAGCTGTTCTACGGGCGGGGCGTGCAGTCGGTGGGCATGGACGACGTCCGCGGCACCTCCGGCGTCTCGCTCAAGCGGCTCTACCAGCTCTTCCCCGCGAAGGAACTGCTGGTGGAGGCCTATCTGGAGCGCCGTGACGAGCGCTGGCGCGGACGCCTCGCCGCCCATGTGGAGCAGCACGCGGACCCCCAGGAGCGGCTCCTCGCGGTCTTCGACTGGCTGGAGCGGTGGTTCGGCGAGGACGGCTTCCGCGGCTGCGCCTGGATCAACTCCTACGGCGAGCTGGGCGCGACCTCGACGCGGGTGGCGGCCCAGGTCCGGGCGCACAAGGAGGCGTTCCGGCAGTACCTGACCGGTCTCGTGACCGACGCGGGGCTGCCCGGCGCGGTGGCCGGGCAGCTGTTCCTGCTGGCCGAGGGCGCGATGGTCACCGCGGGCATCGTCAAGAGCACGGAGCCCGCCCGGGAGGCACGCGAGGCGGCGCGGCTCCTGCTGAGCGCCGCGACACGGTGATCGCGGCCACGACACGGTGCTCGCCCCGACCGGGCAGGCCCGGGCCGCCTCACGGACCGTCGGGCCACCGGAGCCCCCCTCGCGGCCGGGCCGCAGGGTGCGGCAGCCGTCGTCGTCCTGGGTGAAGACGCGGAGGAGCCGGGCCGGGCGGCCGTCGTAGAGGGGGCGCCGGGCCGGCGGGCGGGCGGCGCGCAGCGGGTCGTAGGCGGTGTTCGGGTGGTAGGGGCGGGTGCGGTTCCGGGGGAAGGCGACCGTGTCCGGTTCCGTCGTGGGAGACCTCGCAGACGAAGGGCGCGGCGTGCCGGTCAGCCTGAGATGCCCGCGCCGGATCGACGGACGCCGGATTCCGGCCGGGACCGCTCCCGTGCGGGCGCCCTCGGCCCCAGTGCGGATGAAACGTGGCGGCACGGGTGTTGAGGGAGGGTGTCAGCCAGTCGCGCTCTACGACGATGGGACCGATGCCATGCCTCTTGAGGGCGAGTACGAACCGAGCCCCACCCGCTGGGTCCGCGAGCAGGTGGAGCTGTACGAGAGCTCCGGCGGCAAGGAGGGGACGACGCTGCAGAACACGGGCAGGCCCGTGATCCTGCTGACGACCAGGGGCAACCGGAGCGGAAAGATCCGCAAGACCCCGCTGATGCGGGTCGAGCACGAGGGGCGCTACGCCGCCGTCGCCTCGCTGGGCGGGGCGCCGAAGCACCCGGTCTGGTACTTCAACGTCAAGGCCGATCCCCATGTGGAGCTCCAGGACGGCCCCCACAAGCAGGACATGAAGGCCCGCGAGGTCACCGGCGCGGAGAAGGCCGAGTGGTGGGAGCGTGCCGTGGCCGCCTACCCTCCGTACGCCGACTACCAGAAGAAGACGGACCGCGAGATCCCGGTCTTCGTGCTGGAGCCCTTCGCCAGGGAATGAGGGCCGGGAAGGTTTTTCCGGCCGACGGCGCATGAACCGGCGTCCGCCGGGCACACGTGCGTCAGGCCCCGCCGCGCTCCCCCGTCGCGGCGGGGCTTTCTGCTGCCTCCTGCGCGACCCGGTCGGTCACGTCGAGGAAGATCTGGTCCGCCTCGGGGATCGTGTCGCCGATGCTCCGCTTGATGCGGTCGGCGACCTCCTCGACCTGTTCGCTGTCCAGGCCGGGCACCAGGTCGACGCGGGCCGCCACCAGGGCCGTGTCGAGCCCCGTCTTCATGGTGAACAGCGCCTCCACGCTGTCGATCTCCGGCTGCGCCCGCAGCAGCGACCGGATCCGGGCGGCCGCCTCGGGGTCGGCGGCCTCGCCGATCAGCTGGTCGCGGGCGTCGCGGCCGAGCCGGTAGGCGACGTAGACGAGCAGCGCGCCGATGGCGAGCGAGGCGACGGCCTCGTAGACGATGCGGCCGGTGGCCATGTGCAGGCTCATGCCCGCCAGGGCGAGGGTGACGCCGAGTACGGCGGTGCCGTCCTCGGCGACGACCGTGCGCAGCGCCGGGTCGCGCAGCCCGCCGTCGGCCCGGCCGCCCTGCCGGCGTACCTGGTGCACCGCCCGCAGCAGTGAGGCCCCCTCGGCGAGGAGGGCGAAGCCGAGCACGATCAGGCCGGCCACGTATCCCTCCCGGCTCTCCCCGGTGCCGTTGCGGAGGGCGCCGAAGCCCTGGAAGAAGGAGAAGCAGCCGCCCATGACGAAGATCCCGACGGCGGCGAGGAGCGACCAGAAGAAGCGTTCCTTGCCGTAGCCGAACGGATGCCTACGGTCGGCGGGGCGGCGGCTGCGGCGCAGCGCGGCCAGCAGGAAGACCTCGTTCAGGCTGTCCGCCACGGAGTGCGCGGCCTCCGACAGCAGCGCGGGTGACTGGGCGGCCACGCCGCCGACGGTCTTGGCCAGCGCGATGAGCAGATTGGCGGCGAGCGCCACCAGCACGGTGACACGCGTCCTGCGGTCCGCCTTCCGGTCCGTTTCCCTGGTCCTCCCGCTCACCCACGCCGACTGCCCCGGTCGGTGCCGATCACACCGTGCGGACGGCGGAAATCGGGGGACCCGGTGGGGGCGGGGGCTCACCGTACGAAGGAGAGGGGCATGCGCACCGACGGGAACGACGCGTACGGCCGTACGGCGTTCAAGCGGTCCAAGAGCCATTTCACGGACCGGATCACGGCCGACGGCCGGGACGGCTGGCCGGTGGAGGCGGGCCGCTACCGGCTGGTCGTCAGCCGTGCCTGTCCGTGGGCGAGCCGGGCGATCATCTCCCGGCGGCTGCTCGGGCTGGAGGACTCGCTGTCGCTGGCGGTCGCCGACCCCGTCCAGGACGACCGCAGCTGGCGGTTCACCCTGGACGAGGGCGGCCGCGACCCCGTGCTCGGCATCCGCTACCTGGCCGAGGCCTACGAACGGCGGGAGCCGGACGCGCCCGGCGGGGTGAGCGTGCCCGCGGTCGTGGACGTGCCCAGCGGCAGGCTGGTCACCAACGACTACCAGCAGCTCACCCTCGACTTCGCCACCGAGTGGACCTCCCTGCACCGCGCGGAGGCGCCCGACCTGTACCCGCGGGCGCTGCGCGACCGCATCGACGAGGTGATGGCGGACGTCTACGAGGACGTCAACAACGGTGTGTACCGGGCCGGCTTCGCCACCGGACAGCGGGAGTACGAGGAGGCGTGCGCGGGGGTCTTCCGGCGGCTGGAGCTGCTGGCCGGGGTCCTGGAGCGGCAGCGCTACCTGGTCGGCGACACCCTCACCGAAGCGGACATCCGGCTGTTCACCACGCTGGTCCGCTTCGACGCCGTCTACCACGGCCACTTCAAGTGCAACCGCTGGAAGCTGACGGAGAACCGGGTGCTGTGGGCCTACGCCCGGGACCTCTACCAGACGCCCGGGTTCGGTGACACCGTCGACTTCGACCACATCAAGCGGCACTACTACCAGGTGCACACCGGCATCAACCCGACCGGCATCGTGCCGGTCGGCCCGGACCTGTCCGGCTGGCTGACCCCGCACCACCGCGAGCAGTTGGGCGGCCGGCCGTTCGGGGACGGCACCCCGCCGGGTCCGGTACCGGCGGCGGAACGGATCCCGCCCCGGGGCCGGCCCTGACGACGACGAAGGAGACCGACGTGGCCAAGAAGAAGAAACTCCCCCTCGCCTACAAGCCGTTGGGGTTCGCCCTGGGCTGGGTCAGCGGGGCGCTGGCAGGGCTCGCCTTCCGCCGTACGTGGATGGTGCTGCGCAACGAGGAGGACGCGCCCGACGCCCTGGACCGCGACCGCGGGTGGGGCGAGGTGCTGCTCGCCGCCGCGATCCAGGGCGCCATCTTCGCCGCGGTGCGCAGTGCGGTCGACCGGACCGGGGCGAAGGCGATCGAGCGCACCACCGGTGTCTGGCCCGCTTCCGAGGAGGGCCGGGACTGAGCCGTCGTGTCCGTCCGCGGGCGCGCTGTGGCGGGCTCCGCGCTCAGCCCCGTTTCGGGGCCGTCAACTGCTGCTCCCGGCGCAGGGTGAACGAATGGCCGGCGGGGTCGGCGTAGCTCCGTTCCTCGAACGGGCCCGTGGAGCCCTTCGTCTCCGTCGGGCGGCCGCCCAGGCCGACCACCTTGCGCTCGGCCTCGTCCAGGTCCTCCACCACGAGGTCCAGGTGCGCCTGGAGGGAGTTCTCCGGGCGGGGCCAGCTCGGCGGGGTGGCGTTCACGTCGCGGCGGAAGGCCAGCCGGGTGCCCTCGGCGCCCTTGATCTCCACGCGGTTGGCTGTGACGGCGGTCTGCTCGCCCTCCAGCAACTCCTTGTAGAACACGGCGAGTTTCTCGGGCTCGGCGCAGTCGAGCACCACGACGCCCGCTTTCACCAGTGCCATGTCTCCTCCGTACGGTCCGCGGGCGCGGGGCGGTCTGCCCCGCCGCCCTCCCCTTGCGGATATCCCCGGACGGCGGGATCAGTCCGCGACCAGCCACGCTCCGTCGCGCATCAGCGTGCGCCCGGCGAGCTCGTTCGCCTCGCGCCAGGCCTGGATGCGCCGGGGGCGCACCCGGAAGTACAGGTAGGGGGTGGCCAGTTCGCGCGGGTCGAAGCCCGTCTTGGCGGCGAACCGGTCGCCCTCCGCCTCGGTCAGCTCGGCCGGGGGGACGGTGTCGACGGTCCCCTCGATCATCGTCACGTCACGGGTCGGCCCGATGCCGAGGCGGACGAGGCCGGTCTCCTTGAGGTTGCGGCCGGTGGGACTGGTGGCCGGGGTGGCCAGCAGCAGGGTCTCACCGTCCCAGAGGAACGACAGCGGCACGAGGTAGGGAGCAGCGCCGTCGGCGACGGCCGTGGCGACCCACACGTCCTCGTCGTGCTCCAGTCGGTGCAGGGTGTCCAGCTTGCGCTGCTTGGCGGGGCGCGCGGGCTGAGGGGTCATCGTGGAGTGCCTCCTGACGGGACGTTGATCAACATGTCCAGTGTGACCGCGGCCGGTCGGGCCTGTCCTGCGATTTCCGCCGACCGCGCGCCGACCGCTTCACGCAGCGGGTCCGGCGCCACCGGGCAGGCGCCGTGCCGCATGCCGGCGACGAGTGGCGGGCCGTCGCCGCGATGCGCGGGCGGTGGGTGCCGGCGGGCGGGCGTAGGCGGGCGGCCGTAGGCGGGCGGCCGTACGGATGCCTCCTCGGCGTGGGCGGCCCGGGGCGGGGCGGTGCTCGCGGAGTCAACGGGCCGGCCCTCTTCGGTGACCGGCTCGCCGCGCGGCCGCCGACCCGTACTGCCGTGGATGGCGCTGGTGTTCTCGGCGGTGGCCGTGGTGCAGACGGGGGTGACTCCGACCGCCCGCGCCAGGTGCGCGATGGGCCGGGACCGCACGCTCGGCCGGGACCGTACGCTCGGCCCGGCGCGGTCCAGGGTCGGCCCTGGCTACGGAACTCCGGCCGCCGCAACGCGGCCGCTCGGTGCCCGGGCCACGGCGGGGACGGTGCAGCGACTGGCCGCGTGCCCCTGCCCGGTGAACGGCTGGATCCGGCCCAGGCGTTGACCGCGTACGCGGCCGGATCGACCCGGCTGAACCACCTCGACGACACCGGCCGGGCGCGGCCCGGGGCGCCGACGGACCTCGTGGTGCTGGACCGCGATCCGTTCGGCGCGCCGCTCGAGTCGAGCGGCGACACGCCGAGTGGACCAGACCTTTATGGCGGGCGGGCGAGTATACGCAGCTCAAGGCACCTGAGCAGTAACGGAGATCACGGCAGGGTCACGGTGTAGATCATTTACGCTCTGGGAAGCCTCGTTCCGCTTGTCGGTTCAATTTTCGTATTGAGCAAGCAAGTTCGAGTGCACGGGCGGTCATCGACGACCGCCCGTTCGCAGGGCCGGAGGACTCTGCGCCGCGCCTCGTACGCGGCCGGCCGACCACCACTGCCGATCGATTCCGTCGCCAGGACCACAGCGTGAAGGGAAACCGGTGTGAACCATCGAGTCGTAGGCGGTGCCCGGAAGACGTCCACCGTCAGCTCGGTCCCGGCGCAGCCGAGCGCCCGGCTCCGGCCGGAGGAGGCGGGGAGCGCCCTGGCCCGCCTCTTCGCGGAACACGCCAAGGGGCGCACGGAGGAGTTCCGAGATTGCGAGAACGCCGCCCAACAGCGGCTGGACGCACTCGGACCGGTAGACCCCGGCACCACGCTGCAGGTGACGGGAGCTCTCCGTGCGGCGTCGCGCGCGTTCCTCCCGCCCGACGAGGAGGGCCACGCCAGGCTGAAGCGGCTCGACGACGGCCTGCGCGTGATCGAGGAGGCATTTCCCCAGGTCAGCACCGACATCGAGGTCTGTCGGCTGACCTGCATGATGCTCGAAGGGGCCTGGCGCAGCCGGGCCCTGACCCCGTCGCGCGAGCGCGAGGAGGAGCGGACCGCCGTCTGCGCCTGCCCTCTGTGCCGTCGGCTGCCCACGGCTCCCGCGCGTACGCTGGACGACTACCGCTGGCGGCAGAGCGCCGGTCTTCCCCTCGCCGTCAAGACCTGGCCCTACCGCCGGGAACTCGACAGCGTCCTGACCGGCGGCTGGTCCGTGGTCCGGCAGATGAACGACCTGGAACGGGACCTCGGTTACCGCCATCGCTTCGAGGACGACATCCTCCTCTTCCACGAGTACAAGCGCGTGGTCGACACCATAGACACCGAGCGCCTCACCCGGCTCGTCGAGGGCCGCCTGGCCGAGAACTTCAGCACCAACACCGCACGGGCGCTGGTCTGCGGGCTCTACGCGGCCCACAAGCGGTCCGTCGACGAGTACTGGCTCCAGCAGCACCACGCGGGCAACGTCGCACTCCCCCAGACCAACCCGCTCGACCAGGGCACGTACTCGGTGCTGCAGATGATGGACTGCCTGTTCTGGCACGTCTCCCCCGACACCGAACTCTGGCAGGAGGAACACCTCGCCTCCCTGCTGCTGTGCCGCGTCGTCGACGACATGACCGACGTCCGTGTCGACGCCCTCACCGGCGAGATCAGCAACTTCTGGCTCGCCGACATGCCGGCCCACACCAAGGCCCTCTACGCCGCCTGCGCCATCGCCCTCGTCAAGTACGGGTGCATGCCCGAGGCGCGTCGCCCGATGTGGAACACCTGGTTGATGACCAACACCGTGGTCTGGATGGGTCTCACGGGCCGCCACGCCCTGTGGTTCGACGGCATCACCCAGGGCCTGCCCCCGGCCGAGGACTGCGTGTTGTGCGACCTTCAGCCCAACGCGTGCACGGGCCTGCTCACCGACGGCACCACGCTCACCGTCGCCGCGCGGGCCACCGTACCGGCGCTGAGCGCCCGGGCCGCGGAGCTTTCCGCACGCTGCCGGGACCAGTACCCCGGGGCATGGGCCCTGTTCGACACCGAGTTGCATGCCTTCGAGGCGCTGCACGGTCCCTGGCACGGCAACACCGACAGCACGTGGGAGATCCTGCGCCGTACGTACATCGCCGCCGTGGAGGCCTCCGGGGCCGCACCGTCCACGGACCGCGCCCGCGCGATACAGCAGGACTCCGGCGTGGTGGGAGCGGAGCTCTTCCACACCCTGCTCGACCCCGGGACCGGCCGGCAGGACACCGCACTGCTCGCCTACATGTTCGGCGGTGCCCACCCGCACTTCCTCTGGAACGCCACGGGCCACCGTCCCACGGACCTCGCGGGCGACTGGCTCGACGGCTGACGCCGCACTGCCCTTCGTGGGGATCGGCGCCGCCGCCCGGGCGGGCAGCGGCGCCGACGGCCCTACACCGTGAACTCGACCGGCAGGCTGTCCAGCGGGGACATCCAGGTGGACGCCGTCGAGGTGAGCTCCTCCGGCGGCACGGCCAGCCGCAGACCCGGCAGGCGGTGCAGCAGCACGTCCACCGCGATCTCGATGACGGACATCCCGATGTTCTGCCCGGGGCACTCGTGCGGGCCCGAGCCGAACGCCAGGTGCGCCTGGTTGCCGTGGACCGAGACACTCGGGTCGGGCCGGATCTCGGGGTCGAGGTTGCCCGGGGCGAGACCGAGGACGAGCAGGTCGCCCTCCTCGATGCGGTGCCCGCCCAGTTCGACGTCGCTGGCGGCGAAGCGTCCCGGCAGGACGGCCAGCGGCGGGGAGTTCCACATGGCCTCCTCCATCACCGCCGAGATGTTCAGCTGACCGCTGATCAGTCCGGAGAGCCGGGAGGTGTCGGTCAGCACCAGCTCCAGCACCCGGGCCAGCAGGCCGGTGGTCACGTGCGCGGCGATCAGCACCGTACGCAGATGGCTCACGACCTCGTCGTGGTCGAGCCCCGCGTGATGCTCCAGCAGGCCGGTGGCGAGGTCGGAGCCGGGTTCGGTGCGCCTGCGCTCGGCGAGTTCGCCGAAGATCTCCCTGATCACACCGTCGTGCATGACGGCGTCCTCGCCCCCCTTCATCACCTGGGCGCAGGACTCCACCAGGCGACGCCCCTCGGCCTCGGCCAGCCCCAGGATGCGGGCGATCACGAGCATGGGCAGTAAGTCGGCGTAGTCCGCCACCAGATCGGCGCGGCCCGCGTCCGCGAACGTGTCGATCTGCTTGTTGGCGAAGTGCGTGGCATGGCGCCGGACACCGCGGCCGGCCGCCGACTGCAGCCCGTCGCTGACGGCGCCGCGCAGCCGGCGGTGGGCCTCGCCGTCCTGGGAGACGCAGTCGGGACGCCAGCCGAGCATCGGCACCAGCGGAGAATCGTCCGCGACCCGCCCCTCCTGCCAGTCCCGCCAGATCCGCGCGTCCCGGGCGAACTGGCGAGGGTTGTCGAGCACGCGCCGGCTGTCCCGGTAGCCCAGGACCAGCCAGGCGGGGATGTCGCCCTCCAGCAGCACCGGCGCCACGGAGCCGTGCTCCTTGCGCAGCCGCTCGTAGATGCCGTGCGGGTCGGTCGCCGCCTCGGGCCCGTACAGGCGGACCGGTTCTGCCGAACCGTGCTCGACCGGGCAGCCGCGGGGAGCGGCGGGACGGTCGGGGTTCTCGTCGTTCATCGGGACTCCAGGGCGACAGCGGAGCGTTCCTTCAAGTGACGCATGAGGGCGATCAGGACGTCACGGCTGGAGGACCGGTCGCGGGCGTCGAAGACCACGATCGGGGTGTGGGGGGAGATGTCCAGGGCGTCCCGGACCTCTTCGACGGGGTGCTCCTTGGAGTCGGGGAAGACGTTCAGGGCGATGACGAAGGGGACGTCCTGCCGTTCCATCTCCTCGATCGCGCGGAAGCTGGAGTCGAGCCGGCGGGTGTCCACCAGCACGACCGCGCCGAGCGCGCCCTTGAACAGGCCGTTCCACAGGAACCAGAACCGCTCCTGGCCCGGGGTGCCGAACAGGTACAGCATCAGGCTGTCGTTGATGCTGATCTTGCCGAAGTCCAGACTGACGGTGGTCTCCGTCTTGTCGGCGACGCCGATGAGGTGGTCGACGTCGGCGCTGGCCTGGGTGAGGGTCTCCTCGGTGGTCAGCGGCTTGATGTCGCTCACCGAGCGGACCATGGTGGTCTTGCCGGTGCCGAAGCCGCCCGCGATCATCACCTTCACCGAGCGGGTGCCCGCCGAGTCCGGCCCGCCGGGGTGGTCAAAGCCTTTGAAGTCCACTGAGTACCTCCTCAAGGAGCGCGAGGTCGGGCCCGCGGCCGGCGTCGTGTGCCGGGATGGGGTCACGGGCTTCGACACGGCCTGCGTCCAGCAGATCCGTCAGCAGCACCGCGAGAATGTTGAAGGGCAGTCCGAGGTGGGCGCCCAGTTCGGCGACCGACAGCGGATCGCGGCAGCGCCGGAGGATTTCCTCGTGCTCGTGCTGCATGCCCGGTACGGGGGCCGCGCGGGAGACGACGAGGGTCGCCACGTCGAGGCTCGACGCCGAACCGCCCGGTCCGCTGCGCCCCTTGGTCAGGACGTAGTAGCGCTCAAGACCGGACGGGTCCTTGGGCCGGCGGGGGGCACTCATCCAGAGTGCTCCTCCAGGCGCGGCGTGGTGCCGAGGAGCTCCCCCATTCTGCGTGCCAGGTCCCTCATCTGGTGTCCGAGCAGGCCCTGGTCGAGGCCTTCCCGGGCGAGGACGCCGAGATACGTCTCCACCCCGGCGCGTACGACGAACAGATGGCCGCCGTCGACCTCGATCATCGCCAGGCGGAGTTGTCCCGCGTACTTGGGGAACTGCTCGGCCACCGGCTGGGCCAGTGCCTGCAGTCCGGCCACCACCGCCGCGAAGCGGTCGACGTCGTCGGGGTCTTCGGCGCCGTAGGAGGTGATGGCCTTGCCGTCGCTGGAGGCCACGAGGGCGAAGCGGATCTCCGGGATGGACTCCACCAGATCGCGGAGCGCCCAGCTCACGTCGGTTCCCTGCTGCGTCATGCGGACTTGTCGCTCTCTTCGGTGCGGTGATCGGTGGCCTCACGTCCGGCGGGGACGTCGGCGGCGGGGGCGTCGTCGGCCCCGCCCTCCTCACCGGGATCGCGGCCTGCGGTGGCGAAGGCGGCCAGGCCGGCGAAGGAGGCGTCCGGTGGGACGGCGGCGACCGCCGTCCCCTCGGTCCGCTCGCTGCGCGCGACCGATTCGTGCCGGGCCGGCTCGTTCCGCCTGCTGCGGCGCCGGGGCAGACCGCCGGGCGTGGTCTCCACTGCCGGGCCCGTCTCGGCCACGGCCTCGGCGGGCGCCGTCGCGACGGCCGGGGTGCGGGCCGGTGCGGCCGTCGCGGGTGCGGCGGCCGGTGCGGCGGACGCGGTGACGGCGGGCAGCGGGCTGAAGTACTTGTGCGGGACCACGACGACCACCGAGGTGCCGAGCCAGGGCGAGTCCGCGAAGGTGACGCGGATGCCGTAGCGGCGGGCCAGGCTGCCGACGACCCGGAGGCCGATGTTGGCGTCCTCCGAGATGCCGCCCAGGCCCGCGCCGGGCGCGGTGCCGGCCAGCGCGTGCTCGGCCTCTCGCTTCTTCTCCTCGCTCAGGCCCTTGCCCGAGTCCTGGATCTCGATGCCGACGCCGTTGGGCACCTCCTTGCCGGAGACGACCACCGGCTCGGTGGGCGGCGAGTAGCGGGCGGCGTTGTCCAGGAGGTGGGCGAAGATCAGCGTCAGGTGGTCCACCAGCCCGCCGTCGACGCCGAGTTCGGGCAGATGGTGTACGTCGACCCGGTGGAAGTCCTTGATCCGGCCGATGCCGCCGCGGACCACACTGAGCAGCCGCTGCGGTTCCTGCCACTGCCGGCCGGGCCGGTCGGAGCCGCCGAGCACGCCGATGCTGGCGGCCAGGCAGTCGGCGGGGCCGATCGCCTGGTCGAGCTCCATCAGACCGCCGGCGACGGACGGCAGGCGCCCGTGCTCGCCCTGCATCTCGTGCAGCCGGCCACGGAGCTTGCTGGTCAGCACGTGGATGCGGTTGCCGATGCTGATCACGGCCTGCTCGGCGGAGGTCGAGCGGTTGAACTCCTCCTCGACACCGATCAGGGCGGTGCGCATGATCTTGCGCAGTTCGGCCTGGAGTTCGGCGCTGACCTTGGCGCACTGGTTCGCCGTGGGCAGCACGTCGTCCACGGCGTCACCGGCGCGCAGCCGGGCCAGCGCGTCGGGCAGATGCTCGTCGGCGAGCCGCGCGACGGCGGCCTGCTGGTGCGTCAGCCGCTCCTTCCAGGCCGCTTCCTGCTCGGCGAGCCGTGCCTCGTAGGACTCGGTCTGGCCGGTCAGCCGCTCCTCGAACGCCCGGGTCCGTTCGGCGAGTTGCGCTTCGAAGGAGCCGGCCTGTTCGGCGAGCCGGTCCTCGAAGACGCCGGTCTGCTCGGCGAGCCGGTCCTCCAGGGCGGCACGTTCGCCCTCCAGGGCGACGCGCTCGGCCGCGAACTTCCGCTCCAGACCGGCCACGTGCTGCTGCCACTGCTGCGAGTACTGGGCCTGCGAGGTGCGGAACTCGCTCTCGGCGCGGCTCAGTTGGGCCCGGGTGCGGATCAGGAGCCGTACGCAGACGGTGCCGGCGGCCGTCGCCGCCGCGCCCGCGACCGCGGCGGTGATCCGCTCGGAACTCATGAACGTGGCGGCGACCGTTCCGCCTCCCAAGGCCAGCGGCATCAGCCACCAGCTGTACCAGGCGACAGGGGCCCGCGCCGCCGGCGGCGGAGTGGCGAGTTCCATCTGCATCCTTCGAACCAACGAACAAGGGGGGTGTGCAAGGGGACCGCACTCATGAGTACGCACCGCGAACGACCGATTACGACCGATTCAACTCGCAGCGCCGCACAGGAGCTTATCGGGTTTGAAGGCAAAAGGATCAACCTTGATCACTCGGCGGAGCTGAGGGTTCCGTCACGCTCCGCCACATTTCGGGCGCGACTTCGGGCGACTTCGGGTGCGACTTTGCGCCGAATCTCCTCATGGACAGTTGTCCAGGTATAGTGGACACCTGTCCATGAAGTGCGGATGCCCGTCCGGCATCCCTCCCACCGGTCCGTCCCGTCACGAAGGAGCTCTCCCGCATGGAAACGGTCGCGAACGTCCTGGTCGGCCTCGTGGCCGCGCTGCACGTCTACATCCTGGTGATGGAGGTGTTCCTGTGGCAGAAGAAGCCCGGCCTGGGGTTCCACGGCTTCGATCCGGCCATGGCCCGGGCGACCGCGCCGATGGCCGCAAACCAGGGCCTGTACAACGGGTTCCTCGCGGCCGGTCTGGTCTGGGGCCTGATCGCGGCCGACCCCACCGGGTACCGGGTGCAGGTCTTCTTCCTGTCCTGCGTCGTCGTCGCGGGCGTCTTCGGCGCGGTGACGGCGAACCCGCGCATCCTGCTCGCCCAGGCGCTGCCCGGCGCACTCGCCCTGACGGCGGTCCTCGTAGCAGGATGATCGGATGAGCGGAACGGCCGGGCAGGCACCACCCAAGGACCCGCGGTCCGCGCGCACCCGGGCGCGGCTGCGGCAGGCCCTCCTCGACGAGTGCTCCGAGCGCTCCCTCGCGGAGGTGGCGGTGGCCGCCCTGGTCCGCAGGGCGGGGATCGGCCGGGCCACCTTCTACGTGCACTACGACAGCCTGGAGGACCTGGCCGTCGACGCGTGCGCGGACGTCGTGCGCGAGGCGGTGGAGGCGCTGCACGCCTGGCGCGGGCGGCCCGACCCGGTGCACGCCCCGCCCGCGCTGGTGGAGTTCTTCGCCTCGCTCACCCCGCACTCCGCGCTGTACCGCGCGCTGCTCGCCCCGGGCGGCGGCGGTCCGCTCGGCCGGGTGCTCCACCGCGACCTGCGCGCGTACAGCCTGCGCGAGCGGGAACTGGCGGGCGCGGCGGACGCTCCCCTGGTCGCCTCCGCCGTCGCCGCCACCTTCGCCGGAGTCCTGGCCGACTGGCTGCACGGCATGATCGAGGCCGACTCCGAGGAAGTGGCCCACCAGGTCTGGCAGTTGCTGGTCGCCCTGCACGCCAGCCGCTGACGGCCAGGGCCTGTCCGGCGGATCAGGTCGCAGGAAAGCGGCGGTGACTCATCGCTCACCGGCATGATCCGCCGGACAGGCCC
>NZ_JACVWU010000060.1 GCF_014596915.1 Streptomyces sp. TRM68416
GCGTCTCGTGCCCGGAGAACTCACACGCGTACCCGGGAAAGACGACGTACGTCAGGGGCGTGAAGTCGGGTTCTGCACTTCGCTCACTCGTGCAGACGTGCCAGGCGAACTCGATCAGCTCTCCGATGCCGATCTCGCGGGGGGTGCCGGTCTGTGTGTCCCACTCCGTCATGTACCAGGCACCGTGCCACTCGACCCGCCACACCTTTCCGTGCCGGTTCTCGAACTCTACGAAGCTCCCGGCGCCGCCCTCGATCGCCCGAAGCTCGGTGCCGAGCCGCTGCGGGTCGGTGAGGCCCCGGCCTTGGTTCGTGCTGCGCCCCCGGGTCCGCGTGTTGGCGAACCGCATTTTCAGGAACGGCAGGGGAGCGCGGCCGAGGTCGGTCAGACCGAGCATGCGGTAGCGGGTGATCGCCTCGTCGAGCGTCTCCTCCCCGGAGAACTCGCAGGCATAGGCAGGAAAGACCAACCGAACATGCTCCGTCAGCTCGGGCTTCTCCACACGGTAGAAGCGGTGCACCTCGGGTGCGATTCCCACGACCGCGTCGAAGCGATGCCCGGCGGGCGGCTCGAATCCGTCGAGCGAGCCGATGAAGGCGTTGCGGACGAAGATCTCGTCCTCGTGCTCCCGCGCGAACCGGAGAGTGCTCACCGCAAGGTCCTGGTCGTAGGAGTCACGGCTGCTCAACTGCGGAAGCCGCTTCCCGTCGGCCGACAGCACCCCGGCGAAGTCGATCCCGGGGCCGGCGACCAGTGCCAGGCGTCGGCCAGGCCCGGAAGCGATGCCGCCCCGGGGAACTCCATCACTGCGCCGCGAACGTCCCTCACAAAAGGCTCTCCTCCACGAAGCGGCGGACCTCATCGAGACCCATGTCCCGGCGGTCCGCGCCCCCGGTGACCCGCCAGGCCCCGTCGGCCCAGTCCACGCGCCACACCCCACCCTGGTGGTTCTCGTACTCCACGAACGCCTCGGGGGTGTTCTCCAGCTCCGGAAGCTCGTTCAGCAGGACCTCCGGGTAGGTGAGAGCACGACCCGGGTTGGTGCTGCCGCCGCCGGTACGAGGATTGTCGAAGCGCATCTTTAGGAACGGCACCGGCCCTCGGTCGATCTCCGCGGTGGGCAGCATCTTGTGGTACCTGGCCTCGGCCTCGGCCTCGGGCAGCGTCTCGTGCCCGGAGAACTCACACGCGTACCCGGGAAAGACGACGTACGTCAGGGGCGTGAGATCGGGGTTCTGCACCTTGTGATGGCCGTGCACCTCGGGGACGACGGCCGCGACCGAGTCAAAGGTGTATCCGGACGCGCCGAACCCGCCCACGGCAGTGAGGAAGCGCCCCTCCGCGAGCAGCTCCGACTCGTGCTCACGCGCGAAGGACAGCACCGCCCGAGCGAACTCCTCGTCGTGCCTGCCCCGCTGGTTGATCTGGAGAAGCCGTCGGCCGTCGGAGGTCAGGGCCCCCGCGAAGTTCAGGATCGGGACCAGGCTCCACTTCCAGGCATGGTCCAGGCCGTCGAGCGGGGTGACATTGGGGAAGCCGGTAACGGTGGTCTGAAGATCCATGATCCTTCCAAGCCATTGCGGGTCGTACGCCTGGGGCACCAAGTCGTTTCGTGCGGCACGGTCGGTGAATCGGCCCTCGTTGTTCCAGTAAGTGACCTTGTTCCAGTAAGTGACCACCGGGTTCCGTCGCGCCAGCTCGGCTGGTCGCGCGGAGCCCGTTCGTCTGTCCTGGGATTGCCCGGCACGTCGTTGATCGCCCGGCTGCCCGGTCCAGCCCTCAGTCATGTAACCGCGCCACAGCAAACTCCACGAAGCTCCCGGCTCCGCCTCCGGAGCCTCGCCCGTCGTCGCCGGACCTAGCCATACGGGTTCAGCGAGAACGAGGGTCGCTCGCTGGGAAAGTCGTCAGGGAAGAAGGGGACCCGCAGGGCTCTCGTGAGGAGCCTGAGAACCGTGTCGATCGAACTGTCGACGGTCGCGACCGCACCGAGCCGACCAGCCTGAATGATCACGGTCGGCCAGTGGGCAGGGTCACCCACAGGGATCCATCCGAGCAGATCGGCGTTGTCGGTGATACCCCACTGGACGAGATCACCGGACTCGGCGCCATACCCGTCCAGAGCGGGGCCGAGCCCGGGAACCTCCCTGTCCCGTAGGAGGGAGCGCATCCTCTCAGTCTGCTCGGCAATGTCAAGATGCCCGTTGGAGGCACCCTCCGCGAAGATCCACAGAAATTCGTCGAAGCAGCCTGCTCCGTAGGCGCCGGTCAGCGCACGGTGGCCGGCGGGAACGATTGAAGCAGTCCCAGGCACCGGCGGAACCTCGGGGTGAGACGGCGGCGGACACAAGTCCTTGAGGCGCGAGAGCGCAGCGTCCGTATCCGGCTCGTCTATGAACATCTGATCCTCGGCGTCCGCAACAGGACCGCGGTCCTGGCTCGACCCCTGAGCGACGATGTTACGCATCCCGTCCGTCCCCACCGAGCTGCTGCCCGATCAGGTGCCCATGTGAATGTCCGGCGGTGCCACCCTGGGCCGGGCCCCTCTCCGGGAGGGCTGCCAACGAGTCCGGCAGCGGTGCATCGTCCAGTGTCTGTGGGCTGACGACCGCACGGACGGGATCTCGCTGACCGAAACAGTGATCCACGAGGCCACCCTGCGCATCAGGGTAGGCGACCGAGCCGCTACGCGGGCGCAGCTCTTCCGCATCCTCGAACTCTCCGAAGTCGACCACGTGGTCGTACGGGTCATCCCCTTCGAACTCGACGGCTTCGGCGGCGCCGGAAGCGCCATGGTCTACGCGGGCGGCCCGGTCCCCCAGTTGGACACCATGGTGCGCGACAGCCCCAACGGCCCGGTCTTCGTCGACGCCGCAGCACAGCTCAGCCGCTATCGAACGCTCTTCCGTAGGGTGGAGGCGGTGTCACTCGACCCCGGGCGTTCGCGTGACTTCATCCACCGGCTGGCGAAGGAGCTGTGAGGGCGTGACCACCCGCGACACCTGGACGAAGTCATCGTTCTCCGGCGGCGGCCAGGGCGATGC
>NZ_JACVWU010000061.1 GCF_014596915.1 Streptomyces sp. TRM68416
CCCGCTGCCGGGCATGGTGATGCGGGTCCTGGACTCCGGATACCGTCGTGTCCCGGTCGGGGCCGTCGGCGAGCTCTACGTGGCCGGAACCGGCGTCGCCCGCGGCTATCTCGGCCAGTCGGCCCTGACGGCCGAGCGGTTCGTGCCGGACCCGTACGGGCCTGCGGGTTCGCGGATGTACCGCACGGGTGATCTGGCGCGTTGGGTCGAGCCGGGTGTGGTGGAGTTCCTGGGCCGTACCGACCATCAGGTGAAGATCCGGGGCTACCGGATCGAGACCGGCGAGATCGAAGCCGTACTCCACAACCACCCCCAGGTCAGCGAAGCGCTCGTCATCCCCCGTGGCGAGGGAACCCAGGTGCGTCTCGCCGCGTACGTGGTGCCGCGTCCCGGGGCCGACGCGTTCGACTCGGCCGCGTTCACCGCGTACTGCCGTGACCACCTGCCCGACTACATGGTCCCGGGCAGCTTCACGGAACTGGCGGCCCTGCCGCTCAACGCCAACGGCAAGGTCGACCGGGGCCGGCTCCCCGACCCCGTCGCACAGCCGGGGCCGCAGGAGGACGAGGGTCCGCTCGGGCCGGTCGCCGAGCTGGTCCAGGAGATCTGGCGTGAGGTCGCCGGGATCGAGGCGGGTCCCCGCGACAACTTCTTCCACTCCGGCGGCAATTCGATCCTCGCCATCCGGCTGATCGCCGCCATCCAGGACGAGTTCGGGGTCACCCTCTCCGTCCGCGCACTGTTCGAGGGCCCCACCGTCCTGGAGATGGCCCAGCAGATCGAGAACGAGATCCGCTCCGAGATCGACACCATGTCCGACGCCGAGGTGCTGTCGGGCTCCGAGACGAAGGAAGCCACCGCATGATCCGCCAGGACGCCCAGAGTGCCGATGCCCTGCGCCAGGAGCTCCTGCGCAAGCGACTCGCCGGCCGCCGGGGCGGCGCCGCGGCCCGCCGGGCCGGCATCCCGCGGGCCGACCGCTCGCAGCCGCTGGTCCTCAGCCACGGCCAGGAGCAGATGTGGTTCCTCAGCCGGCTCGAACCGGACAGCACCGAGTACCTGGTGCCGCTCGTCCTGCGGATGCGCGGCACCCTCGACACCGAGGCGCTGCGCCGGGCCTGGGAGCAGGTGTGTGCCCGGCACGAGGTGCTGCACACCCGGTACGAGATGGTCGACGGCACCGCCGTGCAGATCGTCGACGAGCCGGGCCCCGTCGCCCTGCGCGTCGTCGAGGTCGCCGGTGAGCAGGCGGCCCAGGACGAGCTGCACCGCGAGCTGGCCGAGCCGTTCGACCTGGCCGCCCAGTGGCCGGTGCGCGGCACGCTGATGCGGTTGGCCGACGACGACCATGTGCTCGCCGTCGTCTTCCACCACATCGCCTGTGACGCCTGGTCCACGACGATGTTCGGCAGTGAGCTGAGCGCCTGCTACACCGCGCAGGTCTCGGACACGGAGGCGCG
Organism: Streptomyces sp. TRM68416; assembly: GCF_014596915.1. Lineage (GTDB taxonomy): Bacteria > Actinomycetota > Actinomycetes > Streptomycetales > Streptomycetaceae > Streptomyces. The sequence continues at coordinate 1,461 of NZ_JACVWU010000061.1, forward strand.
GCTCGCCGAACTGCCTGTGCAGTATGCCGACTTCGCCGCCTGGCAGCGCGCCGAGCAGCAGGGCCCGCGTGCGCTCGCGCAGCTGGCGTACTGGCGCAAGGAGCTCGCGGGCCTGGCGCCGCTAGAGCTGCCGACCGACCGCCCGCGGCCCGCGGTCCGCAGCTACGCGGGCGACGACGTCCTCTTCGACCTGGATCTCGCCCTCGGCGACCAGGTCCGCGCCGTGGCCAAGGAGCACGGCACCACCGCGTTCACCGTGCTGCTCTCCGCGTACCAGGCCCTGCTCGGCCGGTACGCGGGCACGCAGGACGTCGCCGTCGGTACGGTCGTCTCGGGCCGTACCCATCCCGACCTCCAGGGCGTCTTCGGCTACGGCATCAACACCCTCGTACTGCGCGGCAGTTGGGATGACGGCACCTCCTTCGCCGAGCTGCTCGACGGCTGCCGGCAGAAGGTGCTCGCCGCCTTCGACCACCAGGACGTGCCCTTCGCGCGCCTCGTCGACGAACTGCAGCCGGAGCGCGACCAGTCCCGTACACCGCTCTACCAGGCGGCCTTCACGCTGCACGAGTGGCGACTCGACGCGTTCAGCATGCCCGGTCTGACGGCGGAGCCGTTCGGCGGCAGCGACGGCATGGCCAAGTGCGACCTCACCCTGCAGGCGCAGGAGCGCCCCGACGGCACCTTCCACTGCCGCCTCCAGTACGCCACGTCGCTGTTCGAGCGCGAGACCGCCGAGCGGATCGCGGCGCACTACGTGCGTCTGCTGCGCACCGCCCTGGCCGAGCCCGGCACCCGGGTCGTACGGGCGGAGCTGCTCGGCGCCGAGGAGCTGGCCGCGGTGACCGCGGCTCCGCGCGCGCTTCCGCAGTCGGACGCCCTCGCGCACCAGCTCTTCGAGCAGTGGGCGGCCCGGACCCCGGACGCCGTCGCCGTGACGGCCGGCGGCCAGGAGCTGTCGTACGCGGAGGTCAACGGCCGTGCCAACCGCCTCGCCCGGCATCTGCGCGAACTCGGCGCGGGACCTGAGCAGTTGGTCGGCGTGCACCTGGAGCGTGGCGCGGAACTCATTCCGTCGCTCCTCGGTGTCCTGAAGTCGGGTGCGGCGTATCTGCCGCTCGACCCGGCGAACCCGGCCGAGCGCCTCGGGTACGTCCTGTCCGACGCCAAGGCGCGGATCGTCGTCACCACCGGTGACCTCGCCGCATCCCTCGGCGAGGTCTTCGACGGCACGCTGATCGTGCTCGACGACCCGGCGACCGCCGCCGCGCTCGACGCGCTCGCCGCGGACGACCTCGCCCCCGTCGCCGGTCCGGACAACGCGATCTACACG
>NZ_JACVWU010000062.1 GCF_014596915.1 Streptomyces sp. TRM68416
GAGCGCCGAGGTGTGGGTCTTCAGGGTGAGACCGCCACCGGACGTGGTGACCGTCAGGGCGAACTCGTTGGAGCCCGAGCCGAAGCCCGCCGCGAGGTCGATCTGCTCCTCGTCCAGGTTGTGGAAGTCCTGGTAGTTGAAGATCACGTCGATCAGCCGGTCCGCACCGCCCGCGAGCCGCTGCACCTCGGGCAGCGGGAACCTGCGGTGCGACCACAGGCCCACCTCGGTGTCGAAGACCTGCTTGACCAGGTCGCTCCAGGTGGCGGCGGACCGACGGTGGGCGAACGGCAGTGTGTTGAGGAACATCCCGTGCACCCGGTCGGCGCCGAGGACTTCGAGGCGGGTGTCGCACACCAGGCCGGTGTGGAAGGCCTCTTCGTGGGTGAGCTGGCTCATCACCTTGAGATGGCCGGCGAGCAGGACGCTCTTCACCGAGGCGCGTGCCTCGGCGGCGAGCGCCCGCAGCGGCTGCTCCAGGTCGACCAGCGGCACGGTGACGCTGTACGCCTCCGCCTCCGACGCCGTACCCGCGTCTCCGCCGACGTCTCCGCCGACGTCGCTGCCGGCGTCGCTGTCGGCCCAGCTGTCCGGGAGCGCGAACGGGGTGTACCCGTGCACCACACCGTCCCAGTACGCGCGGTCCTCCGGCGAGGCGAGCGCGGCGAGTTCGGCCGCCACCGTGTCGGCGAAGCGGACCTGCGGCGGGATGTGCGCCGCGGGGGCGCGGCCGTCGCGCAGGGCGCGATAGCAGCCGATCAGCTCCATCAGCGTGGAGTGCTGGCTCCAGCCCTCGGTCACCATGTGCGACCTGGTGAGCCCCAGCCACCAGCCGTCGTCGGCCAGGTGTGCGCTCATCCGCAACTGCGGCGCGGCGGCCGGGTCGATCGGGCGCGCCTGCTCGGCGTCGACATGGGCCTGGATCGCCTCGTCCACCTGCTGCTCGTCGAGGCCGCGCAGATCGTGCACCTCAAGCGGGACGTCCACCCGGGAGTGAACGAGCTGCAGGGGCAGCGAGCATGTCGACAGGTCGAAGGACGTGCGCAGCGCCTCGTGGCGTGCGGTGACCTCACGGATGGCGACGCGCAGCGCCTCCTCGTCGAAGGGCTTGTCGTCGCGAACCTTGTAGCCGCCGGTGCTGTGGTAGTACGCGGTGGCGTCGGCCTGCAGCTCGTACAGCATGCCGGTCTGCACCTGGGTGAGCGGGTACGCGTCGTCCAGGTCGGCGGGCAGCAGGGCCCGGTCCTCCTCGGAGATCAGCGCGAACGGCTCGACGGGCCGGTATTCGGCGGCCGGTGCGCCACGGGTACCGATGAGTGCGGCGAGAGCGGCGACGGTGCGCTGCTCGAAGACGTCCCGTACGGAGATGTCGTGGCCGGCCGAGCGCAGTGCGCCGACGAGGGCGACGGCGCGGATGGAGTCGCCGCCGAGGTCGAAGAACGAGTCCTCGATGCCGACGCCTTCGGCACCTTCGACGCCGAGTATCTCGCCCCACACCAGGCAGAGTTGCTGCTCCAAGGGGTTGCGTGGAGCGAGCGAGCCGGCGTTCGCGGCGAGCGCCGAGGTGTCAGGTGCGGGGAGGTTCTTCTTGTCGAGCTTGCCGTTGGTGGTGAGCGGAATCGCCTCCAGCTCCACGAACGCCGCCGGGATCATGTACTCCGGCAGCTCCTGGGCGAGCGCCTCGCGCAGGACACGCGGCTCCACGGCCGAACCCTCCACCGGGACCAGATAGGCGACCAGACGCTTGTCACCCGGGGAGTCCTCACGGACCACGGCCACGGCCTGCCGCACCGCCGCATCCTTCAGCAACACGGCCGTGATCTCGCCGAGTTCGATCCGGAAACCACGGATCTTCACCTGGTCGTCGATACGGCCCAACACCTCAAGACCACCATCAGCACGACGACGCGCCACGTCACCACTGCGATACATCCGCGAACCCGCAACACCCCACGGATCCGGCACGAACCGCTCAGCCGTCAACGCCGGACGGCCGAGGTAGCCACGCGCCACACCGGGACCCGCCACATACATCTCACCTGGAACACCCACCGGCACCGGCTGCCCCTGCCCGTCCAGCAGATACACCGCCAGGTCACCCAGCGGGCGGCCCACCGGGCTGATGCCCGGGCGGGTCAGGTCCTCCGGCAGCACCGGCCTGAAGGTGACGTGGACGGTGGTCTCCGTAATGCCGTACATGTTCACGAGCGCGACCCGGTCGAGGCCCACCCGGTCGGTCCAGGGCGCGAGTTCGGCGACCTCCAGCTTCTCGCCGCCGAAGACCACGGCCCGCAGGCTCAACGCGTCGATCCGCTCGTCACCCGAGGCCGCGGCCGCGACCAGCGCGCGGAACGCGGTCGGCGTCTGGCTCAGGACCGTCACACCCTGCTCGACCAGGAGATCGAGGAATTCGTCCGGGGACTGC
>NZ_JACVWU010000063.1 GCF_014596915.1 Streptomyces sp. TRM68416
GTGAGGTCGTAGGACTCGACTTCGCGGTCGACGGCGGCGGCGGTGCGGACGGTCTGTCCGTTGCCGGTGGCGGTGACGTAGGCGGAGTAGGCGCCGTCGATGGTGCCGCCGAGTTTGGTGTTGACGGTGAGGTCGACGTCGGCGGTGCCGCCCGCGGGGACGGTGACGGTGGTCGCGGCCAGGGTGAAGAACCCGGCCGGGGCGGGCTGGCCCTTGGGGTTGGTGGCCGTGCTGGACAGTTTGAGTGTGACGTCGGTGTCACCGAGGTTGCGGTAGGTGAGCTTCCGGGTGACGGGGGTGTCGTCGGTGTGGGGCCACTGCTGGGTGGGGAAGCTGACCGAGACCGGGTCGGCGATGACGGTCTGCTTGATGGCCTTGTCGACCTGGACGCGTCCCGAGCCCTGCTGGAAGGCGTTGTACTTGCTGCTGCCCTTGGTGGAGGCGGTCAGTGCGCCCTTGAGTTCGGTGTAGGTCCAGTCGGGGTGCTGCTGCTTGAGGATCGCGGCGGCGCCGGCGACGTGGGGGGTGGCCATCGAGGTGCCGGAGATGGTCAGGTAGCCGGCCGGTTTCTCGCCGACTTCCTGCGCGATGATGCTGTCCTTGGCGGAGGCGGCGGTGATGTCCACGCCGGGGGCGGTGACGTCGGGCTTGATGGCGCCGTCGCCGAGGCGGGGGCCGGTGCTGGAGAAGTCGGCGAGGAGGTCCTTGTCGTCGACCGCGCCGACGGTCAGGGCGGCGTCCGCGGTGCCGGGTGAGCCGACCGATTCGGGGCCGGAGTTGCCGGCGGCGATCGCGAAGAGGACGCCCTTTTCGGCGGAGAGTTTGTTCACGCCTGCTTCGAGGGGGTCGATCTCGGGGGTGTCGCCGCCGCCCAGGCTCATGTTGATGACGTCGGCGCCTTGTTCGGCGGCCCATTCCATGCCGGCGAGGATGCCGGAGTCGTCACCGAAGCCGTTGTCGTCGAGGACCTTGCCGTTGAGGACGGTGGCCCCGGGGGCGACGCCCTTGTACTTGCCGCCGGACTTGGCGCCGGTGCCCGCGGCGATGGATGCGACGTGGGTGCCGTGTCCGAACTTGTCGGAGGCGTCGGGAGCGGTGGTGAAGTTCTTCGATGCCTTGACCTGGTTCTTCAGGTCCGGGTGGGTGGTGTCCACGCCGGTGTCCAGGACGGCGATCTTGACGCCCTTGCCGTCGTAGCCGGCCGACCACGCCTTGGGCGCGCCGATCTGCTTGACGGAGGTGTCCAGGGTGGCCTTGCGGACCCCGTCGAGCCAGACGTGCGCGATACCCGAAGCGGTCCCGCCACCGTTGGTGAGCGCATCCCACAGCTGTGGTGTGTCGCGGTACGGGGTCTGCACCGCGTCCGCGTTCAGCGTCTTCAAGGTCCGGCGCAGGTCACCCGCGTCACGGACGTCGGCCTTCGTGCCGGTGGCGGCGCCCTTGTAACCCACGATGACCTTCAGGCCCTTGGCCTGGGACTTGCGGGTGGCCGCCTTGTTGAGTTCGGTGACGTCGAACAGCCGCTGGTCCAGCTTGCCGGCCGCGATCAGCCGGGCCGCGTCCGCGGGTATCACCAGCGTGTGCCCGTCGATCTTGCGGACCTGGACGGGTATGCCCTCACGGCCCTTCGCCCGCTCCAGACCCACGACACGGCCCTTG
>NZ_JACVWU010000064.1 GCF_014596915.1 Streptomyces sp. TRM68416
GTGTCGGGGGCGAGTTGGGTGTGGAGGTGGTCGGTGAGGGCGTTGGGGGTGGGGTGGTCGAAGATCGTGGTGGCGGGGAGGCGGATGCCGGTTGCGGTGCTGAGGCGGTTGCGCAGTTCGACGGCGGTGAGGGAGTCGAGTCCCTGGTCGAGGAAGCCGCGTTGGGGGTCGATGGCGGTGGGGTGGTCGAGGGTGAGGATCTGGGCTGCTTGTTGGCGGATGAGGGTGAGCAGGTGTTCGCGTTGTTCGGCGGGGGTGAGTCCGGCGAGGCGGTCGGTGAGGGCGGGTCCTTGCTGTGCGGTCTCGGCGGTGCGGCGGACGGTCGCCAGCCGGGAGAACACCGGCTGCGCCGGGATGTGCTCGTAGTTCAGCTGAGACACCAACTGCACCGGCCGGAAGGCCTGGTTGTGCGCGTCGAAGAGTTGGAGGGCGGTGGTGTTGGTGAGGGGTTGGATGGCGGTGCGGTTCATGCGGGCGAGGTCTTGGGTGTTGAGGTGGGCGGTCATGCCGCTGGCTTGGGCCCACAGGCCCCAGGCGAGGCTGGTGGCGGGTTGGTGGTGGGTGTGGCGGTGGGTGGCGAGGGCGTCGAGGAAGGTGTTGGCGGCGGCGTAGTTGGCCTGGCCGGGGCTGCCGAGGTGTCCGGCGACGGAGGAGTAGAGGACGAAGGCGGCGAGGTTGTGGTGGCGGGTGTGGTGGTGGAGGTGGTGGGCGGCGTCGGCTTTGGTGGCCAGGACGGTGTGGAGTTGGTCGGGGGTGAGGGTGGTGAGGGTGGCGTCCTGGAGGGTTCCGGCGGTGTGGATGACGGCGGTGAGGGGGTGGGTGTCGGGGATGGTGTCGAGGGTGGCGGCGAGGGCGTGGGGGTCGGTGACGTCGCAGGCGGTGATGGTGACGGTTTCGGCGCCGAGGTCGATGAGTTGTTGGCGCAGGGTGTGGGCGTGAGGGTGGTGGGGGCCTTGGCGGGAGAGGAGGTGGAGGTGGCGGGTGTGGTGGTGGGTGATGAGGTGGCGGGCGAGGAGGGTGGCGAGGGTTCCGGTGCCGCCGGTGATGAGGGTGGTGCCGTGGGGGTTGAGGGGGGTGGGGATGTGGATGACGTTTTTGCCGGTGTGGCGGCCCTGGCTCATGTGGCGGAGGGCGGCGGGGAGGTCGGCGAGGTGCCAGTCGGTGCGGGGCAGGAGGGTGAGGCGGTGTTGGGTGAGGTGTTGGGTGATCTCGGTGAGCATGGCCTGGGTGCGTTCGGGGCCTGCTTCTTTGAGGTCGAAGGCGCGGTAGGTGCGGCCGGGGTGGGTGGTGTGGATGTCGGCGGGATCGCGGATATCGGTTTTGCCCATTTCGATGTAGCGGCCGGTGGGGGCGAGCAGGTCGAGGGAGGCGTTGACGTGGTCGCCGGCGAGGGAGCCGAGGATGACGTCCATGCCGTGGCCGTGGGTGTGGGTGTGGAAGGTGTCGTGGAAGTCGAGGGTGCGGGAGTTGGCGATGTGGTCGTCGTCGAGTCCCATGGCGCGCAGGGTGGGCCATTTGGCGGGGCTGGCGGTGGCGTAGACGTCGGCGCCCCACAGGCGGGCGAGTTGGACGGCGGCCATGCCGACTCC
>NZ_JACVWU010000065.1 GCF_014596915.1 Streptomyces sp. TRM68416
CGCCCGCCGATGGTCACCTCCGGCCTGCGCATCGGCACCCCGGCGCTGGCCACCCGCGGCTTCACCGCCGAGGACTTCACCGAGGTCGCCGACGTCATCGCCCAGGCCCTGAAGCCCTCCTACGACGCGGAGGCACTCAAGGCCCGGGTCAGGGCACTCGCCGACAAGCACCCCCTGTACCCCGGTCTGAGCAAGTAGTAGTTCCCCGGTGGGGGCACCCGACGATGTGTGCCCCCACCCTTTTTGAGGAGTTCCCGTGGCCATCTCCGTCTTCGACCTGTTCTCGATCGGCATCGGCCCGTCGAGCTCCCACACGGTCGGCCCGATGCGCGCCGCCGGGATGTTCGCGCGGCGCCTGCGCAACGAGGCGCTGCTGGAGTCCGTCGCCTCGGTCCGCTGCGAGCTGTTCGGCTCGCTGGGCGCGACGGGACACGGCCACGGCACGCCGAAGGCGGTGCTGCTGGGCCTGGAGGGCGACTCGCCCCGGACGGTGAACGTCGAGACCGCCGACGACCGGGTCGAGTCGATCAAGTCCGAGCGCCGCCTGTCCCTGCTGGGCGAGCACGAGATCCCGTTCTCCTTCGACGACGACCTGATCCTCCACCGCCGCAAGACCCTCCCCTACCACGCCAACGGCATGACCATCCGGGCACACGACACCCAGGGCACGGAACTGCTGGCGAAGACGTACTACTCGGTGGGCGGCGGCTTCGTCGTCGACGAGGACGCCGTCGGCGCCGACCGCATCAAACTCGACGACACGGTCCTGAAATACCCCTTCCGCACCGGCGACGAACTGCTGCGCCTGACCCGCGAGACCGGCCTGTCCATCTCCGCGCTGATGCTGGAGAACGAACGCGCCTGGCGCACCGAGGAAGAGATCCGCGACGGCCTCCTCGACATCTGGCGGGTCATGCAGGCCTGCGTCTCGCGCGGCATGTCCCGCGAGGGCATCCTCCCCGGCGGCCTGAGAGTCAAGCGCCGCGCCGCCACCACCGCCCGCAAACTGCGCTCCGAAGGCGACCCGCAGGCCCTCGCCATGGAGTGGATCACCCTCTACGCGATGGCCGTCAACGAGGAGAACGCCGCCGGCGGCCGGGTCGTCACCGCCCCCACCAACGGCGCGGCCGGCATCATCCCCGCCGTCCTGCACTACTACATCAACTTCGTGCCCGGCGCCGACGAGGACGGCGTCATCCGCTTCCTCCTCGCCGCCGGCGCCATCGGCATGCTCTTCAAGGAGAACGCCTCCATCTCCGGCGCCGAGGTCGGCTGCCAGGGCGAGGTCGGCTCCGCCTGCTCCATGGCCGCCGGCGCCCTGGCCGAAGTCCTCGGCGGCTCCCCCGAACAGGTCGAGAACGCCGCCGAGATCGGCATGGAACACAACCTCGGCCTCACCTGCGACCCCGTCGGCGGCCTCGTCCAGATCCCCTGCATCGAACGCAACGGCATGGCCGCCGTCAAAGCCGTCACCGCCGCCAAAATGGCCATGCGCGGCGACGGCTCCCACAAGGTCTCCCTCGACAAGGTCATCAAGACCATGAAGGACACCGGCGCCGACATGA
>NZ_JACVWU010000066.1 GCF_014596915.1 Streptomyces sp. TRM68416
GGACGACCGTCCGCTGAGCGCGATCACGCCGGAGCAGTTGGAGCGGGTCCTGCAGTCCAAGGCGCAGTCCGTGCGGAATCTGCACGAGCTGACGCTGAACCACGACCTGGCCGCGTTCGTCCTGTACTCGTCGTTCGGCAGCCTGCTGCCCAATGTGGGCCAGGGCGCCTACGCGGCGGCCAACGCCTATCTGGACGCGTTCGCCGAGTACCGCAGGTCCCTGGGCCTGCCGGCGACGTCGATCGCCTGGGGTGCATGGGCCGGCGGCGGCATGGCCGAGGAGGAGAGCTTCCAGGAGTGGATCGCGCTCGGCGGCATGGATCTGATAACGCCTCACCTCGGCGTCGTCGCGCTCCAGCAGGCTCTGGACAACGGCGACACCACGGTCGCGATCGCCAACGTGGACTGGAACCGTGTCGCCGAACGGTCCGTTGCCGCACGGCCGTATCCGCTGATTTCGGAGCTGATCGACCCGATCAGCCATGACGCCGGTGCCTTCGGTGAGGACGGCCCCGACCCGCTGGAACGGCTCGCAGCGCTGTCCGCGCCACAGCGCCGCGAGGAACTGATTGACATCGTCTCCGCTGAACTGGCCACCGTGCTCGGCCACTCGGGGGCGCAGACCCTGGACGCCGGTCAGGCCTTCAAGGAGCTCGGCATCGACTCGGTGACCGCCATCGAGCTGCGCAACCGCATCAGCCGGTCGACCGGCGTCCGGTTCTCACCGATCGCCGTGTTCGACCACCCCAACGCCGAGGCCCTGGCCGAGTACTTGAGCAGTCTCGTGCCCGCAGCGGACGCCGACGGCGTGGCGGAGGCCGCAACACCCGACCCCGGCGACGAAGAAGAGCCGAGCAGGATCGACTCGCTGGCGATCGAGGATCTCGTACGCCTGGCTCGCGGCGAGTCGTAGGCCCCGTCGTCGAATTCCCGTCGTCCTCTTGCACTGACGCCCACCTGCTAGAGCGGAGCCCCAGCATGACCACGTCGAACCAGGAAATCATCGAGGCGCTGCGAGCCTCGCTCAAGGAGACCGAGCGGCTGCAGCGCGAGACCGAGCGACTGACCGCCATCATCCAGGAGCCGATCGCCGTGGTCGGGATGGCCTGCCGCCTGCCGGGCGGGGTGCGGTCCCCGGAGGAGTTGTGGGACCTGGTCGCGGCGGGCGTCGACGCCACCTCCGAGCTGCCCACCGACCGCGACTGGCCGGAGAACCTGTACGACCCCGACCCGGACAGCCAGGGCAAGTCCTATGTCCGGCGCGGCGGCTTCATGGACGATGTGGCGGGCTTCGACGCGGAGTTCTTCGGGATCTCTCCGCGTGAGGCGCTGGCGATGGACCCGCAGCAGCGTCTGCTGCTGGAGGCGTCCTGGGAGGCTCTGGAGCGTGCGGGGATGAACCCGCAGGCTCTCAAGGGCAGTTCGACGGGTGTGTTCGTCGGTGCCTCCACCTCGGCCTACATCCCCGACATGGACAACCCGCCGGAGAACGTCGAGGGTTACACGCTC
>NZ_JACVWU010000067.1 GCF_014596915.1 Streptomyces sp. TRM68416
TTCCAGTCCCACTTGGACGCCACAGCCGAGTTCCCCCTCATCAACACCGTCGCGGCTCACCCCTCCAGCAGGTCCTCCAGCCGATGGGCGAGAGCGCGAAATCCCGCACGGCCACTTTCCGGAGCCGTGGAATCGGGCCGCAGTATGCCCGGGAGGAAACTGGTCCGCCACACCCGGAACATGAGCGGCGCGGTATTGCGGTCCCCCTGTCCTGACAAGCGGCCACAGATGTCCAGGGCCTCAACGACTCTCTCCGCGTCCGCTCCTGTCACCTGCCCCTGGGCCACTCCGGCGGTGACAAGAGCCTGCAGGAAGTACGTCAGTTGAAGGTCCCGCGCCCATGCGGCACATACGCCGGACGATCCGCGGCTCTTCGAGTTCCTCGATCCGGGGCGAGATCTCCTGAATGTTGCCGGACCACAGCAGCAGTGACGGCGCGGTGACCTGGTGGTCCCGCAGCCAGCCGAGTTGCTCGCCAATCGCCATGGACTCCGATGAGAACCTGCCGGTCTCACGGATCAGGTCGAGCAGCCGGTCCACATCGGCGCGGTGCCGTTCCACCAGGTCGCCGACCGACGCTTCGGCAACGCTCCAAGTACCGGTGGCGCTCACGGCTCCGATCTCCAGAATGCCGCCGAGCGGCCCGAAGATCTCACGTGCGAGCACCTGGCCCGGCTGCTGCGCGATCACCGCATGACGGCCGGAACCCGCGGTGGCAGGCGTGCGCTGGGCCGCTTCCGGCAGGCCGTGCTCGTCCTGCGCTGGTTCATCGACAACGCCCACCTCTCCCAACTCGCCCGCGACTCATCGACCTCGGCCACGAGGATGCCGACGAGGTCGTCCGTCAGTGCCATTCCTCGGGATTGAGTGCGGCCCCGACGTAATTCTCTCCCATGGTGACGGTCAGGTCCCGTTGGCTCACACGACGTGTGATCTCCTCCGGATCGAACTCGCTGAATTGAAGGACGAAATGCTCCGCGACGGCGGGCCGATCCTGCGGGACACCGTCAAGGTCGACATCCGAATTCGCTCGGTCGGCCCCTTGGCACAGCACTGACACGAAGAGGGGGAAGTGTTCCGTTCCCAGCAGTCGATCCGCTTCGTCGATGACAACGGCGATCCCCACGCCCCGGGTCACCGCGCCGCACAAGTCGTCCAGGCAGTCCACCATGGCGTCCCAGTTCCTACCGAAGTAGCCGGGAAATTGCAGGGCCTCGGCGAACGCGGCGTAGATTCCCTGCTCCGTCAGCAGATCGCGGGAGTCGAGCCGATGGACACGGCCCCCGCTCGCCTCCAGGCTCGACAGCTGCCGACGGACCTCGGCATCTCCCTGCGGCACGAAGACGACCCAGGGCTCCGAAGTTCCCGTGATGTCAAAAGCGGTCATTTCTGGATCACCTTGTGAGGCGTTCAGGGCCCCTGATTTCCTTGCCACAGCCCACGTCAGAAGCCCCAGGGATCGGCA
>NZ_JACVWU010000068.1 GCF_014596915.1 Streptomyces sp. TRM68416
CTCACTGGGTGTGGAAGGTGGCGTCGGCCCGGTCGGTCGCCGTGCTGAGGGCCTGGACCCGCAGCAGGTAGTCGTAGTGGCGGAGGTAGCGGCCCGGGAGGTTGTACGACTCGTACGAGACGCCGGCGGAGTCGGCGAGGCCGGCGCGGGCGGTGAAGGAGGCGTCAGCGGCGAACAGCGACGTCCCGTCGTTCTTCTCCACCCACATCTCGTGGTTCTTGTGGCGCAGGAAGTAGCCGGGGAAGTTCGCCGACTCCAGGGAGACGGTGCCCGTCCCGGCGAGACCGGTGGCCACGCGGAACTGCGAGTCGGCCAGCGGCGAGACGTTCGCCTCGATCCTGGCGCGGTACTCCCAGTGCCGGATGAACCGGTCGGGGAAGTTGTACGAGGAGAGCCGGATCGGGGTGCGGCCGTCGGCGACCGGAATGCCGAAGTCGGGTGTGCCGTCGGCCCTCCAGTAGATCTTCTGGACGCGGGTACGGCGGTTGGGGTCGTTGAGCGGGGCACCGCTGATGTCCTTGTAGCCGCGGTCGTGGTAGACGAGGATGTCCGACTTGCCGTCCTCGGAGACCGTGAACTGGTTGTGTCCGGGGCCGTACTGGCCGGTGGCGGCGTTGCTGGCGAAGACGGGGCCGGCGGTCTTGGCCCACGACGAGGCGCTGAGCAGGTCGGCGGAGGCGGACGCGGTCAGCAGGCCCATGCAGTAGTTGGCGTCGGTGGCGCTGGCCGAGAAGGTCATGAAGACCTTGCCGTTCCGCTGGATCACGGCCGGGCCCTCGTTGACCGTCTCGCCCCCGGCGGTCTCCCACGAGGCGGTCGGCCGGCTGATCATGACCGGTGTGCCGGTGATGGTCCACGGGTTGGCCATCCGGGCGATGTAGAGATTGGTGCCGCGGCCGACGGCCGGGTCGTGCTGCGCCCAGGAGAGGTAGCGGGTGCCGTTGACGACGAAGGTCGTCGCGTCCAGGGAGAAGGTGTCCAGCGGCAGCGCGACGCGGCCCTTCTCCGTCCAGGCGCCCGTGACCGGGTTCGCGGCCGTGCACTCCAGGACGTAGGGCCGGATCCGCCAGATGTCGTTGGCGGCCCCGGCGGCGAAGTGGATGTACCACCTGCCGTCGATGAAGTGGATCTCCGGGGCCCAGATGTGCGCGCCCATCTCCCCGCTGGCGTGCTTGGTCCAGACGGTCGCCTCGGGGGCGGACGTGAGCCCCTGGATCGTGGTGGCGCGGCGCAGCACGATCCGGTCGTACGCGGGGACCGTGGCGGTGAAGTAGTAGTAGCCGTCGGTGTGTTTGTAGATGTGCGGGTCGGCCCGCTGCTCGGCGAGGGTGTTGGTGTACGTGACACCGGGGGACGCGGGCACGGCGGCGTGGGCGGTGCCGGCCTGGACGCCGGTGAAGGCGGCGGCCGCCGTGCCGGTGATCATGCCGAGGACCGTTCGTCGGGTGAGCGCAGG
>NZ_JACVWU010000069.1 GCF_014596915.1 Streptomyces sp. TRM68416
GGTCACGTCCGCGGGAGTGGTGTATCGACGGCCACTCGGTGATCTCGTTTTGAGGCTATGCGGACAGTTCGGTCGGGAGGACGGTGTCGTCGTTTTCTGACTCGATCGGGTGGAGGCGGGCCTTGGCGAGCAGGTCGAGTCCCATGTAGCGGCGGGCTTCGGTCCACTCGTCGTTCTGCTCGGCCAGCACCGCGCCGACCAGTCGGATCAACGCGGTGCGGTCGGGGAAGATCCCGACGACGTCGGTGCGGCGGCGGATCTCCTTGTTCAGTCGTTCCTGCGGATTGTTCGACCAGATCTGCCGCCAGATCTCACGCGGGAACGCAGTGAACGCCAGCACGTCGCCCTGAGCGGCGTCCAAGTGGGCGGCGGCCTTGGGGAACTTGGCCTCCAGGGCATCCAGGACGTGCCGCATCTGGGCCTGGACGGCGTCGGTGTCGGGCTGTTCGAAGACGGTCCGCAGCAGGGTGGCCACCCACGGCTGGGCCGACTTGGGAACCTGGCTGAGCAGTGCGCGGGCGTAGTGGGTGCGGCAGCGCTGCCAGCTTGCGCCGGGCAGGGTGGCGCCGATCGCGTTGACCAGGCCCACGTGGGCGTCGGAGATGACCAGTTGGACGCCGGACAGGCCGCGGGCGATCAGGGAGCGCAGGAAAGCCAGCCAGCCGGCACCGTCCTCGGCGGTGGCCACGTCCAGGCCGAGGATCTCGCGGTGGCCGTCGGCGTTGACACCGACCGCGATCAACGCGTGGACGTTGATGATGCGGCCGCCCTCGCGGACCTTCTGGGTCAGGGCATCAACCCAGACGAACGCGTAGGGGCCGGCGTCCAGGGGGCGGTTGCGGAACGCGGCGACCTGCTCGTCCAAATGCTTGGCCATCGCGCTGACCTGGGATTTCGACAGTCGAGTGACGCCCAGGCTCTCGGCGAGCTTCTCCACTCGGCGGGTGGAGACCCCGAGCAGGTAGGCGGTCGCGACCACCGAGATGAGGGCCTGTTCGGCCCGCCGACGGCGTTCGAGGAGCCAGTGCGGGAAGTAACTCCCGGACCTGAGCTTGGGGATGGCGAGTTCGACGGTGCCCGCCCGGGTGTCCCACTCGCGCGGGCGATATCCGTTGCGGTGGTTGACTCTCTCGTCGCTGACCTGCCCGTATTCGGCGTTGCAGAGGGCGTCCGCTTCGGCGGACATGAGCGCGTCGGCGAACGTCTTGACCATCGCGCGCAGCAGATCGGGACTCGCCGCGGTGAGGTTGTCCTCGGCGAGGGCGTGCAGGGGCAGACTGTCGGGTGCGGTCATCGTGCTGATCTCCTTCGGGCTTCGACACCTCGAAGATCAGCCGGTGGCCGTTCATCTATGCGGGCCTCATCCCAACGCCGGAGCAAACCCCCGGATCAGGTCGAACCCGTACACCACTTCCCTGGACGCAACC
>NZ_JACVWU010000007.1 GCF_014596915.1 Streptomyces sp. TRM68416
AGGTCAAGTACAAGGAGACCGCCCGCGGCGGACTCGCCGTCAACGTCATCGAGTGCTGAGCGGGGGGAGCGACTCGGCACGGGAAAGGACGACCGGGCCGGCCGACGGATGTCGGCCGGCCCGGACTTCATGATCGGGACGCTCAGGCCAGGTCGAAGCGGTCCAGCTCCATGACCTTGACCCACGCCGCGACGAAGTCGTTGACGAACTTCTCCTTCGCGTCGTCGCTCGCGTAGACCTCGGCGAGGGCGCGCAGCTCGGAGTTCGAGCCGAAGACCAGGTCGGCGCGGGAGCCGGCCCACTTGACCTCGCCGGTGGCCGCGTCGCGGCCCTCGAACGTGGTCTGGTCCGCGGACGTCGACTTCCACGTCGTACCCAGGTCGAGCAGGTTGACGAAGAAGTCGTTCGTCAGCGCGCCGGGCGTCGTGGTGAGGACGCCGAGCTGCGACTGCTGGTAGTTGGCGCCCAGCACGCGCAGGCCGCCGACCAGGACGGTCATCTCCGGGGCGCTGAGGGTGAGCAGGTTCGCCCGGTCCAGCAGCAGGTACTCGGCCGGCAGGCGGTTGCCCTTGCCGTGGTAGTTGCGGAAGCCGTCGGCGGTCGGCTCCAGGGCCGCGAACGACTCGGCGTCCGTGTGCTCCTCGGTCGCGTCGACCCGGCCCGGGGTGAAGGGCACCTCGACCTCGAAGCCGGCGTCCTTGGCGGCCCGCTCGACGGCGGCGGAGCCACCGAGCACGATCAGGTCGGCCAGGGAGACCTTCTTGGCGCCGGAGTTGAACTCCTGCTGGATGCCCTCAAGGACGCGCAGGACCTGGGCGAGCTGGTCGGGCTCGTTGACCTCCCAGCTGCTCTGCGGCTGCAGGCGGATGCGGGCGCCGTTGGCACCGCCGCGCTTGTCGCTGCCGCGGAACGTCGAGGCCGACGCCCACGCGGTGGAGACCAGCTGCGAGACGGACAGGCCCGAGTCGAGGAGCTTGGCCTTCAGGGCCGCGACGTCGGCGGCGTCGATGGCCTCGCCCTCGGCCTCCGGCAGCGGGTCCTGCCAGATCAGCGTCTCCTCCGGGACCTCCGGGCCGAGGTACAGCGACTTCGGGCCCATGTCACGGTGGGTCAGCTTGAACCAGGCGCGGGCGAAGGCGTCCGCGAACTGGTCGGGGTTCTCGTAGAAGCGGCGCGAGATCTGCTCGTAGACCGGGTCGAAGCGCAGCGACAGGTCGGTGGTGAGCATGCGCGGGCGGTGCTTCTTCTCCGGGTCGAACGCGTCCGGCACGATCTCCGGGGCGTCCTTCGCGATCCACTGGTGGGCGCCGGCCGGGCTGGTGTCGGGCTCGTACTCGTACTCGAAGAGGTTCTTGAAGAAGCCGTTGCTCCACTGGGTCGGGGTCGTGGTCCAGATGACCTCGAGGCCGCTGGTGATCGCGTCCTTGCCGACGCCCGTGCCGTAGGTGCTCTTCCAGCCCAGGCCCTGCTCCTCCATGGAGGCGGCCTCGGGGTCGTTGCCCACGTGGTCGGCCGGGCCGGCGCCGTGGGTCTTGCCGAAGGTGTGACCGCCCGCGATCAGGGCGACCGTCTCCTCGTCGTTCATCGCCATGCGGCGGAAGGTCTCGCGGATGTCGCGGGCCGCGGCGACCGGGTCCGGGTTGCCGTTGGGGCCCTCGGGGTTGACGTAGATCAGGCCCATCTGGACGGCGGCGAGCGGGTTCTCCAGCTCGCGGTCGCCCGAGTAGCGCTCGTCGTCGAGCCAGGTGGTCTCGGGACCCCAGTAGACGTCCTCGTCGGCCTCCCAGACGTCCTCACGGCCACCGCCGAAGCCGAAGGTCTGGAAGCCCATCTGCTCCAGGGCGACGTTGCCGGTGAGGATCATGAGGTCGGCCCAGGAGATGGACTGGCCGTACTTCTTCTTCACCGGCCACAGCAGGCGGCGGGCCTTGTCCAGGTTGCCGTTGTCCGGCCAGCTGTTCAGCGGCGCGAAGCGCTGCTGGCCGGCGCCGGCGCCGCCGCGGCCGTCGCTGATCCGGTAGGTGCCGGCGCTGTGCCAGGCCATGCGGATCATCAGCGGGCCGTAGTGGCCGAAGTCGGCGGGCCACCAGTCCTGCGAGGTGGTCAGCACCTCGGCGATGTCCGCCTTCACGGCCGCGAGGTCGAGGTTCTTGAACGCCTCGGCGTAGTCGAACTCCTCGCCGAGCGGGTTGGTCACCGGCGGGTTCGTGGCGAGGATCTTCAGGTTGAGCCGCTCCGGCCACCACTGGCGGTTCCCGCCGCCCTGGGTCGGGTGCGCGGCGCGCCCGTGCGCGACGGGGCAGCCCCCCGAGCCTTCCTCCGTCTTCGGGTCGGTGACGATTGCGTCCGGGTTCTCAGCCATGGGAATCCTTCCGGGCTTCATGAATCTCGTGCTCAGGCACTGCGGGCGGTGGAACAGCCGGGGCACAGGCCCCAGTAGATGACTTCGGCCTCGTCGATCGAGAAGCCGTGGTCCTCGGCGGCGGTCAGGCAGGGGGCGGCGCCGACCGCGCAGTCGACGTCGGCGACGACACCGCACGACCGGCACAGGACGTGGTGGTGGTTGTCGCCGACGCGACCCTCGAACCGGGCCGGGCTGCCGGCCGGTTCGATACGTCGTATGAGTCCCGCCGTGGTGAGGGCGTGGAGTCCCTCGTACACGGCTTGGAGGGAGATGTGGCCCACGCGGGCGCGTACCCCCGAGGCGATCGCCTCGGCGCCCAGGTGGTCTCCGTCCCGGACGGTTTCGAGCAGGGCGACGCGGGCGGCCGTCACCCGCAGGCCGGCCCCGCGCAGCTCGGCTGCGGTGGTCGGAGTCGGGGACGAGGTCATGCCTCAGAACCTACCCTCAGAAACACGAACGGTTCAAGAAAACGACAGGTTCTAATTTGATGACCAGTACATGCCGGAGCGGAGTCCCGTCCCCGACGCCGTACAAACAAGCCTCTCGCAGCGGCCTCGATCCCGCCTCACGACTCGCAGGAATTGCCAAGGGTCACACAGCCATCACTCTGAGTGATGGATCCTTGCAACGCGAAAGGGCCGAGCAGGGCGGGTGGCCTGCTCGGCCCGCGGTCGGGCGGCGGTGCGGTGCCTAGAGGGCGCAGCCCACGTGGGCCAGTGCCTGCTTCAGCAGCACCCCGTGGCCGCCCGGCATCTCGCTCTGCAGCGCCGGGGACAGAGCCTCCTGGGGACTGAACCAGACCAGGTCCAGCGCGTCCTGGCGGGGGCGGCAGTCACCGCTCACCGGTACCACGTAGGCCAGGGACACCGCGTGCTGGCGCGGGTCGTGGTACGGCGTGATCCCCTGCGTCGGGAAGTACTCCGCGACGGTGAAGGGCTGCAGCGAGGTCGGCACGCGGGGGAGCGCCACCGGGCCGAGGTCCTTCTCCAGATGGCGCAGCAGCGCGTCGCGCACCCGCTCGTGGTGCAGCACGCGGCCGGACACCAGCGTCCGGCTGACCGTGCCGTCGGGCCCGATGCGCAGCAGCAGGCCGACGCTGATGACTTCGCCGCTGTCGTCGACGCGCACGGGCACCGCCTCGACGTACAGGATCGGCATGCGGGCGCGTGCCGAGTCCAGCTCGTCGGAGCTCAGCCAGCCGGGCGTGGTTTCGGTCATGTCAGACATCGCTTGATCATACTTTCCGGGAATGACGCGCGCTCAGTCGCGAAGGTGGGGGACGGGTCGGCAAGCGTGGGTCATGGGTACTCCTCGACGAGGACGGACCGGGCCGTGACGCGCTGGGGGCGTCAGGGTTTGACGGCCACCGCGCCGTACTGCGGCACCGTCGCGGGGGAGTCGGTCCCGGCGTGCCACACCGAGCAGGACACCAGGCCCGGTTCCAGCAGCTCCAGACCGTCGAAGAACCGGGCGATCTCGGCGCCGCTCCGCGCGGTGATCGGCGGAGTGGCGTTCTCGTTCCAGAACTCCATCGCCGGGATCTGGCCCGCGCCGCCCACCTCGTCGTCGTGGGTGGGGTGGGTCAGCACCAGGAAGCTGCCGGAGGGGACCGCGGCCATCACCCGGCGAGCGATGTCGCGGGCCTTCTCGGTGTCCAGGACGAAGTTGAGGATGCCCAGCATCATCACCGCGACCGGCCGGCTGAGGTCCAGGGTCCGGCCCGCCCGTTCGAGGATGGCGTCGGGGTCGTGCACATCGGCGTCGATGTAGTCGGTGACGCCGGCGGAGGTGCCGGTGAGCAGGGTGCGGGCGTGCATGAGCACGACCGGGTCGTTGTCGACGTAGACGATCCGGGAGTCCGGGGCGATCCGCTGGGCGATCTCGTGGGTGTTCTCCGCCGTGGGCAGCCCGGTGCCGACGTCGAGGAACTGGCGCACCCCGCGCTCCTCGGCGAGGAACCGCACCGCCCGCCCGAGGAACTCGCGGTCAGCGCGGGCGATCTCCCGGATGACCGGGAACATGCCGGCGACGTGCTCGCCCACCTGCTGGTCGACCTCGTAGTGGTCCGTGCCGCCGATCCAGTAGTTCCATACGCGCGCGTTGTGCGCCACTCCGGTGTTCAGCCTCGCCGACCCGGCCGCCGGGGTGCCGCTCTCGCTCACGCCTCGTCCTCTCCTCGCACGTACGGCCGACCGCGCCGCAAGGGCCATTGTGCCGCCCCCTTGATCACGGTGTCCCCCGAATCGGCGCAGGAGCGGAGGCGGTTGACCGGCGGGGAGTGAAATGGGGAGGAGAGGCCGGGCCCGCGGGCGGTGTCAGTGCTTGACGCCGACCCCGCCGTAGAGCGACACCGGGCCGTCGCCCAGGGACGTCTCGCCCTCCGCCAGGTCCGGGCGCCAGTCCTTCACCGAGACGATGCCCGGCTCCAGCAGGTCAAGTCCCTGGAAGAAGCGGCCCGTTTCGGTGTGCGAGCGGGCCACCAGGGTCACGCCGCCCGCCCGGTAGCGCTCGATGCCCTGCCGGACGTTCTCCGGCTCGAAGTCGGCGGTCATGCACGACAGGACCAGGCAACTGCCCGGCGCCAGCGCCCCGACGAGGGTGTCCACCAGGTCGTACGCGCCGTCCTCGTCCGCGACGAAGTGCAGCAGGGCGATGAGCGACAGGGCGATCGGGCGGTCGAAGTCCAGGACGTGGGCCGCCTGTTCGAGGATGCGGTGCGGATCGCGGGCGTCGGCCTGGAGGTACTCCGTCCTGCCCTCCGGGGTGCCGCGCAGCAGGGCCTCCGCGTGGGCCAGCACGATCGGATCGTTGTCGACGTAGACCACGCGCGCGTCCGGCGCGACGGACTGGGCGATCTGGTGGAGGTTGGGCTCGGTGGGTATGCCGGTGCCGATGTCCAGGAACTGGCGGATGCCCGCCGCCCCGGCGAGATGGCGCGTGGCCCGCTGCATGAACCAGCGGTTGCTGCGCGCGGCCCTCGGGGCGCCCGTGTCGATCGCCATGATCTGGCGGCCGAGCGCCTCGTCGACCGGGTAGTTGTCCTTGCCGCCGAGATACCAGTCGTACACCCGGGCCGGATGGGGCCGGGTCGTGTCGATGTTGACGGCCGGCTCGGTCCCGGTCACGCGGTGCTCCTCTGCTCGCTGGCCACGGTGTGCTTCGCGGGCAGTCTTTCACGATCATCCGGCGCGGCGGAGACTGTCTTCGGCCACCTCCTCGACGGGCGCGCACCGCGCCAACACGGCGGCGGGGGCGGCCCGTTCGGCCTCGTCGGCGGGGTTCGGGCAGCAGGTCGGAGGCCTTGGGCGGGCCGGGTCGCTCCGCCCGCGCGAGCGCGTTGGGGCCGGGAGGGGGGACGGCTTCCGGCCGGACGCGCCGCGCCTCGCGCGGGCGGCGCAGGTCTCCGGCCCGGCGTCGGGTCAACAGGTCGGAACTCTCGGAGAGTTGGGTGGCGCCGCGTCCACCCGGTGGTGGCGCGGCGCGTCTGCCCGGTGGTGGCCCGGCGCATTTACCCGGTGGTGATGCCCCGCGTCTACCCGGTGGTGATGCGGCGCGGATCGCGCAGGCGCGCCTCGTGCGGCTGGCGGGCGGTGCCGAGAGCGATCGAGCCTGCCGCAGTCATCGGCCGACGTCCGCCCCGTGTGCCCACGAGGCGGGTGCGCGGACGGCGTGTTCCTCGCCGGTCAGGGCTTGAGCGGGTCGTGGCCGAGGGACATCAGGAGGTGCCTGCGGCGGGCGTCGTCGGCCGCGGGTTCGTTCTCCACGTCCGCCTGCTCGGCGACCGTGTCGACCACCTCGTACATCACCTGCACGTCGTCCTCGGTGAGGTCCGTGCGGCGCTTCTGCAGGATGGCCAGGACGCGTTGCCCGGTCGGTGTGCCCGCGTGTTCCGGCAGGGGTTCGGTCTCCTCGGAGGCGTCACTGACGCGCAGCCACGCGGCCAGTTCCTGCGAGGTCATGTTCACCGCGCGGTGGAAGTCCTCCCACAGCGTTTCCATTTCGAGGTTGTCGGTCATCGCGCGCCCCTCTTCTCGCGTGTGTGTGCGTACCGGGCACCGGTCACTCGTCGCGCGGCCAGTTCTCGGCGTCGAACATCCACCGTTGCTTCTCCAGTTCGCGGGTGATGCCGATGAGCAGGTCCTGGGTGACCGGGTCCGCCTTCTCGGTCGCGTCGATCCGCTCGCGCAGTCGGCCGACGGCCATCTCCAGCGAGGCCACCATGAGTTGGACCACTTCGGTGTCGCGCAGCCGGCCCTCGCCGGTGCCCGGCAGCCCGAAGGAGGCCGCGACGGTCTCGGGGCGGCCGTCGGGCGGGACGCCGAGCGCGGCGGCGCGTTCGGCGACCGTGTCGGCGTACTCGCGGGCGGCCGAGACGACCTCGTCCAGTTGGAGGTGGATGGAGCGGAACCGCGGTCCGACGACGTTCCAGTGCGCCTGCTTCCCGATCAGGGAAAGGCCGAGCAGGTCGACCAGGGTGTCCTGGAGCGCGTCGCCGGCGATCCGGCGCTCCTTGTCGGGCAGCGTGCTCCTCACGGTCGTCATAGGGCGCTTCTCCTTGTCGCGTCGTGCCTGGACATCCGGAGCAGTACGGCGCGTTCCTCCTCGCAGGTCCCGCCCCACACCCCCGAGACCTGGCCGCTGGCCAGCGCGAAGGCGAGGCACTGGGTGATCACCGGGCAGCGGGCGCAGACGCGCTTCGCGGCCGTCGCGTCCCGCAGCGCCGGCCCTTTCGTGCCCACGGGGAAGAACAACTCGGGGTCCTCGCCCACGCAGGCCGCGCTCCGCAACCACTCCATGCGGGCGCGGGTGCCCCGGGCGACCCGGCGCAAACGCCCGAGCGTCTCAGCCCTTGAGTACACCGTCCAGGAAGTGGACGAGATCCGCGAACACCTCGGCCTTGTTCGTCTCGTTGAACACCTCGTGCCGGGCCCCGGGATAGATCCGCTCGGTCAGTCGACCTCCGTCCAGCGCCGCCACGCCCGCCCGGCTCCCGGACAACGGGACGAGACGGTCGTCGTCGCCGTGCAGCCACAGCAGCGGCAGTGCCCCGACATCCCCGCCCTTGGACACCGTGTGCAGGGTGAGGGCGAACGCCTCGACGGTCGGCCGCTTCATGGGACCGTGCCAGACGAGCGGATCGGCCGTGTAGTCGGCGCCCACCGCGGGATCGCGGGAGAGGGCGGCCGGGCTGATCGGGATGTCCGGGATCTCCTCCTGGGCGAGCAGTCGCCGCGGCAGCTCCCAGTCGCCGATCACCGGCCCGGACAGCACCAGCGCGGCGAGGTGGTCGCCGTGGCGCTGTGCGTAGCGCGCCGAGACCAGGCCGCCCATGGAGTGCCCGATCATGACCAGCGGCAGGCCGGGGTGGGTGGCCCGGGCCAGCTCGGTCGTCGTGTGCACATCGGTGACGACGTCCTCGAAGTCCTCGATCAGCACGCGCTCGCCCGCCGACCTGCCGTGCCCCATGTGGTCGGGGCCGAACACGGCCGCGCCGTGCGCCGTCAGGACGCCGGCCACCTCCTCGTACCGGGCGATGTGTTCCCCGTAGCCGTGCACGAGGACGGCGAGGTAGCGCGGGGGCTCCTCGCCCCGCCAGGCGCGTACGACGATCGGGCCACGGGTTCCGGCGAGGATGTGCTCACGGGTTTCGGCCATGTCTCCTCCGGCGCTTCGGTGAAGGTTCCCGGGGATCTTCCCAGGGGTGCGGTCGCCGGTCTATAGTCAAAAACTAGCAGTGCTAATTAAGGGAGTCGCTGGTCAGGGCCGATCGGGAGACCGCCAGCGCTGTCGGTCAGGAGTTCTCTCGTGCGTCCCGTCCACTTCGCGGCCGCCCGCCGCACGCCCATCGGCAAGCTGCGCGGAGCCCTGTCCTCCGTGCGGCCCGACGATCTCGCCGCGCAGGTGATCCGCGGTCTGGTGGCCGATCTGCCCGCGCTCGACCCGGCGCGCATCGACGACGTGTACTGGGGCGCGGCCAACCAGGCCGGCGAGGACAACCGCAACGTCGCCCGCATGGCCGCGCTGCTCGCCGGGCTGCCCGAGTCGGTGCCCGGCGCCACCGTCAACCGGCTGTGCGCCTCCGGCCTGGAGGCCGTCACCACCGCGGCCCGCACCATCGCCGCCGGGGAGGCGGACATCGTGCTCGCGGGCGGCTCGGAGTCGATGAGCCGCGCCCCCTTCGTGCTGCCCCGCCCCGACGAGGCGCTCCCGCACCGCATCGAGACCGCCGACACCCGCCTCGGCTGGCGCCTGGTCAACCCGGCCATGAAGGAACTGCACGGCCTGCTGTCCATGGGCGAGACCGCCGAGGAGGTCGCCGAGCGCCACGGCATCGCGCGCGAGCGGCAGGACGAGTTCGCGCTGCGCAGCCACCGCCGGGCCGTCGAGGCCCGCAAGAACGGCCACTTCGACGACGAACTCCTGCCCGTCGAGCGCCCGGACGGCACCGTCGTGGACAGCGACGAGTGCGTGCGCGAGGACACCTCGTACGAGAAGCTGGCCCGCCTCCGGCCCGTCTTCCGCGACGGCGGCACGGTCACCGCGGGCAACGCCTCGCCGATGAACGACGGCGCCGCGGGCCTCCTCCTGGTCAGCGAGGAGGCCCTCAACGACCTCGGCCTGGAATCACTCGGCCGCTACGCCGCCGGCGCCTCCGTCGGCGTCCACCCCGACGTCATGGGCATCGGGCCGGTCCCCGCCACGCAGAAGGCGCTGGCCCGCCTGGGCTGGGGCATCGAGGAGATCCAGGAGGCCGAGTTCAACGAGGCGTTCGCCGCCCAGGCCCTCGCCTGCGTCGACCGGCTCGGCATCGACCCGGAGCTGGTCAACCCCAGCGGCGGCGCCATCGCCCTCGGCCATCCGCTGGGCTGCTCCGGCGCCCGCATCCTGACCACCCTGCTGCACCGCATGCGCCGCACGGGCGCACACCGAGGGCTTGCCACGATGTGCGTGGGCGTGGGGCAGGGGAGCGCGGTGCTGGTCGAGCGGCACTAGGGCACTTGGATCAGGGGCGCCGCCGACACCGGACCCGAAGGGGCTCAAGCGGGAGCTGCGGGCCCGGTATCCGCAAGGGGCGGGCCCAGTATCCGCAAGGTGCGGGCCCGGTACCTGCAAGGTGCGGGCCCGGTACACACAAGGGGTGGGCCCCGCCGGGCAAGGCCGCCCGTACGCCGCCGGATGCGTGGGCATAGCATCGGTCCCCGCATGGACACGATGACACTCTGGCACGTCACCGGCTGGGAGTTCGCCCTCCTCGCCGCCGCCGCCCTCCTCGTCGGCTTCTCCAAGACGGCCGTGAGCGGGGCCAACACCGTCAGCCTGGCGGTGTTCGCCGCGGTGCTGCCCGCCCGCGCCTCCACCGGCGTCCTCCTGCCGATCCTGATCGCCGGGGACGTGCTCGCGGTCCTCGTCTACCGCCGGCACGCCCACTGGCCCACGCTGTGGCGGCTGTTCCCGGCGGTGGCCGCCGGGGTGGTCGCGGGCACGGTGTTCCTGATGTGGGCGGACGACGGGATCGTACGGACCTCGATCGGCGCGATCCTGCTGCTGATGGCCGCGGTGACGGTGTGGCGTCGCCGCGCTTCCGAGGCCGACCGGAGCCCCGACGCGGTCGTCACCCGCGGCGGCCGGATCAAGGCCCGCTCCTACGGCGTCCTCGGCGGCTTCACCACCATGGTCGCCAACGCCGGCGGCCCGGTGATGTCGATGTACCTGCTCTCGGCGGGCTTCCGCAAGCTCGGCTTCCTGGGCACCTCCGCCTTCTTCTTCCTCATCGTCAACGTGTCCAAGGTGCCCTTCAGCGTGGGCCTCGGGCTGATCGACGGCCGCTCGCTCCTGCTCGACGCGGCGCTCGTGGGGTTCGTCGTGCCCGGTGCGTTGATCGGCAGATGGGCTGTGAACCGGATCAACCAGCGGCTCTTCGAGCAGCTCGTCATCGCGGCGACCGTGGTGGGCGCGGTGCAGCTCCTGCTGCCCTCGTAGGCTCGGCCCATGTCCCCGCACGTCCTGATCCTCGGCGGCACCACCGAGGCCCGCGAACTGGCCGCCGCGCTCACCGCGCTGCCCGGCGTCCGGGTCACCACCTCGCTCGCGGGCCGGGTGAAGCGCCCCGGAGCCGTCACCGGGGACGTGCGCATCGGGGGCTTCGGCGGCGCGGACGGGCTCGCCGACTGGCTGCGCGAGAGTCGCGTGGACGCGCTCGTCGACGCCACGCACCCCTTCGCCGCCGCCATCACCGCGAACGCGGCGCGCGCCGCGGCGGCCACCGGCGTCCCGGCGGTCGTGCTGCGCCGCCCCGGCTGGCGGCCGGGGCCCGAGGACCGCTGGCACCCGGTCGCCTCGCTGGACGCGGCCGCGGACCTGCTGCCCGGGCTCGGCCGGCGGGTGTTCCTCACCACCGGCCGCCTGGGCCTCGCCGCCTTCGCCCACCTGACGGATCTGCACTTCGTCGTACGGTCCGTGGAACCGCCCGAGCCGCCGCTGCCGCCGCGCACGGAAGTCCTGCTGGCGCGGGGGCCGTTCACGGTCGACGAGGAGACCGCGCTGCTGTCCGCGCACTGCATCGACGTGGTGGTCACCAAGGACAGCGGGGGAGCCGCGACGGCCGCCAAACTGACCGCCGCACGCCATCTGGCGCTGCCCGTCGTGGTCGTCGTACGGCCGCCGCTGCCGGAGCATGTCGTGGCGGTGCCGGACGTGGCCGGGGTGCTGGAGAGGCTGGGCCTCAGCCCTCGATGACGGAGACCCGCAGGCGGTCGATCGCCCGCAGCACCTCGGTCCGGTTCTTGCGGCTCTTCACCCACGCCGGGAGCCTGCCGACACAGGTCATCTTCCGGCCGTGGCAGTACCAGGGGTCGCGCTCGCGCAGGTCCGCCGCGACGAACCGCCGGATCAGATCCAGGTGCGCGAGGTTGTACGCCCACAGCTCGCCGTGCCGGGTCTCCGCCCGGAGCCACAGGGCCGGCCAGAACCCCTGACCGACGGACCGGCTCAGACCGCACGACCGACACACCACGCAGGCCCGCTCGTGGTGGGCGATCCGGTCGCAGCGCGGGCAGCGGACCAGCACCGAGTCCCGGAAGTGGTGCTCGGTCAGACCGGGATCGTGGAAGCGGACGGACGACATGGCCCCAGTGTGACGGAGGACGGATCGCATCGGGGGCGCCCCCCCTGCGCGAGTGTCCGACCGCGTCCTCGCTCTGTCCTAGCCGCGGTCCGGGTTGCGGCGCAGCAGATACGTGTCCATGATCCAGCCCTTGCGCTCGCGGGCCTCGGCGCGCAGCCGCTCGATGCGGGGCGCGGCCTCGGCGATCGGGCCCGAGGCGAGGATCTCGTCCGGGGTGCCGATGTAGGCGCCCCAGTAGATGTCGATGTCCTGGTCGGCGTACTGCCGGAAGGCCTGGTGGGCGTCGAGCATCACGACCACGTCGTCCACGCCCTCGGGGAAGCCCTCGGCGAGCCGCCGACCCGTGGTGATCTGGACGGGGCGGGCGACCCGGTTGAGGCCGGTCCGGTGCCGGGCGACGAGCGCGGAGACGCTGCTGATGCCCGGGACGACGTCGTACTCGAAGGCCACGGCACCCCGGCCGAGCACCTCCTCCAGGATGGCGAGCGTGCTGTCGTACAGCGCGGGGTCGCCCCAGACCAGGAACGCCCCGGTCTCGTCCTCGCCCAGCTCCTCGGCGATCAGCCGCTCGTAGATGTCGGCGCGGGCGCTGCGCCAGTCGCCGACCGCGGGGGAGTAGGCGGCCCCGCCCGCCGACCGGTCCCGGTCGGGGTCGCGCGCCTCGACCACCCGGTACGTCCCCTCCGGCACGTGCGTGTGCAGCATCTCCCGGCGCAGCCCGGTCAGGTCCGACTTCACCTCGCCCTTGTCGAGGACGAAGAACACGTCCGTACTCCGCAACGCCCTGACCGCCTGCAACGTCAGCTGGTCGGGGTCGCCCGCGCCGATACCGATGACCTGAATCTTTCGCACGCCCAGAGTCTGCCGCACGGCGCCCACGGGGCGGACACCGCGGTCGGCGATCACAGCGGCGGTGGCCGCGGCACCCGGCCGTCGGCGACCACTGTCGCCTGAGCCGCGGGCCCGGCCGTCGGCGATCACCGTCGCCTCAGCCGCGGGGCCCGTTCTCCCGCGTTCACCGGTGCCGGGGCGCTCTCCACCGCCTCCGCCAGCTCCCGGGCCCAGGCCGTGACGCTCGCGAGATCCATGCCGTACGGCTGGTGCTGTGCCGCGGCCGAGGCCCACTCGTCCAGTGCCCCGGCGCCGCGGCGGAGCAGGCGGGCGCCGCCCGTGGTGTTGCCGCGGGCCGCGTGGGTGAGGCCCACCGCGAGCTGGGCGAGGCCGCGCCAGAGGGTGCGTTCCTCCTCCGCGCCCGACTTCCAGGCGTCCTCGAAGACCTCGTGCGCATGGAACGGCCTGCCCGCGTCCAGCAGCGCCTGCGCCTCGGCGATCGTCTGGTCCGGGGTGCGCACGACCCCCTCCGGCTGGCGGTCCACGCCGTCCGCGCCGTACGGCAGTGGCCGCCCCAGCCCGTCCCGGGGCCGCGCGTTGCGCGCCCGCCCCTCGTCGTCCCGGTCCCGTGCCCTCGATGATGCGGTGCCCATACGCCGATTGTCCCGCGCCGGGTGGCCCCTTCGATGCCGCCCCCGGTGTGCGGTAAAGTGCTGTCCGCGCGATCACGCGGTTCACGCCGGGTGAGCGCACCGGGACGTGGCGCAGCTTGGTAGCGCACTTGACTGGGGGTCAAGGGGTCGCAGGTTCAAATCCTGTCGTCCCGACGGTGCGAAGGGTCCCGCAGGCGATGGCCTGCGGGGCCCTTTTGCGTGTCGGCGCCGGATGCCGGCGGCTCCCCTATTCCCGTTCCCGGGATTCCCGTTCCCGGGATTCCCGTTCCCGGGCGACCAGCCCCTCGTACGCCGCGGCGAGGCGTTGCGTGAGCTGCTCGACCCCGATCGTGTCGAGGCCCTTCTGCCCGTTCACTGCCGCCTTCGCCGCCGAGCGTGCCGTCCTGTAGAGGGCGAAGGAGTCCGCGGTGTAGTCGCCCGGTGCCGGGTTGCCGATCTCGGTGAGGGTGGCGCGGATCGGTGTGGTGTCCACCGGCCCGGACACGGCGCCGGAGGTCGCCATGAACGCGTCGAGGACGAGCGTGCCGGACTTCAGGACGAACGTCGCCCGGTGCTTGCCGTGGGGCAGGCCGCGCAGGGAGTACGTGGCCTGGCGCTTGTCGGTGGCGGTGGTCCGCACGTCACGGGCGACGAGCCTGCCGTCGACGTGGACGTCGAGCACGGCGCTGCCGTTGTTGCCGCCGATGACGTCGATGCCGGTACCGGTGAAGGGGACGGTGACCGACGCTCCGGCGGTCGCACTCGTGGACGTCGACCGGTGCCAGTCCATCGCGTCACCGAGCGCGGCCCTCCTGCTCCAGGTGCCTGTGTGGGTGACGGAGCCGTCCATGCTGTCGAGCAGCGTGGTGCCGTAGGGCGTGTAGCCGTCGACCTTCTCGACCTTCAGGTTGTCGAACGCTGTCCTGTAGAAGT
This sequence comes from Streptomyces sp. TRM68416, assembly GCF_014596915.1. Taxonomy (GTDB): domain Bacteria; phylum Actinomycetota; class Actinomycetes; order Streptomycetales; family Streptomycetaceae; genus Streptomyces. The sequence goes on from NZ_JACVWU010000007.1 coordinate 13,946, forward strand.
CGGTGCCGAGTTTGACGCGGCCCGCGGTCACTGGTGTCGGGTCCTGGTGGGTGGCCACGGCCCGCCCGTCGACGAAGGCGGTGATCGTCGCCCCCTTCGCCTCGACGGCGAGGCGGTAGCGGTCGGAGGGGGCGACCGTGCCCTGCCGGAGGAGCGTGCCGTACCTGTGGAACGCCCACGTCCCGTTGGGCGCGATGCGCACGTGGTAAGCGGCGTCGCTCACCGCCATGCCCTTCTGCTGGCGCACGCCGAGGACGGCGAGGCCGCCTGCGGGGTCCGGGAAGGAGACGTCGACCGAGGCCCGGTAGTTCTGCCAGCGGAAGTCGCCGACCGTGGTGTTCGGGGTGTGCCGGTTCCAGGCGGCCGTGTCCTTCATGGACTGGTCCATGTACTGGTACAGGACGTGGTCGCCGGAGGCGTCCTTGCCGACCTCCCACGCGCCGGTGTTGTCGACCATGTAGCGGGGCTGGTTGCCGCGGGACTCCAGGTACGGCCGGTAGGTCCGGCGGGCGCCGTTGTCCGTGCCGACCAGGACGCGGCCCTCCTCCGCGTAGCCGAAGTCGTCGGCGTACAGGACGCGGTCGCGGGTGTCGGGCCGCTTGCCGGTCGCGTCGGTGTCGAGCACCGTGCGCGGCCCGGACGCGGGCACCCGCCGGCCGGTCGCCGCGTCGCCGCTGCGGTCGAGCGTGGTCAGCGTCGCGATCGACCGCGGCCGGACGGTGTACGTGTAGTACCCGTCGGCGCCGGGACGGATCTCTGCGGCCAGGTGCAGGAAGTTCGCGTCGTAGGCCTGCCCGGGGTCCGCCGCGCGGGTCTCCCAGACCTCCATGGTCGGGTCGGCGCCCAGACGCATGTTCTCGGCCTTGATCCGGTAGGTCTTCGGCCGGTCGCTGTCGTTGACGGCGATGGTGGAGAAGTCCTTCTTGCGGGGGTCCGCGAGGGTCATGTAGCTCGGCGCGCCGTTGGAGCCGTCGACGTTCTCGGTGCCGCTCACCCCGCTGTAGCTGGCCTCGGGCACGGTCCGCCAGATGCCCGCCGTGTTGGAGTCGTTCTCCCAGCCGGTCCTGGCGAACTGGGTGAAGTGCCGCATGACGTAGACGGCGGCGTCGTAGCGGATGTGGCCCGACCAAGGGTCACGGGCGCTGACCAGCTCCTTGTGGCTGTACTGGGCGCCCTCGTAGAAGGAGCCGATCGCCGGCTGGAAGACGTAGTGCGTCCGCTTGGAGTTGGCGTACCCCTTGACGGAGCGGTTGGCGAGGTCGAGGGCGCTCTGCACGCCGCCGATGCCGGTGCTCGCGCCGTTCGGCCCCTCGGTGTTGTTGACGCGGTACTCGGTGGCGCCGAACGAGCCGGTGCCCTCGCTGTACCAGACCTCCTTGTCCTGCCCGTACGTGTTGTCGCCCGTCGCGAGCTTCGTGTACGGCCGGTAGGTGGCGCTGTCGGGGGTGCCGTCGAGGCGGTCGTCGGTGGTGTAGTGGTAGCCCACCGCGTCGACCATGCCGAAGAGTTCGGCGTCCGTGAGGAGGGCGGGCCCGATGTTCTTCGTGGTGTTCTCGTCGGAGGCGACGATCTTGATGCGCTGGTAGGCCCGCGCGGCCTCCGCCCGCTTCCCGGCCGGCAGGCCGTACCGCGGATCGGCGAAGTCCGTGTCGTTCACCAGCGCGTTCTTGTACCACTTGATGAAGGAGACGTCGGGGCTGCGCGTCTCGTTGGTGTCCGGGTTCACGTAGTCGACCATGTACCCGTACTTCTCGTACGCGTCGAGGATCGTCTCCTTGTACCACTTGTACATCTCGTCGTGGCCGGTGCCCTTGTTCCACTCCGTCTGCACCCAGCGGGGCATGACCCAGCGCAGGATGGAGACCTTCAGGCGGGGGTTCACCGTCTTGGCGTCGGCGGCCAGTTGGAAGCCGGGGGAGCGGGAGGCGTCGGCGAGCTCGTCCGGCGTGCGCATGGTGGCGGGATCGGAGCCGGTGGAGGTGTTGGTGTCCGAGCCCATCTCCACCTTGACGTGGTTGATGAGCGGGTTCTTCCCGCCGAACAGGACGCGGACGAGCTCCCAGTACCGGGCGGGGTGCTCCGCCTTGTAGTCCATCAGCAGATTGCTCGTGCTGTTGCAACTGAGCAGTCCCAGGCCCTTGTACGTCAGCCCGTTGACGTTGTCGGCGCGCACGTGGTCGCCGTTCACCACGACCTCCACCGCGTCCTCCGCGGTGTGGGCGGCCGGGGCGGTGAGCACTCCGGCCGCCAGCGCCATGGTCGTGGCCGCGGTGAGCGCCGCCCATCCGAGTCTTCGCTGCCTCTGCAACCCGCTTCGCCCCCTTCTAGGGGTTCGACATTCCGAAAGGTGTCCGCGATTCCGGGGGGACCGTAGGTGGTAAGCGTTTTCTACGTCAATCCCCTTGCATATACGGGGAGTTGGCGGCCTTTCTTTGCAGTCCCTCGCGAAAACTCTTGGACGCCGTGGCCGCGGGCGCGGGACACTGCCCAGCGCCCCGGGGGGAGTTGGGATGGCATCACCTGAATTACGCAAGGCCACGCCGAGCAAGGGCTCGGTGATCCTCGCGCTGCGCTACTACGGACGGGAACTGTCCCGCCTGAGATGGCTGACCCTGCCCACGATGCTGCTGACGGCGCTCGGCAACATCGGCCTCAACTACATCGCGCCGCTGGTCGTCGCGAAGCTCGTGGCGGACATCGCCGACGACTCCGCCGTCACCGTCGACTCGACCCTGCCGTACGTCCTCGGATTCGCCGGTGTCCTGCTGTGCTCCGAGGCGCTCTGGCGCGTCGCCCTGCACTGCCTCAACCGCCTCGACGCACGCGGCATCGAGCACCTGTACGTGATCGGCATGGACGAACTCTTCGCCAAGGACGCCGCGTTCTTCCACAACAACTACGCCGGATCCCTGACCAAACGCGTCCTGAGCTTCGCCTCCCGCTTCGAGGCGTTCGTCGACACGCTGACCTTCCAGATCGTCGGCAGCCTCGTGCCGCTGGCCTTCGGATCGGTGGTGCTGTGGCGCTACGAACCGCTGCTCGTCGTAGGGCTGTTGGTGATGATCACGCTGACGGCGGTGTGCGTGCTCCCCCTCATCCGGCGCCGCCAGGCGCTCGTCGCCCAGCGCGAGGAAGCGATCGCCCGGGTCTCCGGACACGTCGCCGACAGCCTGATGAACATGGACACCGTCCGGGCGTTCGCCGCCGAGGAACGCGAGGCCGCCGAGCACCGCTCGCGCGTCGCCGCGTCCCGCCGCCTCACCCTGCGCTCCTGGGACTACGGCAACCTGCGCATCGACACCCTCGTCGCGCCGATGTCCGTGCTGACCAACGCCCTGGGCCTGCTGCTCGCGGTCGCGCTGGGCGCGGGCGAACACGGGGCGGAGGCGGTCGTGGTCGCCTTCGCCTACTACAGCAACGCGACCCGGATCATGTTTGAGTTCAACCAGATCTACCGGCGCATGGAAAGCTCGATGACGGAGGCCGCGCAGTTCACCGAACTGCTGCTGACACCGCCGACCGTGCTCGACCCGCCGACGCCCGAGCCGCTGCGGCCCGGCCCCGCCGACGTCCGCTTCGAGCACGTCACCTTCGCCCACGCCGGCGGGCGGCCGCTCTTCGACGGCCTCGACCTGACCGTGCCCAGCGGAACCAGGGTCGGCCTCGTGGGCCGCTCCGGCGGCGGCAAGACCACGCTCACCCGGCTGCTGCTGCGGATGACGGACATCGACGCCGGCCGCATCCTGGTCGGCGGCCAGGACATCACCCGGCTGCGCCAGGCCGACCTGCGCAGCCTCATCGCGTACGTGCCGCAGGACCCGGCGATGTTCCACCGCACCCTGCGGGAGAACATCGCGTTCGCCCGGCCGGACGCCACCGAGGCGGAGATCCGCCGCGCGGCCGAGGCGGCGCACGTCACGGAGTTCGCCGACACGCTCCGGGACGGCTTCGACACGATGGTCGGCGAGCGCGGCATCAAGCTGTCCGGCGGCCAGCGCCAGCGGGTCGCGCTCGCCCGCGCCATCCTGCGCGACGCCCCGATCCTCCTGCTCGACGAGGCCACCAGCGCCCTCGACTCCGAGAGCGAGATCCTCGTCCAGGAGGCGCTGTGGCGGCTCATGGAAGGCCGCACGGCACTCGTGGTCGCCCACCGCCTCAGCACGGTCGCCGGCATGGACCGCCTCGTCGTCCTCGACCGCGGACGCATCGTGGAGCAGGGCACCCACCAGGAACTGCTCGCCGCGGAGGGCGCGTACGCGAAGCTGTGGCAGCACCAGTCGGGAGGCTTCCTCGACGACGCGGAGACGGCGGACGAGGTCCGGGACAACGGTGAGGGCGAGAGCGAGACGGAGGGGGCGCGGGCGGACGCGGGGGCGGCGTCCTGAGCGCGGCGGGCCCATGAGAGGAGCGCCGCCGCCCCGGCGCCGAGGGCCGAGCCGCCCGCGATGGTAAAAGCAGGGCATGACCATTTCTGCTGGGGCCGGTCCCCGATGACCGCCGGAATCGACACCCCCGACCGCCGCGGCCGCACCGGACTCGACCGGACCGGCCTGGACCTGACCGGCAACCCGCGCGTGAAGGTGCGGGACGTGACCCTGCTGTCCAGCCACTGGTACGTCGAACGGACCACCACCTTCGACTACCGGCACGCCGACGGCACCTGGACCACCCAGGAGCGCGAGACCCACGACCGCGGCAACGGCGCCACCATGCTGCTGTACGACACGGCACGCGAAACCGTGCTGCTCACCCGCCAGTTCCGGTTTCCCGTATACGTCAACGGCCACCCCGACGGCATGCTCGTGGAGACCCCGGGCGGAGTCCTCGACGACGATGACGAGCACCCCGAGATCGCGGTCCGGCGCGAGGTGGTGGAGGAGACCGGGCACACCATCGGCGAGGTCCGGCACGTCTTCGACGTCTACATGAGCCCCGGCTCGGTCACCGAGCGCGTGAGCTTCTACGCCGCCGAGTACGGACCGTCCACCCACACCCACGAAGGCGGCGGCCTGGACGAGGAGGGCGAGGACATCGAGATCCTCGAACTGCCCTTCCGCGAAGCCCTGGAGATGATCCGGAACGGGCGGATCGCCGACGCCAAGACCATCATGCTGCTCCAATGGGCGGCGCTGGAGGGCCCGTTCGCGAAGTAGGCAACCAGACGCTTGACTTGGAGAGCACTTCAAGCTGAAGACTCCTGTTCGTCCACCACGAACGGGAGGAACAGCCATGAAGTACCGCACGATCGGCGCCGATCCGCAGCACCGCCGCGAGGTCAGTGTCCTCGCCCTCGGCGCGATGCTGTTCGGCTCGCGCACGGACGAGGAGACGTCCTTCGCCGTACTCGACCGCTATGTCGAGGCCGGCGGGAACTTCGTCGACACGTCCGACAACTACGCCTTCTGGGAGGACGGCGGCCAGGGCGGCCAGAGCGAGGAACTGCTCGGCCGGTGGCGGCGCAGCCGGGGCATCGGCGACGAGATCGTCATCGCCACCAAGCTCGGCGCCCGCCCCCTGGCCCCGGGCACGGGCTACGTCGACAACCCCGAGGGCCTGTCGGCGAAGGTCATCCGCGAGGCCGCCGAGCGCAGCCGGGAACGGCTCGGCGTGGAGAGGATCGACCTGCTCTACGCGCACATCGAGGACCACCGGGTGCCGCTCGCCGAGACCGTCGAAGGGTTCGCCGCGCTGGTCGCCGAGGGCACGGTCGGCCTGCTGGGCGTCAGCAACCACGCCGTGTGGCGGGTGGAGCGGGCCCGCGCCCTGGCCGCCGCCGCCGGACAGCCCGGCTACGAGGTGCTCCAGTACCAGCACAGCCATCTGCGCCCCCGCTCCGACATACCGAGCGGCCTCTTCCCCGACGGCAGTCTCGGCCACGCCGGCCCGGAACTCCTGGGCTACCTGCGCGCCGAGCCCGCCCTCACCCTGGTCGCCTACTCCCCGCTGCTCGCCGGCGCCTACACCCGCCCGGACAAGCCGCTGCCCCCGGACTACGACCACCCGGGCACCCCGGCCCGGCTGAAGGTGCTCCGCGAGGTGGCCCGGGAGGCCGACGCCACCGTCAACCAGGTCGTGCTGGCCTGGCAGATCGGCGGCGACCTGCCGATCATCCCGCTCGCCGGCGCCTCCTCCGTCGCCCAACTGGAGGAAAACCTGGCCGCGGTGGACCTGGAACTGACGGCGGAGCAGCGGACCCGGCTGGACGCGGCGCACTGACGGCGGCGCCGGGCGAGGACCACTGGGGGAGAACCTGGCGGCGGCGGGCCTGGAGCTGACCGGGGAGCCGCGGGCCCGCTGACCGCGGTGCCCGGTCGAGGACCGCCGGGGGAGAACCTGGCGGCGGTGGACCTGGCGCTGGCTGGGGAGCCGCGGGCCCGCTGACCGCGGTGCCCGGTCGAGGACCGCCGGGGGAGAACCTGGCCGCGGTGGGCCTGGAGCTGACTGGGGAGCCGCGGGCCCGGCTGGACGTGGCGCACTGACGGTGGCGCCGGGAGGGGGCCACTGGGGGAGAACCTGGCGGCGGCGCCGGGCGAGGCGCTCAAGCCGTGCTCGTGGCCGTCGCAGTAGGCTCCGACGGCAGCCGAAGGAGAGTGGGCCATGACCGAGTTCCGTGTCGGACCGAGCGCCCGGACCACCCCCGAGGGCCTCCGCTGGGAGCCCAGCCGACGCTGGGTGCGCGGCCGCAAGGGCGACGTCACCGTCGTGGACAGCCGGCACCCGGTCCTCGTCTGGGAGCCCACCGGAGTGCCCGTACCGCTCTACGCGTTCCCGCGCGACGAGGTCCGCACGGACCTGCTGCGCCCCGCCGCGAACCCGCCGACGGGCACGCACACCGGGTCGCGGATCTTCTACGACCTCGTGGTCGACGGAGGGCTGACCGAGAACGCCGCCTGGACGTTCCCCGCCGCCGACCTGGCCGGTCACATCGCCTTCGAGTGGTTCCTGCGCTGGGACAGCGGCCTCGACCACTGGTACGAGGAGGAGGAAGAGATCTTCGTCCACCCGCGCGACCCGTACCACCGGGTCGACGCCCTGCGCAGCAGCCGCCACGTCCGGGTCGGCATCGGCGGCACGACGGTCGCGGACACCCGGCGTCCGGTGCTGGTCTTCGAGACGGGGCTGCCGACGCGGTACTACATTCCCCGCGAGGACGTCCGCCTCGATCTGCTGGAGCCCACCGGCCACCGCACCGCGTGCCCGTACAAGGGCACGGCCCGGTACTGGGACTGGAACGGCGGGGGCGAGGTCCCGCGCAACATCGTCTGGAGCTACCCGGAACCGCTGCCCGCCGTCGCGGCCGTCGAGGGCCTGCTGGCCTTCTACAACGAGGCCGTCGACCTCGTCGTGGACGGCGAGCGGCTGGAGCGGCCGGTCACGCCCTTCACGGAGTCGCTGACCACCTGAGAGCGCCGGGACGCGTGCAGCCGCGCGGTCGAGGCTCAGCCCCTGACCAGCAGTTGGAAGTCGAACGCGTACCGGGAGGCGCGGTAGACGTGCGTGCCGTACTCGACCGGCCGCCCGGTGTCGTCGTAGGCCGTGCGCTGCATGGTGAGGAGGGCGGCGCCCTGTGTCTCGGTCAGGAGGGCGGCCTCCTCGGGGGTGGCGGAGCGGGCGCCGATGCTCTGGTGGGCGCTGTGCAGGGTGATGCCGGCGGCGCGCATCATCCGGTACAGGCCCGTCGTCTCCAGCCGGGCGGTGTCCAGGTCCAGGAGTGCGGCGGGCAGGTAGTTGCACAGGAACGCCACCGGCTGGCCGTGTGTGCGGCGCAGCCGCTCCAGGAGCGTCACCTCGGTGCCCTCCGGGACGCCGAGCGCGGCGGCGACATCGGCCGGGGCCGGCACGTTCTCGTTGCGCATCACCTGCGTGGTCGGGCCCTGTCCGGCCGTCTTCAGGTCGTCGTAGAGGCTGCTCAGTTCCAGCGGGCGCTTGACCTGGCTGTGCACGACCTGGGTGCCCACCCCGCGGCGGCGGACCAGCAGTCCCTTCTCGACGAGGCACTGGATGGCCTGGCGGACCGTGGGGCGGGACAGGCCGAGGCGGGTGGAGAGGTCGATCTCGTTGCCCAGCAGGTTGCCGGGGGCGAGCGCGCCCTGCTCGATCGCCGCCTCCAGCTGCTGGGCGAGCTGGTAGTACAGCGGGACCGGACTGTTCCGGTCCAGGGCGAAGTGCACGGCGTCGAGCGCCATGGACGTACCTCCCTGTCTGAACCGCGAGCGCGGTGGGTAGGAGATCGACTTCTTGTCGCCTCCCAGGTGTAGGCCCTGAAGGCGGACGACGTCAATGCTTTGTACTTACATTCGGACCTTGTTCTGCAATGATGTCTTAACAAAGTATTGACAGGGGGCCCGGCAGGGGATTGGATCCGGTCCCAGCGCACCAGCCGCTCTCCGCGGTGCTCGACCCCGTGGTTCCCCTCGTCGCACAGTGAGGTGCAGGAAAGATGGACCGCTCTTCGCACACCCGTTCCCGCAGGATGGCCCCCCTGGTGGCGGTGGCCGCCGCGGCAGCCCTGACCCTCGCAGGATGTTCCAGCAGCTCCGGCGGCAAGAAGGCCGAGGAGAGCGCGGACGGCGCCTCCGCCGGCAAGGCCACCACCCCCCGGATGAAGATCGCCCTGGTGACCCACCAGTCGCCCGGCGACACCTTCTGGGACATCGTCCGCAAGGGCGCCGAGGCCGCTGCCGCGAAGGACAACGTCCAGCTGATCTACTCGGCCGACCCGAACGCCGGCAAGCAGGCCGGCCTGGTCCAGAACGCCATCGACCAGAAGGTCGACGGCATCGCGATCACCCTCGCCAAGCCGGACGCCCTCAAGGACGTCGTGAGCAAGGCCGAGAAGGCCGGCATACCCGTGGTCGGCCTCAACTCCGGGGTCAGCGAATGGCAGAAGCTCGGCCTGATGGAGTTCTTCGGCCAGGACGAGACCGTGGCCGGCGAGGCCCTCGGCAAGCGGCTGAACGAGGCCGGCGCCAAGAAGGCCGTCTGTGTCGTCCAGGAACAGGGCAACATCGGCCTCACCCAGCGCTGCGACGGCGTCGAGAAGACCTTCTCCGGCTCGGTCGAGACGCTCAACGTCAACGGCACCGACATGCCGTCCGTGAAGTCGACGATCACCGCGAAGCTCGCCGAGGACAAGGCCATCGACTACGTCGTCGCCCTCGGCGCCCCGTTCGCGCTGACCGCCGCCCAGTCGGTCTCCGAGTCGGGCAGCAAGGCCAAGGTCGCCACCTTCGACCTCAACAAGGACCTGACCGGAGCCATCAGCAAGGGCACCATCGAGTTCGCCGTCGACCAGCAGCCCTACCTCCAGGGCTACCTGGCCATCGACTCGCTGTGGCTCTACAAGAACAACGGCAACTACATGGGCGGCGGTGAGCAGCCCGTGCTGACCGGCCCGGCGTTCGTCGACAAGACCAACGTCGAAGCGGTCGCCGGCTTCGCCGCGAAGGGCACGCGGTGATCGGAATGACCCAGCAGGCTGAGCCGGCGGTGACCGCACCGCCGGCCCCCGGCCCCGGGAAGCAGACGGACGGACGGACCGCCCGGCGCCCCCTGGCGCTCAGGCTGCTCGCCCGCCCCGAAGTCGGCGTCTTCCTCGGTGCCGTAGCGGTGTTCGTGTTCTTCCTGATCGCCGCGCCCCCGGTGCGCGACGGCAGCTCGATGGCGAACATCCTGTACCAGTCCTCGACCATCGGGATCATGGCGCTGCCCGTGGCCCTGCTGATGATCGGCGGCGAGTTCGACCTGTCGTCCGGCGTCGCCGTCGTCACCTCCGCGCTGACCGCCAGCATGACCGCGTACCAGCTGAGCATGAACGTCTGGGTCGGTGTGATCGCCGCGCTCGCCGTCTCGCTCGCCGTCGGCCTGTTCAACGGCTGGATGCTGGTCAAGACCGGCCTGCCCAGCTTCCTGGTCACCCTCGGCACCTTCCTGATCCTCCAGGGCGCGAACCTCGCGATCACCAAGCTGGTCACCGGGAACGTGGCCACCGACGACATCAGCGACATGGACGGCTTCGGCCAGGCCAAGGCCCTCTTCGCCTCGTCGTTCGACATCGGCGGCGTCGATGTGAAGATCACCGTGGTGTGGTGGCTGGTCTTCGCGGCCCTCGCCACCTGGGTGCTGCTGCGCACCAAGTACGGCAACTGGATCTTCGCCGTGGGCGGCAACAAGGAGTCCGCGCGGGCCGTCGGCGTGCCGGTGACCTTCACCAAGATCTCGCTGTTCATGCTGGTCGGCTTCGGCGCCTGGTTCGTCGGCATGCACCAGCTGTTCTCCTTCAACACCGTCCAGTCCGGCGAGGGCGTCGGCCAGGAGCTGATCTACATCGCCGCGGCGGTCATCGGCGGCTGCCTGCTGACCGGCGGCTACGGCTCGGCGATCGGCCCGGTCTTCGGCGCGTTCATGTTCGGCATGGTCCAGCAGGGCATCGTCTACGCCGGCTGGAACCCCGACTGGTTCAAGGCGTTCCTCGGCGTGATGCTGCTCGGCGCCACCCTGATCAATCTGTGGGTCCGCCAGACGGCGACCCGGAGGTGACCGCAATGACAGGCAACGAATCCGGCACCCACGGCGCCGTCCTGCAGGACACCGCGCCCGAGACGGACGGCGCGGTGGTCGAGCTCAGGTCGGCCGGCAAGTCCTACGGCAACATCCGCGCCCTGCACGGCGTGTCCCTGAAGGTCCACCCCGGCAAGGTGACCTGCGTGCTCGGCGACAACGGCGCCGGCAAGTCCACCCTCATCAAGATCATCTCCGGGCTGCACCAGCACACCGAGGGCGAGTTCCTGGTCGACGGCACCCCGGTGCGGTTCTCCACCCCGCGCGAGGCCCTCGACCGGGGGATCGCCACCGTCTACCAGGACCTGGCGACCGTGCCCCTGATGCCGGTGTGGCGCAACTTCTTCCTCGGCTCCGAGATGACCAAGGGCCCCTGGCCGTTCCGCCGCCTCGACATCGAGCGGATGAAGCAGACCGCCGACACCGAGCTGCGCAACATGGGCATCGTCCTGGACGACCTGGAACAGCCCATCGGCACCCTCTCCGGCGGCCAGCGCCAGTGCGTGGCCATCGCCCGCGCGGTGTACTTCGGCGCCCGCGTGCTCATCCTGGACGAGCCCACCGCCGCCCTCGGCGTCAAGCAGTCCGGCGTGGTCCTGAAGTACATCGCCGCCGCCCGCGACCGCGGCCTCGGCGTCATCTTCATCACCCACAACCCGCACCACGCCTACATGGTCGGCGACCACTTCAGCGTGCTGCGCCTGGGCACCCTCGAACTCTCCGCCTCCCGCAGCGAGGTCGGCCTCGAAGAGCTCACCAACCACATGGCCGGCGGCGCCGAACTCGCCGCCCTCAAGCACGAGCTGTCCCAGGTCCGCGGTGTCGACGTCGAGGAACTCCCCGAGGAGGACGACCTCACCGCCCCCACGGCGGCGCAGCGGGACGAGGGAGGGAAGTGACCGCACCGCTGGGCGTGGCCGTCATCGGCGCCGGCCGCATGGGCGCCGATCACGTCCGCCGGATCCAGGAGGTCGTCAGCGGGGCGCGCGTCACCGCCGTCGTGGACGTCGACGCGGACCGGGCCGAGGCGGTGGCCGCCACCGTCGACGGCTGCACCGCCCACACCGACCCGGCCGCGGCCATGGCGGTGGCCGACGTCGACGCCGTGCTCATCGCCTCCCCGGGCCCCGCGCACGAGGAGGCGCTGCTGGCCGCGTTCGCGCACGACCTGCCGGTGCTGTGCGAGAAGCCGCTCACCCCCGACCCGGCCTCCGCGCTGCGTGTCCTCGAAGCCGAGCAGGCCCTCGGCCGACGCCGGGTCCAGGTCGGCTTCATGCGCCGCTACGACCCCGAGTACACCCGGCTCAGGGCGGTACTGGAGACCGGCCGGCTGGGCCGCCCGCTGATGCTGCACAACCGGCACCGCAACGTGGCCAGCGCGTCCTTCTTCACCAGCTCCATGCTGATCAGCGACTCCGTGGCGCACGAGGCCGACGTCACGCGCTGGCTGTTCGGCCACGAGATCACCGCGGTCACCGTGCTGCGCCCGACGCCCTCGTCAGCCGCCCCCGAGGGCCTGCTCGACCCCCAGTTCGTCGTCTTCGAGACCGCCGGCGGCGCCCTCTCGGACGTCGAGATCTTCGTCAACTGCCAGTTCGGCTACGAGGTGCAGGCCGAGGCGGTCTGCGAACGCGGCACCGCCCGCATCGGAGCCGGCCACGGCCTGCTCACCAGCACCGAAGGCCGCTGGGGCGGCGCCATCCCGCAGGACTGGACCGAGCGCTTCGCCGACGCCTACGACCGGCAACTCCAGGCCTGGGTCGACGCCACCCGCCGCGGCGAGGTCACCGGCCCGAGCACCTGGGACGGCTACGCGGCAGCCGCGGTCTGCGCGGCCGGGGTGCGGGCGCTGCACGAGGGCCGCCGGGTGGAGGTGGAACTGGCCGAGCGGCCGGCGCTGTACGGCTGAGTGCGGGGCCGGGGGCTTCTGCGGTACCCCGGAGGAAGCAAGGGCCGCTCCCTCCGGGGTGTGGGCATCAGCGCACCGGCCTGCCGACCGCTGTGCGGGGCCGGGGCTCGAACCCGGCCGCCCGGTAGGTCGCGTCGATCAGGGTCATCATCGCCAGGGCGTCGTCCGCGTCCAGCGGGAGCGGGGCTCCCTCGCGGACCCGTGCCGCGAACGCGTCCAGTTGATAGGTGTACGAGGAGCGGGTGCCCAAACGCTCGGTGCGCTCGCCGTCGGGGGTGCGGACCACGACCCGGTCGTCGAGGTGCGGCACCACGAAGTTCGCCGCGCACGCCTCGCCGCGGGTGCCGACGATCCGCCAGCTCATCTCCCGCCCGCCGTACGCCATGTGACAGCGGGCGGCGGCGGTGGCGCCGTTCGGGAACTCCAGCTCGGCGTCGAGCCACTCGTCGACGCCCGGAGCCCCCGCGCGCTCGCCGCCCCGGGCTCGGACGAGGCGCGGGGCGCCGCCGCCCCAGGGCGCCAACGACCGTACGGCGTGCAGGCTGTAGCAGCCCAGGTCCATCAGGGCGCCGCCCGCCAGGGGCAGCGACCAGCGCGGGTCGGCGGCGTCCGGGGCGGGGATCGCGACCAGCGCCTCCACCCGGCGCAGCTCGCCCAGCTCGCCGCCGGCCAGCAGCTCGTGCAGCCGCCGGGCGACCGGGTGGAAGAGGTAGTGGAAGCCCTCCATGAACACCGTGCCGGACGTGACGGTGGCCGCCCGCACCTCGGCGGCCTCCTCGGCGTTGCTCGCCGAGGGCTTCTCCGACAGCACGTGCTTGCCCGCCGCCAGGGCGGCCAGGTTCCACGGCCCGTGCAGGGCGTTGGCGAGCGGGTTGTAGACGGCCTCGACCTCGGGGTCGGCCAGCAGGTCGGCGTAGGAGTCGGCCACCCGCTCCACGCCGTGCTCCGCGGCGAACGCCTGCGCCCGGGAGCGGTCGCGGGCGGCCACCGACACCAGCCGGTGGCCGGTCGCCCGGGCCGGGTCCACGAGGGCCCGCTCGGTGATGCGTGCCGCGCCCAGTACTCCGATACGCAGCGGTTCCCGGCCCGGATCGGTCATGCCTGCCGTACCTCCTCGATCGTGACGGGGCGGTGCTCGCCCAGCGACAGTGTGCACGCGTCGGCGATCCAGCCCGCCTCCAGGGCGTCCGAGACCGTGCACGGGGAGGGCCGGGTGCCGGCCACCACCTCGGTGAACGCGGTGAGTTCGGCGCGGTAGGCGGCGGTGAAGCGGTCCATGAAGAAGTCGTGCGGGGTGCCCGCGGGGAAGGTCACACCCGGTTCGACCGAGCGCAGGGGCAGCTTGTCCTCCAGGCCGACGGCGATGGAGTCCTGGAAGCCGTGGATCTCCATGCGCACATCGTAACCACGGGCGTTGTGGCGGGAGTTGGAGACAACGGCGATCGTTCCGTCGTCCAGGGTGAGGATCGCGCCGGTGGTGTCGGCGTCGCCCGCCTCGCGGATGTACTCGGCACCCCGGTTGCCGCCGACCGCGTACACCTCGGTCACCTCGCGGCCCGTCACCCAGCGGATGATGTCGAAGTCGTGCACCGAGCAGTCCCGGAAGATGCCCCCGGAGGCGGCGATGTAGGCGGCGGGCGGCGGTGCCGGGTCGAGCGTCGTCGACCGTACGGTGTGCAGCTTGCCCAGCTCGCCCGCCCGCACGGCGGCGCGGGCGGCGACGAAACCGGCGTCGAAGCGGCGGTTGTAGCCGATCTGGATGGGCACGCCCGACCCCTCGACGGCCTTGAGGACCCGGACGCCCTCGGCCATGGTCTTCGCCACCGGCTTCTCGCAGAAGACCGGGATTCCGGCCTCGACCCCGGCCAGGATCAGCGCCGGGTGGGCGTCCGTCGCCGCCGCTACGACGATGCCGTCCACGCCGGCGGCCAGCAGGGCCTCCGGCGAGTCCACGACCTCGCCGCCGAACCGCTCCGCCGCGGTCTTGGCCGCGTCTGCGAAGGGGTCGGTGAGGACGAGCGACTCGACCGCGTCGAGTCCGGAGAGGGTCTCGGCGTGGAAGGCGCCGATGCGGCCGAGGCCGAGGATTCCGATACGCATGAGGGTGCAGCTCCTAGCGGTTCCTAGCAGTTCCTGGCAATGAAGAGAGAAGGGGTCAGTCGAGGCCGCCGAGTACGTTCTGGTCCCAGTCGATCACCGATCCGGTGACCACGCCGGACCGCTCCGACAGCAGGAACACCACGAAGTCGGCGATCTCGTCGGGCTGTCCGAGCCTGCCCATCGGCAGCCGGGCGGCGGCCCGCTCGCGCCAGTCGTCCCCGGCGCCGTGGAAGGTCCGCTGGGTGGCGTCCTCGCCCTCGGTCTCCGTCCAGCCGATGTTCAGGCCGTTGATCCGGATGCGGTCGAAGCGGTGGGCGTGGGCGGCGTTGCGGGTCAGCCCGATCAGCCCGGCCTTGGCGGCGACGTACGGCGCCAGGAACGGCTGTCCGCCGTGCGCCGACGAGGTGATGACGTTGACGATCGTGCCGGGCGCCTCACGGGCCACCATGTCCGCGACCGCCGCCTGCATGGCGAAGAACGGCGCCTTGAGGTTGACGGCGATGTGCTGGTCGAACAGCTCCGGCGTGGTGTCCAGCAGCGTGCCCCGGGAGGTCAGGCCCGCGGCGTTCACCAGGCAGTCGATCCGCCCGTACGCCGACACGACCTGCGCCACGGCGGCCCGCGTCTGCTCGGCGTCCGCCAGGTCGGCCCGCACGAACAGCGCCTTGCCGCCGGCCGCGGTCAGCTCCGCCACCAGCGCCTCACCGGGCCCGGGGCGGCGGCCGGTGACGGCCACGACCGCCCCCTCGCGCACCGCGGCCCGTGCCACGGCCGCGCCGACGCCCTGGGTGCCGCCGTTGACGAGAAGGACCCTGTCGTCGAGAAGTCCCATGATGTGCGGTTCCTTTCAGCTCGCGCGGCGCGCGGCGTGAGCCCTCAGCTCGCGGCGCAGGACCTCGGGGGACCATCCCTCGCGCAGCGCCCGCCGCACGAGGTCCGCCTGCGACGGCGGGGCGAGTCCGTCGACCGGCGGATCGCGGTCGAGGTGGGTGGGGAAGGGGTAGCCCTCGGCGCTCGCGGCGATCACGTTCCTCAGCCGGGCCTCGTCCGCGCCCGCGGCCCTGCGCTCCAGCAGTACCGGGTAGACGGCGTTCACGACCGCCTCACGGTCCACGCTCTCCATCGCCCGCCCGAACGCGGAGGACACCTGAAGCAGGTTCGCCGTCCGCCGCACGTCCGCCGAGCGGTTGGCGCCGGCGGCGTGGAACAGCGCCGGATTGAAGAACACCGCGTCACCTTTGGCGAGCGGCAGCTGGACGTGACGGGCGTCGAAGTACTCCTGGAACTCCGGCCGCCGCCACGCCAGATAGCCCGGCTCGTACGTCTGCGAGTACGGCAGATACAGCGTCGGCCCGGACTCCACCGGCATGTCGCCGTGCGCGACCGCGCCCTGGAGAGTGAGCACGGGGGAGAGGCGGTGCACATGCGCCGGATAGGCGGCCGCGGCCTCGTCGGACAGGAAACCGAGGTGGTAGTCGCGGTGCGCGGTCTGCGCCGCCCCGCCCGGGTTGACGACGTTCACCTGCGAGGTCACCTGGTAGGCGGGGCCGAGCCAGGCCTCGCAGACGAAGGCCAGGACGTCGTTGGCGTAGTAGTCGGCGAACGCCTCCGGGGCGCGCAGGGCCGCCTTCTCCAGCGCGTTCCAGATCCGGTCGTTCGCCCCCGGCCTGGCGAAGTGGTCCCCGGCCGCGGCACCCGAGGCACGCTGCTCGGCGATCAGCTCCTCGAACACCCCGGTGAGCCGGTCGACCACCGCCGCGTCCGGGAAGGCGCCCCGGAACACCACGACCCCGGGCCCGTCGGTGAGCGCGCGCACCAGCTCGGCCCGCAGCTTCTCGCCGCCCGCGATCCCCTCGTAGACGGGCACACCGCACTGCACGGACACGGCGTGCGGATGGTCGGCCGGGTCGGTGGTCCGCTCGACGAGCGCACGGAACGTGTCGAGGTCGCAGTCGTCGGCGGACAGCCGGGGAGTGAAGGACATCGGCGTCCTCTCGGTGACAGGGGTGACTCGGCGCTGTCATTCTTGTCAGGACAAAGACGTCGAACAACCAGCAGGCGACCATCAAAAACCCCTCAAGGAGCCAGGGCATGGGCCATCCGTTCCCGATCCGGGAGATCGCACGTCAGGCCGGCCTGAGCGAGGCCACCGTGGACCGGGTGCTCAACGGCCGCGGAGGGGTGCGCGAGAGCACCGCGGGCGAGGTCCGCCGGGCCATCGCCGACCTGGACCGGCAGCGCACCCAGGTCCGGCTGGTCGGCCGCACCTTCATGGTCGACATCGTGATGCAGGCCCCGGAGCGGTTCAGCACCGCCGTACGCGCCGCCCTGGAGGCGGAGCTGCCCTCCCTTCACCCGGCGGTGGTGCGCTCACGCTTCCACTTCCGGGAGACCGGCCCCGTGGAGGAACTCACCCGCACCCTGGACCGGATCGCCCGGCGCGGCTCGCAGGGCGTGATCCTCAAGGCCCCGGACGTCCCCGAGGTGACCGCGGCCGTCGGCCGGCTGACGGAGGCGGGCATCCCGGTGGTCACCCTGGTGACCGACCTGCCCGCCACCGCGCGCGTGGCCTACGTCGGCAGCGACAACCGGGCCGCCGGGGCGACCGCCGCGTACCTCATGGGCCAGTGGCTCGGCGACCGCCCCGGCAATGTGCTCACCAGCCTGAGCAGCGGCTTCTTCCGCAACGAGGAGGAGCGCGAGATGGGCTTCCGCAGCGCCATGCGCGCCCGCCACCCCGAGCGCACCCTGGTCGAGATCGCCGAGGGCCAGGGCCTGGACGCCACCCAGTACGACCTCGTCCGCGCCGCGCTCGAACGCGACCCGGAGATCCGCGCCGTCTACTCCATCGGCGGCGGCAACATCGCCACGCTCCGGGCCTTCGACGACCTCCGCCGCCCGTGCGCGGTGTTCGTCGCCCACGACCTCGACCACGACAACACCCGCCTGCTGCGCGAGCACCGCCTCTCCGCCGTGCTCCACCACGACCTGCGCAACGACCTGCGCGAGGCCTGCCACCATGTGATGCGGGCCCACGGCGCGCTGCCGCCGGCCGGACCGGCGCTGCCCTCCGCGATCCAGGTCGTGACGCCGTACAACATGCCCGTGCAGACGGCGGGTTGAGGGGTGAGGGTGGAGCAGCGCACCGAGCGGGTGGAGATCGAGGGCGCCGGGTTCGTGGCCCGGCTGACGCCGGGCGGCCGGGTCGGGCTGCTCGCGCTGCACGCGAGCAACGAGGGCGGCACCGGAGAACTCGCCGAGGAGGTGGCCGGGCGGTGCGGCGCCACCAGCCTGGTCTTCACCCAGCCGGGCCCGCGGCCGGTACACATCACCTCCGCCCGGATGGCGGCGGAGCACTGCGCGCTGCTGACGGACTTCCTCGCACACGTCCGGGTCACCGTCTCCCTGCACGGCCACATGCGGAGCACGGCCCCCGCGGCGATCTTCGTGGGCGGCGGCAACCGGTCCGCCGCCCGGCTCCTCGCCTCCGGCCTGCGCGTCCTGCAGCCGGAGTTCCAGCTGGTCACCGACCTGGCGAAGATCCCGGCCGCGCTGCGCGGACTGCATCCGCGCAACCCGGTCAACCTGACCCGTGACGCGGGCGTACAACTGGAACTCCCGCCGGCCGCCCGCACCACGGGGGCCGCGGACGTGCCCCCGCGCCGGGTCGTCGACGCGCTCGCCGAGGGCGTACGGATGCTCACCCCGCCACGGTGACCCAGGAACCGCTCTCGGCCGACCGGGCCATCGCGTCCAGTACGGCGGCGCTGTGCACGGCGTCCGCGAGCGTGGCGCCGTACGCGGTGCCCTCGGCGACCGAGCGCAGGAACCGGTGGCACTCGACGACTTTCAGGTCGTCGTAGCCCATGGCGTTCGCCGCGCCCGGCTGGAACGCGCCGAACTCGCCGTCGCCCGGGCCGACGTAGACCGTGCTGACGGGCTGGTCCTGGTAGGCGGTGCCGCGGCTGACGCCCAGCTCGTTCATCCTGCGGAAGTCCCAGAACACCGCGCCCTGGGTGCCGTGCACCTCGAAGCCGTAGTTGTTCTGCTCGCCGACCGAGACCCGGCAGGCCTCCAGCACTCCGCGCGCGCCCGAGGCGAAGCGCAGCAGGCAGGCCACGTAGTCCTCGTTCTCGACCGCGCCGAGTTCGCCGCCGGCGGCGCGGCTGTGGCCGGCCGTGGCGGTGGTGGGCCGGGCCCGCTCGGGGAGGAACACGGCGGTGTCGGCGGCCAGGGACACGAGGTCGCCGAGCAGGTACCGGGCCAGGTCGGCGCCGTGCGAGGCGAGGTCGCCCAGCACGCCGCTGCCGCCGCGCTCGCGCTCGTACCGCCAGGTCAGGGCGCCCTCGGGGTGGGCCGCGTAGTCGCTGAACAGCCGCACGCGCGCGTGCGTGACCGTGCCGATCTCCCCGGAGGCGATCAGCCGCCGTGCGGCCTCCACCGCGGGCGCGTTGCGGTAGTTGAAGCCGACCGCGCCCTGCACGCCCGCCGCGGCGACCGCGTCGGCGACCGCGCGGGCGTCCTCGGCGGTCAGGCCCACCGGCTTCTCGATCCAGATGTGCTTGCCCGCCTCGGCCATCGCGACGCCGATCTCCCGGTGCAGGAAGTTGGGCGCGGTGATGCTGACCGCCCGCACCCGCGGGTCGGCGGCCACCTCGCGCCAGTCGCGGGTCGTCGAGGCGAACCCGAACTGCGCGGCGGCCTCCTCGGCCCGGCCCGGCACCTCCTCGGCGACGGTCACCAGCTCCGGGCGCAGGGGCAGCTGCGGATAGTGGTGGCGGACGCGGGCGTAGGCCTGGGTGTGCACCCGCCCCATCCAGCCGAAACCGACGACGGCGACACCGAGCGCATCCACCATGACAGCGCCTCCTCGCATCCACTTGGACCGGTCCAATTAGCGTTCAGGCCACCCTGAGTGCGATCCACGCTCGAAGTCAACCCTTTGACAAGCCCGAACCGCTCATGGAACGGTCCATCCCATGAGACAGCCGACCATCCGTGACGTGGCCGAACGCGCCGGTGTCTCCAAGTCGCTCGTCTCGCTGGTGCTGCGCGGCTCCGACCAGGTGCGCCCCGAGAAGCGGGAGGCCGTGCTGCGGGCCGTACGGGAACTCGGATACCGCCCCAACGCCGCCGCGCGCAGCCTCAGCGAGCGGCGCACCCGCACGGTCGGGGTCCTCCTCAACGACCTGCGCAACCCGTGGTTCGTCGACCTGCTCGACGGGCTGAACTCCCTGCTGCACGACAACGGCCTGCGGATGCTGCTCGCCGACGCCCGCCTCAACCGCCGTACCGGGCAGGACCCGGCCGCACCCCTGCTCGACCTGCGTGTGGACGGCCTGGTCGTGGTCGGCACGCTGCCCGACCCGGCCGCGCTGGAAGCGGTCGCCGAACGGATCCCGGTGGTCGTCGCGGGCGCCCGCGAGGTTGTGCCGCCCCGCGTCGACGTCGTCGCCAACGACGACGAGCACGGCGCCCGCCTGGTCACCGAGCACCTCATCGGCCTCGGCCACCGCCGCATCGCGCACATCACGGGCTACGGCGCGGTCGGCGGCCTGCGCCGGCACAGCTTCGAGGCGACGATGCGCGCGCACGGCCTCGCCGACCGTGCGCTGGTCGAGGCCGGCGACCTGACCGAGGAGGGCGGCTACCGCGCCACGGTCCGCCTGCTGAGCCGCCCGGAACGCCCGACCGCCGTCTTCGCCGTCAACGACATCACCTGCGTCGGCGCGCTCTCGGCGGCCGAGGAACTCGGCCTGGCCGTGCCGCGTGACCTGTCCGTCGTCGGCTACGACAACACCAGCACCTCCCGGCTGCGCCACCTGTGGCTGACCACGGTGGACGGCGCCGGCCACGAGGTCGGCCGGCGCGCCGCCCGCTGCCTCCTCGACCGGTTCGACCGGCCCGAGGCGGCGGGCCGCGTCCACCTGGCCGCCCCGGCGCTGGAGATCCGGGGCACCACGGCCCCGCCGCTCACAGATTGATCGCGTACGCCTTGCGCAGCGTCTCGTGCACCGTCCACGTCGTGCGGTCGCCCTCGCGCAGCACCGCCATGTCCCCCGGCCCCACCGTCAGCGTCGGCCCGCCCGCCACCTCGATGGTGGCCGACCCGCTGATCACGACGAACAGCTCGTCCGCCTCGGTGTCGGTGACGACCCCCGGCGTGATCTGCCAGATCCCGCGCACCTGACGCCCGTCCGCCGACTCCCACACGACCTTCCCGGTCACCTCGGGCGTGCCGGAGACGATCTGCTCCGGCGTGAGGGGCTCGGGTTCGAGATCGGCGTCGGGGATGTGGAGTACGAAGCTGTGGTCCATGGGGCGACCCTAGCGAGCCCGTTCCCGACCGCGCCGGAGACAGTCTGTCGGGCATCGACCCAGGTGGACGGACACTTCGTCGCGCACTTCGGCGCGCCGGGACGGAGTGGCGGGGGCACCGGCCCCGGGTGATCGTGGGGACATGACGGACACCGCGGCGGCCGTTGCCGCACCCCACCGGCACGACACGCGCGAGGCGGTCCTGTTCGGCGGCGTCTACGGCGCCGTTTTGGCCAGCTCGATGGTCGCCGCCCTCACCCAGTACGGCGAGGTCTCGCAGGCGAGCCGCCGCTCCGACGCCCTGTGGCTGCTGGTGACCGCGCTCGTCTCGGCCCTCGCCCACGGCTACGCCCACTACATCGCGGAGCGCTCGCCGCACCGTCGCTGGGACGCGCTGCGCGCCCTCGCCGACGAGTGGCCCCTGGTCGCGGCCGTCATGCCCACGGTCGTGCTGCTGGCCGGCGCGGGCTGGGGCTGGTGGTCGGCGCACGGGGTGGAGTACGTGGCCTTCACGCTGAACATCGCCCTCCTGTTCGCCCTGGGTGTCGTCACCGCCCGCCGTTCGCACCGCCCGTGGAGCTCCGCCGTCCTCGTCGGCCTGGCCGACGCGCTCCTCGGGGTGGGCGTGGTGGTGGCCAACGCCCTCATCAAGTGACGGGCTGCGCGGTCGTCACCGGCTGCCACCGGCCCTGGCCGACGGGAGCATCCGGTCGCATACGGTAAGGTTTACCTGCGCGTTCTCGCGGAACACCCGCGTGACGAGTACACCGGGACGTGGCGCAGCTTGGTAGCGCACTTGACTGGGGGTCAAGGGGTCGCAGGTTCAAATCCTGTCGTCCCGACGGTGTGAAGGGTCCTCGTGGGCGAAAGCCCGCGAGGACCCTTTTTCATGCGGGGCGTCCCTTTTGCGGTCTGCGGACCGGGACCATTGGCCCCTGGGCGCAGGGTCACCCGGGGACCGTTGGACCCATCCGGCCCCGGTGTTCTTCCCACGATCATGTGGCGCGGCAACATGAGCGCAGGGGAAGGACGCCGTCCGGTGGACGAGGTACAGACAGAGCAGGCGGGGGCCGCGCGGGCGCGCGCCGTGGAGGTCCCCGTGGGGGCGGGCCGGCCGTCGTGGGTGGAGTGGCTGACGACCACCGACCACAAGAGGATCGGGACGCTGTACCTGGTCAGCGCGTTCGTGTTCTTCGTCGTCGGCGGGGTGCTGGCGCTCATGATGCGCGCGGAGCTCGCCCGGCCCGGCCTTCAGGTCATGTCGAACGAGCAGTTCAACCAGGCGTTCACCATGCACGGCTCGATCATGCTGCTGATGTTCGCGATGCCGCTGTTCACCGGCTTCGCCAACTGGATCATGCCGCTGCAGATAGGCGCCCCGGACGTGGCCTTCCCGCGGCTGAACATGCTCGCCTTCTGGCTGTTCCTGTTCGGTTCCTCGATCGCCGCGTTCGGCTTCCTCACCCCGGGCGGCGCCGCGAGCTTCGGCTGGTTCCTGTACGCCCCGCTGTCGGACGCCGTGCACTCGCCGGGCCTCGGCTCCGACCTGTGGATCATGGGCGTGGCGCTGTCCGGTTTCGGCAGCATCCTGGGCGCGGTCAACTTCATCACCACGATCATCTGCATGCGCGCCCCGGGCATGACGATGTTCCGCATGCCGATCTTCACCTGGAACGTGCTGCTGACCGCGGTGCTCGTCCTGATCGTGTTCCCGGTGCTGGCGGCGGCGCTGTTCGCGCTGGAGTGCGACCGCAAGTTCGGCAGCCACATCTTCGACGCGGCCAACGGCGGCGCCCTGCTGTGGCAGCACCTGTTCTGGTTCTTCGGCCACCCAGAGGTCTACATCCTGGCGCTGCCGTTCTTCGGCATCGTCTCCGAGGTCGTCCCCGTGTTCAGCAGGAAGCCGATGTTCGGTTACATGGGTCTGATCGGCGCGACCATCGCGATCGCGGGCCTGTCCGTGACGGTGTGGGCCCACCACATGTACGTCACCGGCGGTGTGCTGCTGCCGTTCTTCTCCTTCATGACGTTCCTCATCGCCGTACCGACCGGTGTGAAGTTCTTCAACTGGATCGGCACGATGTGGAAGGGCAGCCTCTCGTTCGAGACACCGATGCTGTGGACCACCGGCTTCCTGATGACCTTCGTCTTCGGCGGTCTGACGGGCGTCATCCTGGCCTCGCCGCCGATGGACTTCCACCTCTCCGACTCGTACTTCGTCGTCGCGCACTTCCACTACACGGTCTTCGGCACGGTCGTGTACGCGATGTTCGCCGGATTCCACTTCTGGTGGCCGAAGTTCACCGGCAAGCTGCTCGACGAACGCCTCGGCAAGATCACCTTCTGGACCCTCTCGGCCGGCTTCCACCTCACCTTCCTGGTCCAGCACTGGCTCGGCTCCGAAGGCATGCCCCGCCGCTACGCCGACTACCTCGCCGCCGACGGCTTCACCGCCCTCAACACCCTGTCCACGATCGGGGCCTTCCTGCTGGGCCTGTCGATCCTGCCGTTCTTCTACAACGTCTGGAAGACGGCCAAGTACGGCAAGAAGATCGAGGTCGACGACCCGTGGGGATACGGCCGTTCCCTGGAGTGGGCGACCTCCTGCCCGCCGCCGCGGCACAACTTCACCGCGCTGCCGCGGATCCGGTCCGAATCACCCGCGTTCGACCTGCACCACCCCGAGATCGCCGAGCTCGAAGCGGCACGGTGAACCGTGTCCCGCCTCGTTCTGGGCCTCGGCCTCACCGTGGTCACCGCCTCCGCCTGTGTCTGGTACCTGCCGGCCCTCGCCGACCTGCGCGCGGGTGACGACCGTCCCGTCTTCCGCCGTACCGCCGCCACGGCCTGCCTGACGGGCTGGGCCACGGCCGCCGCGGTCGCCCTCCTGGTGCTCGTCGGCACGGTGTGGCCGGTGCCGGGTGCGGTGGCCGTGGCGGGCGCGGCCGTCACGGTCGTCCTGCGGGTCCGCGCCGGTGTCCAACAGCGGCGCGAGAGACGGGAGATCGCCCGCCGCTGGGTGGCGCTCGGCGCTCCGCTCGCAGCGCCGGATCACGCCCTGCGGCGCCGCGGCGGCCGGGCGCGCAGCGCCCCGCGCGTGGCCCGCCCGCAGGTGGTCTTCGCCGCCCTCGTCGCCGTCGGCACCGTAGCCGCCCTGGCCCTCGCGACACTCCTGGTGGCCGCCGGGCCCGACAGCGGACGGGACTGGCTGGTGGCGGCCGTCGCTCCCGCGGCGGTCGTCGGTGTCTTCCTCACCCTCGCCATCACCTGCACACGTCAGGCGAGGGGGACTGTCCCGACCCGTCGGCCGTGACCGGCGGGGGGCGGGGGCGGCTCCCCGCCCCGCCGGACGGACCGACGGGCCCCGGACGGACCGACGGGCCCCGGACGGACCGACGGGCCCCGGACGGACCGACGGGCCCCCGGACCCGGGCTGTTCGGCCCTATGGGAGCCGGCGGAGCAGCCATGACCATCGAGTCGCACGCACAACCCGCACCCCACACCCGCAGAGGGAGACCCATGCTTTCGCCCGAGTCGGCCGCCGTCGTACGCGCCACCCTGCCCGCCGTCGGCGGTGCACTGGACGAGATCACCAAGCGCTTCTACGGCACGATGTTCGCCGAACAGCCGGAACTGCTGGACGGGTTGTTCAACCGCGGCAACCAGGCCAGCGGCGAGCAGCGCCAGGCCCTCGCCGGGTCCATAGCGGCCTTCGCCCAGGCCCTGCTGGCCACCCCGGACACCCGTCCGGACGCGCTGCTGGCCCGGATCGCCCACAAGCACGCCGCGCTGGGCGTGACCGAGGACCAGTACACGATCGTCCACAAGTACCTGTTCCGGGCCATCGGGGACGTCCTGGGGGAGGCGGTCACCCCCGAGGTGGCCGCCGCCTGGGACGAGGTGTACTGGCTGATGGCCGGCGCCCTGATCGCGCTGGAGGCCCGCCTCTACCACGAGGCGCAGGTCGACCCCCGTGCGCCGTGGCGGCAGTGGACCGTGGTCGAGCGGCACGAGGAGACCGCGGACGTGGTCTCGTTCCTGCTCCGCCCCGCCGACGACACGCCGCTGCCCGCGGCCCGCGCCGGGCAGTACGTCAGCGTCCGTGCCCTCATGCCCGACGGGGTCCACCAGACCCGCCAGTACAGCCTCTCCAACGCGCCCGGCGACCGGCTGCGCCGCATCACCGTCAAGCGGGTCGCGAGCGTGGCCGACGCCCCCGAGGGCGAGGTCTCCAACCAACTGCACCGCTCGGTGCGGGTCGGCGACGAACTCACCCTGTCGGCGCCGTTCGGCGACGTGGCGCTCGACGACTCCGACGCGCCGCTGCTGCTGGTCTCGGCGGGCATCGGCTGCACCCCGATGGTCGGCATGCTGGAGCACCTCGCGGCCACCGGGGCCACCCGCCCGGTGTGGGTCCTGCACGCCGACCGGTCCCCGGCCGACCACGCCCTGCGCGCGGACACCGACCGCACGCTGGGCGAACTGCCGGGCGCCCGGGCGCAGTTCTGGTACGAGCAGGACGCCGCCGGCGAACCGGGCGCCCGCCTCGGCCTGATGGAACTCGGTGAGCTGGACCTGCCCGCCGACGCCGACGTCTACCTCTGCGGCTCACTGCCGTTCATGCGCGCCGCCCGCGCGCAACTGCTCCGCGCCGGCATCCCCGCCCGGCACATCCGCTACGAGGTCTTCGGCCCCGACCTGTGGCTGGCCCACGGCGAGAACTGACCCGCACGCCGGTACCCGGGGCCCGCGCGTGCCCGTACCCGGGGCCCGCGCGTCCACCGCGCGGACCCCGGGCACCGCTACGGGCCCGCACGGTCGTCCCGGGGTCCCGCAGCGGCCGTTCGCCGGGCCCGGCCCGCCTGCCGCGCTCTCGTAGCGACCGGCCCTGGATCCGCGCCGCCCGCCAGCGGGCTGCACGCCCGTCCTCGGATCCGGTCCGGCTGTTCCGGGATCCGGTGTCGCCTGTCGGTGGGCCCGGCCGTACGGTCCCGGGGCCTGGCGTCGCCTGTCGGCGGCGGACCCGAACCGGTCGTCCCCGGACCCGAACCGGCCGTTCGCCGGGCCTGTGCCGCCCCGTCAGTGGGCTGTCGTCAGCCGTCGGATCCGGGCTGGCCGTCCCCGGATCCGGTATCGCCCGTCCTCGGATCCGGTACCGCGCGTCCCCGATGCCGGGTACCTACCGCCCGTCCCCCGGCCCGAACCGCCGGCCCCCGTCAGCGCACCCCGTCACCCAGCCGGCATCGTCAGCAGCATGACGGTCGGTTCCGTGGCGTGCACGGTGTGGGGGAGGCGGGCGGGCAGGTGGGTCCATGTGCCGGGTGTGGCCTCGGTCTTCTCGTCGCCGAGTTGTAGGTCCAGGCGGCCCCGGAGGACCTGGATGACGACGGGGAGGGCCGAGGTGTGCTCGGTGAGTTCCTGGCCGGCGGCGAAGGCGAAGCCGACCACGCGCAGCCGGTCGTCGCGGTACAGGACGCGACTGAGGGTGCCGTCCTCGGGGATCGGGAGTTCGGCGGCCAGGTCGGTGATCACGGTGGCGGGCATGACGGTTCCTCCTCGGGGAGTCACTCGGTGGGGACGGCGACCAGGCTGATCGCGCCCAGGTGGGCCTGGTGGCGACGGAAGACGCGGCGCATCTGCGTCACGCGGCGGCGGGCCGCGGGATCCCGCAGGGCGCGGCCGACGATGCCCAGGGCGTGCCCGAGCCCCTCGTCGGCGATGAGGCGACGCGGTTCGAGCAGCGCCATGGGTGCCGTTCTGCCGACGATGACGGTGAAGCCCTCGTCGGCGAGGAGTTCGTTCCAGCCGACGGGGGTGAGCGGGCGGACGGCGACGTGGAGGGCGTCGGCGAGGTCCGCGGTGATCCGGTCGGCGAGCCGCGGGTCGATGCCGTCGGGCAGCAGGCACAGTTCGTGGACGGCGTACCGGCCGACGCGGCCGTCGAGCAGCTGGCGCGCCTCCCGTACGACGCGCCGCTTGGCGGGGGAGGGCTGCATGGTCAGCATCGCCTCCCCGTACACGACGGTGGCGCTGCCGGTCGGCAGCCCGGTGTCGGAGGCGTCGGCCCGCACGGCGGCCACCTCGGTGCTGCCGGGGCCGGTGAGGAGACCCAGCCGGGCCACCGTGGCCGCGTCACGGTCGACGGCGGTGTACGAGAGCGGGGCGCGCTGGAGAGCGAGCCGGGCGGTGGCGCCGAGACCCGCGGCCAGTTCCACCACCCGGTCGTCGCGGTCGACGGCGAGGTGGTCGAGCATCCAGTGGGTCAACTCCACGCCGCCGGGCCGCAGGACGCGCTTGCCGAGGCGGGCCAGCAGCCAGTGACCCGGCATGACGGCGGGGTCGAGACCGTCGCCCGGTACCGGGACGTTCTCGGGGGCGGACGCGTCGTGGTCCGTGGTCGCCATGGGCGTGCCTCGCTCTCTGCCGGCACTTCCGGCACTACTTAGGTAAACCTAAGTTCATGGGGGTGGGCAGTGTCCGGGGCCGAAGGTCCCGTGCCGTCGACCGACCGGCCCGATCACAGCAGGCCGCTCCAGTACGTCCAGAAGCGCGTGAGGACCAGCACGACGATCACGCCGTACCAGGCGCCCAGGAGGATCCAGTGCGACTCCACGACCAGGGCGAGGAGGCTCCGTCCGTGGGCCGGTACGGGGATGACGCCGTGCCGGAGGTTGTGCAGGCTCACGTACCAGAACAGGGCGACGGTGACGGTCCAGACGACGGCGCAGTACGGGCAGAGCCGGTTGAGCTCGTACAGCGACTGCCAGATCAGCCAGTGGGAGAAGCCGACCCCGGCGAGCGCCCCGGCGTTCAGGGCGAGCCACAGCGTCCGGTGCAGGCGCGCCCCGGTGAGCACGGCCACGCCGAGGGCCGTGACCGCGGCGAAGGCGGCGAGGCCGAGCAGCATGTTGGGGAAGCCGAACAGGTTGCCCTGCCAGCTGGACATCGCGCTGCCGCAGCCCACCACCGGGCTGATGTCGCAGGACGGCCGGTAGCCCGGGTCCTTCAGCAGCCGCCAGTCGTCGACGGTGAGGCGGAAGGAGGCGAGCCAGCCGATGACGCCGGCCGTGGTCATCAACCAGCCGATCCGCCGCCCCGGCTGCGCAGTGCGCGGACGCGTCCGCCGGGCGAGGTGGCTGCCGTGATCCATGGCACCGCACGGTAGACCGGCCGCCCCCGAGCCCACCTGGGCCGAAGTGCCCCGCACCGCCCGGCCGTTCGGCCCCACCGGCGGGCGTCGATCGGGGACCGGCGACGCCGTGAGCCGGGGCCGTCCGGCCCAGGTGCCGGTGCGGGCGGCCCGGCGAAGCTGAGGCCCGGCCGACCGGGAACGCACGCAGCCGCGTCCGCCACCCCGGCCGGCGCGCACGGAGTCGTGGAGGTGAGCCGGTAGTGGACACCGTCGGCCGGTGGTCCCCGGTCCGCTTCGCCCACGTGGCCGGTGCGGCCCTGTGGGTCGGCGGCCAGCAGGCCCTGTCCCTGGTGATCCTGCCGTTGGCCCGCCGCATGCTCGCCCCCGAGACCAAGGACCGCTTCACCGCCGAGGAGGGCCGCCGCTTCGGCCTGCTGACCGGGGCGGTGTCCCTGCCGGTGCAATTGGCCACCGGCTGGGCCGTGGCCTGGCACAAGGGCGTCACCTGGGCCGCCCTGACCGAACCCGGCTACGGCCGCACCCTCGCCGCCAGACTCGCCCTGTTCGTCCTGGTGATGCCGGCCGCGGTCGGCCACGGCATCGCCCACGCCAGGAACCGCGCCGAACCGGCCCGGTCCCTGGCCGTGGTCTCCCTGGTCGGCTCACTCGGCGTGGTCCTGCTGGCGGCGGCGCTGCCCGCCACGTAAGCCTGTCCCGACCGAAGTCCCGGGTCCCCCGGCCCCCGGCGAAGGACCGCCGACCCCTCGTGGCCGGTCCGGCGGAGGCGGAGGCTGGGGGCACGCGGAGAGCCGCGTTCGGCACGGCGGCTCCCGGCACGAGTGAGGAGTCGCGATGAGGACCCAGGAGATCGACGCCACCGCGGTGGAGACACTGCTGGCCGCGGCCGTGGCGGCACCGTCGATCCACAACACGCAGCCCTGGCGCTTCGGCATGGCACCGGCCACACGGTCCGTCGAGGTACGGGACGACCGCAGCAGAGCGCTGCCGCTCGCCGACCCCGACCGGCGCGCCCTGCACCTGTCCGCCGGCGCCGCCGTGTTCAACCTCCGGGTCGCCGCCGCCCACCTGGGCTGGAATCCCCGGGTCACGCTGCTGCCGGACCCGGACGACCCCGAGCTGCTGGCCACCGTACAACTGACCGCCGCCACCGAAGCCCCGCCGGACCACCGCGGCCTCTACGCGGCCCTGCTGCGGCGCCACACCAGCCGGATGCCGTTCACCGGCCGCCCCGTACCCGAGCCCACCGTCGCCGAGATGGCCGACGCCGCGCGGGCCGAGGGCGCGCACCTGTACGTCCCCGACATCCTCCAGACCCGGCGCCTGCTCCAGGTGACCTCCGCCGCGGAACTGCGCAACGCCACCGACCGGGCGCGCACGGCGGAGAGCCGCGCCTGGATCGTGCCGCCCGGATCGGGCCCGTACGGCATTCCGGCCACTCTCGCGCGCCCGCTGGACCGGTCCGGGCGGATGCCGATGCGGGACTTCACCGGACGGCCGCACCCCACCGCGCGCTTCGAGCGGCACGCCCAGGTGGCGCTGGTGTGGACCGTCCGCGACGACCGGGAGGCCTGGCTGCGGGCGGGCCAGGCGCTGGAGCACACTCTCCTGGTCGCCACCGCGCACGGCGTACGCACCTCGATGCTGCACCAGGCGATGGAGTGGCCGGACCTCCGGGAGGCGATGCGCGCCCCCGGCACCAAGCGCTGCCACCCGCAGCTGCTGATCCGCTTCGGCTACGGCCCCGAGGGCGAACCGACCCCGCGCGCCACGGCCGACGGCGGCTGAGGAGCGACGGCCCAATGGCGTGGCCGAGTGACGTCACCCTCCCCCAGAGGTGACGTCACTCGGCCGCTCCCCCGGCGCCGGACTGGTGGTCCGTCCGCCCGCGTGCGCCCGCCTCCGTGCTGTCACCAGCACATCACCGCGGTTTCCCCCGACCCCCAGCTGGAGTACAGGCGCACACGGACGAAGTAGCGGCGGCCCCTGACGAGATGGGCCTTGATCGTGACGTTGCCGGTGGTGCCCCCGTCGTCCTGGCCGGTCAGGTAGCGCGGCTCGCCGTCCCGCTCCTCGAAGACCACCACGACGGTGTCGCAGTCGCCGAAGGTGGCCAGCGCGTACTCGCGGGTCTCCGGCGGCTCGACGACGAAGTCGGCCTGCTCGCCCGGCCCGAGCGCGAGCGGCGCCGAGCGGAACGGCACCAGCACGGGCGGCCGCGGCGACCCGGCCGGCGGGTACCAGCGCAGGACGAACTCCTTGTCGGCGGGGGAGAGCGTGCCGGGCGGGTTCAGGCCCGCGCGGAACTGCTCCGGCTCCAGGATGAGCCCCGCCTCGAAGGGGTACTCCATGATCGACTGAGGGTCCCAGACGGCGCCGTTGACCTCGTCCGGGTCCAGCTTGCGCAGAATGTTGAAGAACGTCGTCTCACGGCTCCAGAAGTTCGGCGGGCCCGCCAGATCGGCGAAGACGGCCTCGTCGTCCCAGTGGATGCCGGCGAACGGGCTCTGGTGCTCGTGCAGCATGCCCAGCGCGTGCCCGATCTCGTGCAGCGCCGTGCCCCGTTCCGAAGGAGCGGTCAGGTCCCAGCCGAAGTTCATGGTCCGTTCGTTCAGGCCGACCTGGAGCGCGTCCTTCCCCACGGTCGACCAGGAACCGTCACCCGGCTGGAACCCGATCCGCAACTCTGCTTCCGAGCGGTCCGTGACCTCGTTGAACAACACCCCGATGCCGAGGTCCTGCCACTCCTGGAAGCACTCGCGCACCACGTCCTGCTGCTCCTTCGCACCGACCCACGACACCCGACGGGACCCCCCGGTGCCCGGTACGGGAATGACGGACGCGTCGCCGTCGCCGTCGAAGAAGTAGTAGTGCAGGACCGTGTTGTTGACCCACATCCGGCGTCCGCCGATGAGCGCACGCTGCCGCTCCGCGGTCAGCCCCGGTGCCAGCACGGGGGCCGACTGCTGCGCGAGCGAGCAGTAGCGAGCGGTCATGGGCACAGCCTGCCTCCGCCACCCGCCCGGCGCCTGAGTCGGGGGCTACTCAAGTCCCCCTGTATCAGGGATGAGTATCCGGACTCCTGTTGCTGTGACGACATTCGAACGGGACGCGAAGACCCTTGAGCTGCCCTGGCCGTTCACCGGACGGGACGACGAACTGGAGCTGATCCGCGGAGCCCTGGCCGCCGGCCGGCACGGCATCGTGGTGACCGGCTCCGCGGGCTGCGGGAAGACCCGCCTCGTCACGGAGGCGGTCCGCGGCACGGACTGCGTCAAGGTGGCGGGCACACCGGAGGCCCGCGCCATCCCCTTCGCCGCGTTCTCGCACCTGCTGCCCGAGACGGTCACCCTGCACCGGGCCGTCCAACTCCTGTCCGGCGTACGGCTGCTGCTCGTCGACGACGCCCATCTGCTCGACGACGCCTCCGCCGCCCTCGTCCACCAGCTCGCCCTGCACGGCCGCGCCCGCCTGCTGGTCGTCGCCACGGACGGCCACCCGGCGCCCGGCGCGGTCTCCCGGCTGTGGACCGGGGAGCTGCTGCCGCGCCTCGCCCTGGACCCGCTGCCCCGCGAGGAGACGGCACAACTGCTCACCGCCGGTACCGGCGCCGGCCTGGAGCAGCTCACCGTGAACCGACTGCACCGCCTGTGCGGGGGCGACCTGCGGCTGCTGCGCGACCTGGTGGGCGCGGTGCGCGAACGCGGGCTGCTCACCCGGGTCGAGGACGCCGACGCCTGGGCCTGGCGGGGGCCGCTGCCGTTGACCGCGACCGTGCGCGAACGCACCGCGCACCTCCTCGACCGCGGCTGCCCCGAGGAACGCGAGACCCTCGAACGCCTCGCCTTCGGCGAGCCGCTGGTCACGGACATGGACGCCTTCGACCTGCGGGTCCTCGAACGCCTGGAGGCCGACGGGCTGATCCGCATCGACGACCGGGGCGCCGTCCGCCTCGCCCACCCCCTGCACGGCCCGGTGCTGCGGGCCGCGGCCGGCAGGCTCCGGGCGAGGCGGCTGGCCCGCACACCGGAGCAGTGCGGTCCCGCCCTCGACGCCGAGACCGCCGGCCTCGCCCGACGCGCCGAACTGGCCGACGTACGGGACGTGTCGGCGCCCGTGGGGGAGTGGCTGCTGGACGAAGGAATGCCGGTACCGGCCGGACACGCGGCCGTCCGGGCCCGGGTCGCGCGACTGCGCGGGCGGCTGCGGGAGGCCGCGGCATGGGCGAGGGAGGGGCTGCGCACCGCCGGTGACGATCCGGACTGCCGCCGTGAACTCGCCCTCGCCGCAGCCCAGTCGGAGGACGCCGGACCCGACAGCACCGCCGCCCTGGACGCCGTGGAGCCGTACGACGCCGTACGGCTCGGGGAGCCCGAGCGTGCCGCCGGACGGCTCGACGGGGTCTTCGCGCAGCACGCCGACGCCCTCGCGCGCGGCGACGGGCCCGCGCTGGACCGGGTCGCCGAGGCCCTGCAGGAGCGCGGGCTGGTGCTGTTCGCCGCCGAGGCGCACGCCCAGGCCGTACGGGCGCACCGCGACCCGCGCGCCGCCCGCACCTCGCGCACCCGCGCCGTCGCCCTGGCCCGGCGCTGCCAGGGCGCCCGCACGCCCGCCCTGTCCGGCCTCGTGCTCGGCGAACTCACCGCCCGCCAGCGCCAGATCGTCACCCTCGCCGCCGCCGGCCTCAGCAACAGAGAGATCGCCGAACGCCTCACCCTCTCCGTCCGCACCGTCGGCAACCACCTCTACAGCGCCTACACCCGCCTCGGCGCCAGCGACCGCGCAGCCCTGCCGTGGCTGGTGGAACTGCCGACCGCGCAGCCGGCGTGAGCGAACCCCCGCGATCGGCCACGAGGGCGCCGCGGCGAGCCGACGGCACGCCGCGGCCCTCCCGGCGGCGGAGCGTTCACGCCGCCCCGAACGCCGTGAACGCCCACCCCGTCGCCCGGTGGACCGCGTCGTCCGGCAGTGCGGCGCGGGCGTCGCGGAGGGCCTCGGCGAGGGAGAGGCCGGAGCTGAGGCCCTTGTGGAGGGCGACCATCAGGGGGACCACGGCGGCGTCGTTGACCGGCGCGCTGCACGCCACCACGCCCGCCGTGCCCAGCGGGAGCAGGGCGGTGACCAGGCCGAGGAGTTCGTCTGCGCCGACCGAGGCGAAGCGTGCGGTGTCGCAGCAGGAGAGGATGATGCGGTAGGGGCTGCGGTCCAGGCGCTCGAAGTCGTGCACGACGATCGGGCCGTCGGCCATCCGCAGCGCGGAGAACAGCGGGCTGTCCGCGCGGAAGGTGCCGTGCGCGGCGATGTGCGCCAGCGCCGCACCGTCCAGCTCCGCCAACACCCGGGGCACGCGCGCCTCGTCGTCCTCCAGGACGGTGGCCGTGCCGTACCGGTCGGCGAGTTCGGGCACCTCCGCACCGCCGGTGGCCAGCCCGGGGCCGCGCACCAGGACCCGTCGGCCGCCGGGCGGCGGTTCGGTCTCCCGGGCGCGCAGCCAACTGCTCGCCGAGGGCGACACGCTGAGCACCCGCTCGCGCAGCGACGGCAGCACCGCCCACGGCACCCGGTGCAGCCGGCCCGGCGGTACGACCACCACGGGCCCGTCGCCGAGATGCGCCGCGGCCGGTCCG
Organism: Streptomyces sp. TRM68416; assembly: GCF_014596915.1. GTDB lineage: Bacteria > Actinomycetota > Actinomycetes > Streptomycetales > Streptomycetaceae > Streptomyces. The sequence continues at coordinate 47,611 of NZ_JACVWU010000007.1, forward strand.
AGCAGCAGCTCCTCCAGCCGCCGCCCCGCCGCCTCCACCAGCGGAAGCCGTCCCTCCGCCCCCGGGTGGGCCAGCCGCCGCAACCCCGCCTGCACATGCTCGGCCTCGGTCTCCGCGTCGGCCAGCAGCCCCGCCTCGAACCGCCGCACCCGCCCCCGCCCGCACAACAGCACCTGAACCCGCCCGTCGACCACGACGAGCTCGGCCAGCCGTAGGTCGTCCCCCAGCCGCCGCAGCAGCCGCCCGGGGTCGAAACGGTCCCCGTCACCGGGGGACTCGCCCCGCATGTGCAGGGTCCGCGAGCGGATCTCCCGCTCCAGACGGCGCTGTTCACGCTCCAGCGCCGGGACCGGCCGGGCCTCCATCCGGGCCGCCTCCGCGCGGGCCGCGATCTCCCGGAACGCGGTGAGCGCGCTCTGCAGCGCCGGGTCGGCCGGGGGCCGGGTCGGCGGCGCGGACAGCACCGTGGCCCGCCAGCGCTCGCTCCACACCAGCAGCCGCCGCGGGCTCCCGCTGTCGAGACTCGCCTGCTGGGCCAGCGCCGCCAGCTCCGTGCCCTGCGCGGTGGCCCGGGCCCGCAACTCCGAGGCGCCCAGCGTCATCCGGTGGTCGTCGAGCACGTCCAGACCGCGCCGGCACGCCTCCAGCACCCCGCGCCCCGACCCGGCGGCCCGCGCCCGCAGCGCCTGCGCCGCCCAGCCCGTCATCCGCGCCAGCGGCGGCCCGGCACGGCGGCTGCGGGCGGCGACCGCCAGATGCCGCTCGGCATCCGTCCGCCAGCCCAGCGTGAGCGCGATCCGGCCCGCCAGGAGCGAGGCCTCCGGCGCCGCCGGCGCCCCGAAGGCGGCCAGCCGCTCGGCGACCGCGGCCGCGTCCGCCACCAGCCGCCCCGAGGCCCGCCCGGCGGCCAGCCGCGCCTCGATCAGCACCAGCCGGGCGTGCGTCTCCCACCAGGTGCGCCGCTGCCCCGTGAACAGCCGTACCGCCACCGCCGCGCGCGCGATCGCCGTGTGCGGATCACCCTCCAGTCGGGCCGCGCGGGCGGCGACGAGCAGCAGCTCCGCCTTGCGCGTGGACTGCCCGCCGATCCGGTCCAGCACCCCGATCGCCGCGTCCGCCTCGGCCAGCGCCTCCGGGGCGAGCCCCGCCGCCATCAGCACCTCGCAGCGCCGGATGGCCAGCATGAACGTCGGCGTGCCCAGCTTGGCGTAGCGCTCCTCGGCCTCGTCCAGCAGCCGCAGCGCCGCCGGCACGTCACCGGAGCGGAACGCGGCGAGCCCCCGGCTCTCCACGGCGTCCGCCTTGTCGTGCTCCTGGCCGGTGGTCTCCCACAGCGCCTCGGCCGCCGTGAAGTCCGCCTCCGCCCGGTCCACCGAACCCAGCGCCAGGTGCACGGTGGCGCGCAGGGTCAGCGCCCGCGCCGTCCAGATCACGTCGTCCGCCTGCCGCAGCACCGGAATCGCCCGGCGTACGTCCTCCAGCGCCTCGCGGTGATGACCGAGCACCCACCAGACGTAGGCCCGCCGGAACAGCACCCGCGCCCGGGTGTGTCCCGTACCGCGGGCGACACCCCGCTCGAACGCGTCCAGACCCTGCCGGGTACGGCCCGCGTGCACCAGCGCCACACCGAGCGTGCCCAGCACGTCCGCCTCACGGTCCGCGGAGTCCGCGCGCGCCGCGAAGTCCCGGGCGAGCCGCAGATGGGCCAGCGCGAGCCGCATGTCACCGAAGTCCCGCTGCCAGATGCCGATCACCTGGTGGGCGACGGAGGCGTGCAGCGGTGAGGGGTCGGCGCCGAGCACGCCTTCCGCCTGGGCCAGCGCCTCGCCCGGGGCGGCGAACACCTTCGGCAGCAGTTCGAGAACCGAGTCGCTTCCCGCCGTCACTCAACGGATGGTAGTGCTCCGCCTGGCGCGCCACACAGGGTTGGTGGTGTATCAATCGACGACCGTGCGGCTCTGACTGACGATTGCCGCCTCGAGGGGGAGGACACGCCATGGCACCTCAGCGATTCCACGAACAGTTCGAGCAGATCCAACGCTGCATGCCCGACGTCCCATTGGCGATGGGACCGGACGACTCAGCGGAGTTCCTCTACGAGAAGGGCGTAGTCCTGGCCCGCGACGGCGAGGAGGCGCGCGTCGTCGAGGACACCGTGCGCGAGCACTTCACCGCGTTCACCGGCCTCACCACCGACCACGTGCGGCGGGCGAGCCCGGAGACCAACCGCTCCGGGATCACCCGGATCCAGGTCGGCGACCCCGGCCACGGCGACCGGCGCGGGGACCGGTCCGTCGCGGGCGCTCTCAGGGCCCTGCGAGAGGTGGAGGGGCGCGCCGGGCGCCGGCTGGTCAGCCGCAACCACGTGGTCTCCATCGCCGTCAACGCCTGCCCGGGCGACGAGCCCGTCCCGGCCCCGCTGACCCAGCCGCCCAACCCGGCGGCGGCCGCGACGCCCTACGACCCGGACACCGCCGTCGGCGTCCTGGTGATCGACACCGGCCTGATGAAGGACTACCGGTCCTACCCGCTGCTGGCGCGCACCGAGGGCGACCCCCAGATCAGGGAGTGCGACGACGACGGCGTGCTCCAGCAGTACGTCGGACACGGCACGTTCATCGCCGGACTCCTCGCCGCCGTCGCACCCAACACCGACATCACCGTCCGCAACACCCTCAACGACGCCGGTGCCATCCTGGAGTCCGAGTTCGGCGACAAGCTCTTCGAGGCCGTCGACCAGGGCGGCTGGCCGGACATCCTCAGCCTCTCCGCCGGCACCTCCAACGGCCGCACCGACGGACTGCTGGGCCTGGACGCCTTCATGGAGGAACTCCGCGAACAGCACACCCTGCTGGTCGCCGCGGCCGGCAACAACGGCAGCGCCACGCCCTTCTGGCCCGCCGCCTACGCCGACCTGCCCGCCTACGCCGACTCCGTGCTGTCGGTCGGCGCGCTGCGCGGCGACGGCGAGTTCGGCGCCTGCTTCAGCAACCACGGCGGCTGGGTGAAGGCCTACGCGCCCGGCGAGCGCCTCACCAGCTCCCTGACCGGCTTCGACGTGCCCGTGCCGTACGTGTACCAGCACTCCACGTACGACGCCTGCCGCTACGGCTTCGCCTACCTGTGCACCTGCCAGTCCCCGCGGCACACCGGGAACCTGACCGAGGAGCGGGCGGCGGCCGCGACCGGCAAGCCGGACCAGGTGATGTTCGAGGGGTTCGCACACTGGAGCGGTACCTCGTTCGCCACTCCCGTCGTCGCCGGCATGATCGCCGAGCACATGACCGCGCACAAGGAGACCGACCCGCGCGCGGCCCGCAAGCAACTCCTCGCGGGCAACACCGAGTACGCGGAGGTGCGCGGGGCGCACGTGCCGTCGCTGCGTCCGCTCACCTGGCGCCCGGTCCCCGTCATCCCCCTCGCTCCTCCGGCATGAGGGTCGGAACCGTCCCCTCCGCGGCGTACGATGACTTGCCGTACACGAGGGGTGGGGCTGTGGACCGTGCAGAGGTCGGCGCGCTCGTCCAGTCCGCCGTCGACGGTGACGCGGCGGCCTGGAAGGCGCTCGTGGAAGGGCTGAGCCCACTGGTGTGGTCCGTGGTGCGCGCACACCGGCTCTCCGACGCCGACGCGCACGAGGTGTACCAGACCGCCTGGTTCCGCTTCGCCCAGCACCTGGGGCGCATCCGGGAGCCGGAGAAGGCGGGGTCGTGGCTGGCGAGCACCGCGCGGCACGAGTCGCTGAAGGTGCTCAAGAGCCTGCGGCGGCTGACACCGACCGACGATCCGCATCTGCTCGACCGGGTCAGCGAGGACCGTACGCCCGAGGAGTCGCTGCTGGACTCCGAGGAGGCGGCCGCGCAGAGCGAGCGCGTCCGGCGGCTGTGGCAGGAGTTCGAGGAACTCGGCGAGCGCTGCCGTCAGTTGCTGCGCGTGCTGATGTCCACGCCGCCGCCCAGCTACCAGGAGGTGTCCGCCGCACTGGGCATCGCCGTGGGCAGCATCGGGCCGCTGCGCCAGCGCTGTCTGCGCCGCCTTCGGGCCCGACTCGACGCACGGGGGGCGCTGTGAACGAGGACATGAACGACGGTCTCTTCGAGGAAGGCATCGAGGAAACCGCCGACGCCGAGGCCGAGTTCGACTGCGATCTGCTGGAGGAGGAACTGCGCCGGGCCGCCGGGATCCTGGACCCCGTCCCGCCGGAACTGCGCCGGATCGCCGTCGAGGCCTTCGCGCTGCACGACCTCGACGCCCGTATCGCCGAGCTGACCTTCGACTCGGTGGTGGACGCGATCCCCGTGCGGGGTGCCACCGACGTCCCGCGCATGCTGACCTTCCGCGCGGGCGAGGTGACCGTCGACGTCGAGGTGACCGCGCAGGCACTGATGGGCCAGGTCCTGCCGCCCCAGCCCGTCCGCATCGAGGTGCTCGGCGGCCCGCAGTCGACGGCGGAACTCACCGCCGACTCCATGGGCCGCTTCACCACCGACGCCCCACCTGTCGGCCCGTTCGCCCTGCGCCTGCGGGCGGGCGGCGAGGTGGTCGTCACGGAGTGGCTACGGGCGTGACCACCTGACCCCTTGAGCCGGTGCGGTCGGACGCGGCACGCGGGCCCGCCTTGGCCCCCGCTCCGCTACCCGATGCGCACCGGCACGCGGGTCCTGATCACCGGCGCCGGTCACCGAGCCCGGCAGGGGCACCAACGCCCTGCCGGGATGCCACGGAGGTCGGGCCGAGTCCGCGGGGCTGCGGGCCGACGCCGGCCGGTTCGGGTGCGGCCTTGGCGAGGTCGCGGACCGACGTCACCGGGCTCGGGCCGGGCCCCGCGGGGTGGTGAGTCGGTGGCGTCGGGTTCGGGTGCGGGCCCCGCGGGGCTGTGAGTCGGTGTCGCCGGGTTCGGGGCTGGGTTCGGTGGGGCTGTGGGCCCGACGTGTATCAGGTGCGCACCGGGCTCGGCAGGGGACGCGAGCCCACGGCGGCCTGGTCGGGTCCTGGCGCCGCAGGGTTGCGGCCGGATGTCCGAGGCCGGGCGGGGATCTGTCACCAGGTGCAGGGCAAGGACCGTGGGCCGCGGATCATGGTTCTGCGGCGCCAGGGGACCTCCTCCGGCGCCACCGCGAGCCGGAGGTCCGGGAGCCGGTCCAGCAGCGTGTCGAGCAGGAGTTCGGTCTGGAGGCGGGCGAGGACGGCGCCGGTGCAGTAGTGGGGGCCGTTGCCGAAGGACAGGTGCGGCCGGGGCGCGCGGTCCGGGTCGATGCGGTCCGGGTCGGCGAAGACCTCGGGGTCGCGGTTGGCGGCCAGGTAGGACACGTACACCGGGTCACCGGCCCGGATGCGGACGCCGTGCAGGTCGACGTCCTCCAGGGCGATCCGGGCGAGGCCGACGCTGCTGCGGTGGGGGACGTAGCGCAGCAGCTCGTCCAGGACGGCGCCGCGCGCCTCGGGCCGCTCCCGCATCCGACGCATCAGCTCGGGCCGGGTGAGCAACAGGTACAGCATCTGGCCGCAGTTGTGGGTGACGGCCTCGCCGCCGATCTGGAGCGGACCGGCGAGGCCGACCGCCTCCGCCTCGCTGATCTCGCCGCCGTGCACGGCGGCGCCGAGCAGCGCGTACACGTCGTCGCCGAGGCTGCGGGCGCGGGCCCGCACCGTCTCCGTGATCCATGCGTACAGGCCGTTCTTGGCCTGTTCGGCGGCCTCGGCGCCGCCGGAGGTGGAGATGATCTGCCGGGTCCAGCCGTGCACCCGGGCCCGGTCGGCGGCGGGCACCCCCATCACCTCGCTGACCACGGCCAGCGGAAAGGGCTCCAGGACCCGCTCGACGAGGTCCGCCGGCGGTCCGTCCCGGACCACGCCGTCCATCAGGCCGTCGAGCATCCGCTGCGCACGCGGCCGCAGCCGCTTCATCGCGCTCACGGTGAACGCGCCGGCGACCGGCCGCCGCAGCCGGTTGTGGTCGGGCTGGTCGGCGAAGGCGAGCGAGCCGGGCCGGGGCTTGAAATGCGGTGCCATCCGGGTCACTTGACGCCGGGTGACCTCCGCCCGGCCGAACCGGGGGTCGTTGGTGACGGCCCTGACGTCCTCGTAGCGGGTGGCCAGCCACGCCCAGCCCTCGCCGTACGGCAGCCGGATACGGGTCAGCGGCCCTTCGCGCATGAGCTCGCCGAGGACCGGGTCGAAGTCCGTGCCGTCCAGGTCGAGCGCGGGCCAGTCCCGCACCGGGGGCTCGGTGAGCGTGGTGGTCTCCTCTGTCATGCCCCCACCCTCACCGCCCCCCGCCCGGCTGTCGCCCGGAAGTGCTCCAGCCGGAGGTCAGCCCGGCAGCGCGTCCAGCAGCCGCGCCAGTGCCGAGGCGAGCCGGGTGAGTCCGGGCCCGGCGGGTCCGCCCGGCTCGGTCATGTACGTGTCGCGGCGGATCTCCACCATCAGGGCGCTGACCCGTGGCTCGCTCCCGTAGAACTCCAGCGGCACGTACGTACCGCCGAACGGGCTGTCCACCCCGGTCCCCCCGCACTCCGCGAACGCCTTCTCGGCCGCGGCGAGCAGTCCGGGCGGGGTGTGGAAGGCGTCGGTGCCCAGGCACACGGGCGGGCGCGGGCCGTCGCCGTGCAGCTCGTAGGGCAGCCGGGCGGTCGGATAGGAGTGCACGTCGACGATCACGGCCCGCCCGGTGGCGGCCAGCCGCCCGGCCACGGCCCGCGCCATCGCCTCGGCGTAGGGCAGGAAGTACCGTTCGACGAGCGGCGCGGGATCGGTGTCCGCGGCCCGCAGCTCCGTGCGGTGGGTGGTCCGCGTGTAGACGGCACCCATGCCGACGGCGAGCATCTCCTCCCGTTCGTCCGGGAACCGTTCCGGGTCGACCACCAGCCGCGACAGCCGGTTCACGAACCGCCAGGGCGTCACCCCGGCGCGCTCGGCCGCCGCCTCGGCGAGTTCCGCGGTGTGCGCGTCGGTGATGTGGTCCAGCTCCCGCTCCAGGGCCGTGTCGTCCAGCAGGATCCCGGCCCGTACGTCGGCCGGGATCTCCCGGGCGGAGTGCGGCACGTGCAGGATCACGGGGGAGTCGTCGGCCCCGGGCAGCAGTTCGTAGGAGGACGGCATGAGAGATGCTCCGATGGCGTGCGGGTCAGGGACGGACGAGCGGTGCCGGGCGGGCCGGGGCCACGGCCACCTGCTGCACGTCCACGTCGACGAGGGAGTGGCGGCAGTCGTGCACCGGTGCGCTGTCCACGAGCAGGTGGTACGTGATGGTCGTGCGGCGGCCGATGAGGCCCGGCCCGATCCACAGCCGCGTGCCGTTCACCTCGACCGGCGGTACGGCGGCCGATCCGGCGCTGGACTCGGTGCCCGTCACCTCCAGGTAGGGCACGGCGAGGTCCACCTGGATCGGCTGGTTCCGGTCGAACGAGTGGCTGGCGATGTCCCAGCGGCTGGGGTTGGTCAGCACGACCTCCACGAGGTGCGGGTCGGTCAGCAAGGTGCCGTTGCGGCGGATCTCCAGGCCTCCGTCCATGGACCGGGGCACCATCGGGCGGTGGCGCACGGTGTAGGTGAGGCGCCGCTTGGGGTGGGCGGCCCGGAACGCGGCCCACATCGCGCCGCACCCGACGAGTACGGCCACGGCGACACCGGCCGCGGTCCAGAAGGCTTCCATCGTGTAGAAGGCGCCGGACGCGGCGGGTGGGGGTGAGGGGACCTCGTTCACGGGCAGCCCGACGCGCCAAGGGGCCGGTCGCGCGTCGTACTCCGTTCGTACGTGCGGCAACTGTTCCGGTGGTTCACCGCCCCGGCCCGCCGACGGTTCTCAACTCCCGTTCAGCGGCGGCTGGTTCCTCCGCCGAGGAACGCCCGCCATTCGCGCGGGGTGAACACGAGCGCCGGTCCGTCGGTGTTCTTGGAGTCCCGGACCGCGACGAGGCCGTCGACGGCGGCGATCTCCACACACGCCCCGTTGCCCGAACTGCGGCTGCTCTTGCGCCAGTCGGCGCCGTCCAGGTCGATCCGCGACCGGCGCCGCTCGTCGTGCACGCTCATGACCCCTGCATCTCCCTTGCGATCCGCTCCAGCGTGGTGGGTGTCTCCTGCGGGTCGGGAGCGGCGGCCCGCACGAGGTCGAAGGTCTGGATGAAGGTGCGCACGTCGCGCTCCTTCTCCAAGTACACGTTTCCGGCGATCGAGTTGACGTAGACGACGGTGGGGGTGCGCGGCTCGAACTCCAGGAGCGAGAAGGTGCCGGCGAGGGCCGCGTGGGCGCCCTTGGCGGTCGGCATGACCTGGATGGTCACGTTCGGCATGGCCGCCGCCCGGGCCAGGTGCTCCAGTTGGGCCACCATGACCTCCGTACCGCCGATGGGGCGGCGCAGCGCGCTCTCCTCCAGCACCACCCACAGCTCCAGCGGCTCCGGCGTCCGGGTCAGCAGCGCCTGCCGCTCCTTGCGGAACCGCACCAACTGGTCAACCTCATAGGGTTCGTTGGGCCGTACGGCGGCGATCACGGCCCGGGCGTAGTCCTCGGTCTGGAGCAGTCCGTGGACGAACGTGGGCTCGTAGGAGCGCAGGGCGCGGGCGTCGGCCTCAAGTCCCGCGTAGGTGGCCATGCCGGAGGGCAGCACTTCGTTGTAGTGCGCCCACCAGCCCTGCTGCTGGGCGTCCTTGTGGATCTGCAGGACGGCCTCGGTCAGCTCCGGGTCGGTCACGCCGTACCACTGGAGCAGGTCGCGGACGTCCCGGGCCTTGATCGGGGCCTGCCCGGTCTCCACCCGGCTGATCTTGGACATCGAGCACTCCAGGTGCGCCGCCACGTCCTCGATCCGCTTGCCCGCGTGTTCGCGCAGCCGGCGGAGCTCGGATCCGAGCTGGCGCCGTCGCAGCGTGGGACCGCCGGCCGTGGCCATCGCCTCACCCCTCGCACTCGAAATGGTGCCCCGTTGCTCCGAGCAAGTGCGCTCGGACCTTCAACCCTCGTGCATCTGAGGATAGTTGAGATCATGCACATCGCTCACGCAATTGCGTGAAAAAAGTCCGTGAGTGCTCGCGCGAGTGCTCGAAGGGGTGCGGACATGGCTCCGCCCCGACCGGACGGTGCACCGGTCGGGGCGGAACGGAAGGCCTGTGGCCCGGGTGGGTCAGCTCAGCGAGGCGAGCGCCTCGTTCCAGGTGGCCGACGGGCGCATGACCGCGGCGGCCTTGGCCGGGTCGGGCTGGTAGTAGCCGCCGATGTCGGCCGGGCTGCCCTGGACGGCGTTCAGCTCGTCGACGATCTTCTGCTCGTTGGCGGCGAGCGTCTCGGCGAGCGGCGCGAACGCCTTGGCCAGGTCGGCGTCGTCGGTCTGCTTGGCCAGCTCCTGCGCCCAGTACAGGGACAGGAAGAAGTGGCTGCCGCGGTTGTCGATGCCGCCGAGGCGACGGGTCGGGGACTTGTCCTCGTTGAGGAAGGTCGCCGTGGCGCGGTCGAGGGTGTCGGCGAGGACCTTGGCCTTGGCGTTGCCGGTGGCCGTCGCGTACTGCTCCAGGGACGGGACCAGGGCGAAGAACTCACCGAGCGAGTCCCAGCGCAGGTAGTTCTCCTTGACCAGCTGCTGGACGTGCTTCGGCGCGGAGCCGCCGGCGCCCGTCTCGAACAGACCGCCGCCCGCCATCAGCGGGACGACCGACAGCATCTTGGCGCTGGTGCCCAGCTCCAGGATGGGGAACAGGTCGGTCAGGTAGTCGCGCAGCACGTTGCCGGTCACCGAGATGGTGTTCTCGCCGCGGCGGATGCGCTCGATCGACAGCTTGGTGGCCTCGACCGGAGCCAGGATGCGGATGTCCAGGCCCTCGGTGTCGTGCTCCGGCAGGTACGCCTTGACCTTCTCGATCAGCTGCGCGTCGTGGGCGCGGGTCTCGTCCAGCCAGAACACGGCCGGGTCGCCGGTGGCGCGGGCACGGGTGACGGCCAGCTTCACCCAGTCCTTGATCGGCGCGTCCTTGGTCTGGCAGGCGCGGAAGATGTCACCGGCCGCGACCTGCTGCTCCAGGACGACGTTGCCGGCCCGGTCGACCAGGCGGACCGTGCCGGCCGCCGCGACCTCGAAGGTCTTGTCGTGGGAGCCGTACTCCTCGGCCTTCTGCGCCATCAGGCCGACGTTCGGGACCGAGCCCATGGTGGACGGGTCGTAGGCGCCGTTGGCGCGGCAGTCCTCGATCACGGCCTGGTAGACGCCGGAGTAGCTGGAGTCCGGCAGCACCGCGAGGGTGTCGGCCTCCTGGCCGTCCGGGCCCCACATGTGGCCGGAGGTGCGGATCATGGCCGGCATCGAGGCGTCGACGATGACGTCGGACGGCACGTGCAGGTTGGTGATGCCCTTGTCGGAGTCCACCATCGCCAGGGCCGGGCCCTCGGCGAGCTCGGCGTCGAAGGAGGCCTTGATCTCCTCGCCGAGCTGCGGAAGCGTCTCCAGGCCCTTGAAGATGCCGCCCAGACCGTCGTTCGGGGACAGGCCGGCGCCGGCGAGGACCTCGCCGTACTTCGCGAAGGTCTTCGGGAAGAAGGCGCGTACCACGTGGCCGAAGACGATCGGGTCGGAGACCTTCATCATCGTGGCCTTCAGGTGCACGGAGAACAGCACGCCCTCCGCCTTGGCGCGGGCGACCTGCGCGGCGAGGAACTCGCGCAGCGCCGCGGCGCGCATCACGGAGGCGTCGACGACCTCGCCCGCGAGGACCGGGACCGACTCGCGCAGGACGGTGGTGGTGCCGTCCTCGGCGACCAGCTCGATCCGCAGCGCGCCGTCCTCGGCGATGACGGCGGACTTCTCGGTGGAGCGGAAGTCGTTCTCGCCCATGGTCGCCACGTTGGTCTTGGACTCGGGGGTCCAGGCGCCCATGCGGTGCGGGTGGGTCTTGGCGTAGTTCTTGACCGAGGCGGGGGCGCGGCGGTCGGAGTTGCCCTCACGCAGGACCGGGTTCACGGCGGAACCCTTGATCTTGTCGTAGCGGGCGCGGATCTCGCGCTCCTCGTCGGTCTTCGGCTCGTCCGGGTAGTTCGGCAGCGCGTAGCCCTGGGCCTGCAGCTCGGCGACCGCGGCCTTCAGCTGCGGGATCGAGGCCGAGATGTTCGGCAGCTTGATGATGTTCGCGGCCGGCGTCTTGGCCAGCTCGCCCAGCTCCGCCAGCGCGTCCGGGATCCGCTGGTCCTCGGTGAGGTACTCCGGGAACACGGCGATGATCCGCCCGGCCAGCGAGATGTCGCGCGTCTCCACGGCGACACCCGCCTGCGAGGCGTACGCCTGGACCACCGGCAGGAAGGAATACGTCGCCAGGGCCGGGGCCTCGTCAGTGTGCGTATAGATGATGGTCGAGTCAGTCACCGGGTGCTCCGCTCCACGTCTGCAACATTGCTCGACATCAAGATATCTCGTGATCGACCCGGACTCGACAGGGGTCTCCGCCGCTTTCGCGGATCGCGTCCCACCGCTGCCCCTGCCGACGTCCGTGTCCTCGTCCGATTCAGGCGTGACCTACTTCACACCCCGGTCGGTGGCGGCTCCGTCAGTCGAGGCGGAGGGAGACCGCCTCGGTCGCCTCCTCGGGGCCGCGCTGCTGCGGAATGGCCATCGCCGCCTGCTGCAGCGCCACCGTCCGCGCGGGAGCGGGGATGCGGATGCCCTCCCGGCGGTAGCGGCGGTGCAGACGCTTGATGAACTCGTGCTTGATCCGGTACTGGTCGCTGAACTCGCCGACGCCCAGGATGACGGTGAAGCCGATCCGGGAGTCGCCGAAGGTGTGGAAGCGGATGATCGGCTCGTGGTCCGGGACGGCCCCCTCGACCTCGGTCATCACTTCGGCGATCACCTCGTTCGTCACCCGCTCGACCTGGTCGAGGTCACTGTCGTAGGCGACCCCGACCTGGACCAGGATCGTCAGCCGCTCCTCGGGCCGCATGAAGTTGGTCATGTTCGTCTTCGCGAGTTCCCCGTTGGGGATGACGACCAGGTTGTTGGCCAGGTTGCGGACCGTCGTCTGGCGCCAGTTGATGTCCTCGACGTAGCCCTCCTCGCCACTGCTCAGCCGGATGTAGTCGCCCGGCTGGACGGTCTTGGAGGCGAGGATGTGGATGCCGGCGAAGAGGTTGGCGAGCGTGTCCTGAAGGGCCAGGGCGACCGCGAGACCGCCGACGCCCAGGGCGGTGAGCAGCGGCGCTATGGAGACGCCGAGGGTCTGCAGCACCACCAGGAAGCCGATCGCCAGGACCAGGATCCGGGAGATGTTGACGAAGATCGTGGCCGACCCGGCGACGCCCGGACGGGACTGGGTGACCGTCCGCATCAGTCCGGCGACCCCGCGGGCGACCGCCAGCGTCACCGCGAAGATGAGCAGCACGCTCAGGGTCTGGTTGACGGTGCGCTGGAGCGTCCTGGTCAGCGGCAGCGCGGCGGCCGCCGCGGCCGTCCCGCCCAGGACCGCGGCCCACGGCACCACGGACCGCAGCGCGTCCACGATGAGGTCGTCGCCGCTCCAGCGGGTGCGTTCGGCGTGCTTGGCGAGCCAGCGCATCAGCATCCGCAGCAGGAACGCTGCCAACAGGCCCGCGGCCAGGGCGATTCCGGCCATCACCAGGTCGTCCACAGTGAGATCCCGCTTCACCGGTCACCTCCGGGGACAGAAGCTGCGGCGAAGTGCCTCGCCGACGGCCGGGTGTGAAGAGTCGTCACGTTGCCACCTGCTCGAATTCCGGACTGTACGGTCGCACCGACCGGGCGCGACGGGCTCATCCTGCCGTATCGCGCACACGGGTTCGTACCGTCCGCACCTGACGCGGTGCTTCCGCCCGGAGGTCAAAGGCGCCGCCGTCAACTCGGGTGCGCCCGGGGGCCGCTGGAGGGCGGTCCGGCACCGCCTCCCGACGGGGGGTGCGTCCGGGAATGTCACCGCACTGTCGTCGTTGACCGCCGTCCCGGCGGGGCGGCCGGCGTCACAGCGAGGACTGCGGGGGGTGGAGATCCGTGAACACTCCGTGCCGTCCCGCTCCCGCCGCGAACCGTCCCGCCCCTTCCGGGCTCTCCGCCAACACGCCCATCCCGTGGAGGAGTTCGGAGCGCAGGGCCGTCTCCTCGTCCAGGCCTTCCTGGGCCAGGACCGACGCCCGGTCCGAGCGCAGGCAGGACTGGGGGAAGCGGGCGATCGACGCGGCCAGGGCCTCCGCCTCGGTGCGGGCGGTGCCGGTGGCGACGAGGCGGTTGGCGAGGCCGATGTCGTAGGCCTCGGCGGCCGGTACCGGGCGGCCGGTGAGGATCAGGTCCAGGGCGCGACTCGTGCCGATCAGCCGGGGCAGCCGTACCGTGCCCCCGTCGATGAGCGGGACGCCCCAGCGGCGGCAGAACACGCCGAAGACCGCGTCCTGTTCGGCCACCCGCAGATCGCACCAGAGGGCCAGCTCCAGGCCCCCGGCCACGGCGTGTCCGGCGACCGCCGCGATCACCGGCTTGGACAGCCGCATGCGGGTCGGGCCCATCGGGCCGTCGCCGTCCTCCGCGACCCGGTTGCTCTGCTCCGTGCCCAGCGCCTTGAGGTCCGCGCCCGCGCAGAACGTGCCGCCCTCGCCCCACAGCACCGCCGCCCGCGCCTGCTCGTCCGCCTCGAACTCCCGGAAAGCGTCCGCCAGTTCGGCGGCCGTGGGGCCGTCGACGGCGTTGCGGACCTCGGGGCGGGAGAGGATCACGGTGGTGACGGGACCCTGGCGTTCGACGCGGACCGGCATGGCGGAACTCCCTTCGGCGGGGCGACGACAGGGGGAGTGTTCCATGCCGGACCCGGTCGGGCCGCCCGCTCAGATCACCTTCCGGCGCACCAGCGCCCCCAGCGTCAACGCCCCCGGCAGCAGCGGCAGCCAGACGGTGATGATCCGGTAGGCGAGGACCACGGCCGTCGCCACGGCCGCCGGACCGCCCGCCGCCACCAGCGCCACGACCAGCGCCGCCTCGACCGAGCCGAGCCCGCCCGGCGTGGGCACCAGCGCCACCGCGACCGTCGCGGCCAGATAGGCGACGGCCAGGTGCGCGGGCGGCACCGACAGCCCCAACGCCCGCCCCACCGCGACCAGTCCGGCCGCCTGGAGCGCGGGGAAGGCGAACGCGCCGCCCCACAGGGCGAGTGCCCGGGACGGGCGGGCGTGGACCGAGCGAGCCTCGCCGAGCGCGGTCCGCAGGAAGGAGACCACCGTGGCCCGCACCCGCCGCACCAGGGCCAGCACGCCCGCCGCCACCAGCACGACCGCGGCCGCGGCGAGCAGCAACGGGCCGATCGCCCCGTCGGGCAGCAGGCCGTCGAGCCGCAGCGCGTCGGGGAAGGCGAGGAACAGCACGGCGAGCAGGCCCACACGGCCGACCGCCTCCGCGAGCAGATAGAGGGCCAGGGCGGCGGAGGAGCGGGCGAGCGACAGCCCGCACACGGTCATGAACCGCAGGTTGACCGCGCTCGCCCCCAGTCCGGTGGGCAGCAGGTGGTTGGCCGCGCCGGCCGCGAACTGCGTGGCGAGCAGCCGGCCCGGCGGCAGCCGCTCGACGACCGCGCCCTGCCGGGTGCAGGCGGCGGCCACCCACGTCAGACAGGTGGCGCAGACCGCCACCAGCAGCCAGGGCCAGCGGGCGGTGCCGAGGTGGGCGAAGCCCTCGGCCAGCACGGCACGGTGCTGGACCGCCACCACGGCGACCAGCAGGAGCGGAAGCAGACACAGGATCCGGCGGACCGGGACGCGTCGGGGGAGTCGCCCCTCGGGGACAGGGGGCAGGTCGGGGAGGTGTACCGCTGTCACAGTCGGAGAGGTTTTCCGCGCCGCACCAACGGCGGGTTGCCGAATCAGGGCTTCGGGCTTACTTCCGGTCATCGGGTCCTTCGCGGGGGGAGTGGTCGCAGGAGCAGGGGGCTGTCGTAGTAACTACCGGAAGAACGTTGACCTCAACATTGCTTGAGGTCCTACGTTCTCTCTCATGAGCATGGAGACCACAGCCTGGACACAGCTGCACAGCGTCATGAACGCCGAGCAGGAACGCCGCCCCCTCGCCCGCGCCACCCTGCGCCGCATCGGCGCGTTCGCCCGCCCGCACCGCAGGCGGATCACCCAGTTCGTGGTGCTCGGGGTGGCCACCGCCCTCCTCGCGGTCGCCACCCCCGTCCTCGCCGGCTGGGTCGTCACCGCGATCGTGTCGGGCGACGACGAGGGCAGAGTCGTACGGCTCGCCCTGCTCATCGCCCTCATCGCGGTGCTGGAGGCGGCGCTGGGCATCCTCGCCCGACGCCTGTCGGCGACGCTCGGAGAGGGACTCATCCTCGATCTGCGCACAGCCGTGTTCGACCATGTGCAGCGCATGCCGGTCGCGTTCTTCACACGCACTCGTACGGGGGCGCTCGTCTCCCGTCTCAACAACGACGTCATCGGCGCGCAGCGCGCCTTCAGCAACACGCTCTCCGGAGTCGTGAGCAACCTGGTCACGCTGCTGCTCACGCTCGTCGTCATGCTCACCCTGTCCTGGCAGATCACCCTGCTCGCGCTGGCGCTGCTGCCGGTGTTCGTGATCCCGGCCCGCCGCATGGGCCGCCGGATGGCCCGGATGCAGCGGGAGGCGGCCACCCTCAACGCGGCGATGGGCACCCGGATGACCGAGCGGTTCTCGGCCCCCGGCGCCACCCTCGTCAAGCTCTTCGGCCGCCCCGAGCAGGAGTCCGCGGAGTTCGCGGCCCGCGCCCGCCGCGTCGCCGACATCGGGATCCGCACCGCCACCGCCCAGTCGGCGTTCATCACCGCGCTGACCCTCGTCTCCGCCCTCGCACTCGCCCTGGTCTACGGCCTCGGCGGCTGGTTCGCCCTCAACGGCAGCCTCGAACCGGGCGCCGTCGTCTCCCTGGCGCTCCTCCTCACCCGGCTGTACGCCCCGCTCACCGCGCTGGCCGGAGCGCGCGTCGAGGTGATGAGCGCGCTGGTCAGCTTCGAGCGCGTCTTCGAGGTGCTCGACCTCGAACCCCTCATCCAGGACAGGCCCGACGCCCAACGCGTCCCCGACGGGCCGGTCTCGGTCGAGTTCGCCGACGTCCGCTTCGGCTACCCGTCCGCCGACAAGGTCTCCCTCGCCTCCCTGGAGGAGGTCGCCTCCCTCGACACCCGGGGCGGCGACCAGGTCCTGCACGGCATCTCCTTCCGCGCCGAACCGGGCCAGACCGTCGCGCTCGTCGGCTCCTCCGGCGCGGGCAAGTCGACCGTCGCCGCCCTGCTCCCGCGCCTGTACGACGTCGACGGCGGCGCGGTCCGGATCGGCGGCGTCGACGTCCGCGACCTGAGCGCCCGGTCCCTGCGCGAGACCCTCGGCATGGTCACCCAGGACGGCCACCTGTTCCACGACACCGTCCGCGCCAACCTCCTGCTGGCCAGCCCCTCCGCCACCGACGACGACCTGTGGGACGCCCTGCGCCGCTCCCGCCTCGACGACCTCGTACGCTCCCTGCCCGACGGCCTCGACACCGTCGTCGGCGAACGCGGCTACCGTCTCTCCGGCGGCGAACGCCAGCGCATGACGATCGCCCGGCTCCTCCTGGCCCGCCAGCGCGTCGTCATCCTCGACGAGGCCACCGCCCACCTCGACAACACCTCCGAGGCCGCCGTCCAGGAAGCCCTCGCCGAGGCCCTCGACGGCAGGACGGCCCTCGTCATCGCCCACCGCCTGTCCACGGTCCGCGCCGCCGACCTCATCCTGGTGATCGAGTCCGGCCGCGTCGTGGAACGCGGCACCCACGACGAACTCCTGGCCGCGAACGGCCGCTACGCCGACCTGTACCGGACCCAGTTCGAGGAGCGCCCGGCGACGGCCCTGCCGGAGGAGGCCGCGGCGTAGGGGGCGCTCCGCAGGTCCCGCCGTGGCGAACTCCGGTGCGGGCGGGTGTGCTTGAGGCGGCCTCCACGGAAACCGCCTCGCCACCCGTTTCCGCGCCGGGGTACGTTCGCCTCGTGTGCCACTACGCCGAGACGTCCTACAAGCTGCACTACGCGTGCGTGACCTGCGCGTGGCGTTCAAGCGGCACCCCGGGCCCGGCGGGCACCGCTGCCCCCGGTGCGCGGAGCCGATGATGTGCGCGGGCCATGACTTCGCGGCACCGCGGCGCCGGGACACCAAGGCGTGGACCGTCGTCGCGGTGGTGCTGGCCGCGGGACTGCGGTACGAGGGGCTCGAGGCCTGCGGCTGCGGCAAGGAACCCCGGTTCCGCCCGCGCACCCGCGCCCAGGTACGGGCACGCCGGATCGCGGCGGCACGTACGGGAACACCGTTGGCGGAGCTGCTGGGGCGCCCGGATCCGCAGACGCCAGCGTGACCATGAGCGGCGACTGGCGCAAGGACCGGATCGGCAGTGCGCTGCGCGGCGGGAATCCCACCGTGCTGCGGCGGCTGGACGCGGGGTTCGCGGTCATCGGGGACGTGCAGTTCCTGCCGGGCTACTCGGTGCTCCTGGTGGGCGACCCCGCGGTGCGGCGGCTGTCGGAGCTGCCGAGGGCGAAGCGGATGGCGTTCCTGGCCGACATGGACCGGCTCGGCGAGGCCGTCGAGCGGGCCTGCGCGCGGCTGGATCCGGCCTTCCGGCGGGTCAATCTGGAGATCCTCGGCAACACCGACCCGTTCCTGCACGTGCACGTGTGGCCGCGGTACGAGTGGGAGCCGGCCGAGCTGGTGGGCCTGCCGGTGTGGCTGTATCCGCGGGAGCGGTGGAGCGAGGAGCGGTATGCGCTCGGCCCCCGCCACGACACCGTACGGGCCGCGATCGGCGCCGAGTTGGACCGGCTCGCACGCCGAACGGGCTCCGGCCCCACGGGTGATATCCAGCCGCAGTGAGCCAACTCGCCCATCAGAAACACACAAAGAACGACAGCATCATTGCTTCACCTGGGTTCCCATCCTAGGGTTTGGTCGGTTTCTCGACAGCACCGCACAAGATCTGACGCTCCCTCACAGCAAGTGCAGAGCCGCACTGTCGTCCCGAGGAAGGCCACGGTCATGCCGCACGCGCCCGAGTCCCCCGCCGGCCACCCGATCCGCCCCCCAGTCGTCAGCCGCCGCCGACTCCTGGAAGGCGGCGCCGCCGTCCTCGGCGCGCTCGCCCTGTCGGGGCCGCTGTCCGCCCGGACGGCCCGCGCGGCCGGGGAGGCCGACGCGACCCCGGAGTGGAACGGCAACATCTCCGTCTTCCGGCTGGGCACCGAGCCCCCGCACACCACGCTCATGCCGTACGCGGACGTCAGGCAGGCCCTCGCCGCCGACCGCACCCGCTCCCCGTACCGGCTCAGCCTCGACGGCACCTGGAAGTTCGCCTACGCCGACCGCCCCGCCGACCGGGACGAGGACTTCTACCGCACCGACGTCGACGACAAGGGCTGGGACACCCTTCCCGTCCCCTCCGTCTGGCAGCAGCACGGCTACGACTTCCCGATCTACGTCAACATCACCTACCCCTACTGGGGCCCCAACGGCCTGGGCGAGGAACCGCAGCCGCCCGCCGCACCGACCCGCTACAACCCCGTCGGCCAGTACAGAAGATCCTTCACCGTCCCCCGCTCCTGGTCCGGCCGGCGCACCTTCCTGCACTTCGAGGGCGTGAAGTCCGCGCACTACGTGTGGATCAACGGCGAACTCGTGGGCTACCACGAGGACTCCTTCACCCCGGCCGAGTACGACATCACCGACCACCTCAAGCCCGGCACCAACCAGATCGCCGTCGAGGTGTACCGCTACTCCGACGGAGACTGGCTGGAGGACCAGGACATGATCCGGCTGAGCGGCATCTTCCGCTCGGTCTACCTGTACTCCACCCCGGCCGTCCACCTGCGCGACTTCAAGCTGGAGACCCCGCTCGGCGCCGACCACCGGACGGCCGACCTCTCGGTCACCGCGAGCGTGCGCGCCTACCGGCCGGGCAGCTCCGGCTCCTACACCGTCGAGACCCAGCTCTACGACGCCGGCGGCCACGCCGTCTGGTCCCGGCCGCTGAACCAGACCGTCGCCGTCGGAGCGACCGGGGAGGACACCACCGTAACGGCGGCCAAGTCCGTGCCCGCGCCGAAGCTCTGGTCGGCCGAACACCCGTATCTCTACACCGCCGTACTGCGGCTGCGCGACCCGGCGGGCAAGGTGGTCGAGACGCTGTCGCACCGGGTCGGCCTGCGCGAGTTCGCGCTCAAGGACGGCCTGATGCGCATCAACGGCCAGCCGGTGTCCTTCCGCGGCACCAACCGCCACGAGATGCACCCCGACCGCGGCATCGCCCTCACCCGCGCCGACATGGTCCGGGACGTCGAGGTCATCAAGCGCCTGAACATGAACACGGTCCGCACCTCGCACTACCCCAACAACCCGCTGTGGGCGGAACTCTGCGACGAGTACGGCCTCTACCTCGTCGACGAGGCCAACGTCGAGACGCACGCCATCCGCGGCGAGTACCCCGGCAACCACGCGGACTGGAGCGAGGCATGCGTGGCCCGCGCCCAGAACATGGTGCACCGCGACAAGAACCACGCCTCCGTCGTCATCTGGTCCCTGGGCAACGAGGCCGGCGGCGGCAGCACCTTCGTCGCCATGCACGACTGGATCAAGTCCTACGACACCACCCGCGTCGTCCAGTACGAGGGTGACGACCGGCCCGGCGTCAGCGACATCCGCTCGCGGATGTACGAGAGCCCCGCCCGCGTCGAGGCCCGCGCGAAGGACACCGCGGACACCCGCCCGTACGTCATGATCGAGTACTCCCACGCGATGGGGAACTCCAACGGCAACTTCAAGAAGTACTGGGACGTGATACGCCGCCACGACGTCCTCCAGGGCGGCTGGATCTGGGACTTCGCCGACCAGTCCCTCACCCGGCCCACGCCGGAGCGCATCCTCCTGACCGAGACCGGCCCCGCCGGGCTGCGCGGCGAGATCCTCAACCCCTCCGGCACCTTCGACCGCGCGAAGGGCCTCTCCGGCGGCACCGTCTTCGCCCGCGACCCCCGCCTGGACCTCACCGGCTCCCTCACCCTGGAGGCCTGGATCACCCCGAAGGTGACCGGCTTCCACCAGCCGATCATCGCCAAGGGCGACACCCACTACGCCCTGAAGCAGAACGGCAGGACCCTGGAGTTCTTCATCTACGGCGGCGGCCAGTGGATCACCACCACCTGGGCCGTGCCCGCCGACGGCTGGACCGGCACCGAACACCATGTCGCGGGCGTCTTCGACGCGGACGCGGGCCGGCTCACCCTCTACGTCGACGGCGAGGCGAAGTCCACCCGCACCACCACCCAGCGGCCCGCCCCGAACACCGCCTCCCTCGCCCTCGCCACCGACATGGACAACCCCAGCCGGGAGTTCAGCGGCACCGTCCGGCGGGCCCGCGTCTACGCCCGCGCCCTCAGCGCGGCCGAACTCGCCTCCGCCGGCCGCGGTCCCGGTGACGACGGGGTGCGCTTCTGGTTCGACGCGGCGACCGTCGCGCTCACCCGGAAACGGCCGAAGCAGAAGACGTTCTTCGCCTACGGCGGCGACTGGGGCGACAACCCCAACGACTTCAACTTCGTCGCCAACGGCATCGTCACCGCCGACCGCGGGCACACCGGCAAGGCCGCGGAGATCAAACACGTCTACCAGGCCGTCAACGTCACGCAGACGGACGGCGGGATCACCCTCACCAACGAATACCTCTTCACCAACCTCCGCGAATTCAAAGGCAGTTGGGAACTCATCGCTGACGGGAAGGTGATCCGGAGCGGCAGGCTGAGCCGCACCCAGCTCGATGTCCCGCCGCTGTCCGGCAAGAAGATCCCCCTCCCGGTGAAACCGCCCGCCGCCCCCGCGCCGGGCACCGAGTACTTCCTCCGCCTCTCCTTCACCACCAAGGAGCCCACCAAATGGGCCCGGGCGGGCTTCGAAGTGGCCCGGCAGCAACTCCCCCTCGACGCCGGCAGCCCGGCCGTCACCCCCGTACCCCTGGACAAGGTGCCGGCCCTCGCCCACACCGACGGCGAGGACTCCGTCACCGTCACCGGCAAGGGCTTCTCCGTCACCGTCGACAAGAAGACCGGCGTCATCACCTCGTACAAGGCCGCCGGCACCACGCTCATCAGCTCCGGCCCCGCGCCCAACTTCTGGCGCGCGCCCACCGACAACGACAAGGGCAACGGCCAGCACACCCGCAACCAGACCTGGCGCGACGCCGGCGCCCGACGCACGGTGACCGAGGTGAGCGTGCGCGCGGTACGCGACCGGGCCGTCGAGATCAAGGTCGGCGGCACCCTGCCGACGACCACGCCGTCGACGTACACCACCACCTACACCGTCTTCGGCAACGGCGAGATCAAGGTCGACAACACCCTGCGCCCGGGGGCGGGTTCACTGCCGTACATACCGGAGGTCGGCACCCTGCTCCTCCTCCCCGGTCGCCTGAACCGGCTCCACTACTACGGCCGGGGCCCCGAGGAGAACCACTGGGACCGCAACAACGGCACCGACGTCGGCCTGTACTCCGGGACCGTCGCCGAGCAGTGGACCCCGTACATCCGGCCGCAGGAGAACGGCAACCGCACCGACGTCCGCTGGGCCGCCCTGACCGACCGGAACGGCGTCGGCCTGCTGGTCAGCGGCGAGCCGCTGGTCGAGGTCAACGCCTCCTACTTCACCCCGGAGGACCTGTCGGTCGGCGTGCGCCACGACTACCAGCTCACCCCGCGTGAGGAGGTCGTCCTGCGGGTGAGCCACCGGCAGATGGGCGTGGGCGGCGACGACAGCTGGGGCGCGCAGACGCACAACGAGTACAAGCTGTTCGCCGACCGCGAGTACGCCTACACCTACCGGCTGCGCCCCGTCACCGACGTGAACCGGGCGACGCAGGTCTCACGCAGGCCCACGGCGACCGGCTGACCCATGGCGGTGCGGCGCGGCCGTACGGCCCACCGTCGCCGCCAGTTTGCGCAACCGGCGCCAGTCCAGACGGGGCTGGCGCCGGGCCACGCCGGGTCGCTTGCGGGGCACCCGGACGCGCAGCGCGCGCGGCGAGACACGGCAGCGCACCGGCGAGGGCAGGACCAACGCCTCGCCGTCCAGGCCCACTTCGACCTCCGGCCCGTCGGCCTCGACGAGCACCTCGCGGGCCGTCAGGACGGTCAGCCCGTGCGGCTGCGGATCCAGCAGCAGCGCCGCCGCCTCCGCCGCGCTGTCCACCCGGACGCCGAGCACCCCCAGCACACCGCCGTCGAGCCGGTCGCGCCGCCCGAACCCGAACGGATCGCCCGTCCGGTACGGGTTGTTGCTCACCAGCACGGCCTGCGGGCCGTCGAGCACCGTGTCTCCCACCCGGGCGGTGAGCCGCGGCCCCTGCTGGCCGGTGAGCAGGTCGGGCAGCAGCTCCAGACTGGTGCCGATCTTGTCGTCGCGGTACGAGGGGCTCTGCACGATCGCCGCGTACGCCCCGAAGGAGGCGTTGTTGACGAACGGGCGGTCACCGGCGAAACCGAGGTCCACGATGAGCTCCACGCCATCGGCCAGCGCGTCCAGGCAGGCGGCCGGATCGTCGCGGTCCAGACCGAGGTCCAGGGCGAAGTGGTTGCGGGTACCGGCACTGATGACCAGGAACGGCAGCCGGTGCTCGGCGGCGACGGCCGCGACCAGCGCCTGCGTGCCGTCACCGCCCGCGGCACCGAGCAGATCAGCCCCGTCCGCCACGGCGGCCCGGGCCAGCGCCGTCACGTCCTGCCGCTCCTCCGGATCCAACAACACCACACGCGCGCCGAGCCGTTCGGCCTTCTCCCGCAGCCCGAACCGGCCCACCTTCCCGCCGCCCGACCGCGGATTCATGATCAGGAACGGCCGCTCGGGCGGCGGGGTCCGCCGCTCCTTGACCCGCGCCCGGTGCACGCCGGTACCGCGCAACGCGTACCGCCCGCTCCACACGGCCAGCCCCCACAGCCCCAACGACACCGGCAGCGTCCAGAACAGGGTGGCCGCGAACAGGGCCACGAGCCCGGCCGGCACGGCCACGGCCAGCAGCGCCGCGGCCCAGCGCAACGGCCCCCGCAACGTCAGCGTCCACCACACCCCGGCCGCCGCCAGCCCCAGACCGAGAGCACCGCCCACCACCAGCAGCACGCCGCCCATACCGCCGTAGCCGAGCGGCACGAGAACCGCGAGCGCGGCCGCGGCCAGCGCCCCCCTCGCCGCCCACCGCTGCGCGCGGTAGGCCCGCCTGCTGACATCCACGGCCATGACTCCTCCAGTCGTCGCCGGTCATCGTAGGTCGCGGAGGCCGGCGGCGGTTCGGTGCTCATGCGCTCCCGGCGACGACGGTCCGCGCGCGGTGCGCCCGCCTGGGGCGTCCGCGCGCGGTGCGCCCGCCCGGGGTGCTGCAACCTTTCGCCGCCCGTTGGGCGAAGAGGAGACGAAAGCGGACAGAGCAAGGGCTCTGTGGCGGGCGGGACGCTTCCTGGCAAGGAACAAGGAAGAGGAGACGTCATGAGGCTTCGCGACGAACTGCCCGTGGACCACCGACTGGCCCAGGTGTACCGCTACGGCGCCGGCCTGTGCGGTGTCATCCTGCTCGTCTTCGGCACCCTGGGCTTCGCCGACCGGCTCAGCCCCTTCGACACGGACGGAACCCGGATCGCGGGGATGTCCACCAACGGCGTACTCAGCCTCCTCTCCGTCACCGTCGGCCTCGTCCTGATCGGCGGCGCCGTGATCGGCGGGAACTTCGCCTCCACACTCAACATGACCGTCGGCACGCTCTTCCTGCTCAGCGGCTTCTTCCATCTCTTCGTCCTGGACCGCCCCGCCAACTTCCTCGACTTCGGCATGACCAACGTCCTCTTCAGCTTCGTCATGGGGCTGCTGATCGCCTGCTTCGGCATGTACGGCCGGGTGTCCAGCAAGCTGCCGCACGACAACCCGTACTGGCGGCGCCGCCACCCCCGGCAGGCCGCACGCGAGTCCCTGGCGGCCCGACGGCGCGGCGGTCGGCCGGCCGCGGCCCTGGACCCGGGCCCGGACCCGGGACGAGCCGACACCGAGCCCGCGATCGCGCCCGCCCGGGACTGAGGCCGTGGACGACCCCACGGCGAGAATCGATGCAACGTCGATGCGAGTTGTTCGCCTGCATCGATTCGCGTGACGGTGGAGGGGACGCAGCCGCCCGATGCGGCCGTCGGTGTCCGCCGGACCGCGGACGCCGTCCCTTCCAGCCGGGAGTGGTCGCCATGTCCGTACGGCAGACAGTCCGCACCGAGACCACGAGGCCCGCGCCGGGCCGGTCGCCGGAGACCGCGGCTCGCGAGGCGGCCGATCTGGCCGAGCGTTTCGTCCGCGGGGAGGAGGCCGCGCTGGCCGAGGTGCACCGCGCGTGGCGCCCGTTGGTCCACGCGATGGCCCGGCGGGCGCTCGGGGACACCGGCGAGGCGGAGGACGTCACCCAGAACGTGTTCCTCGCCGCCTGGCGGGGGAGGGCGGGGTTCGACCCCGTGCGCGGAGCCCTGTCCGCCTGGCTCGTGGGCATCACACGCCGCAAGGTGGCCGACGCGCTCTCCGCGCGCACCAGGCGCGGAGAGCTGACGGAGGTCGCCGGGTCGCTGCTGGAGCTGCGGGTCCGCGCGCACACGCCCGAACCCCAGGCCCTGCTCGACCGGGTCGTCGTGCGCGAGGCGATGGCGACACTGCCGGAGGCGCAGCGCCGGGTCCTGACCCTCACCTACTACGACGACCTCACCCAGACGCAGATCTCCCAGGTGACGGGCTGGCCGCTCGGCACCGTCAAGAGCCATGCCCGGCGCGGCCTGCACCGCCTCGGCCGCTGTCTCGAGGAGGAGGGTGCGGCGCTGGCGTCATGAGCGGCGCGTCGGTCCCTGCTCGAGGGGCGTCCCCCGCTCCGCGGCCAGCGTCATGTCGACCGCCTCCCGCAGGTCACGCGGGCGCGGGAGGTCCTGTACCGCACGCAGCCCCCAGCCGGGCCCGCCGAGGAGCACCCGGGGCCGGGTCCGGGCGCCGGGCACGCCCCAGCGCACGTCGGCCGCGTGGTGCGCCAGAGCCGTGTCGGCGGTGGCCCTGGACTGCGACCACAGCAGCACGACACCGGGCCCCGTCCGCCGCACCGCCGCCAGCAGGGCCTCCGGCGGTACGGCGGCACCGAGCACGAGGACGGGCAGGCCGCGCTCCGCCAGCGCCGCGGCCAGCGCCTCCAGCGGCAACGTGTGCTGCTCGCCGGGCAGACACGCCAGCAGCACGGGCGGCGCGTCGAGCGTGCCGGGGCGCGGCAGCGCGTCGACGAAGGCGTGGCGCAGCGCCGCCGAGATGTGCCAGGAGAGCAGGTGTTCCACCTCGACATAACGGTCGCCGCTCGACTCCCACTTGCGGCCGACCGCGCGCAGGGTGGGCGCCAGCACCGTCTCCCAGGCGGTGATCAGACCGTGGGCCGCGACGGCCTCGCTCACCTGCTCCTGCACGGCGGCCGAATCCATGCGGACGGCCGCGCGGGCGAGCCCGCGGCACTCACGGCGGACGTCGCCGAGCGGCAGACCACTTGGCGAGTGCGACCGCGTCCCGGCGAACGGCTGCGCTGCGGCGGGCGGCTTCCGGCGGACCGGGGGCCGCTCCCCGTCCGCCGACGGGAACTCCGGTTCCGTCGGCCCGGGGCCCGTGCGGCTGCGGTCGGCGGCGCGTTGCCTTGCGGCGCGAGCCGCCTCGGCCGGAGGCACACCCGCCGCCGTCAGCCGGCACATCTCCTGCACCATGGCGACGTCCTCCGCGGTCCAACGGCGGTGGCGCCCCTGGACCCTGGCCGCCGGGCCCAGCCCGTAACGGCGGTCCCAGGAGCGCAGCGTCGTCGGCGAGACCCCGAGCCTGCGGGCGAGGAACCCGGTCGTCACCCCGACGGGAACCGGGTCCTCCTCGGTGGCGGTCATCCGGCGGGGGCGGCGACGAGTGGGGGCATGGCGATTGTCGTCCTCTCGCGGCGACGGGACACACAGCGGGCGGGGAAACCCGGACACGTCCTACTTCAGGCCGAAAACCACTCGTGGATGCACGAGGGCGCACGAGCGTGCGAGCGACATCGCCCGATCAGGGTGCAACCCCTGACCGCCGCCGCCCCGAACTACGGACACAAGGGACGGACGCCCGTCCCGTATCCGACCGAGGACCTCACATGAAGCCATGCGCAGAACGCCCCCGGACGCCGCGTCGGCCGCTGCGCCCCCCGAACGGAGAGCGGGCATGAACCTGAAAGGCGCGCGCGTTCTGGTGCCGGGCGCGACCGGAGCCATCGGCGGTGCCCTCGCCGAGCGGCTGCACGCGCACGGGGCCCGGCCGGCGGTCGCGGGCCGCGACCCGGTGGCCCTGGACCGGATCGCCGCGGCCTGCGGGGGCGCACCGGCCCGCCGCTTCGACGCCTACGACCTCGGCCGCTGCGCCGACACCGTGACCTGGGCCGCGGACGCGCTCGGCGGCCTGGACGCGGTCGTCGTCTGCGTCGGGGTGCCGGCGTTCGGTCCCGCCGCATCCGTCGACGACGCCACGGCCGAACACCTGTTCACCGTCAATGCCCTGGCGCCGATGGCGTTCCTGCGCGCGGCGCTGCCCGTGGTGTCCCCACGCGGAGTCCTCGCCGCCGTCACGGGCACGGTGGTCGACCTGCTGCCGGCGGGCATGGCGGACTACGCCGCGGCCAAGGCGGCTCTGGCGGCCTGGCTGGCGGCGGCCCGCAGGGAACGCCGGCACACCGGTCCGGCCGTCCTCGACGTCCGGCTGCCGCACGTCGCGTCGGGCTTCGCCGAGCGCGCCGTCGTGGGCCGACCGCCCGCCCTGCCGCACGGGTGGACGGTGCAGCGGGCCGTGGACACGACGGTCGACGCGCTCGTCACGGCGCGGGCCGCGGGCCATGACTGAGAACGGCCTCCGCCTCTCCCCGGCCACAGGGGTGCGGAAGGACCGGAGCGCCCACCCGAAGCGGGCCTCCGGCCCCGGCTCGGGGGATCCGGGACCGAAGACCGGCCACCCCTTGCTTCCGGGGCCGACCCCCGTTCGGATGCGGGACGGGGCGGACCGTCGCGCACCGGGCACCCCCTCGCACGAGCAAGGCGGCACACTGCCATGACCACTCCTCACTGGCTCTTCGGAGACCAGCTCGGACCCCACTTCCTGACGCCCGGCCCCGACGGCCCCGACCGTGCCGCCCCGGTGGTGATGATCGAGGCCCGCGCGGTGCTGCGCCGTCGGCGCTTCCACCGCGCCAAGGCCCATCTGGTCCTGTCCGCCATGCGGCACCGCGCCGCCGAACTCGGCGACCGGGTGCGGTACATCCGCTGCGAGACCTACCGCGAAGGACTGCGCGAGGCCGTCGGCGACGGACCGGTGACGGTCCATCACCCGACCTCGCACGCGGCCCTGCGGCTGGTCCGCTCCCTCGACAACGTCACCGTGCTGCCCGCGCGCGGCTTCCTCGTACCGCACGACGACTTCCGCGCCTGGGCGGACGGGCACGGCGGCCGGCGCCTGCGTCAGGAGGACTTCTACCGCTGGGTGCGGCGCGGGCACCACCTGCTGATGGACGGCGAGGCCCCGGCCGGCGGACGCTGGAACCACGACCACGACAACCGCGAGGCCCCGCCCCGGGGCGCGTCCACCCTCGACGCCCCCGCCCCCTACCGGCCGCGCGAGGACGACATCGACGACGAGGTGCGGCACGACCTGGACCGCTGGGAGCGGGACAAGGAGGTCGACTTCGTCGGACGGGACGGCCCCCGGCTCTTCCCGGCCACGCGGCGCGAGGCGCTGGCCGCGCTGCGCAGGTTCGTCGAACACCGGCTGGCCGGCTTCGGGCCGCACGAGGACGCGATGCTGGCCCGCGACCCGGTGATGAGCCACAGCCTCCTGTCGTCCTCGCTCAACCTCGGTCTGCTGCACCCCGAGGAGTGTGCGGCACGCGCCGAGGACGCCTGGCGGTCGGGGCGGGCGCCGGTCAACAGCGTGGAGGGGTTCGTCCGGCAGGTCGCCGGATGGCGCGAGTACGTCTGGCAGCTCTACTGGTACTTCGGGGACGACTACCGCGACCGCAACGCCCTGCGGCACCACGCGCCGCTCCCGGAGTGGTTCCTCGACCTGGACGCCGACGCCGTCACCGCCCGCTGCCTGGCCACCGTCCTGGCCCAGGTCCGCGACACCGGCTGGACCCATCACATCCCGCGGCTGATGGTGCTCGGCAGCCACGCCCTGCAACGCGGCTGGGACCCGCGGGCGGTCACGGACTGGTTCCACCGCTGCTTCGTCGACGGCTACGACTGGGTGATGCTCCCCAACGTCGTGGGCATGTCCCAGTACGCCGACGGCGGGCGCATGACCACCAAGCCGTACACCTCCGGCGGCGCCTACGTGAACCGGATGAGCGATCTGTGCGGCGGCTGCGCGTACCGTCCCGGCGAGCGCGTGGGCGAGCGGGCCTGCCCCTACACCGCGGGGTACTGGGCCTTCCTGCACCGCCACCGGTCCCGGCTGGCGGGCAACCAGCGCATGACGCGGGCCGTGCGGGGCCTGGACCGGCTGGGTGATCTGCCGGAGCTGCTGCGTCAGGAGCGGGAGCGCGGCGACGACGCGCCCTGACCGGTGGTGCCGCGCGGCCGGCTGCGCAGGTCGGCCAGCACCTCGCGCGCGGCCCGCGCCCCCGACGCCATCGCCCCCTGCACCGAACCGGTGGCCCGGTGGTCCCCGCACACGAACCGACCCGGGGCCACCCGGGTCCTGCGGTTGAGCGCTTGCGGGGGCGCCATGGCGGGCAGCGCGTCCGGCACCGTACGCACCGCGAGCAGGTCCCAGGCGTCCGTGGCCGTGCCGTAGGCCTCGGCGAGCGCCCCGCGCACCTCGCGCTCCCGGCCCTCGGCGTCGGAGCCCAGCACCGAGGTGGCGACGAGCGCGTGGCCGGGCGGTGCGTAACCGCGTACCACGTCGCTGAGCACACAGGTGTTGAGGAACCGCCGCCGGGTGTCGACCAGCAGGGTGGGCTCGCCGAGCGGCGATCTCGGGGCCACGTGGAAGTACGTGGTCACCACGCGATAGGCGGGCACGCCGACGCCGGGCAGGAGAGTGGCGAGGGGACCCGGTCCGGTGGCCACCACCACGGCACGGGCCGCCAGTTCACGGCCGTCGGCGGTCACGGCCCCGTCGTCCGTGAGCTGCCGCACGGGCGTCTCCAGGTGCACGGTGCCCGGCGGCAGGGCGCCGGCCAGGGCGCGCGGCACCGCCCCGATGCCCCCGCCGGGCAGACACAGGGTGCCGCGCAGCATGCTGCGCCACACCAGGTGGAAGACCCGGCTGGAGGTCTCCAGCTCGTCCTCCAGGAAGACCCCCGACAGGAAAGGACGGAAGAACCGCTCCACGAACGCGTCCGAGAACCCGGCCCGGGCCAGTGCCGTCCTCGTGGTGGTGTCCGCCGCCGATGTCAGCCGTCGCGGCGGGGCCAGCACGTCCCGCGCCGAGAGCGCACCGAGCGCGAGCAGGTCGCGCGGCCCGGCGAGTCGTCCCGACAGCAGCTCGGGCAGTGTGCCGGGACGCCGCGTCGGGTCACCGAACCGCAGCCGGCCCGACGAGGAGTGGACCAGTACGCCGGGGGTGAACGGCCGCAGACCCAGCCGGCGCAGCGACAACCGCCGCCGCACCTGCGGATAGGAGGTGTTGAAGACCTGGAACCCGCGGTCCACGACGAAGCCCTCGACGAGGTCGGAGCGCATGCGTCCGCCCACGCCGTCGCCCGCCTCCACGACCAGCGTGTCGGTGCCGGCCGCCAGCAGGTCCCACGCACAGGCCAGTCCGGCGACGCCGGCTCCGACCACCAGCACGTCCACCACGTCCCGGGCCGGGGACACACGACCACCTCGCTCGTGTCACGAGCCGCCCCCGCCCGAGCGGGTGACGGCGGCGAAGCCCTTTCCGTCTCTCTTCCCGGCGGCACGGGCAGGCGGATGCACTTGGCCGCTCATGGGACCGCTGTCTTCCCGGCGGGACGGTCCGGCGGGTGCACCGGGCCGCTGTCTTCCCGACGGGACGGTCCGGCGGATGCACCTGGCGCTCACGGGACCGCCGTCTTCCCGGCGGAACAACGATCCGGCGGAGGCACCGGACCGCTCACGGAACCACGCCCGTACCGCCGTCGAGGCGTCCCACCAGGCCCTTCGCCCCCCTGACCCGGGAGAATCCGTGAACGGCGGCCGCGGCACCGGTCGTGTGCTCAGCGCGCGGCCGCCCACCCGGCCAGCGCCCGCACGACCGCGCCGCGGCCCCGGTCCGGCACCGTCCACAGCGTCTGGCCACGCACCCCCCACCGTTCCAGCAGGGCGTTGGCGGCCAGGAAGCCGGTCGTCGCCGCGCGTTCCATGAGGGCCACGGGCAGCCCGGTGCGGACCAGGTCCCCGGCGACCACCAGGCCCGGGTCCGGGGTGCGTACGGACGGCCGGTCGGCGAAGCCGCCCACCGGGAACAGGGGGCAGTCGTCGTGCCACTCGTGGCGGGCGTCGACGACCGTGGCCGCGCGGGTCTCCGGGTAGACGCGGTGCAGCTGGTCGACCAGACGCTTCTCCTCCACGTCGCGGGCCGCCTCCCGCGGCACCGCGTAGGCGTGCAGTTCGACGACGGAGCCCCCGGTGCGCGCCGCCCAGCGGGCCGCCTCGTCCTCCCAGCGCTCCAGCACGCTGACGTTGTCCAGCGTGCCGAAGCCGCTGGTGCCCAGGAACCCCGGCCGCTCCGGCGCGACCGGCCGGTCCAGCCACAGGCGGCTGACCAGGAACGGCGGTGCGGTGCGCAGTCGCCCGATCCGTTCGCGCCAGGCGGCGTCGCCCAGCCCCCCGCTGCGGGCGACCAGGCCACGCAGTCCCGAGGTGTCCAGGGCGAGGACGACACCGTCATGACGGCTCTCGTCCCGGTCGGTGGCCACCACGAACCCTCCGCCGGACCGGGGCGCGACCCGCTCGACGGCAGTGCCGGTGCGCACCTCGGCGCCGTGCCCGCCCAGGTAGGCGGCCAGCGGGTCCCACAGCGCGGCCGGGAAGGGCGAGCGGGGCACGTCGAACAGCAGTCCCTCGGCCGAGCCGAGGAAGTAGATGTGGAACATCAGCGCCATCTCCGCCGCCGACAGCTGCCGGGGATCGGCGAAGAAGCTCCGGGAGAACACCTCGAACGCCAGGTGGCGGGCGCGCTCCGGAAACCGGATCGCGCCCAGGAAGTCGTGGGCGCTGGTGCCGTCGAGACGGTCGTAGATCTCGGGTACGCGCACGTCGAGCAGGGGCAGGGCGGCGACCGGATCCATGCCGGACAGGTCGCGCAGCCGGAAGGAGGGGCTGAGCGCGGCGAAGCCGAGCGCGCTCCACGGCGGGGTCCGCGGCACGTGCCGGAAGCTGTCGCGCAGCCCGCTGCCGTGCAGCAGCGGATAGTCCGGCAGGGCGGTCAGCCGGGCCAGCCCGGGGTCGGTACGGCGCAGCAGGCCACGCAGGTTGTAGTACTGGCGGAAGAACGCGTGGAAGCCGCGGCTCATGGTCACCGTGGTGCCGTCGCGCAGCCGGGTGGGCCGGCCGCCGACGCGCCCGCCGAGGTACGTACGGCGCTCGTACAGCGTCACGGCCACGCCGCGCTCGGCCAGCGCGGTGGCGGCGGCCAGTCCGGCGATGCCGCCGCCGATCACGGCGACCGACCGAGGCGCTCCGACGACCCGCGCGGAGCCGGGGTGGGCCGGCAGGATCCGGGCCCGGCGGTCCCGGCCGCGGCGGGCCGCGGCGGGGCGGTGGGCGCTCATCGCGGGTCCTCCGTCGCGAGGCCGGTCCGGCGGGCCACGAAGGTGTGGGTGATCCCCGTCTGCCAGCCCGGCAGGGGCAGCGTCCGGACCCGGTCGAACCCGGCGCCGCGGATGCGCCGCGCGAAGCGCTCGGCGGTGTCGAACTCCACCACGCTGCGCCACAGATGGCGGTAGAGCGGACCGTCCCCGAGCGCGGTCGCGGCGGGCTGCACGATGCCGCGGCAGACCAGCGTCCACACCGCCCGGTCCAGGCGGCGCCCGCTGAGGGCGTACTCGTGGACGCCCAGCCGACCGCCCGGCCGCAGCAGCCCGCGCACCGCCGACAGGACGGCGTCGGGGTCGGTGACGTTGCGGAAGAGGTAGGCGGCGAAGACCGCGTCGAACGGCCCGCGCACACCGGCCGCCGCCAGCCGCTCGACCGGCGCGTGGACGAACGTCACCCCGTCCGCCCACGGCTTGGCGGCGGCACGGGCCAGCATCCCGGCCGAGGCGTCCACGGCCGTGATCTCGGCTGCCGGCAGGACCGAGCGCAGCGCGGCGGTCGACGCGCCGGTGCCGCAGCCCAGGTCCAGCAGGCGCAGCCCGGCGCCGTGCCCGGGCAGGCCGAGCCGGCGCACCGAGCGACGCAGGTGCGCGTGGTAGCCGGGGTTGGCGGCCACCAGCGTGTCGTAACTGCGGGACGCGTGGTCGAACGCGGCGGCGAGGTCCTCGTCGCGCAACAGGGTCATACGGTCTCCCGGAGCAGAAGGGGCGGGGCGGTTCAGTCGTACGGGCGGCGCGGCAGCCGAGGCAGTTCCGCCGCGGACCGGAGCATCGGCCGGACCGGGGCGCGCAGACCGACGGCCAGATCCTCGAACAGATGGGTGTCCCCGTCGAGGAAGCGCAGCAGCCGCTCGGCGGGTACGCGCGCGAACAGGCGGCAGAACAGCGCGGGGCCGTCGACGCGCCCGCTGTCCAGGGCGCGCAGCAGCACCGCGTCCATGGCGCGCGAGCGCACGGAGTGGGCGGCGGGCGGCACCGGCCGACGCCCCCGCTGCAAGGCGGCGGCGACGGCCGCGGTCTGGCGCTGCAGGCCGGCGAAGGTGTAGCCGGTGGCGGGCCGGGTGGCGCCGCCGGCCGCCCCGATGCGGAAGACGGAGCTGCCGACCCGGCTCGGCATCGGCGCGTCGGTCATGGGGATGACCCCGGTCTCCTTCGCCAGGACCCGCAGGGGGCCCAGCCGCAGCACCTCCTGCGCGTACTGCCGTACGGCGGCCTCGTAGCCGTCGGCGGTGAGCGGCCGCGCGGAGAACTCGGTGTACTCCACCAGCGCCTCACGGGCGGAGAGCGGCAGCACGTAGCCGAACGACACGCCCTTCGCCGGCTGCGGGGTGCGGAAGTCCATCAGGTCGAGCGTGCCGGGGTCGAAGGCCGGCCGCTGCGTGCGGACGAACCAGCCGTGGAAGTGCTGGAGCAGCAGGGTGCGGGCGGCCGGCAGGCTGCCGAGCGGACGCGAGTCGAACACCCAACGGGCGGTGAGCTCGCGGGAGCGTCCGTCGGTGTCCTGCAGACCGACCCGGGCGCCGCCGGGCACGTCTCGCACCGTCTCCACGGTCGCCTCCAGACGGGTGACGTGGGGGCTGCGGGCCAGGTCCCGGCCGACCAGCTCCGCGAAGTCGTCCGAACGGATCATCTTGTACCGCAGTGGAGCGATGTCCCCCACGATCGGCGCGCCCGCGGGCGGACACACCCGCAGCAGCCGCCAGTCGGAGCGCACCGCCGCATCGAAACGGCCGGGCCCGCGCTCCCAGAAGCACCAGGTCCGCGGCGGCGGCCGCAGCGGGCCCGGCGGCGCCTCCAGCAGGGTCACGGACGGCGTGTGCGCGCCGGGCACCCGTTCGGCGAGCCGGTGGGCGAGGGACAGCCCCGCTGCTCCCGCGCCCACGATCGCCACGTCCGTCTGCGGCACGACGGCTGCCTCCACTCTGCGTACTCCTCGTTCTCGTCGCAGGATGGTTCCCCACCGTGTGCCCCGGTGGATGCACGGCTCACGGCCCCCGCCCCAGAACGTCGGCACGCGCCGGCCGGTGCCGCATCCGTCGCGCGTGCCCGGTCCGAAGCACAGATGACGGACCGAGGACCCTACGGAAGGAACCGGGATGCGGCACCCACAGGCGAAGGAACTCCCGGCGGCCCTGCCGCCGCCCGTGCCACGCCTGGTCCCCGTGCCGGGCTCCTGTGTCCCGGCACGCACGGACCCCCCGGCCCCGCAGGCCGGCCACGACGGGCCGGGCACGCACGGTACGCCGCCCGCGGGCACCCTCCCCGCGGACCTCGCCGACGCCCGTGCCATTGACACCGACGTGCCGGCCGCCGTCGGCCGGATGCTGGACCATCTCCTGGCCGACCGCCTCGACCGGGCCCACCTCGTGGATCCGCTGTTCGCCAAGGACCTGGCCGAGCGGGTGACCCGCTTCACCCGTGAGGGTGGCAAGCGCAGCCGCCCCCAACTGCTGTGGTGGTCCGCGCGCGCCTGCGGCGGACCGGAACCGGCCGGCGCGAGCGCGGCCCTGCGGATCGGCGCGGCGCTGGAACTCCTCCAGACCTGCGCGCTCGTCCACGACGACGTCATGGACCGCTCGCCCCTGCGGCGCGGCAGGCCCGCCCTGCACGCCGACCTCAGCGCCCGGTACGCCGACCGGGTGCCCGCCGGGCCCGCCGGGCGCTTCGGCGAGTCCGCCGCGATCCTCGCCGGTGACCTCGCGCTCGCCTGGGCCGACGACGTGGTGGCCGAGACCCCGCTGCCCGCCTGGACCACGATCGCGGTGCGCCGCCTGTGGAGCGACATGCGCCTGGAGATGGTCGCCGGCCAGTACCTGGACCTCCACGGCCAGACCGTCGCCGCCCGGTCGCTGCCGCGAACCCTGCGCGCGGCCTGTCTGAAGAGCGCCCTGTACTCGGTGGAACGGCCGCTGGCCCTCGGCGCCGCCCTGGCCGGCGCGGACAGCGTCACCGTGCAGAAGATCTGTACGGTCGGACGCCGCATCGGCATGGCCTTCCAACTGCGCGACGACGTGACCGACGTCTTCGGCGACGCCCGGCACACCGGCAAGCCGTGCGGCGGGGACATCCGCGAGGGCAAGGCCACCTACCTGGTCGTCTTGGCCCGGGCCCGCGCCGAGGCCGACGACGACCGGGCCGCCCTCAAGGTGCTGGACCGGTGCGTGGGGAACGCCGCACTGACCGCCGCGGACCTCGACGAGGTGCGGGAGGTCCTGGTGCGGACGGGAGCGCGGGCCGCCGTCGAGACGAAGATCGAACGCCTGGTGGAGCAGGGCCTGCGCCACTTCGACAGCGCGCTGCTCGACCCGGACGGCGGACGCCGCCTGCGCCGGCTGCTCGTGTCGGCGGTCGACGTGACCGCCCCGCCGGAACCGGCGGGCCGCGTGGCGCAGGCCGCGCCGGGCCGCGGGGAGGACCGGCGATGACCCGCACCGTCCCGGGCCGCACCGATCACGTCGTGGTCGTGGGAGCCGGACTGGCCGGCCTGTCCGCAGCCCTCCACCTGCTGGGCGCCGGACGCCGGGTCACCGTCGTCGAACGGGACGCGGGCCCCGGCGGCCGAGCCGGCCGCCTGACGCTCGGCGGCTACCGGATCGACACCGGCCCCACCGTGCTGACCATGCCCGACCTCGCCGACGAGGCCTTCGCCGCCGTCGGCGACAGCCTGCGCCGACGGGTCGACCTGATTCCCCTGCACCCCGCCTACCGGGCGCGGTTCGCGGACGGCAGCAGCCTCGACGTGCACACCGACGCCGACGCGATGGCCGCCGAGGTGGAACGCTTCGCCGGGCCCGCGGAAGCCGCGGGCTACCGGCGGCTGCGCGCGTGGCTGGAGCGGCTGTACCGGGCGCAGATGCGCCGTTTCATCGACGCCAACTTCGACTCGCCGCTGAACCTGCTCACCCCCGACCTGGCCCGGCTGGCCGCGCTCGGCGGGTTCGGTCGGCTCGACGCCCGCATCGGCCGCTACCTGCACGACGAACGGCTGCGCCGGGTCTTCTCCTTCCAGGCGCTGTACGCCGGTGTCCCGCCGGCCCGCGCGCTCGCCGCCTACGCCGTCATCGCCTACATGGACACGGTCGCCGGCGTGTACTTCCCCCGCGGCGGCCTGCACGCCGTGCCCCGCGCCATGGCGGACGCCGCCGCCGACGCGGGCGCCGACCTGCGGTACGGCCGGTCGGTGACCCGCCTGGAGCGCTCCGGCGAGCGGATCACGGCCGTCGTCACCGAGCAGGAGCGCATCCCCTGCGACGCGGTCGTCCTCACCCCCGACCTCCCCGTCGCCTACCGGCTCCTCGGCCGAAGGCCGCGCAGGCCGGTGCGGCTGCGGCACGCCCCGTCCGCGGTCGTGCTGCACGCGGGCACGGACCGCACCTGGCCCGGGCTGGGCCACCACACGCTGTCCTTCGGAGCGGCCTGGCGCACCACCTTCGACGAACTCACCCGCACCGGGCGGCTCATGAGCGATCCGTCCCTGCTCATCACCAGGCCCACCGCCACCGACCCCGGCCTTGCTCCCCCCGGCCACCACCTCCACTACATCCTCGCGCCCTGCCCCAACACCGACATCGGACCGGGGGCCGCCGAGTGGGCCGACCTCGGCCCGCGCTACCGGGACACGCTCCTGCGGGAGCTGGAGCGGCGCGGTCTCGACGGCCTCGGTGCCGCCGTCGAGGAGGAGTGCCTGGTCACCCCGGCGGACTGGCAGGCCCAGGGCCACGCCGCCGGGACACCCTTCTCGGCCGCCCACACCTTCCCCCAGACCGGCCCCTTCCGGCCCCGCAACCTGGTCCGGGGCACCGAGAACGCCGTCCTCGCCGGCTGCGGCACCACTCCCGGCGTCGGGGTCCCCACCGTGCTGGTGTCGGGAAAGCTCGCCGCCGCCCGCATCACCGGCGTCCCCCGTCCCGCCCCCACCCGCCCGCGGCCGTCGTCGGGCACCGTGACGGAGGCATCCGTATGACCGACCGTGAACTCGACGCCGCGGGGATCGACGACCCGGAGCTGCGTGCCGCGTACGGCCACTGCCGTACCCTCAACGCCCGCCACGGCAGGACGTACTTCCTCGCCACCCGGCTGCTGCCCGTCGAACGCCGGCCCGCCGTGCACGCCCTGTACGGGTTCGCCCGCTGGGCCGACGACATCGTCGACACCCCCGCACCCGGGACCGACGCCGCCCGCCGGGGCACGGAGCTGACCGAGCTCCAGCGCCAACTGGACGAAGGGCTGCGACGGGGGCGGAGCCGCGAGCCGGTGGTGCGGGCCGTCGCCGACACGGCGCGCCGCTACGGCATCGACCACGCCCACTTCCGCGACTTCATGTCCGCCATGCGCGCGGACCTGGTGGTGACCGACTACCCCACCTACGCCGACCTCCGCGGCTACATGCACGGTTCGGCCGCGGTGATCGGACTGCAGATGCTGCCCGTCCTCGGCACCGTGGTCCCGCGCGAGGAGGCGGAGCCGCACGCGGCCGCCCTGGGCGTCGCCTTCCAGCTCACCAACTTCCTGCGGGACGTGGGCGAGGACCTCGACCGCGGCCGCGTCTACCTGCCCGCCGACCTGCTCGCCGCCCACGGCGTGGACCGCGAGCTGCTGCGCCGCAGCCGGGACACGGGCCGCCCCGACGGCCGGATCACCGCCGCGCTGCGGGAGTTCGAGGCCCTCACCCGCGGTGTCTACCGGGAGGCGGAACCGGGGATCGCCCTGCTGGACCCGGTCTCCCGGCCCTGCATCCGCACCGCGTACGTGCTGTACGGCGGCATCCTCGACGCCGTCGCGCGCGACGGGTACGCCGTGCTGCACCGGCGTGCCGTGGTGCCCCGCCGGCGCCGCGCGCGGGTCGCCGCGGCCGGCCTGGTCCGGGTGGCCGGGGCCCGGCTGCGGCACCGCGCCGCCACCCGGCGGGGCGCGGCCGGAACACCCCGCCCACAGCCCGTCACCACCCCCGGCCCGGCCCGCCGGACGACCCCGGAGGAAGTCTCGTGAGCCCTCGGCCCGCCCGCCGCCGACTGCCCCTGTCCCTGCGCCGCCGTCCCGTCCCCTGGGAACGCCAGCGCCCCACCTGGCGCGAGGCGAAGCCCGCGGTGATCGCCCAGGCGCTCAAGCGCGCGACCGCCCGCCCCTCCGGCAACTGGTACGTCGTCGGCGCCACCCGGGCCCTGCGCGCCGACCGCCCGTTGGCGCGCGCCGTGGCCGGGCAGGAGGTGGTCGTCTGGCGCGGCCCCGACGGCCGCCTGCGCGCCGGACCGGGTGTCTGCCCGCACCTGGGGGCGCCCCTGGCCGACAGTCCCGTGCGCTGCGGCACCCTGGTCTGCCACTGGCACGGACTCGCCCTGGACGGCGACTCGTTCGCGGGCTGGGAACCGCTGCCCGTCCACGACGACGGCGTCCTGGTGTGGGTGCGGCTCGACGCGGTCGGCGGGGAGCCCCCGCTGGACGCCCCGGTCCTGCCCGAACGGCCGGACCCCGCCCGCTCCCTGACGGCCGTCTACGAGGGGATCGGCCGCTGCGAGCCGGAGGACGTCGTGGCGAACCGGCTGGATCCCTGGCACGGGGCGTGGTACCACCCGTACTCGTTCGTCGACCTCAAGGTGGTCGACGAACCCGACGGCCCGGAACCCGGCGGCGACGACAGCTTCACCGTCGACGTCTCCTTCAAGGTGGCGGGGCGGCTCGTCGTCCCGGTCCGGGCCGTCTTCACCGCCCCCGAACCGCGCACGGTCGTCATGCACATCACCGAGGGGGAGGGCGTCGGCTCCGTGGTCGAGACCCATGCCACCCCCCTGGGACCGGATCCGCAGGGACGTCCGCGCACCGTGGTGACCGAGGCGGTGGTGGCCGCCTCCGACCGTCCGGGCTTCGGCCTCGCCCGCCGCGCGGCGCCCCTGCTGCGTCCCCTCGTCCGCACGGCGGCGGCCCGCCTGTGGCGCGACGACCTCGCCTACGCGGAACGCCGGCGCGAGCTGCGCTCGACGGGGAGGTTCCCCGGCTGAGGGCGCGGCCGGGGCGAACCGGCCGCGCCTGCCCACCGCCGTGCGGCTACTGCTTCCACCAGGCGGCGGAGGCGTCGCGCAGGGTGTTGGTGCCGCAGTGGATCTCGCCCATGCCGAGGTGGTACGTGTACCAGTCGTCGATGTACGAGACCTTCATGCCCGCCCGGGTGTACGCGGCCGTGACGGCCTGGGTGAAGATGTCCTTGCCCCCGATGACCGGGCCCCACTGGCGCGGGGCGAGGTAGCGGTCGCGCGAGAGCAGGATGCCGTTGACGGCGCCCGGCACATAGGCGCTGGTCATGATCGTCGGCGCCGCGGCGCGGGAGCGCTCGGCGAACTTCTGCTGACCGTACTTGCGGGCGCCCTCCGGGGCCTCGTCGGTGCCGCCGAGGCGGCGCAGCAGCGGCACGCGGGTGTCCTCGCTGTCCTGCACGATGCCACGCGTGTAGAGCGCGGGCACGTGGACGATCTCGTCGTCCGTGATGCCCGTCTCCCGCTTGAGGACCTTCAGGTTGGCCGCGATCTTCCGGGCCGCCATCTCGTTGTCCTTCACGAGGTACCGGGAGGAGAGGGCGTCGTCGATGGTCTCGGCGGGGGGCAGGAACTCGTCGAAGCCGGGGACGGAGAACATCTTCTTCGCGCCGTGACCGTCGCGCTGCGCGTCCCGCAGCAGCTGGAGTCCGGCCTTCGGGTCGGCGATGCCGATCCGCCAGCCGCGCGGGGTGTCGGCCGGCAGGAACTGCACGAACTCGTCGACGTGGCCCACGTGCAGCCAGGAGGTGTCCAGCAGGAGCGGGTCCTGCAGCCCCTGGGACTTCAGCATCGTGCGGATCTCCTTCGAGGGGCGCACGCCGCTGCCGTCCTTGCGCTCACCCATGATGATCCGGCCCGCCGGGAACGAGCGGCCGTTCGCGGTGTGCGGAGGGATCGTCTCCAGGTTGCCGTAGGAGTTCAGGGTCTCCCAGCCCTGCATGTCCCGGCCCTTGGCCTGGACGACACCGATGTTGGGGCCGCGCAGCTTCTCGTACAGCTCGCGACCGGCCTCCCGGTCCTGGGCGGAGCGCAGCATCACGCGCATCGTCCGCTGCCGTCCGTCCGGACCCGTCATGGCGAGGTACGCGGGCTCCACGAAGTCCTGGGCCCAGATGTCGCCGTACTTCTCGAAGGTCACCAGCGGCTTGGTGATGCCCGCCGCCCGGCTCTCCTTGTCGAGCTTCTTGACGAACTCGCGCTGCCGCTTGGCCCACGGGTCGTTGCCGCGGACCTTGGTGACCATCAACTGCTGGGTGTTCTGCAGGGCATGGTGGGTCAGCAGCGGGGCGGCGCGCAGTGTGACGGTGTCGGCGGAGGTGCCGGACGAGGACGTCACCTTCAGCCGGATCGCCACCCGCCCGTCCCACTTCGCGCTGTCGCGGATCACGTCCTTGCCCTCGACACCGAACTCGATGCCCGCCCGCAACTCGGCCCGGGTCAGCCGGGTCTGCGAGGTGACGGGCGTCCACTTGCCGTCGCGCTTGAGGAAGACCCTGCTCTGCGCGGCCCCCGCCGTGACCTTGACGCTGCCCTTGGCGTCGGACGGCAGGCCCCGCATCGGCACCGAGAGCACCCGGGCCAGGTCCGCGGCGTCGGCGCGGCCGTTGACCTTGTTGTCCGAGGCGTCGTTGCAGGCGGCCAGCTTGGCGTCGGAGAGCGGGCGGCCGTTCGACCCGGTGGTCGGGCACCGCTTGCCGTCGTCGTCGATGTTGGGCAGGAAGACCGCGCCCCGCTTCACGGTCCAGGTGTTCTCCCCGGCCGTGTCGGTGGTGCCGGTGATGTCGACCTTCCCGTCACGGTTGACGTCGGCTCTCAGGTCGACACGCGGCGGCTCGTCCGCGTACGCGTTCGCCGGGGGCGTGAGCACCGCTCCCGTCGCGGTAAGGGCCAGTACCACCCGTGCAGCATGTCTCGTACGCACATCGCGTCCTTTCTCTGCGTGCGGTCATCTGCCGCTGAAGTGAAGGAGGCGGAAAGAGCGTTCTGCGTTGGGTGTCCTGCACGAAAACGTCTGCGGTGAAGGACAACCGAGGGAACAAGTAAGTCCATTAGGGACGAAAGGCGGTCCGGCGGCGCCGTCGTGCCGTCTGCTTCCCGTCCCGGGACAGGGGCGCCCCGGCAGGCCATGAACGCGTCTGTCCCGAGACGCGTGAAGCAGCCGGGACCAGGTTGTGAAGAGGGTGTGAGCTGCACAAACTCCTCTCACCGACGCGGTGCTTCGCCTCCGACGGCGAGCGCACGCCGGTTCTGACGGCCCCTCGGGCCGACTCCTCGCCATCCCCTGGAAGGGACTTCCGCATGACTTCCGTACGCGTCCTCCTGCCCTCCTTCGTGGCAGCCGCCGTGACCGTGCTCGGCGCGGCCGCCGTCACTCCCGTCTCCGCCGCCTCCGCTCCCGTCGCCCGCGCGGCGGCCGCGGAGACGTACCGCAACGTGCACACGGGGCTGTGCATGGACGACAGCGACGGCGGCGGGCTGCGCGGCTGGCAGTGCAACGGGCTCAACCACCAGAAGTGGGTGGTGACCCGGCACACCGACGACACCCGGCAGCTGTCGAACATGTCCACGGGCCGGTGCCTGGACGACAGCCCCGCCGGCCTGCGCACCTGGCCGTGCAACGGACTCGACTTCCAGAAGTGGAAGGTCGAGAAGCTCACCCAGAGCCGCATCGTCTTCAAGAACGTGAAGACCGGGGCGTGCATCGCCGACCCCGGCGAGAACCGGCGGCTGATCGCCCTGCCGTGCGTCGTCAACTCGGCGAACCAGCAGTGGCAGTAGAGGGCCGGCCCCAGGCCTCCGGCACGGCGGCCCCGCCTCGAACCTCCCGAGTCCCTCAAGCCTCCCGAAGCTCCCGAGGCTCCCGAAGCACCTGAAGCTCCCGAGCTCCCGAGCTCCCGAACAAGGAGAACGACCATGTCCTCGCGATCCAGCAGACTGCGCAGGATCCTGCCCACCCTCACCCTCACCTGCCTGACCGCCCCGGCCCTCGTCCAGGCCCTCCCCGCCCACGCCGCGCCGGCGAACACCCCGGCCGCGCCCACGGCGAGCGTCCTTCGGGCCGACGCCTCCTTCCCCACCTGGGGGACGCGATGGGTGGTGCACGCCACGCCGGACATCGACTCGCCGTCCGTCGGCATGATCAACCGCAACTCCGCGGGTGAGGACCGCATCACCGCCGACTACCAGGTCGACACAGGCCGCCGGGTGTGCGAGGGCAGCTACTGCTCCACTTTCATGGCCCACATCACCGCACCCGTCACGGGCTTCCTGACCGTCGTCGCCGTGG
Source organism: Streptomyces sp. TRM68416 (assembly GCF_014596915.1). Classification (GTDB taxonomy): domain Bacteria; phylum Actinomycetota; class Actinomycetes; order Streptomycetales; family Streptomycetaceae; genus Streptomyces. The sequence goes on from NZ_JACVWU010000007.1 coordinate 89,770, forward strand.
ACATCCCCGAGGACCGGCTCCCCGGCGTCCCCGTCAAGGACGCCCCTCCCGGCGGCGGCTCCCCGACCGGCTCACGACAGCGGACGCTGGAGCGCGCCGCGACCTGGCTCACCGCCAACAACGGCCGCCCCGTGCCCTACAGCCAGTCCGCGTACTGGCGGGACGGCTACCGCCAGGACTGCTCCGGCTACGCCTCCATGGCGCTCGGCCTGCCCACGCCCGGCACCAACACCGTCGGCCTGACCAACCGGAACATCACCCGCCCCATCTCCATGGGCGAACTCCGGCCCGGTGACCTCGTCATCGACGCCATCGGCAACAGCAACACCCGACACGTCGTCATCTTCGAACGGTGGACCGACGCGGCCCACACCTCCTACGTGGCCTACGAGCAGCGCGGCGGCCCCGGTACCTCGCACCGGACGCTGACCTACGGCCTGAACGCAGGCAGCGAGTACCGGGCCTACCGGCCCGTCCAGTACGGCGACTGATCCGTCACCAGGTGTGCGCTCAGCCCTCCCCGGGCCGAGCGCACACCGGCCGGCCGCGGAGGGCCCATGCGTCCGTCCGGGTGAACTGCGCGGCCGGTGAATCGACTCTGCACCAGGCCGCCGTCCGATGTCCGTTGCACCGCGTATGTCGCCATAAATACAGTCCTGACCTGCTGGGGCAGCTCGTCCCGAGCCATGAAGCAGCCAACGGAACACCGTTGCCGAACCCCAGGAGACGTCCGCCATGACGGACAGCGGACACAGTGACCGCCTCGCCGCCCAGCGACAGCTCGGTGCGGCGCTGCGCGCCTTGCAGCACCGGTCGGGACGCACACTGCGCGAGCTGGAGAAGCAGGTTCCCGTCAGCGACTCGTCGCTCTCGCGCTACTTCCGCGGGGACGCCGTCGTGCCCTGGGCCGTGGTCGTCGAGATCTGCCGGGCCCTGGACGGCGATCCGAACGAGTTCCGCGGCCTGTGGGAAACGGCTTCCGCACTGTCGCCGGAACGCGTCGCGCCGCCCGCGTCCGCGGGGGAGGGCGATACGCCCGCCACCGCTCCGGTCCCCCTCCGGCAGCGTCTGAGACGGTGGGCCGGCCGCCCCCGACCCCGGCGCAGGGTCATCGCCGTGGCGATCAGCGCCGCGGCGGTCGGCGCCTGCCTGGCGGCGTACGGAGTCCATGTGGCCGCCGACTCCACGAACGCGAACGCGAGCAGGGGCGCGGCAGGCGGTGGGGCCCCGCGCGGTGAACCGGGGAAGGGGCGAGTCGTCTTCCACGAGGCGGAGAAGGCGCGGATCTATCAGGTGACCATCCGTGACGCCGTCGGGGCGCGCAGCGGCAAGGCCATCGCCCGCATGGACTACCGCGACAGCTTCGTCGAGTTCACCGTCGTCGCGGCGTCGGCGGGCCCCCGGACCATGCGGGTGCGGTACAGCAACGGCTCCCTGGACGACGCCGGCGGTCCGTCGTGCGCCTCGCACGGCCTGATGGTCAACGGAGTCGTCGCGAACGCCGTCCACTACTCGTACACCGGCTGGGAGAACTGGCGGAAGACCGAACCGGTGACGGTCGTCCTCCGCGAAGGCCGCAACACGATCCGTTTCGCCCGGGGAGACCTCTTCACCGAGTTGGACGGCATCGAGTTGGCGTAGGGCCGGCTCCCGACCGCCCACGCCCTTGACCTGTCAGGAGAGCCACATGTCCCCGCACCGCCTGGTCCGCCGCTGGGGGAGGACGCTCGCTCTCCTGACGGTCGCCCTCTGCCTCACCTCGGCACAGCCCGCGCCCGCCGTGAGCCGTTCGCCCGCGGTGGTGCTCGACCACGACTTCGCCGACCCGGACGTCGTCCGGTCCGGCGGTGTCTTCCACGCCTACGCCACCCACAGCGGCGGCCGCCACGTCCAGCACGCCACCTCGCGCGACCTGCGCCACTGGACCCTGGACGACAGCGACGTGCTGCCCACCCCCGGCGCGTGGGCCGCCCCCCGGCCCGACCTGGTGTGGGCACCGGAAGTCTTCGACCACGGCGACGGCTTCACCCTGCAGTACACCGCCCGCGACCGGGCCAGCGACCGGCAATGCATCGGCGTGGCCCGGTCCGCCTCGCCGAACGGCCCCTTCCGACCGGTCGGCGACACTCCACTGATCTGCCCGGCCCAGGAGGGCGGCGCCATCGACGCCGCCACCTACACCGAGGGCGGGCAGCGCTACATCCTGTGGAAGAACGACGGCAACTGCTGCCACCTCGGCAAGGACACCTGGCTGCACCTCCAGCCCACCTCATGGGACGGCACACGCGTCACCGGGGACCCCGTCCGGCTGATCCGGCAGGACCAGCCCTGGGAGAACCACCTGGTGGAGGCTCCCACGCTGATCAAGCGCGCCGGGCACTACGTCCTCCTCTACTCCGCCAACGCCTACGACGGCAGCGCGTACGCCACCGGCTACGCCGTGTCCCGGAGCCTGACCGGCCCCTACACCAAGGCGCCCCACCCCCTGATGACGACGGACGGCTTCTCCGGCGCCGTACAGGGCCCCGGAGGACAGGACGTGGTCACCGGACCCGACGGCCGCGACCGCATCGTCTTCCACGGCTGGACCGGCAGCGGCCGGGCCCTGCACCTGGCCGACCTGAGCTGGGCCGACGGCCATCCGGTGGTGCACGGCGGCAAAGTGATCCACCAGGCGGAGCGCGCACACGTGCACAACGCGTCCGTCCGCGACGCTCCCGAAGCCTCCGACGGAAAGGTCGTCGGCTACATCGACCACCCCGACAGCCACGTCGAGTTCCGCGTGCCCGCCGCCTCCGCGGGCCCCCGCACCCTCTCCGTACGCTTCGCGAACGGCTCCCTGGACACGGCCGGTTCACCGGCCCCGGCCACACACCGCCTGTCCGTCAACGGCACCGACACCGGCGTCGTCCACTACCCCCACACCTCCTGGGGCACCTGGCGCACAGCCGTCACCACCATCACCCTGAAGACCGGCTGGAACACCATCACCCTGTCCAAGGGCGCTCTCTTCGCCGAACTCGACTACATCGAAGTCGGCTGACGCACGGGTCGGTCATGCCGGGCGCTCGACCCGCCGGACCTCGATCAGCGCGAGGCTCTCCGGGTGCAGGGTCGGCGCCTGGACGCCGAGAGCGGACAGGACACGGCCCGGCAGCTCCACACCCTCCGGCGTCCACCAGGGCAGTGCGCTGGTGACCGGTCCCCGGACCGTGTCCCCCGGCGGCAGCGGGGCGACGGCGTAGAGGGCGTCCTCGGCCAGCCCGGGCAGGCGTACGCGGCCCGTCGGCACCTGCACGCTCGTGGTCTTCTGCACCACCGCGTACACGGCACGGGACCGGTCGGCGGCCACGACACCGTGCACATGGACGGCGGGGTCGTGGTGGTCGCCGTGGACGACGCTTCCGCCGTGCAGCAGCGGCCGCAGCCGTTTGTGGGTCTCGATCCACTGGGCGAGCCGGCCGCGCTCCTCGGGCGTCGCCCGGGTCAGGTCCCACTCGATGCCCATGTGGCCGAAGAGCGCGGTCCCGGCGCGGAAGTCGAGGCCGTGCGTGCGGCCGGTGGTGTGCGAGGCGGGGGCGCCGACGTGCGCGCCCATCAACTCGGGCGGCAGCAGCATCCCCGTCCAGAGCTGGATCCGCTGCCGTTCCAGGGCGTCGATGCAGTCGCTCGTCCAGACCCGGTCGCTGCGTTCGAGGATGCCCAGGTCCACCCGGGCGCCGCCGGAGGAGCAGGACTCGATCTCCAGCGCGGGGTGGCGGCGGCGCAGCTCGTCCATCAGCGCGTAGACCGCGGTGGTCTGGGCGTGCACCCCGCCCACGCCGTTCGGACCGCTGCCCGCGTCGACCAGGTCGCGGTTGTGGTCCCACTTGAGGTAGTCGACGGCGTACTCGGCGACCAGCGCGTCCAGGCGCTTGAGCACGTACGTGTACGCCTCGGGCCGGCCCAGGTCCAGCACCTGCTGGTGCCGGGCCTCGGGCGGCATGCGCCCCGCCGCCGACAGGATCCACTCCGGGTGCGCCCTGGCCAGGTCCGAGTCCGGATTGATCATCTCCGGTTCGACCCAGAGGCCGAACTGGAGCCCGAGGGAGCGGACGTGCTCGACGAGGGGATGCAGCCCGCGCGGCCAGATCTCGGGGTCCACGTACCAGTCGCCGAGCCCGGCCCGGTCGTCGCGGCGTCCGCGGAACCAGCCGTCGTCCAGGACGAACCGCTCGGCGCCGACCTCCGCCGCCGCGTCCGCGAGGGCGGTGAGGGTGTCCAGGTCCTGCCGGAAGTAGACGGCCTCCCAGGTGTTGAGCGTCACGGGCCGCGGCGTGGCCGGGTGGTGGGGGCGCTGCCGCAGGTAGGCGTGGAAGCGCCCCGCCATGTCGTCCAGGCCCCGGCCGTACGAGCCCAGCAGCCACGGTGTCGTGTACGTCGCACCGGGTGCGAGGCGCATCTCGCCCGGCAGCAGCAGCTCACCGCCGCCGAGGAGCGAGACCCCGGAGTTCGTCCGCTCGGCGAAGGTGCGGTGGTTGCCGCTCCACGCGACATGCAGGGCCCACACCTCACCGCCACGGAAGCCGAAGCCCCGCTCACCCACCGTGTGCAGGAGCGTGGCGTCGACACCGGTACGCCCGCGGCGGTTCTCCCGCAGGTGTGTGCCGAGCGTGAACTCGTGCCGCTGCGGGGAACGTTCCCGCAGATGACGTCCGGTCAGATCGAGGATCTCGGTCGCGTGCGCCGGTACGGGGAGCGTGAGCTGCAGGGCGTCCACCGTGTAGAGGCCCGCGCCCCGGTTGGTGAGCGCCGCCCGCTGGCGCACGAGACCGGACGCGGTCAGCTCCAGTTCCCATCGCACGGTGAGCCCGGCCTGGTCGTCCACGGCCTCGACGGTCAGCGAGCGGGGGCCGGGGGAACGGACCTCCCGGAGGGTGAAGGAACTGGAGAAGTCGGCGCCCTCGCGGTGGCCGGACAGCCCCGGGGTGCCCAGCCAGCCGGCCGACTGCTCGGGCAGCACGCTCACCGGCACGGGGACGTCGGGAACGCTGGTGCCCAGCTCGGCGCGGCTCGCCAGGGCGAGCGAGGCGAGGACGCGCGAGCCCTCGGGCGTGTCGGCCTCCAGGTCACCCAGGTCGGCGCCCCAGTGCAGCAGCCGGGGCAGCCGGGGACCGGAGCAGTCGAGGAGGAGGCTGACGCCCGCGGCGCGGAAGTGGCGGAGGTGCTCGTCGGTCACGTACGTACGCTTTCGATCGGTCGGGTGCGCGCGGTCGGCTCGACGCCGTCGGCCTCCAGGGGGCCTCGGGCGGGCGTGCCGTCTTCGCGGATCACCATGACATCGCCGGCGGGGACGACGGCCTTGCCGTCGCCGACGGTGCCGCCCAGCAGGTCGGTGCCGGTCGCGGGGACGGACACGTCACGGGAGGTGTGGTTGATCAGGAAGAGGTAGGTCGCGTCCGGCCCGCGCCTGCGGACCGCCTCCACCCCGGCCGGAACCTCCGCCGGGGCCGTGACACCGGCCTCCCGGCAGACCCGGGCCAGCAACCCGCGCAGCGCGGCCGCCTCGGGCCGCGTCGCCACGTACCAGGACACGCCCCTGCCGTAGGCGTGGCGGGTGACCGCGGGGTGGCCCGCGACCGGACCCCCGCACGAGGGATCCTTGTCGAACCGTACGACCGTCTCGGCACCCCGCTGCTCCACGAGTTCACTCCACACCGTGGCCGCCGAGCCGTCGGAGAGCCGTACGGTCTCCGCCTCGCGGAGCGGGAAGAACTCGTCGACGCGGATGCCGAGCATGTCCCGGTAGGCCCCGGGGTGGCCGCCGAGCCGCACGTGGTCGTTCTCGTCCACCACACCGCTGAAGAAGCCGACCGCCGCGTGCCCGCCGTCCCGTACGAAGGCGTCCAGCGAGGACGCGTCCGCGTCGGACGTAAGACAGAGACTGGGCACGAGGACCAGCCGGTGGCCGCTCAGATCGCTCCCGGGATGCACGAGGTCGCACGTGATGCCCAGCGACCACAGCGCCTCGTACCAGGCCCGCACCAGGTCGAGGTAGCGCACGTCCCGCGAGGGGGTGGCGTCCATCTCCAGCGCCCACCAGGCGTTCCAGTCGAAGAGCAGGGCCACGTCCGACTCGACGCGGCTGCCGCGCACCTCCGCGAGCGCCCGCAGGTCCTGCCCGAGAGCGGTGACCTCGCGCCACGTCCTGGTGTCGGTGCCGCCGTGCGGGAGCATCGCCGAATGCCACTTCTCGGCGCCGGCCCGCGACTGGCGCCACTGGAAGAACAGGACGCCGTCCGCGCCGCGTGCCACGTGCGCGAGACTGTTGCGCCGCATCTGCCCCGGCGTCTTCGCCACGTTGCGCGGCTGCCAGTTCACCGCGGACGTGGAGTGCTCCATCAACAGCCACGGAGCGCCGCCGCCCATACCGCGCGCGAGGTCGGCGTCGAGCGACAGCCCGATGTGCGCTTCGGGGTCCGCGGCCGTGAGGTACTGGTCCACGGAGACGAAGTCGCACTCCTCGGCGAAGGAGAACCCGTCGACCTTCTTCTCCAGCGTGACCAGGAGGTTCGTGGTCAGCGGCACCCCGGGGGAGAGACGGCGCACGACCTCCGCCTCGCGTCGGTGCAGCCTCAGCAGCGCGTCCGAGGAGAACCGCCAGAAGTCGAGCTGCTGGGTCGGATTCGGTACGGCCGCGGTGGCGCGCGGTGGCATGACCTCCGCCCAGTCGCCGTAGCGCTGGCTCCAGAACGCCGTTCCCCAGGCCCGGTTGAGGCCGTCGAGGTCCCCGTACCGCTGCCGCAGCCAGTCCCGGAACGCCTCGGCGCTGGTGTCGCAGTAGCAGTGGGCGTTGTGGTTTCCCCACTCGTTGTGCAGGTGCCACAGCGCGAGCGCGGGGTGGTCGCGGTAACGCTCCACGAGCCGTTCGACGAGCCGCCCGGCCGCCTCGGCGTAGGCGGGACTGCTCGGGCAGAACGTCTGACGCGAGCCGTGCGTGAGCCGGACACCGTCGGCGGTCACCGGCAGGGCGTCGGGATGCCGGAGCGAGAACCACGGGGGCGGGGACGCCGTGGCCGTCGCCAGGTCGGCGGCGATGCCGTGCGTGTGCAGCAGGTCCAGGACCTCGTCGAGGAGCCCGAACTCGTACTGCCCGGGCCGCGGTTCGAGGAACGCCCAGGAGAACACGCCGACGGTGACGAGGTTGACGCCGGCCTCCCGCATGAGGCGGACGTCCTCCTCCCACACCTCGCGGGGCCACTGCTCCGGGTTGTAGTCGCCGCCGTAGGCGATGCCGCCGAGCCGGTGGGACAGGTGGGCGAGCGCGTCGGTCACGACTTCACCGCTCCCGCCGCGAGGCCCGCCTTCCAGTACCGCTGGAGCACCAGGAAGGTGATGACGATCGGCACCACCGACACCAGCGAGCCCGTGAGGCTGAGGATCTGCAGCGACGGGTCGCGGCTGACCTGGGACTGCCAGGTGAACAGCCCGAGGGTGACCGGGTAGAGGCGGTCGTCCTGGAGCATCACCAGCGGCAGCAGGAAGTTGTTCCAGATGACCACGAACTGGAACAGGAAGATCGTGACCATCGCCGGTGACATCAGCCGCAGCGACATGGTGAAGAACGTCCGCAGCTCGCCGGACCCGTCGATCCGGGCCGCCTCCAGCAACTCGTCGGGCACGGACGCCGCCGCGAAGATGCGCGAGAGGTACACGCCGAACGGGCTGACGATACTGGGCAGGAACACCGACCAGAACGTGTTGGTGGCGCCGACCTCGGCGAACAGCAGGAACAGCGGCAGCGCCAGCGCGGTGGCCGGCACCAGCACTCCGCCGAGCACCACGTTGAAGAGGAACTCCCGGCCCCGGAAGCGGTACTTGGCCAGGGCGTAGCCGGCCATGGCGGACAGCAGCGTGCCGACGGCCGCGCCGGCCCCCGCGTACAGGAGGCTGTTGAGGAGCCAGGGCAGGTACACGCCGTCCTGCTTGGCGAACAGCGCCCGCAGGTTGTCGAAGAGGTGGAAGTCGGAGAACCACAGGCCGAACGAGTCGACGAGGTCGCCCTGGCTCTTGGTCGCGGAGACGAACAGCCAGAACACCGGCAACAGCATGTAGACGGCGATGACGACCAGGAAGCCGGTGGCCGCGATCACCGCCAGGCGGCTCTCCCGGGGGCCGCGCGGTGCGGTCGTGGAGGTCTGGCGGGGCGCGTGGGCGCCCGCGGTGTCGGTGAGGAGGCTCATGACTCGGCCTTTCGCCCCGTGAGCTTGAGGAATCCGAACGACAGGACGAACGTGGCCAGCGCCAGCGTCACGGACATGGCCGCCGCCTCGCTGTAGTTGTTCGCCGAGGCGAGCGAGTAGGCCGCCAGGTTGGGGGTGTAGGTGCTGGTGACGCTGGTGGAGATGGAGCGCAGCACCTGCGGTTCGGTGAACAGCTGCAGCGTCCCGATGATGGAGAAGACGCCCGTCAGGATGAGGGCCGGACGCAGGATCGGCACCTTGATCCGCCAGGCGATCTTCGCCTCGCTCGCCCCGTCCATCCGGGCCGCCTCGTAGATGTCGGACGGGACGGCCTGCAGGGCGGCGTAGATGATCAGCATGTTGTACCCGGTGTACGTCCAGGTCACGACGTTGCCGATGGACCACAGCATCATCGACGAGCCGAGGAAGTCCGGCGCGGAGCCGACCTTGTCCAGCAGGTCCACGATGGGCGACAGCCGCGGGTCGTACAGGAAGGCCCACATGAGCGCGGCGACCACGCCGGGGATGCCGTACGGCACGAAGAAGGAGATCCGGAAGAAGCGCTTGAGGCGGGCCACCGTCGAGTCCAGCAGCAGCGCGAGCACCAGCGCCAGCAGCAGCATCACCGGGATCTGCACCAGCCCGAAGACCAGCACCCGGCCGACGCTGCCGAGGAACTCGCCGTCGCCGAGCACTTCCTTGTACTGGTCGAGACCGGCGAACACGGTGGTCTTGCGGCCGAAGGTGCCGCCGGTCCGCTCGGTCCTGAGCAGGCTCTGGTAGAAGGCGTAGCCGACCGGAACCAGGGTGAACAGGACGAACGGCACGAAGAACGGCAGGAGAAAGAAGACGGGCGCCCAGTTCCGTCTGCTGCGGGCCGGGACACGGGCGGGGGCGGTCTGCGCCGGCGGCGCGGCTGTGGCCGCTAGGGGGTCGGCGGTCATGGCGTGGTCTCTTCCTGGACTGGACTGGGCTGTGCTGGCGAGTGGCACGGGCCGCGAGCGGGACCCGACGGGCGAGGCCGGGGCGACGGGTCTCCCCGCCGCCCCGGGCCTCCGCTACTTGGCGACGTCGAGGGACTGCTTCTCCAGCGACTCCACCGTCTTGGCGTCCGTCGACTTCAGCGCGTCCTCGAGCGTGCCCTTGCCGCCCAGCGCCCCGGCGACGCCGTCGGCCATGAAGCGGTAGGTGTCGGTCATGGTCGGACCGAACGTCCAGTCCGTGGTGACGTTCTTGGAGGCGTCCGCGAAGACGTCGAAGATCTTCTGGCCGTCGTAGAAGTCCACCGGCTGCTTCAGCGCCGCCAGCTCCAGGCCCGCGGTGGCGGCGGGGTAGAGACCGCCGTCACGGTTGAGGATCTCCAGCGCCTTCGGGTCGGTGTTCAGCCACAGGGCGAACTGCGCCGCCTCGTAGGGGTGCTTGCTCTTGCCGAGGACCGCCGTGGTCGAGCCGCCCCAGTTGCCGGCCTTCTTCTCGCCCGCGGACCACTGCGGCATCGGAGCCACGCCCCACTTGCCGGCGGTCGCCGTCGCGTTGTCCCGGATGGTGCCGTAGCCCCATGCGGCGCTGACCCAGGTCGCCACCTCGCCGTTGTTCCACGCCTTGTACAGCGCCGGGGAGAAGCCCTGCAGATCGGTCGCGACCAGCTTCTCGTCGATCATCTTCTGCCAGTAGTCCGCCACCTCGCCGGCGGCCGGGCTGTCGACGTCGACCTTCCAGGTGTCACCGTCCTGCGCGAACATGTTCGCGCCCTTCTGCCACAGCAGACCGCTGAACCAGTTCGGGTCCGTCTGCGAGAAGTGCGTCATGTACGCCTTCGGGTCGGCCTTCTTCAGCTTCTTGGCCGCCTCGTAGTACTCCTCCCAGGTCGTCGGGACCGCGATGTCGTTCTTCTCGAACAGGTCCTTGCGGTAGAAGAGCGCCATCGGGCCGGTGTCCTGCGGCACCGCCCAGACGCCGTCCTCGCCGTCGGCGCCGAAGGTCACCTGGGACCAGGTCCAGTCGACGAAGTCGCCCTGGGCCTCCTTGACGCCCGCGCACGCGGCGATGTCGGTGAGGCCCTCCTGGAGGCGGAAGCTCGCCAGGGAGTCGTACTCGATCTGCCCGAGGTCGGGGGCGTTGCCGGCCTTCAGGGCGTTCGACATGTTCTGGTACGTGCCGGCGTTGCCGTTCGGGGTGGACTTGACGGACACCTGGATGTCGGGGTTCTGGCGGTTCCACTCGGCCACCGCCTTGTCGACCCCGGGGATCCAGGACCAGTACGTGAGCTTGACCTTGCCCTCGCTCTTCTCGCACTTGGCCTGCTCACCCGAGGCGCCGTCCTCGGAACCGGAGCCGCCGCACGCCGCGGTGGCGAGCAGGGGGAAGGCGGCAAGGGCCACCAGGGCCCGGCGAAACGCGGGGCGATGGGTCCGCAGTGACATGGCGTCTCCTCGGGTGCGTGCCGCTCCGCTACGTGTCCCGGTGCGGCGGGTGCGCATACCTTGGCTGTTAACTGTTCGTAAAGTCAACACAGTCCATCGCTAAATAACGGAATCAAACAAGAACCGTTATCGGGCGTGAGGGGGCGGCGGCGACTGCTACCCACCTGCGGGAGTTGGCTTCGTCGATCAACGGACGGGATTGCCGAACGCTGTCAGGGGGCGTTCCGGGAATATGCATAAGCAAATAATCGTGGGTGGAGGGATCGCCTCCCCTCATCGGAAAGGTGGGCGGGGGGCGGCGGCGCTCGGCTTGCATTCCTCCCAAAGCTGCTGTTCGACGGGCTGAACGAGCAGGGTGATCCGCTCCCCGCGCGATCGGGCCGGCCGCCGTGAGTCGCTGCCTTGAGGCGGAGGCGTTGTGCGCGGGCGCATAGGGCCGGGACCGCGATGACCGGCCGGGCCGGGCGGAGGCCTCCGGCAGGATTGATGGCCGCCGTCGCCGACAGCATGATGTTCCTCACGCCCGTCGACTTCGACGTGCGCCCGTGTAGAGTGAAAACCGCCCTTGACCTGCACAAAGCAGGCAGGGAGCCGTCTTCCGGGAGTCCATAGTGCTGCGCACCATGTTCAAGTCCAAGATCCACCGTGCCACCGTCACCCAGGCCGACCTGCACTACGTGGGGTCGGTGACCATTGACGCCGATCTGCTCGACGCGGCCGACCTGCTGCCTGGGGAGCTCGTGCACATTGTCGACATCACCAATGGCGCGCGGCTGGAGACGTACGTCATCGAGGGGGAGCGCGGATCCGGGGTGATCGGGATCAACGGGGCCGCGGCGCATCTCGTTCATCCCGGCGATCTGGTGATCATCATCAGCTACGCTCAGGTGACCGACGCCGAGGCGCGGGCGCTGGAGCCGCGGGTCGTGCACGTGGACCACGACAACCGGATCGTGGCCCTCGGGGCCGACCCGTCGGAGCCGGTGCCGGGCTCGGACCAGGAGCGCAGCCCCCAGGCCGCCGTATCGGCCTGAGCCCCCCGGACGGACCAGGAGCGAGCCCATGAGCGACATCGAGATCCGCGACGACCGGGCGGCGGGCCGCCTGGAGGCCCTCGACGGCGGCGAAGTGGTGGGCCGTATCGAGTACTTCGTCCTCGAAAGCCCCGGGCGCGCCCTGGTCCCCGTGCACACGGTCGTCGAACCGGCCCACGAGGGCAAAGGCATCGCGGGCTCGCTCGCGCGCGAGCTGTACGGCATCGCCGAGCGCGAAGGGACCGTCGTCGCCCCGCTCTGCCCGTACGTCGTGAAGTGGGCCGAACGCCACCCCGAGGAGGCCCCCGCCGCCGACCCCGCGCTGCGGCGGGCGGCGAAGGAGTGGCTCGCGGCGCACCCCGGGCGGTTCTGACCCGGTGACGCTCGCCCTGCTGCACACCTCGCCCGTCCATGGGCCCGTCTTCGATGCCCTGCGCGACGAGACCCACCCCGGGCTGGAACTGCGGCACATCGTCGACGAGTCGCTGCTGGACCGGGCGCGTGCGCACGGCCCCGACACGGTGGCGGACGAGGTCGCGTCGACGCTTCGTCGTGCTGTCGCCGAGGGCGCCCGAGCCGTCCTGTGCACCTGCTCGACGATCGGCGGCGTGGCGGAGGCGGTCGACGCCGGTGTGCCGGTGCTGCGCGTCGACCGGCCCATGGCCGCCGCGGCGGTGTCGGCCGGTCCCCGGGTCGTCGTCCTCGCGGCGCTGGAGAGCACCCTCGGGCCGACCGCCGAACTGATCGAGGAGGAGGCCGGTCGCGCCGGCCGCCCCGTCGCCCTGGTCTCCCGGCTGGTCGAGGGCGCCTGGGCGCGGTTCGAGGCGGGCGACACGCAGGAGTACGTACGGCGGGTCGCCGCCGCGGCCGACGAGGTCACCGACGCCGACGCGATCGTCCTCGCGCAGGCCTCGATGGCCCCCGCCCGCGAGCTGGCGTCGACGCCCGTCCCGGTGCTGTCCAGTCCGCGGCTGGGACTCGCGGCCGGGGCGCGCGCGGTGGCGTCGGCCTGACGCTGTACGGCGGGGGTGGTGGTGTTGGTCTGGTGCCGTACGGCTGGGGCGGTGGCGGTGGCCTGACGTCGTAGGGCTGGGGCGGTGGCGGTGGCCTGACGCTGTACGGCTGTGGTGGTGGCGTTGGTCTGACGCCGTACGGTTGTGGCGGTGGCGCCCGTTTGACGCCGTACGGCTGCGGTCGGTGCCCCGGCCGGGTGACTGTCGGCGCGGGCGCCGGGTACGCGGGGGAGTAGTCCGGAGAGCCGACGCGTACGACTGGCTGGAGGACGCCATGACCCACCCGTACCCGGACCCCGTCCATCCGGACCCGACGCCGGGTCCGGACCCACAACCGCATCCCGTGCCGCCCCCGGAACCCCCGCCCGCCCCGGAGCCGACCCCGCCGCCCGCGCCGACCCCTCCGCCGGGCCCCCGGCCGGTCCCGGACCCGGACCCGTCCCCGATCCCGCCGGGACCCGAACCGGTGCCGAACCCCGAGCCGGGACCGCCGCTCAGCTGACCCGGGCGTCCGCCGACGAGCGGGGCAGGCGCACCGCGAACCCCACCAGCGGGCCCACGGACTCCTCGCCCTCCGGCGGACGGACCAGGTAGATCGTGAGCAGGGCCTGATCGGGGCGGCGCACGTCACGCACGGCCTGGGGCGACGGCCAGCGGGCGGTGATGCCCGCGGCGGCTTCGGGGGTCGCGGCGAGGGCGGCGGCGTACTGCTCCTCGTCGAGGTCGGCGAAGGTGTCGCTGACGCCGCTGAGCCTCCCGATCCGGTAGGTGCGGTCGGCGGACACCCGGTCCATGGGCTTGCGCGTCGCCAAGTCGAGGTAATAGCCGCCCAGTTCGACCTCGGGGCGCTGGCCCCTGACCGCAGGGCGGGCGAGTTGCACGGTCCACCTGCTCAGCTCCCCCTGCTGCACGCGTCGCCGGATGTGCGCGTACAGCGCGTCGAGCTGATCGCGCTGCACGACGGCACCCGGCCGGTAGAGCCTGAAGAACTCCTCCATGATCAGCTCCGGCGGGACGTCACGCCAGATCGGATTGCGCCCCCGGTTCTCCGGGCTGCTGCCGCGCCCGTCGAGGAGGCGGACGAACGTCTCCGCCGCGTGCAGGTTGGCGCGCACCGCAGCCGGCGCCAGGCTGAACGAGCGGGTCTCCACGTCGGCTTCGAAGAAGGCGGACGACAGTGTGAGGAACCTATAGCCCGCCAGCACCTCCGGCGTGGTGTACAGGCGGCAGAGGTCCCTTGAGTCGGTACGGAGGCTGAAGCCATTGCTCAGTCGGAGGAGAGACTCGGGAGTACTGGCGGACATCAGGTGATAGCCGACGGTCAGGCCTTCGAGCGCGGGACCCTGGGTCAGCTTGGTGCCACCGACCGCGATGACGTTCCTTCCCGCGCGCCGGAGGAGCGGCTCGGGGGGCAGGCCGTCGGAGTCGCTGTTGACCAGTGCGACCTGGATCGTGTGGACGACGAGTGACGCAGCCGCGAACACTTGCTGCCACGTGATCGGCCACCCTGCTGACCCATCACCAGCGAACTCCGCGTGCCACAGCGTCTCAAGGTCGGCCATCGGCGCTGTGTGCGCGCTGCTGAAAGGATCGGCCGGCGAGAACGAGCGCCGCAGGAGCCGGACGTGCCGTGCGATCCCGTCGCGCACATGGGACTGCACGGCCTTGTACCGGCTGACCGACACCAGCATCGAGTTGCCCACGTGCACCTGCCCCCGTACCTCGCGGATCGCGCAGGCCAGCACGAACACGTTGATCGCTTCACGCAGGGAGGGCGGGAGGTCGGGCTCGGGGTCGTCGCCGGTCCGGGCCCGGACCAGAGTCGTCAGCCAGGCCTCGTCGTCGGTGACTTCACGTAGCTGGGGCAGCATGTCGGGGGTGAGTGGCGCGGGGACGTCGTCATCGGCGGGCTCCGGGAAGTACCGGACGACGTGGTTCGGGTACAGCGGCTCTTCCCGGCCGGCGGAGTCGACGAGGGGGACGAACGGGCCGTAGGCGAAGCTGACGTAGGCGGCCCGGGGGACGGACGACAGCAGGCGGTGGACCGCCTGGTCCGCCGGGGAGGGGCCGTGCCGCCCGGAGGGGCTGTCCTGCGCGGTGTCGATGACGAGCAGCGGGAGGAACGCGTGCGATCCGGTCCGGGACTGCTTGACGATCCAGGAGCAGACGCGGTCGACGACCGTCCTGTTCTTCTTGACCACGAAGACGAGCGGGCCGTCCAGTTCGTTGACCGGATGGCGGGCGGCTGCGCGGGCGCCGAAGTCGCCCTCGGTGGAGGTCAGGGCGACCACCGGCGGGCGAAGGAAGGCGCGCAGGGTACCCACGCCGATCGCGTGGGCGTACGGAGCGTCGGTCGATTCGTATCCCAACAGGCCTTCATCCACGCGCCGTTGGGTCTGCAGCCGGGTGGTGTTCTGCGTTCCGGCGAGGATGACGACGGCACCGTACCCGGCGTCCAGGGCCTTGGCGGCCAGCCCGATCGCCGTCGTGGTCCGACCCGACTGCGGAGGGGTGGCGGCCATCGTCGGAGTCAGCCACGGGCCGGGTCGGGCGGGGTTGCCGAGACTCGACATGAGTGTGTCGGTGATCTGGTCCAGCCGGGTCGTGTACGACGAGGGCGAGCGCGCTTCGAGATGGGCCTTGAACCGCGCCCAGAACGAGTCCGGCCGGAGCTCGGTGGGTGGCGTGTACCACAGTGGACGGTCGCCGTCCGCCGCGGCGGTGTCGTGGAACGCGGCGACGTGGGCCTCCAGTTGCCGGCGCAGCTCGCGGCCGTCCAGCGAGATGCCCTGGGCCGCCAGCAGCCCGAGCACCGTGTCGACCGCGGCGACCAGGGCATCGACCAGGACCGTTCGGCCCACCGGAAGCAGTGTCTCTGCCATCCGCACCGCGAGGCGCAGAGGATCGGCGACCGGGGCCGGTACCTGCAGCGCGGGCTGCTCCTGCGCTACCGGAGCCAGCCCCAGCAGCTCCAGCGTGCGCGCCAGCGCCCGGCCCGCCGGTGCCGCCTCCGCCGCAAGGCTGCCCGCGCCGTCTGCCGCGGCGGTCCCGCCGGCCACCACCGGCATGCGCCGAAGGCCGTGGCCGCGCCCGGCGACGTGGCTGCCCAGCGCCCTGGTGAGCCGTAGGGCCTCGTGCTCGGGCAGCGCACGCTCCAGGTGGCAGCGCACCTCGGCCGAGGCCTGCAAGGTCACCGTGCCGGACGGGTCGGTGCGCAGCGCGAACAGGTCGGAGGCGAGCACCTCGGCGAGGTCGGCGGTCGTCGCCTCCGGCACCAGTTCCTGGCGCAGGACGTAGAGCATGTCCAGGCTCAGCCGCTCGAAGGGGGCCGAGAGGACCGCCATGCGGGCCGCCGCGGGTGCTGCGGTCCGCAGGAAGGCCTCGGTGCGGGCTGCCGGGTCCTTGCGGGCGGTGGGGCGAGGCTCCGTCGGGGCAGGCAGGCCTCCGGCGGGGCGCGGCAGGTCCGGGGCGGGCGGGCGTCCGCCGGACGGGACCAGGACGGCGGCGCAGCCCTCGGGCGCTGCGAGCATCACGGTGCGCGACCAGCGGTCCAGGGAGTGCGGGGACAGCGACAGCACCGGCAGGGCGAGCCATTCCTGCGCGCGCGAGCCGCGGGGCAGCAGCGGCGGCAGCCGGAAGCCCAGGCCTGCGTTGCCGGACCCGGGACCGCCGGGCAGAGCGCGGGCGGTGGGCAGGTCCAGGCCCGTGCGGCGCCACAGCTTGGTCGGCAGGGGGTTGAGCAGCGCCACGGGCGCCGTCCGCGCCCAGGTGCGCAGCCGCTGCCAGATCACGGGCGACCGCCAGGCCGGGGCGGCGCAGTCCGAGACCACGACGACCAGGCGGCGGCCGCCGGGCGAGCCGAGGTGACCGGAGGCGACGGGCAGGCCCTGACGGTCCGTCAGCGCAGGCTCTCCGTCGGGGGAGAAGCGAAGGTCGCGTGCCTGGAGGGTGCGGAAGGCGCCCAGTTCGTCGAGGAGGCCGGTGAAGGCGTCGACGGTCTCCCGCCACACCTGCATCGAGGGCGAGCGGTCGACGACGACCACGACGTCGAACCAGCGTTCCGGCGTGGGGGAGAGGACCGGGAGGAGTTCGCCGCTGCGGGCGTAGGCGTCGACGGTGGCCGTCACGTCGAGCGCGTGCCGGTGCCCCGCCGTCCAGGGGCGCTTCCACGGCCGTAGGGCTCGGGCCAGGGGGAGCGCCCGGGGAAGCGCCGACGGCCGGGGCAGGGCGAGCGGCTGTCCGGGGACGGGGGCGGAGGAGTCCGGCAGGCGTTCGTGCAGGGGGCGGGGCGGCTGCTCGGACCGGATGGCCGGGGCGGGCCGAGGGGCCGGGATCGTGGTCTCGGAGGGCGTGACGGGGCGCGGGCGGGGCCTCCGTGCCGCCGGTGGCGGGGTCTCTTCGGCCAGGGGCTCGGCTGCCGGTGGCGTGGTCGCGGAGGCCATCCGCGAGGCGAGCCACAGGGCCTCCGCGAGACCCGTCGCGTCGAGCTGCGGGGCCGCCCTGCGCAGCGCGGAGACGGCCCGTGCCAGCGCGGCGGACGGCTCCTCAGACACGGGACAGCTCGCGCAGGACGAGGTCCAGCACGCTCTGCGTGGCGTCGCCGTCCGGGGCTTCCTGGCCGGTCAGCACGTGTACGGCGTTGAGGAGTTGGTCGACGGCCAGGCTCTCGCCGGCGTGGAGGCGTTCCACGAAGCGGGCGATCAGGGTGTCTACGGCGGGGGAGTCGTCCTCGGAGACCGTCAGGTGGGCGGCGACCACCTGACGCAGGGACTCGACCGTCGGCGTCGGCATCGAGAACCGGATGCAGCGGCGCAGGAACGCGGCCGGGAACTCGCGCTCGCCGTTGCTCGTCATCACGATGAACGGGAAGGTGTCGCACCGCACCCGCCCCTTCTCCACCGCGTGGCGGCCGGTGTCGCCCCACGCGCGGACGGGCACGACGTCCTGCTGGTGGCGGGCCAGTTCCGGGATCTCGAACTCGCCCCGCTCCAGCACGTCGAGCAGATCGCTCGGCAGGTCGAAGTCGCTCTTGTCCAGTTCGTCGATGAGGAGCGCGCGGGGCCGCTCGCCGGGCAGCAGGGCCGTGCCCAGTGGCCCCAGCCGGAGGAAGGAGGCGATGTCGTCGTCGCCCGCGAGCCGCTGGGCGTGGATCCGGCCGAGCGCGTCGTACCGGTAGAGGGCGTCGACCAGGGTGCTGCGGGAGGTGATGTGCCAGCGCAGCGGATCGCCGAGCTTCAGTTCGGCCGCGACCTGCTCGATCACGCTGGACTTGCCGGACCCGGGCGCCCCGGTGAGCAGCAGCGGGCGGCGCAGGGCGAGGGCCGCGTTCACGGCCTCCACCAGTCCGGGCGGGGGCCGGAACTCCATGGGCGCGGGCTTGCGGGGGAAGACGCGCCAGGGCGGCGGTTCGCCGAGGTCGACGTCCCGGGGCGTGCCGTCGCCGACATAGAAGGGGGTCCAGGTCATGTCCGAGTGCTCTCCATCGGCTCAGCGGGGGGCGTAGTGGCCTTAGTGGTGGTCGGAATCGGCTCGGCGGGGGGGGGCCAGTGGTTTTGGTGGGGGTCGGCATTGGTTCGGCGGGGGGTGTAGTGGTTTCAGTGGGGGTCGGCATCGGCTCGGCGGGGGTCGGCATCGGCTTCAGCGGGGGTCGAACAAGTCGCAGAAGTCCAGCCATTGCGCGTCGTGCCATGCGGAGCGCACCCGGGCCAGCTCCGGGTGGCCGTCGCCCGGGTCCCGCGCCGCGGCGCCGTGCTGCCAGGCGCTGCGGTAGGCCGCGCTCAGCTCGCCCGGCATACGGTCCCAGTGGCGGGCGACGCTCTGCCGGGCGGCGTCGGGCAGGTCTCCCGGGTCCTGCGGCCACAGCACGACCGGCGCGAAGGCGAGCAGGGGCTCCAGGACCTCCGTCAGCCGGTCGGGGCGGTGGCCGAGGGCGAGCGCCCCGCCGTAGGCGCCGTCCGCCAGCCGGTCGGCGAGCGCCTGCGCGTCGCCGGTGTCCTGCTCGCCGAGCCAGTGCGGGGCGGAGTCGAGCCGGTCGCGCGCGTAGTCGTTGATCCAGTCGAGGTGCGCCGGCGGGCACAGCCGGTCGCTCCAGCGCAGGACGATCTCGTAGGAGAGGCCCAGACGCGGTCCGCGCTGCTTCGTCTCCTCGGGGCGCCAGGTGGCCAGCAACGCCGTGGGGGCGGCGATGTCGACGTGCCGGAGCCGGCATCCCGTGGCCCGGGCCCGGCGTTTGGCCCAGGCCAGTACGGCGAACAGTTCCCGTTCGACGCCCTCTTGCGTCGGCGTGCAGCCGAACTCCTCGTGCGCCAAAGGGTGTTCGCCGTCCAGCAGCCAGGCGAGCAGGGTCTCCGGCCAGTCGTCGGCGACGGCGGCGTGCAGGCTGACGACCAGACGCAACCGGCCGTCGGCACTGTGCTCCGCCAGGCGCGCGAAGGCGTCGTTGAGGTCCACGACGGCGTCCGTCTCCCTCGCCCAGGCCGCCAACTCCGGTGTGGCGGGGGTGAGATGGTCCTCGGCCGCGAGCGCGGCGACGAACGCGGCCGTCGCTGCCATACGGCCGTCCCGCAGGCGGGGAACCCGCAGCCGCAGCGCCTCCACGCAGTCCCGCAGCAGCTCGCCGCCGCAGCTGTCCGGGACGGTCACCGCGCCCTTGGCGGCCGTGGTGAAGGCCCGTCTGAGCCGGTCGGAGGTCAGCGAACCGGGCCACTCCCTCAGCAACTTGGCGGTGCGCAGCGCGTCGGCCAGGGCGTCGGCCACCCGCAGCGCACAGGCGGCCGCCTCCGAAGGCCGGGCTCGGAGACTGCCCCGCAGCCGCTCCAGATCGGCCCGCGCCGTCGGCACCGCCTCGCCCAACGGTGCGAGCGCCCAGCGCAGTTCGTCCTCCGCCACCGGCCCCAGCAGCGGACCGTGGCCCGCCGTGTGCCGGATGTTGCGGGCGAACCAGACGCGCCCCGCGAGCGAGTCCCCGTTGGCCGTCACCACCCGGGCGCCGGTGCCCGCCAGGGCGTCGACGGCCTCCTGCACATCGTCCGCCGTCAGGAACTCCCCGGCACCGGCGAGCCCCTCGCGCAGCACCCGTACGACACCCCTGCTGAACGCGAGTCCGTACGCGTCCTCGAAGACCCCCACCGACATCAGCACCGACAGCCGCACGGCCCCGCCGCGCACCCCGGCGCCCAGCGCGGCCAGGTCCGGTACGGCCCCGGCGGCGCGGCAGGTGTCGACCAGCGCGAACACTCCCCGCACGCCCGGGGTGTCCACGGCGGCGGCGAGGAGGCCGCCGAGGTCGACCACGGTGCCCGGGACATCGGAGCGCGAGTCGCTCGCCATGAACAGCAGCCGGGGAGCGTCGCCGGGCGTGGTGCCGTGCCCAAGGAAGGCGAGGACCAGCACGGCGCCCGCCTCGGCGGCCCGTTCCGCCGCGTCCCGTACCGCCTTCTCGACCTGGGTCTGCATCACGTCCGGACCGCACAGCAGCGAGGGCAGACCCTGCGGCGGCTCCGCGCAGCCGCCAACGGCCGGGTCGAGCAGAACGGCGTGCAGGGACCGGGCCACGTCCTCCAGTCCGTCGAGGACGGCCAGGTCGGCGCACTGCGGTGCGATCACCAGCAGATGTCGGGGCGGGGGCGGGGGCGTCATCGGGCGGTGACGGCACTCAGCGCCTCGACGACCGGCCCCGCCACGCCGGGCTGCGCCAGGTATTTCGCCGCCGGATGCACATGGGCGCCGTCGGAGTCGACCCGGCGGCTCACCGGGGCGACGGAGGCGGTGTTCGGCGCCACGCAGCGCGCGACCTCGGGCCCGGCGGTGACGAAGTCGTCGCGGTCCCAGAAGTCCAGCCAGCCGCCGACCCGTTCCGGTGTCCGGAGCGGCCGCGGGCGCATGCGGGGCTGCACCGCGGCCCGCATGCCGATGGGCGAGCCCAGGGTCACGAACAGCGGGACCGGTGCCCGGTGTTCGTGCAGGGTCTCGTAGGCCACCACCGTGCCCAGCGAGTGGGCGACGACCACCGTGGGGCCGTCCGGGTCGAGTTCGGCGGCCACCCGGTCGCGGATGCGCCGGTCGAGGCCCACCCCGGCCTCGTCGGCGTGACCGCGCGCGAGGTACTGCCTGACCTGGCGCAGCACATGGACCATCATGCGGGCGCTGGTCCAGCCGCCGACCGTGCGCAGTCCGGGCAGGGACAGCAGGGTGTTGGCCGCGGCGAGCGTCTGCCGCAGGACCGCACCGGCTCCCTGCGGTTCGCCCTCGGGGGCGAGCTGGGTGCGGGCGCGGCGCAGCACCCGGGCCTCGTGGGCGTCCTCGGGCGCGCGGAGCCGGTCGTCGACCGCCTCCAGGAGCATCCCCGCCAGCTCCTCGTCCTCCGGCGTGGGCCGTGCCACCGCGCCCTGGACTCCGTTGCCGGGGAACAGGTCGCCGTAGTAGGCGAACCGGATGTCCGGCGAGGGGCGGTCGAACAGGTCGAGCGCGCTGCGGGAGTGCCCGGCCGCGCGGGCGCCGTCGGCCAGGGCGCGCCGCCACTCCTCCCGCTTGGCGTCCGCGTCCAGCGGCCTCCCGACACCGTGTACGAAGACCAGACGCGGTCTCATCGATCCCCCCGGCAACTTCCCCTGGCCCCCCTCGCGTTCACCCCGGCGGCGGGGCCGGGGCGAAGCGCGAGAATACCAACCGTGAACGGCCCGTCAGCCGGAAACCTCCGACCGGTCCCCGCCCCACAGCGTGTGGAACGAGCCGTCCCGGTCCACCCTGCGGTACGTGTGCGCCCCGAAGAAGTCCCGCTGCCCCTGCGTGAGCGCCGCGGGCAGCCGCTCCGCACGCAGCCCGTCGTAGTACGCCAGCGCCGCCGAGAAGCCGGGCGTCGGCACGCCCTGCCGGGTCGCCGCGACGATCACCTCGCGCCAGTCGTCCTGCGCGTCGGCGATCTCCCGCGCGAACGTGTCGTCGGACAGCAGGCTCGGCAGGTCGGCGCGGGCGTCGTAGGCGGCGCGGATCCGGTCCAGGAACGCCGCCCGGATGATGCAGCCGCCGCGCCAGATCGACGACACCGCACCCAGGTCGATGTCCCAGTCGTACTCCGCGCGCGCCGCGTCGATCTCGTGGAAGCCCTGCGTGTACGACACGATCTTCGACGCGTACAGCGCCTGCTCCACCCGGTCCGCGAACGCGCCCGCCTCCGCCTCGCTCAGCGCGGACGCCTTCGGCCCGGCCAGCCCGCGCGAGGCCTCGCGCAGGGCCGCGTGTCCGGACAGCGACCGTGCGAAGACCGCCTCCGCGATGCCCGACACCGGTACCCCCAGGTCCAGGGCGATCTGGACGGTCCAGCGGCCGGTGCCCTTCTGCTCGGCCTGGTCCACCACCACGTCCACGAACGGCTTGCCCGTCGCCGCGTCCACGTGCGACAGCACCTCGGCGGTGATCTCGATCAGGTAGGAATCCAGCCGGCCCGTGTTCCAGGTGCGGAAGATGTCCGCGATCTGCGCGGGCTCGTACCCGGCCACATCGCGCAGCAGTTGGTAGGCCTCACCGATGAGCTGCATGTCGGCGTACTCGATGCCGTTGTGCACCATCTTCACGAAGTGCCCGGCACCGTCGGGACCGACGTGCGTCACGCAGGGCGCCCCGTCCGCCGCCTTCGCGGAGATCTTCTCCAGCATCGGGCCGAGCGAGTCGTAGGACTCCTTCGGGCCGCCCGGCATGATGCTCGGCCCCAGCAGCGCGCCCTCCTCGCCGCCGGAGACGCCCATGCCGACGAAGTGGATGCCCTGCTCGCGCAGGTCGCGCTCGCGGCGCCGGGTGTCGGCGAAGTGCGCGTTGCCACCGTCGATGATCATGTCGCCGGGTTCCAGGAGCGGTGCGAACTCCTGGATCACCGCGTCGGTCGGGTCGCCGGCCTTGACCATGACGACCAGTCGGCGGGGCCGCTCCAGGGCCGCCACGAAGTCCTTCGCGGTCTCGGCCGCGACGAACTCGCCCTCGCTCCCGAACTCCTCCACCAGCGCGTGCGTACGCGCCGCCGTCCGGTTGTGGACCGCGACCGTGAAGCCGTTGCGCGCGAAGTTGCGGGCGAGGTTGCGGCCCATGACCGCGAGACCTGTGACGCCGATCTGGGCTGAACTGCTCATACGGGTGGCTCCTCAAGGGTCCGGTATCGGTGGTGCCGGTCGTGCCCGTCAGTATGGCCGCAACGACCATCGTGACGTGCCGGTACGCCGGCCGCACGTCCGGGCTGTCCGACGTTCCGCAGGCAGATACGCACCGGAGGTCCACCCCGCCTCAACCGTTCGTCGAGTGGCGTCTCTTCCCACGTTCGCCAAGTGGCGTCGCTTCCCGGCCGTTTGGTCGCGGGAGCGGCTGATTGCCGTCTTGTCATGGCCTGTTACATGCGCTTACTTTTGGCGCTCCTGACGCACGTCGAGGGGGCTGGAGACATGGCCGTACGCGGCCGGCACCGCCGGTATCAGCCGAACAGGATCAACCGCGCCTCGCTCACCGTCACGGCGGGCAGCGCCGGAATGGCGATCCCGCTCATCGGCACCGGCACCGCGCAGGCGGCCGACGTGGACACCTGGGACAAGGTCGCCGCGTGCGAGTCGACCAACAACTGGAACATCAACACCGGCAACGGCTACTACGGCGGCCTCCAGTTCGCCCAGTCCACCTGGGAGGCGTACGGCGGCACGCGGTACGCCCCGCGGGCCGACCTGGCCACCAAGGACCAGCAGATCGCCGTGGCCGAGAAGGTACTGGACGGGCAGGGGCCGGGCGCCTGGCCGGTGTGCTCGGTGCGCGCCGGTCTGACCAGGGGCGGCGGCACCCCCGACATCTCCACCGCCTCGGTACCGGACGTCCAGCCGCAGACCACACCCCAGTCCCGGGCCGGCAGGGCCGAGATGTACACGGTCGTCCGCGGGGACACCCTCTCCACGATCGCCCAGGAGCAGCGGGTCAGGGGCGGCTGGCAGGGGCTGTACGCCGCCAACCGCAAGACCGTCGGAGCCGACCCCGACCTGATCCTGCCCGGCCAGCGGCTCGCGCTGCGCGGCAAGCCCGTCACGGCGGCCTCCCCGGCCGCCGCCACGTCGGCGCCGGAGCGGAAGAAGCCGGCCGCCAAGAAGCCGGCCGCCAAGAAGACATCCGCGAAGCCGGCGCAGAAGACCTCCGGCAGGACGATGGTCTCCCCGGTGAGCGCGGCCACCGGCACGCCGTACCGCAAGGCGGGCCCCTCCTGGTCGAAGGGCTACCACACCGGGGTCGACTTCCCCGTGCCCACCGGCACGTCCGTGCGGTCGGTGACGTCCGGCACGGTGGTGAGCGCGGGCTGGGAGGGGTCCTTCGGCTACCAGGTCGTGGTGCGCCACTCCGACGGCCGGTACAGCCAGTACGCCCACCTGTCGGCGATCTCCGTGAGGAGCGGGCAGCAGGTCGGCGCGGGGCAGCGGATCGGCCGTTCCGGGTCCACGGGCAACAGCACGGGCCCGCATCTGCACTTCGAGGTGCGGACGGGACCCGGCTTCGGGACGGACCTCGACCCGGTGGCCTATCTGAGGGCGGGCGGGGTCAGGATTTGATCCTCGTGCGATGCCGGTCCAGGACCGGCATCGGGATGTACGGGCCGCCGTAGAACGGGCCGTAGAGGTGCGGTACGGGGTACGTGCTCGGCCCGTCGTCCTCCGGTGCGGGCACCGGCACCAGTGCCTCCTCCGGTACGGGAAGTTCCGGTAGGGGAAGCTCGGGCACCGGAAGCGGCACCGGCTCCTGCGTCCGGACCGGGACTCCGGCCTGCTCCGGGACCGTGCCGAGCAGCTCACCGGCGGGCACGGGCTCGGCGACCGCGTCGGCCCCGGCGGTGACCCCGGCCTCCGGCAGCGGCTTCGGGGCCGCCGGGGTGCGTGCGATGCGCTCCGTGGTGAGCAGGATCAGGCCACCCGCCGCCACCACGCCACAGCTCAGCGCGAGCGCGGTGCCGGCCGTGCCGTACCGGAAGGTTTCGCCGAACATCGTGATGCCGACCGCGGCCGCCACGACCGGGTTCACGACGGTCAGCACGGCCAGCGGGGCGGCGAGTCCGGCGCCCCGGTAGGCGGCCTGCGACAGCAGCAGGCCGGCCGTGGCGAACACACCGATGGCGGTCAGGGCCGGCAGGTCGCCCGCCGTCACCGCGCCGTCCCAGTCGACCGCGACGATCTTCGTGAACACCGAGGACATGCCGAAGGCGATACCGGACGCGGTGGCGAGCAGCACGCTGCGCACCACCGGGTGCCGGTGCGCCGCCCGCCCCGCGATCATCAGGGCCACGACCGCGCCCGCGGTGACCAGGGCCACGGCCATGCGCTCGGCGGTGCCCAGCGACTGCGACTCGGAGGCGCCGACCAGCGAGAGCAGACCGGCCAGACCCACGGTCGCCATGATCGCGCCGCGCCAGGCGGTCGCACCGGCCTTGCGGCCCACGAACAGCGCCGCCATCGGCAGCGCGAACACGATGGTGAGCGCGCCCAGCGGCTGGACGAGGCTCAGCGGACCGTAGGCGAGGGCCGCCACGTGCAGCAGGCCGCCCAGGCCGTTCAGCGCCACCGCGGCCCACCAGGTCGGCCGGCGCAGGGCCGCGTACTGCCCGCCCGGCGCGGACACCGCGACGTGCTCCTGCACGATCGCTCCGCCCGCGTAGGCCACGGCGGAGACGAACGACAGCAGCACGGACAACGCGAGGGCGCTCATGAGCGGCTCCTCTGCGTGAGGCGAGGGCTCTTCGTCCCGCGCGACGGGCGGTCGGCTTCCATAGCCAACACGATGCCCGGAAATTTTCTTCCCGTCGTCGTACCTGAGCAGGCGTTGCCTCCTACTGCCGATGGAGTACGGAGAGTGCACCCTCATCCCCAGGGTGGGTGTCACTCCCCGAGCCCCGCCGCGCGCCGGTACGCGCCCCCTTGGTACTACTGCACGTCGTGGACCTCGACCCCGATCTCGCCGCGCTGCGCCCGCTCGGACCGTTCTTCGTACTACGCACCTCCGGAGCACCCCGCCCGCCCCTGCCGACCCTCGCGCAGGCCTACGGGGACATTTCATCGGATGTTTACGGAAATTCCGTGACTTTCCGCATCCGGAAGGTCGCCGATGCCCTGCACACCCCCGAGCCGCGCGTCGCGGCCTCGGTGGCCCAGCAGGGGCTCGCCGCCCGGCTGTGGTCGGTGGCACTGGGCTGCGCCGCCCTGTACGGCACGGTCCCGGACCTCGCCCCGCGGCTGCTGCGCTGGGACGCCGACGGCAGTGCACCCGACGACCTGTGGCTGACCGAGGTGCGCCCGGCGGACGGCGACCTCGCGGACACCGTCCTGCACGCCCACCTCGTACCGCTGACGGCCCTGGTGCACACCCGCTACCGGGTCGCGGAGGGCCTGCTGTGGGGCAACGCGGCCTCCGCGCTGGCGGGCGCGGCCCGGCAACTGGAACGGTGGGCGCTGGCACACGGCCGTACCGAGACCGCCGTACGCACCCGCACCCTGACCGCAGGCCTCCTCGCCCACCCCCTCCTCGCCGGCACCCTCACGGGCACCGGACGCCTCACCCTCACCGGAACCCTCACCGGCACCGCCTTCCGGCGCCGGAGCTGCTGCCTCTACTACCGGGTGCCCGGCGGAGGCGTGTGCGGCGACTGTTGCTTCACGCGGCCCCCGCGCTCTTCCCCGCGCGCCTCATCTGGGTGACCATGAGGGTCCGGCCGAGACAGGGGGTTGCGGGTGCGAGTGGGACTGCTGACCCGGGAGTACCCCCCGGACGTCTACGGTGGCGCGGGCGTCCACGTCGAGTTCCTGGCCCGGGAGTTGAGGGAACTCGTCGATCTGGACGTGCACTGCTGGGGCGAGGGCCGCGCCGAGGGCGTGCTGCGGCACCGCCCGTGGTCCGCGCTCGACACCGCCAACGACGCGCTGCGCACGTTCTCCGTGGACCTCGCGATGACCGCCGCCCTGGAGGGCTGCGAACTCGTCCATTCCCACACCTGGTACGCCAACCTCGCCGGCCACCTCGGCAAGCTGCTGTACGGCGTGCCGCACGTGATGACCGCCCACTCCCTGGAGCCGCTGCGCCCCTGGAAGGCCGAGCAACTCGGCGGCGGATACGCCCTGTCGGGCTGGGCCGAGCGCACCGCGGTCGAGGCCGCCGACGCGGTGGTCGCCGTCTCGGGCGCCATGCGCGAGGACATCCTCGCCTGCTACCCGGCGCTGGACCCGGCGCGCGTGCACGTCGTCCACAACGGCATCGACACCACGCTCTACCGCCCTGACCACGGCACCGACGTTCTGGACCGGCTCGGCCTGGACCGCGACCGCCCCTACGTCCTGTTCGTCGGCCGGATCACCCGCCAGAAGGGCGTGCCCCATCTGCTGCGGGCGGTACGGGACATCGACCCCGCCGCGCAGGTCGTGCTGTGCGCGGGCGCCCCCGACACCCCCGAGATCGACCGGGAGTTCCGCGAGCTGTACGAGGAGCTGAGCCGCGTCCGCGCGGGCGTGCACTGGATCCCGCAGATGCTGCCGCGCCCCGAGGTGATCCAACTCCTCACGCGCGCGGCCGTGTTCGTCTGCCCCTCGGTGTACGAACCCCTCGGCATCGTCAACCTGGAGGCGATGGCCTGCGGCACGCCCGTGGTCGCCTCCCGGGTGGGCGGCATCCCCGAGGTCGTCGACGACGGCAAGACGGGGCTCCTGGTGCCCGTGGACGACGACTTCGAGGCCTCGCTCGCGCAGGCCCTGGACTCCGTCCTCGGTGACCCCGACGGCGCCCGCGCGATGGGCGAGGCCGGACGGGAGCGCGCGGTGGGGGAGTTCGGCTGGGACGCGGTGGCGCGGCGCACGGTCCGGCTCTACGAGGAGATCCTCGAACAGGCGTAGCAGGCACCGCGCGAGGGCAGGCATGGATCAACCTGGGTGAGGGGAGCGGCCATGCGTCGTGGTGGGCCTTCGGTACTCGGCATCGTGCTCGCGGGCGGGGAGGGCAAGCGCCTGATGCCC
Organism: Streptomyces sp. TRM68416; assembly: GCF_014596915.1. GTDB lineage: Bacteria > Actinomycetota > Actinomycetes > Streptomycetales > Streptomycetaceae > Streptomyces. Next base: position 117,467 of record NZ_JACVWU010000007.1, read on the forward strand.
CTGACCGCGGACCGCGCGAAACCCGCGGTCACCTTCGGCGGCACCTACCGGCTCGTCGACTTCGTCCTGTCGAACCTGGTCAACGGCGACATCCTGCGCGTCTGCGTGCTCACGCAGTACAAGTCGCACTCGCTGGACCGGCACATCACCACCACCTGGCGGATGTCCAGCCTGCTCGGCAACTACGTCACCCCCGTCCCGGCCCAGCAGCGCCTCGGCCCGCGCTGGTACCTGGGCAGCGCGGACGCGATCCTGCAGTCGCTGAACCTGATCTACGACGAACGCCCCGAGTACGTCGCGGTCTTCGGCGCCGACCACGTGTACCGCATGGACCCGCGCCAGATGCTCGCCCAGCACATCGAGAGTGGTGCCGGAGTGACCGTGGCCGGGATACGGGTGCCGCGCGGCGAGTCCTCGTCCTTCGGCGTGATCAGCCCGGGCTCGGACGGCCGGACGGTGGAGTGCTTCCTGGAGAAACCGGCCGACCCGCCCGGCCTCGCGGACGACCCGGAGTGCGTCTACGCCTCGATGGGCAACTACCTCTTCACCACCAAGGCCCTCGTCGAGGCACTCCAGCGGGACGCGGAGGACGAGAGCTCCGTCCACGACATGGGCGGCTCGATCCTGCCCCAGCTCACCGACCGGGGCGAGGCACAGCTGTACGACTTCAGCGCCAACCACGTGCCCGGCGAGACCACCCGCGACCAGGGCTACTGGCGTGATGTGGGCACCCTGGACGCGTACTACGACGCCCACATGGACCTGATCGCCGAGCGCCCCGCCTTCAACCTCTACAACCGTCAGTGGCCGATCTACACCCACTCGGGCCAGCTCTCCCCGGCCCGCTTCAACGCGGGCGGCATCGCGGGGGAGTCCATCATCAGCGCGGGCTGTCTGATCCGCGGCCAGGTGACCCGGTCCGTGCTCTCCCCGGGTGTCGTGGTCGACCCGGGGGCCGTGGTGCAGGGCTCGGTGCTGCACGACAACGTCCACATAGGCCGGGGGGCGGTGGTGCGCGGGGCTGTGCTGGACAAGAACGTCGAGGTTCCGCCGGGCGCCACGATCGGCGTCAACCCGGAGCGGGACGCCGAGCTGTACACGGTCTCCAAGGGCGGGGTGATCGCGCTGGGGAAGGGGCAGCAGGTGTCGTGAGGTGCTCCCGGGGCGAGGGATTCACCGATGGCTGGACTTAATCCGTTGTTAACTGTGCGTAGCTTGATCGTACTTGACCGTAATCGCCCGCGAGGGGTTGACTGCTTGCTCACCCGTCGTCGACGCGAGGCAAGCCCTTGACTGCTGACCTGCTCGCACCTCTCGACCTGGCGTTCTGGAACATGGAGTCCGCCGAACATCCGATGCATCTGGGGGCGCTCGGCGTCTTCGCCGCGCACACGCCCGCCGCCGGAGCCCACGCGGCCGATCTGCTCGCCGCCCGGGCCGCCGCCGTACCCGGCCTGCGCATGCGCATCCGGGACGTGTGGCCCCTGGGCTTCCCCACCGTCTTCGGCGGCGCGGCCCGTGAGCCCGCCCCCGACTTCGACCCCCTCGACCACGTGCGGCTGCACGCCCCCACCGACGACTTCCAGACGGTGGCCGGACGGCTCATGGAACGGCCGCTGGAGCGCGGCCGACCGCCGTGGGAGGCCCATGTGCTGCCGGGCGAGGACGGCGTGTCCTTCGCCGTGCTGTTCAAGTTCCACCACGCCCTCGCCGACGGGCTGCGCGCGCTGACGCTCGCCGCGGCCGTCCTCGACCCGATGGACATGCCCGCGCCCCGGCCCCGGCCCGCCGAGCCAGCCCGCGGCCTTCTGCCGGACGTGCGCAAGCTGCCCGGCCTCGTCCGCGGCGCCTTCTCCGACGTCGGCCGCGCCCTCGACATCGGCGCCTCCGTCGCCGTATCGACCCTGGGGGCGCGCTCCTCCGACGCCCTCACCTCCGCACCCACCGGCACCCGGCGCACCGCCGGAGTGGTCGTCGACCTCGACGACGTGCACCGGGTCCGCAAGGCCGTCGGCGGCACCGTCAACGACGTCCTGATCGCGGTCGTCGCCGGCGCCCTGCGCCGCTGGCTCGACGAGCGCGGCGACGGCAGCGACGGCGTGGCGCCCCGCGCCCTCATCCCCGTCTCCAAGCGCCGCCCGCGCACCGCGCACCCGCAGGGCAACCGGCTCTCCGGTTACCTGATGCGGCTGCCGGTCGACGATCCCGACCCGCTGCGCCGCCTCGGCACCGTCCGCGCCGCCATGGACCGCAACAAGGACGCCGGCCCCAACAGGGGCGCGGGCGCCGTCGCCCTGCTCGCCGACCACGTGCCCGCCCTCGGCCACCGGCTCGGCGGGCCCCTCGTCTCCCAGGCCGCCCGGCTCTGGTTCGACATCCTCGTCACCAGCGTCCCGCTGCCCGGCCTCGGCCTGAAACTCGGCGGCAACCCGGTCACCGCCGTCTTCCCCTACGCCCCGCTCGCCCGCGGCCAGTCCCTCGCGGTCGCCGTCTCCACCTACCGCGGACACGTCCACTACGGCCTCGTCGCCGACGCCGAGGCCGTACCGGACCTGGACCGGCTGGCCACCGCGCTCTCCGAGGAGGTGGCGCAGCTGATCACGGCCTGCGAGCCGGAGCCGTCACTGGGCTGATCGCGGGCCGATCGCGGGCCGATCGCGGGCTGAGGACCGGGCCGGGCCGAGGCGGCAGCGAGCGCGGTGTGCGGGCGGGGGCTGTGGCGGTCTGCGGCCGGGGCTGTCGCGGTGCTGATTGCGGGCTGAGGGCCGGGGCTGGCGCGTGCTGAGCGCGGTGTGCGGGCGGGGGCTGTGGACGGCTGGGTGCGGCCTGCGGGCCTGCGGCCTGCGGGCCTGCGGGCCTGCGGCCAGGGCCGTCGCGGTGCTGGTCGGGGTCTGCGGGTGGGGGGCTGGCCCGGTGTGGATCGCGGGCTGCAGGCCGTGGCCCCGTACGGTGCCGGTCGTCACCCGGGAGCCGGGACCGTCGCCGTGCTGGTGCCCCTGCGGGCCCGTCCCGTCACGGCGGGTCACCGGACGAGCCCGCCGATCGTCCCGCTTTTGGCGGTGCGGCCCGGCGCTCCGTAGAATTCGCCGTTCGAAAGCGGGCGCGGTCGGAGCGCCGCACGGGTGAGCAGGGAACGGCAGCGGCGATGACGGTGACACAGGACGGCTCGGCGAGCACGGACGAGGTCGTGTACGGCCCCGGTATCGACCCCGAGCGGCTGGCCGTCTGCCTCAGCGTGCTGGAGGAGCTCGACAAGCTGGAGGTCGACCACCCCGACGCCATCGCCGTGCGCCGCGCCACCGCCGGCATCTACCGCACGGTCAAGCAGCGCCGCCGCCAGGAGCGCCGGGCCGCCAAGACCGCCCACGACAAGGCGGTCACGGAGGCCACGGCGACCGGCTCCGCCCAGCGCATCGACGACGAGACGGAGGGCATCCTGCCGTCGTCGGTCACCGAGGCCGGGAAGATCGCCGGGATACTCCAGCGCCCCCGCTCCTGCTACACCTGCAAGACGCGGTACGTGGAGGTCGACTACTTCTACCACCAGCTCTGTCCCGAGTGCGCGACCCTGAACCGCGCCAAGCGGGACGTCCGCGCCGACCTCACCGGCAAGCGCGCGCTGCTCACCGGCGGCCGCGCCAAGATCGGCATGTACATCGCGCTGCGCCTCCTGCGCGACGGCGCGCACACCACGATCACCACGCGGTTCCCGAAGGACGCCATCCGCCGCTTCAAGGCGATGGACGACTCCGCCGACTGGATCCACCGCCTGGAGGTCGTCGGCATCGACCTGCGCGACCCGGCCCAGGCCGTGGCCCTGGCCGACCGGATGACCGAGCAGGGCCCGCTCGACATCCTGATCAACAACGCCACCCAGACGGTACGCCGCCTGCCCTCGGCCTACGCCGCGCTGGTGGACGGCGAGTCCGCCCCGCTGCCGGCCGGTGAACTCCCCGCCCACCACGTCATCGGCGCCTTCAACTCCGGCGCGGTGGACGGCCTGGCCGCGCTGCCCGTCGGCGTCTCCGGCCTCGACGCGCAGAAGGTGGCCGACCTCGCCCTGGTCGCGGGCAACGCCAGCGTGGAGCGGCACCGCGACGGCACAGCCATCGACGCGGGCGGTCTGGTCCCCGACGTCGTCGACACCAACACCTGGGTGCAGACCATCGAGCAGATCTCCCCGGTGGAGCTCCTCGAAACCCAGCTGTGCAACTACACGGCCCCGTTCATCCTGATCAGCAAGCTCCGCCCGGTGATGGCCGAGGCGGCGCGCAAGGCCTCCTCGGGCCGCTCGTACATCGTCAACGTCTCGGCGATGGAAGGCGTGTTCGGCCGCGGCTACAAGGGCGCCGGGCACCCGAACACCAACGCCGCCAAGGCCGCGATGAACATGGTGACCCGGACCAGCGCCCAGGAGATGTTCCAGTCCGACGGCATCCTGATGACCTCGGTCGACACCGGCTGGATCACCGACGAGCGCCCCCACTGGGACAAGCTGCGCCTGGCGGAGGAGGGCTTCCACGCCCCCCTCGACCTCATCGACGGCGCGGCCCGCGTCTACGACCCCGTCGTCCGCGGCGAGGCGGGCGAGGACCTGTACGGCGTCTTCCTGAAGGACTACGCGCCGGGCAAGTGGTAGGCCGCTGACCTCGGCGTCGCCGCGGCCCGCACCCGCGTCCCGCCGTCCACCACCAGGTCGGCCCCGGTGACCCACCGTGCCGCGTCCGACACCAGCCACAGCACCGCGTCGGCGACGTCCTCGGGCTCGCCGATGCGGCGCAGGGGCAGCGCGGCGGCCAGTTCGCCCTCACGCGGCTCCCACATGAAGCGGGCCAGTTCGGTCCGGACGAGCCCGGGGGAGACGGAGTTGACCCGGACCCGCGGAGCCAGCTCGCCCGCGAGCTGGCGGGTCAGGTGAAGCAGCGCCGCCTTGCTGGTCCCGTAGGCCCCGACGTCCGGGCCCACGTGCTCGGCGCCCTCCGTGCAGATGTTGACGACCGAGCCGCCGTGCTCGCCCAGCCATGCCCGCCACGCACACTGCACGAGCCGCAGCGGCGCCTCCACGTTGACGGTGAACGCCGCCCGCCAGGCCGCCGGATCGACGTCCATGAGGGGACCGTACGGCTGGTTCGTCGCAGCGTTGTTGACCACTACGTCGATCCGGCCGTACGTGCGCAGACACAGGTCCGTCAGCGCCGCCGGGTGGCCGGGGTCGGCGATGTCACCGGCCAGTCCGGTCCCGTCCAGCCCCGCCGCGGTGCGCCGTACCTCGGCCGCGTCCCGCGCTGTCACGCACACGCGCATCCCGGCTCCGGCGAGCGCCCGTGCCACCGCCCACCCGATGCCGCGCGTGGCGCCGGTGACGAGGGCGACCCTGCCGTCCAGACCGTACGACGACGTCATCGACGTACCGTCTCATGACGGGCCGTCAGTCGACAGCCCCCAGGCGGGAGTTGCGCGCCGCGACCAGTTCCAGCACGGTGCGCCAGTCCTCCAGGACGCCGGCGTCGAACCCGGCGCCGCGGGCTTCCTCCTGTGCCTGGCGCAGCCGGGCGGCGTCCTCGTCGCCGGGGTCGGCGGCGCGGACGAGCGCGGAGATCCGCTCGCCGAGCAGGGGCCGTACCGCGTCCGCCGCGCAGGCCGGCCGGGCGGCCGGATCGCCGGGCCCGAGCAGCGGGCCGATCGCCCGCACCAGCCCAGCCACCTGGAGTTCCTTGTCCGCCGGGCGGCTGCGGCGCAGCAGTGCGGCGGTCCGCAGGGCGTGCTGGTGCAGCTCGACGCGGGCGCCCCCGCCGGACGTGTCCCACGTGCCCCGGCAGGCGTACAGCAGATCCATCAGCTCCTCGACACTGCGCAGCTCCATGCGTCAGTCCTCCCGCGGGACAAGCCGTTGCCGTCGCGCCAGCAGATCATGGCCGCCTTGCGAACCGGCCAACGGGACCTGAACTGTGCGGCCGGCCGCCGCACGGAAGGGCGGACGCGAGCGGCGCGCACCTCGTGGCACTCGGGCCCCAACTGCCCCTCACCCATGGGAGAAAACAGGACGACTTCAGACAGTAACCCCAAGTTTTCAGCCCCATCGAGCGGGTACCCGCTCATTTGGTTACCCTGTAGCGGACGGACAGCCACACTGGGTCCCACCCACACCCACGGTCCGTCACCGGGACACGCCGGTTCACAACGGCCTGCTCCGCACGAGGAACCGGCGCCACCGCGTCCGAACTGCCAACGACATACACCCGAGGCTTCAGACGCCAGGCGCAAAGGACCCGGCGCTGTGCCCCGAGGGTGATCCGACACATAAGGAGTGCGCGGTGACACCGGAGAAGACGAATCGCGAACAACGCCCCAAGGAACGCCCGGAGCGTGCAGGCCGCCGGCCCGGGGGGCAGCTCGGCAGCCTCGACGTCTGGGCCCGTTCCGCACCGATCCGACTGGCCGGCTACGAGGACGACCTCGCCGAGCCCCACATCCTGCCCAGCGTCGACTGACCCGCAGGCTGACCCTTCGCGATCGCCGACGGCATGGGCGTGCGAAACTCACGCCCATGCCGATCAGAGAAGCAGCGGCCGGCGACTGGCCGCGGATCTGGCCGTTCTGGCACCGCATCGTCGCCGCCGGTGAGACCTACACCTGGGACCCGGACACCTCCGAGGAGGCCGCCCGGGTCCTGTGGATGAACCCCGCCAAACGCGTCTACGTCGTCGAGGACGAGACCGGCGCCCTGGCGGGCATCGCCTACCTCACCCCCAACTACGGCGGCCCCGCCGCCCGCATCGCCAACGCGGGCTTCATGGTCGACCCCGAGCACGCGGGGCGTGGCGTCGGCCGCGCTCTCGCCGAGCACGTACTGACCGCAGCCAAGGACCTCGGCTACCGCGGCATGGTCTTCAACTCGGTCGTCGAGACCAACCCGGCCGTCAAGCTGTGGCTCTCCCTCGGCTTCACGATCCTCGGCACGGTCCCCGACGCGTTCGAGCATCCGCGGGACGGCCTGGTGGGCCTGCACATCATGCACAAGGCCCTGTGAACGCCCCGCCCGACCGGGGCTGACCTCAGTCCAGCGGTGCCGTCCGCCGCCACGGGCTCAGCCGCTCCAACTGCTCGGCCAACGCCAGCAGATCCGCCTCCGCACCCGGACGTCCGACCAGTTGTACGGCGCAGGGGGCGCCGGAGGGCAGGGTGCCGAGCGGGACCGACATGGCCGGCCAGCCGGTGAGGTTCCACGGCGGGGTCATGGGGGAGTAGGCGGTGTCGGCGAGCACGTTGCGCAGCCAGCCCCGCTCGTGCCAGGGCCCGGCCTTCGGGGAGCGGCGGGCGAGGGCGGGCATCAGCAGGACGTCGTACTGGGCGAAGAACGGCTCCAGACGGCGCCGCAGCCGCTCGCGGCCGTCTCCGGCCCGCACACGCCGCACGAACCGGCGCCCGAGGGCCGCGTGCACGCGGGTGCGGCGGTGCAGCAGGTGCGGATCCAGGCCACGGGCGTCGACCGACGTGCCGGCCGTCCAGTGGGTGAGGGCGGTGACGCCCAGCGACAGCGGGTACGGCGGTTCCGCGCGCCGCACCGGGTGGCCCGCCTTGATCAGCAGCGCGGCGGCCTCCCGTACGGCGGCCGTGTACGGCTTGGTCACGGCGACGCCCGCGAGGGGGCTGCGCAGCGACACGGCGATCCGGCGCGCGCCGGTGACCGCGCTCTCGGGCGGGGTGTCGGCGATGACCGACAGCAGCAGACGCACGTCCTCGACCGTCGTGGCCAGCGGCCCGTTCTCGGACATGCCGAACCAGTCGCCCTCGCCGATGCCCGCGGGCACCACCCCGGTGCCGGGCTTGATCGTGACCAGCCCGCAGTTGGCGGCCGGGATGCGCAGTGAGCCCATGCCGTCGTTGCCGAGCGCGACCGGCACCATCCCGGCGGCGACCGCGGCCGCGCTGCCGCCCGACGAGCCGCCCGCCGAGCGCGCGGTGTCCCACGGGTTGCGGGCCGTGCCGTGCACGCCCTCCGTCGTACCGAACACGCACAGCTCCGGCACGTTCGTCAGACCCACGACCACCGCACCCGCCGCGCGGAGCCGGGCCACGGTCACATGGTCGTCGGCGGCGGGCGTGTCCGGGGTCGCGGCGGAGCCGATCCGCAGGGACTCGCCGCGCACCGCGAGATTGTCCTTGACGGCCACCGGCACGCCCGCGAGCGGCAGTTCGGCCAGATCGCCGCGCGCGCCCACCTCGTCGGCCTCCGCGAGCGCCGCCTCGGCCCGGACCGTGCGGAAGGCCCCGATCCGGCCGTCGAGACGTTCGATCCGGTCCAGGTGCTCGCCACCACCTCGCGGGGCGTGGCCCGCTTCTCCCGTACGGCGGCGGCTATTTCGGCGGCGGTGCGGCCGACCCAGCTGGTCACGGGGGCTCCTTCGGGGTGCACGGGTACCTACTCGCGAGTACGCAGGTAGAACTCTGCCTTCCCGCGGGCCGCGCGTCGAGAGTGCGGCGTGCTGTGGCGGTGCGGTCTCAGCGCAGGTGCCGCTCGAAGAACGCGGTCGTCGCGTCCATCGACTCCGGCCAGCGCGGCCCGAAGGTGTGGCCCTCACCGGCGTACGTGCGCAGCTCCACGTCCTTCCCGGCCGCCTCGAACGCGGCGACCGTGTGCCGCGTCCAGGCGAGCGGGCAGGTGTCGTCCGCGGTGCCGTGGTGGATCAGCAGCGGCTCCGTCACCCGGTCCACGAACGTCAGCGGCGAGACGTTCCGCCAGAACTCCGGGTTCTCCTCGGGCGTGCCGTGCCGCGCGTCGATCTCGGCGGCGATCGGGTCGCCCCGGCCCCGTTGGAAGTGGTCGATGTTCTCCTCGGGGCGCGCGCTGACCGGCGCGAAGGCCACGGCGGCGTCGAACAGGCCAGGGGCCACCACCAGCGTGTTGTAGACGACACCGCCGCCCATCGACCGGCCCAGCAGCCCGAGCCGTTCGCCGTCGATCTCCGGGCGGCCGGAGGAGCGCAGGGCCAGGGCCGCCCCGATGACGTCCTCGGTGTACCCGAGACGGAGGTTCACGTCGTTGTCGGGGTCCTTGTCCGAGCGTGCGTGGTTGCGGTAGTCGGTGTGCAGCACGACGTAGCCCTCGCGCGCGAGCCGGTCCTGTTCCCGGGCGAGTCCGCGCCCGGTGGTGTAGACGGCCGGGTCGATGTAGCCGTGCGCGAGCACCAGCGCCGGGAACGGTCCCTCCCCCTCGGGGATGTTCATCAGGCCCGAGATCGTCAGACCGTCGCTCTCGTAGGTGACGGCGTACGAGGTGTAGGCGTTCGTGCGGGCGAGGACGGTGCCGAGGCGCAGGCCGGAGCCGTGGTGCTCACGCCGGATGTGGGCCGGGAGCGACACCGGGTCGACGGGGGACGAGGACTTCGTCGTGGGTGAACCGCTGGTCGGAGGCGTCCGGCTCTCGCGCGCGCCCTCCTTTTCGCCCCCGGTGCAGCCGCCCGCGAGGAGCAGCGTCACTCCGGCGGCGACACAGGCCAGTTTCCGCAGCCGCATGGAGCCATTGTCACCCGGCGGGCGTTCTCGGGGAGGACCCCCTCCCCGGTTCGTGCCTTGGGGAGCGGGCGCTCTCGGGGATACCTGTGCCGCCCCCTGTTGTCCGACCGCCACCACACGGGCCGTGGACCCGGGCACCCGGCACCGGCGGCAGTGCGCGAGTCCTTGGGCCGGGGCTGTGCAACCGCCCCCGCCGTCCGACGTACGGCACGCGCTGGGCTCCGGTCTCGGCGCCCCCCGGCCGTGCCCCGGGTCACGCCTCCCGCGCCACCCCCGTGCTGTCCCGCTCGATCAGCCGCGGTACCGGTACCCGTACCGTGCGGGCCGGGCCGCCGTCCAGCAGCGCGGTCAGCTCCCGGGCCGCCGTGCGGCCGAACTCCACGCTGTCCCGGGACAGGGCGGAGAGCCAGGGCTTGACCATGCGGCACAGGGCCGAGTCCTCCCAGGCCACGACGGAGACCTGGGCCGGGACCGAGAAGCCGAGGTCGGTCGCGGTGGCCAGGCCGGCCAGGGCCATCACGTCGTTGTCGTAGATCAGGGCGGTCGGCGGGACGGAGGCGCCGAGGACGCGGCGGGTGACGGCGGCGCCCGCCGCGTCGGAGTAGTCGGTGGTGACCGACTGCACCTCGTGCAGGCCGCGCCGTCCGGCCTCGGCGGCCAGGGTGCGGATGCGGCGCTCGGTGTGCGCGAGGCCGGGGAGGCCCGCGATGTGCACGATCCGCCGGTGGCCGAGGGCGTAGAGCCCGTCCACGACGGCGGCCATCGCGCCGGCGTCGTCCGCCCAGACCGTCGAGAGGCCGGGGTGGCGTTCGTCGGGGGCGCCGCCGATCACCACGGCAGGCAGGCCGAGTTCGTCGAGGAGGTCGGGCCGCGGGTCGGCGGTGCGCGGGTCGACCACCAGCACGCCGTCCACCCGGTGCTCGGCCCACCACCGCCGGTAGACCGCGCATTCGTCGGCGATGTCCTCCACCACCTGGAAGAGGAGCCCGAGATGGCGCTCCGCCAGCACCTCCTGGATGCCCGAGACGAGTTGGAGGAAGAAGGAGTCCACGCCCAGGGTGTCCGCGGGGCGCGCCAGCACGAAACCGACCGTGGCCGCACCCTCGCCGGACAGCGCGCGGGCCGCCGTACTGGGCCGCCAGCCCAGCTCCTCGGCGACCCGGCGCACGCGTTCCCTGGTGTCCTCCGAGACCCCGGGCCGGCCGTTGAGCGCGAACGACACGGCGCTCTGGGACACCCCGGCGTGCCGCGCGATGTCCTTCATCGTCGGCCGTCGGGCCGGCGACCGCTTGCCTGACAAGGTGCTTTCCCCATTCCCGTGCGGCACGCGAGGCATTCCCGCGAAGCTTTCTCGCCAGTGTGCACTAATGCGGTTCAGCTGCCCAGGCCTAAAGCGCATTAGTGCTAAACGAATTAGCTGCGTGAAAGTCATTGACGGGCCCGTGCGGCGGCGTGCAAGGTCGGCCTCGTTGCCCGATCCCCGCCGCCAAAGGAGGCCGGTTCACGGTGCCCGTTTCCCGCAGAACCCTCGCTGCCGCCCTCGCCGTCTGCGCCCTGCTGCCGCTGAGCGCGTGCGGCTCCGACGACGCCGGCGGCCCGTCCGACGCCTCCGGCAAGGTCGAAGGCGACATCACCTTCCAGACCTGGAACCTGAGAGCGAACTTCAAGCCGTACTTCGAGGACGTGATCGCCGACTTCGAGAAGAAGTACCCCGGCACGCACGTGAAGTGGGTGGACCAGCCCGCCGAGGGCTACGCCGACAAGATCAGCGCCGACGCCGCCGGCGGCACCCTGCCCGACGTCGTCAACGTCTCCCCGGACCTCGTCGCCCCGCTGGCCAAGGCCGGACTCGCCCTCGACCTCGACAAGGCCGCCGGCCAGTACGAGAAGGAGTACCTGGACGGCGCCTGGGCCAGCCACCGGATACCGGGCATGACCGGCACGTACGCCTTCCCCTGGTACCTCAACACCGGCCCGCTCTTCTACAACAAGTCCCTGTTCACGGAGGCCGGACTCGACCCCGAGCAGCCGCCGAAGACCTACGAGGACGTGTTCTCCGCCGCCCTGACGATGGCCGAGAAGACCGACGGCAAGGTCGCCACGCTCGCCAACGTGCCCACCATCGAGGACTTCGGCCGCTACGGCGTCGAGCTGATGAACAAGGAGGGCACCGCCTTCACCTTCAACGACCCCAAGGGCGTCGAACTCCTCGCCAAGTACAAGGAGTTGTACGACGCCAAGGCCCTCGACCCGCAGGCGCTGACCGCCACGCCGGAGTCGTCCGGCAAGAAGTTCCTCACCGGCGCCGTCGCCATGAACCCCGGCAGCGCCCTGGACCTCGGCAACTTCAAGAAGCAGGCGCCGAGCCTGTACAGGAACATCGGCATCACCGACCAGATCACCAGCACCGGCCACGTCAACATGTACGTGATGGGCGTGATGGTGAACGCGCAGACCAAGCGCACACCGGCCGCGGTCGCCTTCGCGCACTTCGTCACCGACGCCACCCGTCAGATGGAGTTCGCCCAGCAGGTCGCCATCTTCCCCAGCACCGCCGGCTCCCTCGACGACCCGTACTTCACCAAGGAGGACGGCACCGACGAGACGCGGGTCCGGGTGGCCGCCGCCAAGTCGCTGAAGACCGCGGTCAATTACACGCCGGTGCTGTTCAGCGAGCAGATGAAGACCGCGCTGCGCAACGAGGTCGCCAAGGCGCTGCAGGGCAAGGAGAGCCCGCAGGAAGCTCTTGACAACGCTGTCAAGGCCTGCAACACGCTGCTCCGGCAGCAGGGCTAGCCGTGCCGGCCACCGTGTCCCGGGTGCGGCGCCAACTGCCGGTCAGCCCCTGGCTGTTCGCCGCCCCCGGCCTGCTGATCATCGGCGCGTTCATCCTCTACCCCTTCCTCTCCACCCTGGTGAACGCCTTCACCGACCGGCGCACCCTGGTGCCCGGCGAGTTCGTCGGCCTCGCCAACTTCCGTGAACTGCTGCACGACGACATGTTCTGGATCGGCCTGCGCAACAGCACGCTCTACGTCCTCGGCGTCGTCCCCGCGCTGGTGGTCCTGCCGCTGCTGCTCGCCCTGCTGGTGCAGAAGAACATCCCCGGCATCGCCTTCTTCCGGTCCGCCTTCTACACGCCGGTCGTCGCCTCGATCGTCGTGGTCGGCCTGATCTGGGTGTGGCTGCTCGACGAACGCGGCCTGGTGAACGCGCTGCTGGAGACCGTCGGCATCGGCCGGGTCGGCTTCCTCAGCGACCAGTGGCTGCTCCTGCTGAGCGCCATGACGGTCACCGTCTGGAAGGGCCTCGGCTACTACATGATCATCTATCTGGCGGCGCTGGCGAACGTACCGCGCGAACTCCACGAGGCCGCCGCCGTCGACGGCGCGGGCCCGGTGCGCCGCTTCCTCACCGTCACCGTGCCCGCCGTCCGCTCCACCATGGTCCTGGTCGGCGCCCTGTCCTCGGTCGCCGCCTTCAAGGTGTTCTCCGAGGTGTACCTGATGGCGGGCCCGGACGGCGGACCGGCAGGCGAGGACACCACCCTCGTCATGCTCGTCCAGCGCACCGGCACCGGCCTGACCGGCCGCGTCGGCTACGCCTCCGCCATCTCCGTGGTCGTCTTCGTCGTCACCGTCGCCCTGATGCTGCTCGTGCTGCGCGCCGACCGGAGGGACGAGTCATGAGCGTGCTGGAGAAGGCGCCGCCCGCGCCCGTCGCCAGTGAACCGCGCGTCACCGACGAGCACGGCCGCCGCGTACGCGTCTGGGAACTGGCCCTGCGCTACACCCTGCTGCTCGCCGTACTCGCCCTCACCGTCGGCCCGTTCCTGTGGCAGCTGTCGACCTCGCTCAAGGGGCCCACCGAGGACATCTACAGCTCCCCGCCCACGTTCCTGCCCGCCGACCCCACCCTGCACAACTACGAGCGGGTCGCCGAGACCATCCCGGTCTGGAACTACGCCCTGAACTCCCTGAAGGTCGCCACCGCCAACGTCGTGACCAACTGCGTCGGTTCGGCCCTCGCGGGCTACGCCCTGGCCCGCCTGCGCTACCGGGGCCGCCGCGCCGCCACCCTCGCCTTCATCCTGGCGATGCTCGTACCGGTGGAGGGCATCATCATCGCCCAGTTCACCACCATGCGGGACCTCGGCCTCAACAACACCCTGATCGGCGTGGTCCTGCCCGGCTGCATCGGCGCCATGAACGTCCTGCTGATGCGCAACGCCTTCCTCAACCTGCCGTACGAGATCGAGGAGGCGGCCTACGTCGACGGCGCCAACGTGTGGCAGCGGTTCCTGCGCATCGCCGTGCCCTCGGTCAAGGGCACCCTCGCCGTCGTAGCGATCTTCGCCTTCATGGGCGCCTGGGACGACTTCCTGTGGCCCCTCATCGTGCTCAGCGACCCGGACAAGTTCACCCTGACCATCGGCCTCAACTACCTGCACGGCACCTTCGCCAACGACGAACGGCTCGTCGCCGCCGGCACCGTCATCGCCGTGGCACCGCTCATCGCCCTCTTCGCCTGCCTCCAGCGGTACTTCTTCCGCGGTGTCGGCGAGGGAGCGGTCAAGGGCTGAACCCCCCCCACCTAGTTCAAGGACACCGCATGCCTGCTGCCGTGCGCTTCGGCGTCAACTACACCCCCAGCGTGGGGTGGTTCCACCACTGGCTCGACTTCGACCTGGACTCCGTCCGCGCCGACCTCGACTCCGTCGCCGCGCTGGGCCTGGACCACATCCGGGTCTTCCCGCTGTGGCCGTACTTCCAGCCCAACCGTGCGCTGATCCGCGAGCGGGCCGTCGCGGACCTCGTGCGGCTCGCCGACGCCGCCGCCGAACGCGGGCTCGACGTCAACGTCGACGGACTGCAAGGCCACTTGAGCAGCTTCGACTTCCTCCCGGCCTGGACCCGCACCTGGCACCGGCGCAACCTCTTCACCGACCCCGACGTCCTCGACGGCCAGGCCGCCTACCTGCGCACGCTCGCCGCGGCCCTCGCCGACCGGCCCAACTTCATCGGCATGACGCTCGGCAACGAGGTCAACCAGTTCTCGGCCGGCCCGCACCCCGATCCCGACCGGGCGACCAGCACCCAGATCGACGCCTGGCTGCGGCGCATGCTCGCCGCTTGCGAGGAGGGCGCCCCCGGCCGACTGCACCTGCACGCCGAGTACGACGCCACCTGGTACCAGGACGACCAGCCCTTCACCCCGGCCCAGGCCGCCAGCCACGGCGCCCTGACGGCCGTGCACTCCTGGGTCTTCAACGGCACCGCCCAGCGCCACGGCCGTACCGCCGTGCCGACCGAGCACCACGCCGCCTATCTGATCGAGCTGAGCAAGGCCTGGGCCGACGAGCCGCACCGGCCGGTCTGGCTCCAGGAGGTCGGCGCGCCCGCCCCCCTCGTCCCGGCCGAGCACGCCGCCGCCTTCACCGAGGCGACCGTGGCCAACGCACTGGACTGCCCCGACCTGTGGGGCATCACCTGGTGGTGCTCCCACGACGTCTCCCGGCAGCTGGCCGACTTCCCGGAACTGGAGTACGGGCTGGGGCTGTTGACCAGCGACCGACGGCCCAAGGACACGGCCCTCGCGCTCGCGCGCGCGGCGAGTACGACGCACCCCGCCCCGGCCCCGCGCACCACCGCGCTCGTGGTCCCCGCCCATCCGTCGCGGCGCTCGCTGTGCGCTCCGGGCGGCCCCGTCTTCGACGCGTTCTTCCGGCTGGTCGCCGACGGCGCCCGCCCCACCACGGTCCTCGACACCCGCGCCGACGACCCCGCCCACCTCGCCGCCCGCGGCATCACCGAGGTCGTCACCCCCGACCAGGTACTCCCCGTCCCGCAAGGAGGCACCCGCTCGTGACCCCCACCAGACGCACCGTCCTGCTCGCCGGCGCGACCGCCGCCCTGCTGTCCGCACTCCCGGCGGCCGCCGCCCCGAAGACCGGCGCGACCCCGCCGTACGCCTCCTACTGGTACCCGGACTCACTGCCCGCCGGCAGCCCGGGCGCCGGCATCACCTGGCGCAGCCTGAAGTCCTGGCGGGCGGCCGACGACCCCGACCTCGCCTTCAACGCCTCCTGCGTGCCGCTGGCCCGACGCTTCACCCCGACCCCGGCGAACCCGACCGCCCGCCCGGACCGGGCCCGCATCCAGTCCCTGGTCTCCTTCGGGCCGACGTCGAGCAACCCCTCGCAGGGGTCGGCCACCGCCGACTACTACGCGCTCACCCACTGGGCCTACATCGACGAACTCGTCTTCTGGGGCGGCTCCTCGGGCGAGGGGCTGATCCTCGCGCCCAACGCGCCGGTCGTGGACGCCGCCCACCGCCACGGCGTGCCCGTCCTCGGCAACGTCTTCCTGCCGCCCGCGGCCTACGGCGGGCAGTTGCAGTGGACCCGCGACCTGGTGCAGAGAGACGCGGCGGGACGGTATCCGCTGGCCGCGCAGCTCGTCGCCGTCGCGTCGGCGTACGGCTTCGACGGCTGGTTCGTGAACGCCGAGACGGGCGGCGGGAACACCGCGCTCGCCACCGACATGCTCGGCTTCCTGCGGGAGCTGAAGTCCCTGGGCGCGGCGCGCGGGCAACGGGTGACCTGGTACGACTCGATGACCGTGAACGGCACGGTGAGCTGGCAGGGGGCGCTCAACGCGCAGAACCAGTCGTTCTACGAGGCCGCCGACACCATGTTCGTCGACTTCCGCTGGACCGCGAACACCCTGGCCGCCTCCGGGCGGCGGGCGGACGGACTGGGGCGCGGCCGCTACGAGCTGTGGGCGGGCGTCGACGTGGAGGCGAACGGCTGGAACTCCGCCGTGGACTGGGACGCGATCGTGCCGACGGACAAGGCGCACGTCGTGTCGGTCGGCTTCTACCGGCCCGAGTGGACCCGCAACCACCTGCCCGCCTCCCGCACGCCGGGCGACTTCCACGCCTCCGACGACCGGTTCTGGACGGGCCGCTCCCTGGATCCGTCACGGCCGGACGGCACGGACGGCTGGCGGGCGCCAGCCGTGTCCGTAGC
Source organism: Streptomyces sp. TRM68416 (assembly GCF_014596915.1). Lineage (GTDB taxonomy): Bacteria > Actinomycetota > Actinomycetes > Streptomycetales > Streptomycetaceae > Streptomyces. The sequence goes on from NZ_JACVWU010000007.1 coordinate 134,013, forward strand.
CGACCGGTCGACGGTGACCTCGGTGCCGTTCGCGAGCGTGTTCAACACCGGGCACGGGCTGCGATGGTACGAGGAGGGCGTCGTCGCGTCGGACCGGCCGTGGAACCATCTCGGCGTGCAGGACCGGCTGCCGTCACGGCGGTGGGTGGTGCGCACGGAGGGGCGGCGGCCGGCGGTCGGCTTCGACTTCGCCGACGCGTGGCGGGGAGGGAGCAGTGTGCTGGTTGCCGGTGAACTGGACGCTCCTGCGGTGCTGGATGTGTATGCGACACGGCTGCCGATCGGTGTGAACACGGTTGTCGAGCTGACGCATCGCATCGAGGAGGGTGATGTGAACGTCGAGCTGGCCGTGGCGACCGCCGAGCCCGAGGCGCCGGGGTCGACACCGCCGTACACCTATCTGCCTGTGAACTCGGTCAACGCCTGGCAGACGTCGACCGTGCCGCTCAGCGGGCTGACCGGGACCGTGCATGCGCTCGGGGTACGGCTCACCGGGGCCGGTGGGCCCGTGAAGTGGCGGCTCGGCGGGATCGCGGTGCGCGCCGCGGCCGGCACGCCCGCCGCGCCCGCGGCACCCTCCCGGCTGCGGATCACCGGCGCGAGCGGCGGCGACCTGCGCCTCGCCTGGAAACCGGCCCCCGCCTCCGCACCCGGCGCCGTCCGCCACTACACCCTGCACCGGGTCCTCCCCGACGGCAGCCGCCGCTTCCTCGGCGCCACCTGCCAGCGGGCCTACTTCGTCGCCGGCCTGCGACCCGAGCAGGGCGAGCGGGCGGCACGGTTCGAAGTACGTGCCGTAGGGGAGCTGTACACCTCGTCGGCGCCCGTGACCGTGACCCACCCCTGGTAACCGTCCGTCCCGTCCGTCCCACGCCCCCCACAGCCTTGGAGTGCCCCCATGCATGACGACCGCAGCCTGGTCGAGGCCCGTCTCAAGCGCGTCCTCGACGAGCGCATCCGCCCCGCCGTGTACCCCGAGTCCGTACCGCTGAAGGTGGCCGTGTGGCACGCCCCCGGTGAGCCCGTGCCGGTCGCCGAAGGGCTGGCGGCCGAGCCCGAGCCGATCGAGGTCGGCGCACGCTGGGGCGCTCCCTGGGGCACCAGCTGGTTCCGGGTCACCGGGACCGTGCCCGAGGCGTGGGCCGGGCGGACCGTGGAGGCCCTGCTGGACCTCGGCTTCGACGAGAACATGCCCGGCTTCCAGTGCGAGGGCCTGGTCTACCGGCCCGACGGCACCCCGGTGAAGGGCCTCAACCCGCGCAACCAGTGGGTGCGGATCGGTGCCCCGGTCGAGGGCGGCGAGCAGGTCCGGCTGCACGTCGAGGCCGCCTCCAACCCCGTCATCCTCGACTACCACCCGTTCCTGCCCACGCGGTTGGGCGACAAGGAGACGGCCGGCAGCGAGCCGCAGTACACCCTCACCCGCATGGACCTGGCCGTCTTCGACGAGACCGTCTGGCAGCTCGTCCTCGACCTGGAGGTGCTCGGCGAGCTGATGGCCGAGCTGCCGCTGGAGTCGGCACGCCGCTGGGACATCCTGCGGGCCGTCGAACGGGCCCTGGACGCGATCGACCTCCAGGACGTCAACGGCACCGCCGCGCAGGCGCGCGTCCGGCTGGAGACGGTCCTGTCCGAACCCGCCGTCCCCTCCGCCCACCGGATCAGCGCGGTCGGCCACGCCCACATCGACTCCGCATGGCTGTGGCCGCTGCGCGAGACGGTCCGGAAGGTGGCCCGCACGACCTCCAACATGACCGCCCTGCTGGAGGACGAGCCGGAGTTCGTCTTCGCCATGTCCCAGGCGCAGCAGTGGGCGTGGGTGCGCGACCACCGGCCGGAGGTGTGGGCGCGGGTGAAGAAGGCGGTGGCCGACGGACGGTTCGTGCCGACGGGCGGCATGTGGGTGGAGTCGGACACCAACATGCCGGGCTCGGAGGCGATGGCCCGTCAGTTCGTGCACGGCAAGCGGTTCTTCCTCGACGAGTTCGGCGTCGAGAACGACGAGGCCTGGCTGCCCGACACCTTCGGATTCGCCGCCGGACTCCCGCAGATCATCAAGGCGGCGGGCGCCAAGTGGCTGCTGACGCAGAAGATCTCGTGGTCGCAGACGAACAAGTTCCCGCACCACACCTTCCAGTGGGAGGGCATCGACGGCACCCGGATCTTCACCCACTTCCCGCCGGTCGACACCTACAACTGCTCGATGAAGGGCAGCGAAATCGCCCACGCGGCCCGCAACTTCAAGGACAAGGGCGTCGCCCGGCACTCCCTGGCCCCCACCGGCTGGGGCGACGGAGGCGGCGGCACCACCAGGGAGATGATCGGCAAGGCGGCCCGCCTGCGCGACCTGGAGGGCTCGGCGACCGTCGTCTGGGAGACCCCGGCGGAGTTCTTCGCCAAGGCCGAGGCCGAGTACCCCGACCCGCCGGTCTGGGTCGGCGAGCTCTACCTCGAACTCCACCGCGCCACCCTCACCAGCCAGGCGAAGACCAAGCAGGGCAACCGGCGCAGCGAACACCTCCTGCGCGAGGCGGAACTGTGGGCGGCCACGGCCGCCGTACGCACCGGATTCCCCTACCCCCACGCGGAGTTGGACCGGATCTGGAAGACGGTGCTGCTGCACCAGTTCCACGACATCCTGCCCGGCTCGTCGATCGCGTGGGTGCACCGGGAGGCGCGGCGGACGTACGAGCTGATCGCCGAGGAGCTGACCGGGATCATCGAGGCCGCCCAGCGTGCGCTCGCGGGGGAGGGGACGCGGGACCTGGTGTTCAACTCGGCACCGCACAGCCGGGGCGGAATCCCTGCGGGCGGCGCGGGGGCCGCGGCCGTCCCCGAACCGGTCCGGCCGGCCCCGCGCCCCGGCGGCGGCTACGTCCTGGACAACGGCCTGCTCCGGGTCGAGATCGACGCACGGGGACTGGTGGTCTCCGCCTACGACATCGAGGCCGACCGCGAGACCGTCGCCCCGGGCGCGGCGGCGAACCTGCTCCAACTGCACGCCGACTTCCCGAACATGTGGGACGCCTGGGACGTCGACGAGTTCTACCGCAACACGGTCACCGACCTCACCGACGCCGACGAGGTCACCGCCGCCGCGGAAGGTGTGCGGATCGTGCGCTCCTTCGGCGCCTCCCGCGTCACCCAGGTGCTCTCCCTGGCGCCGGGAGAGCGGCGGCTGGTGCTGGACACGGAGGTCGACTGGCACGAGACGGAGAAGTTCCTCAAGCTCGCCTTCCCGCTCGACGTGCACGCCGAACGCTACGCCTCGGAGACCCAGTTCGGGCACTTCCACCGCCCCACCCACACCAACACCTCCTGGGAGGCGGCCAAGTTCGAGACCTGCAACCACCGCTTCGTCCACCTGGAGGAACCCGGCTGGGGCGTCGCCCTCGTCAACGACTCGACGTACGGCCACGACGTCACCCGCACGGTCCGCACCGACGGAGACCGCGGCACGACCACCACGGTCCGCGTCTCCCTGCTCCGGGCCCCCCGCTTCCCCGACCCCGAGACCGACCAGGGCGTCCACCGCTTCCGGCACGCCCTGGTGCCCGGCGCGGGCATCGGCGACGCGGTCCGCGAGGGCTGGCGCGTCAACCTGCCCGAGCGGCGCACCACCGGCGCCGCCGAGGTGGCCCCGCTGGTGACGGTCGACCGGGACGCGGTCGTCGTCACGGCCGTCAAGCTCGCGGACGACGGCAGCGGGGACGTGGTGGTCCGGTTCCACGAAGCCCACGGCGGGCGGACGCGCGCGACCCTCGCCGTCGGCTTCGAGGTCACGGACGTCACGGTGACCGACCTGCTGGAACGGCCACTCGCCGAGGCCCCCGCACCGGAGGTCAGCGGCAACCGCGTCACCCTGCGCCTGCGCCCCTTCGAACTGGCGACACTGCGGCTGCGGCGCGCGTGAGGCACCGCGGGTGCGTCCAGGCGCAGACCGGTCACCCCGGACGCACCCGCCCACGGCCGAGTGCTCCAGCGGCTGCGCCGGCCCCGTTCAACGGGGCAGACGTTCGTCGCCCGCCCCCGCCAGGCGCGTCGGCGGCAGATACTCCCGTACATACGTCCGTTCCCAGCACGCCCCCGTCTCGCGCAGCTCCCGCCAGGTCGTGTAGCGGTAGCGGAACAGGCGGGCGCGGATGTAGCGGGGCGGCTCGTCCGGCGGGAAGGGGGAGCGGCGCAGCAGCTTCAGGGTCGCGCGGTCGTTCTCCAACAGCCGTTCCACCAGTGTGCCGAACCATGAACCGGCGTACGCCGGTGACAGGGCGGCGAACCACATCATCCAGTCGAGCCGCAGATGGTACGGCGCGAACTGCCGCGGCCGGCGCCGGGGATCGCCGGGCTTGCCCTTGAACTCGTACGCGCGCCAGTCGGAGTCCTCGCGCGGTACGGCCTCGGCGGTGCCCTCGATCACCACTTCGTGGCGGACGCGGCTGACGCTGCCGAACGCGCCGTAGCTGTTGACCAGATGGAGCGGGTCGAAGGAGCGGTTCATCACCTGGCGGCGGGAGAGCAGGTTGGCGACCGGGCGGTAGCTGAGGGCGAGGAGCAGGGCGCAGACGGCGAGGACCACGACCGCGTACCACAGCGGCGCGTCCGGCGCCGAGGACGGGCCGGTGTCCGGCAGGCGCAGCGCCGACAGGGCCAGCACGATGGTGATCCAGTTCAGCCAGGCGAAGTTGCCCGACAGCACCAGCCACAGCTGGGTGACGATCATCAGGGAGGCGGCGGCCGTGGCGATCGGCTGCGGGGTGAACAGCAGGAACGGGACGGCGAGTTGGGTGACATGGTTGGCGGCCGCCTCGACCCGGTGCAGCGGCCGGGGCAGGTGGTGGAAGAACCAGCTCAGCGGGCCCGGCATCGGCTGGGTCTCGTGATGGTGGTCCAGGCAGGTGAGCTTGCGCCAGCACGCGTCGCCCCGCATCTTGATCAGGCCCGCGCCGAACTCCACGCGGAACAGGATCCAGCGCAGCAGGAACAGCACCACGACCGGCGGGGCCACCTCGTCGTTGCCGAGGAGGACGGCGACGAAGCCCACCTCCAGCAGCAGGGACTCCCAGCCGAAGCCGTACCAGGTCTGCCCGACGTTGACGATCGACAGGTACAGCACCCACGGCACCAGCCACAGCAGCATGGCGCCCCAGAGCGGCAGGAGCCCGTCCAGTCCCGCGAGCAGCGCCGCCGACACCGCGCAGCCCGCCCAGGCGCACCCGGCGAAGAACCGGTCGGAGTAGTGGAGGTGGAACAGGCTCGGTGCCCTCCGGAAGGGCACCCGTGCCACGAACCGGGGTACGGGCAGCAGGCCCCGTTCGCCCATCAGCGCACGGAACTGGAGGGCCGCCGTGAGGAAGGCGACGAGGTACACCCCGGCCAGAGCCCGCTGGAAGAGCAGCCGGCTCAGCCAGTAGTCGGGTGCGGTGAACCAGTCCACGGCCGTGTTCTCCTTCGTCCAGTGTCGCGCCGTAGGCCCTCCGGAGGGATGTCACTCTCCGTGTGTGACTCCTCCTGTTGCGTAACCCGGGTGAGTGAAGCAGACAATAGTGGCGAACTGCCCGGAAGCAGGCGGGAGAACGTGGTGCGAACCTCCATCGGAACCTTCGTCATGACCAGCGCGCTCGCTACGGCGCTCCTTGTCGTCGGCCGCGGCGACGACGGTGTCGGCGACGGCAAGGACTCGGCGGCGCACGGGGCCTTCACGGACTCCACCGTCGTCTCCACGGCTACCCTGCGGCCCGTCACCCGAACGCCGCAGTCGGACGAGGTCGGCCCCCTGTTCGTGCCGGAGATCCCCGACCTGCCCGACGGCGGCGGGCTGATCCCGGACGACCTCGACGATCTCGACGACCTCGATGACCTTGACGAACTCGATGTGCTCGGCGACCTCGCTGACCTGGACGACCTCGCTGACCTGGACGGCTTCGGCGACCTCGCCGACCTCGGCGACCTCTCCGACCTCGACGGCTTCGGCGACCTCTCCGACCTCGATGACCTCTCCGACCTCGACGGCTTCGCCGATCTCGACGATCTCGACGACCCGGCCGCCTTCGGCAGTGTCTTCGGCAGCCCCACGGACGTCTTCGACGGCTGACCGACGGCCGATGGTCAGCGACCGGTCACCGCGGACCGTCGCGGGCGGCCCCCGCTCCTCCCGGTCGAAGAATCGGACAAACCCTGACAAGGTGGCCCCATGGTTGATCGGGGAGCGAGCGCCCTGTCACTCCCGGACGACTGGCCCGCCCACCCGGATCCGATCCTGGCGCTCAACCGCATGGGCAGCTTCGACTGGGACCTGGACAGCGGTCTGTTCCACATGGACGCGCAGGCCCACGAGATCTTCGACCTGCGTCCCGACGAATTCGACGGCCACCCCGAGTCGCTGGCCTGCCGGGTCCCGGCGGCGGAGGGCTACCGCCTGGACACCCTGGTCGCGCAGGCCATGAAGGACGGCAGCGAGAACTACGGCGCCTACTTCCGCCTCCGCTGCCGTGACGGCAGCCTGCGCTGGACCCACACCCAGGGCTACATCCGGCGCGACGAGACGGGCCGCCCGCGCCGGATCATCGGCATCGTCCGGGACGCCACCCAGGAACTGAGCGAGATCGCCACCCGCCGGGAACGGGCCGAGGCGGACGAGGCGCGCCGGCAGCAGACGAACGTCGTCCAGCTCACCACCGCCGCGCTCGCCCACGCCCGGACCGTTCAGGACGTCATCGACGTCCTGAAGGACACCCACGGCCTCACCCATCTGGGCGCCACCAGCCTGGTCATGGGCCTGGTGGAGGCCGACCGCATCCGGCTGGTCGCCGAGGGCCCGGCGGGCAGCTTCGTGCCGGGCACCCGGGTCACCGGCATCGACGAGCCCTACCCGATGAGCGAGGTCGTACGGACCCTCACCCCGCGGTTCATCGAGTCACCGCAGGAGTTCGCGGACGGCTACCCCGTCCTGTGGCCGCACATCACCGACCTGGACATCACCTCGGCCGCCTACCTCCCACTGATCGCCCAGGCCCGGCCCATCGGCGCCATGGGCCTGCTCTACAGCGACCGCAGCGGCTTCTCCGCCGACGAGCGCAACGTCCTCGTCGCCCTCGGCAGCAGCATCGCGCAGAGCCTGCAGCGGGCCATGCTGTACGAGCAGGAGAAGGACCTGGCCACCGGGTTGCAGCAGGCCATGCTGCCGCGCACCATCCCCAGCGTCCCCGGCGCGGACGTCGCCGTCCGCTACCGGGCCGGCACCGCCGCCGGCACCCTCGGCCGGGACATCGGCGGCGACTGGTACGACCTGATCCCGCTGCCCGGCGGCCGTGTCGGCGCCGTCATCGGCGACGTCCAGGGTCATGACACGCACGCCGCCGCCGTCATGGGCCAACTGCGCATCGTTCTGCGCGCCTACGCGGCGGAGGGGCACACCCCGGCGGCGGTCATGGCCCGCGCCTCGGTCTTCCTGCACGAACTGGACACCGACCGGTTCGCGACCTGTCTGTACGCCGAGGCCGACCTGTCCACGGGCGTGGTGCAGGTGGTGCGGGCCGGCCACATCGACCCGCTGGTCCGGCACCCCGACGGCACCTGCCGCCGGGTCGGGGTGGAGGGCGGGCTGCCGCTCGGCCTGTCCGCCGAGTTCGGACGGCTGGACTATCCCGTGGGCACCCTCGAACTGGACCCCGGGCACACGCTGCTGCTGTGCACCGACGGCCTGGTGGAGCAGCCCGGCGCGGACCTCGACGACGGTATGCAGACCCTGATGGCCCTGGTCGCCGACGGCCCGGACGACGTCCGCGAACTCGCCGACCGGCTCATCGACGCGGCCGGGGAGCGGGACGGCGACGACGACGTGGCCCTGCTCCTGCTGCGCCGACGCGGCCTCGACGCCCCGCAGAGCGGCGGCCGTCTCCAGCAGCACGTGCGGCTCGGTGACCCCGAGGCCCTCTCCGGGGCCCGCCACATGATCCGCGCCGCCGTCCGCGCCTGGGGCGCCGGCGAACGCGCCGACGAGATCGAACTCGTCGCCGACGAGCTGATCACCAATGCCCTGATGCACACCGAGGGCTCCGCGGTCGTCACCCTCCGAGCGCTCACTGGCAGCGGCCGCCGCGTGCGCGTCGAGGTCGAGGACTCCTCCAGCGCCCTGCCCCGCCGCCGGGAGGCGGGCGAGTCGGGCGTCTCCGGACGGGGTCTGCTCCTGGTCGAGCGGCTCACCGACGTGTGGGGCGTGGAGGCGCGCGGCGGCGGCAAGTGCGTGTGGTGCGAGTTCCTGGTGCGCGAACGCGCCTGAGCACGGCAGTCTGGACCCATGCCGGAACTCCCCGAGGTCGAGGCACTCAAGGACTTCCTCACCGAGCAGCTCGTCGGCCACGAGATCGTCCGAGTCCTCCCCACCGCCGTCAGCGTCCTGAAGACCTACGATCCACCGCTCACCGCGCTCGAAGGCCGCGAGGTGGCGGCGGTGCACCGGCACGGCAAGTTCCTCGACATCGCGACGGCGGACGGCGGCCCGCACCTGGTGACCCACCTGGCCCGCGCGGGCTGGCTGCACTGGAAGGACCGCCTCCCCGACGGCCCGCCCCGCCCCGGCGGCAAGAGCCCCCTCGCCCTACGCGTCGCCCTGGAGACCGGCGCGGGCTTCGACCTGACCGAGGCGGGCACACAGAAGCGCCTCGCGGTGTACGTCGTCCAGGACCCCCAGGAGGTCCCCGGCATCGCCCGCCTGGGCCCGGACCCGCTGGCGGACGACTTCGACGAGCCCCGGTTCGCGGCGCTGCTGGCCGCCGAACGCCGCCAGGTCAAGGGCGCGTTGCGCGACCAGACCCTGATCGCCGGGGTGGGCAACGCCTACAGCGACGAGATCCTCCACGCCGCGCGGATGTCCCCCTTCAAACTGGCCGCGAAGCTCACCCCGGAGGAGGTCCGCACCCTCTACGAGGCCCTGCGCTCCACGCTCACCGACGCGGTCACCCGCTCCCGGGGCCTGGCCGCGGGCCGGCTGAAGTCGGAGAAGAAGACCGGGCTGCGCGTCCACGGCCGGACCGGCGAACCCTGCCCGGTGTGCGGTGACACCATCCGCGAGGTCTCCTTCAGCGACTCCTCTCTCCAGTACTGCCCCACGTGCCAGACGGGCGGCAAGCCACTGGCGGACCGGAGGATGTCGCGCCTGCTGAAGTGACCTGGGCCGCTACGGCTCCAGCGTCACCAGGTGCTCCCCGTCCGCCGTTCGCACCTCGTACCGGGCGATCTCGTCGGGGTGCAGCGCGGCCGCGCCCATCATCGTGTTCTCGCGGGCGTCGTGACGGGCCACCGCCCAGTTCGTCACCGTCTGCTCGGAACCGTCGTGGCCGATGACGGCGAGGCGGCAGGCGCGGGGGCCCGCGCCGTCCTTGACCTTGAGTTCGACCTGGGCGCCCCATGGCTCGTTCTCGGCGGTGACCTGGGCCCAGACGCCGGAGCGCTCGTCGGTGGCCGCGATGCGTACGGCGCCGCTGTCCCCCGGGGCCATCGCCGCGATGCCGGGCGCGGCCAGCGCGACCACCGCCGAGGCGGCCACGGCGTACAGCAGGCGCCTGCGGCGCAGCCGGTGCCGGTTCGCCACCTCGCCGAGGAGGCGGTCCAGCAGACGGGGGCCGGGCTGGGCCATCGGGTGGACGAAGCGCGGCGTCGCCCGCCGGTACAGCATCAACTGCCGTGCCGCGGGCCCGAATTCGGTGACCTGCGCCGCGCAGCTGGCGCACTCCATGAGGTGGTCCTCGAAGCGGAAGGCCTCCGCCTCGTCCAGCACGCCGAGCGCGTACGCGGCGACGTCGCGATGCCTTTCCAGGGACCTCATGCGGAATCCTCGTGCCGTTGGGTGCGGGGTGGGTTACTCCTTGCACCCACGGGTACGCACCGGACCGCCGAATCACTCAAGGCATCCACAGAATCGCCAACCCCGGGATTCGGAGCGGCCGGTGCGGCGGATTGGTCCCGTTCCGAAAAAGTTCGGAGCGATCCCTGGAACAGGAGCGTTCCCGGGAACGGGCGCCGTCCCGGGAACGGGAGCGATCCCGGGAACAGGCGCCGTCCCTAGAACAGGTGGATCGCCAAGTGCCCGAGGGGCAGTCCGAGTTGCCAGGCCGGTGTCCACACCTTCGGGCCCTCGTCCTCGCCACCGGGCGCACCGCCGCCGGGCACCGCGTTGAGGTCGGGCGCGAGCAGCTCGGTCTCCTCCAGCCAGCGCCAGGCGGCCTCGGCCAGGTCGAGGTCGGGTGCCGGGGTGCCGGAGGCGACGGCCTCGGCGGTGAGCTGTGCCATCCGCTCGCGCACCCAGTCCTGCCACGGCTGGTCGTACGCCGTCAGCGACAGCCAGGTCTCCAGTTGGGTGACGACCCGGATGCCGGGCAGCTCACCGCCGCTGTCGGACAGGAAGATGGTCAGGGCCAGAGCATCCCGGCCCGCGCGGAACTCGAAGGACGTCGGCGGCATGAGATCGCCGGTCCGCAGCAGTTCGTCGGCGATGTACTCCGCGTACAACCACGCCATCGGGACGGTCAGTTCACCGCCGCCGGCGCCCTCCGAACCCTCTTGACCTCTGTGCAGCATCCTTTCCTGCCTTCCTCCGGTGCGTACGCGTCGCCCGACCCCGGGCCCCTACTGCGGAACACGGATGAAGACAGCCGATTACTCAACCATGGTCATCGGCAGGCGCTTTACGGAGGTTTGACCCGGCACCTGGTTTCATCGCAGGTCGGGCGCGTATCCCGGAAGCACCCGGCGCAGGGCGCGCAGCGCGTAGTACGCGCGGGACTTCACGGTACCGGGTGGGATCCCGAGGGCCTGCGCCGCTTCCGCCACACTGGCCCCCTGGAAGTACACGAGCACCAGGACTTCACGGTGCTCCGGAGTGAGTGTCTTCACAGCCTTGCGCACATCGAGGGCGGCGGCCGCCCGCTCGGCGTGGTCCGCGCACACCCGCGCGTTCTCCAGGATGGCGTCGCCGACCTCCGGGGGCCGCGCCTGCCGGGCCCGCCGCGCGTCGATCGCCAGCCGGCGCCCGACGGTGAGCAGCCAGGGCCGTACGGAGTCGAAGTCGTCGGCGCGCAGCGCCTCGGGGTGCTGCCAGGCGCGTACGAGGGTCTCCTGTACGAGGTCTTCGGCGCGCTGCCGGTCTCCGTCGCAGAGCCGGAGCAGCAGCGCGAAGAGGGGCCGGCCGTGCTCGCGCTGGAGGGCGGCGAGCTCGTGCTCGGCGGTCGTCGTCCCGTTGATGAGAGTGGTTCCGGCCGTCATGGCCGTATGGCATCGCAGGGGGCCGTCCGGGGACAGGGAGCGCACACGCCTCTGCGGCGGACGGTCGATCGCGTCGACGAACGGTTCGACGAACGGTCCCGCAGCCGTTCGCGCAAGGGCCGGACGGGCTAATCAGCGTGTCGGAGCGCGATGTGAGAGTGTCCTGATTCTTACCTATTGGTGCGTAAATACGACTACACCGGGGTGAGAGATGATCGCGCGCAGTAGACAGGTGGCCCTGGCCCTGACCGCTCTCCTGGCCGCGGGCGCCGCCTGCCAGGCCGACCGGCACGAGCCGCCGGGGCGCCCCGCGCCCGCCGCGGACGGCCCCCGCGGCTTCACGCTCGTCGCCTCCGGCGACATCCTCCCGCACAGCTCGATCATCGACCGCGCCCGGTACGACGCGGGCGGCACCGGCCACGACTTCCGCCCCATGTTCGCCGGGGTGAAACCGGTCGTCTCCCGCGCCGACGTGGCCCTGTGCCACATGGAGACCGTGTACGGCGAGCACGGCGACTACACCGGCTACCCCACCTTCAAGTCCCCGCCGGAGGTCGCCGCGGGCCTCGCCGCGACCGGCTACGACGGCTGCTCCACCGCCTCCAACCACAGCCTCGACGACGGCGCTGCCGGCATCCGCCGCACCCTGGACGCCCTGGACCGGGCCGGCGTACGGCACGCCGGATCGGCGCGCACCGAGGGCGAGGCGCGCACGGTCACGATCCTGCGGGCCGGTTCGGCGCGGGTCGCCCACCTCGCCTACACCTACGACACCAACGGCTTCCCGCTCCCGCCGGGACAGCCCTGGGCGGTCAACCTGATCGACGAGGGCCGGATCCTGGCGGACGCGCGGGCCGCCCGTCGGGCGGGCGCCGACGTGGTCGCCGTATCGCTGCACTGGGGCACGGAGTGGCAGGACGCCCCCGACGAGCGTCAGGTGACCCTCGCCCGCACCCTCACCGCCGCCCGCACCGGCGACCGCCCCGACATCGACCTGATCCTCGGCACCCACGCCCATGTCCCGCAGGCCTACGAGAAGGTCAACGGAACCTGGGTGATCTACGGCATGGGGGACCAGGTCGCCGGCGAGATGTACAACTACTCGGGGGTCCGGGACCCGCGCGGCAACGAGTCCACCCTCGGCCGCTTCACCTTCGCCCCGCCCGCGAAGCCCGGCGGGCGCTGGCGGGTGACGAAGGCCGAGTTCGTCCCACAGGTGTTCGACATCGACGCGGGCCGGGTGGTGAACCTCAACGAGTCCCTCGCCCGGGGCGCCGACGTGGGCGCCGTGCGCGACCGCATCCGGGAGGTGGTCCTGAGCCGCGGCGCCGCCGGGGACGGGTTGGTGATGGGCCGGTAGCCCCCGGCCGGGCGGGCCCTAGTCCAGGTCCACGTGGTCGAAGGTCTTCAGCATCTCCTTCAGCACCCGCTTGCACGCCCGCAGTTCGGCGTCGGTGAGGTCGCCGCCGACCTGCCGGTTCAGGGCGTGCTCGCGCGCGAGGATCGCGTCGATCATCGCCTCGCCCTCCGGTGTGATCCGGATCAGGGAGGACCGCTGGTGGGCGGGGTTGGGCGTGGTCTCGGCCCAGCCCCCGGCCACCGCGTCGTTGACCATGCGCTGCACGAACTGCCGGGACAACGCCATGATCCGGCCCATCTGGGGCACCGTCATGGACCCGTACCTGCGCAGCAGGACCAGAACGGAGCGCACGCCGACGGAGACCCCCTCGACCTGTTCGCCCTGCTCGATCTTGCGCAGGCCGCGGCGGTAGAGCGCGCCGATCAGGTCGAACACCTCGGAGACGCGGTGGCCGAGTTCGTCGGGGGGCAGCGGGTCGTCGATGTCGTTCACCAGGACATCATGCACCGATCCAACATGACAACCCGGTTGTCAAAATCTCCCCAGGGTGACACCTTGGTTGTCATGACTGGTGCTTCCGACCTTCGCTTCTTCCCGTCCCGCGACGGCGACCTCGCCTACCTCGACACCGGGTCCGGGGACCTCGTGGTCCTCGTCCACTCCGGCTACGTCGACCACCGCCTCTGGGCGGACCAGATACCGGCCCTCGCCGCCGAGTACCGCGTGATCGCCCCGGACGTACGCGGCCATGGCTTCTCGGCCAACGCGACGCGGCCGTTCCGCTGGGCCGACGACCTCGCCGACCTGCTGCGTCACCTCGACGCCGGGCCCGCGGCCCTGGTCGGCCTGTCGATGGGCGGAGTGGTCGTCACCGACACCGTGCTGGAATACCCCGACCTCGTTCGCGCCGTGGTCACCTGCGGGTCCGCGACCGGGGACTACCGGTACACCGACCCCTGGACCCGGGAGATCCAGGACGAGTTCGCGCGGACGCTGGGCGCCGGTGACATCGAGGGCTGGCTCGCCGCCTTCGAGAAGGTCGTGCCCGGCGAGCACCGGACCGCCGACGCCGTCGACCCCGGCATCCTGCGCCGGATGCGGGAGATGGCCCTGCACACCGTCTCCAAGCACACGCCCGGCGAGCGGGACTGGCACGTGCCCGTGACCGACTCCTGGTCCCGGCTGGACCGCATCGACGTCCCCGTGCTCGCCCTCAACGGCACCCTGGAACCCGCCGACATGATCGACGCGGCGGACCGGCTCGTCGGCTCGGTCCGTCACGGCCGCGCCGTGACCGTCGACGGCGCCGGCCACTACCCGAACCTGGAGAAGCCCGAGGAATTCAACAAGATCCTGCTGGAGTTCCTGCGGACGCTGTGAGAAACGGCCGCGCGGTGGCTACGGCACGACCGTGACCGGCCACCGCCCGGCCTTCACCAGCCGCACCGCGACCGAACCGACGATCCGGTGCCCGGCCTGCTCGGAGGCGCCCACCACCACGGCGTCCGCCGTGAGTTCGTCGGCCGCCTTGACCAGCCCGGTGTAGGGATCACCCCGGAAGGTGTGGAACTCCCAGCGCACGTCGAATATCCCCTTCGTGCGCTCCGTCGCCTCCCGGATCTGCGCGACCAGGTCCTCGGCGATCTCGTCGGTCACCTGGGCGACCGGCGCCCCCAGCGCCGCACCCGCCGACATCACCGGCTGTACGTACACCACCGCGAGCAGTGCCCGCTGGCGGCGGGCGAGGCCACCCGCGTAGGCCGCCGCCCGCAGTGAGGAGTCGGAGCCGTCGACCCCGACCACGATGACCTTCGGCCCGTCCGTGCCCCGCTCGAAGCCCTGCGCGTGCTGTTCCGTCACGCCTGCGAGGCTATCGGAAACCGCAGGTCCCGCGGGTGCCGGCCGGCTCGACGAGCGACCGGCCGGAGCTCTTCCTACAGTCGGAACCACGGCTGCCACCGCCGACGCGCCGCGAAAGCCGCGCGCTCCCCGGGCTGCCCGGGCCCCCGAGGGCCGGGCCGACCGGGCCGCCCGGCGCTCGGCCTCGACGGAGGGGACGAGGCCGGGCGCGCCGAGCCGGATGCGGACCCGCCCGAACGGATCCGCATCCGGCACCGCCGGTACGGCCAGTCGATGCGACCGCCGATGTGAGCGCTGGTACGGCCGGCCGATACGACCGCCAAGACGGCCGGCCGTCACGATCGCCGGTACGGCCGTCGGTACGACCGCCGATGCGACCGCCGGTACGGCCGGCCGTCACCATCGCCGGTACGCCCAGCCGTCACGATCGCCCATGCGACCGCTGGTACGGCCAGCCGGTGCGAGCGCCGGTACGGCCAGCTGTCACGACCGCCGATGCGACCGGCGGTACGACCCCCGGTCCGTGCACCCCTGCTGACGCCCCGTCATAGGCCGCCCGGGTGGAATCCCGCCGCCGCACCGGTGTCGTTGTGGTGCGTCGGGGCCCCGCCGGGCGACTGATGAGTCATGCAGAAGGATCAGTTGCTCACACGGCTGCTCACGCGCCGCCGGGCCCTGCTCGCCGGAGCCGTCGCCGTAGGGGCGGCCGGCACCGGCGGACTGTTCGCGCTCGGCGGGGGCGAGAAGCCGGTGCGGGCCACCGCACCCGCCGCCGGCCCTCCGGCGCGCCGCCCGCTCAAGCCCTCCGCCTACCGCCTCCAGCCCCTGACCGGTTACGGCCCGCCCCGGTCGGCGCCCCGCCGCACGCTCGTCCGCAGCACCCCCTTGCTCCGGATGTCCGGGCGCGGCCGCACCATGGTGCTGACCTTCGACGACGGCCCCGACCCCCGCTACACCCCGGCCATCCTGGACACGCTCGCCGAGTACGACGTCCGCGCGATGTTCTTCGTGTGCGGGGAGATGGCCGCCGCCCACAAGGACCTGCTGGCCCGCATGGCCGACGAGGGCCATGTGGTCGGCAACCACACCTGGTCCCACCCCCTGCTGACCCGCCTGAGCCGCGGTCAGATCCGCTCCCAGATGGAGCGCACCTGCGATGTCGTCGAGGAGGCGTACGGGGAGCGGCCGCAGTGGTTCCGCGCACCCTACGGCGCCTGGAACCGGGCGGCCTTCCAGCTCGGCGCCGAACTCGGCATGGAGCCGCTGGCCTGGACCGTCGACACCCTCGACTGGACCACCCCTGGTGCCCGTACCATCTCCGCCCGGGTCGAGAACGGCGCCGCCCCCGGCGTCGTGGTGCTCTCGCACGACGCCGGGGGCGACCGTTCGCAGAGTGTCCGCGCGCTGCGGGACTATCTGCCCGAACTGCTGGACGCCGGCTACTCCGTGACGGTCCCGCGTCGGCAGTACTCCTGAGCCGCGCCCGCCCGCCTGGTCAGCGGACCTCGACCAGGCGGGCGAAGGCGACGACATTGCCGGCGTAGCCGTCCTGCTGGGAGAAACCGCCGCCGCAGGTGATGACGCGCAGCTCCGCGACGCCCTTGGAGGCGTAGACGCGGTCGCCGGGGAAGTTGTTCTTCTCGAACACCTCGATGCCGTAGATCTCGAACACGGCCGTCTTTCCGTCCTTGCGCGCGATCTCGACGCGGTTTCCCTTCTTCAGGGCCCCCAGTCCGTAGAACACGGCGGGGCCCTGCTTGTTGTCGACGTGGCCCACGACGACCGCGGTGCCCTTCTCGCCGGGGGACACGGCGCCGGTGAACCAGCCGGCCAGGTTGGGGTCCTCCGGCGGCGGTGCCGCCACCCAGCCGTCCGCGTCCAGGCCGACCGGCATCATCGGCGCGTCGACCCGGATCGCGGAGATCCTGACCCGGTCGGGCACGGCGTACGGCAGCGGATCCGGGGTGTTGGCGAAGGTGCCGCCCGGCATCCGGCTGTCGGCCGCGGCCGCCGAAGCGGGCTGCGGGGGGCCCACGTCGAATTCCCCCGAACCATTCCGAATGAGCGCGAGGCCGGTCAGCAGAACAAGCGCTATCACGCCCCAAGGAGCGCGCTTCTTCCGCTGCTGCTCCTCCTCTTCGGCCAGCTCGTACGCAGACATTCGCTTTTCCCCTCTCGACGCGGCCGTCGCCCCGTCATTCGCGCATACGAGAACGCTAAGTCCGGCGCACCGAACCGGCGACGGGGCAGCAGCGAACGGGTGGCCCCGCTCCCTTTCGGCAGGCCGTGGTGAGCCATCCGAGTTGCCGTCGAAAGGAAATTTCTGACGGTCCGTGACCTGCGGTGATATCCGATTGTGCGGTGATCGTTCGGCGTGTCCTCTCACCAGGACGGACCATTGCCGAAATGCGGCCCGCCGCACGGCATCTGAGGGTTTTTCCGGGAGGCGTTTTCTCGCCGATCCACCGGGGACGGTTCCCGGGGCGCCTCCCGCGGAGGATTGAGATGCGCAACTCTCGTGCCCTGGCGGTGTCAGCAGTGGCGGTGGCCGCCCTCGGGCTCGCCGCACCGACGGCTGCCGCCTGGACGGAACCCAGCAACATCGTGGCTCTGCCCAGCGTCATCGCCCGCGGCGGCCAGCTGACCATCACGGTGGACGGGACGGCCTGCCAGATGCCGGGCAGCACCGTCTCGTCGTCGGCGTTCCCCACCACCAAGCTCACCTCCATGGGAGGCTCGTCGGCGACCGCGAAGGTCACCGTCAACAGCAACGCCGCCCCGGGCACGTACGACATCACGGCCAACTGCGGTGAGAACAAGTCGCTGACCAAGCCGGGCGCCTTCACCGTCATCGGCGGTGTCCGCGGCGGTCTCGGCGGCAGCAGCTCCTCCGGGGCCACCCCCACCGACATGGCCATCGGCGGCGGGCTCGTGGCCGCCGCGCTCCTCGGCGGCGGGCTGTTCTGGATGCGCCGCCGCTCCGAGAAGCGCATCTGAGCCGCACCCTCTTCGGTACCGCACGTCACAGGCCGTCGCCCCGGCCCCCTCCGCGAGGGGGCCGGGGCGACGGCCTGTGCGGGCTGCTGCGGCGTCAGCCGCCGTCCTCCCCGGTGCGCCGCCGGGAGAGGTGGTACGCGGCTCCGAGGGAACCCGCGATGAGCGCGGCGCCGAGGCCGATCTCCTTCAGGTCGAACCCGGCGAAGCTGCCGCCCCCGCCGGCGTGCACACCGCCCGGTGGATAGGGCTGGGGCACCGGCCGATGGGTGGGCCGGCCGGCCGAGATGGTCAGCTCCGTCGAACCGCTCACGCCGTCGCAGGCGAAGGTCACCCGGTAGACCGCGGCCGGTTTGGCGTCCCAGTCCACGACGGCCGTCGCCTGGGTCCTCCCCGCGGGGATGGTGACCGTGTCGAAGACCGCCGAGGTGACGGTCGCCGACCCCTTGCAGCCGCCGTCGCTCCGGTCGAGGCGCAGGGTGACCTGGCCGCCCGCCGCGATCGTGGAGGGCAGCACGCTGAAGCCGAACGGCGTGATGTTGTTGTCGCCGTTCGCCTGGGCTGCCGGCGCGGTGAAGGCCAGGGCGGTCACGCCCAGCAGTGCGGCCGAAGCGACGCGTATCGCGCGCATGGTGGTTCCTCCGGGTCCCCGAGGAGCAGCTGCGGACCTGTTCCGCTTGTGCCGGAAATGCACCTCGATGACCGGAACGCTAGGAAGGTGCGCACACCTGCGCGAACGCAGTCGGGCGAATGGGGCACAGGTGTGGGCCGCACAGGGGACGCCGTTCCTGCGTCCGGGGGACCCGGACGGAGCGCCGCCCGGGTCCCCGGGTGAGCGGCCGTCAGCCCTTTGCGTCCGGGAAGAGGTTCAGGAACGGTTCTGCGGACGCCGTGATGCCGCGGCTGTAGGGCGCGTCGAAGTCCCAGATGAGGAAGAGCAGGAACGCGATCAGCGCGGAGAACAGCACGGCGAGGAGCACTTCCCGCGGCGTCCGTCTGATCTGCAGCGCGAGGATCATCCCGACGGTGACTACGGCCCCGGCGATCAGCCCGAACCACACCACGCCCGGCATCGTCTCGCCGGTGGAGTTCGCGCGGGCGTTGCGCGCCTGGTCCGCTGCGGCGACCTGGTCGATCAGCGGCTGGTAGGCCTGGGCCTCGAAGTCGGTGCGCGGCTCGTAGTCGGTGACGTCCTCGCGGAGGCGCTGGAGGAGCTCGGCGCCGCGGTCGGTGACCCGGCCGTGGTCGGCCATGGTCTGCCACTCGGTGTTCACGACGTGTCCGACATAGGCGTTGACATCGTCCCGAATGCGGTCGCGCACGTCGGGCGGGTAGACGCGGACCCGCTCGTGCACCTCGTGCAGCGCGAGGGCCTCCGCCTGGACGTGGTCCTGGGCGGCGCTGCGGCCCTCCCACACGCCCGCGATGGCCAGGCCCAGCACGATGGCGTACACCACGCCGATCCACATCGTCATGTACTCGATGACGTCCGGGGTCTCGGAAGGGTCCTCGTCGTCCGACGCGGTGCGGTGCCGTACGAAGGTGATGGCGACCACCGCGACGCAGGCGGCCAGCATCGCGAGGGTGAGAACAAGCCATTCCGGCAAGGGGTGCCTCCAGGGATCAGCGCGGGCGGAGCGCGGCGACGGCGACCACGGCGGGCGCGGCGATGAGCAGAACGAACGTGAGGGGGTCGGTGGTGCGGTTCGGCGGTCGCTTCTGCGGCTGCGCGGCGTGGTAGCGCGGGTAGTGCACTGGGGCGACGGACGGGGGCGGGGCGGGGCGGGCCGACGGGGGTGGCTTCGGCGTGGGTGTGGGTGTGGGAGTGGGCGGGGTGGGCGAGGGGGGAGGCGGGGGCGGCGGGGGGAGGGGGGCCGCCGGCCGGGGTGCCGGTGGCGGAGGCGGCTTCGGGGTGGGCTTCGGAGTCGGTTTCGGCGGTGGGTCGGGGGTGGGTGTGGGGGTGGGCGTCGGTTTCGGCGGGGGCGGCTCGGGCGGCGGCGTGGGTGTGGGGGTCGGGGTCGGTGTGGGGGTCGGCGACGGGCACGGCGGGGGAGGCGGGGGCGGCGGCGGGCACGGGGGAGTCGGCCAGGTGGCGCTCCCGGCGACCGCGACCGCTTCCGTGCCCCCCGGCCCGGTCGAGGCGTACGCGCAGGCGTCGGCCGCGGCCGGCCCGGCCGGTACCCCCACCAGGAACCAGGTCAACGCCACCGCGGCCAACGCCCGCGCCCCGAGGGCGGATTGGGTCGTTTGGAGTGCATGCACGGCGAAGATCATGAGGCCTGGAGGAGGCTCGCGCCCCCGCAGCCACGGGGATTGCCCCGAAGGGGGGAACTATCGTGTCCGGCTGTTTGATCGAGGGTCGCTCGCATGTCCATCGACCCGGGCGTGTGTGCGACTCGAGGGCGTGATGGCACGGGTTCCCGGGGCGTGGTGCGGCGGGTCTGCGAGGCGCGGTGTCACAGGTTTCCGAAAGAAATTTGTGAGGCGATTGAACACGACCATGGTCCCCGTGCGTACCCAGTGTCGTGCGGCGGCGCAGCAGGGCGCTGCAACACCCTTGCGATTATGGGGAGTTGACGATGAAGACCTCGTGGCGGAGCGCCTCGCTCGCGGTGGGCGCCGTGGCCGTACTGGCGCTGACGACGGCGTGCGGTCAGGAGAGCACCCCGCCGGCGAGCAGCCAGAACGTGGGCGCCACGGCCGCGGCGGGCGATTACGGAAGTGCCGGTACGGGACTGGGATCGAGCGCCGACACCGGCGCCGGAGCGCAGGGAGCCCCGGCCGCGCCGGCGGATTCCGCGGGCGAGCTGTCCGTGGCCACCAACGCCGAGCTGGGCAAGGTGCTGACCGACAGCGCCGGACTGACCCTCTACCGCTTCGACAAGGACACGGCCGAGCCGCCGAAGTCGAACTGCGACGGCGACTGCGCCACGGCCTGGCCGCCGGTCCCCGCGGACGACGCCACCGCCGGCGCCGGTATCGACAAGGCGCTGCTCGGCGAGGTCATCCGGAGCGACGGCACCAAGCAGCTGACGGTCGACGGCTGGCCCGCGTACCGGTACGCGAAGGACGTCAACGCGGGCGAGGCCAAGGGGCAGGGCGTGGGCGGCACCTGGTACGCGCTGGCCCCCGACGGCAAGAAGGCCAAGGGGGCCAAGGGGGCCAAGGAGGCGGGCCTGCCCGGCCTGTCCACCCGCAACGACCCCAAGCTCGGCGAGATCGTCGTCGACAAGAACGGCATGACGGTCTACCGCTTCCTGAAGGACACCCAGTGGCCGATGTCGACCGCGTGCACCGGTGCCTGCCTGGACAAGTGGCCCGTCGTCGCCCCGGTCGACGCCAAGGACACCAAGGGCATCGATCTGCAGGGGTCCACCCCCAACCGGGGCTACGTCGTCTTCGACCGCCCCGACGGCATCAAGCAGCAGTCCATCGACTGCGTGCCGATCTACACCTTCGCCGGTGACAAGAAGCCCGGCGACACCAACGGTCAGGGCGTCGGCGGCACCTGGTACGCCGTCCGCCCCGACGGCAAGGCGGTCGGCGCGCCGGAGGAGAAGAAGTAGGGAGGCGGGAAAAAGAGAGCGAGTGCCGGACGAACGGTCAGCGCGCGCCACACCGGTCCGCCCCCTCCGCACCGCACGGAGGGGGCGGACCGGTGTGCTGTGCCGCCCCCAACTCTTCGTCCCGTTCAGCCTGATTCAGAACTCTGTGGAACGCTTCGGATGCATTTCGTAGCCGATTCGCGGGTGCACAATTCGGCACGTGCCGCAGGCAGTGACCGGGAACGGATGGTCAATTTCCGTTTCGGCTCGCTCCTTTGGCAGGCGATCAGTAGCCTCAGCTCGAACACTGGATCGCCTGAGCCTTGGAGAGATAGATGGAGCGTCCCGCCTGGGCACCACGGAGCATCGACATCTCGGTGCCGAGCGTCTCGCGAATCTACGACTACTACCTGGGCGGTTCGCACAACTTCGAGGTCGACCGGGAAGCGGCCCGCAAGGCCATGGAGTTCATGCCGGGACTCCCCAAGATCATGCAGGCGAACCGGGCGTTCATGCGCCGCGCCGTGCGGTACGCGGCCGCCGAGGGCATCACCCAGTTCCTGGACATCGGTTCCGGCATCCCCACGTTCGGCAACGTCCACGAGGTGGCCCGGGCGGCCACCCCCGACGCGCATGTCGTCTACGTCGACAACGACCCGGTGGCCGTCGCGCACAGCCGCGCGGTGCTGGCCGGGGACGAGGCCACGGACGTCCTCGCGGCCGATCTGCGCAAGCCCCGCGAGATCCTCTCCAGCTCCCAGGTCGAGCGGCTGATCGACCTGAACCGTCCAGTGGCGCTTCTCCTCGTTGCCATACTGCACTTCGTGGAAGACACGGACGACCCGTACGGAGCGGTGGCCGAACTGCGCGACGCGCTCGCGCCCGGCAGCCTGCTGATCCTCACGCATGCCTCGTACGAGGGAATCCCGCTGCCGACCGAGCGGGCGGAGGGCACGGTCGGCGTATACAAGGACATTCGCAACCCGCTGATCATGCGCTCGCGCGACGAGATCGCGCGGTTCTTCGAGGGGTACGACATGGTGGAACCCGGACTGGTGCCGATGCCGCACTGGCGGCCGGACACCGCACCGGAGGAGGAGGACCCATGGGCCTTCTCCGGCTTCGCGGGCGTGGGGCGTACGGCGTGAGCGCGGAGCCGGACGGGCCGGAGGACAGACTGCGCCGGTTCGCGACGATCTGGAGCCGGGCCGTGTTCCCGGTGACCTCGACGTCGTCGACCCGGCCGGAGTTCGAGGAGCAACTGCTGCCGCTCGCCCGGCGGTTGAGCGAGGCGCTGCGGGCCAGGGCGTTCGACGCCGACGCGGCGAGAGCGGTCGGCGCCGCTCTCGTCGGCGCGCACTGCACCGACCCCGAGGCGCTCAGCCGCAGCCTCGACTGCGTCGACGCCTATCTGGTCCTGTACTGCGGCGAGGGCGGTGACCAGGAGGACCTGCGGGCCCGCAGCGCGCGGCTCCAGCACGCCATGGCCGCCGGGTACGCGCAGGCGCTGCGCGAGCGCACGCTGGCCGAGCAGGAGGCGATCTCCGCGGCCGCCCTGCGGGCGCAGGGCGTGGTGGCCCAGGCCCTGCACGCCAGCGAGGCCCGCTTCCGCGCGGTCTTCGAGGGCGCCGCCATAGGAATCGGCATCGCCGACCTCTCGGGCAACATACTGCAGGTCAACGGCGCGCTCGTGCGTATGTTCGGCGGCTCCGAGCAGAGCGTGCGCGGCCGCAACGTCATGGACTGGACGCACCCCGAGGACGCGCCGCAGGTCTGGAAGCTCTACGACGAGCTCGTCCGCGGCGAGCGCGAGCACTACCACGTCGAGAAGGCGTTCTACCGCCCCGACGGAACGGTCCTGTGGACCAACCTGACGGTGTCCCTGCTCCGCGACGCCGACGGCGAACCCCAGTACCAGCTCGCCCTCATGGAGGACACCACCGAGCGGCGGCTGCTCAACCTCCGGCTGCGCTACGAGGCCACGCACGACGCGCTCACCGGACTGCCCAACCGGACTCTGTTCTTCGAACGCCTGGAGAAGGCGCTCACCGCCGGCGCGGGCCAGCGGTTCGGGCTGTGCTACCTTGACCTCGACGGCTTCAAGACCATCAACGACAGCCTCGGCCACGCGGCCGGCGACCGGCTGCTCGTGGAGGTCGCCGACCGGCTGCAGTCCTGCGCGACCGCGCCCGGCGAGATGGTCGCCCGGCTCGGCGGCGACGAGTTCGTGGCGCTGACCACCGGCACGGACACCGAGCGAGAGGTCGACGAGCTGGCCGCCCGCATCATGAACGCGCTGGTCGCCCCGATCATGGTCGAGGGCCGGGAACTGACCGTGCGCGGCAGCATCGGCATCGTCGAGGGGCCGGCGGGCGAGCGCAGCCCCGCGGAGGTGCTGCGCAGCGCCGACATCACGATGTACCGGGCCAAGTCGGCCGGGGGCAACCGCTTCGAGCTGGCCGACCCGGAGGCCGACGCCCGTGCCATCACCCGGCACGGCCTGACCACCGCGCTGCCCACCGCCCTGGACCGGGGCGAGTTCTTCATCGAGTACCAGCCGCTGGTCCATCTCGGCGACGGCAGCGTGCGCGGCGCCGAGGCGCTGGTGCGCTGGCTGCACCCGCAGCACGGAATCCTCGGCCCGGACCGCTTCATCCCGCTCGCCGAGCACACGGGGCTGATCGTTCCGCTCGGCCGCTGGGTGCTGGAGCAGTCCGTGCGCCAGGCCCGGGAGTGGCGCGACCGGCACACCGACGCGGGCCCGCTGCGCATCAACGTCAACCTCTCGCCGTGCCAGCTCACGCACCCCGGTCTGGTGCAGGACACGGTGGACATCCTGGAGCGGGCGGGCGTCACCCCCGACGTACTGTGCCTGGAGGTCACCGAGTCGGCGCTGATCGGCGCGGACGACGACCTGCTCAAACCGCTGCGCCGGCTGGCCGAGATGGGCGTGGACATCGCCCTGGACGACTTCGGCACCGGCTACTCCAACCTCGCCAACCTGCGCCGGCTGCCGGTGAGCGTGCTCAAGCTGGATCGCTCCTTCACCCAGAGCATGCAGCAGTTCCCCGCCGACCCCGTCGACCTCAAGATCGTCGAAGGGATCGTTTCGCTCGCCCACAGCCTCAACCTCGCGGTGACCGTCGAGGGCGTCGAAACCGGCTCCCAGGCCGAGCAGTTGCGGATACTCGGCTGCGACACGGCCCAGGGCTGGTACTACGCCCGCCCGGGCCCACCGGACCGACTCCACGAACTGGCACTGGTGGACGCCACCGGCTGAACACCGCGACGGCCGTACGGAATCGCCAGTCCGTACGGCCGTACCGAATTTCCGAGTACGACGGCCCGGTCCCGGTCGTCGGGCCGCGCGGACGAGGCCCGCGGTGGCCGTCGCACGGGAGTGCCGCGACCGGGTGACGGCCGGACCGCGGGCGGGGCGACGGCGCCCCTGCGGGTGACGACTTCTGGGCGGGGACAGCGGACAGCGACGGCTGCGGGCGGCAGAGGCACGGCCCCGCCCGGCGAGGGCGAGGTCGTGGCCCCCGGCGCGGCTCTCGTCGATGTACCGCTGCACGTCACCCGGGCGCGGCCCCGGGCCGGCCAGGGCCAGCCGGTCGCATGCGGCGAGGGGAGGCGCGGCGGCGCGGGCCGCGACGCGCGGCCCGGTGTCCGGGCCGGTGCGGTCGAACGGCTCCACGACCGGTGCCGCTTCCGCCTCGCCCGGCGCAGCAGCCGCGGCTGCTCGTGGCGCGAGGAGGTGCCAGGGCCGGCCGTACGGGCATGGGCCGTCACCGCTCCAGCAGCATCCGCTGGAGCTCCCGTGCCGCCCGCGGCGGAGCCACGTCGCTGCGGTGGGCGAGCGCGATCGTCCGGTGCAGGCCGGGCCGGGCCAGCGGGGTGACGCGTAGCCCGCGCCCGGCCCGGGCCGCCACCATCCGGGGGACGACGGCCACCCCGAGCCCCGCCCGTACGAAGCCCAGGACCGCGTCCATCTCGCCGCCCTCCACCGCGAAGTCGGGTTCAAAGCCCTCGGCGCGGCACGCGGCCACGGTCAGCTCCCGCAGGTCGTAGCCGTGGCGGAACATCACCAGACGCTCGCCCTCCAGATCGGCGATGCGCACGGAGCGGCGGCCGTGGCCGGGCCTCGGCGCGTCCGGCGAGGAGACCACGACCAGGTCCTCGCGCAGCAGCTCCACCGTGGCCAGGGCGGGTGACGGGGTCGGCAGCGGCAGCACGACCAGGGCCAGGTCCAGGGCGCCCCGGGCCAGCTCGCGCACCAGGTCGTGCGAGCCGCCCTCCTCGACCAGCAGGCGGATGCCGGGATAGCGGTCGTGGTAGGCGCGCAGCACGTCCGGCAGCAGACCGGTGCACAGGCTCGGCGTCGCGCCCAGCCGGACCCGGCCGCTGCGCAGGTGGACCAGCTCCTGGACTTCGAGCCGGGCTGTATCGGCGTCGGCCAGGATCCGCCGGGCCAGCGGCAGCAGCGCCTCGCCCGCGTCGGTGAGCGTGATGTTGCCGCGCGCCCGCAGGAACAGATCGGCGCCCAGGTCCCGCTCCAGCGCCCTGATCTGCTGGGACAGGGACGGCTGCGACACGTGGACGCGATCCGCGGCCCGGGTGAAGTGCCGGGTCTCGGCGACCGCCACGAAGTACTGGAGCTGCTGGAACTGCATGAGCCCCATGATAGGCAATGCCTATCGCATCGAGGCATACCATGTCTTGGACCGATGGGGCCGTCCGGCCCTAGCGTCTTGAGCCATGGCTCTGGCAACGCGGACGGACCGACGGCCGTCCATGGCACGCACGGTGTGGGACAGCTCCGTCGGCAAGAAGACCGTGATGGCGGTCAGCGGGCTGATCATGCTGCTGTACCTGGTCGTCCACATGATCGGCAACCTGAAGATCTTCTTCGGGCCGGAGGAGTTCAACCGCTACGGGCACTGGCTGCGCACGGTCGGCGAACCCTTCATGCACTACGGGTGGACGCTGTGGCTCGTCCGCGTGGTGCTGGTCGTCGCCGTCGTCGCCCACGCCACCTCCGCGTACCAGCTCAGCCGCCGGGACATCAAGGCACGGCCCAGCAAGTACGTGCACAAGAAGCCCCGGGCGAGCTACGCCACGCGCACCATGCGCTGGGGCGGCATCATCCTCGGCCTGTTCATCGTCTGGCACGTCCTGGACCTGACCACCGGCACCGTGCACTCCGGCGGCTTCCAGGAGGGCCGGCCCTACCAGAACGTCGTGGACACCTTCTCCACCTGGTACGGCAACTCCATCTACATCGTCGCGATGCTCGCGCTCGGCCTGCACATCCGGCACGGCTTCTGGAGCGCGGCCCAGACCCTCGGCGCGGGCAGCCGCACCCGCGACCGCGCCCTGAAGACCACGGCCAACGTCCTCGCACTGCTGCTCACGGCCGGCTTCGTCGCCGTACCCGTGGGTGTCATGACCGGAGTGGTGAGCTGACCCATGACCTACACGGACTACGCGACCGGCGACCCCGTCGTCGACACCAAGGCCCCCTCCGGCCCCGTCAACGAGCGCTGGGACAAGCGCCGTTTCGAGGCCAGGCTGGTCAACCCCGCCAACCGGCGCAAGCACACCGTGATCGTGGTGGGCACCGGACTGGCCGGCGGCTCCGCCGGAGCCACCCTCGCCGAACAGGGCTACCACGTCGTCCAGTTCTGCTACCAGGACTCCCCGCGCCGCGCCCACTCCATCGCCGCGCAAGGAGGCATCAACGCCGCGAAGAACTACCGCAACGACGGCGACTCCGTCCACCGGCTGTTCTACGACACCGTCAAGGGCGGCGACTTCCGGGCGCGCGAGTCCAACGTCCACCGCCTCGCCCAGATCTCCGTCGAGATCATCGACCAGTGCGTGGCCCAGGGCGTGCCCTTCGCCCGCGAGTACGGCGGCCTGCTCGACACCCGCTCCTTCGGCGGCGTGCAGGTGTCACGGACCTTCTACGCCCGCGGCCAGACCGGCCAGCAACTGCTGCTCGGCGCCTACCAGGCGCTCAGCCGCCAGATCGCCGCCGGGAACGTCGAGATGCACCCGCGCACCGAGATGCTCGACCTGATCGTCATCGACGGACGGGCCCGCGGCATCGTCGCCCGGGACCTGATCACCGGCAGGATCGACACCTACTTCGCCGACGCCGTCGTACTCGCCAGCGGCGGCTACGGCAACGTCTTCTACCTGTCGACCAACGCCATGAACTCCAACGCCACCGCCGTCTGGCGGGCGCACCGGCGCGGCGCCTGGTTCGCCAACCCCTGCTTCACCCAGATCCACCCGACCTGCATCCCGCGCACCGGCGACCACCAGTCCAAGCTGACGCTGATGAGCGAGTCCCTGCGCAACGACGGCCGGATCTGGGTGCCGAAGGCCAAGGGCGACGACCGCCCGCCGAACAGGATCCCCGAGGACGAGCGCGACTACTACCTGGAGCGCATCTACCCCTCCTTCGGCAACCTCGTGCCCCGCGACATCGCCTCCCGCGCCGCGAAGAACGTCTGCGACGAGGGCAGGGGAGTCGGCCCCGGCGGCCAGGGCGTCTACCTCGACTTCGCCGACGCCATCCAGCGGATGGGGCGCAAGGCGGTCGAGGCCAAGTACGGCAACCTCTTCGACATGTACCAGCGGATCACCGACGAGGACCCGTACAAGGTGCCGATGCGGATCTACCCGGCCGTGCACTACACGATGGGCGGCCTGTGGGTCGACTACGACCTCCAGACCACCGTCCCCGGCCTGTTCGCGATCGGCGAGGCCAACTTCTCCGACCACGGCGCGAACCGGCTCGGCGCCTCGGCGCTCATGCAGGGCCTGGCCGACGGCTACTTCGTACTGCCCGCCACCATCAACGACTACCTCGCCCGCAACCCGCACCAGGAAGCCGTCACCGCCGAACACCCCGTCGTACAGGAGGTGTTGGCGGAGACCGAGGACCGCCTGAACCTGCTGCTGTCCGTCGACGGCGACCGCACCCCGGACTCCTTCCACCGCGAAGTCGGCGAACTCATGTGGGAGTTCTGCGGCATGGCCCGCACCGACTCCGGCCTGCGCAAGGCCCTGGAGCGCATTCCGCAGATCCGCGAGGAGTTCTGGCGGCGCATCAAGGTGCCCGGCACCGGCGAGGAGTTCAACCAGTCGCTGGAGAAGGCCAACCGGATCGTCGACTACCTGGAACTCGCCGAGCTGATGTGCCTCGACGCGCTGCATCGCAGGGAGTCCTGCGGCGGACACTTCCGCGAGGAGTCCCAGACACCCGACGGCGAAGCCGCCCGCAGGGACGACGAGTTCGGCTACGCGGCCGCCTGGGAGTTCACCGGCACCGGCGAGGCCCCCACCCTGCACAAGGAAGACCTCGTCTTCGAGTACGTCCACCCCACCCAGCGGAGCTACGCATGAAGCTCACCCTGCGCGTCTGGCGGCAGCAGAACGCCGACGCCGACGGCGCCATGTCCACGTACGAGGTGGACGGCATCTCCTCCGACATGTCCTTCCTGGAGATGCTCGACACCCTCAACGAGGAACTCATCCTCCGGGGCGAGGACCCGGTCGCCTTCGACCACGACTGCCGCGAGGGCATCTGCGGCGCGTGCTCCCTCGTCATCAACGGCGACGCGCACGGCCCGGAGCGCACCACCACCTGTCAGCTGCACATGCGGTCCTTCCAGGACGGCGACACCATCGACATCGAGCCGTGGCGGGCCGCCGCGTTCCCTGTGATCAAGGACCTGGTCGTCGACCGCTCGGCGTTCGACCGGATCATCCAGGCCGGCGGCTACATCACCGCCCCGACCGGGTCGGCGCCGGAGGCGCACGCGACGCCGGTGCCGAAGCCGGACGCCGACTTCGCCTTCGAGCACGCCGAGTGCATCGGCTGCGGGGCGTGCGTGGCCGCGTGCCCCAACGGCGCGGCGATGCTGTTCACCTCCGCCAAGGTCAACCACCTCAACGTGCTGCCGCAGGGCGCGCCCGAGCGGGAGACACGGGTGCTGGACATGGTGGCGCAGATGGACGACGAGGGCTTCGGCGGCTGCACCCTGACGGGCGAGTGCGCCACAGCCTGCCCCAAGGGCATTCCGCTCGTCTCCATCACGAGCATGAACAAGGAGTGGCTGCGGGCCACGCGCAAGGTGGCCAAGCGGTAGGCCCCCCAAGACGTTCGCCGTTCAGCGCGGACGGACGGGGCCGGGAGTGGTGCTCCCCGGCCCCGTCTCGCTTTTCCGCCCCGCGGCACCCTGACCGTTCCGTTCAACAACCCCACATCCGCGCTCCTGACGACGGTCACGCGGACGACGTCCGGCGTCGGAAGAACTGTTCCGGCCGCTCAACCGTCCCCGGCCTGTGACCACAGGAGTCAGCCCATGAACGGCGTTTCCACGCTCGACCGCCCCGCGCAGCCGACGGCACCCGCCCGCTACACCGTCGGCATCGCCCGCACCGAGGACGACGTACGGGCCGCGCAGCGGCTGCGGCACGATGTCTTCGCCGGGGAGATGGGCGCCCTGCTGTCCAGCCCGCAGCCCGGACACGACATCGACGCCTTCGACGCCTACTGCGACCACCTGCTCGTCCGCGACACGGTGACCGGCCAGGTGGTCGGCACCTACCGGCTGCTGCCCCCGGACCGCGCCGCGGTCGCCGGACGGCTGTACTCGGAGGGCGAGTTCGACCTCGCCCCGCTCGACCCGATCCGGCCCGGCCTGGTCGAGGTCGGCCGCTCCTGCGTCCACCCCGACCACCGCGACGGCGCCGTCATCAGCCTCATCTGGGCCGGCATCGCCCGCTACATGGCGGACGGCGGCCACGAGTGGCTGGCAGGCTGCTGCTCCGTCCCGCTCGCCGACGGCGGCGCGCTGGCCTCCGCCACCTGGGAACGCGTGCGCGCCAAGAACCTGGCCCCCGAGGAGTTCCGCGTACGCCCCCTGCTGCCCTGGACGCCGGGTGCGCCCGCCGCCGGCCGCACGGAACTTCCGGCGCTCCTGCGCGGCTATCTGCGCCTGGGCGCCTGGGTGTGCGGCGAGCCTGCCCACGACCCCGACTTCGGCGTCGCCGACCTGTTGGTGCTGCTGCCGATGAGCCGGGTCAACCCGCGCTACCTGCGGCACTTCCTCTCCCTCGTCCCGGCCTGATGAGCGTCTGGCTGCCCAGCGCGCCCTGCACCCCGGCAGCGTGCGTGGAGCCGACGGCCACGGCGACGGCCGCACCCCGCGCCCTGCTACGGCTGACCGCGATCGCCGCCCTGCTGCTCGCCGGCCTCGCACTGACCCCCGTGGGCCACCGCATCCCCGCCCGACTGGTACGGCGGTGGTGCCGGGCGATCGTGCGAGCGGCGGGCGTCCGCGTCCGGATCACCGGGGCGGCCCCGCCCGACGGCGGCCTGCTCCTCGTCGCCAACCACATCTCCTGGCTGGACGTCCCCCTGCTCGCCGCCGTACGGCCGGCCCGGATGCTGGCCAAGACCGAGATACGGCAGTGGCCGCTGGCGGGCCGCCTGGTCGCGCGGGGCGGCGTGCTGTTCATCGAACGGGACCGGCTGCGCGCCCTGCCCGACACGGTGGCCCGGATCGCGGAGGCCCTGCGCCGGGGCGCCGCGGTCGCGGTCTTTCCCGAGGGCAGCACCTGGTGCGGGCGCGCCCGGGGCCGCTTCCGCCCGGCCGTCTTCCAGGCCGCCCTCGACGCGGGCGTCCCGGTCCAGCCGGTGCGCCTGCGGTACCGGCTGGACCGGGGTACGACCAGCACGGCGCCGGCGTTCGTCGGCGAGGACGGTCTGCTCGCCTCGCTGTGGCGGGTGGCGAGGGCCCGCGGTCTGGTGGCGGAGGTCGAGGTGGGGGACCTCATCGCACCGGGCAGCCACGCCGACCGCCGTACACTGGCCGGTGCCGCTGAGTCGGCCGTGGATAATCCCTTGCCCGCCGGCGCCGGTCGTGGATGCAATGTCCGGCATGATCACCCATGGAACGTCCGTCCGGATCGGCGCCCTCGCCCCGCTGACCCGGCCCGGCTGGGCCGAGGCCGGCCAACACCTGCTCGCCGGGCTCGAATTGGCCGTCCGCGAGGTCAATGACGACGGCGGGATCGGCGGCAGACCACTGGAGTTGCTGGTCCGCGACACCGCGGCCGACCCGCGGCGGGCCGAGGCGGCCGTGGACGAACTGGCCGGACTGGGCGTCGCCGCCCTGGTCGGCGAGTACCACAGCGTCGTCGCACGCGCCGCCGCCACCAGGGCCGACACCCTCGGCCTGCCCTACCTGTGCACGTCGGCGGTCCTCGACGCGCTCACCGAACAGCCGACGCGCCGGATCGCGCGCCTGTCCCCGCCACAGTCCCGCGGCTGGCGCGTCTACGCGGACTTCCTCCTCGGCGCGGGCCACCGGCACATCGCCGTGGCAACCCAGCCGAGCCTCTACTGGGCGACCGGCACCCGCATCCTGCGCGACCACCTCACCGCGCACGGCGGCACGGTCGCCGAACTCGACACGACCGCCCTCACCCCCGCCGCCGTGTGTGACGCGCTCGCGGACACCGGCGCCACAGCCCTCCTTCTCCTGGTCGGCCACCCGGAGCCGGCGGTGCCGATCGTGCGGTCCGTCCGCGCGGACAAACGGCTGGCCGAGACTCTGATCGGCGCTCCGGCCGGACAGCCGGAATTCGCCTCATGGGCAGGCGAGTTGGGCGAGGACGGCGCCGCGATCCCCTTCCTGCGCTACCTCCCCGAGCGTCTCGGCCCCCTGGGCACGCGCGTGGAAACCGCCCTGGCCGAACGGCTCGGCACGCCGCCCTCCTTCGTCGCCTTCGAGGGCTACGACACCATCACCGTCCTCGCCGAGGCGCTCCGCTCGCACGGCACGGACCGCGCGAGCATCACCGAGGCCTGGCCGGACGTCGCGGTCGAAGGCACCCGCGGACCGATCAGCTTCACGCGCACACCCGACACCGGCCTGTGGCAGTGGACGTGGGCGCCCATCCAGGTCGTCGACCGGGACCCGGCGGAACCCGGCCGCTTCAGGATCCTGCACGCCGGCTGAGCCCCCTGCCGTGGGCGCTCAGGAAGCGTCCGGTTCGGTACGGGTGATGCGGAACATCACCGCGGACGGTGCGGTGGGCAGGGTGACCGAGAGGTCCCCGGTGTCGGGGTTCCAGGTGGCGGCGGCCTGGCT
This sequence comes from Streptomyces sp. TRM68416, assembly GCF_014596915.1. Classification (GTDB taxonomy): domain Bacteria; phylum Actinomycetota; class Actinomycetes; order Streptomycetales; family Streptomycetaceae; genus Streptomyces. The sequence goes on from NZ_JACVWU010000007.1 coordinate 166,205, forward strand.
GGTGGACGGGTAGAGCAGCTCCGCGCGAAGGTCGGAGCCGCGCAGGTGGGCCAGGTGGAGGGCGGCGGAGGGGTCGGCGCCGGGGCGGCGCCACGCGGTGAGGTAGGTGGTGGCGGGGGTGTGCAGGGCGAGGGCGATCCAGGGGGCGTCCCAGTCGGGGAGCCCGAGCGGCCAGCAGGGCACGGCCCGCGGCAGGTCGGCGCGGACGGCCTTGTACACGGCGACCGCCTCGTGGACCAGGGCGCGGCCCTCGGGCCCCAACTCCAGCAGGTGGCCGGAGAGATGGATACGGCCGAGGAGCGCGTTGGCCATGGTGAAAGCCACCTCGTCGGGGGAGTCCTCCGGCAGCGGGTAGGCCCAGACGGCACCCTGCTCGGGGGTGACGGCGGTGGGCGCGGAGGCCGCGATGGGCGCGTAGAGCTGAAGGTTCTGCTGGTCGCTGGTGGACTGCAGCTGAAGCCGGGAGAGCAGGGCGTGGTCCCAGCGCATGCCGCCGGAGGAGCAGTTCTCCACCACCAGGTGCGGGTACCGGTCCAGGATGCCGTCGAGCCAGTCGAGGTGCGCCCGGTTGTGACCGAGCAGGCCGGCGGCCGGTGTCTCCCCGGGGTGGGCGCTGGTGCCGGAGCCGGGGTCGATGTTGTGGTCGAGCTTGAGGTAGCCGACGCCCCACTCGCCGACGAGGCGGTCCACGACCCGGTCCAGATGGGCGCGGGCGGCGGGGTGGCGCAGGTCCAGGTGGTGGCGGCCCACTTCCGCGACGCGGACGCCGTCGCGGCGGAAGAACGCCTCGTCCGGCAGGGTCTTGGCCATGGGGCTGTGCACGCCGATGACTTCCGGCTCCAGCCACAGGCCGGGGACCATGCCGCGCTCGCGGATGCGGTCGAGCACCTCGTGGATCCCCTTCTCCCCGGGGAACCGTGAGGCGGCCGGTTCCCAGGCGCCGACGGTGCTCCACCAGCCGCCGTCATCGTCGTCGTACCAGCCGGCGTCGATGACGAAGTACTCGGCGCCCGCGTCGGCGGCCGCGTCGATCAGCGGCAGGAGCTTGTCGGTGGTGGGGTCTCCCATCAGGCAGTTCATGTAGTCGTTGAAGATCACGGGCAGGCGCTGATGGTCGGTGTGTGGGCGGCGCTGGGCGCGGCGGTAGCGGGTCAGCGCGCTGAACGCCGCATCGGGGCCGCCGTCGGCGGCGTAGACCAGCGAGGCGGGTACGGTGCGGAAGGCCGCGCCCGGTTCCAGCGGGTGCCGCCAGCCGTGATGGGTGTCGGTGGGCCCGAACAGTGCCACGTAGGCCGCCTGTTCGTGCTCCTGGCACTCCCAGCGCCAGCCGCCGCCGTTGTGCTCGATCTGCCACGCCCAACTACGGCCGGAGTGACGGTCCGTCAGGGCGCCCATGGGCAGGTGCCCGCAGGTGGACCAGGTGCCCTGGCCGGTCAGGGCGAAACCGGCCTTGCCGTGCCCGTACGTGACGCGACCGCTGAGGGCGGGGGTGGACCGGCGCATCGGTCGGCGCTGCCAGCGGCACTCGGCGAGCCAGTCGTTCTCCGCCCACAGCACGTCCGCGGCATCGAGGGCCGCCGGGTCCGGCGGGGTGAGGCAGCCCACCACGAGCGAGCTGACCGACTCCAGGTGCAGCGTGGCCTGCCCCTCGTTGCGCAGGGTCACCTCGCTGCGGAGCGCGGGCACGCCGTCGGGGGACCGGTAGACCACCTCCGCGGCCAGCCCGGTCTCCGGGTCGTGGAGGTGGACGGTCAGCGTGTGCCAGTCGCCGTCGCGAGTCGCGTGGTGGGCCCGGTGGCGCAGCCGCGCGCCGAGACCGGTGCCGACGAGGCGGCTGCCCGACCAGTCGCGGCCGTGACCCGCGGCCGTCACCTCCACCAGTGGCAAGGACGGACGGGCGGCGCTGTCCACTTCGCCGGGCAGCCCGAGGTGGGTCAGGCGCGGACTGCGGTCGTCGCCGACGACGAAGTCGAGTCGCAGGGCTTCGTGACCCCAGCGGAAGCTCCGCTGTTCGTTCTCCATGGTGTCCTTCTCCAGACCGGCGACGAGTGTCGAAGCGCTTCGCTAGGGGGTGAAGTTAACGGACAGGTTTCGTGCGAAACAAGAGGCTGTGCCATGCGGAAAGTTTCTCTATCCTGGCCGCGTTGGCGCCCTGCTGGTGGTGTGGTTGCGGTCGATGCGCTTCGACCGGCCGGGAGCGCAAACGGGCACAGTGATCCCATCTTCTGCGCGGCGCATGAGGTCTTCCTGAGCAGGAAGAAGATGGCTGCTCGAAGCGCTTCGACCCGTTCTGCCCCTTCGAGGAATCTTGGAAACGCCCCTTGTGCGCCCCTATGCCTTCACTTAACCTCGCTGCAACGTCGAAGCGCTTCGACTGTGCACCACGTCGCATTAATGGGATGTCCTCTTCCAGATCAGCCAGTTCCCGTCACGACACCGCGCGCAGCCGACGGCCCACCACCGGGTGCTCAGGTGCGCCATGAAGGGTTGACGCAATGACGCCGAATGCCGCCTCCACCTCCGCAGGACCGAGCCGGAGAAGCTTCCTCGCCTCCACGGCGGTCGCCACCGCAGCGGTTGCCGGTGGAATCCCGCTGCTCTCCGCCTGCGGCGGTTCGGACAGCGGAACGCGCGAGGGCGCCACTTCGCGCAAGGACGCGGACAAGCTGCTCCCCACGTACGTCCCCAGCACGGTCGCCGAGCCGGACATCCCGTCGAAGAACGGCTCGGCCGCCGGTTACACCAGCAAGGTCGACCTCGCGGCCTTCGCCACCGCGGTCCCGGAAAAGCTCGGCACCGGCGCTCCCCTGAAGATCATGTCCCCGCTGTGGGGCACCCCGCCGAAGCCGGGGTGCGCGTACTACAAGGAACTCGACGCGGCGGCGGGCACCAAGATCACCTGGCAGAACCAGGACGGCAACACCTACGGCGAGAAGCTCGGCGCCGTCCTCGCCTCCAGCTCCATACCCGACATGGTGGTCGTGCCCGACTGGGAACTGGGCGGCAAGATCCCGAACGCGGTCACCGCGAAGTTCATGGACCTCGGCCCCTACCTGGCGGGCGACAAGGTCAAGAAGTACCCCAACCTGGCCGCGATCCCGTCCGACGCCTGGCGGGTGAGCATCTTCGGCGGCGCACTGCGCGGCATTCCGATCCCCGCCGCCGCGGCGAGCACCATCGTGCCCTACTACCGCAAGGACATCTTCGACGCGAAGGGCTGGTCCGTCCCCACGTCGGCCGACGAATTCCTCAGCTGGGCCAAGGACGTCACCAGCGCCAAGGCCAAGGTGTGGGCCTGCGGTGACATGAGCTGGAGCGCGGCGGCCATCTTCGGCGTCCGCCCCGCCGGGCCGCTCGGCTGGAACATCGAGGACGACGGCAAGGTGACGTACCGCATCGAACACCCCGAGTTCCTGGAAGCCCTGGCGTGGGTGCGCAAGCTGTTCGACGCGGGCGTGGTCCACCCCGACGACAAGGCACGCACGGGCGACGCCAGCCAGCGGTTCACCGCCGGGCAGATCCTGGTCTTCAACAGCGACATGTCCGCCTGGTACGGCAAGAGTGCTGAACAGGCCCAGTCCAACCCGGACTTCCAGATCGAGGGCATGGACTACTTCGGCGCCGACGGCGGCAACCCGACGCTGTACGCGAGCCAGCCCGCCACCATCTGGTCGTTCATCCGCAAGGGCGCCTCGAAGGAGACGGTCGAGAACGCGCTGGCCGCCGCCAACTTCGCGGCCGCGCCCTACGGTACCAAGGAGCGCATGCTCGTCGAGTACGGCGTCGAGGGCACCCACTACACGGTCACGGACGGCGTCCCGGCCAAGAACGACCAGGGCAACTCCGAGGTGAACAACGCCTGGGGGATGCTGGCGGGCCCAGCGGCCTACCTGGCCCATCCCGACCTCCCCGACATCGCCCGCAAGCAGGTCGAATGGCAGCAGCGGATGGGTGCCTTCATGAAGAAGACGTCCACGTACGGCATGAAGGTCATCGAACCGAGCCGCTACGCCGGCCTCGTCAGCCAGTTCGAGCAGCTGGAGCTCGACTACGTGCGCGGCCACAAGCAGCTGTCCGACGTCCAGCAGGCCATCTCCACCTGGAAGTCCTCCGGTGGCGACAAGCTCCGCGACTGGTACAAGGAGCTCCTGGACAAGAACGGCAGTGGCAACTGATGCCCACCACGGCCAGGAGCAGGCCGGACGGGTCACCTCCCCCCGCGGCCGTCGAGGAACCGACGGCCGCGGTCGCCGCGGCGGTGGAGGACCGGGGGACACGCAGGGTGGGCAAGGTCCCCTGGCGGGTTCGGTGGCGGCGCGACCGCACGCTCATCCTGATGACGCTGCCCGTCATCCTCCTGCTCCTCATCTTCAACTACGTCCCGCTGCTCGGTAACGTCGTCGCCTTCCAGGACTACGACCCGTACGTCTCCAACAACGGCATCACGGCGATCTTCCACAGCCCCTGGGTGGGCGTGGAACAGTTCTCCCGGATGCTCGACGACCCGCTGTTCTGGGACGCCACGCAGAACACGATCGTGCTCTTCCTGCTCCAACTGGTGTTCTTCTTCCCGGTCCCCATCGCCCTCGCGCTGGTCATCAACAGCGTGATCCGGCCCCGGGTGCGGGCCGTGGCGCAGGCGATCATGTATCTGCCGCACTTCTTCTCGTGGGTCCTCGTGGTCACCGTCTTCCAGCAGATCCTCGGCGGCGCGGGCATCATCGCGCAGACCCTGGAGAAGCACGGGTACAGCGGCTTCGACCTGATGACCGACGCCGACCTGTTCAAGTACCTGGTCGTCGGACAGGCCGTGTGGAAGGACGCCGGCTGGGGGATCATCGTCTTCCTCGCGGCCCTGTCCGCCGTCAGCACCGACCTGTACGAGGCCGCCGCCATGGACGGCGCGGGCCGCTGGCGGCGCATGTGGCACGTCACGCTGCCCGCACTGCGCCCCGTGATCGCCCTGCTGCTGGTACTGCGCGTCGGCGACGCGCTGAGCGTCGGCTTCGAGCAGTTCCTGCTCCAGCGGTACGCCGTCGGCGCGGGCGCCAGTGAGGTCCTCGACACCTACGTGTGGAACATGGGCATCCAGAACGGCGACTTCAGCTACGCGGCCGCGGTCGGCCTGGTCAAGGGAGTCATCGGAGTGTGTCTCGTCCTGGGGGCGAACAAGGTCGCGCACCTGCTCGGTGAGCAGGGGGTGTACAAGAAATGAGCCTCAACACGCAGCTCATCCGCAGCCTCAAGGCTCCCGCCCGCCCGGTGTGGGAGGAGCCGCCGAGCAAGACCGGACTCACCCTCAAGGGCGGCTTCCTCGCGCTCTGCTGCCTGGCCGTGCTCGGCCCGCTGTGGATCGTGATCGTCACCAGCCTCTCCCCGAAGCCGGTGATCGACCGGGTCGGCGGCCTCGTCGTGATCCCCGAGGGCATCACCTTCGTCAACTACACCGAACTGCTCAGCGGCGGCCAGGTCAGCCGGGCGATCATGGTCTCGGTCGGTGTCACCCTGTGCGGCACCCTGTTCTCCATGGCGGTGTCGGTGCTCGCCGCCTACGGCCTGTCCCGGCCGGGCACTCTGGGCCACCGGTTCTTCCTGATGACCATGATGGCGACCATGTTCTTCGGAGCCGGGCTCATCCCCACGTACCTGCTGGTGCAGTCGCTGGGCCTCACCGACACCTATCTGTCGCTGATCCTGCCGAGCGCCGTCAGTGTCTTCAACATCCTGGTGCTGCGCGCCTTCTTCATGGGGATCTCGCCCGAACTCACCGAGTCCGCCCGCATCGACGGGGCCGGCGACCTGCGCATCCTGCTCACCATCGTCATGCCGCTGTCCCGCGCGGTGCTCGCCGTCATCTCCCTGTTCTACGCGGTCGGTTACTGGAGCGCCTGGTTCAACGCCTCCATCTACCTGACCGATCAGCAGATGCTGCCCCTGCAGAACGTGCTCATCCAGCTGGTCCAGAAGAACACCGAGGCGCCGACCGGTCTCCAGCAGGCCGTCCGCACCGGCGAACTCTCCGCGCTGGGCCTGCAGATGGCCGTCATGGTCCTCGCGCTGATCCCCGTCGCTGTCGCTTCCCCGTTCGTCCAGCGGCACTTCAAGAAGGGCATGCTCACCGGCGCCATCAAGGGCTGAGTCCCCCGGCCCCACTGAGTCCGCCATCACTCTCGTAGAAAAATGAGGGCACCCGTATGAGAAAGACCTGGATCTCGACCCTGGTCATGCTGGTCGCCGCCGCGCTCGGCGTGACCACGGCGGGGGCGGCTCCCGCCTCGGCCGCCTCCGACACGCCCTTGCGGGTCATGCCGTTGGGTGACTCGATCACCTGGGGGGTGGGGAGCAGTAACGGCAACGGCTACCGGGGGCCGTTGTGGGACAGGCTCGCGGCGGACGGTCATCCGCTGGACTTCGTCGGCACGTTGCGGGGCGGTTCGATGTCCGACCCCGACAACCAGGGCCACTCCGGATACCTCATCGAGCAGATCGCCGCACTCGCCGACGCCTCGCTGACCCGCTACCGGCCCAACGTCGTGACGCTGCACATCGGCACCAACGACCTCGACCGGTCCCACCAGGTGTCCACCGCCACCACCCGGCTGCGGAACCTGGTCACCCAGATCACCGCCGCCGCCCCCGACGCGACCGTCCTGGTGGCCTCCCTCGTCGTGTCCACCAGCGGCTCGGAGGAGCAGTACCGCGCCGCGTACAACCAAGCCATTCCCCAGATCGTGCGGGACGCGCAGGCCGCGGGCAAGAAGGTCGCCCACGTCGACATGAGCGCCCTGACCACGGCCGATCTCGCCGACGCCCTGCATCCCAACGACGCGGGCTACCAGAAGATGGCCGACGCCTTCCACCGCGGCATCCGCACCGCGGACAGCGCCGGCTGGCTGCGGAACCCCGCGCCCGCCGCCGCGAGCGTGCGCTCCGGCCTCGCCGGCAAGTGCCTCGACGTCAGCGGCGCGGGCACCGCCGACGGGACCGCCGTCCAGACGTGGGCCTGCGGCAGCGGCGCCAACCAGCTCTGGTCGCTCTACACCGACGGCACCCTGCGCTCCATGGGCAAGTGCCTCGACGCCGCCGGCTGGGGCACGGCCAATGGCACCAAGGTGCAGCTCTGGTCCTGCCACGGCGGCGCCAACCAGGTCTGGCAGCCCTACGACGGCGGCTACCGCAACCCCGCCTCCGGCCGCTGCCTGGACGTTCCGGGCGCCTCCACGGCCGACGGCACACAGCTCCAGCTGTGGGACTGCCACGGCGGCTCCAACCAGAAGTGGACCACTCTCGCCGCCGGCTGACGGACCCTCAACTACCGGGCGGGCGCGGGCAGTTGACGCGTCCGCCGCCTCACCGCACCCGCGTACCCGAAAGGCACGGATCCCCGCATGACCCCTGTCCCGCACCACCTCTCCCGCCGAGGACTGCTGGCCGCCGGTGCGGCCGCGGCCACACTTCCGGTCCTCGCCCCGTCCGCCGCCTCCGCCGCGGCGGACGGCAAGGTCCGGCGCACGCCCTACACCTTCCGCAACGCCGAGGTGGTCGGCGGCGGTTTCGTCACCGGCATCGTCTTCAACCAGAGCGAGCCCGGCCTGGTGTACGCCCGTACCGACATCGGCGGCGCGTACCGCCTCGACCCGGCGTCCCGGCGGTGGATACCGCTCACCGACTGGATCGGCTGGGACAAGTACGGCCACACCGGCATCATCAGTCTCGCCACCGACGAGACCGACCCGGACCGTCTCTACCTGGCGGCGGGCACGTACACCATGCCCGAATGGGACCCGAGCCTGGCGGCGATCCTCCGCTCGACCGACCGCGGCCGCACCTGGAAGACCACACCGCTGCCGTTCCGACTGGGCGGCAACATGCCCGGCCGGGGCATCGGCGAGCGCCTGGTGATCGACCCCAACCGCAACCGGATCCTCTACCTGGGCGTGCGCGGCGGCCACGGCCTGTGGCGCAGCACCGACCACGGCAAGTCGTTCGCGAAGGTGACCAGCTTCCCCAACCCGGGCAACTTCGTGCCCGACCCCTCCGACGTCGACGGCTACAACGGCGACAACCTGGGCGTACTGCAGGTCGTCTTCGACAAGCGCACCGGCAGAGCGGGCAGAGCCACCCGGACCCTCTACGTCACCGTCGCCGACAAGGACAACATCCTGTACCGGTCGACCGACGCGGGAGCGAGCTGGGAACGCGTCCCCGGCCAGCCCACCGGCTTCATCCCGCACCACGCGGTCTTCGACCACGTCGGCGGCTACCTGTACCTGGCGACCAGCGACACCGCCGGCCCCTACGACGGCGCCAAGGGCGACGTGTGGAAGCTGGACACCGCCACCGACACCTGGACCCGCATCAGCCCGGTCCCGTCCACCAGCGACGAGAACCACTTCGGCTACAGCGGCCTGACCATCGACCGGCAGAACCCGGACACCCTGATGGTGTCCACCCAGATCAAGTGGCATCCCGACTGCATCCTCTTCCGCTCCACCGACGGCGGCGCGAGCTGGACCCGCGTCTGGGACGCGGACGAGAACGGCGAGCGCGCCACCCAGCGCTACGACATCGACATGTCCGCCGCACCCTGGCTGACCTGGAACGGCTCGTCGACCCCCAAGCTGGGCTGGATGATGGAGTCCGTCCAGATCGACCCGTTCGACTCCGATCACTTCATGTACGGAACGGGCGCGACGATCTACGGCGCCGACAACCTGACCGACTGGGACCGTGACGGCACGGTGCATCTGTCCGTACGGGCGCAGGGGTTGGAGGAGACGGCCGTCATGTGTCTGATCAGCCCGCCCGCCGGCCGCTCGCACCTCTTCTCCGGGCTGGGCGACGTCGGCGGCTTCCGGCACACGGACTTCGGCAAGGCGCCGAAGATGTACGACAGCCCGACCTTCGGTGGCACCCCTGCCCTGGACTACGCGGAGCTGGCACCGCACATCATCGTGCGCGTCGGCCATCCCACCAGCGGCTGGACCCAGCACTTCGGCATCTCCACCGACGGCGGCGAGACGTGGACCCCGTCGGGCAGCGAACCGGCGGGCCTCACCGGGCCCGGCACCGAGGACCAGGCCGTCGCCGTCAGCGCCGACGGCAGGCGGGTCGTCTGGTCACCGGCCGGTGCGCCGGTCAGCTGGTCCGACGACCACGGAGCGACGTGGACGGCGGTGAAGGGGCTGCCGTCCGGGGCCCCCGTGCGCTCCGACCGGGTGAACCCGGCGAAGTTCTACGCCTACGACTCCGGCGTCTTCTACCTCAGCACGGACGGCGGCAAGAGCTTCGCGGCCACGGCGGCGACCGGTCTGCCCACCGCGGGGAACGTCCGCTTCAAGGCGGTGCCGGGCCATGAGGGCGACATCTGGTTCGCCGGCGGCACCGACAAGCCCGCCACTCCGACCCCGTACGGGCTGTGGCGGTCGACCGACTCCGGCGCGTCCTTCACCAGGTTCAAGGCGGTCGACGAGGGCGACGTCGTCGGATTCGGCAAGGCCGCGCCCGGCGCCAAGTACCCGGCCGTCTACACCAGTTCCAAGATCCACGGTGTGCGCGGCATCTTCCGCTCCGACGACGCGGGCCGGCGCTGGGTCCGTATCAACGACGACCGGCACCAGTACGCCTGGACCGGCAGCAGCATCACCGGGGACCCGCGGGTCTACGGCCGTGTCTACTTCGCGACCAACGGGCGCGGAGTGATGTACGGCGACCCGAAGTAGGGTCGCAGGGAGGGCAGCCCCCGCGGCTCGGTTCTGCCGTTGTGGGGACTGCCCTCACTGGTTTACGGAGTTGTGGTCCACTTCTGGTTGCTCTGGCCGTTGCAGGTCCACAGGATGACCGGTGTCCCGTTGGCGGTGGCGGCCCCGTTGACGTCGAGGCACAGTCCGGCGTGGACGTTGCGGATCGACCCGTCGGACTGCCTGGTCCACTTCTGGTTGTCCTGGCCGTTGCACGGCCAGATGACGACGGGTGTGCCGTTGGAGGTGCCCTGGTCGGAGGCGTCCAGACACTTGTCGCCGTAGACGCGGATCTCCCCGCCGGCCCAGCTGGTCCAGAGCTGGTTGGCGGCGGTGTGGCAGTCCCAGACGAGCGTCCTCGTCCCGGCCGCGGTGGCGCCCTGCTCCACGTCCAGGCAGCGGCCGGACCCGGTACCGCGCAGGCGTGCGGTGGTGGCGGCCAGCGGGGTTCCGCCGGTCACCTTGAACACGGCGACGCCGTGGGCGGGAACGCTCGCGGAGATCTGTCCGGACGTGCTCGACGTACCGCCGGTCCACAGGTCGGTGAGGGTGAACGAGCTTCCGCCGAGGCCGACCTGTGCGGCCGTGGTGGTGACGGTCGTGGTGCTGCCGCCCCGGTTGAGCAGACCCACCGCGACCGAGCCGTCGGCCAGGGCCTTGGCGAACACCTCGGTGTTGCCGTCGTCGCGCACCCGGCGTCCGCCCGCGCCCAGCGGGTCCTGGTTGACCGCCAGCAGGCGCGGGTTGCGCAGGATCGCGCTGACGTCGGCGGACATGGTGCGGATGTCGTTGCCGGCCATGAGCGGGGCACCCATGAGCGCCCACAGGGCGAAGTGGGAGCGGGACTCGGTCAGCGTCAGGCCGGGACGGCCGACGACCAGCATGTCGGGGTCGTTCCAGTGCCCCGGGCCCGACTGGGCGGCCAGGGGCGCGGTGACGTCCAGGACGTTGCCGACGCCCATGGGATAGCTGTTGGTGTTGCCGTTCTGCCAGATGTCGAGCAGGTCCTCGGTCGTCCGCCACAGGTCGGCGACCTCGCTCCAGTTGTACTTGTCGCCGGTGGGGGCGTGGAAGCTGTTGGGGTTGATGCTGTAGACGATCGGGCGGCCGGTGGCGCGCAGGGCGTCGCGCATGAGGGTGAACTGCGCGACCTGCTCGCTGAGGGTGCCGCTGCCGGAGCACCAGTCGTACTTGAGGTAGTCGACGCCCCACGAGGCGAACGTGTTGGCGTCCCGGACCTCGTGGCCCTTGCTGCCCGTGGAGCCGGGGTAGGTGCCCACGCCCTGGGCGCACGTCTTCTCGTTGGGTGCCTGGTAGATGCCGAACTTCAGGCCCTTGCTGTGGATGTAGTCCCCGAGCGCCTTCATGCCGCTGGGGAACTTGGTCGGATTGGCCCGCAGGTTGCCCTGCGCGTCGCGCTGCGGATCGAACCAGCAGTCGTCGACGACGACGTACTGGTAGCCCGCGTCCTTCATGCCCGAGGACACCATCGCGTCGGCGGCCTGGCGGACCTGCGCCTCGGTGATGCCGCAGCCGAAGCTGTTCCAGCTGTTCCAGCCGAGCGGAGGGGTGAGCGCGGGGCTGCCCGGCGCGGCCTCGGCGGTCGTGTCGACGGAGGCGGTGACGCAGGTCGTGAGCGTCAGCGCGGCGGCTGCGAGGAGACGTAACAGTCGTCTTTGTACGGGGGCCATGGGGGGTTCCTTCCCGGCCCGCACAGCGGCTTGCGCCGTGCGGGCCTCATGGACGGGTCGTGCGCCTGTGTGCGGGTGCGGACGGGTCAGCGCTGGAGGGTCAGCAGGCCCGGACGGTAGGGCAGTTCGATGTACGGGGTGCCGTCCGAGGCGGGGCTCCGACCCTGGTAGAGGAACTGCAGGTTGCACGGGTCGATGGTCATGGTCTGGTCAGGATTGCTGCGGACCAGGTCACCATGGCTGATGTCGTCGGTCCAGAGGGCACCGCTGTTTGCCTTGCCGGCGAAGGGAGCGCTCTCACTGCCGGCCTGCTCGGTCCACGTGCCGTTCAGGTCGGTGGCGGTGAACGAACGGAAGTAGCGGCCGTTCGCGCCCATCGCCTCGACGATCATGAGGTACTGGTTCTGGCCCTGGACCTTGTACACCTCCGGCGCCTCGAAGAGCCGTTCCTTCGTGTCGCTCATGACCGTGGTGTACGAGGAGCCGAAGCTCGCCGGGAAGTTCCCGATCGGCATCGTCGACTTGTAGATCTTGCCGTTGTCGTCGGCGAAGAACAGGTACATGTTCCGGTTGTCGGCGATCACGGTCGGGTCGATCGGACCGCTTTCGGGGAGGCTGCCGGTGAACAGGGCCTGCGGCGCGGACCAGCCGTTGGGGTCGGTGGGGTCGCTGGACGTGCGGTAGGTGAAGGGCCAGGCGGTGCCCCAGCCGTTCGAGACCAGCACCCAGACGTTCTTGGGGGCGAAGTAGAACAGCTTGGGCGCCACGGCGAGCTCGTTCATGCCCTTCTGGCGGGCCGACGCCATGTCCGACCAGTTCGTGAAGGGGTCGAACGTCGTGGTGCCCCACGACGATCCGTCCGAGGTGGTCGCGTAGACGAGCTGCTTGCCGTTGTAGGGCACGGTGGTGAAGTCCTTCAGCGCGACCCAGCCGTTCGCCGGCTGCGCCAGCGGGCCGGTCGAGCTCCACCGGTACGTCGACGGCAGGGCGCACGTGTTGCCCGGGGGTGCGGACAGGCCGGCCCACTTCTGGTTGTCGCCGCCGTGGCAGTTCCAGAGCTGTACCGCCGAGCCGTTGGCCGTGGCGCCGCCACTGACGTCCAGGCACAGCCCGGAGCCCACGGCGGCGATCGTGCCGTCGGCGTTCACCCGCCACTGCTGGTTCGCGCCGCCGTTGCAGGCCCAGATCACCGGCCGGGTGCCCGCCGTCGTGGCGTGGCCGGGTACGTCGAGGCACTTGTCGCCGTACACCCTCAGCTCGTTGCGGTCCGTCAGCGTCCACTTCTGGTTGTCGCCGCCGTGGCAGTCCCAGATCTGCACGTTCGTGCCCTCCGCCTGGCCGGCGCCCGCCACGTCGAGACACCGGTCGGCACCGACGCCGCGCAGGGCGCCGCTGGTGGCCGCCTGGGCCGGGTTGGCGACGAGCGCCGCCGCCGAGGCGACCAGGGCGGCGAGCACCACAGGCAGCTGCCTGCGGCTGAATCCACGTCTGAACATGGGACCTCATTCCTTGACTGAGCGGTTCCGGACGGCCCGGGGAGGGGCCGTCCGGAGTGGGGGTGCGCTACGGCCCGACCCGCACGTTCGTTATTTCGAACACTGGTCGAACCATCGGCGACAGTGCGCCACGGTGTGCCGCCTGCCGCCGAAGGGGACGGAGGTGTTACCGGGAGAAGGAGAAGTACAGGGTCCGGGCGTAGTCACCCGTTGCCGTGGTGGGGCCGCCGGTGGGGCCGAGATCGGCCGGCGGGTGGAACTTGGTGCCCATCGCCGGGATGGCGTCGAGGAACGACAGGTCACCGTCCGGGAAGGGCGGCGCGGTGAAGCGGGGGTCGGGTCCGAACCGGGGCGTGAGGAGACGCAGGTAGAGGTTCTCGTCCTCGGAGACCATGGTCAGACGTCCGGCGGTGGTGTGCAGGGACGCCCAGCGCACGTCCGCGTGGTAGCCCTTGAACTCCGGGTACTCCCAGCCCTCGGCACCGGTCGCGGTGTCGTTGTACTGCTTCGTCCAGACGTCCGTCGCCACGCCGCGCAGGCGGTTCTTCCACACCCGGTGGGGTCCCTGGCCGAGCCAGGTCATGCCGGTCACCGACGACTCGGGCAGATCGAAGCCGACACCGAAGAGGTCGTGCTCGCCGGTGAGGTGGTAGCGGTAGTCCAACTGCAGCCAGCCGCTGGGGTGCAGGCACCACCGGACACGGCGCAGGACGCCGGAGTACTCGGCCTCCACCACGTAGGCGTCGCCGTCCGGACCGTGCGTCAGGTCGGTGAGGTCGGCCGTTCCGGTCGTGGGCAGCGGGCCGCGGGACAGCGCGAAGTCCTTCCCGCGGTGGGCGACGCCGGACAGCAGGCCCGTTGTCGTGTCGAGCGTGACCGTGGTGTGGCGGGAGGCGAGGGTCAGCGTGTCGGCGGCCGTGAGGGAGCCGCGCACGGCCGGGCCCGGGCCCACCCGCACCAGTCGCCGGGCCTGGTCGGCGGCGGCCGGGACGGTCCATGTCCAGCGGCGGATCTCACGGCCGTCGGCGTCGCTGACGGTCAGCGCCAGGGCGTCGGCGCGTCGCCAGCCGTACGGCAGGGGCAGACGCAGCACTCCCTGGGTGCCCGGTGCGATGTCCGGGGCGGAGGCGGTGCCCCGGGCGCGTACGGTGTGCCCGTCCTGCCGCTGCGACGGGGTGCGGAAGTCCAGGAGCTGCCAGGAGAACCGGCAGCTACGGGTGTTGGTGAAGCCGTAGTGGTTGGCGAGGCGGACCCGCCCGTCGAAGTCCTTCGGCAGACCGGAGGCGAACCGGTCCGGCTCGGCGAGCTGGACGGGGGACCAGATGTCCTTGATGGTGTAGAAGCTGGCCTCCTTCTCGCGGAAGGGGCCGAGGATGCCGTCGGGCGCGGCGTTGCCGGCCACGTCGATGGCGCCGCCGAGGTCGTCGCGCACGATGCCCTCGTCGACCAGTGCCCACACGAAGCCGCCGGCGGACAGCCGTTCGTGGCCCATCAGCTTCCAGTAGTCGTCGAGCCCCGCGCCCGCGCCGCCGTCGTAGAGGGCGTGGAGGAACTCGGTGGGCATGAAGATGTCGCCCCGCTCCTGGAGGATGCGGCGGGTGCTCTCGTAGTTCTCGTAGTGGTCGGTGTTGATGCCGCCGAAGTTCGCCCAGGGGTGGAGCACCGTGCGCTTCTGGGGGTCGAGGCGGGCGTAGTCGTCGTCGAGGGCGGTGTTCCAGCCGCCTTCGTTGCCGTTGCACCAGAACACGATCGACGGGTGGTTGACGTCCCGGGTGACCATGGAGGCGACGAGGGGTCTGCCCACCTCCTCGTCGTAGAACTTCTGCCAGCCGGCCAGTTCGTCGAGGACGTACAGACCGAGTTCGTCGGCGAGGTCGAGGAAGTGCGTGTCCGGCGGGTAGTGGGCCATCCGGACCGCGTTCATGTTCATCTCCCGCATCAGCAGGATGTCCTTGCGGCTGATGCGCGGGCTGGTCGCCCGGCCGGACGTGGGCCAGATGGTGTGCCGGTTGGCGCCCTTGAGGATGACCTTGACGCCGTTGACGTACACGCCGTCGCCGGGGCGCACCTCGACGGTGCGGAAGCCGATCCGCTCGTCGACGCGGTGGACGGTACGGCGCTCGCCCGCCCGGAGCGTGACCTCGACGCGGTAGAGGTGCGGGGTCTCCGCCGTCCACTGCCGGGGGGACTTCACCGTGGTCCTGAGCGTCACCTTCGTGTCGCCGGGGGCGACGGCCGCGGTGAACGGGGCGCCGACCGGGCGCCCGGACAGGTCGGTGACCCGGGCGACCAGACGGTCGGCTGAACCGGTGCCCGACAGGTGGGCGTCGACCCGCAGGGTGCCGTCGGCGCGGGCGTCGACGGCTATGCGCTCGATGTGCTGGAGCGGGAACGCCTCCAGGTGGACTGGGCGGTAGATGCCGCCGAAGTTCCAGTAGTCGCCGAGGCGTTCGGCCCGGTTGACGGAGTCGTCGGTGGACTCCTTGCTGACCGTCACCTCCAGGAGGTTGTCCTGGCCGGGGCGCAGCCGGTCGGTCACCTCGTGCCGGAACCGGTAGAAACCACCGCGGTGGACGGGGCCGACCGACTCGCCGTTGATCCACGCCTCGGTCTCGGTCATCGACCCTTCGAAGACGAGGAAGACACGTCTGTCGCGCCAGTGGGCGGGCGGGGTGAAGGTGTGCCGGTAGCGGCCCTTCTCCTCCGGGCGCAGGTTCCACCCGTAGTTGTACGTGCCGTATCCGTGGAACTCCCAGTTGGACGGCACCGGGATGGTGTCCCAACTGCCGCTGCGCCGACCGCTGGTGCACAGGAAATCCCAGTCGACCGGGCGGTCGGCGTCCTCGCCGGACAGGTACAGGCGCTCGGTGCGCGCGGAGGCGTCCGCTGCGGCGGAGGGCACGGCGGCCGGCTCGGCGGCCAGTGCCGAGCCCGCGGGCAGGCCTCCGGCGACGGCCGCGCCGGCGCCCAGGATCAGGACGCCGCGACGTGACAATTGCATGAACATCTCCAGCCTTGAGGGAACATCAGGGCACTGCCGGCATCCGATTGTCGAAGCGCTTCCGCGCACAACACAGCAGATCAGGGCACATTGGTGGGAGCGAGACGACCATAGGAGTCGAATGAATCGAACACAAGAGGGCGGTAAGATCCGAGGGTGTCCACGGCCCTGCCCGCTGCGGACGTCCGATCCGCCTCGGCTGGGAAACGGATCGTGCCGGACGGGCCGGTCAGCGACCGTGCAGCACCCGTGCCAGATACGGCGCGGTGGCGCTGCCCGTCACCCCGGCCACCTCCGCCGGCGGGCCCGCCGCCACGATCCGGCCGCCCGCGTCTCCGCCGCCGGGACCCAGGTCGATCACCCAGTCCGCGCCCGCGACCACGGCCATGTCGTGCTCGACCACCACAACGGTGTGCCCGGCGTCGACCAGACCGTGCAACTGCCGCATCAGGACCTCGACATCGGCCGGGTGGAGACCGGTCGTGGGCTCGTCGAGCAGGTAGAGCGTGTGGCCGCGACGACCGCGCTGGAGCTCACTGGCCAGCTTGATGCGCTGGGCCTCGCCCCCGGACAGCTCGGTCGCGGGCTGGCCGAGGCGCAGATAGCCGAGGCCGACGTCGAGCAGCGTGCCGAGGCTGCGCGCCACCGCCGGGGTGTCGGCGAAGAAGGCGGCCGCCGCCTCCACCGTGAGGTCGAGAACCTGGGCGATGTTCCGCCCCCGGTAGGTGACTTCCAGCGTCTCGGGGTTGTAGCGCGCGCCCGCGCAGTCCGGGCACGGTGCGTACGTACTGGGCAGGAACAGCAGCTCCACGCTGACGAACCCCTCGCCCTGGCAGGTCTCGCAGCGCCCTCCCGCGACATTGAAGGAGAACCGGCCGACACCGTACCCGCGCTCCCGTGCCGCGTCGGTGGCCGCGAACTCCTTGCGTACGACGTCGAAGAGGCCGGTATAGGTCGCGAGGTTGGAGCGCGGGGTGCGGCCGATCGGCTTCTGGTCGACGCAGACCAGGCGGCCCACGCCCGCCGACTCCTCGGTGATCTCGCCGATGAGCGTGGACTTGCCCGATCCGGAAACACCCGTGACCGCGGTGAACACGCCCAGCGGGAACTCGGCACTCACCCCGCGCAGGTTGTGCCGGGTGACCGGCCCGACCTTCAACCGGCCACGCGGGTCCCGCACTTCACGTACGGAAGTGGGGGAGCGGTCGAACAGGAAGCGGGCCGTGGCCGACTCCGCGACCTCGGCCAGCCCCGCCACCGGGCCGCTGTGCAGCACCCGCCCGCCGTGCTCGCCCGCGCGCGGGCCGACGTCCACGAGCCAGTCGGCGCCGCGGACCACGTCGAGGTGGTGCTCCACCACGAACACCGAGTTCCCGGCGGACTTCAGGCGGGCCAGCACGGTCAGCAGGGCCTCGGTGTCCGCCGGGTGCAGCCCGGCGGACGGCTCATCGAGGACGTAGACGACCCCGAACAGGCCGGCGCGCAACTGCGTGGCCAGGCGCAGGCGTTGGAGTTCGCCGGCGGACAGGGTGGGGGTGGCGCGGTCGAGGCTCAGGTAGCCGAGGCCGAGTTCGACGACCGGGCCGATCCGGGACCTGAGATCCTCGGTGAGGACGCGGGCCGTCTCGGACGTGCCGTGCAGGAGACCGGCGAGGTCGGTCAACGGCAGCGCCGCCAGCTCGGCGATCGTCCGCCCCGCGAAGGTCACCGCGAGCGCCTCCGGCCGCAGCCGGCTCCCGCCGCACTCCGGACAGGGCGCACTCGTCAGAAAGCGCTCCGCCCTGGCGCGCAGCGTCGGGCTCTTGGAGTCCGCGAACGTCTTCATCACATACCGCCGGGCACTCATGTACGTGCCCTGGTACGGCCGTTGGATCCGGTCCGCGTCCCGCACCGGATGCACGGTGACCACCGGCTGCTCGTCGGTGAACAGGATCCACTCCCGCTCCTCGGCGGGCAGCTCCCGCCACGGCCGGTCCACGTCGTGCCCGAGCGCGTCGAGGATGTCCCGCAGGTTCTTCCCCTGCCAGGCGCCCGGCCAGGCGGCGATCGCGCCGTCCCGGATCGACAGCGAGGGGTCGGGGACCAGCAACTCCTCGCTCGTACGGTGGACTTGGCCGAGCCCGTGACACCCGGGGCACGCCCCCGCGGCCGTATGGGGGGAGAAGACGTCGGAGTCCAGCCGCTCGGCTCCCGGCGGATAGTCCCCGGCCCGCGAGAACAGCATCCGCAGCGAGTTGGAGAGGTGGGTGACCGTGCCGACCGACGAACGGGACGTCGGCGCCGACCGGCGCTGCTGGAGCGAGACCGCCGGCGGCAGCCCGCTGATCTCCCCCACCTTCGGCGCCCCGACCTGATGGATCAGCCGCCGCGCGTACGGCGCCACCGACTCGAAGTACCGCCGCTGCGCCTCCGCGTAGATCGTGCCGAACGCCAGCGAGGACTTCCCCGAGCCGGACACCCCGGTGAACACGGCGAGCACGTCCCGCGGAATGTCGACGTCCACACCCTTGAGATTGTGCTCACGGGCCCCGCGGACACGGACGTAGGGATCGTGCGGGTCGTGCATGCGGCGCTCTCTCCGTGCCTGGCCGGGACAAAACTCCGCAATTCTATGCGACCGGGCCGCTCAGGGCCCGGACGACCACCTCGTCGGCGACCCCGCCTCGGTTCACGATCCCCGCCAGCCGCCGGTACGAGTCCAGCAGCGCCGCTCGATCGTACGTACTCGTCGTGACCAGCACCTCCTGCGCCCCCGTCTCCTTGAGGACCGTCTCCAGCTCGTGGGCGACCTGTTCCTCGGTGCCCGCGATGTGTCCGGCGAGTCCGGCCTCGTAGAAGCCGCGCTCCTTGGCGGTCATCGTGAGTGTCTCGATGCGCTCGGCGGGCGGCAGGGGCGGGAAGGTGCCGTGGGTGCGGGAGTACGCCATCGACCAGGCCTCCGGGACGAGCAGGCGGCGGGCCTGCTCGGGGGTGGCGGCTACGGCGATCGTGCCGGAGATGACGACGTAGGGCTCGCTCGCCCAGGGGGAGGGGCGGAAATGGGCGCGGTAGTGGTCGATGCCGCGCTGCATCTTCTCGCGGTTGCGGAGGTCGCCGATGACCATGGGCAGGCCCGCGCGGGCCGCGACGGCGGCGCCCTCGCCCATGGCGAGCACGAACGGCGGCACGGCCAGGCCCTCGGCGGGGCGGGCGTGGACGCCGGTGGGGGAGGTGCCGCGGAACCAGCCGAGCAACTCGTCGAGCTGGGCGGCGAAGTCGTCGGCGTCGTCCTTGTCCCGGCCCAGCGCCCTGCGCACACCGTCGGTGAACCCGACCGACCGCCCGAGGCCCATGTCGATCCGGCCCGGGAAGAGGGACTCCAGCACCCCGAACTGCTCGGCCACGACCAGGGGCTGGTGGTTGGGCAGCATCACGCCGCCGGTGCCCACCCGGATCGTGCGGGTGGCCGAGGCGACCGCCGCCGCCAGCACGGTGGGCGCGGAGCCTGCCACCCCGGGGACCCCGTGGTGCTCCGACACCCAGAACCGGTGGAAACCCAGCTCCTCCACCTCACGCGCCAGGTCCACGGTGGCGCGCAGCGCCTCGGCATGCGTGCCGCCCTCGTGCGTGCGGGAACGGTCGAGGACGGAGAAGCGGACGGCTGCGGTCTCAGGGCTCACGGTAGGTACAACACGTGCGGGGCGGGAGGATTCCCCGCCCCGCGGCGCGGATGCTCGGCACGGACGCAGCGGGCGGCAACTCGTCGCCGCCGGTGGGGGCGCGGTGCCGTGCGACGCCCTGGAGCCCTGGATTCCGGCGCGCGACGCTGTGCGACGGGTCCCCGGACGCAGGCGCGCTGTGCTCTGCCGGGCTGTCGGCCGCGGTTCACCGGCGGGGTGCGGTGAGCGTCCGGCCAGGCCCGTTCGGCGATGGCGGTGGCGTGGTTCGTCCGGCCAGGCGCGCTCGGCGATGGCGGTGGCGTGGCTCTCCCGCTCCGACGCGTCAGGTCCCGTCCGTCAGGGCCCCGGGGAGCCCGCTGTCCGGGGCCGCCGTCGCGCTCGTCACGCCTGCCGCTTGCCGGCCGTGATGCGGCCCCGGGCCTCGCCGAAGCCGATCCTGGTCCCGTCGGCGCCCGGTGCCGTGGCGGTCAGGACGACCTCGTCGCCGTCCTCCAGGAAGGTGCGCGGCCGGCCGCCCACCGTGACGGGCTCCTTGCCGCCCCAGGTCAGTTCGATGAAGGCGCCGCGCTGCTCCTTCTCCGGGCCGGAGACCGTGCCGGAGGCGAAGAGGTCGCCGGTGCGCGAGGGGGCGCCGTTGACGGTCTGGTGGGCCAGCATCTGGGCGGGGGACCAGTACATCGCGGCGTACGGCGGCCGGGAGACGACCTGGCCGTTCCAGGCGACCGTGAGGTCGATGTCCAGGCCCCACGGCTGGTCCATGCGCAGATACGGCAGTACGGCCGGCTCCTGGGGCGGGACCGGGACGCGTGCGGCGTCCAGCGCGAGCAGCGGCACCACCCACGGCGAGATCGTCGACGCGAAGGACTTGCCCAGGTTGGGGCCGAGCGGGACGTACTCCCAGGCCTGGATGTCGCGCGCGGACCAGTCGTTGAAGAGGACCACCCCGAAGATGTGCCGCTCCGCGTCCTCGGCGCCGATCGTGTCGCCCATGGCGCTGCCGGTGCCGAGGACGAAGCCGAGTTCGGCCTCGATGTCGAGGCGGGTGGAGGGGCCGAAGACCGGTGCCGGGTCCTGGGGGCCCTTGCGCTGTCCGCAGGGCCGGACGATGTCGGTGCCCGAGACCACGACGGAGGCCGCGCGGCCGTGGTAACCGACCGGCAGATGCTTCCAGTTGGGCAGCAGCGGCTCGGGGTTGTCGGGCCGGAAGAGCCGGCCCAGGTTCGAGGCGTGGTGCTCGGAGGCGTAGAAGTCGACGTAGTCGGCGACCTCGAACGGCAGGTGCAGGGTCACCGCGCCCAGCTCGTGCACCGCCTCGGCGGGCACCTCACCCCGCAGCCGCTCGGCGATCGCGGCCCGCACCTCCACCCAGCGGGAGTGGCCCTCGGCCATGAAGGCGTTCAGGCTCGGCCGGGCGAAGACGTCCTCGTCCAGCAGCACGGCCAGGTCGATGACATGGTCGCCGTAGCGGGTCGCCACGCGCGGTGTCCGGCCGGGCGTCGAGTAGACGCCGTAGGGCAGGTTGGTCAGGCCGAACAACGAGTCGGCGGGGACGGTGAGTCGGACGGTGCTGGTCATGCGGACACCTCGGTGAGATCGGCGACGGTCGCGGCGGGCAGCAGGCCGAGAGCGGCCGATTCGACGGCGGGCTCGGCGACGGAGCAGGTGCCGAAGGAGCGGAACAGGTCACGGACTCGGGGCGACAGGGCGCGCACCCGCCCGGAGACCCGGTCGCCGTCGCGGTCGGCCAGCAGCCGGACCAGCTCCGCCTCCTCGGCACCCCGCAGGGCCGCGTCGGCGGCCACGAGCAGGTTGAGGAACCCGTGCTGCTCGAACCCGGTCTCCGGGTCGGTGTTGCGCAGCGCGTGGTGCAGTCCGGCGGTCGCCTTGAACGCCACCCCGGCCCGCACCGCGGCCAGGAGGGCGGCTGCGAGTTCGCGCTCGTCGGGGTACAGGTCGGCGCGTACGCCCCCGGTCCGGAACTTGGCCAGGTACGGCGTCCCGGCGAGTGCGGCCAGCAGCGCCGCGCGCCGGTCGTCGCGCGGCACCTCCACGTACACGGTGAGGCCGCTGTCGTCGTCGAGCGCCTCGTCCAGGGCGGGTACGACCGCCTCGGCGGCGACTCCGTCGGGCACGGCGACCTCCAGACCGGCCGGCCGCACGGCCGGGATCCGGCGCGCCGCGGCGAGTGCGTCGGCGAGGCCGGGCAGATCGACGGTCACCGACAGGGCGAAGGAGCCCTCGGGGAGGTCCGCGGTCGGCTCGGCGAGCCGGTCGACGTCCTTGGCGGCGAGGACGAACGTGCCGACCAGCCCGGCGTGGGCGCCCCGTGTGTGCGCCACATGGGCCCGGACGGCCTCCTCGACCGGCAGGTTGCCGGGCGGGAAGACCGCCGCGTCGTCGAACAGCCCGGCGAGCACCGGGGGGATCTCCGGCGTCGGCGGGGCGCTCACCGGTTCTGCTCCCAGGAGTAGGCGTACGTGCCGTCGTCCGTCGCGCGAGCGGCCTCGCCGAGCTGGAGGGGACGGAACGTGTCGACCATGACCGCGAGCTCGTCGAAGAACTCCGCCCCGATCGACCGCTCCATCGCGCCCGGCTGGGGGCCGTGGGGGTGGCCGCCCGGGTGCAGGGAGATCGAGCCCTGCCCGATCCCGGAGCCCTTGCGGGCCTCGTAGTCGCCGCCGCAGTAGAACATCACCTCGTCGGAGTCGACGTTGGAGTGGTAGTACGGCACGGGGACGGCCAGCGGGTGGTAGTCCACCTTGCGCGGCACGAAGTTGCAGATCACGAAGTTGTGGCCCTCGAAGACCTGATGGGCCGGCGGCGGCTGGTGGACCCGGCCCGTGATCGGCTCGAAGTCACGGATGTTGAACGCGTACGGGTAGAGGCAGCCGTCCCAGCCGACCACGTCGAACGGGTGGTGCGGCAGGGTGTGGACGGTCCCCACGACACCCCCCGCCCCGCGGTGCTTGAGGTACACCTCGACGTCCTCGCCCTCGACGACCGTCGGCCCGTCCGGCAGGCGCAGGTCGCGCTCGCAGTACGGCGCGTGCTCCAGAAGCTGGCCGTTCTTGGAGAGGTAGCGCCGCGCCGGCCCGATGTGCGAGTTGGCCTCGACGGTGTAGATCCGTACCGTCCCGTCCGGGACGATCCGGTACGTGGTGGCCCGCGGCACGATCACATAGTCGCCGTCACCGACCGTCAGGTCGCCGAAGACCGTCTCCACGCGGGCGCGCCCGGCCTCGACGTAGAGGCACTCGTCGCCGATCGCGTTGCGGTAGTACGGGCTGACCGCGTCGGCCACGACGTACGCCAGCCGTACGTCGTCGTTGCCCAGCAGCAGCCTGCGGCCGGTCACCGCGTCGACGCCGGACCCGCCGTCCGCGAACAGCTTGTGCGTGGAGAGGTGGCGCGGCACCAGGGGGTGGTTGGGCACCAGCGACTGGTCCCCGAGGTCCCACACCCGGAACTCCCGCACCGCCGAGGGAATGTACCGGTGGTACAGCAGCGAGGAGTCCGAGGAGAACCCCTCCTCGCCCATCAGCTCCTCGTAGTAGAGGTTCCCGTCCGGGTCCCGGTGCTGGGTGTGACGTTTCGGCGGAACCGCGCCCGCCCGGTGGTAGTACGGCAAGGCCCTCTCCTTTGTGCGCTCAGCGCACATTTGTGTGCGGCAGAAGCAACACGTCGAAGTTAGGTCGCGGGAGACGGGCCAGTCAAGGCACCGCTCGGGCTCCCGGGCCCCGCTCAGGCGTTTGACGTGGCCTAACGTGGCGTCCGAAGGCGCTGCGCGGGTTCTCTCGGAGGTGTTGATGGCCACCCTGCAAGGTCTGGACCGTGGGCTTCGGGCCCTGAACTTGATCTCTCTGGCGGCCGACGGCCTGACGGTGGCGGACCTGGCGGCGCAGCTCGGGATCGACCGGGCCGTCGCGTACCGGATCGTGCAGACGCTGGAGGAGCACGCGCTCGTCTCCCGGCAGGACAAGCGGGTGCGGCTCGGGGCGGGCGCCGCCCTGCTGGCGGGGCGGTTCCAGGGACAGCTGGTACGGGCGGCCCAGCCGGTGCTGCAGGAGCTCGCCGACGCCACCGGTACGTCCGCCTTCCTGACGGTGGCGCACGGTGCGCGCGAGTGCGTCCCCGTCGCGGGTGCGCAGCCGGCCGTCCAGCACGGCCCCGTCCAGGTCGGCTACCGCATCGGCGTGCGGCATCCGCTGGAGAGAGGGGCGAACGGTGTCGCCATCCTCGCGGTGCAGCCGCCCCTGCCGGACGAGCCCGAGGAGATCGTGCGGGCCCGGGAGCTGGGCTACAGCATTACCTCGGGACAGCTCCAGCAGGGCGCCACCGGGATCGCGGTGGGGTTCGAGGTGCCGGGCACGGTGGGCGCCTCGGTCGGAGTGGTGGCCATGCACGAGTTCGACATCGAGGCGGTCGCCGCACGGGTGAAGGAGGCGGCTGCGCGACTGGCGGCGGCGGGCAGGGCCTGACCCGCTCCGGGCGTGCCCTCGAGGAGTGAGCAAATTGTATATGGGAGACCGCTGAGAGCGAGACAAACTGAGCAGCTTGAACAGCCCGCAGGGTGACTCTTGTGCAGCCGTGGGCACCAGGTGTGTCCTACCGCCACGCGCCGGAAGCAGGCACACCGAAAGGGATGACGCATGAGCATCGAGCAGACCCTCACGAGCCAGGAGCGGCTGGCGGAGCTCGACCTGCAGCAGCTCAAGCAACTGGTCGGACTCGTCGAGTACGACGCCGACGGTGACCCCTTCCCGGTGACCGGCTGGGACGCGGTGGTCTGGTCGGTGGGCAACGCGACGCAGGCAGCGCTGTACTTCCAGGTGGTCTTCGGCATGGAACTGGTCGCCTACTCGGGACCGGAGACCGGCAACCGCGACCACCACGCGTTCGTGCTCCGCTCCGGAGCGATCCGCTTCGTCATCAAGGGCGGCGTCGACCCGGACAGCCCGCTGCTCGACCACCACCGCCGCCACGGCGACGGCGTGATCGACATCGCCCTTGAGGTGCCCGACGTCGACAAGTGCATCGAGCACGCCCGCGCGCAGGGCGCGACCGTGCTGGAGGAGCCGCAGGACGTCACCGACGAGCACGGCACGGTCCGGACCGCGGCCATCGCCACGTACGGAGAGACCCGCCACACCCTGGTGGACCGGTCCCGATACTCCGGCCCCTACCTGCCCGGCTACGTCGCCCGCACCTCGGGCTACGTGAAGCCCGAGGGCGAGCCCAAGCGCCTCTTCCAGGCCCTCGACCACGTCGTGGGCAACGTCGAACTCGGCCACATGGACGAGTGGGTCGAGTTCTACAACCGCGTCATGGGCTTCACCAACATGGCCGAGTTCATCGGCGACGACATCGCCACCGACTACTCGGCGCTGATGAGCAAGGTCGTCGCCAGCGGAAACCACCGGGTGAAGTTCCCGCTCAACGAGCCGGCGATCGCGAAGAAGCGCTCGCAGATCGACGAGTACCTCGACTTCTACCGCGGCCCCGGCGCCCAGCACCTCGCCCTCGCCACCAACGACATCATCCAGACCGTCGACATCCTGCGGTCCAAGGGCATCGAGTTCCTCGCCACGCCGGAGAGCTACTACACCGACCCCGAACTGCGCGCCCGCATCGGCAAGGTCCGCGTGCCCATCGAGGAACTGGCCTCGCGCGGCATCCTCGTCGACCGCGACGAGGACGGCTACCTGCTGCAGATCTTCACCAAGCCGATCGGCGACCGGCCCACGGTGTTCTTCGAGTTCATCGAGCGCCACGGCTCACTGGGCTTCGGCAAGGGGAACTTCCGGGCCCTGTTCGAGGCGATCGAGCGCGAGCAGGAGAAGCGCGGCAACTTCTAGGCGCCCCCGCGCCCCCGCGCCCCCGCGCCCCCGCGCCCCCGCGTCCCGCCCCGCACGGCTGCCTCCTGGGTGAAGTGTCAACCACGTCTAGACTCTCGCCATGGAGGAAAGCGTGCGGTGGCTGACGCCGGAGGAGCAGCAGGCGTGGCGGAGCTTCGTCCGCCTCCAGGAGAAGCTGGGCGGCCGTCTGGCTCGCTTGCTGCAGACGGAGTCGCATCTGTCGGCCGCCGACTTCGCGGTCCTGGTGAACCTGACCGACGTGCCCGAGGGCCGGCGCCGCCATCAGGACCTGGCGCGGGCCCTGGAGTGGGAGAAGAGCCGCATGTCCCACCACGTCGCCCGGATGGCCGGACGCGGGCTGGTGGTGCGGGAGGAGTGCGCCGAGGACGGACGCGGCGCGTTCGTGGTGATCACGGAGCAGGGGCGCGCGGCCATCGAGGCGGCGGCCCCGCTCCATGTCGAGGCCGTGCGCGCGCTGTTCCTCGACCATGTCACCCCGGCGGAACTGCGCACGCTGGGGCAGATCTCCGAGCGGGTGGTCGCGAAGCTGGACGGCGACGCCTGAGCCGCAGCCGGAATAGTGAGGGGCCGGGGCTCGTTGCAGAGGCATGGTTGATGTGTCAACTTCATGGAAGGGTTGAAGGCGATGCAGTCGAGCGAGAACCTCAACGAGTACCCGGCGTACGACGGGGTGGCGCCCGACCGCTGGGCCAGCGCGCTGCACCTGTTCGACAACGGCGTGGGAGTGCCGCGCGAGGAGACCACCGTCGAGCGCTGGGAGCGGGCTCGGCTGCTCTTCGACGCCAAGGACTACATCGGCGCCGCCCGGCTGCTGGCCGACGTCGTCGAGGAGGCTCCGGAGCAGAACGGCCCCCGGCTGCTGCTGGCCCGCGCCTACTACCACTCCGCCCAACTTCGCCGCGCCGAGGAGCAGTTGCGCAAGGTCATCGAGCGCGACCCGGTGGAGCACTACGCCCACCTGATGCTGGGCCGCACCCTGGAGCGCCAGGGCCGGCGCGACGAGGCGGGACCCTGGCTGCGCCTGGCCGCCGCCTTCTCGGGCGAGTTCCCGGACGGCGACTGAGCGCTCCGGGGTCGGGCGTACGACGGCGGCGGGCATCCGGTGCGAGCGGTGCCCGCCGTCCTGGGGCCGGGGCGCTCAGGCCCCGGCCACGGCGTGCTCATGGTCGCACGCCTCGTCGATGCCGTAGGTATCCCAGGCGGGGAAGGAATCGATGCGCGGGACCGCCTCCCCGGGGCGCACGAGACAGTCGGTCAGGGCCGCTTGGAGGGAGTCGGCGTTCAACTGCGTCCCGATGAAGACCAGTTCCTGCGCGAACGGCGCCTCGTCGTCCCGGGCCGTCGACGGCTCGAATCGGGCGACCGTGCCGGCCTGGGACCACAGCCCCGTCACGTGCGGGCGGCTGGCCAGGGTGAAGAAGCCCTTGGAGCGCAGGATGCGGCCGTGGCCCCCGCCGTCGAGTTCCTCGGTCACGAACGTCCACAACCGGTCGGGGTGGAAGGGGAGTTCGGAGCGGAAGACGGTGGAGGAGACGCCGTACTCCTCCGTCTCGGGGACGTGGTCGCCGTTGAGTTCCCGCACCCAGCCGGGTGCCTGCTGGGCCCGCTCCAGGTCGAACAGGCCGGTGTCCAGGACCTGGTGGAGGTCCACCCGGCCGTGCACGGCGGGGACGATCCGCGCGGCGGGGTTCAGGCGGTCGAGAGCCGCCCGCAGCCGGGCCGCGGACTCGTCGTCGACCAGGTCGAGCTTGTTGAGCACGATGACGTCGGCGAACTCGATCTGGTCGACGAGCAGATCGCTGACCGTGCGCTCGTCGTCCTCGTACGGGGCGAGGCCGCGCTCGGCGAGTTCGTCGCCGCGCTGGAGCTCGGGCAGGAAGTTGGCCGCGTCCACGACCGTGACCATGGTGTCCAGGCGGGCCAGGTCGTCGAGGGTGGCGCCGTCGTCGCGGGCGAAGGCGAAGGTGGCGGCCACCGGCATCGGCTCGGAGATGCCCGAGGACTCGATGAGGAGGTGGTCGAAGCGGCCCTCGCGGGCCAGCCGGTCGACCTCCTCCAGCAGGTCGTCCCGCAGGGTGCAGCAGATGCAGCCGTTGGTCATCTCGACCAGGCGTTCCTCGGTCCGCGACAGGGCCGCCTCGCCGCCGCGCACGAGCGTGGCGTCGATGTTGACCTCGCTCATGTCGTTGACGATCACGGCCACGCGCAGGCCCTCGCGGTTGCCGAGGACATGGTTGAGCAGGGTGGTCTTGCCCGCCCCGAGGAATCCGGAGAGCACGGTGACGGGCAGCCGGCGGTCGTCGGACATCCGCTCAGTCCTCGGGGCGCAGCAGCCCGCGCTCGTAGGCCTTGACCAGGCGCTGCGGGACGAGGTGCTGGACGCCGTCGACGGTGACCGGGACCAGGGTGGGGGTGGCGGCCTTCCACTGCGCTCGGCGGTGGCGGGTGTTGCTGCGGGACATCTTCCGCTTGGGGACGGCCATGGCGTACCTCCTCGGTGGGTGAACACCGAGGACGCTACATGAAAATGGAACCCATTAACAATTGACGTACGGGGGCCTCAGCGGCGGGAGCGCACCCGGGCGTCCTTCGGCGGATCGATGAACTGCAGCTCCAGCGCGAGCGGTGGTTCCGCCAGACCGGGCCCGCCCGCGGCCACCCACCGCACGACCTCCTCGGTGCTCGCGTCGTCCGTGGCGAACCCGATCCAGGTGGGCCGCCCGCCGGCCCGCCGCCCCGCCGCCGAGGGGCCCACGACGATCACGTTGGCCTGGTCGCAGGGGCCCAGGCAGTCGGTCGTACGGATCCGGACGCCGTGCTCGGCCGCGGCGGCGCGCAGCACCTCCAACTGCCCCTCGTGGTCGATTCCGGGGTGCTTGCGGGAGTTGCCGCAGCAGCAGCCCCGGCACACGACGAGGGAACAGGCGGAACCGGTCGGGGAGGTGCGGGTTGCGCGAGGCGTCGAAGGCATGACAGAAGCATGAGGCCTACGGTGATCGGCGCGACGGGCGGGGGAGGGGCGGACGCCGCCTTCGACTGCTCCAGATCGCCGTGTTGCGCATGAGGGCCTCCCGTCCGCGTTCACCTGCGCCGTCACCTGCAAGTGGCCGCGCGCGGCCGGGAGGTTGCCGGGGTGCGGGATCCGCTTAGGGTGGGCGGTGTGACCGACAGCACCAAGCGCCCGCTCGCCGTGTTCGACCTCGACAACACCCTCGCCGACACCGCCCACCGGCAGCGGTTCCTGGAGTCCCGGCCGCGAGACTGGGACGCCTTCTTCGCGGCGGCTCCCGCGGACCCGCCGATCCCCGAAGGGGTCGCCCTGGCGCTGGAGCGCGCCGAGGACTGCGAAGTGGTCTATCTGACCGGGCGCCCCGAGCGCTGCCGACGCGACACCCTGGCCTGGCTCGCCGCGCACGGACTCCCCGACGGCCACGTCCACATGCGCCGCAACGACGACCGCAGGCCCGCCCGCCGCACCAAACTGGAGACCCTGCGCCGCCTCGCCCGCACCCGTGAGATCCGCGTGCTCGTCGACGACGACGAACTGGTCTGCGAGGACGCCGAACGCGCGGGATTCCCGGTCGTACGGGCACGCTGGACCGCCCCCTCCGCGGAGCTGAAGGTGGCACAGGAGCGGGAGGGGCGGACCTGAGCCCCGCTAGTTCAGGTGAACCAGCGCCCCACGGATGCGGGCACCCCGCTGCCGTCGTAGAGCACTGCGGTGAACACCAGCCGGGGTCGGGCGGCGAGTGAGCGTCACATGCCGCGAGGGGCAAGCCGCCACGCGCCGCCGTTACCGCCGGCCGCGCTCGACCGCGCCCCCCGCCCTACTCCGCCTCCTCCAGGCGGAAGCCGAGCTTGAGACCGACCTGCCAGTGGGCCACCTGGCCGTTCTCGATCTGGCCGCGTACCTGGGTGACCTCGAACCAGTCGAGATTGCGGAGGGTTTGGGAGGCGCGGGCGATGCCGTTGCGGACGGCTTGGTCGACGCCCTCGGGGGAGGTGCCGACGATTTCCGTTACGCGGTAGGTGTGGTTCGACATTGCGGGTGCTCCTCTCCGCCGTGACGGCGGTGCCAGACGTTTCGGATGTGCCGGATGTATCGGACGTATCGCGCCTGCATCCACCGTGCCCCACTCCGTGGTGGAGCGCGAGACGGCAGGGGGCGTCCGGTCACCGCGCGACGCTCAGCGACAGCGCGAACCGGCCCTCGGAGTCCGTCCACCAGTGCGTCAACTCAAGCCCGGCGGAGTGCAGCTCGCCGCGCACGCCCTCCTGGCGGAACTTCGCCGAGATCTCGGTGTGCAGCTCCTCGCCCACCGCGAAGTCGACCGCGAGGTCCAGTGCGGGCACCTTCACCGTCTGGGCCGAGCGGGCCCGCAGCCGCATCTCGATCCACTCGTTGTCGGCGTCCCACAGGGCGACGTGGTCGAAGGCTGCCGGATCGAAGTCGGCGCCGAGCTCACGGTTGACGACGGTCAGGACGTTCTTGTTGAACGCCGCCGTCACCCCGGCCGCGTCGTCGTAGGCCCTGACCAGCACCTTCTCGTCCTTGACCAGGTCCGTGCCGAGGAGCAGGGCGTCACCCGGGGCGAGCAGGGCGCGGACCCCGCTGAGGAAGGCGGCCCGCTCCGCGGGCAGCAGGTTGCCGATCGTGCCGCCGAGGAACGCCACCAGCCGGGGGCCCGGCGTGTCCGGCAGGGTGAGCGGGCCGGTGAAGTCGGCGATCAGCGCGTGCACGTCCAGGCCGGGCCGCGACGCGATGAGGGCGTGCCCGGCCTGGCTCAGGGCGCTCTCGCTGACGTCGACGGGCACGTACGTGTGCAGCTCGGTCAGGGCGTCGATCAGGTACCGGGTCTTCTCCGAGGAGCCGGAGCCCAGTTCGACCAGGGTGCGGGCGCCCGTCGCCGCGGCGATCTCGCCGGCGCGGGCGATGAGGATCTCCCGCTCGGCGCGGGTCGGGTAGTACTCGGGCAACTCGGTGATCTGCTCGAACAGTTCGCTGCCATGGGCGTCGTAGAACCACTTCGGCGGCAGCGTCTTGGGGGTGCGGGTCAGGCCGTTGAGGACATCGGCGCGCAGGGCGGCCTCCGTGGCGTCCTCGGGCAGGGTGCGGGTGAGAAGGAACGGACTCACGTGCGGGGCTCCTTCAGAGGTGCGGGCGTCGGGTCCTTGAGCGGCGTGAGCAGCACGTCGGTGCGGCTCGCCGCGAGGAGCGTGCGGTCGGGGACCTCCTGCCAGTGCGGATCGTCGTCGTACGGCTCCGAGGCGACGACCGTGCCGCGGCCGGGGGTCGAGAGGTAGAAGAGGGTGTCGCCCCAGGCGGTGGCGGTGATGGTGTCGCCGTTGGTGAGGAGCAGGTTGAGCCGCGAGCCCGGGGCCGCCGCGGCCACGTCCGCGACCGTGTCGGCCAGCGCCTGCCCCTCCTCGTCCCCGGCCCGCAGCCGGGCCAGGACCAGGGCCCACACCAGCGCCGAGTCGTTGCGGGCCTCCATCGACAGCAGGTCCTCGGCGGGCAGTGACCCGGTGAGCGGCGCCAAGGAGCCGGGCCAGCCCTTGACGGCGCCGTTGTGGCTGAACAGCCACGGGCCCGCGGCGAACGGCGCCGCGGCCGCCTCGGCGTCCGCACCGGACAGGGTGGCGTCGCGCACCGCGGCCAGCAGCGCGGTCGACCGCACCACCCGCGCCAGGTCGGCGAAGGACAGGTCCGCCCAGATCGGCCCGGCCCGGCGGTAGCGGGCCGGCACCGGATCCCCGGGCGCGTACCAACCGACGCCGAAGCCGTCGGCGTTGACGGTCCCGTACCGCTGCCGTCGCGGCGCCCAGGATTGGCGGTACAGGCTGTGCGGGGGCTCCACGAGGTGTCTGCCGAGCGGCTCCTCGGGGCCCAGGCGGGCGAGGTGACGGCACATCAGACGGCCCCCGAACGTGCCGTGCGGAACCCGGAGAAGATCTGCCGCCGGATCGGATAGTCCCAGTTGCGGAACGTGCCCCGGCAGGCCACTGCGTCCACGGCGAACGAACCGCCGCGCAGCACCTTGTACTCGGGGCCGAAGAACACCTCCGAGTACTCCTTGTACGGAAACGCCCGGAACCCGGGGTAGGGCAGGAAGTCGCTCGCCGTCCACTCCCACACATCGCCGATCAACTGCCGTACCCCGAGCGGTGATTCACCCTCCGGGTAGCTGCCGACCGGGGCCGGGCGCAGATGCCGCTGGCCGAGGTTGGCGTGCTCGGCCTCCGGATCGGCGTCGCCCCACGGGTAGCGCGTCGAGCGGTCGCCGGCCGGGTCGTGCCGGGCGGCCTTCTCCCACTCCGCCTCGGTGGGCAGCCGGCGCCCCGCCCAGCGGGCGTAGGCATCGGCCTCGTACCAGCTCACGTGCAGCACCGGCTCCTCGGGCGGGACGACCTCGGTGACGCCGAAGCGGCGGCGCAGCCACTGCTTGCCGTCCCGGTGCCAGAACAGCGGCGCGTGGATGGAGTGCTGCCGGATGTGCCCCCAGCCCGCCGGGGCCCACCAGCGCTCGTCTTCGTAGCCGCCGTCCTCGATGAACGCCTGGTAGGCGCCGTTCGACACCGGGGTGGTGTCGATGAAGAAGGGGGCCACCTCGCGCCGGTGCGCCGGGCGTTCGTTGTCCAGCGCCCACGGCTCGTCCGAGGTGCCCATGGTGAACGGGCCGCCGGGGACCAGGACTTCGGACGGGCCGGTGAACAGCGGCGCCGGTTCCGGGTCCGGGGCGGTCAGGGCCTGCGGGCCCCTGCGGAGCTGATGGGTGATCAGCATCGTTTCGTCGTGCTGCTGTTCGTGCTGCGCGATCATCCCGAAGGCGAAGCCCGCCTCGGTGAGCCGGCTCCCGTGGAAGGCGGTGCTCTCCAACAGGTCCAGGACCCGTCCGCGCACCTCGGCGGCGTACTGCCGTGCCTCGGCGGGCGGCAGCAGCGGCAGCGTGGGCCGTTCGGAGCGCGGATGCTCGAAGGCGTCGTAGAGGCTGTCGATCTCGGGGCGCATCGCCTCCCGGCCGGCGACGGCCCGCAGCAGCCACTGCTCCTCCTGGTTGCCGATGTGCGCCAGGTCCCAGACCAGCGGTGACATCAGCGGGGAGTGCTGCGCGGTCAGGTCGGGGTCCTCCACGCAGCTGGTGAGCAGCGTGGTGCGCTCGCGGGCGGTGATCAGGGTGGTCAGGGCCCGTTTCCGGAGCGACTCGGTGTCGGTCATGCGTGCAGGTCCTTCCCGTGCGGGCGGCGGTCCGAGCCGTGGAGCCCGTCCAGCAGGTCGTCGGCGGGGCAGCGGCCCCGGGTGACATAGCGGTCCCGGTAGGCCGCGACGGCGTCCGTGACCTCGGTGGTGGCACCGAGCCGGGGCAGCGCCTCCAGCGCCGCCGCGAAGCAGGTGACGGCCGCCTCGTGCAGCTCGGGGTCGGCCGGGCCGTACCGGGCCGCGTCCATCCACAGCGCGTTGTGCGGCGCCGGGCGCGGCAACGCCCGTTCGGCGAGCGGTTTCACGGCGCGGTAGGCGGTCTCGGCGGCCGCGGGGTCGTCGAACAGCGCCGTCGTCACGGCGAGCGGCACCAGCCACCCGTCCTCGCCCGGCTGGGCGTCGATCATGCGCAGTTCGAGGTGGCCGCGCGGTCTGACCGGCGGGAACAGGGTGGTCAGGTGGTAGTCGAGGTCCTCCCGGGTCGGGGGCCGCGGCATCGCCGACCGGGTCCACTCGCGGAAGGTGAGCCCCTCCGGGACCTCCCACGGGCCGCTGTCCTGCCGTACGCACATCACCGGCGCGTCCAGGACGTGCCGGGCCCAGGCGGCGCGCGGGTCGTCGTCCAGCGGGGGCGCGCCCGCCCGGTCCGCGCCGATCTCCGTCCACAGCAGCTGCCGGGTGGAGAGCCAGCCGGTGGGCTCGTTCCCGGCGAGGGGGGAGTTGGCGAAGGCCGCCACGAGGACCGCGCCGAGCTGGTGGGCCAGCCACCAGCGGCGGACGTGGCCCAGCGGGCCGGGTTCCTCCTGGCCGGCGTCCAGGCACACCTGGACGGAGGCGGAGGTGCACATCATGGCGCGGCCGGCCGGACCTCTGCGGTCCAGGCACCTCTCCATGGCGTCGTACCGCGGCTGGCGCAGATAGCGGCGGGGTTCGTGCCAGGGGTCGTGGCCGATGCCGACGAGGCCGAGACCGTGCTCGCGCAGGCGGGCGCGGACGGCGTCGAGGTCGGCGGAGACGGTACCGATGCACTCCATCAGGGAGGCGGCGGGAGGGGAGCTGAGCTCCAGCTGACCGCCGGGTTCGACGGTGAGCGCCGACCTCAGAGGCACGGTACGCAGTGCGGCGTAGGCCGCTTCGAGTCGTTCGGGCGGTACGGGGAGCTGCGGACGGCGCAGCTCGTGGACGAGCCATTCCACTTCGACCCCGACGGTGCGGGGCGGTCCGGTCTTGAAACAGATGCCGCGGACGAGCGCCTCCACCTCGGCTTCGGTGATGGCGGTGCGCGACCGCGTACAGTCGCTTGCCGTATCGGACATGTCGGGATCCTCCTGAGATTCCACCATGCCACCGGTCCGGGTCCGATGGGTCCGAACCGGCAATGACTCGTCCCACCCAAGACGCTTGCGACGCTCGGCACAAGGGTGCCTACCGGGACGTTCGGGACCGGTAAGCATTGCTTTCCGGTCGTTTCCTGGAACTTTTCCGATCGTTTCCGGGGTCGGAAAAAACTCTGTTGCACCCCGACTCGGGCATCGCCGAGGATTCCCGCATGAGCACGACGGGGGAGCGCGTCCGGCGTGCGTTCGTGGCGCCCACGGGGGTGGCGCCATGAGTGCGCGCCTGCGCGGGATCGCACAGCAGACGGAACGGATCGTGGCGGCCGGGGGATACCGCGCCCCCGACGGCCGCGAGGTGTCGATCGCCGCGGCGGTCGAGGCCGCCCGGCGCGACACTCGGATGCACGGACCCGACCCGGTCCCGGTGCCGTCGGTGCCCCGAACGGACACGTTCTTCGAGGTCACGGGCGAGAGCAGCCTGGAGGCCGCGCGCCGGCTCGGCGCCGGCACGGCCGTACTGAACTTCGCCTCCGCCCGCAATCCCGGCGGCGGCTACCTCAACGGCGCGCAGGCGCAGGAGGAGGCCCTGTGCCGCGCCTCCGCGCTCTACACCTGCCTGATCGAGGTCCGCGCGTTCTACGAGCACCACCGCGCGCACCGCGACCCGTTCTACACCGACCGGGTCATCCACTCGCCCGCCGTGCCGGTCTTCCGTGACGACCGCGGCGGCCTGCTGGACGAGCCCTGCCTGGCCGGCTTCCTGACCGCCGCCGCCCCGAACGCGGGCGTGATCCGGCGTACGGCGCCCGAGCGCGCCGCGGACATCCCGCGGGCGCTGGCGGCCCGCGCGGAGCGGGTGCTGGAGACGGCTGCGGTGCACCGCTACCGGCGCCTGGTGCTGGGCGCGTGGGGATGCGGCGTGTTCCAGAACGATCCGGTGGTGGTGGCGGGGGCGTTCCGGGAGCTGCTCGCGGACGGGGGGCGGTTCGCCGGGGTCTTCGAGCACGTCGTGTTCGGCGTCCTGGACCGTACGCCGGGGGCGGCGACCCGCGCGGCCTTCGAGGAGGCCTTCGCCTGAGTCCGACCCACGATCCACGATCCACGATCCACGATCCATGATTCCCTGAATTCAGGATTTCCTGTACTGTCGCGGTGTGCTGACAGTCGCCCCCGACATCGAAGTGCTGGCCCGCTTCGGCCGTGCGCTCGCCGACCCGATCCGCTGCCGCATCCTGCTCGCTCTGCGTGAAGCCCCCGTCTACCCCGCGGACCTCGCCGACGCCCTCGGCGTCTCCCGCACCCGGCTCTCGAACCACCTCGCCTGCCTGCGCGACTGCGGACTCGTGGTCACCGTGCCCGACGGCCGCCGCACCCGCTACGAGCTCGCCGACGCCCGCCTCGGCCACGCGCTGGACGACCTGCGCGCCGCCGTGCTGGCCGTCGAGACGGACCGCACCTGTGCCGAGGCCGACGAGCAGGGGTGCTGCTGATGACCGTGACGCCCCTCGGCCTCGGCCCGAGCCCGGCCCGCCGTGACGCGCTCGCCCGCCGGATACGGCTGCTGGTCGCCGCGACCATCACCTACAACCTCGTCGAGGCGGCCGTCGCGATCACCGCCGGCACCCTCGCCTCCTCCGCCGCCCTGGTCGGCTTCGGCCTGGACTCCCTCGTCGAGGTCTCCTCGGCCGCCGCGGTCGCCTGGCAGTTCTCCGCACGCGAGCACCGGGTGCGCGAGGCCCGCGAGAGGACCGCGCTGCGGATCATCGCCGTCTCGTTCTTCGCGCTCGCCGCCTACGTGTGCTTCGACGCCGCCCGTGCCCTGACCGGCACCTCGGAGGCGCGTCCCTCCGCCCCCGGCATCGTCCTCGCCGCGCTCTCCCTGGCCGTGATGCCGTTCCTGTCCGCCGCCCAGCGCAGGGCAGGCCGCGAACTCGGCTCCGCGAGCGCGGTCG
Source organism: Streptomyces sp. TRM68416 (assembly GCF_014596915.1). Taxonomy (GTDB): domain Bacteria; phylum Actinomycetota; class Actinomycetes; order Streptomycetales; family Streptomycetaceae; genus Streptomyces. The sequence goes on from NZ_JACVWU010000007.1 coordinate 202,155, forward strand.
CCGACTCCCGACAGACCCTGCTGTGCACGTACTTGTCCGCGGTCCTGCTGGCCGGCCTGCTCCTCAACGCCGGCCTCGGCTGGTCCTGGGCGGACCCGGTCGCCGCCCTCGTCATCGCGGCCGTAGCGGTGAAGGAGGGGCGTGACGCATGGCGGGGCGAGAGCTGCTGCGCCACGGCTCCGGTGCGGAGCGCCGAGCCCGATACGTGCGGCTGCTGCGGCTGACGTACCCGCGCCCCGAGTGGGCGGGAACGGTCGGCGGGCGCTCAGGAGTTGGCGCTTTGCGCATGGCTGACGGATTCCTGAACTCCGTGTCCGGTGCGCCTGGCATGGTGGGCCCGTCCGCACCAGACGGGAAGTTCCGAGATGACATCCCTCCGACGCTGCCTGGCCTCGCTGTTCCTGACGAGCGGGATCGCTGCCGTGGACATGGCTCTGGGGGAGCGGGTCGTGCTCTCCGGGCTCCTGGTTCTGGGGCCGGTCCTCGCCTGCGTCCATGTGGAGAAGCGCTGCACGCTGGTCGTGGGCGGGTACGCGCTCCTCCTGTTCGTCGCGATGAGCCAAGTGCAGGGCACGTTGGGCACGTTCAACACCTCCGTCCGGGTGCTGACGCTCGGCATCGGCGTGTGCATGGCCGTCTGCATCGCGCACATGCGCGCCGCTCGCGAGCGCACGCTGGCCACGGTCGCGAGAACCGCGCAGCAGGCCCTGCTGACGCCGCTGCCTCCCCGGGTGGGGTATCTCCTGGTCGCCACCCGCTACCGTTGCGCGGCTCGCGATCTGGTGCTCGGCGGCGATGTGCTGGACGCGGTCTCCAGCGCGTACGGCGTCCGCGTGCTCATCGCCGATGTGCGGGGCAGCGGGCTCAGCGCCATGGGCACGGCCGCGGCGACCCTGCGGCACTTCCGCAACGCGGCCTACGCCCAGCGCAGCCTGCTGTCGGTCACCGGTGCGGTCGCCGCCGCAGTGTCGGAGGAACTGGGCGCGGAGGACTTCGTCACCGCCACGATCGCCGAGTTCGCCCCCGACGGCCAGGTGACGATCGTGAACTGCGGGCACCATCCGCCGGCTGTCCTGGGTGAGAGGGGCGCCCGCCTGATCGACGTGGAACCGGCGCTGCCGCTGGGGCTGCACGGCGACTACCGGGAGGAGAAGGTGCGGCTCGCCCCCGGTGAGCGGATGCTCTTCTACACCGACGGGCTGGCGGAGGCCCGCGACGCCGAGGGCACCATGCTCGATCTGGAGCACGAGCTGCGGACCCTTCCGCACGCACCGGTGCTCGACGGCGTCCTCGACGACCTCTTCAAGCGGATGGACAGCCACACGGGCGGCCGCCACAGCGACGACGTGTCCATGATCCTCTGCCAGCCGGACCCGTAGGCGGGGCGGTTCCGGCCGCGCCTCGGTGTGCACGTGCCCCGCCCCCCGTCGGCTCCGGCCGTCATGTCCAGCCGTACCGCAACCGCAGCCGGTGCACGACGGAGTTGAACCGCATCCGGTCCAGCGCGCACGCCTCGCGCCGCATGCCCTGCTCGTGCAGGCGCAGCACGCGGTCCACATCCACCCAGGAGTCGCGCCCCGACCGGTCCCACGGCCCGCTGCCGATCGGCACCCAGTCGCGGTCGCTGTCGTGGCGCTTGCTGGACAGCTGTACGGCGAGGAAGGTGCCGGCTGCCTCGCGGGCCACGACCAGGACGGGACGGTCCTTGCCGCGGCCGTCGTTCTCCTCGAAGGGCACCCACGTCCAGACGATCTCGCCCGGGTCCGGGTCGCCGTCGTGGGCGGGGGAGTACTCGGTGCGCGCCCGGCCGACCTTGCGCGGGTCGGCCTCGGCGGTGGCGGTGGGGCCGAAGCGGCCGGGGACGTTCTCTTCGGTAGACGCAGTCACGAAGGTCACGGTAGAGCGTGCGCGCCGGTGAGCGGTGGTCGGGCAGGGTGTTGTTCGGCTGGTGAGGGGCGGTCGGTGTGGTGTTGTTCGGCCGATCGGTGGCAGCCGGGTGTGGTGTTGTCAGCCGGTGAATGGCAGCCGGGCGTGCTGTTGTCGGCCGGTGAGGGGCAGTCGGGCGTGAAGTCGTCGGCCGGTCAACGCAGGCCGGGTGTGGCGTCGTCGGCCTGTGCCGCCGCGTACTGCACCGGCGGCCAAGCCTCGTGCCAGCGCAGCTCCGCCTCCAACTGCGCGGCCAGCGAGATCAGAAGAGGCTCGCTGTGGGCCGGGCCCAACAGCTGGGCGCCGACGGGCAGTCCGCCGTGAACGAAGCCGGCGGGGACGTTGACCCCGGGCCAGCCCAGCACGTTCCACGGCCAGGCGAAGGGGCAGGCGGCGATCATCGCACGGTCGGTGGCCAGCCCGCCGAGGCCGAGCATCGCGCCGATGCGCGGCGGGGGAGCGGCCGTGGTGGGCGCGAGGACCACGTCGTACGACTCGAACATGGCGCCGATACGGCGGTGCAAGGCCGCCTCCGCCCGACGCGCCGCACGCAGCGGTGCCCCGCCGAGCAGCCGGCCCAGCCGGGCGGCGTCCAGGGTGCGCCGGTCGAGCAGCGCGGGGAAGGGGGCGTCGCTGACCCACTCCGCGACGCCGACCGTCGCGCGCGGCACGAAGGTGAGCCCGATCTGGCCGTACGGCGGATCGGCCTCCTCGACGTGATGGCCCAACGCGCTGAGCTGCTCGGCCAGTTGGACGACCCGCTCCCGAACCTCCGGCCGGAGCCGGGCGGGCACGGCGGTGAACGGCGGCTTCAGGGAGAGCGCGATCCGCAGTCGGCCGGGGTCGCGGCCCACCGCCGCCGAGGCGTCGACGGCCGGCGGGCGGTGCGGGTCGCGCTCGTGGTTGCCGCTCGCCGCGTCCAGCAGCAGCGCCGCGTCGGCGACCGTACGGGCCAGGGGGCCGTTGACCGTGATGCCCTGGAAGGACTCGCCGCGCGGCCAGGTCGAGACGCGGCCGCGCTGCGGCTTGATGCCGACCAGATGGGTCCAGGAGGCCGGGATCCGCACCGAACCGGCGCCGTCCGAACCGAGGGCGGCGGGCACCAGACCGGCGGCGACGGCGGCGGCCGAACCGCCGGAGGAGCCGCCCGGGGTGTGCTCGGTGCTCCACGGATTGCGCGTCGAGCCGAAGGCGGGCCCTTCGGTGAAGGGCCACTGGCCGAGTTCGCAGGTGTTGGTCTTGCCGACGATCACGGCCCCGGCGGCCCGCAGCCGTCGTACCGCCTCGCCGTCCTCGGCGACCGGCGGGAACTCCCCGGGGCAGCCGAACGCGGTGGGCTCACCCGCCACGTCCATGTCGTCCTTGACGGCCACAGGCACGCCGAGCAGCGGTGTGCGGGTCCCGGACGCCAGTTCCCGGTCCGCCGCGTCCGCCTCGGCGAGCGCCGCCTCGGCGCGCACGATCCGAAACGCGTTGAGGGTGCCCTGCGTCGCCTCGATCCGGGCCAGCGCCTGCTCGACGAGCGCCCGGGAGGTCACTTCCCCGGCGGCCAGCGCACGGGCGGACTCCGCAAGACCTGCGGCACGGTCGAGCGTCATACGGGACACCTCCGGGACGGCGTTGTCTACTGAACAGTAACCTCTGCGCGAACGCCCGGCCAGAGCCGGGGAGTTGGCCCGCGTGCCACCGCCCGCGCCCACCTCCTGCGCAAACCATTGACGCGTACCTGACTCACCCCTACGGTCTGACCGACTTGCCGAACCTTGTTCGACATGTCGCACAACTCGGAGTCAGAGGGAGAGCCGCCCATGACCGCACAACCCCCCGCCACGCCCGCGCGCCGCACCCTGCTGCGTGCCCTGGCCGCCCTGCCCGCCTCGGCGCTCGTGCTGGCCGAAACCCCCGGCCTGCTCGGCACGGCCCTCGCCGCCGCGCCGCCGAGCGGCTCCGCCACCCGCTACACCATCGTGCCCTTCCTCAACAGCACCGACGGCACCGTGAACGTCTACCAGTCCGACGACGCCACCGACTTCCGGCTGCTGAAGTCCTCCGCCTACACCCCGCCCAGCAACCGCATCCGCGACGCCAGCATCATCAGACACACCGACGGCTACTACTACATCACCTACACGACACACACCTGGCAGGACCCGAGCACCACCATCGGCTTCGCGCGCAGCGCCGACCGCGTCAACTGGACCTTCCTCTACGACTATCCGGTCCCCATCGCCAACCTCTCCCGTGCCTGGGCGCCGGAGTTCTTCGTCGACAGTGACGGCAGCGTCAACGTCATCGTGTCCTGCTCCACGAGGAACGACGAGTGGATCTTCACGCCGTATCTGCTGCGGGCCGCCAACTCCGCCCTCACCGGCTGGACTTCCCCGGTCGCCCTGCCCGGTCTCGGCGCCAACCGCATCGACACGTTCCTCGTGAGGACCGGCTCCACCTACCACGCCTTCACCAAGAACGAGACCACCAAGTACATCGAGTACGCCACGGCGCCGAACCTCACCGGCCCCTACACCGTCTCCCGCACCGGCAACTGGGCCGGCTGGGGCAGCTACCGAGAAGGCCAGGCCCTCGTACAACTCGACAACGGCGCCTGGCGCATGTTCTTCGACGGCTACGGCGACGGTTCCTACTACTACAGCGACAGCTACGACACCTTCGCCACCTGGTCGGCCCCCACCCCGCTCCCGGGGATCTCCGGCACGGCACGCCACTTCACGGTGGTGAAGGAGACGGTCGCCGGCGGACCGTCCCTGGCGCGGAACACCACCCGCTCCTTCCAGTCCGCCAACTACCCCACCCGCTACTGGCAGCAGCAGTCCGCCCTGCTCAACCTCCCGGTCGTGACCGCCTCCAGCACGACCGCCGAAAAGCAGGCAGCCACCTTCGCGGTCGTCCCCGGCCTCGCGGACTCGAACGCGTACTCCTTCCGCGACACCTCCGGCAACTACCTGCGCCACTACGACTTCCGCGCCCGCTTCGACGCCAACTCCGGTACGTCGACGTTCGCCCGCGACGCGACCTTCATCGCCCGCGCCGGGGCGACCAGCGGCTCGCTGCGGTTCGAGTCGTACAACTATCCCGGGTACTACCTGCGGCACTACGGGTACCAACTGCGGGTGGAGCGGTCGAACGGGACGGATCTCTTCCGGCAGGACAGCTCGTTCGTGCCGGTGGGGGCCTGGGGCTGAGCCGGGGGCTGCTGACCTGGGGTGCGGCGTCGACTCGGGTTCACGTCACTCCGCCGGGTGTCACGGGGTGAGGAAGCGGGTGACCACCCCGGTGGTATGCCTCGGGCCGGTCTGCGAGAACAGTGACGGCGGCGACCGCTTCCGGACCGACCCCGTCCTGCAGCCGCAAGCAAGCGACTGACGGACGGGGGCGGGGCCATGGCGAGCGGGCGGCCGCACGGACGCGGGCCACGCACCGGGACCGGCGCCTGCAACGCATCCTGCGGACCACCCCTCCACCACCTCGACGCAGGCGCGGTCGGCCCGACCGGGAGCGTCCCGTTTCCCGCCCCCGGTCGAGCCCTGCCCTGTCACCAACGTCCCGGGACAGCACACCTAGATGCTCGATCCGCCGCCGGAGGTATTGCTCCACCAGGCGCTGTAGGCGTTCAGCGAGTACCGCTTCTGCACGCCGCTGGTCGAGGTGATCTCCAGGCCGAACTGCATGGTGTCGAAGGTGGTGTTGCGCAGCAGGTTCTGCGACGTGGCCCAGCGCCAGACCGCCGAGGCGTCGATGGTGCCGGTGTTGCTCTGCTGGGCGGGGATGAACTGCAGGACGTTCCAGCCGGGATCGGCCTGCCAGACCGACGCGTACCGGATGCCGCCGATGGTCACGTTGGAAGCGATCTGCCGTCCCCAGCCGCCGGCTGCCGTTCCGGACCAGCTGGTGAAGACCATGATCTCGTCCTGGTTGCCGGTCGACCAGATGTCGCTCGTCCAGTTCCAGTGGTCACTACCGGCGACGGGAGCCGACGACGTGTTGTACCAGAAGCCCGCCGAGTTCAACTGCGACAACGGTGTCTGGGGCCGGACCGAGGTGTTCGGGTACGACTTGATCCCGCCGCCGGAGTGGTTGGCGTCGACGTACCAGGACTTGACGCTGTCGACGGACAGGCACTGCGTGCCGTGGTTGTCGCCCCAGATGTTGTTGTAGACAGTCCAGCTGCCCTGGGTGTACTGACCCCATCGCTCGCAGGTGGAGTACACCTGGGCCTGCGCCGGAGCCGCGAAGCTCAGGAACCCGGCGATCATGGCGACGATCAGGGTCAGCCGGCCGACCCCGGCCGACCTGCTGCTGACGGATATACGGGCTTGCCCTCTCATGTGTCCCTCCAAGGACGGCTACGAGTTGTTCCGGACCCGGTCTTGTGCCGGGCTCCGGCGCCGACTCGCGATGGTGGGTGACGCGCTCGAGAACTGCGGGACGTGCTCGGTCCTCTCACGTTCCAGTGCCGGACCTGCCGTCGCAGGTGGCGAACTGTCGAAGCGCTTGCGTCAGCGGACAGTAATGAGGGGGCAATTGAACAGCAATACTCTGCGCAGGAAGACACACTTCTTTCACCGGCGGACACAATCGTCGAATCGCTTCGAATGACCTCGACGCGGCCCGGAGCGCGACCGAGTGGCCAACGCCCTCGCGGACGTCCGCCGCGTCACCCCGCCCCGCACCGGAGGCCTCCGCGGGCGCGGCTATGAGCCTCACTGGCCGACCCCGGCCGGGGCGCGGAACATCTCCTTACGGCAACGGGGAGTTCAGGTTGTGCCGTCGAGGACGGGCAGACTGGCAACGACCTCGTCACCGGAGGAGATCGCCGTCGGCTGGAAGCCCACTGAGGCGTACAGCCTCGCGGCCACGGTGTTGTCCGGGTGGTACGACAGGCGAAGCTCCCGGCAGTCCTCGCGTCGGGCCAGCCACTCCATGAGGGTCCGCACCGCCGCCCGCCCGACCCCCTTGCCCTGCTCGGTGCCATCGATCACCATGCCGCCGAGCCAGTACGAGCCGACGAACGCACGGGTGCTCGGCGTCAGCGCGCATCCCCCGGGGGCGCTCGGCGCGTTCGCCCGGGTCTGAGCCGTCGACCTCCAAGCGGCGTCGCTTGCCGACGACCGGATCGCCGACCCCCTGAGCGCGCGTCAGGTGGTCGGCGTCGTACCCGGGCCGCGTGCCCGCGCAGCCGCCGACGCAGCCGAAGTGCGGGGTCAGTTCCGTTTCTGGCCGAGACCGGGCGGGGACGGTTGCCACTCTCGCCTGAGCAGTCCGAACACCCAGGAGTCGGACACCTCGCCGTTCACCACGCAGTCTTCCCGCAACGTGCCTTCGCGCACGAACCCGATCTTCTCCAGTACTCGGGCGGATGCCACGTTGCGCGTATCGGTCTCGGCCTGAACCCGGTTCAGGTCGAGGGTGTCGAACGCCCACTGCAGCAAGGCGTGCGCGGCCTCCGTCGCGTAGCCGTGGCCCCACATCCCCTCGTCGAGGACATAGCCCAACGACGCGCTGCGGTAGTCCGGGTTCCAGCCGGTCAGCCCGCACCAGCCGACGAAGGCCCCGTCGGAAGCGCGGTCGATGGCCACCCGCGCTCCGGTGCCTTCGTCCGCCATCTTCCGGCACATCGCGAGGAAGCGGTCGGCGCGGGCCCGTTCGGTCCACGGCGGGGAGTCCCAGTAGCGCATCACGTAGGTGTTGCTGTGCAGCGCGTAGAGGGTGTCCGCGTCCGTGTCGGCGAAGGCGCGCAGCCGCAGGCGGTCGGTGTGGAGTGCGGGGGTGGTCAGAGTCATGCGGACCATCTTGTGTGCTCGCGGTGCAGGTAGAAAGTCGAATATTCGATCCCGACCTGTCGTCGCTCGCGCGGTCGCAGAGCGCGGGGCGGGCCCCTCGGTGAACCCCGAAGCTTTCACGAACCACATTGACAACTGCCGTCACTCCCTTCCATCATCATTCCACTAATCGAGTAGTGGAATGATGATGGAAGGGAGTGGTGGCCGTGGAGTACCGCATCGACAGGCGGAGCGGGGTCCCCGCCTTCCAGCAGATCGTGCAGCAGACCAAGCAGGCCCTGCGGCTGGGCGTACTGGTGCCGGGTGACCGGCTGCCCACCGCCAAGGAGGTCTCGGAGACGAGCGCGGTCAACCCGAACACCACCCTCAAGGCTTACCGCGAGCTGGAGCGCGAGGGCCTGGTCGAACCGCGACCGGGCCAGGGCACCTTCGTACGCCGCACGCTGGGCCGCCCCGAGACGGGCACCGACTCGCCGCTGTACGGGGAGCTGGTGGCGTGGATGGCGAAGGCGGCCGAGGCCGGTCTGGAGCACGAGGACGTGGCCGCGCTGGTCGCGTCGGCGCTGGAGAAGCAGTACGCCACCGGGACCACGGCGGTCGCGGGGGTCACGAGAGCGAGGAGCACAGGTGAGTAACGTCATGCACGCCGGGGAGACGGCGCTTGAGGCGCACGGACTGGGGATGCGCTACCGGCGGGGCTGGGCGCTGCGGGACTGCAGCTTCCGGCTCCCGGCCGGCAGGATCTGCGGGCTGGTTGGCCCCAACGGGGCGGGCAAGACCACGCTGCTGAACATCGCGTCCCATGTCCTCAAGCCGACGCAGGGGTCGCTCAGCCTGTTCGGCGAGACGCCGGGCTCGGCGGAGTCCGGTCGGCGTACGGCCTTCCTCGCGCAGGAAAAGCCGCTGTTCCGTCGCTTCACCGTGGCGGAGACCCTGCGGCTGGGGCGGGAGCTCAACCCCGGCTGGGACCAGCGCGCCGCCGAGGACATCGTCCGCGCGGGCAACGTGCCCTTCGACGCGAAGATCGGCTCCCTCTCCGGCGGCCAGCGCACCCGCGTCGCCATCGCCCTCGCCTTCGGCAAGCGCCCCGACCTGCTCCTGCTCGACGAGCCGATGGCGGACCTCGATCCGGTCGTGCGCCACGAGATCATGGGCACCCTCCTCGCCGAGGCCGGCGAGCGCGGCACCACCGTGGTGATGTCCACCCACGTCCTCGCCGAACTGGAGAACGTGTGTGACTTCCTCGTCGTCGTCTCCGGCGGCGGAGTGCGGCTCGCCGGCGACGTGGACGAGCTGTTGACCGCGCACACCGTGGTCACCGGGGCCAAGGAGGGCGAGAACCTGCCCGCCCTGCTCGGGTACCACACCCTCGTCGAGGCCCGGACCAGCGGACGGCAGTTCACCGCGCTCATCCGCCCGGAGGGCCCGGTGACCGGCCCTTGGGAGGCTGCCGCCCCGAGCATGGAGGAACTCCTCCTCGCCTATCTCCGCTCCGCCGACGCGCCGCAGCTGATCACCCCCACCGCCCAGGTCCGGGGCCAGGCGTTCGCCACCGGGACGGTGGCGGCATGAGCACCTTCACCAGCCCCTCGACCGACGGCACGAACGGAACAGCGAACCGGACGATGAACGGGACAATCAGCGCACCCAAGCACGGATCCAGGCACAGGGCCCGGAACACGAACACCTCGGAGGCCACCCGGCGCCCCCGCCTCAGCGGTATGACCTGGCTGGTCTGGCGCCAGCACCGGGCCGCGTTCTGGACCGTCATCGGCGTCACCGTGCTCTACGTGGCCTGGATCGCCTTCCAGCGCGGCCAGATGATGGAGTTCCTGGACGGCTACGGCTTCCCCGCCAGGAGCCTCGACGACGTGGAACGGGAGTTCCAGCCGTACGCCGACGCGTTCGGCTCCGTCACCACCGGCCTCACGGCGATCCCCGTGATCCTCGGCGTCCTCCTCGGCGCCCCGCTGCTCGCGGGCGACCTGGAGAACGGCACGGCCAAGCTGATCGCCGCCCAGTCCGTGAGCCGCAACCGCTGGCTCGCCACAAAGCTGGCGCTGACCGGTCTTGTGGTCGTGGCGGCCACGGTCGCGCTGTCGGTGGCGTTCGCCTGGTGGTGGAACCCCATCAAGGTCCACTACGCGGACATCGACTGGACCACCAGTGACTACTTCAACACCACAGGCCCGGCGCCGGTCGCCCTCACCCTCCTCTCGGTGTTCGGCGGAGTGGCGATCGGTGTGATCCTGCGCCGCACACTGGTGGCCATGGTGGTCACCCTCGGTTTCACCGTCGCCCTCCAGACGGTCTGGGGCCACTTCGCGATGTCGCTCGGCAACATCGTCACGGCCACCAGCAAGCCGGTCAGCCCCGGCACCGTGATCACATTCCCGGAGGTTCCCCGCACCGCGTACGTGGCCGACACCTCGTATGTCACCGGCAGCGGAAAGCTGCTCGACGTGAGCACCTGTGCGGATGCGCCGATCGAGCAGGGCATCGAGGCCTGCATGAAGAAGGCGGACATCGTCGGCGCGCGGCTGGACTACATCCCCATATCGCAGATGGGCAGTATGCAGTGGTTCGGAGCGTCGATCCTGTTCGCCCTGACGGCCGGCGTCGTGGCCTTCCTCTTCATCTGGGGCCGCAAGCGGCTCGTCTGAGTCACCGTTCGTACCCCTCTCCGCCGGCGTCCAGGCCGACGCTGGTGCGGGCTGCGGCGATGTGCGAGAGCGGTCCCCGGTCGAGCGGCCGGGGACCGCTGCCCCGTGATCACGTGCCGCCCGAGGCGCATGCCTACGCGGCTGTTCACCGGCCACTGGCCGGTTCGGCGTAGACGGGAGCTCGTCCGCCGCATCGGCATGGTCGTCGGAGTCCCCGAACAGCAACGCGACTGGCGGAACCGACTTCGGACCCCACCGGAACGGAAGCACACCAGCGTCTGGCCCCTTCCGTAGGGTAGGCCGGCGTGACCGAGCCTTCCTACCTTGCCGCCGTCCGGGAGTCCTACGACACCGTGGCCTACGACTACGCGAAACTCGTCAAACCGCCGTCGGAGCTGGACCCGCTGTCACGCTCCATGCTGGCCGCGTTCGCCGAACTCGTGCGGGCATCCGGCCGAGGCCCGGTCGCGGACGTGGGCTGCGGACCGGGCAGAGTGACCGCGCATCTGGCCGGACTCGGAGTGTCCCCGTTCGGCATCGATGTCTCCCCGAAGATGATCGAACTGGCTCGGAACGCCTACCCGGACCTGCGTTTCTCCGTGGGTTCCATGACCGCGCTGGAGGTCGAGGACAACACGCTCGGCGGCATCCTGGCCTTCTACTCCACCCACCACACGCCTCCGGAGCTGCTGCCGACCGTGTTCGCCGAGTTCCGTCGCACCCTGGCGCCGGGCGGACACCTTCTCCTCGTCGGCCACGTGGGTGCCGGTGAGCACCGCCGCCCGGCACAGGCCTACGGCGGCCACCCCGTGTCCTTCGACTCCTTCCGCCTGCCCCCGGACCAGCTGGCCCAGCTCCTGCGCCAGGCCCGGTTCACCGTCGACGCGCAACTGGTGCAGGAGCCCGGCGAAGACCGGAAGTGGAAGATCGCCAGCTTTCTCGCCCACAAGCCGACGGACACCGGCTTGACTTCTTAAGCCCACTGAGACCCTCCCCACGTTCACGGGACGGCGGGGGCGACGGCCGCACTCGTGCGACTGCCGCATCGTCGATGCCCGCGGTGCGATCCCGGCGAACTCCTGTTCCACGTCGGCGTTCCGGAGGATTCCGCGGGCCTCGTCGTCGGTGGCGACGGCTCGCGCGAGCTGCGCGGCGGTGCGGAGGTCACGGGCATCGGACCGATCCACCGGACCACTTGGCGGGAACCGTCGTCGGCGGGCCGGGGTACACCGGCAGCGCTTCGGACGACGTGCCCGCGGCCGGACCGGGCGAGCGCGTGCGCCGTCCGCGCTGACTACGGTACCGGGCGGTCCGGCCCGGTGGACAAGCCCGCGCGTATGTCACGCGGGCTCGCGCCGAGTTCGCGGCGGCAGGACTTGTTGAAGGCCTGGAGGTCGGTGATGCCGACGGCCGCGGCGATGGCGGTGATGGAGAGGGTGGAGGAGAGCAGGAGGTGGCGGGCGCGTTGTAGGCGTCTGTGCCGGATGTAGGAGACGACCGTGCGGCCGGTTTCGGTGCGGAACACGCGCGTGAGGTGGGTGTGGGAGATGCCGACGGCGCGGGCGACGTCCGGTACGGACAGCGGGCCGGCCAGGTGCTCCTCGATGTAGGACTGCGCGGCGGTCACGAAGGGGTGGCGGCGTCCGGTCCCCTCGTCCCCCGGGAGTTCGGCGATGCGCCACAGGGCGGTCCAGACCTCGGCCGTGGCGCGTGGGGGAAAGGTCGGCATCGCTGCCACGGCGTGCCGGAGCAGGTCGGCCAGGCGCGCGCTCTCCGCCGCCGCGTCCTGCATCACCGGCACCAGCCGCGCGGTTGCGCTGTCGTGCAGCCGCAGATGGACGTAGAAGTGCTCCGACCTGCCCCGGTAGTGGAAGTGCACCTCCGTGTTGGGCGGCACCAGGCTGACGTGGCCGGGACGGATGGGGTGGAGCGACGGCCCGAGGGAGAGGGCACCGTCGTAGTGGTAGAGGTGCAGCTGCCACAGGTCGGGCAGCCGGAAGACGTCGTGGTCGGTGGAGACGCCGTGGACCCCGATGCCGGCATTGACGACGGTGGGTGCCTCGCCGAGCGGAAGTGTCACGTGCTTCACGAGGACGGAAAGTTACCAGTAGTCGATGATTTCCGCCCACGACTCAGGGGGACGGGCCGCGTACGTTCGTCGCATGTCAACCAGCAAGCAACTCCTGACATCTGTTCAGGTGGCGCGCTTCGTCGCCCAGGGCTTCCTGCGCCTCGACGGAGTGGTGCCCCAGGAGATCAACGAACGGGCCATGGCGACCCTGACCGAGGGCCTGCCGGACGTGGCCTACGGCACCCCGTTGGGCAAGGCGTTCGCGCCGGACACCTTCATCCACGAGCTGCTCGCCGTGCCGGACGTGGCGGGCGCCGTCGAGAGCCTGGTGGGGCCGGAGCCGACGGTCGACCACCATGCCGTGCACGTGCGGGAGCCGCACGAGGGGGAGGCGCAGCCGCTGCACGCCGATGCCATCATCGACGTACGGCCGGACGCGTTCGACGTGCAGCTCATGTACTACCCGCACGAGGTGACCGCCGAGATGGGCGGCACGCTGAGCGTGCCGGGCAGTCATCTGCGCAGGATCAACGAGTCGGACGTCGGCCGGGTGCAGAACCTGCGCGGGCAGACCCGGCTGGTCTGCCCGGCGGGCACGGTCGTGCTCGTGCACCACGGCATCTGGCACGGCGGCCGCCGCAACGACACCGCGCGCCGCCGCTTCATGTACAAGCTCCGTCTCAACCCGACCGTGCCGCAGGTGCGGCTGTGGGACACCCGCGACCTGGACGATCCGGCCGTGACCGCGGAGCTGAACGCGTACCTGCCCTGGTACGAGCAGGCCGCCGCCCGACTGGAGATCTACAACCGGGCCCTGCTGTGGCGGGCCCTGACCGGTGACGCGTCCTTCGACGTCGAGTACTGGGTCACCCGCGTCAGCAACCGGCCCGCCCAGAGGAGCCACGCATGAGACAGCAGGTTCTGGTGCTCTACCTTTCCACGTCGGCGCTCGACTCGCACGTGGTGGGCTGGTCCCGCTACGACGGCACCGGCCGCACCCACCCCACGACCGGCGACAGCGACGAGCCGCCCTACCCAACTGGTCTTGCCGCCCTGCACGACGGGTGGCGGCTCTTCCAGGCCTCCCAACTCATGCCGCCGCAGCCCGGACACGAGTACGACGTCTCCTTCCTCAAGCACGAGTTCTTCTTCGAGAAGCTGGAGGACAGCCCCGCTCCTTGACTTCGAGGGACCATCGCCTGACCCGGATGACAGCCGCGCCGCGCCACGTGCCGCGCGGCTCGGTCCGACGGCTGCGAGAATGAGGGCGGCAGCAGGCGAGGGGATGGGGATGGCGACCGTGCCGGACAACCGATCGGGAAGACCTTCGGCGGAAGAGCACGGCGAACGCGGCGGGGGAGCCGGGTCGGTGACGATCGCCTACATCGCCGAGTCCGCGGGCGTCTCGGTGCCCACGGTGTCGAAGGTGCTCAACGGCCGCTCGGGGGTGTCGGACGAGACCCGGGCCCGCGTCGAGGAGCTGATCCACCGGTACGGCTACCGCAAGCCTCCCAAGAGCCGCAGCAACCTCGTGGAGTTGGTCTTCCGCGAGCTGGAGAGCATGTGGGCCGTGGAGATCATCCGCGGTGTCGAGCGGGTGGCCCGCAGGAACCGGATCGGCGTGCTGGTGTCGGAGTTCGGGCTGCACGACTCCACGGGCATGACCATCGACGACACCGTCGGGAGGCGTCCTCAGTGTGTGCTGTCGGTGGCGCAGCTCTCCGAGGCGGAGCGGGAACAGCTGACGGCGAAGGGCATCCCGTTCGTCGTCTTCGACCCCATCGACGAACTCCCCGACGACGTGCCGTTCGTGGGCGCCACCAACTGGCGAGGAGGCCAGGCGGCGACCCGGCACCTGCTCGGGCTGGGGCACCGGCACATCGCCATGATCAGCGGCCCGGACCATCCCTTCTGCCGCGCCCGGCTGTCCGGCTACCTGTCCGCTCTGGCGGAGGCGGGACTGCCGCTGGACTCCTGCCCGGTGGTGAAGACCCAGCTCACGCGCGAGCACGGGTACGCCGCGGCGCGGGAGCTGCTGTCCCGCCCCGAGCGTCCCACCGCCGTGTTCACCGCCAACGACATGCAGGCCCACGGCGTGTACCAGGCCGCGCGCGAACTCGGCCTGCGCATCCCGCACGACCTCAGCGTGGTCGGTTTCGACGACGTACCGGCCGTGGCCTGGATGGACCCGCCCCTGACCACCGTCCACCAGCCGCTCGCCGAGATGGCGACGGCAGCCACGGAACTGGCTCTGGCGCTCGGCCGGGGTGAGCAAGTACCGCAGAGGGGACTGGAGATAGCGACCACCCTCACCCTTCGGGAGAGCACGGCCCCGCCGAAGGAGGAGTGAGGAGGGCGGCGGCCCTGCTCCTCAGAGGACGAGCGGTTCGTACTCGAACCAGTCGAAGTGGACGGTGCCTTCGGCGGCGTACATGCCGAGGACGCGGCCGGTGAAGCCGCCGGCGACCTCGGTCGACAGGTAGCGGCCGTCGAGGGCGGCGAGTTCGGTGAAGGTGCCGTCGGACTGCTCGATGCCGAGGGAGACGGTGTCGGGGCCGGTGCACGGTCCGTGCGGCGGCGGTGTGTCGGTGGCCCGGACGGCGAGGACAACCGGCCCGGCGGGTACGGGGAGTTCGGCCACGACCGTGCGCAGCGAGCCGACGCGCGCGATCACCCGTACGTCCGTCCCGGACGCCTCGATCGCGTAGTGGTGCCGCTCGTCCAGCCGGACGGCGAGGCCGCCGCGCCCTTCGGAGGGGTCGACCAGGGTGCGTGCCCGGCAGGCGTGGTGCTGCTGGCGGCGGCCGGTGAACACCACGTCGGGCTCGTCCAGGGAGGCGCCCCGCCCGCGGAGCGTCAGCCAGCCGGGCCGCTCCTTGGTGGTGCAGAGTTCAACGCGCCGGTCCCGCACGGAGATCCAGGACGGCCCGAGTTCACTGAGCGCGAAGTCGTCCCGTGGCTCCTCGGCGGGGCCGGGGGCGAGCGGCCAGGGGAGCGTGGAGAGGTCCGTGGCGACCTCGCCGACGACCGGCCAACCGTCCTCCCAGGTCACGGGGGCCAGGAAGGTCTCCCGGCCGAGCACGTGCCAGCCGGGGGTGCCGCCGCGCGGCCGTACACCGAGGAAGACCATCCACCAGTTGCCGTCGGGGCCCTGGACGAGGTCGGCGTGGCCGGTGTTCTGCACGGGGTGGTCGGTGCCGCGGTGGGTGAGCACCGGATTGCGCGGGCACGGTTCGAACGGGCCGTTGGGGGTGCTCGCGCGGGCGATCGACACACCGTGGCCGCGTTCGGTGCCGCCCTCGGCGATGAGCAGGTACCAGTGATCGCCGATCCGGTACAGGTGCGGCGCCTCGGGTGCCTTGGCGCCGGGGCCGCCGGACCAGACCGGCTGCGGTGTGCCGTAGGTCTGTCCGGTGGCGGGGTCGAGGCGGACCTGCGACACCCCGGCGACCGTGCACCAGCAGGTGCCGTCCTCGTCCCAGGCCAGATCGGGATCGATGCCGGGCACACCGGGTGCCCAGACGGGATCCGACCACGGTCCGGCGGGGTCGGTGGCCGTGACGATCAGATTGCCGCCGCCCTCGCTGCAGTTGGTGACGATCAGCCAGAAGCGGCCGTCGTGGTGGCGCAGGGTGGGGGCGTAGATGCCGCCGGAGGACGCCATGGACTCCGGCAGGCGCAACTGCTCCGGCCGGTCCAGTACGTTGCCGATCTGCCGCCAGTGCACCAGGTCACGGCTGTGGAACAGGGGTACGCCGGGAAAGTACTCGAAGCTGGAGCAGGCGAGGTAGTAGTCCTCGCCGACCCGGCAGATGCTCGGGTCGGGATGGAACCCGGGGAGCACGGGGTTGGTGGCGTGGGCGGGCACCCTGGTTGTCCTTTCGTCGGGGGCCGGAGTTGCTGTTGAAGCGCTCCAACTCCGGTCGGGAAGCTAGCGGACTTGTTTCGCGCGAAACAAGGGCCGCAAAAGGAGAGAAAGTTTCTCTGCCCTGTGCATGGGCAGGCCTCACGGCTCCCGCGGTCCGGCCAGGACGCGGACGTCCCAGGCGCCGAGCCGTACGGGCGCACCCGCCGGGACCGCGCTGCCGTCCAGGGCGTCGGTCAGGTCCACCGGAGCGTGGGCGGTGGCCGGCTGCCAGTTCCAGTTGTGGACGAAGTGGACGCGCCGGCCGTCGGGGGCGGTGCCGGTGGCGACGGTCACCGAGTCCGGCAGGTCCCGCCAGCCGCTGCGCGGGGCGGGCGCGAGCCAGGCGGCGAGCGCGCGGGCCAGGGCACGACCGGGCACGGTGCCCACGCAGGTGACGCGGCCCGCGCCATGGCGGCGGGTGGTGACGGCGGGCCAGCGCCCGAAGTGCGGGTGGTCGTACTCGGCCAGCACGTCGGCGTCGTCCACGGCCAGGCCCTCCACCCAGCGGGTGGCCACCGCATCGTCCGGCAGGGCCAGCGGGCTGTCCGGTGCGGTGCGCAGCGGCAGGTCGGCATGGAGGTTGCTGAACTCGTCGTACCGGACGCCCGCGGCCTCGACCAGCCGCGCCGGTGCCGCCTCGTGGCGCGCCCGAGCCTCGTGGTCGCCGTAGCCGGTGCGCGGGCCGAGGACGAGGTGGCCACCCGCCGCCGCGTAGGCGCCGAGCCAGTCGAGCGTCCCGTCGTCCGCCACGTACAGCGCCGGCACGACGAGCACGGGGTGCAGCTCGGCCGCCGACTCCGGGGCCAGGCCCTCGCGTTCACCGTGCGGATCGTGCAACTGGCGGGCGTGCAGGATGCGCACCTGGCGCCCCGCCTCGAACGCACCCCGGTAGAACGGGTCGAAGAAGCCCTCGTAGGCGCCCGCGTCCGGGCCGCCGTCGGGACCGGCGAGCGGCGGGTGCTTGCGCATCAGCCACTTGCTCGGCGCCGAGTACACCATCGCGATGTCCGCGTCCGGGGTGATCCCGGCGACCAGATCACCGGCCCGCTCGAACTCGGCGCCCAGGCGGGCGAGTTCGCCGTAGACGCGCCCCGGTCGTCCGCTGTGCGGGAGGATGCCGCCCCAGTACGTCTCGGTGCCGAAGTGCAGGGTGTGCCAGTGCCAGTACTCGATCATGCGGGCCCCGCGCGCGACCAGCGCCCAGGCGGCCTGCCGCCACTGCCCGTCGAAGGCGGGCCGGTTGTCCGAAGGGCCGCCGATGGCCTGGGCGTTGGTCTCCGTGATCAGGAACGGCTCCTGGCGGGAGGAGTAGATCCGGTCCGCGCTCTGGTGCAGCGCCCACGCCCCGTACGCCATCCACTGCTGCGGCAGCTTCTCGCGCGGCGGCTCGGGCATGGTGAGACTGTCCTGCATGTCGTAGTACGGGTTGCCCGCGGTGACGTCCAGGTGGTCGGTGAGCTCGTCGTCCTCCAGGCCCGGTGAGCCGTAGGCGAGGCAGGTGGTGACGAACTGGCCGGGCCCGGCGTACTCGCGCACGATGTCGGCCTGCCAGGCGATGAACTCGGTGGTCCGGCGCGCCTGGAAGACCTGCCAGGCCAGGTCGTACTGCGGTTGCGCGTTGCCCTCCGGCTGCCACAGGTCGGCCCAGGTGGACAGCCGGTGCGACCAGTACACCAGCCCCCACTCGCGGTTGAGGGTCTCGACGTCGCCGTAGCGCTGCCGCAGGTCGTCGACGAACCGCTGGAAGACGCCGTGGTTGTGCGGCAGGCGCGGGCCCGGCTCGTTGTCGACCTGGAAGCCGATCACCGCGGGGTGGCCGGCGTAGCGGGCCACGATCGCGCGGATGACGCGCTCCGCGTGGAAACGGAAGGCCGGGTGCGTGATGTCGACCTCCTGCCGGGCGCCCCACGCGGCGCGGCGACCGGCGGCGTCCTCGGCGGCGATCTCCGGGTACTGCCGGGCCAGCCAGGGCGGCACCGCGTAGGTGGGCGTGCCGAGCACGACCGAAATGCCGCGCTCGTGGGCGCCGTCGAGGACGGGCTGCAGCCAGTCGAGCGCGAAGCGGCCGTTCTCCGGCTCCCAGGTGGACCACACCGACTCGCCGACCCGGATGACGGTGAACTTCGCCGCCGCCATGAGATCGAGGTCGGTCTTGAGCCGCTCGTAGGGCTGGTACTCGTGGTAGTAGGCGGCGCCGAACAGAACGCGGGCCGGCAGCTGGGTCATGCGGGGTCCTTGAGGAGAGGCGGATGGTCCAGGACAGGGAGGTGCGGTGGCCGGCCGGAGGGTGGAATCGACAGAGCGTCGAAGCGCTTCACCTATCGATGCAAGGTAATGAGAGGCCTCCGGCGAAACAAGAGGGACAAGCGACGGAAACTTTCTTATCGAAGGGCATTGACACCCGATCAAGGGCGATGGCAGCGTCGAAGCGCTTCACCAACGCTGTCACCAGCTCATGTCTCTGCCGCTCGTCGAGGGGTTGCTCCCGTGGGTCCTGTCCTCCCGTCCGAAGCCGACCGGTTGCCGTTCCGCGATCCCGCGCTCCCGTTGCACAAACGCGTCGACGACCTGCTGCAACGGCTCACACTCGACGAGCGGATCGGGTTGCTGCACCAGTACGCGGCGCCGATCGAACGCCTGGGCGTCGCCCCCTTCCGCACCGGAACCGAGGCCCTGCACGGCGTGTCCTGGCTCGGCGAGGCCACCGTCTTCCCGCAGGCGGTGGGGCTCGGCGCCACCTGGGACGAGGACCTCGTGCACGCGGTCGCCACGGCCGTGTCGGTGGAAATGCGCGCCTTCCACCGGCACCGCACCCCCGCGACCGGCTCCGGCACCCACAGCCTCCAGGCATGGGCGCCCGTGGTGAACCTGCTGCGCGATCCGCGCTGGGGCCGCAACGAGGAGGGCTATTCCGAGGACCCGCTGCACACCGGCCGACTGGCCACGGCCTACTGCCGGGGCCTGGCCGGGGACCACCCGGACTACCTGCGCGCCGCACCGGTCCTCAAGCACTTCCTCGCCTACAACAACGAGGACGACCGCTGCGTCACCTCCTCCGGCGTCCGGCCCCGCGTGCTGCACGAGTACGACCTGGCGGCGTTCCGCCCGGCCGTCGCCGACGGCTCGGCCACCGGCGCGATGGCGGCGTACAACCTCGTCAACGGCCGCCCCTGCCACGTCAGTCCGCTGATCGAGACGGAACTGCGGCGCTGGGCGCTCGCGACCGGCCACGAGCTGTTCGTGGTCAGCGACGCCGAGGCACCCTCCAACCTGGTCGACCCGGAGCACTACTTCGACGACCACCCCGCGGGACACGCCGCCGCCCTGAAGGCCGGCATCGACAGCTTCACCGACCAGAACGAGGACAGCGCGACGGTGACCGGCCGGCTGCGCGAGGCGGTGGACCGCGGACTGATCGACGAGGTCGACATCGACCGCGCCGCCCGCCGCCAGCTCCAACTGCGCTTCCGGCTCGGCGAGTTCGACCCCGACCTCGACCCGTACGCGCACATCGGCCCCGAGGTGGTCGACAGCCCCGAACACCGCGCCCTCGCCCGGCGCGCCGCGACCGAGTCGGTGGTGTTGCTCAAGAACGACCGACTGCTGCCCCTGGCGCCGCGCGACACACCCCGCGTCGCGGTCATCGGCCCCCTCGCGGACCTGCTCTGCGAGGACTGGTACAGCGGCACCCTCCCCTACGGCGTCACCGTCGCCGCCGGGCTGCGCGCCGCCCTGGCGGAGCACGGCGGCGAAGCGGTGTGCGTCGAGGGCGCCGACCGCATCGAACTGCGCTCGCTCACCAACGGCCAACCGCTGTGCGGTACTTCCTTCGACGTGGTCGACTGGGGCGGCGGCGCCCTCACCCTCCGGGACGCCGGCACCGGCCGCTACCTCAGCCTCAAGGACGACGACACGCTCGTAGCGGACCAGGAACGCATCAAGAACTGGTTCGTGCGCGAGACCTTCGCGCTGGAGCCCGGCGGCGAGCCGGACACCGTCCTCCTGCGCAACCGCCACACCGGCCGCTACGCCGTCGTCGACCCCGCCGACGGCCGGGTGACGATGACCGCCGACGGCCCCGAGACCGCCGAACGCTGGCGCCGCGAGCTGGTGCGCGACGGCTTCGCCGAGGCCCGTGCCGCCGCCGAACAGGCCGACACCGCCGTCGTCGTCCTCGGCAACCACCCGTTGATCAACGGCCGCGAGACCGAGGACCGCGCCGACACCGCCCTGCCGGAGGGGCAGGAGGCGCTGCTGCGCACGGTCTTCGGGGTCCGCCCGCAGACGGCGCTCGTGGTGATGAGCAGCTACCCGTACGCCGTCGACTGGGCCGACGAACACCTGCCCGCCGTGGTGTGGACGTCCCACGGCGGGCAGGAAACAGGTCACGCGCTGGCAGCCGTACTCCTCGGCGACGCCGAACCCGCCGGCCGCCTGCCGCAGACCTGGTATCGGGGCGACGACCCGCTGCCGGAACCGCTGGACTACGACATCATCAAGGCCGGCTGGACCTACCAGTACCACCGGGCCGCACCGCTCTACCCCTTCGGCCACGGCCTGTCCTACACCGACTTCGCCCACAGCGACCTGCGCCTGTCCCACTCCTCGATCGCCCAGGACGGCGAGGCCGCGATCACGGTGACGGTGACCAACACCGGCGCACGGCCCGGCAGCGAACTGGTCCAGCTCTACGTCCGCGCCCTCGACGCCCGCTACGAGGCACCCCGGCAGCGCCTCGCCGACTTCCGCAAGATCCGCCTGGAGCCGGGCGAGAGCCGGGAGTTGTCCTTCCGGCTGCCGGCCGAACGGCTCGCCCACTGGGACGTCGGCACCGGCGCCTTCACCGTCGACCCCGGCGACTACGAGATCACCGTCGCCCGCTCCGCCGAGCACCCGTTCCTGACCGCGCCGCTCACCGTGACCGGACCGGCCCCCGCGCCCCGCCCGCTCCTCCAACGGCGCACCCTCGCCGTCGACTTCGACGATCACACGGACATCGAGATCGTCGACGCCACCCGCGCCGACGGTGACGCCGTCACCACGGCCCACCCGGACCGGCCCGCGACGCTGCTCTTCCGCGGCGTCGACCTCACCGGTGCCGCCCAGGTGGAGGCCGAAATCGCCCGCGAGGACGCGGGGTCGGGGCAGGCCCGGCTGGAACTGCGGGCCGGGGACCGGTTGTTGGTCGCACTCGACATTCCGGTCACCGGCGACCGGTACGCCTGGGCCACCACCGCGGCCGAGTTCGCCGCCCCGCTCGACGGCGTCCACGACCTCACGCTGACGCTGCACGGCGCCTTCCGGCTGACCGCCTTCACCTTCGCCCCGTCCGACTGACCCCCCGCCCGCCACCGCGCGACCAGCGGCCCGCCCGAGCCCGGGCGGGCCGCCACCCGTCCCGTCCGGCGCCGCACCGCCCCACCACCCGACACCGCCTCACCCGGAGGAAACCCCATGCCGCTCACGGACTTCGGTCTGGACGAACTCACCCGCTACCGGCCCGAGTCGCCCGCCCCGAAGGACTTCGACGCCTTCTGGCAGCGCACCCTCGCAGAGGCCCGGTCGCACGACGAGACGGCGAAGACCGAGCGGGTCACCTCCCAGCACCTGCTGCGCACCGTCGACATCGACGACGTACGCTTCCCGGGCTGGCGCGGTGAACCGGTGGCCGCCTGGCTGGTGCGTCCGCGCGACGCTGCCGGACCGCTGCCGGTCGTCATCACCTACAACGGCTACAGCGGCGGACGCTCACTGCCCACCGACCACCTGTTCTGGCCCGCCGCCGGCTACGCCCAGCTCGTCGTCGACAGCCGCGGCCAGGGGCACGACACCCCGGACCGGGGCGAGGGCGACGGCACCCAGTGGGTCAAGGGCTTCATGACCCGCGGCATCGAGTCGCCCGACCACTACTACTACCGGCGCCTGATGACCGACTGCGTGCGCGCCGTGGACGCCGTGGCGCAGTTGCCCGGACTCGACCCGCAGCGGATCGTGCTGGCCGGCGGCAGCCAGGGAGGCGGCCTGGCACTCGCCGTCGCGGGCCTCACCGGGGACCGGGTGGCCGCCGTACTGGCGGACGTCCCGTTCCTGTGCCACTTCCGGCGGGCCGTGCAGATCAGCGGCGAGGGCCCGTACCCGGAGATCGCCGAGTACCTGCGGTGGCACAGCCGCCACCGGGTGGCGGAGACCTTCACCACCCTCGACTACTTCGACGGCGTCCACTTCGCCCAACGGGCCACCGCTCCGGCCCTGTTCAGCGTCGGCCTGATGGACCCGGTCTGCCCGCCCTCCACTGTCTACGCCGCCTTCAACCACTACGCGGGCCAGGACCGCACCATGACGGTGTGGCCGTTCGCCGACCACGGCGGCGGCTGCGGCTCCAACCCGCCCGCGCAACTGGCCTGGCTGCACCGGCGCGGCCTGGCACCGGAGGTCTGAGCGGCGTGTCCTTCGCAGGACGGGCGGGCTTGTTGTGCGATCTCTTTTCAGGAGAGACTTCTACAGCACTGTAGTTCGCCGCCCGCCGTCGGTACGCCGTACCGGCGGCCGTCCACCACCGCGAGAGAGCAGACCTGATGTTCGGCATGAGTGAACTGGCCCTGATCCTTCTCGTCGTCGTGGTGATCCTCGGCATCAAGAAACTGCCCGAGCTGACGCGGTCGGCGGGCAAGGCGGCCCGGATCTTCAAGAGCGAGACCAAGGCGCTGAAGGAGCAGGACGAACCGCCCGCGCGCTCCTGAACGGGCCCCGCGCCCCTGCTGTCCGCAGAGGATCGAGTGATCGCGCGGACGGCAGGGGCGCGGGGCCCGGCGGAGGGGACGAGGCCTCAGACGTTCACGCCGAAGTCGGCGGCGATGCCGGCCAGGCCGGAGGCGTACCCCTGGCCGACCGCGCGGAACTTCCACTCCTCGCCGTGCCGGTACAACTCGCCGAAGACCATCGCCGTCTCCGTGGAGGCGTCCTCGGACAGGTCGTAGCGGGCTATCTCCGCACCGCCCGCCTGGTTCACGATCCGGATGAAGGCGTTGCGGACCTGGCCGAAGCTCTGGCCGCGGTTCTCGGCGTCGTGGATGGAGACCGGGAACGTGATCCGGTCGACCTCGGCCGGTACGGCGGCGAGGTTCACCTTGATCGCCTCGTCGTCGCCCTCGCCCTCACCGGTGAGGTTGTCGCCGGTGTGCTCCACCGAGCCGTCCGGGCTGGTCAGGTTGTTGTAGAAGACGAAGTGCCGGTCGGACAGGACCTTGCCCGACGCGTCCAGCAGCAGCGCGGAGGCGTCGAGGTCGTAGTCGGTGCCCGTGGTGGTGCGGACGTCCCAGCCGAGACCGACCAGCACCGCGGTCAGGCCCGGCGCCTCCTTGCTGAGCGAGACGTTGCCGCCTTTGGACAGGGAAACTCCCACGCTGCTCTCCTTCTTGTTGGACACCGGCCGGGACGCGGATCCGCCGGAGCGAGCCCGCCCTGAAACACTACAACAGTGTAGAAATTGCTGGTCGGGGGGTTCCGAGTAGCGTGGAGAGAAGCGGGTGCCGCTCGCCGGCGGTGAAGCGGTGCCGGGGATCTCTACGATGTACCGCTCATGAACTGCGGTGCAGCGGAAGGGAGAGAAGGTGTGACGAACCAGCGGCAGCGTCCCCGGCGCCGGGGGCAGGGCGAGTTGGAGGGGCTGGTCCTGTCGGTCCTGGGCGAGGCGGACGGCCCGGCGACCGCGGGCTGGGTGCAGGAGCGGCTCGGCGGTGATCTCGCCTACACCACGGTGATCACGATTCTCACGCGGCTGCTCGCCAAGGGGGCGGTGACCCGGGAACGCGCGGGCCGGTCCTTCGCGTGGACGCCGGTGGCCGACCAGGCGGGGCTCGCCGCGCACAAGATGCGCAAGCTGCTGGACGGCGAGAGCGACCGTGAGGCGGTGCTCGCCAGCTTCGTCACCTCGCTCGGACCGGGCGACGAACGGCTCCTGCGGGAACTGCTGAGCCGGGCGACGGCCGAAGGAGAAGACTGAAGCCGCATGGGGGTGTTCATCTTTCTTCCGCTGGTCCTTCCACTGACGGCATGGCCGGTCGCCCGGCTGGCCGAACAGCATCTGCACCCGCGCACGGCCACCAGGCTGCTGACGGGCCTCGCCGGGGCCATGGCGATCTGCAGCTCGGTATCCCTGGGACTGCTGATGGTGGTGGGCACCGCCCAACTGCCCGGCAACCCGCTGCCCGACGGCTGGTCGGACCCCGAGGTGCGCGCGGCGGTGCCCTACGACGAGATCGCCGGCCGCGCCGCCGTGCCCCTGCTCCTCATCGTGGTCGCCGCCTGCGGAAGGACTCTCTGGCGCCACCGGCGGGTGCGCCGACGGGCCCACCGGGCGCTGGCCGGTCTGCCGCCGACCGAGGTGGCGGTCGTGGCCGACGCGGAGCCCTACGCGTACGCCCTGCCCGGCGGGGCGCGGGACCGGGTCGTGGTGACCACGGCCCTGCTGGCCTGCCTCGAACCGGCCGAACGCCGCGCCCTGTTCGCCCACGAACGCGCGCACCTCGCCGCCCGGCACCACCGCTACCTGCTCGCCGTGCGCCTGGCCGCCCAGGCCAACCCGTTCGTCCACCCACTGCGTACGGCGGTGGCCTACACGGCGGAGCGCTGGGCGGACGAGGAGGCGGCCGCCGCGGTCGGCAGCCGCCGCACCGTGGCCCGCGCGATCGGCAAGGCGGCCCTGGTCTCCCGCGGCACTCCGGTGGCCACCCTGGCGGGGCTGGCCGCGCCGGGCCCGGTGCCGCGCCGGGTGGCCGCCCTGCTCGCCCCGGCCCCCGCCGCGCGCTCCTGGCCGTCGGTGTTCACGGCCGTGGGCATGGCCGCGTGGACGGCGGCCGCCGGTACGGCCGTCTCGGCCATGTCGTCGGCGAACTCCGCCCTGACGCTGGCCGTGCTGCTGCACGCGGCGACGCCCCTGTAGAGGGCGTCGCCGGGCACCGGCTCAGAGGTCGAACTCGTGCGGCGGCAGGTCGAGGGTGAAGCACGCCTCGCGGACGACGGCCTGCTCGGTCTTGTCGAAGTCGCCGTCGGCGCCGCCGATGACGATGCCGATCTGGATGACCGCCCGCGCCTCGGCGGGCTTCTTCTTCGCCTTGGCGATCTCCTGGAGCACGCTGACCTTGCCGAAGGCGAAGTCGGTGGTCAGCTTGTCGAGGTTTTCGTCGAAGCGGCGCTGGAGGTCGGTCGCGTCGAAGTTCTGCAGCACCTCGTTGGTGGCGATCAGCTGGGCCACGCGCTGCCGTTCGGCCGGGTCGATCGTGCCGTCGGCTGCGGCGACCAGGGCGCACATCGCCATGCTGGCATCGCGGAAGGCGCCGCTCTTGAGGTCGTTCTTCTTCGCCATGAGCTGGGTCTGCATCGTCGACGCGGACTCCTTGATGCGGTCCCACAGGGCCATGAGAACTCCATGTGTTCGTTGTCGTAATAGATCTACAGCAACGTAGAAACTAGCGGGGAGGCGGATAAGTTCCGGCCGCGGCGAGCTGGTTCCCGGAGCGGCCGGGAGGCTCAGCCCTCGTCCCCTTCGTCGCCCTCGTCGCCCTCGAAGAAGTCACCGATCTCGTCGACGACTTCGGCCGCGACCATGTCGCCGACCACACCCACGGCCAGCCCCGCGGCGCCCGCGGCGACCGCCGTGCCGACGCCGGGGCCGGAGCGGTGGCCGTCGTGGCCCTCGTGGTCGTGGTGTCCGTAGTGGCCCTCGTGCCCGTAGGAGGTGTGGGCGCCGTGCGCCGACCGATGCTCGACCAACTGCCGGATCCAGCCGTCGACCTCGGCGTTTTAGTCGCGGGCCTCGTGCAGTCCCACGGTGAAGCGGGTGAGGGCGTCGTGGCCCGCCGACAGGAGCCCGCCGCGCTTGTCGGCCTCCAGGACCACCTCCATCCCGCCCGGGGCGGCCAGGAAGGTGAGCTCGATCTCGTTGACCTGGCGCGTCTGTTCTCTGGCTGGAACGACGGGAATCCCCGGTCGTTCTCTACAGGTGCGTAGAGGCGTGAAGGGCGTCGCCGCCCGCCCGTGCCGTGTTCGTGGCGGCCGGGCCGCGGCGCCGAGGAACTGATCGCGATCGCCGAGCACTCGGCGGCCGAGGGTGCCCTGCATCCGGTCACCCGCGTCCGCGTCGAGAGCACGTCCTCGCCGAACCGGTCGGCCCGGCCGCCACCGCTCCGGCGTGATCCGGAGGAGTGCGTCGCCGGGCCGCATCGGCTACGTGTGAGCCGGCCCCGCCCCGGGCCCGACGTCGGCGGGCGAGGCGGGGCGTCGCGTCCGGGACGGGTCCGGGGCGAGTTCGTCCAGGAGGGACGGGGAGAAGTTGCCGCCGGTGAGGACCGCTCCCAGGGAGCCGGGGCCCAGGTCGTGCCGCAGTGCCGCGGCGACGGCGACCGCGCCCGAGGGCTCCAGGAGGAGCCCCAGGGTGTCCCGCACGAGGCGCAGGGCCTGCAGGATGTCCTCCTCGTCGACGAGGAGGACATCGTCGACGACCTCGCGCATCCAGTCGACCGCGGCGGGCACGGGCACCCGCACGGCGATGCCGTCCGCCATCGTGCTCACCGGGCCCGTCGCCTCGGGTGCACCGGTGCGCCAGCTGGTGGCCATGGCCGGCGCGCCCGCCGCACAGACGCCGATGATCCGGGTGCGCGGTGAACGGGCCTTCGTCCAGCAGCCGATGCCGCTGATCAGGGCGCCGTTGCCGACCGGGACGAGGAGTGCGTCGAGGCCGAGCGGGGCCAGTTCCACCGCGATGGTGCCGGCGCCCTCGGCGATGAGCGGCTCGTCACCGTCCTCGACGAAGACGTAGTCCGGGCGGGTGCCCGCGAAGGTCCGGGCCGCGTCCTTGGCGGCGTCGAAGTCCCCACCGGCCAGGACGACCTCGGCCCCCAGCTCCCGCATCCGCGCCACCTTGTTCGGGTTGGCGTCGTGCGCGGCGAACACGGTCACCGGCAGCGAACGCGCCTGTCCGGCGTAGGCCATGGCCTGGCCGAAGTTCCCGGCGGAGGCGCAGACGACGTGCTGACCGGCGGCCAGTCGGCGCATGTAGAGGTCCGCGCCCCGGCCCTTGAAGGAGCGCAGCGGATTCAGCGTCTCCACCTTGACCACGGTGTCCCGGCCGAGCGCACGGGAGAGTGCGGCATCGGAGAACTGGGGTGTGCGGAGGAAGGCGGGGTCGATGAGACTGGCAGCCTCTTCGATGCTGTCAGCAGACAAACGCTTAACGGTCATGACTGATGCTAATCGGTCCCCGGCCGTCATGCCGGAGGGTCCGTGGCGGATTGGGTACTTTCACGGATCCCTCCCGCCCGCCGACTGCCGGGCGTCCGTTGAGGAGGTCGACGGCCCCCTTGTCGCCTACTGCCTGCCGCGATGTCCGTGCTGTCGGCGGAGGTCCGCGACGAGGAGCAACGCATCGCCGACCCGCACCGACTGGCGTCAGGCGTCGGGGAAGTGCCGGCCGAGTTCGGCGACGACGGCGCGCAGGGCGGGAGAGAGCCAGCGCCTGCCGAGGCGTACGAGCTGCACGGGGACGTCCGGGAAGCGGGGGCCCGGCACCTCCGCGAGGCGGCCTTCGCTGAGCGCGCCTTCGACGGTGACGCGGGGGAGGAGGGTGAGGCCCAGGCCGGCCGCGACGCACGAGCGGGCGGCCTCGATACTGCCGAACCGGGTCAGCCGCGGCTGTGCCCCGGGCACCGCGAGCAGGTCCCGGGCGAGCCGGTCGCTGTAGGAGCAGCCCTGTTCGTGCAGGAAGACGTGCTCACGGGAGAGTTCCTCCCAGCCGATGCCGGATCCGTCCCCGCCGGCCAGCGGGTGGCCGGGCGCGGCGACGAGGACCAGGGGCTCGGCGGCCAGGCGTTCGGCGGTGAGGTCGGCGTACTCGGCCTTCTCCTCCAGCAGCAGGGCGAGGTCCAGCCGGCCGGAGCGCAGCCCTTCGACCGCATCCGTCGTGCCCGTCGGGTGGAGGTGGATCTCCACCTCCGGATGCGTGCGGCGCAGGGCGGCGATCACACCTGGCAGCCGCGCCGAGCACAGCGTCTCGCCGGCGCCGATGACCACCCGGCCGGTGACCGGCCCGCCGCCGCTCGCCGCGGCGGTGGCCCGCAGCCGCTCCTCCGCCTCCAGAACGGCCTCGGCGTCCGTGAGCAGGCGCCGCCCGGCGTCGGTGAGCACCGTGCCGCGCGGCAGCCGGTCGAACAGGCGGGTCCCGAGGTCCTTCTCCAGCGTCCGGACGTGCACGGTGACCGTGGACTGGGCCAGGTGGAGTTCGGCGGCGGTCGCGGTGAAGTTGCCGGTGCGGGCGAGCGCGGCGAAGGTGCGCAGGAGTCGGGTGTCCACGGGCCGACCCTAGCCGAAGCCATCGGAATACTCGATCGTGATCTTCGTGGATTATCATTTCCCTGCATGGCTCAAGCGTGGCAGCGTAAGGGCCATGAACATCGACAGCAGCCTGGACGTCCTGCGGTACTCCGCCTTCACCCCCGGCACGACCGTCCCCGACGGCGGCAATCCGGCCGGCGTCGTCCTGGACGCCTCGGGCCTCGACGACACGGCGATGCTGTCCGTAGCCGCCGAAGTGGGCTACTCCGAGACGGCGTTCGTCACGGCCCGGGACGACTCCCGCGGCCGCTTCCGGGTCCGCTACTTCAGCCCGCTCACCGAGGTCCCGTTCTGCGGGCACGCCACCGTGGCCACGGCGGTGGCGCTCGCCGAGCGGATCGGCCCGGGCGAGTTGCTCTTCGAGACCCCGGCCGGGGAGATCCCGGTGTCGACGGCCACCGACGCGGACGGCGTGGTACGGGCCACGCTCACCAGCGTGCCCACCCGCTCCCGGCCGGCCACGTCGGAGGAACTCGACGCCGCGCTCGCCGCCCTGGGCTGGGAGCGCGGCGACCTCGACCCCGAACTGCCCCCGCACGTCGCTTTCGGCGGGGCCGAGCACCTCGTCCTGGCCGCCGCCACCCGGGCCCGGCTGGCGGATCTCGCCTACGACTTCGAGGGCCTCGCCGAGGTGATGCGCAGCCACGGCTGGACCACCGTCCAACTGGTGTGGCGCGAGTCCGCCGAACGGTTCCACGCCCGCGACCCCTTCCCGGTCGGCGGCGTGGTGGAGGACCCGGCCACGGGCGCCGCCGCGGCCGCCCTCGGCGGCTATCTGCGCACCCTCGGCCTGGTGCCGGAGCCGGTGACGATCGCCGTCCGGCAGGGCGAGGACATGGGCCGCCCGAGCGAACTCCTCGTCGGCATCGACCCGGCCGACCCCCGGGTACGGGTCACCGGCCGGGCGCAGTCCATCGGCGGACCCCGGTGACGCCCGGCGCTGCCACGGCCGTGGACGTCGGGGACGGGGTCCGGCTGGCGGTGACGGACAGCGGCGGCGACGGGCCCGTGGTCCTGCTGCTGCACGGCTGGCCGGTGACCTCGTACCACTGGCGCCTGACCGTCCCGGCCCTCGCCGAGGCCGGCTTCCGGGCCGTGGCCGCCGATCTGCGCGGGCTAGGGAACTCCACGGCGGGCGGCGGGCGGTTCGACAAGGAGTTGCTGGCCGGGGACGTCATCGCCCTGGCCGACCGCCTCGACGTGGCCCGCTTCGCCGTCGTGGGGCACGACTGGGGCGGCACGGTCGGCTACCTCGTCGCTGCCGCCCACCCCGAGCGGGTGTGGGCTCTCGCCGTCGAGGAAGAGGTCCTCCCGGGCATCGACGCTGAGATCCCGGAGCCCGGACGCAGCCACTACCCGGACTGGCACGGCCCGTTCAACCGCCGGGCGGGCCTGGCCGAAACCCTCGTACCCGGGCGGGAGGACGCCTACTACGGCACCTTCCTACGGCAGAGCGCGGGCCCCGCGCCACTGGCCCTTCCCGGCGACGCGGAACAGGTCTACCTCGACGCCTACCGGCGGCCCGGCACCCTCGCGGCGGGCCTGGGCTACTACCGGACGGCTCAGGCGGACGCGGCAGCCGTCCGGACCCGCTCGCACCACCCGCTGGACACGCCCGTGCTGGCGATCGGCGGACGGTACGGCATGGGCACGGCGGTGACCAAATGCCTCGCCCAGCTCGCCACGGACGTCCAGGACCTCCAGGTCGCACAGGCCGGCCACTACCCGGCCGAGCAGGACCCGGCGACCGTGAACAGGGAACTCACGTCGTTCCTCGCGCGCCACCGCCCGGTGACGGCACCAGGGTGTGGGCTTCCGCATTGAAGGGAGGAGAGCCGCCGGGCCGCTCTCCACCACCCGGCCCAACGCCGTCCGGGGGATGGTGGCGGTGGCACGCGGTGGCGCAGGAGCGGCGCGGCGGCTCGGGAAGGAGCCTCGCACACGCCGTAGCGTGCGGACATCCGTAGAAACCCTCAACTTGGTACGGAGACATGCGCGTTGGCCGCATCCAGCCGCCGTTGACGATGTTGGGGCGAAGGGGGAGGAGGGCAAGCGCCGCACGCGCCGGGCCCCCGGAGGCGCCGCCCCCAGGGCCGGCAGGCGGAGCTCAGGACGGGCAGGCGCAGCTCAGGGCCGGCAGGCGGAGCCGAGGTGCGGCGTTAGAGGTGCGTCAAGGACGTCGGGGGTGGCGTCAGGGGAGCGTTAGCGGCGGTCGATTCTCGTCCGGCGGCAGGTTTCCTGAACTGGTCCGATTCGTTTTCCGAACCTTGTTCAGGGAGTTTGCGATGGCCGATGTGGCCTTCGTCGTCGCCACGGTCGCGGTGTTCGTACTGGTGGCCCTCATCGCCCGAGGGGTGGGCCGGCTGTGAGCGTCGAGAACGTGGTGGGCCTGGTGGTGGCCGTCGCCCTGCTGGGCTATCTGGTGGCCGCCCTCCTGTTCCCGGAGAGGTTCTGAGGCCCCGAGATGAGTCCCGTACTTGCTGACATGCTCGTGGTGACCGCGCTGATCGGCGCGCTCGCTCTCGTGCACCGCCCCTTCGGTGACTACATGGCCGCCGTCTTCTCCTCCCGCAAGCACCTCCGGGTCGAGAAGTGGATCTACCGTTCCGTCGGCGCCGACCCGGACGCCGAGATGCGCTGGCCGGCCTATCTGCGCGCGGTGCTGGCCTTCTCCGCGGTCGGCGTGCTGTTCCTCTGTCTGCTGATGCGGGTGCAGGACAAGCTGCCGCTGTCACTGGGCTTCGCGCCGATCACGCCGGACCAGGCGTTCAACACGGCCGCCTCCTTCGTGTCCAACACCAACTGGCAGTCGTACTCGGGCGAGTCCGCCATGAGCCATGTCACCCAGACCATGGGCCTGGCCGTGCAGAACTTCGTCTCCGCCGCCGTCGGCATCGCGGTCGCCGTCGCGCTCGTCCGCGGCTTCGCCCGCTCCCGCACCGGTGAGCTGGGCAACTTCTGGGCCGACCTGGTGCGCGGCGTCGTCCGGATCCTGATCCCGATCTCGGTGGTCGCGGCGCTGGTGCTGATCGCCTGCGGTGCGATCCAGAACTTCGGCGACATCCACACCGTCACCACGCTGACCGGGGACCAGCAGTCCCTCAGCCCGGGCGCGGTCGCCTCCCAGGAGGCCATCAAGGACCTGGGCACCAACGGAGGCGGCTACTTCAACGCCAACTCCTCGCACCCGTTCGAGAACCCGAGCGGTTTCACGAACCTGCTGGAGATCTTCCTGCTGCTGGTGATCCCGTTCTCGCTGCCGCGCACCTTCGGCAGGATGGTCGGCTCGGTCCGGCAGGGCTACGCGATCGTCGGCGCGATGGCCACCATCTGGTTCCTCGGCGTGATCGCGGTGACCTGGATCGAGTACGCCCACCCGGGCACCGCCTCGCAACTGGCGGGCGGCGCGATGGAGGGCAAGGAGCAGCGGTTCGGCGAGGGCAACTCCTCGCTGTTCGCGGTCTCCACGACCATGACCTCGACCGGCTCGGTGAACTCCTTCCACGACTCCTACTCTGGCCTGTCCGGCGGTGTGCTGCTGCTCGGCATGATGCTGGGCGAGATCGCGCCCGGCGGCGTCGGCTCCGGCCTCTACGGCATGCTGATCATGGCGGTCATCGCGGTGTTCATCGCCGGTCTGATGGTCGGCCGCACACCCGAGTACCTGGGCAAGAAGATCGGCTCGCGCGAGATCAAGCTGGCCGCCTGCTACCTCCTCGTCACCCCGACCCTGGTGCTGGTCGGCACCGCGCTGGCGATGGCGCTCGGCAAGGGCGAGTCCTCGATGACGAACACCGGCGCGCACGGCTTCTCCGAGGTGCTCTACGCCTACGCCTCCGCCAGTAACAACAACGGGTCCGCCTTCGCGGGCTTCGGGGCGAACACCGAGTACCACAACACGATGCTCGGCCTGTGCATGCTGCTCGGCCGCTTCCTGCCGATGGTGTTCGTGCTGGCGCTGGCCGGCTCGCTCGCCGGGCAGCAGCCGGTACCGGCCACCGCGGGCACCCTGCGCACCGAGAAACCGCTGTTCACCGGCCTGCTGGTGGGCGCGATCCTGATCATCACCGGTCTGACGTTCTTCCCGGCCCTGGCGCTGGGACCGCTCGCCGAGGGGCTGGCGTCATGACCACCGACACCCACCACACCGACGTGAAGAAGCGGGACCCCATGTCCACTCCCACCCTCGCGCCCCACCAGGACGCGCCGACCGGGCACAAGGCGCCCGAGGGGCGTGTCGGCGCGGGCCTGTTCGACCCCCGGCAGCTCGTCAGGTCGCTGCCGGACGCCTTCCGCAAGCTCGACCCGCGGGTGATGGTCAAGTCCCCCGTGATGTTCGTGGTGTGGATCGGGTCCGTCCTGACCACCGGCTTCGCCGTCACCGACCCCGGCGACCGGTTCGGCTGGACCATCGCCGTCTGGCTGTGGCTGACCGTGGTCTTCGCCAACCTGGCGGAGGCCGTCGCCGAGGGCCGCGGAAAGGCGCAGGCGGACACCCTGCGCAAGGCCAAGACCGACACGGTGGCCCGCCGGGTCGACGGGACCGTGGTCGCCGGCACCGAGCTGAGGATCGGTGACCTGGTCGTCTGCGAGGCCGGTGACGTCATCCCCGGCGACGGCGACGTCGTCGAGGGCGTCGCCTCGGTCGACGAATCGGCGATCACCGGTGAATCCGCCCCCGTCATCCGGGAGTCCGGCGGCGACCGCAGCGCCGTGACGGGCGGCACGAAGGTCCTCTCCGACCGCATCGTCATCAAGATCACCACAAAGCCGGGTGAGACCTTCATCGACCGGATGATCAGCCTGGTCGAGGGCGCGGCCCGGCAGAAGACGCCCAACGAGATCGCGCTGAACATCCTGCTCGCCTCGCTGACGGTCGTCTTCCTGCTCGCGGTGGCCACCCTGCCGCCGTTCGCCGACTACGCGGGCACCGACCTGACGACGGTCGTCCTGGTCGCCCTGCTGGTCTGTCTGATCCCGACCACCATCGGCGCGCTGCTGTCCGCGATCGGCATCGCGGGCATGGACCGGCTGGTGCAGCGCAACGTGCTCGCCATGTCCGGCCGCGCGGTCGAGGCCGCCGGCGACGTCTCCACCCTGCTGCTCGACAAGACCGGCACCATCACCCTCGGCAACCGCCGGGCCGCCGAGTTCGTGCCGGTGCGCGGCACCACCGAGACCGAGGTGGCCGACGCCGCGCAACTGTCGTCGCTGGCCGACGAGACCCCCGAGGGCCGCTCGATCGTCGTCCTCGCCAAGGAGAAGTACGGGCTGCGCGAACGCCACCAGGGCGAGCTGGCGCACGCCACCTGGATCGAGTTCACCGCCCAGACCCGCATGTCGGGCGTGGACGTGGACGGACGCAGCATCCGCAAGGGCGCGGCCGGTTCGGTCGTCGGCTGGGTGCGCGAGCAGGGCGGCACGGTCGCCGAGGACGCGGACGGGATCGCGAACCGGATCTCCGAGGCGGGCGGCACGCCCCTGCTGGTGGCCGTCGCCGACGACAGGGGCGCCCGCGTCCTGGGCGTCATCCACCTCAAGGACGTCGTCAAGGAGGGCATGCGGGAACGGTTCGAGGAACTGCGCCGCATGGGCATCAAGACGATCATGATCACGGGCGACAACCCGCTGACCGCCAAGGCCATCGCGGACGAGGCGGGCGTCGACGACTTCCTCGCGGAGGCCACGCCCGAGGACAAGATGGCGCTGATCAAGCGGGAGCAGGCCGGCGGCAAGCTGGTCGCGATGACCGGCGACGGCACCAACGACGCCCCGGCACTGGCCCAGGCGGACGTCGGCGTCGCGATGAACACCGGTACGTCGGCCGCCAAGGAGGCCGGCAACATGGTCGACCTCGACTCCGACCCGACCAAGCTGATCGAGATCGTCGAGATCGGCAAACAACTCCTCATCACCCGGGGCGCGTTGACGACGTTCTCCATCGCCAACGACGTCGCCAAGTACTTCGCGATCATCCCGGCGCTGTTCGCCGCGGCCTACCCGTCGCTGGACCGGCTCAACATCATGAACCTGTCCTCGCCCCAGTCCGCGATCCTGTCCGCGGTCGTCTTCAACGCGCTGATCATCATCGCGCTGGTGCCGCTGTCCCTGAAGGGCGTGCAGTACCGGCCGGGCAGCGCGGACAGCATGCTCCGCCGCAACCTCACCGTCTACGGGCTGGGCGGCCTCGTCGCGCCCTTCCTCGGCATCAAGCTCATCGACGTACTCGTCTCGCTCATCCCCGGGATCGGCTGAAGGACATGAACACTTCCGTAGTGACCACCGGGCGCACGGCCTGGGCCGCCCTGCGCATGCTGCTCGTCCTCACCGTGCTGACCGGCGTCGCCTACCCCCTCGTCGTCACCGGCATCGGCCAACTGGCCTTCCACGACCAGGCCAACGGCTCCCTCGTGACGGCGGACGGCAGGGAGGTCGGCTCCCGGCTCGTCGGCCAGAGCTGGAACCTCAAGGGCACCGACACCCCGGACCCCAAGTGGTTCCAGGGCCGCCCCTCGCACAGCGGCTACGACCCCCTGTCCACCGGCTCCAGCCAGCTGGGCGCGAGCGACCCCAGGCTCGTCAAGGCCGTCGGGGCGGCCAGGAAGCAGGTCGCCGCCTTCAACGGCGTACCGGAATCCAAGGTGCCCGCCGACGCCGTCACCGGCTCGGCCTCCGCGATCGACCCGGACATCTCGCCCGACTACGCCGACATCCAGGTCAAGCGGGTCGCCGAGGCCAACGGCCTGACCGTCGCGCAGGTCCAGCGGCTGGTAGACGACCACACGGAGGGCCGCACGCTCGGCTTCCTGGGCGAACCGCACGTCAACGTGCTGGAGTTGAACATCGCCCTCAAGGCCCTCGCGGCGAAGAACTGATGGCCTTACCGCACGGCAGGGGAGCCGACGGCCGGGAAGAACCGTCCGCGCCGCCGGCTCCCGCCGCTCACCCCACCCTCGCGCACGACACGAAAGGCGCACACCGATGACCCGGGTGCTGGTCGTCGAGGACGACCCCCAACTCGTCCGCGCGCTCGTCATCAACCTGCAGGCCCGCCACTACGGCGTCGACGCCTCCCCGAACGGCGCCACGGCCCTGCGGCTGGCGGCCATGCGCCGGCCCGACGTCGTCGTCCTCGACCTGGGCCTGCCCGACATGGACGGCGTCGACATCATCAGGACGCTGCGCGGCTGGACCCGGGTGCCGATCCTCGTCCTCTCCGCCCGGCGGGCGTCCGCGGAGAAGGTCACGGCACTGGACGCCGGCGCCGACGACTACATCACCAAACCCTTCAGCATGGACGAACTGCTCGCCCGGCTGCGCGCGGCCGTCCGCCGCACCGAGAGCGGACCCGCCACCTCGGAAGGGACCCTGGTCGAGACGGACGACTTCACCGTCGACCTGGCCGCGAAACGGGTACGGCGCCGCGGACATGACGTCCGGCTGACCCCCACCGAGTGGCAGCTGCTGGAGATCCTGGTGACCAGCCCCGGGCACCTGGTCACGCAGAAGCGTCTGCTCCAGGAGGTCTGGGGAGCCGCGCGGAGCAGCAAGACCAACTACCTGCGCGTGTACATGGCCCAACTGCGGCGCAAACTCGAAGCGGACCCCTCGCACCCGCGCTACCTCATCACCGAACCCGGCATGGGCTACCGCTTCGAGGAGTGAACACCACCCCGGGAGGGCCGCCGGTGGTACCGAGCGCGGTCCGGTGCCGTGGGGGTGCAGGCCGCGGCGGCGACCACGGTCGTGTGCGGCATGCCTGCCGCTGACCGTTCGACCAGGGAAAATCAACTCGGCCTGGGGTGGCGACAGCTTCTAGCATCTTCGGTATGGCGACAAGACTCGTGCAGATCAACATGAAGGCCCACGACGACTCGGCGCTCGGCCGGTTCTGGGCGGAGGCGCTGGGTTGGGGTGTGGACAGCGAGGGGCCCGGCGTGACCAACCTCGAACCCGTGGGCTTCGCCTACCCCGACCCCGCGGCCGTCTGCATCGATCTCGTCGCCCGCCCGGAACCCAAGACGGTGAAGAACCGGGTGCACCTCGATCTGGCCACCACCTCGACCGCCCATCAGACGGAGTTGGTCGCGCGTCTGAAGGATCTCGGCGCGACGCCCGCCGACGTGGGGCAGGGCGACGTCCCCTGGACGGTCCTGGCCGACCCGGAGGGCAACGAGTTCTGCGTCCTGGAGCCCCGCCCGATCTACCGGGACACCGGGCCGATCGCCGCCGTGGTGGTCGACTGCGCCGACCCCCGAGCCATGGCCCGGTTCTGGGACGAGGCGATGGACTGGACGCTGCACGAGGTCGCCGACGACCACGCGACCATGCGCTCCGCCAAGGGCGTCGGCCCCTATCTGGAGTTCGTCCGCACCCCCGACCCGAAGAGCGTGTGGAACCGCGTCCACCTCGACATCTGCCCCTACCCCGGTGACGACCTGGAAGCAGAGGCGGCCCGACTGCGCGCGCTGGGCGCCACCGACCCCGAGTTCGACGAGTCCGAGATCCACTGGAAGGTCCTGGCCGACCCGGAGGGCAACGAGTTCTGCCTCCTCACTCCTCGCTGACCTTGCGCCGCGATTCATACCGGGTGCGTTCTCGACGCCCCCTGCGGGCGGTCGCGTTCACGGGCGAGCCGGACGGAGAGGGGCACAGGTCGGTCCGGCGTCCGCGGTCAGCCGGCGACACGGTACGGCCCGTTCCCCGTCGTGGTCGACCCGGTACAGGTCGGCCCGTGAAGCGCGGGCGACCGTCTCCGTCAGGCGGCCGTCGGTGAACAGGGCCCCGACGCCGTCGTCCAGAGCCCATCCGGCGGGAAGCGCCCCGGATTCCACGGCCGCGCGGTAGGCGGGGCGGCGGCCCGGTTCGCTGTCGTAGTGCGGGCAGACCGAGCCGGACAGCAGGCCCAGGCCGTCGGACAGGGAGGTCAGCGGCCCGTAGGAGTCCGTGAGCGAGCCCTCGGCCCAGCAGTTGGCCCCGGCGCTGATCCCGCACAGCAGGGTGCCGCGGTCGTAGGCCTCGCGCAGCAGCCGGTCCACTCCGTGCGCACGCCACACCGCCAGCATGTTCGCGGTGTTGCCGCCCCCCACGTACACGACGTCCTGCGCGAGCAGGAACGTACGCAGCGCGGTGTCGTCGAGTTCCCTGCGGAAGAGTGGCAGAACACCGGGATCGCAGGAGCGGCGGCGCGTGAACGCGGCGAGGAACCTCTCGACGTAGGCGGGCGCGTCGCCGCTGGCCGTGGGCACGAAGCAGACCTTGGGCCGGGACGTACGCGCATGCCCGAGGACCCAGTCGTCCAGCAGGCCGTCGTCGTCGGTGGAGAAACCGCCGCCGAGGAGAGCCAGGCGGTGCTCGGGAAGGGGGACCACTGGTTCTGCTCCTCCGTGCTGAACGTCGGGCGGTGGACGGTGCCTTGCCTGCTCGCCCCGGGCCGTGACCGTCGTGGCTCCTGGTGGACCGGGCGGCGAAGCCGGGTTCGGAGGCCACCATCCTGCCCGGGTGCGCTCACGGCGGGGTGAGGCTGTCGAGTTGTGCGGCGAGGTCGGGGTGGGTGGTGGTCAGGTGGGGGCGGGTGGCCTCAAGGGGGCTCAGGAGCTCGGCGGGGTCGTCGTGGGCGAGGGCCGCGTGGAGCTGGCTGAGCGGGCGGCGGGCCGGAGCGGGCAGGTCGGTGAGGGCG
Organism: Streptomyces sp. TRM68416; assembly: GCF_014596915.1. Taxonomy (GTDB): domain Bacteria; phylum Actinomycetota; class Actinomycetes; order Streptomycetales; family Streptomycetaceae; genus Streptomyces. Next base: position 240,586 of record NZ_JACVWU010000007.1, read on the forward strand.
GCGATCTGGCCGGCGATGCGGCGCAGGTCGGCCGCGTTGCGGCGGGCCCAGGCGGCGGTGGTGCGTTCGGCGGCTCGGCGCTCGCGGGTGGCCTGGACACGTTGTTCGCCGGTGGTACCGGCCGGGCCGGGGCGGCCGCGCAGATAGCGGCGCTCGGCGGCCTGGCGGCTGGCGACGCCGAGAGGATGGGCGAGGTCGGCCCAGCTGGCACCCGCGTCGCGGGCGGTCTCGATCAGGCCGGTCTCCCAGCCGGCGAGCCGCTCGCGGACCTGTCGTAGCAGCAACAGGGAGGCCAGTGCCTGCTCCGGGCCGGGACCGGGCGCATCGGAGGTGTCCGGGGTGTCGGGGGTGTCCGGGGACTCCTGCTGGGCGTCTCTCAGGGCGTCGTCGATGGCGTTGAGGGCCGCCGCTGCGGCCAGGAACGACGGCGGACCGTGGACGTTCGTGCTGGTCACGGACGGTTCATCGGCTGCGGTCACGGGCACCTCCCTCGGTCTGTCATCGTTTCGACGACATCATGTTTGTCATCCATTGGATGACATGTTACAACGGTGTCAGTGAAGCGCATTGGCAGCAACCGCCCGAACCTGCTGGAGGTGTTTTCACGATGTTGATGCGCACCGACCCCTTCCGTGAGCTGGACCGGCTGGCGCAGCAGCTGATGGGCCCCGGCACCTGGTCCCGCCCGTCGGCCATGCCGATGGACGCCTACCGTGAGGGCGACGAGTACGTGGTGGCCTTCGACCTCCCGGGCGTCACCCCGGACGCGATCGACATCGACGTCGAGCGGAACATGCTCACCGTCAAGGCCGAGCGGCGGCCGCTGGCGAAGGCCGACGACGTCCAGATGGAGCTGTCCGAGCGGCCACTGGGCGCCTTCTCCCGCCAGCTCGTGCTCGCCGACACGCTCGACACCGAGCACATCCAGGCCGACTACGACGCAGGCGTACTCACCCTGCGCATCCCGATCGCGGAGCGCGCCAAGCCCCGCAAGGTCTCCATCGGCGTCGGATCCACCCGCAAGGAGATCTCCGGCTGACACCGGCCGGACGCGTGCGGAGGGCGGGCACCTGTTCTCCCCCTTCCCCGCCCTCCGCACCCCGTCGGCGGTCCGAAGAAGAGGCGGTGGGGCCGAAATGACTCTGCGACACGAGGCGTTCCTCGGCCATGTCCAGGAACGCGGTAAGTACGACACCCCGGAGGAAGCCGGGCGCGCGGCCCGTGTGGTCCTCGCCCTCCTCGGCGCCCACCTGGTCGGCGACGTCCGCGCCCAGTTGGCGGCACACCTGCCCGAGGAGTTCGCCCTGATCCTGCTCAACCCGCTGCAGAGCGCCGAGCCGTTGTCCCCGGAGCGGTTCGTGCGCGCGACCGCCGCCTGGATCGAGGGCGCCACCGACCGGACCGCGGCCTGGGACGTCAGCGCCGTGCTGTCCACCGTCGCGGACGCGGTCGGCGAAGACCTGCTGGACCAGATCCTGCTCCAGCTCCCCGCCGGCTACGACCTGCTCTTCGGCCGCCCCCAGCCCACCTGACCATCCCGCACACCGGTACCCCAACACCGGCCACAGCAAGAAAGGCAATCACCCCAGTGATCTCCGACCGGCACGCACCGTCCCAGCAGTCGTACGGGACGGCGTACCAGCAGATGCTGGAGAAGGTCCGCTACGAGGGCGCCTACCCCACCCGCGAGAGAGCCGACGAAGTCGTGCGCCTGGTTCTCGCCGGACTGGGCCGCCAGCTGACCGGCGACGAACGCGTCGACCTGGCCGCCCGCCTGCCCCTGGAAGCCGCACGCGTGCTGACCGCACAGATCCCCGACCCCCAGCCGCTGACCGGCTGGGCCTTCGTCAAGGATCTCGCCGCCCGAAGCGGCGCCTCCCTCGCCACCACGCGCTGGGACACCGGCTCTGTCTTCTCCGCCGTCGCCGCCCACGCCGGCCCCGAGCTGACCACCCGCATCCTCCACCAACTCCCCAGCGGCTACGCCCTGCTGTTCGGCCAGGCCGAACTCACCCCCGCCGCCTAGGACGACGACCCACGCACCCGGGGCGGGCAGCCTGACGACCCCCGCGTCACTGCCCGCCCCGAGCCGAGGGACACCACGGGCGAACGGCGCGTTCCCCGTGACGAGGGACGCTCTCGCGCGGTCACCCCCTTGCCCACGGCGCGTCCCGCCTGTGATCATGCGGCGTGGTGATCGCAGACGACAGCAGGGCCGACGGCGCAGAGACGGACCGATGGCCGGACATACCCGGCGACACGGCGCTCACCATCAACATCCCGGAGGCCGACGCACTGGTCCGGGCGGGATTCCCCGCCCACGTGACGGTGCTCTACCCGTTCCTGCACGAGAGCCGCCTGGACGCCCCGGCCCGGCGTGCACTCACCGGCCTCTTCGCCCGGCACGAGGCGTTCACCCTCACCTTCGCCGCCTTCGGCCGCTATCCCGGCGTGCTGTACCTCGACCCGCGGCCGCACGACCCGGTCAAGGCGCTGACCGCCGACCTCACTCGACGCTGGCCCGAACTCCGGCCGTACCGAGGCCTGTTCGGTGCCGGACTCGACCCTCATCTGACGATCGCGAACCACGAGGGCCCGGCGACCCAGGACGCGGCCTACGACGCGCTGGAGGCCGACATCGCGCCCGTGCTGCCGCTGCGCTGCCACGTGGACGCGGTCCGGCTCGTCGTCTGGGACGGCGAACGCTGGCGGGACCGCACCGCATACCCGCTCGGTCGCCCGGGTCGACGCAGGCCCGTACCGGCCGCGGCACGGCAGAATCCCCTGCCATGAAGATCAGTGCGCTCGAACTCAACCGTGCCACGCTCGGTCGCCAACTCCTGCTGGCCCGGGAGCCGATGACCGTCGCGGAGGGAGTGCGGCGGGTGGTGGCACTCCAGGCCCAGCATCCGGCCTCGCCGTACCTCGCGCTGTGGAACCGGCTCGCCGGCTTCGCGCCGGACGAGGTGGACGCCGCGTTCGCCGGGCGGTCGGTGGTCAAGGCGACCCTGATGCGGATCACCCTGCACGCCGTGCACGCCGACGACTATCCCGTCTTCCGTACGGCGATGCAGCCGACGCTGTACGGCTCCCGCCTCGGCTACCGCTTCGCCGACGCGGGTCTGACACCCGCGGACGCTCAGCAGCTGGTGCCCGGTCTGCTGGCCTTCGCGGAGCAGCGACGGACCGGAGCCGAGATGCAGGCGTGGATCGAGGAGCGGGTGGGCGCCGAGAAGAGGGACGGGGCGTGGTGGGGGCTGAAGGCCTATGCACCGCTGCACCACGCGCCGACCGGCGGACCCTGGTCGTTCGGCGTCCGGCCGTCCTTCGTCGCGGCCGGCACCGGTCCCGTACCCACCGGACGGACGATGGACCCGGAGGCCCTGCGGGCGCTGATCCTGCGTTACCTGTCCGGCTTCGGACCCGCCTCGGTCGCCGACGTGGCGCAGTTCGCCATGGTGCAGCGGGCGCCCGTACGCGCGGCCCTGAAGGCCCTGGACGGCGTCGTCGAACAGCTCCAAGGCCCGGACGGCACCACCCTGTTCGACCTCCCGGGCGCTTCCCGGCCGCCCGCGGACACCCCCGCCCCGCCCCGCCTCATGGCCATGTGGGACAGCATCCTGCTGGCCTACGCCGACCGCAGCCGGGTGATCCCGCCCGCCTACCGTCCCCTGGTCATCCGGAACAACGGCGACGTGCTGCCCACCCTGCTCGTCGACGGCCACGTCGCCGGCGTGTGGCGGCCGGTGGAAGGCGGCATCGAGGCCACCGCCTTCCACCCGCTGCCGCCCGCCGCCTGGGACGGGCTCACCGCCGAGGCACAGGCCCTGACGGCGCTCCTCGCCGATCGCGAGGAGGCCGTCTACAGCCGGTACCGCAACTGGTGGGCCAAGCTCCCCGAGGCCGAGGTCCGCCTGCTGCCCGCCCACTGATCAGGCGACGGGCGCGGAGCCGGCCGACTGCTCGCGGTGCTGGGCCCGCAGCAGCGCACGGCCCTTCTCGCCCTTGACCCAGGTGTGGGAGCCGGGCTTGCGTGCCTCACTCGTCAGCTGCTTGACGGTGAGCTTGCACACGAGCTCCTTCACCTTCGCGCCGGTCCAGCCGCCGACACTGAGCTTCTTCGCGGTGTCGTCCTTGTGGGCGAACTGGAAGAGACCGGTCCCGCGGCCCAGGCTGAGGCACTGGCCGGCGAACCCCATGTCGAACGGCTCGGGCCGCTCACCCGCGATCCGGCCGAGCACCGTGTCGGCGGCGTGCGCGCCCAGCGGACCCGCGGCCTGGCAGCTCATCCGGTACGGCATGTCCGACGGCGCCGCGGAGTCACCGGCCGCGACGATGCGCTCGTCGTCCACGCTCGTCAGCGTCTCGTCGGTGATCAGGCGGCCGATGGCATCGGTGCTCAGCCCGCTCCGGGCGGCCAGGTCCGGCACACCGAACCCGACGGTCCAGACGGTGACCTCGCTCGGCAGCTCGCGACCGTCGCCGAGCCGCACGGCGTCCCGGGTCACCTCCACGACCTCGACACCGGGGCCCTCCAGCACGGTCACACCGAGGCCGGCCAGCCGCTTGGCGACCGAACTCCGGCCCTTCGGGTGCAGATACGGACCGAGCACCCGGCCGCAGACCAGGGTCACGGCCCGGCCCGCCTCGGCCAGTTCGGCGGCGGTCTCGATACCGGTCGGACCCCCTCCGACGACGGTCACGGCCGCCGCGGCGGGAGCGGCGTCCAGGGCCGACCGCAGCCGCTGCGCCTCCTCGAAGGTGGCGATCGGGTGGGCGAACTCCGCCGCTCCGGGCACGCTCGGGGTGGCGCTGCCGCTGCCCACGGCGTAGATCAGGTAGTCGTAGCCGACCTTGGCGCCGCTCGCCAGCTCGATCCCGCGTCCCGTCGCGTCGATCCGGGTCACGGTGTCGACCACCAGCCGGACACGCTCGCCGAGGACCGAGCGGTAGTCGGTGACGGCCCCGTGCGTCCCGCCCGCCAGCTGGTGCAGCCGGATCCGCTCGACGAACTCCGGACGGGAGTTGACCAGCGTCACCGTCACGTCGTCGCGCTGCGTCAGGCGGTTGGCCGCCATCACTCCGGCGTAGCCGCCGCCGATCACGACAACTTCGGTGGTTCCAGCCATGGTTGATCTCCTCCGTCGTATGGATGTGTGGTGAAGCCGAATCGAGGTGTGGTCAGGCCGTGCGGGCGGGCGAGACGGGCGGGGCGAGCCGCCCGGGTGCCGAGCCGGGGAGCGGAGTGGAGTCCAGGTACCGGACCTCGTACACCCGCTCGGCGAACCGCCAGCCGTCGGCGGTGCGCCGGTAACGCTCGTGGTACAGGGCGTGGTTCAGGTGCGAACTGCCGTCGTGCATCCGGCCGAACTCGTGGATGTACGTCCGGCCGGTCGCGGTGTCGCCGTCGAGCCGTACGACGCCCGGGTGGACGTTCTGCACGAAGAACTCCCAGAGGCCCTGGCCCCATGCGAGCCCCGCGCGGATCTCCTCCCGGCCGACGAACTCCTTGCCGATGTGCGGCCAGCGGAGAGCACCGTCGGGTGTGAACAGCGCGACGACGCGGTCGAAGTCGCGCATCATCACCGCGTCGGTGAGTTCGGCGCCCAGCCCCGCGATCTCGACGCGATCGGCGACGGCCCGCATGACGTTCATGATGTCCCTCCCCGTCCCTGGGTCTGTCAGGCGGCTACCGCCTGTCCGGTGGTGATGGATCCAGCATCGCCGCAGGTCAGTGGCGGAACAATGTAAGGTTCGTGGGGCTGTTCATAAGGTGGGGGTTATCCATGGAGCTGCGCGAGATAGAGATCTTCCTGACCCTGGCGGAGGAACTGCACTTCGGCCGCACCGCCGAACGCCTCCATGTGTCCCAGGCCCGGGTCAGCCAGGCCATCGCCAAACAGGAACGGCGCCTCGGCGTGGCCCTGTTCGACCGCACCAGCCGACGGGTGACGCTGACCCCGGTCGGCCGGCGGCTGCGCGAGGACCTGCAGCAGGTCGTCGACCTGCTCAGGGAGGCACTGGCCAGGGCCGAAGCGGCCGGAGTGGCGAAACAGACCCTGCGGGTGGGCGTGTTCGGTCACGCCGGACACCAACTGCGCCCCCTGGTCGACGAGTTCCGCGCCCGCTGCCCCGGCAGTGACATCCAGTTCGGCGAGGTCAGCGGCAGCGACCCGTTCACCGCCCTGCGCACCGGAGAGCACGACGCGCACGTGCTGTGGCTGCCCGTGGCCGAACCGGACCTCACGGTCGGCCCCACCGTGCTGACCGGCGGCCGGGTCCTGGCCGTGGCCGCCGACCATCCACTGGCCGAGCGCGGCACCGCGACGCTGGAGGACCTCGCCGACCACCACGTCGTGGATCTCGGCCCCGACGCCCCCGAGTACTGGGTCGCGTCCATGGTCCCCACCCGTACGCCGCTCGGTCGCCGTATTCGGCGCGGGCCCGCCGCGCGGACCTTCCACGAGATCCTGTCGCTGGTCGCCTCGGGGGAGTGCGTCCACCCGCTGGGCGAACTGGCCGCACGCTACAACCGGCCCCCCGGCATCGTCTTCCTGCCCCTCCAGGACGCCCCCACCCTCGAATGGGCCCTCACCTGGCGCTCCACCGCCGACAGTCCCATCCTCCGCACACTGGCCCGGACGGCCGCCGACCTCGGCCCGATCCCGATGTGACGGCGACACCGGCCGCCTTGCCCGACGGACGACGGACAAGGGACGCGCCGGCCTGACCGCGGGCGAACCCGCGCCGCGCCTCGTCACGGCCGGGTCGACCACGCACGCATTCGGCCCGGACCCGGAAGAAGTTCAGCTCTGTCACGAACAGCATCGACAACGACCGCCCTCCCGCTGAAGGCACCCGTCACCTTCAACGCCCTCAACCCCGTTGGGGCCCGCCTCGGAATGACCGCACCCCAGGCCAACGGCGGTGCCTGCTAAGGCGATTCCGGCGGCCCCGACTTCGCGGTGATCGGCAGCAGGAACGTCCTGGCCGCCACCACGATCACCGGCGACAGCCCGTGCTACGCCACCAACGTGGTGTACCGCCTGGACACCCCGGGCGCCCGCGCGTTCCTGTCCCCGTTCGTCAAACTCCCGTAGGGCCGGGGTCCGACGTCCCTTACGCTGCCGCCATGAGCGAAGCAGCGCAGGCGGCGGTGCGTCTGACCGGACAGGCGGTGCTCACCGAGCGCCGCCTGTCCGGCACGCTCGCCGAAGTCACCCTCGGCGACGGGCGGGTGGTGATGGTCAAGCGCGGCGAGGGCGCAGGCGCCGCGCGGGCCGAGGCGGCGGGCCTGCGCTGGCTCGCCGCCGCCGGAACGGTCCGCGTCCCCGTCGTCCACGGGCACGACGCGCACTGGCTGGTGACCGAACGGGTCCCGTCCGGCCCGCCCGGCCCTGCCGCGGCGGAGCGGTTCGGCCGCCAACTGGCCGCCCTGCACGCCGCCGGAGCACCGGCGTTCGGCGCCCCGCCCCCCGACGGCCCGCGCGAGGCCTACATCGGCCTCGCCCCGATGCGCAACGCCCCCGGCCCGGACTGGCCGCACTGGTACGTCGAGCACCGGGTGCTGCCGTATCTGCGCCGAGCGGTCGACAACGGCACCGTCGCTGTCGCGGAGGCCGGGGTGATCGAGGAGCTCTGCGCCCGTCTGCCCGCCCTGGCGGGCCCCACCGAGCCTCCCGCCCGCCTGCACGGCGACCTGTGGAACGGCAACGTCGTGTGGGGCGCCGACGGCCACGCCTGGCTGATCGACCCGGCCGCCCACGGCGGCCACCGCGAGACCGACCTCGCGATGCTCCACCTCTTCGGCTGCCCCCACCTGGAGCAGGTGCTGGACGGCTATCAGCGGGTGGCGCCCCTCGCCGACGGATGGCCCGACCGCATCGGCCTCCACCAGCTCTTCCCGCTCCTGGTCCACGCGGTCCTCTTCGGCCGCGGCTACGCCGAACAGGCCCTGGCGGCGGCCCGCTCGGCGCTGTCCCGCTGACTCAGCCGGCGAGCACCTCGGGCGCCTTCAGTGACTCGACCGCCCGGACGAGGGGGGCGAGTTCGGGGTTGTTCGCGGCTTCGTCGAGGGCCTGGCGCAGGGCGGTCTCGTTGGTGGGGCGGGCTTCTTCGAGGAGGGTGAGGCCTGCTTCGGTGACGTTGGTGTAGATGCCGCGGCGGTCGGTGGGGCAGAGGTAGCGGGCGAGCAGGCCGCGGTCTTCGAGGCGGGTGACCAGGCGGGTGGTGGCGCTCTGGCTGAGGACGACGGCGTCGGCGACCTGTTTCATCTGCAGGTGGCCGCCGTCGCCGTCGTGCTGGCGGCTGAGGACGTCCAGCAGGGAGTACTCGCGCACGCTGAGGCCGTGGCCGGTCTGGAGGGCGCGTTCGATGTGGGCCTCGATCCGTCCGTGCAGCAGGGAGAGCGCGCACCAGCCCTGGGCGAGGGCGGTGAGCGCGGGGTCAGTGGCGGTCATGAGGCCTGCCTCCTCCGTCCGGATACGGCTGCCTCCAGGATAGCCAAGAATGAAATTGTCGGCGTGAGCGGTTATAGGGCGTATGCAATGAGTATGCAATCGGGTGGCCGTGGTGATCACGCCGCCGGTATCGTCCCGTTCTCCCCGTCGGCCGACTCCGGCGACCGACGGCCCCGCAGAGAGCGAATCCCATGACCATCCGGCCCGCGACCACGACCCTCTGGCGTCCCACCGGCCCCAAGGAGCTGGACCTGGTCCGTGAACTCCGGTGGCGGGCCTGGCCGCCGCGCCTGCCCGAGCAGCCGATCTTCTACCCCGTGCTCAACGAGGACTACGCGATCAGGATCGCCCGCGACTGGAACGTCAAGCACGACGGCGCCGGATTCGTGACCCGCTTCGAGGTCGAGTCGGACTTCCTGAGCCGGTACCCCGTCCAGCAGGCGGGCGGCGAGACGATCCTGGAGCTGTGGGTGCCGGCCGAGGAACTCGACGAGTTCAACGCGCACATCGTCGGCACGATCGAGGTCGTCCACGAGTTCCGGTGATCCGGAGGCGGACTCTCCGGAACGCGACCGGAGGGGCCTCTCACGTCGGGTCCTGCCCTTCACGACTGGAGGGTCCTGCGCGGGTCCGGCGACGGTGCCGGGGGTCGACGGTCCCGTCCTCGCGGCCGACCGGCACGCAGGCCCGGTCGCCGCCCCGGCCGCCCGTTCAGTCCGCGCCCGGCGCCGCCTTCGCCCGCATCATCACGCAGTCGAACTCCACCACGCGCCCCGTCGTCGCCTCGCGCGTCACCGGGTACATGCCGGTGATCTCGAAGCCGCCGTTCTCGTACGCGGCGATCGCCTCGGACATCGCCGGGCTGCCCTCGTAGAGTCGCAGCACGGCGACCTCCGACTGCAGGCCCACGAAGTCGGCGATGCGCTCGCCGCCGCCGGCGAACACCTCCAGGTCGTAGCCCTGGGTGTCCATCTTGAGGAAGGGGCGCGGCTCGGCGAGGCCGTCGAGGGCCTCCTCCAGTACGCCGTCCAGGCGCCGGATGCGGATCTGCTCCGTGCGCGTCGTGTGGAAGCGCTGGTAGCGGCCGCGGCCGTAGTCACTGGCGGGCAGCAGGGAGTTCATCGTGTTCCAGCCGACGTGGATGTCGGCGGTGGTGTCCTCGCGGCCCAGCCCGCAGTGGTGCACCTGCCATTCCGGGTCCTGCTCGGCGGCCTTGCTCAGCCGGGCGAAGGCCTCGGCCGTGGGTTCGAAGGAGACGATCCGGCCGGTGTAGCCGAGCCGGCGCAGCCGCTTGGCGTACTGGCCGTGGTTGGCGCCGACGTCGATGACGCAGTTCACGCCGTACAGATCGAGCATCGCCGTCACGTGCTGGGTGCACAGGTACTCGGCGGCCGCCATCTGGAACTTGCGCTCGTCGGCCGCGGCCCGCTCGCCGAGCAGGAGCCGCGCCCCGGTGTCGCCGAGCCGCACGCTCTCCCACGGGCCGGGTGCCGTGCCGGGCTTGTCGCGCAGCACGACCCAGGTGTCCTTGCCCGCGCCGGTCACCGCGTACCGGCCGTCGTCCCGGGTCAGCAGGTCGGCCCCCGGCCCGAGCGGGGTGCGCACACGCCCGCCGCGCCGGGAGACCACCGCGGTCCCCGGTCCGAGGTCCGTCACCCGCAGGCCGAGCCGGGGCACCAGCTGGAGGAGTCGTCGGTAAAGGGTCTGCATTCACCCACCCTCGCAGAGTGGGCCGGGAGTTATCGATGGTTTGAACGGTTTGCAACGGGCGGGTGGCGTGTCGGAGTTGGCGTGCGCGCGGCGATCGGTTCGGTCGCCGGGGTGCGGCGTCAGGGCTCCGGTCGTTCAGTGGCCCGCCGGGCTCGACCGGGGTATGGCGGGCGGACGGCTGCGCGAGACGACGCGGGTGCCCTCCGGTGCGATCACGCGGACCTGCAACGAGCCGCAGGCGCACCGCGTCCAGACCGTGCTGCCGGCCGCGGTGCCGTGTCGGGACACCACCTGGAAGGGCGCGGCGCCGTCGGGCCACCCGCAGTACGGGCAGGCGGTGCCGGTCGTGCTCGTCATGGCGACTCCTCGTGCGTCGTGGTCGGTTCGGCGTCGCGACACTGCCAGGGTGCGGTGCGGCATCCGTACACGTCCAGGTTGACTTTGCGGACATCACCGTGAAGCGTGGGCTTCATGATTGACCTGCGCCGACTGCACGTCCTGCGGGCGGTGGCCCACTACGGCACGGTCACCGCGGCAGCCCGCGCCCTGCACTTCACCCCGTCCGCCGCCTCCCAGCAGATCCGTCAGCTCGCCCGTGACCTGGGCGTCGACCTGCTGGAACCGCAAGGGAGAGGGGTACGGCTCACCCCGGCCGCGGAGAGTCTGCTGGCCCACGCCGATGCCATCCAGGCCCGTTGGGAGGAGGCCGAGCTCGATCTGCGCGCCGAGTACAGCGCCCCGTCCGGCCAACTGCGCGTCAGCGGCTTTCAGACGGCCGCGGCGTTGCTGCTGCCGCCGATGGCGGTACGGCTGGCGGAGCGGCATCCGCGGCTGACCGTGCGGATCCGGGAGTCGGGCGTGCCGGAGTGCTTCGACCTGCTCTTCGAGGGGGAGATCGACCTGGCCGTGGTGGAGGTGACCCCGCACAACCCGCCGCCCGGCGACGCGCGCTTCGACCAGCAGCCGCTGCTGGACGACCCGTACGATCTCGTCGTCCCCGACGACCACCGGCTGGCCGGCCTCGCCCGTGTCGACCTCGCGGAGGCGGCGCGGGAGGCCTGGATCGCGCCCGTGCCGGACAGCCCCTGCCGTCCGCATGTGATGTCGGCCTGCGGGGCGGCGGGCTTCACCCCCGACGTGATCCATCACGCCAAGGACTGGAATGTCACGGCCCATCTGATCGCCCACCGTCTGGGCGTCGCCCTGATCCCCCGCCTGGCCCGGCTGAGCCCGGACCTGCCGATCACCCGGGTCCGCTGCGCCGGCAACCCCCACCGCAGAATCCTCAGCGCCACCCGCAGCGGTTGCCGGACCCGCCCGGCGGTGGCGGCGGCCCTGGAGCAACTGCGCGAGCTGGCGGCCACGGCGGAGGCCTGACGCACGGAAGCGGGGCGGGAACCGTGTCGGTTCCCGCCCCGCTCGCCGAAGGACGCGTCAGGCGGCCGCGGCCTCGCCGGCGTGGCCGTACACCCGCGCGATGACCTCCGTCAGCTGGGCGGCGACCTCGGTGTCGTCGGCCGGGTGGATCTCGGAGAAGCGGGTCACGGAGCCGGGGATGGAGAGCTTGACGTCCTCCAGCACCTTGCCGCCGGCGATGCCCACGGCCTTGCGGGTGTCGTCCTGTGCCCAGACGCCGCCGTACTGGCCGAAGGCGGTGCCGACCACGGCGACGGGCTTGCCGCCGAAGGCACCAGCGCCGTAGGGGCGGGACAGCCAGTCGATGGCGTTCTTCAGTACGGCCGGGATGGTGCCGTTGTACTCGGGGGAGAACAGCAGGAACGCGTCGGAGTTCTGGGCGGCCTCGCGCAGCTTGGCGGCGGCGGCCGGGACGCTGCCCTCCACGTCGACGTCCTCGTTGTAGAAGGGGATCTCGGCCAGGCCCTCGAAGAGCACGACCTCGGAGCCCGCGGGGGCGAGCTTCACGGCCGCCTCGGCGAGCTGGCGGTTGTGCGAACCGGCGCGAAGGCTGCCGACGAGCGCGAGGATGCGGACAGACATGCTGACTCCCAGGGGTACTGAAGCAGAGGATCAAGAAGCGGACCGCGGTCCGGATACCGTTGTAGCACCCTAACCGGACCGCGGTCCAGTTTCATTCCCGATGCTTTACGCTGGCTTCATGTCCACCTCCCTGCCGCCCCTGCCGCTGCCGCACGAGCCCTCCGGCGAGCCCGAGTTGCTGCAGCTCGGTTCCGCCGGGGACGAGCCGTGCCTGCGCGCCGACGCGGCCCGCAACCGGGCACGGCTGCTGGAGGCGGCGGCCCGGCTGGTGGCCGAGCACGGTGCGGCCGGCGTGACGATGGAGGCGGTGGCCGCGGCGGCCTCGGTCGGCAAGGGGACGGTCTTCCGCCGCTTCGGCGACCGCACCGGCCTGCTCACGGCCCTGCTCGACCACTCGGAGAAGAACTTCCAGGCCGCGTTTATCGGCGGCCCGCCCCCGCTGGGCCCCGGCGCGCCCCCGCTGGAGCGGCTGCGCGCCTTCGGCTGCGCCATGCTGCGCCGCTCGGCCGACGAGCTGGAGCTCCAGCTGGCGGCCGACCCCGGCGCGGAACACCGGTTCTCCCACACCCCGCGCCGCTTCCTGCGCGGCCACGTCCTGCTGCTCCTGCGCCAGATCGTCCCGGACGCGGACTGTGAACTCCTCGCCCTGACGCTCATGGCCTACCTGGACCCCGCGATGATCCACTACCGCACCAAGGTCTGCGGGATGCCGCAGGAGCGGGTCGAGGCAGGCTGGCTGGACCTGGTCGCACGCGTGACCCGCACGGAGCCGCCGGGCTGAGCCGGCATGCGTGCCCCCACGCGGGCGTGTGGCCTTGTGCTGCTGCCCCGGTCCCGTCGGCGCGGGTGTCCGCGCATGTGCGTGAGGTCTTGTGCCGTCGCCCGGCCCTGCCGACGTGTGTGCTCGCACGCGTGCGTGTGGCCTTGTGCTGCTGCCCCGGTCCCGTCGGCGCGAGTGCCCCCACGCGTGCGTGAAGCCTTGCGTCGCCGCCCCGGTCCCGCCGACGTGTGTGGTGGATGCATTTGTCGAGTCTTGTACCTTCGGCCCCCGCCCGGACCCCCGCCCCGCGCCTCTGCCAAGATGCCGTACGTCATGGTGCAGATACCGAACACGCCCGCCCCCGCGTCCTCCGCACCGCGCTCCGTGCCCACGAGCGCCGATGTGGCCCGCCTGGCCGGCGTCTCGCGCGCGACCGTCTCCTACGTGCTCAACAACACCAGCGCCGTACGGATCAGCGAGCCCACCCGGCGCCGAGTGCACGAGGCCGCCGAGGAGTTGGGGTACGTCCCGCACGCGGCGGCCCGCAGCCTGCGCGCCGGGCACAGCCGTATGGTCCTCATGCCCGCGCCCGCCTTCCCGGTCGGCCCGCTCTACAGCCAGTTCGTCGCCGACCTCCAGGGCGCGCTGGTCCGCCTGGACTACACGGTGGTGCAGTACGGCAGTGTCGGCCTGTACGGCGACGAGGCCGCCCGCGCATGGGCCGAACTGCGCCCGGTCGCCGTCCTGGTGCCCGGCTCCGGGCTCGGCCCGCAGGGGGTCACCGTGCTCAAGCGGTCCGGCGCCCGCGCCGTGGTCACCATGGGGCCCGCATCGGTCGAGGGCGCCCACGCGTTGCTCATGGACCACTCGGCCGTCGGGCACTGCGCGGGAACCCACCTGTACGAGCGCGGCCGCCGCCGCATCGGCGTCGTCGTCCCCGAACTGCCCGGTCTGGAGGCCTTCTCCGCACCCCGCCTCGCCGGCGTGCGCCGCGCCCTGTCCGGCACGGACGCCACCGTCACCGAACTGCCCCTCGCCTACGAGGAGGATGCCGCCGCACGTCTTGCCGCGCGTTGGCGCGACCTCGGCCTCGACGCCGTGTTCGCGTACAACGACGAGTACGCCATGCTGCTGATGCGCGCCCTTCAGGACGAGGGCGTCCGCATCCCCGAGGACGCGGCCGTCATCGGCGCCGACGACCTGATGCTCGGCCGTCTGTTGCGGCCGAGGCTCAGCACGGTCCACATCGCACTGCCGTCCGGCCGCGAACTCGCCGGACTGGTCGACCGCGCGGTGGGCGACCCCGCGGCCGCGCCCGAGACGTACGAGGCGCTCGGCGCCTCGCTGGTGCACCGCGACTCCAGCTGATCAACTCGCCGACGGTCCCGAGCTGTTCTCCGGGCCGCGGGCGGTCGCGGGCGACGCCGGACGCGTGCCCGGAACCTGTGCGGCAAGCGGCCCGTTTCCCGCATGACATGACTAAGATGTTGCATGCTCAACAAGACGGGGGTGCGTTCGACCAGCGGATGCGGCTCGCACGTCTGCGCCGGGTCACCGCATCCCGCCACGCGCCCGCCGGACCGGCGGCGAACTACACGGGACTTCCGCTCCCCCTGCGAGTCCCGCGGTGACCGAACGGAGAGCCGTCATGTCGTTGCTCGACCCCAAGTCCTGGCAGCCCCGGCCCCTCGCCGGGCCCGAGCACACCGTCACCGAACCCGCCACCGGCGAGGCGCTCGCGACGGTCACGCTCGCCGCCGCCGAGGACGTCGCACCGGCCGCGGACGCCGCCCGCGCCGCCCAGGCCGAGTGGGCGCGCCTGCCGCACTTCGTGCGCGCCGGGGTCCTGCGCAGGGCCGGCGACCTGTTCGCCGCGCACGCGGACGAACTGCGCGAGTGGCTGGTCCGCGAGTCGGGCTCCATCCCCGGCAAGGCCGACTTCGAACTGCACGTCGCCGCCCAGGAGTGCTACGAGGCCGCGGCCCTCGCCTCCCGCCCGGCCGGACACGTCCTGCCCAGCGAGGCACCCCGGCTGTCGTACACCCGCCGGGTCCCCGTCGGCGTCGTCGGCGTGATCTCCCCGTTCAACGCCCCGCTGATCCTCTCCATCCGCTCCGTCGCCCCCGCCCTCGCGCTCGGCAACGCGGTCGTGCTCAAGCCCGACCCGCGCACCGCCGTCTGCGGCGGACTCTCCCTCGCCGCGGTCTTCGCCGAGGCCGGACTGCCCGAGAACCTGCTGCACATCCTGCCGGGCGGCGCGGAGACCGGCGCGGCCCTGGTCGCCGACCCGCTGGTGCCGGTCATCTCCTTCACCGGCTCCACCGCCGCCGGCCGGGCCGTCGGCGAGGCCGCCGGCCGCCACCTCAAGCGCGCGCACCTGGAACTGGGCGGCAACTCCGCCCTGATCGTCATGGAGGACGCCGACATCGACGCGGTGATCTCCACCGCCGCCTGGGGCTCCTTCTTCCACCAGGGCCAGATCTGCATGACGACCGGCCGCCACCTGGTCCACCGATCGCTGTACGAGCAGTACGTCGAGCGCCTGGCCGCCAAGGCCGACTCCCTCGCCGTCGGCGACCCGCACCGCGACCAGGTCCACCTCGGTCCGCTCATCGACGACACCCAGCTCGCCAAGGTGCACGGCCTGGTCGAGGCCAGCACCTCGGGCGGCGCCAAGCTGGCCGCGGGCGGCACCCACGAGCGGCTCTTCTACCGGCCCACGGTCCTCGCCGGCGTGGACGACGACACCCCCGCCTACGCCGAGGAGGTCTTCGGCCCGGTGGCGCCCGTACGCTCCTTCGCGACCGTCGACGAGGCCGCCGCCCTGGCCGCGGACGGCCCCTACGGCCTGTCCCTGGGCATCGTCACCCGCGACGCCGCCCGGGGCCTCGACCTCGCCGAGCGCATTCCGACCGGCATCGTGCACATCAACGACCAGACGGTGAACGACGAGGCCGTGGCGCCCTTCGGCGGTACGGCGGCCTCCGGCACCGGCGCCCGGTTCGGCGGCGAGGCCAACCTGGAGGCCTTCACCGATCTGCGCTGGACGACCGTGCGCGGGGACGTGGCGCCGTACCCGTTCTGACCGTCGGACGAGGTGCTACTGGTCGTCCTGCTGGTCCTGGCCCTGGGCCTGCGCCTGCTGGGCGGCCACGGCCTTGCGGACCTCGTCCATGTCGAGCTTGCGCGCCTGTCCGATGACGTCCGTCAGGGCGGCCTCGGGCAGCGCGCCCGGCTGCGCGAACACGGCCACCTGGTCCCGCACGATCATCAGCGTCGGGATCGACTGGATGCCGAAGGCCGCGGCCAGCTCCGGCTGGGCCTCGGTGTCCACCTTGCCGAACACCAGGTCCGGGTTCTCCTCGGCCGCCTTCTCGTAGACCGGGGCGAACTGCCGGCACGGACCGCACCAAGCCGCCCAGAAGTCGATCAGGACGAACTCGTTGTCCGTGACCATCTGGTCGAAGTTCTCCTTGGTGAGCTCCACGGTGCTGCTCATGGCGTGTTCCCTCTTCCTGGTGTCGGGGCGAAGCCGTCCGCACAACACGGCCGGACGGACAGGTATTCCGTGCGCGCGTTCCGTGCGCGGACGGGCACGCATCCGCGCGCTTACCCATGTGGCCACACCGCACACCACCCCCCAGACTGACCCCATGACGGAAACGGAAACCAAGACGTACGACGTGGTCGTGCTCGGAGCCGGACCCGTGGGGGAGAACGTGGCGGACCGCACCCGTGCGGCCGGCCTGTCCACCGCGGTCGTGGAGAGCGAACTGGTCGGCGGCGAGTGCTCGTACTGGGCGTGCATGCCCAGCAAGGCCCTGCTGCGCCCGGTCATCGCCCAGGCCGACGCCCGCCGCCTGCCCGGCCTGTCCGGCGCGGTGCGGGGCCCCCTCGACACGGCCGCGGTCCTCGCCCGCCGGGACGAGTACACCTCCCACTGGAAGGACGACGGTCAGGTCGGCTGGCTGGAGGGCACCGGCGCCGACCTCTACCGCGGACACGGTCGCCTCTCCGGCGCGCGCACGGTCACCGTGACCGGCCCCGACGGCAGCGAGCACGTCCTGACCGCCCGGCACGCGGTCGCCGTCTGCACCGGCACCCGCGCCCAACTGCCCGACCTGCCCGGCCTCGCCGACGTCAAGCCCTGGACCAGCCGCGAAGCCACCAGCGCCCGGCAGGCACCCGGACGCCTGATCGTGGTCGGCGGCGGAGTCGTCGCCACCGAGATGGCCTGCGCCTGGCAGGCCCTCGGCTCCCGGGTCACCCTCCTGGTCCGCGGCAAGGGACTGCTGAACCGCATGGAGCCCTTCGCCGGCGAACTGGTCGCCGAGGGGCTCGCCGAGGCCGGCACCGACATCCGCACCGGCACCTCCGTCGCGTCCGTGACCCGCGAGAACGGCACGGTCGTCGTCGTCACCGACACCGGCGACCGCATCGAGGCCGACGAGA
Organism: Streptomyces sp. TRM68416; assembly: GCF_014596915.1. Taxonomy (GTDB): domain Bacteria; phylum Actinomycetota; class Actinomycetes; order Streptomycetales; family Streptomycetaceae; genus Streptomyces. The sequence goes on from NZ_JACVWU010000007.1 coordinate 257,965, forward strand.
TCCTCTTCGCCACCGGCCGCACCCCGCGCACCGACGACATCGGCCTGGACACCATCGGCATCGAACCCGGCTCCTGGCTCCAGGTCGACGACAGCCTGCGCGTCACCGGCAGCACCTGGCTCTACGCCGTCGGCGACGTCAACCACCGCGCCCTCCTCACCCACCAGGGCAAGTACCAGGCGCGCATCGCCGGCGCCGCCATCGCCGCCCGCGCCTCGGGCGTCCCGCTGCTGGAGTCGGACCCCTGGGGCGCCCACGCCGCCACCGCCGACCACGCCGCCGTCCCGCAGGTCGTCTTCACCGACCCCGAGGCCGCCGCCGTCGGCCTCTCCCTGGCGGAGGCCGAACAGGCGGGCCACCGCGTCCGCGCCGTCGACTACGACCTCGCGAACGTCTCCGGCGCCTCCCTCTACGGCGACGGCTACCGCGGCCGTGCCCGCATGGTCGTCGACCTCGAACGCGAGATCCTCCTCGGTGTCACCTTCGTCGGCCCCGGCGTCGGCGAACTCATCCACTCGGCGACGATCGCGGTCGCGGGCGAGGTGCCGATCAGCCGGCTGTGGCACGCGGTTCCGTCGTATCCGACCATCAGCGAGGTGTGGTTGCGGCTGCTGGAGACCTACCGGGACAACTGACCTTCCTACTCGGGCAGTTCGAAGCCGAGCGCGGCCGCCGCCTCCTTCGGGGTCGGCCGGGCCCAGCGCTCGGCCATCGCCTCGTTCGAGGACAGGGACCGCAGTTCTGCCCGGTCCAGGTAGAGCATGCCGTCCAGGTGGTCCGTCTCGTGCTGCACGATCCGCGCGGGCCAGCCGGAGAAGACCTCGTCCAGCGGGCGGCCGCCCTCGTCCTCGCCCGTCAGCCGGACCTCGGCGTGCCGGGCCACCACCGCCTGCCAGCCCGGCACGCTCAGGCACCCCTCGAAGAACGCGGCGCGGGCGGAACCGACCGGCGCGTACGAGGGGTTGACCAGCACCCGGAACGGCTGCGGCACACGCCCGCGGGCCAGCCGTACCTCCTCCGGAACCGGCGCCGGATCCTCGATCACCGCGATCCGCAGCGGAACACCGACCTGGGGCGCGGCGAGGCCGACGCCCGGGGCCGCGTGCATGGTGCGGCGCAGGGCCTCGACGAAACGGGTCAGCAGCGCGGGGGAGAGCTGGCCGTCGTAGCGCTCGGCGGTGCGGCGCAGGACCGGGTCACCGGCCGCCACGATCGGCAACGGGCCGTCCGTGGCGAGGAGTTGCTCGACCCGGTCGGCCAGGGGGACGGGGGCGGTCGGAGAGGACATGGGGCCAGGATGCCACGCCCACCACGCCTGTGACACAGGTCACTTCACATGCCGGGAACTCGCTGTCACGCCGGTCCGACTACTGGACCGCAACAGCACCAAAGCATTCCCAGCCCGGAGAGGCCCGCCGATGTCCACCGCTCCCTCGCCCCGACCCTCATCGGACGAGGCCCTGCCCCCGCAAGCCCCGGCGCCGGCCCGCCGCGGCTGGGCCCCGCTGCGCCCGCTGATCCTGCGGCTGCACTTCTACGCCGGAGTCCTCGTCGCGCCCTTCCTGCTCGTCGCCGCCGTGACCGGCCTCCTGTACGCCGCCGCGTTCCCGGCCGAGAAGATCGTCTACGCGCACGAACTGACCGTTCCCGTGGGCGAGGAGAAGCTGCCCGTCTCCGAGCAGGTGGCCGCGGCCCGCAAGGCCCACCCCGAGGGCACGGTCACGGCCGTACGGCCCTCGCCCGAGGACGACGCGACCACCAGGGTGCTGCTGTCCGGCGTCGAGGGCGTCGACGAGACCCACACCCTCGCCGTGTTCGTCGACCCCTACACCGGCGAGGTGCGCGGCGCGCTGGAACAGTACGGCTCGACCGGCGCGCTGCCGCTGCGCACCTGGATCGACGAGTTCCACCGCGACCTGCACCTCGGCGAGACCGGCCGCCTCTACAGCGAACTCGCCGCGAGCTGGCTGTGGGTGATAGCGGGCGGCGGCCTGGTGCTGTGGTTCTCCCGGCGCCGCGCCCAGCGGAAGGTACGCGGGACGAACGGGCGTCGCCGGACGCTGGGCCTGCACGGCACGGTGGGCGTCTGGGCCGGGGCCGGGTTCCTCTTCCTGTCGGCGACCGGACTGACCTGGTCGGCGTACGCCGGCGCCAACATCGACGACCTGCGCACCTCGCTCGGCGGCGCGACGCCGTCCCTCTCGGCGTCGGCGGGCGGGGAGCACTCCGGCCACGGCGCGTCGGCCTCCGCGGGGGAGGGCGGGGAGGGCGTCGGCCTGGACAAGGTGCTGGCGGCGGCCCGGGCCGAGGGCCTCGGCGACCCCGTCGAGATCGTGCCGCCCGCGGACCCGGAGTCCGCGTACGTGGTCAAGCAGATCCAGCGCAGCTGGCCGACGAAGCAGGACTCCGTCGCCGTCGACCCCGCCGACGGCGAGGTCGTCGATGTGCTGCGGTTCGCCGACTACCCGGTGCTCGCCAAGCTCACCCGCTGGGGCATCGACCTGCACACCGGCATCCTGTTCGGCCTGGCCAGCCAGATCGCGCTGATGCTGCTCGCGCTCTCGCTGATCCTGCTGATCGTGTGGGGCTACCGCATGTGGTGGCAGCGCGGCCGCGGCTCCACTTTCGGCCGCCCGTTGCCGCGCGGCACCTGGCAGCAGGTGCCGCCGCACATCCTCGTACCGCTCGCGGCCGTCGTCGCCGTGGTCGGCTACTTCGTCCCGCTGCTCGGCATTTCCCTGCTGGCCTTCCTCGCCGTCGACATCGTGCTCGGCGAGATCGCCCACCGGCGGGGGAAGCGCAGTTACGCGCCCACCCGGGCCGAGTAGCGAGGCGGGCTCAGGCCGACAGGGTCGCCAGCTCCCTGTTGGCCCGCTCGGTGACCAGGCTCAGCACGCGCCCCGCCGCCGCCAGGTCCTCCGCCGGGATGCCGCCCCAGATGCGGGCGGATATCTCCTTCTGCTCGGAGCCGGTCCGGGCGAACAGCTCCCGCCCCGAGTCCGTGACGCGGAGCCGGGACGCCTCGGCCGCGATCAGTCCCCCGGCGAGCAGCTCCTCGACCACGGCGTCGGCCTCCGCCGCTTCGGCCTTGAGGGAGTCGACGACGTATCCGACGACTTCGCCGCGCTCGACGGGGGTCTCGGCCGTGGCGACGGCTCTGAGGGCGATCATCTGCTGGAACGTGGTGCCGTACCGGGCCAGGACGGTCTCCAGGACGCCACGGGCGGCGTAGTGCGCCAGGCCGAGAGCGCGCGCGTCGGCGCTGGGGGCGGTGGTGGTCATGAGGGCTCCTTCTTGGTGTCGCTGTCGTCGCCGAACGGATCAAGAGGTGCGTCGAGCAGGGCAGCCAGATCTCGCCCGAACTCCCGTGTCCGGTCGCTGTCGAGACCGCCGAGCGGCTGCAGCAGCTGGTCCAGGAGCCCCTGGACGACCCCGATGGCCTGCCCGGTCGTCTCGCGGCCCCGGTCCGTGAGCGCGAGCTGCACGGCGCGCGGGTCGCGCGGGTCCCGGGTGCGTTCGAGGAGGCCGGAGGCTTCGAGGGCGCGGGCTAGCTTGGAGACGTACAGCGGTTCGAGGCCGGTGTGGTCGGCGAGGCGCCGCTGGCTGGGGCGCTCGCCGGCCCGCTGCATGCCGTACAGCGAGGCGACCAGCGCGTACTGCGCGTGGGTGAGGCCCAGCGGGGCCACGGCACGGTCGACCGCGACCCGCCACTTCGTGGACAGGCGCCACACCAGGAAGCCGGGTGAGGCCTGCTCCGTTCCCTTGCTCATGACGGATACAGTACATGGCTACTATGTACATGGCTACTATTTTCGGGTGCGGGCCCGACCTCGCCCGGAGTTGGCCTGACGGACGGGCGTCCAAGGGCTAGGTTGGGCGCCATGAGCAATCTTGATCGCGAGGCGGTGCCCGCGGTGTGCGGCGGCCGTGGCTTCGTGGTGGCGGAGCCCGTACGCGAACTCCTCAGCCCTCGCCGGGTCAAGCTCGGCGAGTCCTCCGAAGTGCGCCGCCTGCTGCCCAACCTGGGCCGGCGCATGGTGGGTGCCTGGTGCTTCGTCGATCACTACGGCCCCGACGACATCGCCGACGAGCCCGGCATGCAGGTGCCGCCGCACCCGCACATGGGCCTGCAGACGGTGAGCTGGCTGCACGAGGGCGAGGTGCTGCACCGCGACTCCACCGGCAGCCTGCAGACGATCCGCCCGCGCGAGCTGGGCCTGATGACCTCCGGCCGGGCGATCAGCCACTCCGAGGAGAGCCCCCGCTCGCACGCCCGCTTCCTGCACGGCGCCCAGCTCTGGGTCGCCCTCCCGGACGGCCACCGCCACACCGACCCGCACTTCGAGCACCACGCCGACCTGCCGACGGTCACGGCACCCGGACTGACCGCCACGCTGATCCTCGGCGACATGGACGGCGCCACCTCGCCCGGAACGACGTACACCCCCATCGTCGGCGCCGACCTGACCCTCGCCCGCGGGGCCGACGTACGCCTCCCGCTGGAACCCGACTTCGAGTACGCCGTGCTGTCCATGTCCGGCGAGTCCCATGTCGACGGCGTCCCCGTCCTCCCCGGCTCCATGCTCTACCTCGGCTGCGGCCGCACCGAACTCCCCCTGCGCGCCGACTCCGACGCAAGCCTGATGCTCCTGGGCGGCGAGCCGTTCGAGGAAGAGCTGATCATGTTCTGGAACTGGATCGGGCGCTCCCAGGAAGAGATCGTCCAGGCCCGCACGGACTGGATGGAAGGCACACGCTTCGGCGAGGTGAAGGGGTACGACGGGGCGCCACTGCCCGCACCGGAGTTGCCGCCGGTGCCGTTGAAGCCGCGGGGAAGAGTGCGCTGACCTGCTGAAACACATCAGCGTTGGCGGCCGCGAGGCGGAAGGCGGCCACGCTGCAGCGGATCTTCGCCCTGGTGCTGCCGGCGGTCGCGGCCTTCATGCTGATCGACGCAGTGCTGTGACGGCCGCGGCGGGCAGTGTCAGGCCAGGGACAGGAACAGCTTCTCCAGGCGGGCGCGCATCGCCTCCGGGTCCTCGCCGTTCTTGCGCCCGGACTCCATGTCGGTCACGCACTGCTGCAGGCCCGTCGCGATGATCGCGAAACCGGCCCGGTCCAGCGCGCGCGAGGCGGCGGCGAGCTGCGTGACGACGTCCTCGCAGTCGCGTCCCTCCTCGATCATCCGGATCACGCCGGAGATCTGACCCTGCGCCCGCCGCAGCCGGTTCAGTACGGCCTTCAGGTCCGCACCCTCAAGTTCCAGTTCCACGATCACTCCTCGAAAAATACCCCTAGGGGTACTGTACGTCCCGGTTCGGGACGGCGGCGACCATCAAGGATCACATCTGTCATGACCGGCACCCCCGCGCGCGGCTGCACGAGCTGACCGTCATCGATGTGCGCACACCCGCCGCGGGTTGGCCCGAGCCCTCAGTTCGCTTCCGCCGAGCCCGCGGCGGTCTTCTGCCGCACCTCCTCCATGTCGACGGCCCGGATCTTCCCGATGAGCTCCTCCAGTGCCTGCGGCGGCAGCGCGCCCGGCTGCGCGTACAGGACGGTCCGCTCGCGGACGGCCATCAGCGTGGGGATGGACGAGATCCGAAAGGCTCCCGCCAGTTCGGGCTGTGCCTCGGTGTCGACCTTGCCGAAGACGATGTCCGGGTGGCGCTCGGACGCCTTCTCGTACACGGGGCCGAACATCCGGCACGGTCCGCACCAGGCGGCCCAGAAGTCGATCAGCAGGATGTCGGAGCCGGTGACGGTCTCCTCGAAGTTGTCCTTGGTCAGTTCGACGGTCGGCATGGGCTTCCCTCTTCTCTCATATACCCGGTGGGGTATGTCTGTCTGCCCGGTTCAACCGACACCGGTGCGGTTTTGTTCCAGGCAGACGGGCGGCAGCGGGAACCAGCGCATGCGCTCGAAGTCGGCCGGCAATCCGGTGGGGCCGTCGTCCAGGTGGTCGGGACCGGCCGCCAGCACCGCACGGGCACGGGCGAGTTGGCCGGCCAGTGCCGCCTCGCCCAGCCGGCGGTGTCGGACGGCCGGGGCGGTGATCCGGCCGTCGGTGCCGAAGCGCACGTCGGTCAGACGCAGCGGGGGTTGGGCGGGGCCGCTGTGGTGGCGCCACTGTCCGCTGTGCGCATCGAAGCGGTACTCGGGAAGCAGCCGGTGGCCGTGCGTGGCGATCAGTTCGACGGCGTCGATGAGGTAGTCGCGGACGGTGTCGCTGATGAAGTAGTTGAAGTTCACCCGGGCCCAGCCGGGTTTGATGCCGTCGCAGCCGTGGACGACCTCGTCGAGCAGGGCATGGGAGGTGGGGGAGTCGATCGCGAGCAGGCGGTGGCCGTAGGGGCCCGCGCAGGAGCAGCCGCCGCGGGCCTGGATGCCGAACAGGTCGTTGAGCAGGGCGACGACGTAGTGGTGATGCAGGTAGGCGTGCTCGCCGTGGCGGATGCGGAACGAGACGATGGACAGGCGGCGGGCGTGGTGGTTGCCGAGGATCTCGATGCCGGGGTTGCTCTCCCAGGCCGCGAGGGCGCGGCGCCAGTGGCGCTCCTCGGCGGCCTGGATGGTGTCGGTGCCGACCGCCTGCTTGAGGGCGAGGACGAGCCCGGCCCGGACGGACTCGACGATCGCCGGGGTGCCGCCCTCCTCGCGGGCCACCGGGTCGTCGAGATAGCGGTGGCCGAGCGGATCGACGAAGGCGACCGTGCCGCCGCCGGGCGCGGTGGGCACCGGGTTGCGCACCAGTGCGCGCCGCACCACGAGCACGCCGGGGGTCTGCGGGCCGCCGACGAACTTGTGCGGGGACAGGAACAGCGCGTCTTTGTGGTCCACGGCGCCCGGAGCGCTCTCGGCCATCCTGATCGGGACGTACGGTGCCGCCGCGGCGTAGTCCCAGAAGGACAGGGCGCCGTGGGCGTGCAGCAGATGCGCGACCCGGTCGGTGTCGGTGAGGATGCCGGTGACGTTGGACGCGGCGGAGAAGCTGCCGATGAGCAGCGGGCGCCCGGCGTACCGTCGCAGTTCCGCCTCGAGCCGGGCAAGGTCGATGTGGCCGTCCGGGTCCTCGTCGATGACCACGACGTCGGCGACCGATTCACGCCAGGGCAGCTCGTTGGAGTGGTGTTCGTAGGGGCCCACGAACACCACCGGCCGCTCGGCCGGTGGTGGCCGGTCCGGGCGGCGCAGCTCCAGGATGCCGACCAGCTTGTTCACCGCGGCGGTGGCACCGGAGCCGCAGAAGATCACCAGGTCGTCCTCGGTGCCGCCGACCGCGTCGCGGATGATTCGGCGGGCGTCCTCGCGCAGCCGGGTGGTCTGCAGCCCGGTGCTGGAGCTCTCCGTGTGCGTGTTGCCGTAGCGCGGCAGCACCTGCTCGCGGACGAAGTCCTCGACGAAGTCCAGTGCGCGGCCGGACGCGGTGTAGTCGGCGTAGACGATCCGCATCGGGCCGTAGGGACCGTCCAGCACCTCGTCGTCGCCGATCAGACCGCCGCGAATGCGTTCCAGCAGCGCCGACGCGGCCGGCGGGGAGGCCGTACTCATGGCTCCAGCTCGATGTCGATCTCGGGCGGCTGGTGGAGGGTGTTGTGGACCGTGCAGTGCGAGGCCACGGCCAGCAGGCCCGCGCGGCGCTGCTCGGGCAGCTCCGGCGGAGGAATGATCACAAGGCGCAGGGAGGCGACACGCGCCGGGCGGTCGGTGGCCATGACGAACTCCGTACGGACGCGCAGGCCGGCGCGGGGCAGACCGTGCCGGTGCAGGTAACGGCCCGCGTAGAACGCCACGCAGGTGGCCAGCGACGCCGCGAACAGCTCGGTGGGGGTGGGCGCGGTGTCCGTGCCGCCCGCCTCGGCGGGCTGGTCGACGCGGAGGCGGTGCTCGCGGACATCCACCGTGTAGGCGTCCCGGTCGACGTGGACGACCTCGAGGCGGTGCACGTCCAGGGGGTGCGGGGGGTTCGTGCCGAGGGTCTGCGGGGTGCTGCCGGTCATGGCCGAGCCCTTCTCGTTGGTGTCGGCTGCTCCGGATTCCAGTCGACCGCTGGATGCGGGGGCGGGGTGAGGGGCCGACGGGGTGCGGCGGGGGCCGCTCGGCCCTCGTGCCTGGCCTCGCGGCCGTATACCCTGCTGGGTATTTTATCAGGGCGTTCACGGCGGGCACATGAGTCATGAGGCCAGTGGGCCCGGCCGAAGACATACCCGGGTGGGTACTCGGCCGGGGACCAGCGGCCCATGCCTCGCCCCCACTTCCCGCATGACAGTGGAGGCATGGGCAAACACATCGTGATCCTCGGAAGCGGCACCGCCGGCACCCTGACGGCCAACCGCCTGCAACGCACGTACGACGAGCGGGATTTCCGGATCACGGTCGTCGACCGGGACGACGACCACATCTACCAGCCCGGACTGCTGTTCGTCCCCTTCGGGCTGGCCCAGCCGCATCACCTCGTCCGCTCCCGTCCGCGGCAGCTGAACACCGCCGTCGACTACAAGCAGGCCCGCATCGAGCGGGTCGACCTGGACGCGCGGACAGTGCACCTGGCCGACGGCATCCGGCTCTCCTACGACGTCCTCGTGGTCGCCACCGGAGCCCGGCTGTTGCCGGAGGAGACCGAGGGCCTGACCGGGCCCGGCTGGGGCGAGAAGGTCTTCACCTTCTACGACCTGCCCGGCGCCGTCGGTCTGCACCATGCCCTGGAGCGCTTCGACGGCGGCCGGATCGTGATTGACGTGGCCGACCTGCCCCTCAAATGCCCGGTCGCACCACTGGAGTTCGCGTTCCTCGCCGACTGGTACTTCCAGCGACTCGGCATCCGTGACCGGGTGGAGCTGACGTACGCCACGCCGCTCGACGGCGCGTTCACCAAGCCGGTCGCCGCGAAGGCGCTGGGCGGGCTGCTGAAGGAGAAGGGCATCGAGCTGGTCACCGAGTTCACGCTCGGCGAGGTCGACGGCCCGGGCGGCCGGCTCGTGTCGTACGACGAACGGGAGGTGCCCTTCGACCTGGCGGTCGTCGTCCCACTGCACGGCGGTGCCGAGTACATCGGACGCTCCGAGGGACTGGGCGACGAGCTGGACTTCGTGCCGGTCGACCCTCACACCCTCCAACACCCCGACCACCCCGAGGTGTTCGCGATCGGTGACGCCGCGGGCCTGCCGGCCTCCAAGGCCGGGTCGGTGGCCCACTTCGAGGGCGAGGTACTGGTGCACAACATCGGCCGGTTCCTTGCCGGACAGCCGCTGGACGCCTCCTTCGACGGGCACGCCAACTGTTTCGTCGAGACGGGCTTCCACAAGGCCCTGCTCATCGACTTCAACTACGACACCGAACCGCTGCCCGGCCACTTCCCGGCCGCCGTCGGCCTGCCGCTGCTGAAGGAGTCGCACGCCAACCACCTCGGCAAGCTCGCCTTCGAGTGGCTGTACTGGCACAGCCTGCTGCCCGGCCGGGAGCTGCCCGGCATCGGCTCGGCCATGCCCGAGCACGGCAAGCACCACACCCACGCCTGAACCGAAGGAGTACCGCCATGCCCACCGCCACCTACGACGGCACCCCCGTCCCGGTCGACGAGGAAGGCTTCTTCACCGAGCCCGACCGGTGGACCGAGCCCATGGCCGAACAGATCGCCAAGGAACTCGACATCGACACCTTGACCGACCGGCACTGGATCGTCATCCACTTCATGCGCGACCAGTACGCGGCCAAGGGCACCGGTCCCACCGTGCGGGTCCTCGGCAAGACCTCCGGCGTCGGCGTCAAGGAGCTCTACCAGCTCTTCCCCAAGGGCCCGGCGAAGACCGCCGCGAAGATCGCCGGCATCCCCAAGCCCCGCGGCTGCATCTGATACGCCTGACACGAAGGAGTGCGTGCCGTCATGGCCGACACCGCAACGATCGAGAAGGTCTCGATCATCGTCTCCAAGGGATCCCTGGAAGGGATCTACCCGGCCCTGATCATGGCCAACGGCGCCCGCGCCGAGGGCATCGAGGCCGATCTGTTCTTCACCTTCTTCGGTCTGGACGCGATCACGAAGAAGCGCTGGGAGCACATCAAGCTCGCGACCGTGGGCAACCCCGGCCTGCACCTGCCGACCCTGCTGGGCGGCATGCCGGGCGTGCCCGACCTCGTCACCCGCTACATGGAACGCAAGATGGACAAGCTCGACATCCCGCCGATCCCGGAGTTCATCGAGATGATCGCCGACACCGGCGCCGGCATCTACGCGTGCAAGGCGTCCGTCGACCTCTTCGAACTCGACAAGGACGACCTCGTCGAGCAGGTCCAGGGCATCATCACCGTCGGCGAGTTCTACGAGTACGCGGCCGGCGGCCAGATCATCTACACCTGAGACGGCCGGCAGCACAGATGCCGGGCGCGGCCTGCCGGGCGGGATGCGGCGCGTGCCGGCGGTGGTCCGGGCGACCTGCGCACGTGCGGCCGGGCGAACTCGCCTGCGCCCCACGGGAACTGGGCGTCGAGCGCGTGGAACTGGCCGGTCGCCCGGACGGCGCTCTCGACAACGTCCCCGTGCCCCGGTTCGCTGGATCGTCCCCGGCGAGCAGATACGGACAGGGGCAGCGCGGGCGTCCGCGAAGCACGCGAACGCCTCCGTCGTCGCCGTCGTCAGTGTTCCGGGCGGGATGCCCGGGAACCGGCGGATGAGCCGCGCCCGGGCGTCCTCGCGGGCGCGCTGCTCCGCTGCTGGTGTCGGTGGGCCGCCCCGTCGGGCGTCGGGGCAGTGGCTGCCCGGCCGGCCGACCCAGTCGGTGAGCCAGCTGAGTGACGACGTCCCTGCGGTCGTGCTCCGCCTCGATCATGGCGATGACCGCGGCCAGTTGTCCCTGGGCCCGCCGCAGCCGAAGGAGCGCCTCGGCCCACGAGCCCGTCTTCTCGTCCATGGCTCTCACCTCCTGTCCTCATGGACGGCTGGCGAGGCGGTCCGGGCTGTTGTCGCCCGGCACGGCCGGGGCGTCGCCCGGCTGCTCCGGTGTTCGGCCGGAGCGCCCGAGCATGTACCAGCTGAGGGCGATGCCCGCCGCCGCGGCTGCGGAGGCCCAGGTCCAGGGGCTGGTGAGCAGGGTGTGGCGTAGGTCGGAGTCGGTCTGCTGGCCGAGGACGAAGATGCCCATGACGGCGACGAACCAGCCGAAGGACTTGCGCAGCGCGTCCTGCGGGATGCGTCCGGCGAGCAGGCCGCCGAGCAGGCTGCCGACGACGGCCGCCGTCGTGACGAGGGCCGCCAGGCCCCAGTCGATGTGCACGCTGGCGAGGTATCCGGCCAGGCCCGCGAAGGACTTCATGGAGATGACCAGCAGCGAGGTGCCGACCGCGACGGTCATCGGCAGCCCGCCGAGCAGGGCGAGCGCGGGAACGACGAGGAAGCCTCCGCCGGCGCCGACCAGTCCGGTCACCAGGCCCACGACGATGCCGTCCAAGAGCACGTGCAGCACGGGGAGTTCGTGGTGGACCTTCTTCGGCGCCCGCCTCCGTCCCCGGATCATGGCGACGGCCGTGGCGATCATCATGAGGGCGAACGCGAGCAGCAGGATGCTGCCGGGGATGAACTCGGCGAGCCGTCCGCCCGCGTAGGCGCCGGTCATGCCGGCCAGGCCGAACAGCAGCCCGGTACGCCAGCGGACGCGTCCGGCGCGGGCGTGGGAGACGACGCCGGCGGCGCTGGTGACCCCGACGACGAACAGGGAGGTGGCGATGGCCTGCTTGGTCTCCATGCCGGCCAGGTAGACCAGGATGGGGACGGTCAGGATGGATCCGCCGCCGCCCAGGATGCCGAGGCTGACGCCGATGAGCAGGGACGCGGCGATGATGACAGCGATCATGGGGTGCCCCGCAGGGCGGCGACGACGGTATCGAGGTCGGTGCGCGGGCCGCGGTTGTAGGGCAGCTTCGACAGCAGCATGCCCATGGCACAGGTGTTGGTGAGCGCGGCGACGGTCAGCCCGCCGCCGACGGCGGTACCGATCAGGTGCAGTCCGGGCACGAACAGGCCCGCGATGCCGGTCACCAGGACGAGGGTTCCGGCGATGAGCCGGACCTGTCGCTCCAGGTCCCAGCGTTCGGGGCCGCGGGTGAGTGGGCCGCCGGCGTTCTCCCAGGCCATGACGCCGCCGTCGAGGACGCGCAGGTTGGGCAGTCCGGCCTCGGCGAGGGCCTGTTCGGCCTGGGCGGCGCGGGCGCCGGAGCGGCAGATGAGGATGACGTCTTCGTCGAGGTGGTGGCGCAGTTCGGCGCGGTGTTCGCGCAGGGTGTCGAGGGGGACGTTGTAGGAGCCGGGGATGTGGGCGGTGCGGAACTCGCCGGGCGTGCGCACGTCCAGCAGGCGCGGGCCCTCCCCGTCCCGGGTGAGGTCGTGCAGGGCAGCGGGATCGAGTCGTGGCTTGTCGGCGTGGGTGGTCATCGCTGGGTTCCTTGATGTCGTCGAAGCGGTTGGGGGCGGGCGGCGGCCGGTTCCCGTGGCCGCCGCCCGGAGTCAGCGGCGCGGCGGATCAGACGTCGGCGGACGCGGGCAGGGCGAGCCAGGCGCCGTAGCCGCCGAGGAGGTCGGAGACGTCGGTGCGGCCCTGGTGGCGCAGCAGGCTGGCGGCGATGGAGGAGCGGTGGCCGCCCGCGCAGTGGACGACCAGGGGCCGGTCGGCCGGGATCTCGTCGGCGCGGCGGGCGAGTTCGGCCAGCGGGATGTGCAACGAGCCCTCGATGAAGCCCTCTTCGCGCTCGGCGGTGTTGCGCACGTCGAGCACCAGCGGCGGTTCCTCGCCGTCGAGCAGACGGTGCAACTCGTCGGCGGTCAGCCGGCTGGCCTGCGTCATCTCGTCGGCCAGGGCCGGGAAGGCGCCCTCGGGTTCGCGCAGATAGCCGCCGACCCTGTCGAAGCCGATCCGGGCGAGCCGGGTGACAACCTCCTCCTCCCGGTCCTGCGGGGCGATGACGACGACGTCCTGTTCGGGGGCGACGACCATGCCCGCCTGCTCGGCGAAGCGTCCGTCCGCGGGGACGTTGACCGAGCCGCGCAGGTGTCCCGGGGCGAAGTCCTGCGGGGAACGGGCGTCGACCACGACGGCTCCGGCCGCTCGCCGCTCCATGAACTCCTCCACCGACAGGGGCCGGGGCGCGGCGGCCGCGTCGAACAGGCCGTGCTCCTTGCGGTTGAGGATGGCGTCGTAGACGAAGTAGGCGGGCGCGGACGGCTGGCCCGCCGTCACCAGCTGGACGAACTTCTCCTCACTCATGGGGCGGCAGGCGTAGTTGGTGGCGCGCTGTTCGCCGATGGTGGACTGGCGCTGGGTGGAGAGGTTCTTGCCGCAGGCGGAGCCGGCGCCGTGGGCGGGGAAGACCCGGACCGCGTCCGGGAGGTCCATCAGCTTGTGCTGGATGGTGTCGTAGAGCATGTGGCCGAGTTCGTCGGCGGTGACGCCGATCGAGGCGAGCAGGTCGGGCCGGCCCACGTCGCCGATGAACAGCGCGTCGCCGGTCAGGACGCCGTAGGGGACGGCGTCGCCCGTGTGCTCGTACACCAGGACGCTGATCGACTCCGGGGTGTGCCCGGGGGTTTCGAGGATCTGCAGCTGCACGTCGCCGAGGCTGATGCGCTCGCCGTCGGTCAGTTTGCGGATGGGGTACTCGGCCTCGGCGCGCTGTCCGTAGCCGATCCAGGCGCCGGTGCGGTCGGCGAGCTCCAGGTGGCCGGCGAGGAAGTCGGCGTGGAAGTGGGTGTTGATGACGGCCTCGATGGTGAAGCCGTGCTCGGCGGCGTCGGTGAGGTACTCGGAGACGTCGCGGCGCGGGTCGACGACGACGGCCTTGCCGGTGCTCTCGTCGGCGATCATGTAGGACGCCTGGGAGAGGCAGTCGAGGTAGTACTGGGCGAAGAACATGGTCGGGTGACCTCCATGTCGGACTGGGTTGATTACCCCGGGGGGTATATAGAGGGTTCTGGTCCGCCCTTGGCGGGGGCGGGGGGAGTGGTCGGCCCGGGTCGGGGGAGGCCCGGGCCGACCGGTCAGAGGCGGCCGGTGAGCATGCCGTGCCAGTACACCGGCGGCAGGCCGTACCGCTTGAACAGCCACATCGTGCGCCGTTCCTTGAACGGGTCGAGCAGCGGGAACGTGGGCGTGGGGGTCAGGTCGTAGTCGAACTCGGCGAGCAGCATCCGGTCGCGGGCGGTCACCAGCGGGCAGGACGTGTAGCCGTCGTACCGGTGCGACGGGGAACGGCCGTTCATGACGTCGAGGAGATTCGCCGCGACCACCGGGGCCTGCTTGCGTACCGCGGCGCCGGTCTTCGACGTGGGCAGGTTCGCCACGTCACCGAGCGCGAAGACGTTCTCGTACGAAGGGTGTTGGAGGGTGTGCTTGTCGGCCGCGACGAAGCCCTGCGGGCCGGCCGGGTCGGCGAGCGGGCTCGTCTTGACCCAGTCGGGTGCGCTCTGCGGCGGCACGGCGTGCAGCAGGTCGTAGCCGAGGGTCTCCTTGGTGCCGTTCGCACGGTCGGTGACGGTGAGCTCGCGGGCGTCGCCGTCGACGGCGGTCATCTCGGAGCGCAGCCGCACCTCGATGCCGTACCGGGCGGCCACCTTCTCCAGGACCCGAGACCAGGCGGGCACCTTGAACATCGCCGGATCGGGGATGACCAGGACGATGCGGATGTCGTCGAGGACCTTCTGCTTGCGCCAGTGGTCGGCGGTCAGGTAGGCGATCTTCTGCGGGGCCCCGCCGCACTTCAGCGGGGTCGCGGGGTGCGTGAAGACGGCCGTACCCGAGCGCATCTGCCGGATCAGCTCCCAGGTGCGCGGGGCGTACTCGGGGGCATAGTTGCTGCTCACCCGGTCGTGGCCCACGGCCTCGCCGAGGCCGGGGACGCCGTCCCAGTCGAGCTGGAGACCCGGTGCCATCACCAGGTGTTCGTAGGTGAGTTCGGCTCCGCCGGAGAGGCTCACCGTGCGGGCGTCGGGGTCGACGGCGAGGGCGCGCCGCTGGATCCACCGGACGCCGTCCGGGATGACCGACCCTTGGGGGCGGCGGGTGCTGCGCAGGGGTGCCTGGCCGCCGCCGACCAGGGTCCACAGCGGCTGGTACCAGTGCGTGTCGGACGGTTCGATCAGGGTGATGTCGCTGATCCCGGCGCGGCGCAGCCGGGCGGCGACGCTGATGCCGGCGCTGCCGCCGCCGACGACGGCGACACGGTGACGGCCGGAGATCGGGGCGTCGGTGGGGGAGGGGGTGGCGGCCAAGGCGGGGCTCCTTTCCGACTGGCCGGTGTGCGGGTGTCGGACAGGGATCAGGCGGCGTGCTCGGGTGAACCGGCCGCGACCGGACGTCCGGCGCGGGCCCAGGCGCCGGTGCCGCCGACGACGGAGTAGGCGTCGATGCCGCGGGAGGTCATCCGGTCGGCGGCGGTCCGGCTGCGGTTGCCGCTGGCGCAGATCACGTACACCGGCCGGTCGGTGGGCAGTTCGCCGCAGCGGGCGGGCACGGTGCGCAGCGGCATCAGACGCGCGCCGGGGACGTGTCCGGCCGCGTATTCGTCCGCCTCCCGTACGTCGATGACGAGTGCGCCGTCGGCCCAGTCCGCCACGAACGCTTCCTGTGTCACTTCACGAGCCACTTCGTTGCCTCCTCAATTACCCCAGGGGGTATCTTGTCGCCGAGAGTACGGCGACCCGGAGACCGGCGTCAAATACCCCTGGGGGTATTTGCCCGAGAGGCAACGCGGGGCTCGGTGACGGAGCCCGGACCGAGTCGGGATCCCTGCGGCGCGGGCCTGGGCAGTCGGAGGGTCATCCGTGTCCCGCCGCCCGGTCCGCAGACCGCGGTGACCGTGCCGCCGTGGGCGGTGACCAGCTCCTTGACCACGGCCAGGCCGATGCCGCTGCCGCCTCCGGCGCGAGCGCGGGCCCCGCGCCACAGCCGGTCGAAGACGTGCGGCAGCTCGTCGGCGGGGATGCCGGGGCCGGTGTCGGCCACCTCGACGAGAGCTTCGGTGGGCGTGGCGGACGTCGTGACGGTGACGGTGTCGCCGGGACGGCAGTGGCGGGCGGTGTTGCTGAGCAGGTTGCCGAGCGCCTGGTGCAGCCGGTCGGCGTCGGCGCGCACCGGCAGGGAAGCGGGGCTGGAGACCGTGTGCACGGTCAGCCCGGCGGTGCGCAGCTCGGCCCCCCGTTCGGCCACGGCGGCCTCGGCCAGGGCGGTCAGATCCACCTCGGCCAGGTGCAGGGACAGCCGGGCGGACTCGGCCTCGGCGAGTTTCCCGAGGTCGTCGACGATGCGGCCCAGCCGCAGGGCCTGGTCGTGCAGCGAGGCCAGACGGTCCGGGGCCGGCTCGGTGTAGCCGTCGCGCAATTCCTCCAGCCCCGCCTGCAGCGAGGCCAGGGGCGTGCGCAGTTCGTGGGCGACATCTGCGGCGAGGCGGTGACGGGCCTGCTCCGCGTGGCCCACGTCGTCGGCCATGGCGTCGAAGGCGCGGGCGAGGTCGCCCAGTTCACCGGGTGCGTCGATCCGGGCCCGGGCGCTGCGGTCCCCGGCGGCCAGCGCACGCGCGGTCGCGGCGACCCGCACGACCGGAGCCGTCAGGCGCCGGGTGACGAACCAGCTCACGCCCAGCGCCAGAGCCAGCGCACCGACGGCAGCCGCGGCCACCCAGCCCCAGGCGACGGACAGACCCGCCGTCCCGGAGCCGGCCGAGAAGGCCAGGTGCACGGAGCCGACAGTGCGGCCGTCGACCACCACGAGCGCGTTCGCGCCGGGGCCCGAGCCCATGCCCTGCCCGTGGTGCCCCTGCCCCGAACCGGGCACGCCGTGCTCGTCCCGGGATTCGGCTCCGGAGGGGCCGGAGATCGTCCCGTCGTCCGCGTTGCGCACCGTGAGCACCGCCCCGGCGCCCGCGGCGAGGGAACGCGCCGCCGACAGGTCGGCCGTCGACCAGTCGCCCCCGGCCCGGTAGGCGTCGGCTGCCGCCGCGGCCACCCGATCGGCGGTGCGCTGCCGGTCGGCTTGGTGAGCGCTGCTCAGCCCGCGGTCGGTTCCGAAGAGCGCCGCGGCCGTCAGCAGTGCCACGGAGGCCAGCGCCACCACGGCGAACGCGGCGAACAGGCGCCGCCCGAGCGGTCCGAGCCGGCCGGACGGCCGAACGCCGGAGTGCGGCGAACCGGGCTCACGGGTCACGGGACCACCCCAGCCGATAGCCCACGCCCAGCACAGTCACCACGAGGTCGGCGCCGGCCTCCCCGAGCTTGTGCCGCAGATTCTTCACATGCGAGTCGATCGTCCGCTCGTACCCGGCGAACTCGTAGCCGCGCACGCGGTTGACCAGCTCATAGCGCGAGAACACCCGACCGGGCACCGAAGCCAGCGCGGTCAGCAGACCCCACTCGGTGGGCGTCAGCTCCAGGGAACAGCCATCCAGTACCGCCTCGTGCCGGGCCTCGTCGATCCGCAGCCGTCCGTCGCCGTACGACGGAACCGGAGTCGCCCCGGTCGCCGTGCCCCCGACCCGCTGCAGCACCGCACCCACTCGCAGCACCACCTCGGTGGGACTGAACGGCTTGGTCACATAGTCGTCGGCGCCCAGCCGCAGCCCGTGGATACGGTCCTCGACGGTCGTACGCGCGGTCAGCACGACCACCGGCACCCGGCCGCGCTCGCGGGCCTCGCGCAGCACCTCGTCACCGTCCACGTCCGGCAGCCCGAGATCCAGCAACGTCAGGTCGATCCCCGGCTCACCGAGCAGCCGTACCGCCTCCGCACCCGAGCCGGTCGTCAGCACTCCGTACCCCGCGCGCTCCAGGTAGCGGCGCAGCAGGTCACGGATCTCCTTCTCGTCCTCGACTACGAGCACGGTGGCGGCCATGTCCCACATCTACGCGTCACACGCCCGCCCCTGCGAGGGGCCGAACAGCCCCAACCCGCCCGGCGGTCGTCTCCATCCCGTCTCCACACACAGCGCACGACGACTGCAGGACCGGGCGCGACGGTGACGGTGCGGGAACGGAAGAGGCTCCCGCGGAGACGAGGAGGTTCGCCATGAAGCGCAATGTCAGGATCGCGACGGCTGTCACCGCGGGCGTGCTCGCCATCGGCGGCCTGCTGGCCGGCGGCGCGGTGGCGGCGGGCACGGACGAGACCCCGGCGCCGGGCACCACCATGCAGCAGCAGATGATGACGGGACGTCAGCACTACGCCGGACGGCACGGTGAGGGCATGCACGATTCCCGCCGCGACGGGAGCTGCACCGGCTACACCGCCCTCGCCGCGCAGGGCACCCTGACCGCGGCCCAGAAGACCACGCTGGCGGGCATGGCCGAGGAGGAGAAGCTCGCGCACGACCTCTACACCGCGTTCGCCGCACGCTACGACGTACGTGTCTTCGAACGGATCGCCGCGGCAGAGACCAGCCAGCTGAGCGCCGTGCGCACCCTGCTGGACCGCTACGACGTCACCGACCCGACCGCCGGCAAGCCGACCGGTGAGTTCACCGACCCGACCGTCCAGGCCACCTACGACCGGCTGTTGAAGCAGGGAGAGGACAGCCTGTCCGGCGCTCTGAAGGCCGGGCGCACGGTCGAGACCGAGGACATCGCCGCACTGACCGAGGCGCTGTCCGGGCTCACCGCCCCGGACACCCGCCAGGTGTACACCAACCTGCTCGCCGCCTCCGAGCGGCATCAGGCGGCGTTCGAGCACTGGATCGCCGCGGAATAGGGGAGTGAAGTCGGGTCCGCATGTGACGCCGTGGCAGGGCGCTCGGAACCACTTCCGTCTCCGCCGTGGCAGCCGCACCCGGGAAGCCCTTATTCGCCCGCGGTAGGGGTTGTGGCTCAGGTTGCGAGCTGACACGTTCGAAGCCCCCGGCCGGCCCGGGGAGCGGGGAGCGGGCGACCGGAGAGGAGGGGCAAGTGACCGATGGCGGTGGGTCGTTCCGGCAGGGCGAGCTCATGGATCACGGTGCGGGCGCATCCGCGGCGGCCGACGGGTCGGAGGAGTGCATGCCGTGGGACATCGGCGAGCCTCAGCCGGCCGTCGTGCAGTGGCAGCGCGAGGGCACCATACGGGGCGCGGTTCTCGATGCGGGCTGCGGCCTGGGGGAGAACGCCGCCTTCCTGTCCGCCCACGGGCACCGGGTCACCGGGCTCGATTCCTCCCCCCACGCGATCGAGCGGGCGCGAGAACTGGCGCGTCGGCGTGGGCTCCGCGTCGACCTGGCCGTCGCCGACGCCGTCCGACTGAGCGGGTACGAAGGGCGTTTCGACACCGTGGTCGACTGCGCCCTGTTCCACTGCCTGGACGAGGAGGAACGCCCCCGCTACCTCCGGGCGCTGAACCGTGCCACCGCCCCCGGCGCACAGTTGCATCTCGTCTGCTTCTCGGACGCACTGCCGCCGGGCAACCCGGAGCTCTTCCGGATCTCCGCGCGCTATGTTCGTGAGGCCCTGGAGGTGGCGGGCTGGCAGACTCTCGAAGTGCGCCGGGGCACTCTGCTCGGGCGTGTCCCGTCCGCGGCACTGCGGAAGATCTTCGTGAGCCGCTTCAGCATCGACGGCACGACGGACGCGGACAACAGGGTGCACAGCGCCGCCTGGTGGGTGCGAGCCCGCCGGATCTGACTGCGCTCAGCGGGAGTTGTCACCGCCGGCGGCACCACAGCCCCCGTCCTGGCTCAGGGCCGGTGCCGCGTCCAGGACCCAGCGCCCCTCGCTGCGGATCGCCGACCAAGTGCTGCACACGACGCCCCCACCGTCCACGTTCGCGACGACCGTGATCGCGGGATCCTTCTCGCGCCGCAGCACCGTTGTACGGATCCCCTGCGGACGGGTCCGGTCGAGGCGCTCCACATAGTTGGCGGCGTAATCGTCTCCCGAACTGTCGGAGTCGACGAGGCGGCCGAATGCTCCCGCGTCACCGTCCTTCAGGGCTCGCTCCACGGCCGAGCTCAGTTCGTTCAATGTGGGCTCACCGTCGGGCTCTTCATTCAGGATCGACACGATGACGGTCGCCATCCACCCGACGAGGAAAATCACACCGATCAGGGGAATCAGGGTGGCCGGCCTCTTCAAGCGCCGTTTTTCAGCCATGATGCGTCAACTCTCATAGCAGGATACGAATACGCGCTGTGAAGGTATCATCCGCACACCCAGGCCCGCCCTTTCGGGGTGAGGACGTGAAGCGACCCCCCTCTGCCGGGCAGAAGGGGGTGACGGAGGTGGGTGCGGCTGCCGGTCAACTGCCCCGGAGCTTGTCGATGACGGGGGCGAACGCCTCGATGTAGGGCTGGTGCACGGTGATGTAGGAGAATCCGTATCTCTCCCGGTTGGTGACGAGCTGTTCGGCGATCTCGTCGACGGTCCCGATCAGCAGATAGGGCGTCTCCAAGGCATCCTCCACGCTGATGCCCATGCCGAGCTGCTTGAGGAGCTTCTCAGCCGCTGCCCGCCGGTCGTCGGTCACCTCGACGGCGTGCGCCAGCATGTGCCACTCCAGGTCGGCGGACCGGGCGCCCGCGTGCTCCCGTACGAAGCGCACCCGGTCGGCCGCCTCGGCGGCGGAGCCGAGACGGCACATACCGGCGGGCTTGCCGTGCATCTGGTGGACACCGGAGATGCTGACGATGTCGGCGTGCTCCGCGGCGATCCGCAACACGCGGTCGCCGACGCCCCCGATGAGCAGCGGCGGGCCCGTGCGGTGGAACCCGCGCTGCTGTACGGCCCGTGACTCGCCCCGCGCTTCCGGCGGCGCGCCGACCTCCGTAGTGAAGTGCCGCTCCAGTTCGCTGACCGTGCTCGCGAGCCGATCGGCACGAGTGGCGATGGGCTCCCAGGGAATGCCCGCCTCGTCGAACTGCCAGCGCATGTGGCTGGCGCCGAGGCCGACTTCGAGGCGGCCGTCCGTGAGCAGGTCGGTACTGAGGATCTCCCTGGCCAGCAGCGCCGGGTTCCAGAACGAAGTGTTCAGGACCAGCGTGCCGACACGCAGCCTGTCCGTGGCGTCCGCTGCCGCAACGAGGGCGGGAAACGGTGCCAGCATGCCGAGGTGATCGGCAGTCAGAACGACGTCATAGCCGTACTCCTCACTCCTCCGGCACATTTTGGCGAAGTCTTCTTTGGACTCCGCCTGGCAGATGTTGAAGGAAAACCGGAATCCGCGCATGGCGACGAGAATGACAGTCTCGTTCCATGTTGGCTACCCCAGTCGACCCCTCCGAGTAGGGGTACCCCTCAATTTCGAATAGGGGTCGAGAATTCGGCCCGTCGAGTAGGGGTTACATCACGGGAGTGAGATCCCTACTGTCGATAGCCGCTCTACGTCAACCGACTTGGAGGCTCATTTCATGACCACTCAAACCCTCGACATCCCTCTGGACGAATTCGACCTGGATATTCGGGTCGACGCTCCGGAGGCCGGAGCGGAGGACACCGACCCGATGGCCTGGTGGTGCACGCACCGCTACAGCTGCCGGTGGACGAAGTGCTGCTCCGGCGAGGTCGCGCAGAACGTCAACATGCCCACGGAGTACTGGAACTAGCAGCGCCACCGGGGGTGACCTTTCACTCCCGCCGAGGTGACTCCCTCTGACGGAGGCCAGTGGCTGGGACGTGTTGCGGTGAGCACCAACAAGTGGCCCGTCCCAGCTCTGGCGAAGATCCCTTGCAGTCACGTCGGCGCAGCCCCTCCGGGCCGCCCGGGTAAGGACGCTCCATGGCATCGACGTCCCGCGCACATCCGTCCGCGGTCGACCAGGCCGCCACGAACACTGACGGCCCCACGAACACTGACGGCCCCACGAACACCAGGACCCCTGAGTACGACCGCGCCGCACAGGCCCACCCGCCCGCACGCGCATGGCAGCCCACGCTGTCCGGTTCTCTGCGGGAGCGCGCGCTCGACCGCGTGCGGTCCGTGGGCCAACGCCTGGGCGACCTGGAGCTGGTGGGCGCCACCACGGCGGATGCCGCCCGGCGCTCATCTCGGTTCGAATTCGTCGGCCCGACTCTGGCCTGTGGCTTTCCCAGCCTGGCCATGGCATTCGTGTACCTCGCACGCGCCCTGCCCGGGGAAGGCTGGGAGCGGCAGATGCACATCTGTCTGAGCCTTTCCGCACGCTCGACCGCGCAGACTCCCCTGCTGACCCCGAGCCTGTACGGGGGTACCGGCGGCCTCGCGCTGGTCCTCGCCCAGGCCGCCGAGAGCGAGCCGCGGTACGCGACCGCAGCGGGAAAGGTGCACTCCGCCCTCCTCCGCCAGATCACCGAAGGCCCGTGGCACCAGGACACCGGCGCTTCTGGCGAGTACACACAAGATCACCTCTACGACGTGGTCACCGGAGCCTCCGGCGCTCTCTGCGCGCTCCTGGGCACCGGTACCCAGGAGCCGGCCGAGCGGGAGTCGGCGGGAATTCTGGTCCGCCATCTGATCCGGCTGGCCGAGGGAGGCGGTTCTCGACGTCTGCTTTCCTCGGCCGAATCGCCCGATCCGGCGCTCCTGGAAGAATGCCCGGAGGGCTACTTCGACCTGGGACTTGCGCACGGCGGCGCCGGCCCGCTCGCCGCCCTCGCGCTGGCCTGGCGGGCGGGCCATCGACACCCGGGGCAACTCGGGGCGATCCGAACACTGGCCGACTGGCTGGCGGACCATCGCGTCGAGGATCCATGGGGTGTCAACTGGCCCAACCACGTGGGCCGTCACGCCCCTCCCGCGCAGGGTGCCGCGGTCACCCGGCCGCCGTCGCGCGCAGGATGGTGCTACGGAGCGCCCGGCATCGCCATGGCGCTGTGGCACGCGGGACACGCCCTGGAAGCCCCCGAGCTCAGACGCCTCGCGATCGAGGCCGTGGAGAGCGTGCTGCGCCGCCCGTTGCCCGAGCGGCACATCCCCTCACCGACCCTGTGCCATGGTGCGGCAGGTCTTCTCATGGTGTGTCTGCGCATGCTGCCGGACGCCCCCGGCTCCGCGATCGAGGCCGGGATTCCCGTCCTGGCCGAACAAATCCTGGACCGCTTCATGCCCACGGCGCCCCTGGGCTACCGCGACGAGGAACAGCCCGGTGTGTTCGTCGACGACCCCGGACTCCTGACCGGCGCGGCCGGAGTGGTCCTCGCCCTCCTGGCCGCGGCCACGTCCGTCACGCCGGAGTGGGACCGGGCCCTGCTGATGTCTTGACCGCAGACATGGCGAAGGTGACTCACGCAGTCCGAAAGGCAGGAATCACATACCCATGAGCCAGCTCGACAAGGGATCACCTCACCCCTCCGCCACCGGTGGTGTCTACGAACCTGCGGGCTTCTTCCTGCTGCGCGCGCCCGTACTGCCCGTCACCGCCTATCACCGGCTGATGGCCCCGGCGGACAACCTGCGCAACGCTCCCGGCGAGGATCTCGACCGGGCTCTGCGCGAGGCGGGGGAACGGATCCGGGAGCTGCTGCGCGCGGCGGCGGCCCGGGCGGAGATCAGGCAGGCGCTCAGGGCCGCGAGCCCGTCGCTGGCCGATGCCACGGACTCCCTCGACACGGACGGAACGTCGGCTCGCCGCACCGAGCGCACGTACCGGAGCCTGCTGCGCTACCTGATCCGGATGAGTACGCGCGCCACCCCCTTCGGCCTGTTCGCGGGAGTGGCCGCAGGGCGGTTCGGCGACCGGACGGAAGACGGTGCGGGCACAGCGCCGATGCGTCTCGGGCTGCCCGTGACCGGGACCGTCCACACCAGGCCCGACATGAACTGGCTGATGGGCCTGGTGGAACGGATCGAGCGCGACGAGTCCTCGCCGGACCGCCTCGGTGTCGTCGCCAATCCCACGGCCCACGTCGCAGGCGACCGGCTGGTCCTGCCGGTCGCCGACATCTACGGCACCCGCGACACCCGCTCCATCACCCTGCGCGCCACGGGGGTCGTCCTCGAGGTACTGAAACGGGCCGCTCGCCCGGTCGCCTACGCCACCTTGCGCGAGGGCCTGATCCGGGATCTGCCACAGGCCGGCGGCCGGCACATCGACACCCTGCTGCGGACGTTGTGGTCGCACGGCTTCCTGATGAGCGACCTGCGGCCCGCCCTGAGCGACCCCCGCGCCGCTGCGACCTTCGCCGAACGCCTTCCCGACAGCCCCCGGACCGCACCCCTGCGGCAGGCGCTCGCGACCGCCGTCGACCTCGCCGAGCGGACGCGGGCGGCCGATCCTGCCGAGCGGGAACGCCTCTTCGCGCGGCTCCACCGCCACCAGACGGGCATCCACGATTCCGGAGCGCCGCCCTTCCAGGTCGACCTGGCCCTGAGCACGGTCGGGGACCGCCTGCCACGCGCGGTCGGGGACGTCGCAGCGGACGCCGCCGAGACACTTCTCCGGCTCGGGCTCTTTCCGTCCGGCTTCCGGCATCTGCGCGGCTACCACGACGAGTTCGTGCAACGCTACGGGGAGGAGGCGGAGGTACCCCTGCTCGAACTCCTCAGTGCCGAAGCGGGACTGGGCCCGCCGGCCTCCTACACCGAGCCGGTCGCCGACCCGCCGCGGCAGGCACCGCCCGCCCCCGCCACACCACACCGTGACGTCGTCCTGTGCAACCTGGTCTCCGAAGCCCTCCGCAGCGGCGCCAGGGAGGTCGAGCTCACCGACGGCCTGCTGGATGCACTGGCGCAGTGGCAGCCGGAGGCAGGCCAGTCGGCGCCCGAGGTGCTCGACGTCTACCTGCAGTTGCACGCCGAGTCTCCCGAGGCGCTGGAGACGGACGACTGGCACGCGGTCCTGTGCCCCACACCCCTGGCGGACGGAGGCAGGACGTTCGGACGGTTCACGGATGTCCTTCCGGCGTCGGTGACCGAGGGCCTGCGGGAGTGCGCGCGCCGCGAGGAGGCAGGGAGGCCCGAAGCCGTCTTCGCCGAGCTCAGCTATCTCCCCCTGGTGCGGCGGGCCGCCAACGTCGTCGTCCACCCGGAACTGCGCGACCACGAGATCGTGGTGAACTCCTCCGCCTCGGTCCCCGAGGGGCGCACCATCAGCCTGTCCGACCTCGTGGTGGGGGTCCTCGACGGCCGCTTCTACGTGCGATCCCAGCGCTTGGGCAAGGAGGTCGTGGTCGGCCAGAGCCATTTGCTCACCGACCTCCAGGCACCGAACGTCTGCCGGTTCCTCCTGGAGATCGCGCAGGACCGGCACCCCCTGCTCGCGGCCTTCCACTGGGGGCCGTACAAGAGCGCGCCGTTCGTTCCCCGTCTGCGGCGCGGCAAGGTCGTCATCAGCCCGGCACAGTGGGTCCTCCAGCACGACACGGTGCGGCCGACAGGCCCCGGGGACGACAGTACGCGCGCATACCGCGGCGTCCAGGAGTGGCGCGAGCGCTGGCGCGTACCACGCCATGTCTACCTGGTGGAGTTCGACAACCGTCTGCTGCTCGACCTTCAACACCCCTCGTGCGTCTCCGAATTGCTCACTGCCCTGGCGAAGACCAAGGCCCCCGGACGCCTCGCCGTGCAAGAGGTGCTGCCCGACAGCGACCACCACTGGCTGCGGGACACCGAGGGAAGGGCGTACGCGTCGGAGGTGGTCGTACCGGTGTGGCGGCGGACGCGGACCCAGGCACCGCGAAGGCCTGGCGCGGACGAGCCACTGCCCGTTCGCCTGTCCCGCTACCCCGCCCGTCCGCCGGCCCCCGCCGACCTCCGCAAGCTACCGGGCGAGGAGTGGGTGTACCTCAAGCTGTACACGCCCACCAGGCGCCAGGACGAAGCCGTGGCCCGCCCGCTGGCACACCTCGTGGCCGAACTACGGGACCAGGGGCTGCTCGCCGACTGGTTCTTCATGCGCTACGCCGACCCGGAACCCCACCTGCGCATAAGGCTGCTGGCGACCGCCGGCCAGGAAGCCGACGCGGCGCTGCTTGCCCGCAGCGCCGAGTGGGCACGCGAGGTGGTGCGCTCCGGGCTCGCCCGGAGATTCTGCTTCGACACCTACTTCCCGGAGGTGTGGCGGTACGGCGGCCCCGTCGCGATGACCGCGGTGGAGCGAGCGTTCGGCGCCGACAGCGATGTCTCCCAGGCCGTCATCGCGGCGCGGCACGCCGGTGCGCTGCGCCTGGACCCCGCGGTGACCACTGCCTTCTGCCTCGACCGGCTCCTTGAAGCCTGGGGCCTGACCTTCGACGAACGGCTTGCCTTCATCCGGGCCCGCTCGGACAAGGACGAGTTCAGCGAGGCCTTCAAGCCTCACCGGACCGAACTCTGCGAGCTGCTGCGTCCCTGGCGGCGCCCAGCCGACGGGCCCGAACGCCAGGTGCTCCTCGCCATGACCGGCCCGTACGCCGAACGGCTCGGTACCACCGCCACCACACTGCACGAACTGCACGCAGAGGGCTCGCTGTGGCAGGGGACCGAGGACATCCTCGCCAGCCTGGTCCACATGCATGTCAATCGGGCGTGCGGCATCGGCGTGAACCGGGAGCGGAAGATCTACGCGTTCTGGCGCAAGGCACTCGACGCTCTGGAACAGCGTCCCGACCGCACCGAGGTGACATCACGATGATCGAGGCCGATCTGACGGAAACCGCACGGGAGTTCCGCGAGTCCGGCTACGTGTGGCTGCGCGGGGTCTTCTCGGCCGATGAGATCGAGGGGTTCCGCCGACTCTACGACGAGGCCGCGGCGGACTGGATGTTCGTGCACGGACGGGAGGATCCGCCGCTGATCGTCGGCAGCCTCGTCGAGCGCAGCCCGCGTACGGTCCTGCCCGCGGTCACCCACCCCCGCCTGCTCGGTCTCGCCGAGGCCGTGATGGGCCCGGCCGTGCAACTGGACAGCGCCGTGCTCTTCAGCGCCGACGCGGAGGAACCCGAGGCCAAGGGGCGCCCCGTGCACTGGCACCGGGACCGGTTCGGCTACTTCCCCACCGGGGCGTACGTCAAGCCGCTCTTGGTCATCAGCTTCACGTATCTCCAGGAAATGACCCTCGAATACGGGCCGTTGCGCGTCATTCCGGGCTCGCACAGGACGCCGGTGCGCATTCCGGAGGACCGCCTGGAGGAGCCGCACGAGGACGAGCTGCTGCTGCACACCTCCCCCGGGGACGTGGTGCTCATCCACCACAACCTGCTGCACTCCGGCACGCACAGCGTGAGCGAGGGCAGGCGCCAGTTCCTCGGCATCGGCTACAACACCTCGGCGATGCGCCACGACGAATCCTTCACCGGACCGAATGTGCAGGCCCTGCTCAAGACCGCGCGCCGGACCCGGGACCGGCGCACGCTGCGTCTGCTCGGCGAGGACGAGATGTTCAACGTACGGCAGAACGCGGGCTTCACCACGCCGGAGCAGACGGCGTGGGAGGAGTGGCGGCGCGCCGATGACGAGCACGCCGCGGACACCACCGAAGCACGTGCCCAGGTGGCACAGGCACGAAGGAGGCTCTCTCAGTGACCAGCGACCGTGACCGCAGGACGCACGACACGGCGAGCAGTGGCCCGACCGGCCCCGGCTTCGAGCAGTACCTGACGCAGGAACAGATCGACTTCTTCCACACCTTCGGCTTCCTCGTGCTGCCGCAGCTTCTGACGGCCGACGAGATGAACCGCCTCACCGAGGAGGTCGAGCGCGGTCACGCCGACGCCTACGGCTACCTCAACGGCGCACGGCCCGAGGGGCAGGGCCTGCCCTCGTACCTGCTCCCGATGATGAGCGCCGAGCGCACCCCGTTCAGTCTCGAACTCCTCGAGGACAGGCGGTTCTTCGGCGTCGCCAACGATCTCGTCAGGGCGCGGGCACTGCCGACCTTCGCCGAGAGCATCCTGCTGTTCACGCAGACACCGCTGCACCGCGACTGCATGCCCGGCATGCACGGTGTCACCTTCGCCGTCTATCTGGAGCCGCTCACCGCCGACACCGGTGCCCTGCGCTTCCTGCCCGGCTCGCATCATGCCGACGCTTCGGCTGCCGCCGACGCATGGAAGAAGAAGTACGGCATCTGGGCGGAGGACTGGGGCGAGAAGGCCGTGCGTCAGCAGGTGTCCGAACTGCCCCTGACGGTCGCCGAGACCCGACGCGGAGACGTGATCGTCTTCGACTGGCAGATCTGGCACGCCAGCATCAACGGAGTCGACCGGCTGCAGTGGTCGGCGAGCTACGCCAACGAGCCGACCACGGCGGAGGAAGAGGACGTCTTCAGCCGCTTCTTCCACAGCGCAGGCTCCGTCGACCCCGACGCCCCCTACGACACCACCGCCTACCCGCGCTACGACGAACGGTGGGTGCAGCAGGCACTGCGCAACCCGCGGATGGCGCCGGTCATCACCAGGATGCGGGAGCTGCACATGATCGGCAGCCCGGAGGATCCCGAGTACGGCACCTCCGGAGGGCCCGTGTCCGGCGCGGGCCGCGGCTGAGTGCGCCTGTGAGGATCCTGATCCTGGGGGGAACGGGACTGCTCGGCCGCCCCCTGGTCGAGAACGCCGTGCGCGACGGCTGGGAAGTCACCACGTTCAACCGGGGGCTGACGGGCCCCGATCACCCGGAGGTCAAGGCCCTGCGGGGCGACCGAGACGCCGAGGACGGACTGGCCGCCCTGCGGTCGGGCCGGTGGGACGCCGTGATCGACACCAGCGGCCTCCTGCCGTCCTCGGTGGAGCGCTCGACGCGGCTGCTCGCCGACCGGGCCGGGCTCTATCTGTTCGTCTCGTCGCTCGCCGCCCTGACCTGGCCGCAACAACCTGTCACCGACGAACTGCCGGTACGCGCGTGCCCGTTGGACGCCTCCATGGCCGACACCGGGTACGGCACGCTCAAGGCCGGTTGCGAGCACGCCGTCGGTGCCGTCCCCGGAGCCAGGGCGCTGGTGGTGCGGCCCGGGCTCATCAGCGGGCCGGGAGACGGTTGCGGCCCGCTGGGACGGTGGTTGCGGCGCGCCGCCCGCGGCGGCCGGATCCTCGCGGGCGGGGATCCCCGCGATCCCGTCCAACTGCTCGACTGCCGCGACGTTGCCTCCTGGCTTCTCGCATGCGCCCGGGACGGCAGAACGGGTGTCCTGAACGCCGCCGGCCCGGCGGGTGCCATGACGATGGGGGACCTCCTGGAGACCTGTGTCACGGTCACCGGGGCCAAGGGCCGACTGGTCTGGGCGGACGACGAGTTCCTCGTCGCCGCCGGAGTGAGGGCCTGGGTCGACCTGCCGCTGTGGGAGCCGCGCTCGACCGCGGGTCACGGCAACCGCTGGACCGTGCGGACCGCGGCCGCGTACGCCGCAGGACTCAGCTGCCGTCCGTACGCCGAGACCGTCGAGGCGACCTGGAAGGAGTTGGGGGACGGGACACCGGAGGAGAGCGGGGTGTTCGGTCCGCTGACCCCGGAGAAGGAGAGGGCGCTCATCGACGCCTGGCTCAACGGCGCTCGTGTACCGACGCCGTAGCGACGGGAAGGAGAGGCATGCGGATCGGGCTGCGACGCCGGCACGAGCAACGGCGAGACACGTCGGACACCGCCGCTCCGGCGGCCAACCCCGAACTGGCCAAGGAACCCTGGGAGATGAACGAGGCCAATCTCTTCTCCGCCGGGTTCTGGGCCATGGCGCGCGGCCTGCCTGCACTCAGCGGGCACGTCCTCCGCCTCGCCTGGCAGACCAGTCGGATCGACACCGCGGCGGCCATCGTCCTCAATGCGGTCTCCGGCGGACTTCTCTCCGTCGGCCTGCTCGCCACGACGTCGGTGATGCAGTCCCTGTTCGCCGAGGGGCCGACCCCGGACCGGGTGCGCGACGCGCTGCCCTCGCTGCTGCTCGTGGCGCTCGCTCTCTCGCTCAGGTCCAGCTTCCAGGCCGCCGCGTCATGGGCGCAGGCGCGCCTCATCCCGCGAATCGAGCGGGCCGTCGAGCTGCGCCTGATCGGGCTGACCACACGGGTGGACCTCGCCTCGTACGACGACGCGAGGTTCCACGACGGCCTGCAGCGGGCGCGCGAGCGTGGTTCGGCCAACGCGCCCGTGACCGCGCGAGCCACCCTCGAGGTGTTCAGCCAGGTGGTCGGTCTCGTCGCCGTGGCCGTGACCCTCGGTGTGCTGCATCCCGTGCTCCTGCCGCTGCTGATCCTGACGGCGGCGCCCGACTGGTGGGCGGCGGTGCGTTCCGCGCGGATGCGCTATCGGGCGATGTGGGACCTGATCGCGAGCCGCCGACGCAAGTGGATCACGTTCGAGCTGATGACGGACCGTCGATCGGCCGCCGACGTCCGTTCGTTCACCATGCGGGACTTCCTGCTGCGGCAGTACGACCGGGTGGCCACCGTCGAGCGCGATGTGCAGATCGACCTCGCGCGCAAGGAGACGGGCGTACGGCTGGCCGGTGACACCCTGAGCGGTGTTGCCACCGGAGCGACCTACGCGGCGCTCGGTCTGCTGCTCGGCGCGGGCGCCATTCCGCTGGAGGTCGCGGGTACCGCCGTCCTGGCGATCCGAAGCGGCAAGGAGTCGCTGCACCTGTTGGTGCAGGAGATGAACCGGCTCTACACGGAAGGGCTCTACTTCTGTGACTACCTCGACTTCTGCGGCGAGGCCGAGCGGGTCCTCGCCCTGTCGCCGAAGGGGCCCGCGCCCGCGGCGTTCGACCGGATCAGCGTGCAGGACGTGACGTTCCGCTACCCCGGTGCCGCCGGTGCGGCCCTGACCCACGTCTCCATCGAGATCTCCAAGGGCGAAGTCATCGCTCTCGTGGGCGAGAACGGCTCCGGCAAGACCACTCTCGCCAAGATCCTCGCCGGTCTGTACATGCCGGACAGCGGGGCGGTGTTCTGGGACGACACCTCGTTGGCCGACGCCGATCGGAACGAGCTGTGGGAAAACATCGCGGTGGTCGCGCAGAGCCCCACCAACTGGCCGCTCACCGCGCGGGAGAACATCGCGATGGGCGACGCGGAGGACGAGCAGCGGACGCACCGGGCGGCCGCCGCCGCGGGTGCGGCTCCGTTCGTGGAGCGGCTGCCGAACGGCTACGACACGCTCCTCGACAAGCGGTTCGAGAGCGGCCGGGAGCTGTCGGGCGGGCAGTGGCAGCGCCTCGCCGCCGCCCGTGGCTTCTACCGCGACGCCCGCCTGCTCATCTGCGACGAGCCCAGCGCGGCCCTCGACGCACGGGCGGAGCACGAGCTGTTCCGGGCGATCGGCGACCACGCCACGGACCGGACGGTCGTCCTGATCACCCACCGGCTCGCCAACGTCCGCTATGCGGACCGCATCTACGTCCTCGCCGACGGCCGGGTCACCGCGACCGGAACCCACGAGGAGCTCATGGCCGCCGGAGGCCTGTACGCCGACCTCTACAACCTCCAGGCGGAGGCGTACCGCTCGGAGCCGACCCAGGAGCACTCGCCCACGGAGCAGCGTGGCCCCTCGGCACTGCCGCGGCCCGCTGCCCCCATCACCTAGATACGGAGAGGGGAACACTTCATGTCAAGCGCGACCAGCGCGGCCGACCGGGCCGGCGCGGCAGTCACGGTGCCCTGGGTCGCCCTGTGGGAGGGCGAGTCGCGCGTCGAGCCGCTTCGGCGCGATCCGGCCAGCGGCTTCTTGCGATACGCGCAGGAGGAGCCCGAGGACCGTGACGAGCACGGCGTGCTGTGGATGCGGCACATCGGCCCACAGGGCCAGGGCCGCCCCCTGTTCTCGCAGACGCACTCACGGCGCCAGCGCCAGTGCATGGTCTCGTCGCTGTGCCAGATCTGCGGCGAGCGGATCGAGCCCGAGGACGGCCGCCTGCCCTGGTTGCTGCCCGCCCGCGAGTACGGCTCGCGCCCGAAGCTCGTCCACACCACCGGGACGCCGCCCACCTGCCGATCCTGCTGGGCGCCCGCGGTCGAGCTCTGTCCCCATCTGCGCACAGAAGGTGCCAAGACCCTCTCGGTGGGCAAGGTCGTCCACTGGGGCGCGGCCGGGCTCCTGCACACGCCGGGCGAACGCGCCCTTCGCTGGACCGCCTGCGGCTACGAGGATTCCGAACCGGACGTCCTCAAGCGACTACTGGCGGAGACCCGCCTGGTCGTCCTCCAGGACGTGCGGGAAGTCCCGCTGACCGACTGAGCCCTTGGTCGACCACAGCCACGACAGGCGGCCCTTCGGGTGACACGCCTGCGGCCGGCCCAGGCCGCTTCGTGCCGGGCGGCGTGTGTGTGGGTGGGGCGCAAGCCTGGGTGGGGGCGGCGACGTTGTCACGCGACGCGGCGGGCCCGGCAGTTCGCCGGGCCCGCCGCTCCCGCTCCTCAGCGGAGCCGGACTTGTGTGACGCCGTCAGCGCTGCAGTGTCAGCAGGGCGGGACGGTAGGGGAGGAGGCCGTAGTCCGTGCCGTCGGAGCTGGGGCTGCGTCCCTGGTAGAGAAGCTGCAGATTGCAGGGGTCGACGGTCATGGTCTGGTCGGCGCTGGTGCGCAGGAGTTCGCCGTGGCTGATGTCGTTGGTCCAGGTGGCACCGCTGTTGACCCGGCCGGCGAAGGGGTTGGACTCGGTGGCGGCCTGGGGCGTCCACGTACCGTTCAGGCTGGTGGCCGTGAACGAGCGGAAGAAGCGGTGCTCGTTCGCTCCCCGAGCCTCGACGATCATGAGGTACTTGTTCTGGCCCTGGAGCTTGTAGACCTGCGGGGCCTCGAAGAGGTTCTTGACCGTGTCGGTCATGATCGTGGTGTACGACGAACCGAAGTTGCCGGGGAAGTTCCCGAGCGGCATGCTCGACCGGTAGATCTTGCCGTTGTCACCGGCGAAGAACAGGTACATGTTCGACCCGTCGGCGATCAGGGCGTGGTCGATGGGACCGGTTCCGGAGTCGGAGATCCGGCCGGTGAACAGCGCCTGCTCCGACGACCAGCTGTTCGGGTTCGTGGGATCACTCGACGTCCGGTACGAGAACGAGGAACCGCCCCACTGGTAGGCGAGCACCCAGATGTTCTTCGGCGCGAAATAGAAGAGCGAGGGCGCGACGGCGGTGAACGGCAACGTGTTCTGGGTGGCCGTGGCCATCTCCGACCAGTTGGTGAACGGGGCGAAGCTCATCCCGCCCCACGCCCTGCCCGTCCCCGCGGCTCCGTGGGTCGTCGCGTAGACGACCTGCCTGCCGTTGTGGGGAGCGACGGTGAAGTCCTTGAGCGAGGCCCAACCCGCCTTGGGCTGCGCCAGCGCGCCCGTCGACGACCAGCGGTACGTCGAGGGAAGGTCGCACGTGCCCGGGTTGCCCGGGTCGCCGGAGCCGACCTTGACGAGCCGCCACTGCTGGTTGGCGCCGCCCCAGTCGTCGTACTGGACGATGTTCGCGCCGTCGGCGGTGGAAGCACCCTGCACTTCAAGGGCCTTGTTGCTGTGGCGCGCGATCAGCCGCACATGGCCGTCCGAGCTGTCGGCGAGCCGCCACTGCTGGTTGGTGGCGTTGGCGTCGGACCACTGGACGATCGCGGCGCCGTTCGCGGTGGACCGGCCCTGGACGTCGAGGACCTTGCCGGAGTGGCGGGACTTGATGCGGTAGTAGCCGCCGCCGGAGTCGACGAACTGCCACTGCTGCTGGTTCTGGTCGTTCCTGGCCCACTGGGTGATGCGGGCGCCGTCGTTCGTCGCCAGGTTGTAGACGTCAAGTGCCTTGCCGCTGTTGCGGTTGACCAGCACGTACGAGGCGTTGGGGTCGACCGTCGCCGCGCTTGCGGGCTGGGCGCCGACGCCGATGAAGGTGGCCATGAGCAGCACGGGCGTGAGGACGACGAGTAGGCGTCTCAGCCGGAGCGGGGCTGGACGGCGGAACCACATCACAGGGCCTCCGTTTCTGGGGGACAGGGGTGAGTTGACCCCGGTGAAGCGCGGAGCGGTCGCCCTCGGGCAGGGACGGGGAGGTGCGATGGCGGCCGCGTGTGCCGAAGAGCTGGTGCTCGGGGCGCTCAAGCCTGACTACTTCGCCGGGGACCGGAACGGGCCAGGTCTCCGGCCTTTCGGTCGATCCGGCCGAGAGCCGGTCGGGAAACGTCAGTCCAGTCGGAAAACTAACGGAAACTCTTCGGACTCTTTGACGCCACAAGGTAGGAATATGGGCCCGCCGGGTCAAGGCCTGTCGCCGATGTGTCCGTAAACAGCGCTTCCCCTCCGGGCTCGACGAGCCGTCCTCCCGAACGGAGGTCGTCCGGCGGTCCTCGGTACAGCTCGCCTGGTCAGGGCGTCCGTGCCCAGGAGGCCAGGTGTGCGGGCGGCGTCCGGCCGTGGCCGGTACTCGGCCTTGCGCGGCGGCCGGAACGTGGCCCCCGTCGCCTCGGGGTGCGTGAGTTCGCCGGCGTGCCGTCGGTGCGTTCGTTCGGAGCGCGGTGCTGCGGTATACGTCGGCGGCGGTGCCGGAGGTCCGTGGGCCCCTTGTTCGACCGGTCGGAATATCGAAAGTTTCGGACAGTAAACAGAAACTTTTTGCGCGCGGAGCATTGACGAGTAACCGTCAAGCCCTCAATTATCCCGTCTGAGACAGCGGTCACAGTTCGACAGGTCGAACTGCTGTGACCCCCGCACCCGCGCCACCCCGTTTTCGTACCGGTGAGGTTCGCGCCAGCGCATCGTGGCATTTCGCGTACTGGGAGACGTGCGCGACGCCACGTGGCGGGTTCCCCCCGGCTGAGCCGCGATGGAGTACCCCCATGCCTCTGTCGAAACATCGCCGCAGCCCGTGTCCGCCCGCGTGGCCGAGCCGGCCGAGACCGCCCCGGTTCCACGACCGCGATGCCCGGTGATCCCGTAACGCCCTGATCCCGGCCCGCCCCGTCCACCCACCGAGCGGGGAACGGGCGACGCATTGCGCTGCACTTCTCGACCTTCCGTGATGTCTACCCTGGAGGCACAGCCATGGGCTCCTACGCCCTTCCCCCACCCGCCGTCCGCCGCGGGCTCCGCGGTCTGCTGGCAGCGCTGTTCGTCGGCGTCCTCGCCGTGGTCGGCGCGCTGTCCGCACCACCCGCGGCACACGCGGCCGAGAGCACGCTCGGCGCCGCGGCGGCGCAGAGCGGTCGCTACTTCGGCACCGCCATCGCCTCGGGCAGGCTGGGCGACTCGCAGTACACGTCGATCGCCAACCGTGAGTTCAACTCGGTGACGGCCGAGAACGAGATGAAGATCGACGCCACCGAACCGCAGCGCGGCCAGTTCAACTTCACCGCCGCCGACCGCGTCTACAACTGGGCCGTGCAGAACGGCAAGAAGGTGCGCGGTCACACCCTGGCCTGGCACTCCCAGCAGCCCGGCTGGATGCAGGCGCTCGAAGGCAGCAGCCTGCGCCAGGCGATGATCAACCACATCAACGGCGTGATGGCCCACTACCGGGGCAAGATCGACCAGTGGGACGTCGTGAACGAGGCCTTCGAAGACGGCAATTCGGGCGCCCGGCGCAACTCCAACCTGCAGCGCACCGGCAACGACTGGATCGAGGTCGCCTTCCGCACCGCGCGTGCCGCCGACCCGGCCGCCAAGCTCTGCTACAACGACTACAACGTCGAGAACTGGACCTGGGCCAAGACCCAGGCCATGTACAACATGGTCCGCGACTTCAAGCAGCGCGGCGTGCCGATCGACTGCGTCGGCTTCCAGGCGCACTTCAACAGCGGCAGCCCCTACAACAGCAACTTCCGCACCACCTTGCAGAACTTCGCCGCCCTCGGCGTCGACGTGGCCGTCACCGAACTCGACATCCAGGGTGCCTCGGCCAGCACCTACGCCGCCGTGACCAACGACTGCCTGGCCGTCCCGCGCTGCCTCGGCATCACCGTCTGGGGCGTGCGCGACTCCGACTCCTGGCGACCGGAGCACACGCCGCTGCTGTTCAACCGCGACGGCAGCAAGAAGCCCGCCTACACCGCCGTACTCGACGCACTCAACGGCGGTTCCTCCACGCCGCCGCCCACGGGTTCCGGACAGATCAAGGGCGTCGCCTCGGGCCGCTGCCTGGACGTGCCCGGAGCCAGCACCACCGACGGCACCCAGGTCAACCTGTGGGACTGCAACAACCGCACCAACCAGCAGTGGACCCACACCGCCGCCGGTGAACTCAGGGTCTACGGCAACAAGTGCCTGGACGCCGCGGGCACCGGCAACGGCACCAAGGTCCAGATCTACAGCTGCTGGGGCGGCGACAACCAGAAGTGGCGCCTGAACTCCGACGGATCCATCGTCGGCGTCCAGTCCGGTCTCTGCCTCGACGCCGTCGGAGCCGGCACCGCCAACGGCACCCTGATCCAGCTCTACTCCTGCTCGAACGGCGGCAACCAGCGCTGGACCCGCACCTGATGAGGGGACCTGACACGGACGAAGGAGTGAATCGATGAAGACCCACGGTGCGGCCGACCCCGCCCCGCCACCCCGACGCCGCCGTTGGTCCCGGTTCGTCGGCGCGGTGGCGGCGGCCCTCGCGACCGGCATGCTCGTCTCGGGGATGACCGGGCCCGCCCAGGCCGCGGCACCGCCCGCCGCGACCGCGACGGTGGACACCAACGCCTGGTACGTCCTGGTCAACCGCAACAGCGGCAAGGCGCTGGACGTCTCCGGCGTCTCCACCGCCGACGGGGCGCGGATCAGCCAGTGGACGCGTCACGACGGAGCCAACCAGCAGTGGCAGTTCGTGGACTCCGGCGGCGGCTTCTACCGGCTCAAGGCCCGGCACTCGGGCAAGGTGCTCGACGTGGCCGGCGCCTCGACCGCCGACGGTGCCGCGGTCCAGCAGTGGGCCGACCACAACGGCACCAACCAGCAGTTCCGCCTGGCCGACTCCGACGGCGGCCACGTCCGGCTGGTCAACCGAAACAGCGGCAAGGCGGTGGAAGTGCAGGGCTCCTCCACCGCCGACGGCGCCAACGTCGTCCAGTACGGCGACTGGGGCGGCGCCAACCAGCAGTGGCAGATGGTCAAGCTGTCGTCCGATGGCGGCGAGGGCGGATGCGGCAGCGCACCCACCCTGAACAGCGGTACCCACACCATCCAGAGCGGTGGCAAGAGCCGCAGCTTCATTCTCAGGGTCCCCGCCAACTACAACAACAACCACCCCTACCGGCTGATCTTCGCGTTCCACTGGCGGGGCGGCACCGCCAACGACGTCGCCTCGGGCGGAACGAGCGGGAGCGCCTGGTCCTACTACGGCCAGCAGGAACAGTCGAACAACTCCGCGATCCTCGTGGCCCCCCAGGGCCTGGGCAACGGCTGGGCCAACTCGGGCGGTGAGGACGTCACGTTCGTCGACGACATGATCCGCCGCATCGAGAGCGGGCTGTGCGTCAACCCGGCGCAGCGCTTCGCCACGGGCTTCAGCTGGGGCGGCGGCATGAGCTATGCCCTCGCCTGCGCCCGGGCGAACGTCTTCCGGGCCGTCGCGGTCATCGCCGGCGCCCAGATCAGCGGATGCAGCGGCGGCAACCAGCCCATCGCCTACTTCGGGATCCACGGCATCAGCGACTCCGTCCTCAACATCGGGCAAGGACGGTCCCTGCGCGACAAGTTCGTCAGCAACAACGGCTGCACCGCCCAGAGCCCGCGCGAGCCCGCTCCGGGCAGCCGCACGCACATCACGACCACCTACTCGGGCTGCCGCGCCGGATACCCGGTCCAATGGGCCGCGTTCGACGGAGGCCACATCCCCGGTCCGGTCGACGGCTCGTCCAACGAGAGCGGCGTGACCACCTGGACCAAGGGAGAGATCTGGAGGTTCTTCGCACAGTTCCAGTGACCCGTCCGTTCCACGGAGTGGAGCCGGGATCCTCCCGGCTCCACTCCGTCGGCGTCCGCCGAAAAAATTCTTCGGAACGCGGCAACCCTGTGGGGCCCTTGTGACCACAAGGAGGCGGATCCGGTCATCACGGTGCCTGGATCCGGTCTTCCTCCGATGAACGGTATGCAAGGAGAAACCCCCCATGAGCAACCCCACGACCGGCGTGCGCCGCGGTCGTCACCGCCGTCGCTGGACCGCCACCGGCCTGGTGCTGGGCGTGCCCGCCATCGTCGTGCCCTACTTCGTGTTCGTGCAGGACGACTCGCAGGCCGCGACCGTCGACGGCAACGCGTACTACCGGCTGGTCTCCGTGCGCAGCGGCAAGGCGCTGGACGTGAAGGGCTTCTCCACCGCCGACGGCACCCGTATCCAGCAGTACACCGACCAGAACACGGCCAACCAGCAGTGGCGGCTGAAGGACGCCGGCGGCGGCTACTACGAGCTGGTGAACCGCAACAGCGGCAAGGTGCTGGGCATCGCGGGCAACTCGACCGCCCAGAGGGCTGCCGCCGAGCAGCAGACGGACACCTCCGCCACGTCCCAGGAGTGGCGGATCGACACGGTGGGCGGCTCGGACGCGGTCACCTTCACCTCCCGCAGTAGCGGCCTGGTCCTGGACGTCTCGGGAGGTGCCACGGCCCAGGGCGCCGAGGTCATCCAGTATCCCGGCCACGGCGGCACCAACCAGCAGTGGAGGCTGGTGAAGGTGACCGAGACCCAGACGGCCGCGACCGGACCGTACGTGTGGAAGAACGCTCAGGTGGTGGGCGGCGGATACGTCACCGGACTGGTCTTCAACCAGAAGCAGAAGGGCCTGCTGTACGCGCGGACCGACATGGGCGGCGCCTACCGCTGGGACACCGCGGCCGAGCAGTGGATCCCGCTGACCGACTGGATCGGCGAGAAGGACTGGAACCTGCTCGGCATCGACTCGTTGGCCACCGACCCCGTCGACCCCCAGCGGCTCTACCTCGGCGCGGGCACCTACACCAACGAATGGGGAGGCAACGCCGCGATCCTGCGCTCCACCGACCAGGGCCGTACCTTCAAGCGCACCGACCTTCCGTTCAAGCTGGGCGCCAACGAGGACGGCCGCGGCGCGGGCGAACGGCTCGTGGTCGACCCCGCGCACAACAGCACCCTGCTGCTGGGCACCCGGAAGAACGGCCTGTGGCGCAGCACCGACCACGGCGTGACATGGAGTCAGGTCTCCTCGTTCCCCGTCAAGAACGGCGCCGGCACCGGTGCGGGCATCTCCTTCGTCACCTACGGCCCGGCCGGCAGCAAGACGATCTACGTCGGCGTCCACGACCGGTCCACCTCCCTGTACCGCTCCACCGACAACGGCCGCACCTGGCAGGCCGTCGCCGGGCAGCCCACCGGCCAACTGCCGCAGCACGGAGTGCTCTCCGGCGACGGCTCGCTGTACGTGACGTACACCGACAACCTCGGACCCAACGGCGTGACGGGCGGCACGGTGTGGAAGCACACGCCGGCCGGCGGGGCCTGGAAGAACATCTCCCCCTCCAAGGGCAACTACGGGTTCTCCGGCCTGGCCGTCGATCCGCGCCGGCCTTCCACGGTGATGGTCACCACCCTCGGCCGCTGGTGGCCCGAGGACGAGATCTACCGCAGCACCGACGCCGGTACGACCTGGAAGGCGCTGTCCGACAGGTCGGAGCACGACCCCTCCGGCGCTCCCTACGTCGGAGACCACGTCGGGCACTGGATGACCGCCCTGGCCATCGACCCCTTCAACTCCGGGCACGTGCTGTACGGCACCGGCAACGGCATCTGGCGCAGCAAGAACGCCGACGCCTCCGACAACGGCGGCACCAGCCACTGGAGCGCCGGCGCCCGCGGACTGGAGGAGACCGCTCTGCTGGACGCGATCGCCCCGCCCGGCGGCACCGACGTCGTCACCGCCATGGGCGACCAGGGCGGCTTCCGCCACGACTCGCTGACCAAGGTGCCCAGCGGGCGGCTGAAGAGCCCGATGATGACCAACAGCACCAGCATCGACTTCGCCCAGTCCAAGCCCACCATGATGGTCCGCGTCGGGCGGGGCGGCGACAAGGACGGCGCCTACTCCACCGACGGCGGCGCCAACTGGACCGGCTTCAGGACGGAGCCGGTGGCCAGTGCCCAGGACGGCCACATCTCGCTCGCGGCGGACGGCTCCGCCATCGTCTGGACCCAGGACGGCCAGGTCCCGCACCGCTCGACCGACAACGGAGCGAGCTGGTCGAAGGTCGGCGGACTGCGCGCCGGCGCCGTGGTCGTCGCCGACCGCGCCTCGGCCAAGACCTTCTACTCGCTGTCCGGCGGCACGCTCTACGCCAGCACCGACGGCGGCGCCACCTTCAGCGCCCGCGCCACCAACCTGCCCGCCGACGGCAGGCTCCAGGCCGTGCCCGGCATCGCCGGGGACCTGTGGATCGCCGGCGGCGGCAAGGGCCTGCTGCACTCCACCGACGGCGGCCGCACCTTCGAAACCCTCACCACGGTGAAGGACGCCTCCGCCATAGGCTTCGGCAAGGCCAAGCCGGGCACCGACTACCAGGCCCTGTACCTGATCGGCACCGTCAAGGACGTCACCGGCGTCTTCCGCTCCACCGACAAGGGCGCCACCTGGGTCCGCGTCAACGACGACGCCCACCAGTGGGGTGCCATCGGCGGCGTCGGCGTCATCACCGGCGACCCCGACGTCTACGGCCGGGTCTACGTCGGCACCAACGGACGCGGCCTCCAGTACGGCGACCCGTCCTGACCCGACGCCCGAGGCACTCCTGGGACCGGGGCCGCAACAGGTTCCGGTCCCGGGAGCCCGGGTCCTACGGCGGTGCGGGCGGACCCTCTCCGACAGGGGCCGCCGTTCCCGCTGTCCCCTTCCGCGCGGGGTATCTTTCGGGATGATGTGGAGGCGGTCCGTCCGCCACTGAGCGGAAGGACCCGGTTCTGAACACCGCGTTCGCGGAGACACTGTCCGCGGCTCTGCTCGTCCTGGTGCTGGCCTGTGCGGTCGTGCGTCCCTTCGGCTGGCCGGAGGCGGTGGTGGCCGTACCCGCCGCCGGGCTGCTCATCGTCACCGGGGCGATCCCGCTGGGCGACGCGGCGGACGAGGTCGCACAACTGGCGCCGGTGGTCGGCTTCCTGGCGGCGGTCCTGGTACTGGCCCAGCTCTGCGACGACGAAGGGCTGTTCCAGGCGTGCGGGGCCTGGATGGCGCGGACGGCGGCGGGCCGGCCGCGGCGGCTGCTGGCGCAGGTGTTCGTCGCCGCGTCGGCGATCACGGCGGTGCTCAGTCTGGACGCCACGGTGGTGCTGCTGACGCCGGTGGTGTTCGCCACCGCGGCCCGGCTCGGCGCCCGCCCCAAACCGCATGTCTACGCCTGCACCCACCTGTCGAACACGGCCTCGCTGCTGCTGCCGGTCTCCAACCTGACCAACCTGCTGGCCTTCGCGGCCAGCGGACTCAGCTTCACCCGGTTCGCCGCGCTGATGCTGCTGCCCTGGGCGGCGGCGATCGCCGTCGAGTACGTGGTCTTCCGCCGTTTCTTCGCCTCGGACCTGGACGCCGGAGCACAGGCCCCCGCCGTCGCCGAGCCACCGCGGCTGCCGAAGTTCGCCCTGGTGACCGTGGGGTGCACGCTGGCCGGGTTCGTCCTGACCTCGGCGGTCGGCGTCGACCCCGCATGGGCGGCCCTGGGCGGAGCCCTGGCCCTCGCCGTCCGGGCCCTGCTGCGCCGGCGCACCACGCCACGGGCGCTGCTGAGCGCGGCCTCGGTGCCGTTCCTCGCCTTCGTGCTGGCCCTCGGGATCGTGGTCCGGGCGGTCGTCGACAACGGGCTCGACGAGGCCCTGGGCCACCTGATCCCCGAGGGCACCGGGCTGCTGGAGCTGCTCGCGCTCGCCGCGCTGGCCGCCGTCCTCGCCAACGTCATCAACAACCTGCCCGCCGTGCTGGTGCTGCTGCCGCTGGCCGCCCCGTCGGGGGCCGGTGCCGTGCTCGCCGTGCTGCTCGGGGTGAACATCGGCCCCAACCTCACCTACGCGGGGTCGCTGGCCACCCTGTTGTGGCGGCGCATCGTCCACGCCCACGACGCGGAGGTGGAGTTGAAGGAGTTCACCCGGCTCGGCGTGTACACGGTGCCGGCGAGCCTGGTGACCGCGGTGCTGGCACTGTGGGTCTCGCTGACCGTCATCGGAGGAGGCTGACGTCATGGACGTGGTCGTCTGGATCGTCGAGGGCACCTGGCCCGCCTGTGTGGACGCCGCCCGCGCCCACGCCCCGGCGGACGCCGGCATCGTCCTGCTGCACGTCACCCCGGCCGACGTCCCCGGCGCCGCGCACGGTGCCTTCGCCGGACTGCTGGGGCGCGGGCACCCCGAGCGCGACCCGGGCACACGTGTGGAGCAGCTCGCCGCCGCCTCCGCGCGGGAGCTGCTCGACGCCGCCGCCGACCGACTGGGGCGCCCCTGTACGCGTAGCGAGCGCACCGGGCGTGTCGAGCGTGAGGTGGTCGCCGCGGCCGAGGGGGGCGATCTGCTCGTCCTGGCCCGGGACGGCGACCGCACCCATCTCGGGCCGCACAGCCTCGGGCCCGCCAGCCGTTTCGTCGTCGACCACGCCCCCTGCCCCGTGCTCCTGGTCTGGCCCGAGTCGTCGCCGGACCTGTCGACCCTGCCACCGCCTCCGCCCGCCCCGCCGGTGTGAGCGCAGCGGCGGGGCGGGCGGTGACCGGATTCCGCGGTCGGCGGGTGGAGTCGGTGTGGCCCTGAAGGGTCAGCGGTTGAACGTCAGACGGGGTGCCGCGTTGCGGGCCAGCGTGTGGGCCTGCTCGGGCCACCAGGTACCGGCGGGCGGGTCGACGATGCCGTACTCCGGATCGATCGTGCCACCGGTGTTGCGCGTGCAGCTGCCGTCGGACTCACCGGGGATCTTGATCCACAGGTAGGCGTCGACGAGCGGGACGCCGGTGTTGGCCGTGGGACGCGGGCCGAGGCCGCGGCCGGGCGCGTTGCACCAGGGCTCCGGGTCCCCGGTGTACTTGCCGGGCTCGGGGACCCAGGCGCCCAGGCCGTTGCGGCTGGTGTCGATCACGAAGTGCTTCAGCCGGTCGGCGGAGGGGGAGCCCACGTTCTCGTCGAACCAGAGGTCGGTCCACCGCCAGGTGGCGGGGTCGTTGGAGTTGACGGCGTTGCCGGGAGTGCCGTCGTTGGGGGCGGCGGGGGAGTAGTGCTGGCCGGCGCACCGCTCGGCGTGGCCGCGAGCCTCCTCGGGCCCCTCGGTGGCGTACCACATGCACTTCGCTATCCAGGTGCCGTACCTGGCGTTGTGGTCGGTGGGGTGGGTGTTGGACACGTTCAGGGCGAAGCCGTCGCCGTGCTGGACCCCGGAGTCCAGCAGGCGCTGCGCCATGTCGCCGACCGGGCGCCACTGCACGTTCCCCGCGTCCAGGTAGACCGTGGTACGGGGCTTGGCCTTCAGGGTCTTCACGGCGTAGGCGAGGTCGGCGGTCCGCTCGGCGGTGAGTGCGCCGGTCGGGTCCACGTCGGGCCCGCAGTCGTTGGGCAGCAGGGCCGTGCCGTCGGGTTCGACGACGACCACCGCCTTGTTGGTGCCGATGCCGGCGGCGAAGGCGTCGATCCACTTCCGGTAGGCGGCGGAGGACGCGGCGCCGCCGCTGGAGTACTGCGTGCAGTCCCGGCCCGGGACGTTGTAGGCGACCAGGACGGGCGTCCGGCCCACGGCCCGGGCCCGGTGGACGAGCTTGCTCACCTTGCCGCGCACCTGGCCGGGCGTGCCCTCGGTGAACCACTCGGCCTGCGGCCAGCTCGCCATTCTGGCCATGTTCTTGGCGTTCTCGAAGTCGCCGTTCTTGAAGTCCACGACAGCCTGCTTCGCGGCCTTGCTGTGCGGGTCCACGTAGAACTTGGTGGCCGGGGTGAGCGCGTTCTGCGTGGGGGTGGCCTGCGGCTGCGCCTGCGCCTGCGTCGCGGTGAGAGCGGCGCAGGCGGCGAGGGCCGCGACGCAGGCGGCCGTGCGGCGCCGTAGCGTGCGTGGAGTCATGAGTGCTTCCTGACGATGAGATGGATGAGCAAGCGCCCGCCGCCCCGGCCGACTGCCGTTCGTCCGGCGGGGAGGCGGTGCGCGGTGGAACCCTCGACGGTGTGGCGAGGGCTGCCCGTGGCCCGGTCGCGGGGCGTTGAGGTGCCGGGCCACGGGAGTTTCTGGGAGGTCAGAAGCCGTTGATCAGCTTGTAGGCGACCTCGGGGAGGAACTGCCCGGCCGTGGAGCCCTGCCCGGTGCCGCAGTTGCCGTCCGACTCGCCCGGGGTCTTGATCCACAGCAGCATCTCGGCGCCTCCGCCCGTCTGGGTGGCGGTGCCGATGCGGCGGCCCGGGGCGTTGCACCACTGCCCGTTGGAGCCGTTGCCGTTGCGGCTGGTGTCCACGACGAAGGGCTTGGTGTAGCCGTAGCGCGCGCTGAGTTCGCGGTTGACGGCGTTGCCGTAGGCGGTGTTCTCGGCGGTGGTGAAGTAGTTGGAGACGTTGAGCGAGAAGCCGCGGGCCTGGCGGAGACCGGCGTCGTGGAGGCGCTGGGCCATGGTCGCCGCGTTGGCCCAGCCCGGGTTGCCCGCGTCCATGTAGACCCAGGTGTTGGGGGCCTGGCGGTTGAACTCCGCGATCGCGCCGGACAGCATGGCCCGGCGTTCGTTGATCTGCGCCTGGGTCATGCAGCCGTAGTCCC
This sequence comes from Streptomyces sp. TRM68416, assembly GCF_014596915.1. Classification (GTDB taxonomy): domain Bacteria; phylum Actinomycetota; class Actinomycetes; order Streptomycetales; family Streptomycetaceae; genus Streptomyces. Next base: position 302,447 of record NZ_JACVWU010000007.1, read on the forward strand.
CGAGGGAGTCCGGTTCGAGGATGACGACGGCCGGGCGGTTGGCGATGCCGCCCGCGAACTGGGCGATCCAGTTGTTGTAGGCGGACGGCGAGGAGGCTCCGCCCCCGGAGTGCCCGCCGCAGTGGTCGCGGTGGTAGATGTTGTATGCGACGAGGATGGGCAGTTTGTCCCGCTGGTCCGCGGCCCCGACGTAGGCGCCCGTGGCGGTGCCGATGGTGCCGCTCCAGGAGCCGAACCAGCGGGCCATCGGGGTGTTGGCGATGGAGGCGTTGATGGCAGAGGCGCGGCCGTCGCCGGGGTTGGCGGCCACCCACTGCTTCGGGGTGGAGTTGGGGTCCACGTAGAACCCGCTGGTCAGCGTGGTCGGGTCCGCGGCGTGGGCGGACGGGGCGAGGGCGAGCGCCAGCGGCAGGGCACAGAGTGCTGCCATCAGTGAGCGGACCTTGCGGCGCATGACAGTACCTCGACTTCCTGGCAGGGACAGGGGGGACGAGAGGCTCTTGGGAGCGCTCCCACTGGAAGCGGTCCCAATCGTGTGGTCGGCTGGTTTAACTGTCAATAGTCTGTGCGAAACCAGAAATTCACACGGGGATGGGGGAGGAGGGGATCACTCAATTGGAAGCGGTACCAGCCATCCCGCCCGGAGCGTCGCCCGGCTGTGGAAGACTCACGGCCCATGGCAGAAGATGCGCCGCGTCGCCAGCCGACGCTCGACGAGGTGGCCGAACGCGCCGGTGTCTCCCGCTCCGTGGCCTCCCGGGCCCTCAACAACGCTCCGCACGTCAGCCGGGCCAAGCGCGAGGCGGTCGAACGCGCCGTCCGGCATCTCGGCTACGTACCCAATCCGAGCGCCCGCGCCCTGGCCACCCGGCAGACGGGAGCCGCCGCGCTCGTGATCTGCGGAGAGGACCCGTCGATCTTCGCCGACCCCTTCTTCGCCCAGGTCATCGTCGGCGCGGCGGCCGCCCTGGAGGAGGCCGACCTGCATCTGATGCTCTGTCTGGCCGCCTCCGACCGGGGCCGCAAACGCGTCGAGGAACTCCTCCGCTCCAGAGGCGCGGACGGGGTCATGCTGATGGCGCTGCGCGAGGACGATCCGCTGGCCCGCAAGGCCGAAGAGGCGCAGCTGCCCGTCGTGTTCGGCGGCCGCCCGGTCGGATCGGCCCCCCGCTGGTACGTGGACGTCGACAATCTCGGCGGAGCCCGCGAAGCGACCGAGTACCTCCTCTCGCGCGGCCGCAGGCGCGTGGCCGTGATCTGTGGGCCGCTGGACACCGAGGTCGGGCGGGCGCGCTACCGCGGCTACCGGGACGCCATGCTGAGCGCCGGTCTCGACCCGTTCCCTCCGCTGGAGGGCGACTTCACCGAGCCCGGCGGAGCCGCCGCCACGGCCGCCCTGCTGGCCGAACACCCCGACGTGGAGGCCGTGTTCGCCGCCAACGACAACATGGCGGCGGGCGCGCTGCGCACCTTGCGGGAGGCCGGCCGGCAGGTCCCCGCCGATGTCGCCGTCGTCGGCTTCGACGACCTGACCGTCGCCCGGATCGCCGATCCGCCGCTCACCACCGTCCATCAACCCATACAGGCACTGGGACGGGAAATGGCACGCATGCTCGTCGCCCTCGTCAACGGACAGGACCCCACCCCGCTGATCCTTCCCGCGCGGCTGGTCGTGCGCTCCAGCGCCTGACGTCCGTGACCCGGGCCGGACCGAGGGCGCCATGGCCCCGGCCGGGGTTCCGAAACCGGTCGGCGGGTGGGGTCGGTCCGGTGAGCAGGCCGGGCCACGACGGTCGGGTGCGCTTCGGCCCAGCCCTTGAGACCGACCGTGGGACGGTCCGGGGACAGACCGCGATCTGCCGCGACCGTGCAGCGCATCGCCCCCGGTCCTGCCGCACCCCGGCGGTCTGCGGTGGCAGCCGGGGTGCGGCACGCCGACTGCGGCCTTCACTGCGTGACGGCGTCCCCGAGTTGCTCCGCGCCCAGCGGTGGGCGGTGTCGGGCGAGAGGCCGGAAGGCGCCCGGGCGGGACCGCGCCCCGGCCCGGGTTGCCCTCATCGGCCTGGCCGCTGCGCCCGAGTCGTGGCCCCGGATCCGGCCTGACGGAAGACGAGAGCGGCGCCGAGGGCGGCCTCGGCCGGTACCAGGAGGTCGCCCGACGGGGTCTTGCGCGTGGGCAGTCCGTTGCGGCGCAGCAGGGCGGCTGCCTGGTCGAGATCGCGCACGGCGATGGTGCAGGCGGCGATCGCGGGCAGGGCGGGCGGCTGTTCACCGGGCAGGAGCTCGGCGAGGCGGGAGGCCGGTACCAGGGTCAGGGTGGATTCGTCGAGTGCGAAGACGCGGCCCGGCCCGTCCTGGTGCGCCTCGCGTCCGAGGTAGGTCGCGTACCGCCGCTCTGTTGCACCGACCTCCTCGTCAGCGACGCACAGCACGGCATCGACGACGTCCACGGCGCCATTGGGGTGGTCCAGGAGTCCGGCGGCCCGCTGGGCGTCCGGATCCAGTTCGGCGGCGACGCCGACCCGCCCCTCTGCGACCGCACCCGGCCGACTGGCAGAGGCGTCGTCACCGATCTCCAGGTAGCGCACCGTGGCCACGTCGTCCGAGGCGTCGGACGGGCGCCGGACCGTGGTCACCCCGCCGTGGCGCACCCCGGCGTCCGACAGGCGAGTGGCGGCCGCACGGATGTCGGGGGAGGAGAGCATGAGGATGTGAAGGCCTTGGAAACGCTCCAGCCGTGCCGCCACGTTGGCGCTCGTCTCCTCGATCCGCTGCACCAGGCCGGGCAGTACCTCCGGCGGCGCGTCCAGCGGCACGATCCGCGCGTTGGCCGGAAGCCGGTGGGTCGAGCTGTCCTCTATCCAGGACACCAGCTCAAGAAAGGAGTGGGGAAAGTCCGCATGGCTGTTGCCGGTGCCGAACGGCTCGGGCTCGCTGCCCTCGTGTCGCCGGATCGCCGGACAACTGGGGGGAGGTAGGCGGAAGCCAAGCCGCTCGTACAGAGTGATCGCCTGTGCCATGTCCCGCACGATGTGCCCGACATGGTGGAGTCGGACGATGTCATTCCCCATGCCCTCCACCGTAGGGAGGGCATGGGGCAGCGGGCAAATCACGCAGGAGGGAAATTCAGCCGATGTTGGAACAGGCGCGATGAATGCGGTCGTCACGGGGTCATCGGCGTGTACACCCCCCAGGCCTCGCGCAGCACATCGCAGACCTCGCCGACCGTGGAACCGGCGCGCAGCGCCTCCTTCATCGGATACAGGACGTTGTCCTCGCCCTCGGCCGCCTTGCGGAGGTCGGTCAGTGCCGCGTCCACGTTTTCGCCGACCCGCCAGGCCCGCAGCTTGGCGATGCGTTCGGCCTGCTGCACCTCGATCGCGGGGTCGACCTGGAGGGGCTGGTACGGCTCCTCCGTGTCGAGCTGGAAGCGGTTGACCCCGACTACGACGCGTTCCCCGGCGTCGGTCTCCTGCGCGATGCGGTAGGCGTTGCGCTCTATCTCGTCCTTCTGGAGGCCGCGTTCGATGGCGGCCACCGCCCCACCCGTCTCCTCCACTTTGGCCATCAGCTCCACGATCGCGTCTTCCATGGCATCGGTCATCTTCTCGATGACGTAGGAGCCGGCGAAGGGGTCGACGGTCGCGGTCACATCCGTTTCGTACGCCAGCACCTGCTGCGTACGCAGGGCGAGGCGGGCGGACTTCTCCGTGGGCAGCGCGATGGCTTCGTCGAAGCTGTTGGTGTGCAGTGACTGCGTGCCGCCCAGCACAGCGGCAAGCCCCTGCACCGCGACCCGAACCAGGTTCACCTCCGGCTGCTGCGCGGTGAGCTGCACCCCGGCCGTCTGCGTGTGGAAGCGCAGCATCGTCGACTTGGGGTTCTTCGCACCGAACTCGTCGCGCATCACCCGGGCCCAGATGCGGCGCGCGGCACGGAACTTGGCGACCTCCTCCAGGATCGTCGTACGGGCGACGAAGAAGAAGGATAGCCGGGGCGCGAAGTCGTCGACATCCATACCCGCGGCGAGCGCCGTACGCACGTACTCGACCGCGTTGGCCAGGGTGAAGGCGATCTCCTGCGCGGGCGAGGCGCCTGCCTCCGCCATGTGGTAGCCCGAGATGGAGATGGTGTTCCACTTCGGCATCTGCGCCTTGCAGTACTTGAAGATGTCCGCGATCAGCCGCAGGGAGGGCTTGGGCGGGAAGATGTACGTCCCGCGCGCGACATACTCCTTGAGCACGTCGTTCTGGATGGTGCCGGTCAGCCTGTCCGCGCCGATGCCCTGCTCCTCCGCCACGAGCTGGTAGAGGAGCAGGAGCACGGCGGACGGGGCATTGATCGTCATCGACGTCGAGACCCTGTCCAGCGGAATGCCGCCGAACAGGATCCGCATGTCGTCGATGGAGTCGATGGCCACCCCGACCTTGCCGACCTCGCCGTGTGCGATCGGCGCGTCGGAGTCGTACCCCATCTGGGTGGGCAGGTCGAAGGCCACCGAAAGCCCCGTGGTGCCGCTCGCTATGAGCTGCTTGTACCGGGCGTTCGACTCCACCGCGGTACCGAACCCCGCGTACTGCCGCATCGTCCACGGCCGCCCGGTGTACATCGACGGATACACGCCCCGCGTGTACGGAAACGTGCCTGGCTCGCCGAGCTTGCCGACAGGGTCCCAATTCCGCAACGCGTCCGGCCCGTACACCGGCTCGATGGGCAGACCCGACTCCGACTGGTGCGCAGATGTCACGGCGCTACCTCCTCACAGTTCGCTGTCGATGAACTTGAAGAGCTCCTCGGCCGACGCCGACTCCAACTGGCCGGCGACGTCCGTTCCTTGGGCCGCGGCTTCCGCCTCGTCCAACTCCACCAGGAGCGAGTGCAGTTGCGCCGGAATACGAGTGGCCGTGACGTCGGCGGCCGGGACGGTGGCCAGCAGGCTCTTCACGCTGTCCAGCGCCGACAGGATCCGCTCCACCGCCCTCGCCGTCGCGATCTGCTGCACATCGGCT
>NZ_JACVWU010000070.1 GCF_014596915.1 Streptomyces sp. TRM68416
TAGTAGTGCTTCGTTAGGTCTAGGCATTGTCGCTGATCAAGAGCATGTTGGGTACGTGGACACGCATGAAGTGAACCGATTACGGGCGGCGTTGGGGCTGTTCGTGGAGGATGTGTTCGCCTCGGTGCCGCGCAAGGATCAGCGGGCCAGGGGCGAGTGCTATCTGCGGGGGCTGATGCTGGATGGCCGGCGCAAGTCGATCCAGCCGATGGCCCAGCGGCTGCCGGACGGGAACATGCAGGCCTTGCAGCAGTTCGTCAACCAGTCGCCGTGGCAGTGGGCGCCGGTGCGGCGGCGGATCGCCGAGCGGCTGGTCCAGGTGGTCCAGCCCGAGGTGTGGGTCATCGACGACGTCGCGTTTCCCAAGTGCGGGCGGGCATCGGTGGGGGTGGCCCGGCAGTACTGCGGGGCGCTGGGCAAACGGGCCAACTGCCAGGTCGCCGTCAGCGTGCACGCGGCCACCGATCGTGCTTCCTGCCCGCTGGAATGGGAGCTGTTCCTGCCCGAGGAATGGGCCCACGACCGCCCGCGGCGCACGGCTGCGGGCGTGCCCGACGAGGTCGGGCATGTGGCCAAGCCCCATCTGGCGCTGGGGCTGCTGGAGAAGCTGGCCACCTGGCTGCCATCGGTGCCGGTGCTCGTGGCCGATACCGGCTACGGCCGCAGCGTTTCCTTCCGCCTGGCCCTGGAAGAACACGGCTGGTCCTACATCATGGCCGTCGAGCCCAAGGAGATCGCCCGCCCGGCCGCTGCCGTCCCGTATCTGCCGCCCTACCAGGGCCTGGGGCCACCCACACTGCCCCGCTACCGCGAGCCGGCCCGCCCCCTGCGAGACCTGGTCGATGCGCACACCTGCTTCGAGACCGTCACCTGGCGCCAGGGCAGCAAGGGATCGATGACCTCCCGCTTTGCCGTGCTCGAGGTGCGGCCCTCGGGCAAAGAAGCCTCACGGACCGCGCAGGAACAGGCCGGCGGGCGTGGCCGGTGGGACGGGGTGCTGCCGCTGCGGACCCTGCTGGTCGAACAGCCCCAGGAAGCCGACGAGCCCACCGGCTACTGGATGTCCAACCTGCCCGTCACCACCCCGGTCGCCGATCTGGTGCGCTTTGCGAAGATGCGCTGGCGCATCGAGCACGACTACCGCGAACTCAAACACGGCCTGGGCCTGGACCACTTCGAGGGCCGCACCTGGCGCGGCTGGCACCATCACGTCACCCTCGTCACCGCCGCACAAGCCTTCCTCACCCTGCGGCGCTACGACCCAAAAGCCCGCACGACAGCCTGAGCCTCTACCAAGTCCTCGATGCGTTACAGGACCTGCTGCGGTGCTGGGACGGCATCTGCACCACCTGCGGCCGCCCCCTCACCGCAAACAGAACCAGAACCTAACGAAGCACTA
>NZ_JACVWU010000071.1 GCF_014596915.1 Streptomyces sp. TRM68416
CTAGTGCTCTGACCGCTATGGTTCGCCGGGTTGAGAGGGAGGACCGGGGTGTTCGTCGAGATCGTCTTCGTGGCGCTGCCGATCGATCGTGACGACGTCGAGGCGGCTCTGGAGGCGGCATTTGAGCTCGACGGCGAGGTCACCGGCGCGGGCAGTGGCATGGGTCGTTGCCACCTTGACCTTGAAATCGCGGAGGGCTCGGACACGACCGCGGCCCTGGAGCGGCTCCGGGCGGTGCTGTCCGAACTGGGAGTCGCGGACTGCGCGACCTTGAACGTCAGCGAATGATCAAGCCGCCGTCCTCGCTCGTCCGCCCCATCGGATGCCCTTCTCACTGCGGATGCGGGCGCGCTCTCGACGCTGGGCGGCAAGGACGTCGGGGTGGCGGGCGTTGGCGTTGCGCCAGCGGAGATGGGCGTGGAGGGCCCGGGTCTGTGTGGTGTGGTTGCGGTGGTTGGAGTTGGCGATCGTGAACTGTCGCAACGGCCCGAAGTGGGCCTCTATAGGGTTGGCCCAGGACGCGTAGGTCGGGGTGAAGCACAACTCGACCCTGTTCTTCTTCGCCCAGCGGCGGATGGTGTCGCCCTTGTGGGCGGACAGGTTGTCCAGGATGACGTAGATCGGGGCGCCATCCCGGCGAGCGGCCCGGATCGATCTGAGCGCGGCCAGGGTGTTCGCGGCGCCCTTCTTGCGACGGTTGACGCCCCACAGGGTGTCGTCGCCGATCGAGTAGCAGCCGTGGAAGTACCGCACTCCGTGAGTGCGGTGGTACGTCGCGGGATGGCGCTCGGGGTGACCAGCAGCAGCCCAGCACGCGCCGGCGGCGGGCCGGATACCAAGCGGGCCGAACTCGTCAAACGCGAACACCCGGTCAGGGAAGCGTTCCAGCACGTGCTCGATGCGGTCGAGCTTGGCGTCACGCTCGGGGTCCGGTGACTCCTTCCAGGTCTTGGTGCGCTGGAAGGTGATGCCGCGGCGGGCCAGCAGGCACCGTAACGCCTCGCGGCCGATCCGGATCACGCGGCCGTGAACACGTCGCAGGTAGGCGGCGAGTTTACGGATGGACCAGCGGGTGAAGGGCTGGCCGAGCTTGGTGGGGCGGGTGGTGGCCGTCTGAACGACGAAGTCCTCGTCGTCACGACTGAGCAGGCGGGGACGGCCTCCCGCCCATCGAGGGTCCAGGCAGACCAGCCCGATCTCGTTGAACCGATGGATCACGTCCCGGACGGTGTCCTCGTCGGCCTGCACCAGCTTGGCGATCACCGGGACCCGATTCCCGCCGGCCGAGGCCAGCAGCATCATCGCGCGCCGGTACCGCACTGAACTGGTGCTGCCCCGGCGCACGATCTGCTGCAGCTTCTGACCCTCCTGGTCGGTCAACCTGCGC
>NZ_JACVWU010000072.1 GCF_014596915.1 Streptomyces sp. TRM68416
CCGGTTGTGACTCCGGGGAGGGAAAGCCCGGTGACCAGCAACGACTTCACATCGATCGATGTCTTCTGTGCCCTGGACGTGGGCAAGTCCACCCACCACGGCACGGCTCTGCTGCGTGATGGCCGGACGACCTTCGACAAGCCACTGCCCAACGGCGAGCCGCAACTGCGGGAGCTGTTCGCCCGGCTGCAGCGCAAGGGGAAAGTCCTGGTCGTGGTCGACCAGCCGGCCTCCATCGGCACCCTGGCGGTCACCGTCGCCCGCGCTTGTGGATGCGAAGTCGCCTATCTGCCGGGGCTGTCGATGCGCCGGCTGGCCGATCTGCATCCTGGCACCGGCAAGACCGACGCCCGCGACGCCTACGTCATCGCCGATGCCGCCCGCACCATGCCCCACCTGCTGCACTCCATCGACCCAGCCGAGAGCGTACGGGCCGAGCTGACCATGGTCCTGGGCTACGACGACGACCTGGCCCAGGACGCCACCCGCACCTCCAACCGGCTGCGCGGGCTGCTCACCTCGATCCATCCGGGCCTGGAACGTGTCCTGGGACCACGACTGCGGCACCCGGCGGTCCTGGCCCTGCTGCAGACGTTCGGCTCCCCGGCCGCATTGGCGAAGGCCGGCACCGAGGAGCTCATCGAGGTCATGACCGATGCTGCCCCACGGATGCGGACCCCCCGGGAGCTGGCAGGACAGATTCATGCCGCGCTGGCCGAGCAGACCGTCCAGGTCCCCGGCACGGCCTCGGCCGGCGAGATCATCTGCGGTCTGGCCGAGTCGCTCGCCGTTCTCCTCAAGCGCCGCGAGGTCTTGGAGACCCGCATGACGGCCCTGCTGGAGACCCACCCTCTCGCGCAGGTCCTGACCTCCATGCCCGGGGTCGCGGTCAGGACCGGAGCCCGCATCCTGGCCGAGGTCGGCGACGCCAGCGCATTCCCCACCGCCGCCCACCTGGCCTCCTACGCGGGACTGACCCCCACCACCCGTCGCTCCGGCACCTCCATCCGGGGCGAAGGACCACCCCGAGGCGGCAACAAGACGCTCAAGCGAGCCCTGTTCCTGGCCTCGTTCGCCTCGCTGAGCAGCCCCGAATCGCGGGCCTACTACGACAGGAAACGCGCGGAAAACAAACGCCACAACGCAGCCCTCATCTGCCTCACCCGCCGCCGCGTCGACGTCCTGCACGCCATGCTCAAGCACCGCACCCCCTACCAACCCGGGCAC
>NZ_JACVWU010000073.1 GCF_014596915.1 Streptomyces sp. TRM68416
GCACTGCGGACCACGACCGCGTTCGGTCTGAGCTTCGGGGTGGCGGTGCAGACAGGCTATGAGAAGGTCTGGGGCCTGTCTCCGGCCCGCTGGTGGGCAAGGTGGCGGCAGGTGGTGCCGTCGCGTCGCTGAGTGCTGTGCTGTTGCTGTGGTGGTCCCAGCGCTTGCTGATCGGCGGGAAGATCCGCTGGCGTGCCCTGCTGCCCTGCTGCCCTGCTGCCCTGCTGCCCTGCTGCCCTGCTGCCCTGCTGCCCGGCGCCGTGGCCACCGTGATCGGGCTGATCGGCCTGAGGGCCTTCTCCAGGCTCGCCTTCTCGCCGTTGATCGCATCCACCGCAGTCACCTTCGGACCGGTCGGAACTGTCCTGGTTATCCAGTCCTGGCTGGTCGGCGTGGGTGTCGTCGTCTTCGGCGGGGCGCTGGTCGGCCGGCTGCTGTACGAGGAACTCCCACGCATGGCACATGCACTGAAACGGCGCAGATGAGACGCGGCCCTGCAACTGGGCTGGACGGGCTCCCGCGCATGATCGCCGTACAGGGGCGTTTCCCGCAGGGATCGGGAGGGAGTGGATTACCTGCGGCTGCGGCTGCGGCTGCGGCTGCGGCTGTCCCGGCGCCTGCCACCGCTGCCTCCGTGCACGGCGAAGCCGACGATCCAGAGGACCACCAGGATCACCAGAAGGAGAAGATTCCAGAGCATTGCAGGGCCTCCAGGTGGCAGGGATTTCCTTGATTCCGCGGGGGCCGGGCGAGGCGGGAAAGTGGAAGGCTGCGCCGAATAATCTGGAGTTGCGCAGCTATGCCGTGCCGCCAGTCAATGCCTGGCAACATCCGTTGTCAACGCAGCGCCGGCACTGAGGAGTTCTGGGAGCTGGGCAGGAGCCGCCGGGGCGAACGGAGCCTCGGCGGGGGCTTCGGCAGACTCGGTCGGCGGCGGTGGCAGGATGTGGTCCTCCCACCAGGACAGGGCCATCACGGTGGCGAGCAGGACGAAGGGGGTCGAAGCGGGAACGATCAGCGCGTACATGTGTACCGCCTGGTGTGGGATGCGTGCGACGCGGCGGGCAGCGGACCGGTGCCCGCTCGGGGCGCATCGGGGCGTGACCGGGATCGCGTGACGATGGGCGCGTACGGAACGGCCTCGCTCGTGACGCGGCGGGTTCCGGCACCGATGCGCAGGGTGCGCCCCCTGGAGAGCGCGCTGGCGGTGCGACGCTGCCGGGG
>NZ_JACVWU010000074.1 GCF_014596915.1 Streptomyces sp. TRM68416
GCCAGGTCGGACGCGGGCTTCTTGGAACGGAAGGTCCAGCTCGCGTCGATCCGCGTGGAGGCGGCGGCGACCTTGACGCTCCGCTTGACCGAGGTGGTCAGCTTGTACTCGGCGTCACCGGACGGGACCTTGAACATCTTCTCGCCGAACAGCGGGTCGTCGTGCGAACCGACCTTGGTGCCGTTGCGGTAGAGGGAGGTGTTCACCGAGGTGAAGAGCGACGAACCGGCGTGCTTGGCACCGTCGGCGAACAGCGGCAGGTAGCCGTAGATGTTGTTGCGCTCGCGGTACAGGCCGAAGTCGGCGTTCAGGTTCGGGCCGAAGACGGCCGTGTTGAACTTCTTCGAGTAGGTCCGGCCGGCCTTGAAGGTCTGGTCGGAGCCGAGCGTGTAGTACGCCTCGGTGATCGGCCAGCCCTCGGCGTCGACGCCGCCGATCTGCTCGAAGTCCAGTCCCCACTTCACACCGGAGGTGGTGGACAGGTACAGCGTGCGGGTGCCGGGCAGCTTCTGGCTGATGCCGATCGAGGAGGCACCGCTGACGTCGGGCAGCCAGCCCACGGCGCCGACGGCGCCCTTCTTGCCGCTGGACGAGGCGCCCATGCCGACCTTCACGGTGGCCAGTTCGCTCGCCTTGTAGTGCTTGGTGTAACCGGTGGCGAGCTGCTGGACCTTGCCGCCGCCGACGACGGAGTACTGGGCCTTGGCGCCCTTGCTCCAGTGGCCGTCCCAGTGCTGGCTCAGCGAACCGTCGGTGATCTTCGGACCGAGGCCCTTGGAACCGAAGTTGGCGTAGCTGTCCAGGAACCAGACGAACCCGTAGCCCGAGTCGCCCACCGTGAGGTCGAAGCCCGGCGAGGCGAACTCCGACTTGGCGGCCGCGTCCGGAACGGTGATGTCCACCGGCTTGGCGGTACGGGCGTCCAGCGTGACCGTCGTGTTCTTGTTGACGGTCAGCTTCGGCTGGGCCAGCCAGTCGAGGCCCTTCGTGGCGTCGTCGGCGTCCACGGAGATGTTGGAGTCCAGGATGTACCCGCCCTTGGGCACACGCACCGTGGCCGTGCCGTCGGCGTCGTACGGGAAGTAGAACTTGTCCCGGGCGAGACCCGAGGTACCCAGCAGGAAGGCGCCCCAGTTCTCGGACGGGGTGCCGTCCCGGTTGATGGCCTTCAGC
>NZ_JACVWU010000075.1 GCF_014596915.1 Streptomyces sp. TRM68416
TAAGAACTCCTAACGAAATGATCTTCGAGGTGGTTGGATCACTCCGGAACCGACGATCCGGGGGTGCGAGGTGGCACGGCCGAAGCCGTGGGAAGTCGACGATGAGCTGTGGGCGGTGATCGAGCCACTGCTGCCCAAGATTGAGCGCCGGACCCGGCATCCCGGGCGCAAGCGGCATCCGGACCGGCTGGTGCTCCAGGGCGTCCTGTTCGTGCTGCACACCGGGATCGCCTGGGAACACCTGCCGCAGGAACTCGGTTTCGGCTCGGGCATGACCTGCTGGCGCCGCCTGGCCGAGTGGACCGAGGCCGGAGTCTGGCCCCGACTGCACGAGGTCCTCCTCGCCAAGCTCCGCAGCGTGAACGCCCTGGACTTCTCCCAGGCGGCCGTCGACGGCTCCCATATCCGCGCGTTAAAGGGGGCTCCAAGACCGGACGAAGCCCCGTTGACCGGGGCAGGACCGGCAGCAAACACCACCTGATCACCGACGCCACCGGCATCCCGCTCGCCGTCACCCTGACCGGCGGCAACCGCAACGACGTCACCCAGCTGATCCCACTCCTCCAGGCCGTGCCGCCGGTGCGGGGCAAGCGCGGCCGACCACGACGCCGCCCAGACGTGGTGCTCGCCGACCGCGGCTACGACCACGACAAATACCGCCGCATGGTCTGGGACCTCGGCGTGAAGCCGTTGATCGCCCGCCGCGGCACCGAGCACGGCTCCGGCCTCGGAACCCAACGCTGGGTCGTGGAGCGCGCGTTCGCCCACCTGCACTGGTTCCGCCGCCTGCGGACCCGCTGGGAGATACGCGACGACATCCACGAAGCCTTCCTCACCCTCGGATGCGCACTGATCTGCTGGCGGCGACTGCGCACTCTGGCGAGCGCCCCCGTGAGCTAGTCAGCCGCCGCCAGTCGGTTGAGAACTTCCATCGGAGTGAAGCTCCAGCCGACGAGGCGCGGCCCGCTCCAGTTGATGCCGATCATGAGTCCATCCCGGGCGACATCAGGCAGTTCGCGATCGCGCCAGGTGTCCAAGGGCATGGATTCAACGCGTAGCCCATGCCCCCAGATCTTCGCTGCCCTCTGGGCGCGGGCCGAGGTCGACCAGAAGGGAAGACTTCGCGTGCCGTCCGCCGAGAGGGAAGTCGGGCTTCCGTCATCAT
>NZ_JACVWU010000076.1 GCF_014596915.1 Streptomyces sp. TRM68416
ACCTGGCCGGACGCGGGCTTCTTGGAGCGGAAGGTCCAGCTCGCGTCGATCCGCGTGGAGGCGGCGGCGACCTTGGCGCTGCGCTTGACCGAGGTGGTCAGCTTGTACTCGGCGTCGCCGGACGGAACCTTGAAGACGCCGTCGCCGAACAGCGGGTCGTCGTTCGTGCCGACCTTGGTGCCGTTGCGGTAGAGGGACGTCTTCACCGAGGTGAAGAGCGACGAACCGGCGTGCTTGGCACCGTCGGCGAACAGCGGCAGGTAGCCGTAGATGTTGTTGCCGTCGCGGAACAGGCCGTAGTCCGCGTTCAGGTGCGGCCCGAAGACGGCCGTGTTGAACTTCTTCGAGTAGCTCTGGCCGGCCTTGAAGGTCTGCGGCTCACCCAGCGTGTAGTACGCCTCGGGGATCGGCCAGCCGTCCGCGTCATGACCGCCGTACTGCTCGAAGTCCAACGACCACTTGATCTTGTCGGACGTCGACAGGTAGACCGTGCGCGTGCCCGGCAGCTTCTGCTCGATGGGCGAGCCGAAGACGAAGTCCTCCGGGAACAGGCCGAGGGCGGTCAGTCCGCCGGTCTTGTCGGGGGCGGACGCGCCCATCTGGTTCTTCACCGTGGCGAGCTCGCTCGCCTTGAAGTGGCGGACCTTGTTGCCCTGGATCTTCTTCACCTTGGCGGTGGTGGCCACGTCGTACTCGGCCTTGGCGCCCTTGGTCCACTGGCCGTTCCAGGTCTGCTGGAGGCCGGAGACCTCGCCGCCCAGGTGGGCCATGCGCAGGTTGGCGAAGGTGTCCATGCCGACACCGATGCCGAGCCCGGCCGGGTCGTACATGTAGCCGATCATCGCCGTGGCCGGCTTGGCCTGCGCGTCCGGCACCCGGATGTCCGCGGCCTTGGTCTTACGGGCGTCGATCGTGACCGAGGTGTTCTTGTTGACGGTCAGCTTCGGCTGGACCAGCCAGTCGAGGCCGCCCGTCGGGTCCGTGAAGTCCTTGGTGACCCAGGCGTCCAGCAGGTACGTGCCCTTGGGCAGCCGCATGGTCGTGGTGCCGGAAGCGACCGGCGGGACCTGGTAACCCCGGTCCTTGCCCAGGCCGGAGTAGCCGAACAGGATCGTGTTGTAGACGTCGGTCGGCTTCCCGTCCTTGCCGACGTGCTTGACG
>NZ_JACVWU010000077.1 GCF_014596915.1 Streptomyces sp. TRM68416
TCCGAGGGCACCCCCGAGCAGCCCCACGGCACCTTCCGCACCGCCGCCCGCCGGCTGCCCGCGATCGCCGCGATGGGCTTCGACGTCGTCTACCTCCCCCCGATCCACCCCATCGGCACCACCCACCGCAAGGGCCCGAACAACACCCTGTCCGCCGGCCCCGACGACGTCGGCGTGCCCTGGGCCATCGGCTCCCCCGAGGGCGGCCACGACGCCGTCCACCCCCAGCTGGGCACCGTGGAGGACTTCGCCTGGTTCGTGCAGCGCGCCGGACGGCTCGGCCTGGAGATCGCGCTGGACTTCGCCCTGCAGTGCTCCCCCGACCACCCCTGGGTGCACAAGCACCCCGAGTGGTTCCACCACCGCCCCGACGGCACCATCGCCCACGCCGAGAACCCGCCGAAGAAGTACCAGGACATCTACCCCATCGCCTTCGACGCCGACATGGACGGCCTGGTCGCCGAGACCCTGCGGGTGCTGCGGTTCTGGATGGGCCTGGGCGTGCGGATCTTCCGGGTGGACAACCCGCACACCAAGCCGGTCGTCTTCTGGGAACGGGTGATCGCCGACATCAACACCACCGACCCGGACGTGATCTTCCTGGCGGAGGCGTTCACCCGGCCCGCCATGATGCACACCCTGGCCCAGATCGGCTTCCAGCAGTCCTACACCTACTTCACCTGGCGCAACACCAAGCAGGAACTCACCGACTACCTCACCGAACTGTCCGGCGAGGCGGCGAGCTACATGCGCCCGAACTTCTTCGTCAACACCCCCGACATCCTGCACGCCTTCCTCCAGCACGGCGGCCGCCCGGCCTTCGAACTGCGCGCCGTCCTGGCCGCCACCCTCTCCCCCACCTGGGGCGTCTACAGCGGCTACGAACTGTGCGAGAACACCCCCCTGCGCGAAGGCAGCGAGGAATACTGGCACTCGGAGAAGTACCAACTCAGGCCCCGCGACTGGGAAACCGCCGACACCATCGCTCCACTGATCACCAAGCTCAACGCCGTCCGG
>NZ_JACVWU010000078.1 GCF_014596915.1 Streptomyces sp. TRM68416
CCGTCCAACCGCACTCGGTCGCCCGTGATCAGAGTGATCCGCTCGTGCGACGTCAGCTCGGCCGCGGTGTCACCACTGCCGACCTTCTCCGGTTTCGCCGATGCCGGGCTGGTCATACCCGCGGCGAGGGCGACAGCGGCTGCCGTGGCAACCGTGGCCGCGCATGCTCTTTTCACTTGTCTGCGCAAGTTTCCCCCTTGCTGAAGTACCGGGTCAGATTCCCCATTCACCCGGCCGGGGGTAGTCCTGCACAGATGTACGCGTGCGCCCCCGGAATACGCAGTATGCCGGGGGCTGATCAGCGACCTCAATAGACAACAACCGCACAGAATCGGACTGTTACGAACCTGTCCCATTCCAAGTCGGCTCCCAGGACCGGGGTCCGCGGTGCGGAGACGCCCCCCGAAGATCGTGGCGATCATGCGCGCGGCACCGGGAGGACTGAATCACCCCACATCGGGCGAAGTCGTTTTGGATGGCTCCGATTTGGCCAATCTTTTCGAGGCCGAACTGGTCCGCGTAGCGGCGAGAACATCGGATTCGCCTTCCAGGGCTTCAATCTCATCCCCACACTCACCACCCAGGAGAAGGTGGAGACCACCCTCGTCCCGCTCCGGAGGGCAGATCACGGTCAGGAATAAGGCAGGTTCGCAACAGTCCGATTCTGTGCGGTTGTTGTCTATTGAGGTCGCTGATCAGCCCCCGGCATACTGCGTATTCCGGGGGTGCACGCGTACATCTGTGCAGGACCGCCCCCGGTCGGGCGAAAGGGGATTTTCGCCCGACACTTCAGCAAGGGGGAAACTTGCGCAGACAAGTGAAAAGAGCATGCGCGGCCACGGTTGCCACGGCAGCCGCTGTCGCCCTCGCCGCGGGTATGACCAGCCCGGCATCGGCGAAGCCTGAAGAGCGCGGGGGCAGCTCCGCCGCCCAACTCACGTCCCAGCACCGCATCACTCTGATCACCGGTGACCGGGTCAGCGTGGATGC
>NZ_JACVWU010000079.1 GCF_014596915.1 Streptomyces sp. TRM68416
CGCTGCGTTCGGTGTTGCTGTTGTAGGGCCGCAGATAGGCCCATTCGTCGAGCAGGGTGCGGTTGAAGCGTTCGACCTTGCCGTTGGTCTGCGGCCGGTAGGCGCGGGTGAGTTTGCCGGCCGCATCGAGGTCGGCGAGTGCCTGCCGCCAGGCGAAGCTCTTGCGGTAGGGCCAGGCGTTGTCGGTCAGGACCCGTTCGATGCGGGTGATGCCGCGGGCGGCGAAGTATGCGGCGGCCCGGCGCAGGAAGTCTGCGCAGGTGGTGGCCTTCTCGTCGTCGTGGATCTCGCTGTAGGCCAGGCGGCTGTGGTCGTCGACGGCGGAATGGATGTAGTCGTAGCCCATGCTGTTGCGGCGGGCGCGGCCGGCCTGGCGGCCCAGGACTTTGTGGCCGCCGCCGTCGGGGATCCGGCCGAGTTTCTTGACGTCGACGTGGACGAGTTCGCCGGGCCGGTCGCGTTCGTAGCGGCGGATCGGCTGGCCGGTGGGCCGGTCCAGGTGGGCCAGCCGGTTCAGGCCGTGCCGGGTCAGGATCCGGTGCACGGTCGAGGCGGGCAGACCCAGGATCGGGCCGATGCGGGCCGGGCCGAGCTTGCGGTCCTGCCGCAGCCGGCAGACATGGGCTTCGGTTGCGGCAGTGGTTCGGTGAGGTGTTGTGCGTGGGCGGCTGGAGCGGTCGAAGAGCCCGCTGTCGCCCTCGGCCCGCCAGCGGCGGATCCACTTGTGGGCTGTGGGGCGGGAGATGCCCATCTCCGCGGCGACGTGCGCGACGGGACGGCCGGAGCGGACGCGGTCGATCAGCAGTCGCCTGCCGTGAACGGTCAGCCGGGCATTACGGTGGGACACGAAGGCCTCCGTGCGGTGAAGATTCGACACCTCCACCACACACGGAGGCCTTCGCCATGATCAAGCCCGCCCAGCGTTAACAACGCTCGTGATCAATACA
>NZ_JACVWU010000008.1 GCF_014596915.1 Streptomyces sp. TRM68416
GTGTTCAGGACGGACATGCGTCTACGACTCCTCAGCCGGCGGAAAAGGCGGTGTACTCGTCGGCGGAGAGCAGGTCGGCCGGCTCCTCCGTGACACGTACCTTGAACAGCCAGCCGCCCTCGAAGGGGGCGGAGTTCACCAGCGACGGGTCGTTCACGACGTCCTCGTTGATCTCCGTGACCTCGCCGTTGACCGGGGAGTACAGGTCGGAGACCGACTTGGTGGACTCCAGCTCGCCGCAGGACTCGCCCGCGGTCACCGTGGAGCCGACCTCGGGGAGCTGGGCGTAGACGACGTCACCGAGCGCGTTGGCCGCGAACTCCGTGATGCCGACCGTCGAGACGCCGTCCTCGGCGACCGACAGCCACTCGTGCTCCTTGCTGTAACGCAGCTGCTGGGGGTTGCTCATGGCCTGAATTCTCCTGTACGCGGGGGAGTGCTGATGAAGGGGGGACTGCTGGAGACACGCGTGAGCAGCGGAAATGTGCCCGGCGTCACGCCCAGTGTCTGCTGTTTCTACTTCTGCCGCTTGTAGAAGGGCAGCGCCACGACCTCGTACGGCTCGTGGCTGCCCCGGATGTCCACGCCGACCCCGGCCGTGCCCGGCGCGGCGTGCGCGGCGTCGACGTAGGCCATGGCGATCGGCTTGCCCAGCGTGGGGGAGGGGGCGCCGGAGGTGACCTCGCCGACGACCTCGCCGCCCGCGACGACCGGGTAGCCGGCCCGCGGGACGCGGCGGCCCTCGGCGATCAGGCCGACCAGGACGCGCGGCGGGTTGCTCTCCGCGCGGGCGGCGGCCTCGGTGAGCGCCTCGCGCCCCACGAAGTCGCCCTCCTTCTCGAACTTCACCACGCGGCCGAGACCGGCGTCGAAGGGGGTGAGGTCGGTGGTCAGCTCGTGCCCGTACAGCGGCATGCCCGCCTCCAGGCGCAGGGTGTCCCGGCAGGACAGCCCGCAGGGGACCAGGCCCACGGGCGCGCCCGCCTCGGTGAGTGCCTGCCACAGCTTCTCGGCGTCCGAAGGCGCCACGAACAGCTCGAAGCCGTCCTCGCCGGTGTATCCGGTGCGGGCGATCAGCGCGGGCACCCCGGCGACCGTGCCCGGCAGGCCCGCGTAGTACTTCAGGCCGTCCAGGTCGGCGTCGGTGAGCGCCTTGAGGATCCCGGGCGACTCGGGGCCCTGCACGGCGATCAGGGCGTACGCGTCCCGGTCGTCGCGGACCTCGGCGTCGAACCCGGCGGAACGCTCCACCAGGGCGTCCAGCACCACCTGGGCGTTGGAGGCGTTGGCGACGACCATGTACTCGGTCTCCGCGAGCCGGTAGACGATCAGGTCGTCCAGGATGCCGCCGTCGGCCCGGCAGATCATGGTGTAGCGGGCGCGGCCGACGCCGACGGAGGCGATGTTGCCGACCAGGGCGTAGTTGAGGAGGGCCGCGGCCTGCGGGCCGGTGACGGTGATCTCGCCCATGTGGGAGAGGTCGAAGAGCCCGGCCTTGGTGCGCACGGCGAGGTGTTCGTCGCGCTCGGAGCCGTAGCGCAGCGGCATGTCCCAGCCGGCGAAGTCGGTCATCGTCGCACCGAGTGAGCGATGCAGGGCATCGAGGGCTGTACGGCGGGGTTCGGTACTGCTCATCGGACGGTCGTCTCCCAAGGCATGACGGGCGAGGTCGTTCCTCCCCATCTGTCATCGGAACCTGAGAGGTTCGTCATGACCGCGCGTGGGCATGACTTGCACCTTGGGTGGGACCACCGGGAACGGCGGCCCGCTTTTCAGATGTGCCTCGCCCGCGCGGTAACGGGGCCTGAGAGATTCAAGGGAGGGACTTGCTCCTTCGGCGCCCCAGCCGAGGCTGGGAACTCTCCCGCGCGGATTCAAGCGGCCGGTATGCAGTTGGCGGGCACATCATTGCACGCATCGCTGCGCGGCGGCAGGGGGACCTTTCACAGGGGCCGCACAGCCGCCACGGGGGGTCACAGCAGCCTGTAGCAGGCTTGTTGCGGTATGCGCACGAAAACGCGAGACACCCCGCATTACCTTCTCTTTACACTCGACGGGGACGGGCTCTGCTGCACCGCCCCAGGGGAGGACGACCACGGTGAACAGGACCACGGCGTACGCGACGACCTCGGGACTCGCGCTGCCCAAGCAGCCCGTCGCACCGGCCAGGGAGGCGTGCGCCCCACTGTCGGCACCCGTCGTCCGTGACCTGCGCGAGCGCGAGGGCCGCAGCCCGCACGCCCTGCTCTTCGGACCCCGCGACCTGGTCGTGATCACCGGTCTGCCCGGCAGCGGCAAGTCCACCCTGATGCGCCGGGCCGTGAAGGGCGTCAGCATCGACTCCCAGGACACCCGCGACCGCTGGGAGGCCCGCATGCCGGGCTTCCTTCCGTACGCGCTCTACCGCCCCCTCGTCCGCCTCGCCCACTACGCCGGCCTGCGCCGCGCCCTGCGCGGCGGCGAGGGCGTCGTCGTGCACGACTGCGGCACGCAGGCCTGGGTGCGCGGCTGGCTGGCCCGCGAGGCCCGCCGCCGCGGCGGCATCCTGCACCTGCTGCTCCTCGACGTCCCTGCCGACCAGGCCCTCGACGGCCAACGCGAACGCGGCCGCGGCGTCTCCCGGTACGCCTTCCTCCGCCACCGCCGGGCAGCGGCCCGACTGCTCCGCGCGGTGGAGCGGGGCGAACTGCCCACGGGCTGCGCCTCGGCGGTGCTCCTGGACCGCTCCGCGGCGTCGACACTGCGCCGGATCGGGTTCACGGGCTGATCCGCGACGGGGGATTCGGCGGGTGAGGGCAGTCCGTTCGTCGTAGGCGTTAGCCTTTTCAGCCATATCAGTGGTTCACGGCAGGCGGTCAGACAGATGGACTTCCCGGCGGATCTCCCGGCGGACTTTCCGGCGCAGGCGCACCCCCATCCGCACGGCGGATGGCCCGGCAACGAGCTGGAGGAGGTGCTGTCCGCCTCCCTCGGCGTGCCCTCCGCCGGCGGCCGGATCATCGAGGTGCTCGGCCGCAGCTTCGTCTGGGTGCCCCTGCCGGCCGGCGGCGGCCCGGACAGCGGCCCGCTGGACCTGCCCACGCTGACCATCGAGGGCCAGGCGTACGTGCCGGTCTTCAGCTCAGAGGAACAGTTCCGCCAGGTCGCCGGCGCGCACATGTCGTACACGATCGCCCCGGCCGTGGAGTTCGCGCGCGGTCTGCCCCCGCAGGTCGGCATCGCCGTGAACCCGGACGGCGTGGTCGGCGTCCCGCTCCCGCCCGCGGCCGTCGCCGAACTGTGCCGGGCGGGCCGCACCCCGCTGGACGGCCCCGCGAGCGGCGGCCGCGTCAAGCTCTACGAACCGGACTGGCAGGACGACCCCGTCGACTTCCTGGCCGCGGCCTCCGCCGAGTTCGCCACGACGGGCGTGGTCACCACGGCCCGCCGCTGCCTGGCCGCGATCGAAACGGCCGACCCGGTGATGTTCGTAGGTGTGGAACTCTCCCACTGGGAGGGCGACCTGCGCACCCTCCCGATGGACGCCCTGGGCCGGGCCCTCGGCAAGGTCCCCACCCCGTGGCCGGTCAACCTGATCCTCCTGGACATGGCGGCCCAGGACCCGGTGGCGCAGTGGATGCGCGCAAAGGTACGGCCCTTCTATACGCGCGCTCAATGACTCCCGGAGCGCGAGGAACCGCGCGACCGGCCACACCCCGAGCCGCACCCGCAGGCCCACCGCAAGTCCGACCCCCGAAGGCGGCCTTAAGCTAGGGTCACGGCTCGGTCGACGTAGAGATGAGGGGCGGTAAAGGTGAGCGCCAGCGGCATCGCGGCCGGGCAGGTCGAGCACATGCTGCGCCAGGTCACGCCCGGGCGCTACGACGCCTACGAGGCGCTCCTTCGCGCACTCGCGACCCCCTCCTCCGGCCAGGTCTGGATGCTGCTGTGGCACGGCCAGGCGGGCTCCCCCGACGCCCAGTACGGGAACATGGAGGTCGACGGCTACGGCTACGCCCCCTGCGTCACCTCCGCCCAGGAACTCTCCGCCAGCGGCTGGAACCGTTCGTACGAGGTGGTCGACGGCGTCGACGCGGCCCGCACCCTGTACCCCGACCACTTCGGCCTCTGGCTGAACCCGCACGCCCCCGGCGGCGGCGTCGGCATCCCGTGGCTGGATCTGCGCCGCATCGCCACCGGCCTGGACCGCCAGCCCGCCGGCCCGCTGCGTCTGTCGGAACCCGGCATCGAGATCCCGCAGTTCTACGCACAGCTCACGCAGAACGCCCACCGCACCCCGGCCCTGCGCGCCCTGCGCCGCGCCTGGGTGCAGCCCGCGCTCGGGGCGCCGTATCTCGCCATCGGCCTGGACGTGTACGACACCAGCCCGCCCGCCGTGGACTCGGTGCGGGCGATGATGCAGCAGTCGATCGGCGCCGTGCCGGACGGG
Organism: Streptomyces sp. TRM68416; assembly: GCF_014596915.1. Lineage (GTDB taxonomy): Bacteria > Actinomycetota > Actinomycetes > Streptomycetales > Streptomycetaceae > Streptomyces. Next base: position 4,430 of record NZ_JACVWU010000008.1, read on the forward strand.
CTGCCGGTGTCGACGGTGGCGATGTCCGACGAGTACGACCCCGTCGCGATGTGGATGCGCGCCAACGCCCGCCCGTTCTACGACCGCGAGGCCCACGCGGCCCAGGCACCCGCCGCCGGGTACGGGTACCCGCCGGCCCGCTTCTGACCGCTCCGACGGACCCTTGGCCGTTCACCTTCCGGACACATTTCTGCGCGGGTAGATGACGCCGAAGGTCGCACTACGTCCGATGTGTCCCAACTCCCCTCCGTCCGAGGGGCGTTATCCGCTGTTCGGATAACGGAATCCCCAGTGCATCATCACGGTTGCGCATACTTTCTCCGTCAGGCCTGGCGGGTGATCGTGACGAAGCTGAAGACTCCCGACTCAGACACGGGATCGGTCGATCCCGTGATCGAGCGCAAGTCGACAAAGCCGTAATCCACGGCAGGTGTAGGCCGGTCACCACCGGCGAGAGGGGTCGGGTCACTGTGACCGCACCGATCGAGACCACCGGAGCGCAAGCCGAGGCACAGTCCGAGGCTGTCCTCGCCGGGGCCGAGAAGGGGCAGATCGAGGGCCGTTCCCTGGGGCAGATCGCCTGGACCCGGTTCAAGAAGGACAAGGTCGCCGTCGCCGGCGGTGTCGTCGTCCTCCTGCTGGTGCTGCTCGCGATCCTCTCCCGCCCCATCCAGGCCGTCTTCGGCCTCGACCCCAACGCCTTCAACCAGGACCTGCTCGACCCCAACACCTCGCTGCCCACCGGCGATTGGGGCGGCATGAGCGCGGACCACCCGCTGGGCGTCGATCCCAAGTTCGGGCGGGACATCGCCACCCGCATCCTGGAGGGTTCCTGGGTGTCGCTGGTCGTCGCGTTCGGGGCGACCCTGCTGTCCAACACGATCGGCACGGTCCTCGGCGTGATGGCCGGCTACTACGGAGGGCGGGTGGACATGATCATCAGCCGTCTGATGGAGACGTTCCTCGCCTTCCCGCTGCTGCTGTTCGCCATCGCCATCTCGGCGACGCTCCAGGGCGGTGCCTTCGGCATGGAAGGGCTCCCGCTCCACATCACCGTGCTGATCTTCATCATCGGCTTCTTCAACTGGCCGTATCTGGGCCGCATCGTCCGTGGCCAGACCATGGCGCTCAGGGAGCGTGAATTCGTCGACGCCTCCCGTGGCATGGGCGCCAAGGGGCCGTACATCCTGTTCCGGGAACTGCTCCCGAACCTGGTCGGCCCGATCATCGTCTACTCGACGCTGCTCATCCCGACGAACATCATTTTCGAGGCCAGCCTGAGCTTCCTCGGTGTCGGCATCCAGCCCCCGCAGGCGTCGTGGGGCGGCATGCTCAGCGAGGCGGTCAACTTCTACAAGGTCGATCCGCAGTTCATGATCGTTCCTGGCCTCGCCATCTTCGTCACCGTCCTGGCGTTCAACCTGCTCGGCGACGGACTCCGTGACGCTCTCGACCCGCGCAGTAGCCGCTGACGTGCGGCCGCGTCGAGAGCCCATCAAGTTTCCAACAATGGAGGGGAAGCAGACCATCATGCGAAGGTCAGTACTGGCCGCGGTCGCGGCCATGGGTGCCGTGAGCCTGGTGCTTTCGGGTTGCAGCAAGGCCGATGACGGCGACAACGACGGCAACGGCAAGGACAAGGCGGCCGGGGCCGACGCGGCGACCAAGGGTGTCGTCAACGCCTCCACCGCCAAGGGCGGCACGGTCACGTACGAGTACTCGGACGTGCCGGACTCCTTCGACCCCGGCAACACGTACTACGGGTACATGTTCAACCTCAGCCGGCTGTACGCCCGCCCGCTGATGACCTACAAGCCGGGCCCCGGCGAGGCCGGTAACGAGCTGGTCCCGGACCTCGCTTCGGCTCCGGGCGAGCCCAGCGACGACGGCAAGACCTGGACGTACAAGCTGCGTGAGGGCCTCAAGTACGAGGACGGCACGCCGATCACGTCCAAGGACGTCAAGTACGCCGTCGAGCGCTCGAACTTCGCGCGTGACGTGCTCTCCCTCGGCCCGAACTACTTCCAGCAGTTCCTTGAGGGCGGCGACAAGTACAAGGGCCCGTACAAGGACAAGAGCGACAAGGGCCTCGCGTCCATCGAGACGCCGGACGACACCACGATCGTCTTCAAGCTCAACCGCTCCTTCCAGGAGTTCGACTACCTGGTCGCCCAGCCGCAGACGGCCCCGGTGCCGAAGGCCAAGGACACCGGCGTCGACTACGTCAAGAACATCGTGTCCTCGGGCTCCTACAAGTTCGAGAGCTACCAGGAGGGCAAGGAGGTCGTCCTCGTCCGCAACGAGAACTGGGACGCCTCGACCGACCCGCTGCGCAAGCAGTACCCGGACAAGATCGTCGTCAAGATGAAGGTCAACGCCGAGACCATCGACCAGGACGTCCGGTCCGGCAAGGCGATCGACCTCGGCGGCACCGGCGTCCAGGCCGCGACGCAGGCGGAGATCGTCGGCGACCCCGACCTCAAGGCCAACACGGACAACACCTACGGTGGCCGTCTGGTCTACATGGCGATCAACACCAAGCTGGCGCCGTTCGACAAGGTCGAGTGCCGCAAGGCCGTGCAGTACGCGGTCGACAAGAACTCGGTGCAGACCGCGCTCGGTGGCCCGATCCGCGGCGACATCGCCACCACCGTCCTGCCGCCGGACATCCCGGGCTACAAGAAGTCCGACCTGTACGCCACTCCGGACAACAAGGGCGACGTCGCCAAGGCCAAGGAGCAGCTGAAGGCCTGCGGCAAGGACACGATCAGCACCAACATCTCGGCGCGCAGCGACCGCCCGCAGGAGATCGCCGCGGCGACCGCGATCATCAACTCGCTGAAGGCGGCGGGCATCAACGCCACCCTCAAGCAGTTCCCGTCGGGCAAGTACTTCACCGACGCCGCGGGTGTGCCGCAGTTCAACAAGAAGCAGAACATCGGCCTGCACATGATGCAGTGGGGTGCCGACTGGCCCTCCGGCTACGGCTTCATGCAGCAGATCCTGCACAGTGACGCGATCGGCGCGTCCGGCAACACCAACCTCTCGCAGCTCGACAACGCCGACGTCGACAAGATGCTCGAAGAGGTCATCGCGACCCAGGACGAGGCCAAGCGCGACAGCCTCTACGCCGACATCGACAACAAGACGATGGAGGAGGCGGCCCTCGTTCCGCTGACCTACTTCAAGGTCCTGCTGTACCGCCCGGCCGGCTTCACCAACCTGGTCTCCACGGCGGCCTTCAGCGGTCAGTACGACTACCTCAACATCGGCACGACCAAGAAGTAGCCCCGGAAGGCAGGTGAAGGCATTGGTGCCCGCGGGCTTCGCGGCCCGCGGGCACCAGCGCCGATCCCCGTGATCTCGTATATCCTCCGCCGGACGGTCGCGGCAGTGATCCTGCTGCTGGTCGTCACCGCGGTCACCTTCGCGATCTTCTTCCTGCTGCCCCGGCTCGCCGGCCAGACGGCCGACCAGCTGGCCCAGCAGTACATCGGGAAGAGCCCCTCGAAGGCCGACATCGCGGCGGTCAAGCAGAACCTCGGTCTCGACCAGCCCGTGTACGTCCAGTACTGGGACTTCATCAAGGGGATCGTCTCCGGCGCGACCTATGACCTGGGCCCGACCACCGCGCAGTGCAACGCGCCCTGCTTCGGCTACTCCTTCAAGACCCACGTCGAGGTCTGGCCGCAGCTCACCGACCGCCTGCCGGTGACCCTCTCGCTGGCCGCCGGTGCCGCAGTCATCTGGCTGCTCGGCGGTGTCACGGCCGGTGTGATCTCCGCGCTCAAGCCGCGGTCGCTGGCCGACCGGACGTTCATGGGCATCGCCCTCGCCGGTGTCTCGCTGCCCATGTTCTTCACGGGCCAGCTCGCACTGTTCCTCTTCACCTACAAGTGGCCGATCTTCGGCCGCGAGTACGTCCCCTTCACCGAGAACCCCTCGCAGTGGGCCAACACCCTCTTCCCGGCGTGGTGTTCGCTCGCCCTGCTCTACTCCGCCATCTACGCCCGGCTCACCCGGTCCGGCATGCTGGAGACGATGAGCGAGGACTACATCCGCACCGCTCGCGCCAAGGGTCTTCGCGAGCGGAACGTCGTGACCAAGCACGGGCTGCGGGCCGCGCTGACCCCGATCATCACCGTCTTCGGCATGGACCTCGGTCTGCTGCTCGGCGGTGCCGTGATCACCGAGACGGTCTTCTCCCTGCACGGCATCGGTGAGTACGCGGTGCAGTCCATCCGGGACAACGACCTGCCCCCCATCCTCGGCGTCACCCTCCTCGCCGCCTTCTTCGTCGTGATCGCAAACTTCCTGGTGGACCTGTTGTACGCCGCCGCCGACCCGCGGGTGAGGCTCTCGTGACCGAACTGTCCAAGACCGGTGCCGCGGTGGGGGAGCCCGTGAAGGGCCCCTCCGACGCGCCCACCGCGTTCCTCGAAGTCCGCGACCTCAAGGTGCACTTCCCGACCGACGACGGCCTGGTCAAGTCGGTCGACGGGGTCAGCTTCAAGGTGGAGAAGGGCAAGACCCTCTGCATCGTCGGCGAGTCCGGCTCCGGCAAGTCCGTCAGCTCGCTGGCCATCATGGGCCTGCACCGGCTCGGCGCGCGCGGCAAGAACGTGCAGATGTCCGGCGAGATCTGGCTCGACGGCAAGGAGCTCATCTCCGCCGACCCGGACGAGGTGCGCCGGCTGCGCGGCCGCGAGATGGCGATGATCTTCCAGGACCCGCTGTCCGCGATGCACCCGTACTACACGGTCGGCAACCAGATCGTCGAGGCCTACCGGGTCCACCACGACGTCAGCAAGAAGGTCGCGCGCAAGCGGGCCATCGAGATGCTCGACCGGGTCGGCATCCCCGAGCCCGCCAAGCGCGTCGACGGCTATCCGCACGAGTTCTCCGGCGGTATGCGCCAGCGCGCGATGATCGCCATGGCGCTGGTCAACAACCCCGAACTGCTCATCGCGGACGAGCCGACGACCGCCCTGGACGTGACCGTCCAGGCGCAGATCCTCGACCTCATCCGGGACCTGCAGAAGGAGTTCGGCTCCGCGGTCATCCTCATCACCCACGATCTCGGCGTGGTGGCCGAGATCGCCGACGACGTCCTGGTGATGTACGGCGGCCGGTGCGTGGAGCGCGGCAGCGTGGACGACGTCTTCGAGCGCCCGCAGCACCCGTACACCTGGGGCCTGCTCGGCTCGATGCCGCGCATCGACCGTGAGACCTCCGACCGGCTCATCCCGGTCAAGGGTCAGCCGCCGAGCCTCATCAACGTCCCCTCGGGCTGCGCCTTCCACCCCCGCTGCCCGTACGCGGACGTCCCCAAGGGCGATGTCACCCGTACCGTGCGCCCCGAGCTCCAGCAGGTCGGCACCGGACACTGGTCCGCCTGCCACCTCTCGCCCGAGGACCGTACGCGGATCTGGACCGAAGAGATTGCGCCGAAGCTGTGAGTGAGACGAAGAAGACGGACGAGGCGCCCGCGGCGGTCAACGACCGTGAGGTGCTGCTCAAGGTCGAGGGCCTGCAGAAGCACTTCCCGATCCGCAAGGGCGTCCTCCAGCGTCAGGTCGGCGCGGTCAAGGCGGTCGACGGCATCGACTTCGAGGTGCGCAAGGGCGAGACCCTGGGCGTGGTCGGCGAGTCGGGCTGCGGCAAGTCGACGATGGGGCGGGTCATCACCCGGCTCCAGGACCCGACGGGCGGCTCGATCCACTTCGAGGGCAAGGACATCACCCGGCTGAGCACGGCCGCGATGCGCCCGCTGCGGCGGGACATCCAGATGATCTTCCAGGACCCGTACGGCTCGCTGAACCCCCGGCACACCATCGGCTCGATCGTCTCGGCGCCCTTCCGGCTGCAGGGCGTCGAGCCCGAGGGCGGGGTGAAGAAGGAGGTCCAGCGGCTGCTGTCGCTGGTCGGCCTGAGCCCCGAGCACTACAACCGCTACCCGCACGAGTTCTCCGGCGGCCAGCGCCAGCGCATCGGCATCGCCCGCGCGCTCGCCCTGAAGCCGAAGCTGGTGGTGGCGGACGAGCCGGTCTCCGCCCTCGACGTGTCGATCCAGGCGCAGGTCGTGAACCTGATGGACAACCTCCAGGAGGAGCTCGGCCTCACGTACGTGATCATCGCGCACGACCTCTCCGTGGTCCGCCATGTCTCGGACCGCATCGCGGTGATGTACCTCGGCAAGATCGTCGAACTCGCCGACCGCACCGCGCTGTACGAGTCCCCGATGCACCCGTACACCAAGGCCCTGATGTCGGCCGTGCCGGTGCCGGACCCGAAGCGCCGGGGTGCCAAGAGCGAGCGCATCCTGCTCCGCGGTGACGTGCCCTCGCCGATCGCGCCGCCGAGCGGCTGCCGTTTCCACACGCGGTGCTGGAAGGCGACGGAGATCTGCAAGACCACCGAGCCGCCGCTGCTGGAACTGCGGCCCGGCCAGCGGGTGGCCTGCCACCACCCGGAGAACTTCGATGACCAGGCCCCGCAGGAGACCGTGCTGCTGAGCGCCGCGAAGGAGGCGGCGGCGCTGGTCTCCGACGAGGTGCTCGCGGAGTCGGCGGAGACCTCGGCGGCGGTGGCCGCCGAGGTCGCGGAGGTCGAGGCGACGGCCGGGGAGACGCCCGAGAAGAGTGCCGACAAGCAGGACTAACTCAAGTTCTGTCGAGCCCCCGCCTTGCAATGTAAGGCGGGGGCTGTTTTACAGGTGAGAATGGCAGGGTGATCCAGGAGCTCTTCACCCCGTCCGTCCAGCACACGCTCGACCTGATCGGCATCTTCGTCTTCGCCATCTCCGGCGCCCTGCTGGCGGTCCGCAAGAACTTCGACATCTTCGGCATCGCCGTCCTCGCCGAGGTCACCGCGCTGGGCGGAGGGCTCTTCCGTGACCTGATGATCGGCGCCGTACCGCCGGCCGCCTTCACGGACCTGGGGTACTTCATCACGCCGATGTTCGCCGCCCTCCTGGTCGTCTTCCTCCATCCGCAGGTGGAGCGCATCCAGGTCGGTGTGAACGTCTTCGACGCGGCGGGCCTCGGCCTCTTCTGCGTCGCCGGCACGACGAAGGCGTACGACTACGGCCTCGGCCTCACCGCCTCCGCCGCCCTGGGGCTCGCGACCGCGGTGGGCGGGGGCGTGCTGCGCGACGTGCTCGCCAACGAGGTGCCGTCGTTGCTCCGCTGGGACCGTGACCTGTACGCGGTCCCGGCGATCGTCGGCGCCGCGATGGTGGCCCTGTGCATCCGCTTCGACCTGCTGAACCCGGTCACGAGCGCGCTCGCGGCGGTCACGGCCTTCGTGCTGCGGCTGCTGGCGATGAAGTTCCACTGGCGGGCGCCGCGGGCGTGGAACCGGCGGTCGACGGTGCGCGAGGAGTAGGGTTTCGTGCGCCTGAAAAAGCTACCGCTTAGTAGTTACCTGTTGTACCGTTCAGCCATGCCAGAAGCAGCCTCCGCGCCCGCCACCCGGGCCACGATCGGCGACAGCGAGTTCGACCGCGACACCGCCCTCACCCGGCGCGAGCCCGGTGTCTACGACATCGACCTCTCCGCCGGCTGGACGATCATCAGCGCCGTCAATGGCGGCTACCTGCTGGCCGTCCTGGGCCGGGCCCTCGCGGACGCCCTGCCGCACGCCGACCCCTTCACCATCTCGGCGCACTACCTCACCGCCTCCCAGCCAGGCCCCGCGGTCGTCCGCACCGACGTCGTCCGCACCGGCCGCACCCTGTCCACCGGCCAGGCCTCGCTCTTCCAGTACGACGACCAGGGCCGGGAGGTCGAACGCATCCGCGTCCTCGCCTCCTACGGCGACCTGGACGCCCTCCCTGACGACGTGCGCACCACGGCCCTGCCGCCCGCCATCCCGCCGATGGAAGCGTGCTTCGGACCGCAGGACAGCCCCGCGCCGGTCCCCGGCAGCTCGGCCATCGCCGACCGCCTGATGATCAAGCTCGACCCGGCCACCCTCGGCTGGGCCCTCGGCGCGCCCTCCGGCAAGGGGGAGATGCGGGCCTGGTTCGGCCTCGCGGACGGCCGTGACGCCGACCCCCTCTCCCTGCTCCTCGCGGTCGACGCCCTCCCGCCCACGGCCTTCGAAATCGGCATCAAGGGCTGGGTCCCGACCGTGGAACTGACCGCTCACGTCCGCTGCCGCCCGGCCCCCGGCCCCCTGCGGGTCTCGATCACGACCCGCAACCTGGCCGGCGGCTTCCTGGAGGAGGACGCGGAGGTCTGGGACAGCGAGGACCGCCTGGTGGCACAGTCGCGCCAGCTGGCACGGGTCCGGCTGGGCTGACAGAAGGGGTGTGGCGGCCCGACGAGGGGTGCCTGGTGGCGGCGGGCCCGGCTGGGCTGCCTGAAGGGGCGGTGGCGGGCCCGGCTGGGCTGACCGGAGGGGCGGTGGCGATCCTGGCAGGTGTGTCTGGTGGCGCGGGCCCGGCTGGGCTGGCCGGTGACGCGGGGCCGACTGGGTCGGCCGGAAGAAGAGTCGGCCGGCGTCAGTCCAGCCAGTGCTGGCGGCCGATGCTGATCAGGCGCATCCGGCGGGTCGCGATCCGGACGACGCGTGCGCGCTCCTCCTCGGTGGCCTCCAGCGCGTCCAGGAACAGCGAGGCGGTCATCAGCATTTGGTCGACGTAGAGGTTGGCCAGCATCAGCAGGTCGTCGTCGCTCCAGCCGTCGGAGACGGGGTCCTTGGCGAGGGCGTCCTTCACCTCCTCGCCGAACCGGGCGAGTTGGTCCTGGATGGCCTCCCGTACCGGCTGGACCCCGCCGTGCCGCTCGCGGGCGATGAAGCGGACGTGCGCCGTGTGCGAGGCTACGTGATGGGAGATCAACTCCACGGCGCGCGCTATGCGTTCGTCCGGGTCGCCGTCCGCTGACACCGTTGTCCGGATCATCGGGTGCAGGCTGCCCAGCGCCTCCTCGACCAGGGCGACACCGAGGTCCGCGGTGGAGCGGAAGTGGCGGTAGAAGGCCGTGGGGGCGACGCCGACCGCCCGGGTGACCTCGCGCAGACCCAGGCTGCTCAGGCTCTGCTCCTCCAGCAGGGCCAACGCCGCGTCCAGCAGGGCCTGCCGGGTCTTCTGCTTCTGGGCCTGCCGGATGCCGAGGGTGTGACTCATGCCATACAGTTAACAACTGTTCTCTGGAATTGCAAAGCCGTCGGGGCGCTAGACTCGAAGTCAGTGAACAAGTGTTGCTACAACCGTTCACTCAAATGTAACGAGACGCATCTCGGAGGGGGATCCCATCCCATGCTGTTCCTCGTCGCCGCGCTCCTGCTGCTGGGCGTCGTCCTGGGCACCGTGGCCCACGCGCCCCTCGGCTTCACCGCCGTCGCCGCCCTCGTGATCGCCACCTGGCTGGGCATCTTCGCGCTCCGCGAGCGCCACGCCCGCCGCCACTGACCTCTCCCAGGGAGCTGAGCCACCATGCAACTCACCGCACCGGCCACCCACCGCACCGGCGTCCGTGACGCCGACGGCATGGCCGTCGCCTCCTTCATCCTCGGCCTCGTGGGCCTCCTCGTCCTCAACGTCTTCCTCGGCCCGATCGCCATAGCCCTGGCAACCGTCTCCCTGTGGCGCGGCACCGCCCGCCGGGGGCGCGCGTACCTGGGCCTGGGGCTGGGGGTGGCCGACCTCCTGGTCCTGATCGCCTTCATGCAGGCGGACGGCACGGTGTCCTGGAGCTTCTGAGCGGGGGCACGCTTCAGCCGCGGGCAGCCGTGCGCCCACGTGCGCCCGTACCCCCGGTGCCCGCACCTCTGCTCCACCGACGTGGCCCGTAGAATCGGCGTCACCATGGCTTACCTCGACCACGCCGCGACCACCCCCATGCTCCCGGAGGCGGCAGAGGCACTCACCGCCCACCTGGGCATCACCGGCAACGCCTCCTCCCTCCACGCATCCGGCCGGCAGGCCCGCCGCACCGTCGAGGAATCCCGCGAAACCCTCGCGGAAGCGCTCGGCGCCCGCCCCAGCGAGGTCGTCTTCACCTCCGGCGGCACCGAGGCCGACAACCTCGCCGTCAAGGGCCTGTACTGGGCCCGCCGCGACGCCGACCCGGCCCGCACCCGCGTCCTGGCCTCCCCGGTCGAGCACCACGCCGTCCTCGACGCCGTCCACTGGCTCGGCGAACACGAGGGCGCCACCGTCGAGTACCTCCCGGTCGACGGGTACGGCAGGGTCCACCCCGAGGCGCTGCGCGAGGCCGTCGCCCGCAACCCCGCCGACGTGGCCCTGGCCACCGTCATGTGGGCGAACAACGAGATCGGCACGATCCTGCCGGTCCGCGAACTCGCCGACGTCGCCGCCGAGTTCGGCGTACCCCTGCACGCCGACGCCGTCCAGGCCTTCGGTCAGGTCCCCGTCGACTTCGCCGCCTCCGGGCTGGCCGCCATGACCGTCTCCGGCCACAAGATCGGCGGCCCGTACGGCATCGGCGCGCTGCTCCTCGGCCGCGACCACACCCCCGTACCCGTCCTGCACGGCGGCGGCCAGGAGCGCCAGGTCCGCTCCGGCACCCTCGACGTCCCCGCCATCGCCTCCTTCGCCGTCGCCGGCCGGCTCGCCGCCGAGCAGCGCGAGTGGTTCGCCCGGGAGATCGGCGCCCTGCGCGACGACCTGATCGCCGCCGTCCGCGCCGCCGTCCCGGACGCGATCCTCGGCGGCGACCCCGTGGACCGCCTCCCGGCCAACGCCCACTTCACGTTCCCCGGCTGCGAGGGCGACTCCCTGCTGCTCCTGCTGGACGCCCAGGGCATCGAGTGCTCCACCGGCTCCGCCTGCACCGCGGGCGTCGCCCAGCCCAGCCACGTCCTGCTCGCCACCGGCACCGACCCGGACCTGGCCCGTGGCACCCTGCGCTTCTCCCTCGGCCACACCTCCACCGACGCCGACGTCGAAGCCCTCGCCAAGGCCATCGGCCCCGCGGTGGAACGGGCCCGCGCGGCGGGCCTGACATAAGGGGCGCATCCGCGGGACAATCCGGGCGTGAACCTCGTGTCGCAGGTCTTCGCGTCGCTCACCGCCCTGATCCACATCGTGGTGGGACTGGTCGAGCGCTTCGGCTACACGCGTCCCGCCGTGCGCGTCTTCCTCACCAAGTCCGCCGCGGACGCCCCGGAGGTCACGGTGTGGCGGTCCGGCGTGGCCGTCTACAACGTCCTGCTGGGCCTCGGCCTGGTCGCCGGCGTCATCGCGCTGCACACCGGTGACACGACCGTGGGACGCACCCTGATCTTCTACCTGTGCGCCTTCCTGATCGCCTCCGCCGTCCTCTTCTGGGTCTCCTTCCCGAAGTTGTGGCAGGGCGCCCTGAGCCAGGGGGTGCCGCCCGCGGTCGTCCTGCTGGCGGCGGCGGCCGCCTGACCGCTCACGCCAGCGCCGCGCGCTCCCGCCGTACGAGCTTCATGTACCGGTCCCAGTCCCAGTGCTCGCCGGGGTCGGTGTGGTCCGTCCCCGGCACCTCCACGTGGCCGATGATGTGCTCGCGGTCGACGGGGATGTCGTAGCGCGCGCATATCCGGGCCGCGAGGCGGGCCGAGGCGGTGTACATCTCGTCCGTGAAGTCCTCGGGACGGTCCACGAAACCCTCGTGCTCGATGCCGACGCTCCGCTCGTTGTAGCCGCGGTTGCCCGCGTGGTACGCCACGTCCAGCTCGCGGATCATCTGCGCGACGTGCCCGTCCTTGCCGACGATGTAGTGCGAGGCCGCGCCGTGTCCCGGGTCCTGGAAGACCTTCACCGCACTGTCGAAGCTGCCCTGCGTGACATGGACGACCACCATGTCGATGCCGTAGTCGTCGGGCCGGTCCGCGCGCCGCCAGTTCGCCTCCGACGCCGCCACCCACTGGGCGCCCGCGTAGTCGACCTCGCCCTCCTTGCGCGGCTTCTCCACGCCGGGCATGCGCCACCACAGCCGCCCCAGCTCGTCGCGCGCCAGCACGGCCGTGCCCACGGCGGCGGCCGCGCCGCCGACCAGCAGCGCCCGTCGTCCGATGCGCCGGTCGCTGTCCTTGGATGCCTTTCTCGCCCCCATGTGATCGTCAACGGATACCCGTGGGCTCCGGTTCCCGCGGACCCGTACTCTGGAAGAGTTATGACTGACACCCCGCAGCGCCCCCTTCGCGTACTCGCCGCCATGTCCGGAGGCGTGGACTCCGCCGTCGCCGCCGCCCGCGCCGCGGAAGCCGGCCACGACGTCACCGGCGTCCACCTCGCCCTCTCCGCGAACCCGCAGTCGTTCCGCACGGGCGCGCGTGGCTGCTGCACCATCGAGGACTCGCGCGACGCCCGGCGCGCCGCGGACGTCATCGGCATCCCCTTCTACGTCTGGGACCTCGCCGACCGCTTCCGCGAGGACGTCGTCGAGGACTTCGTCGCCGAGTACGAGGCCGGCCGCACCCCGAACCCCTGCCTGCGCTGCAACGAGAAGATCAAGTTCGCCGCACTGCTGGACAAGGCGCTGGCCCTCGGCTTCGACGCCGTCTGCACCGGCCACTACGCGCAGGTGATCGTCCGCGAGGACGGCACCCGCGAACTGCACCGCGCCTCCGACATGGCCAAGGACCAGTCGTACGTCCTCGGCGTGCTGGACGACAGGCAGCTCGCCCACGCCCTGTTCCCGCTCGGCGACACGGTCACCACCAAGGACGAGATCCGCGCGGAGGCCGAGCGCCGGGGGCTGGCCGTGGCCAAGAAGCCCGACTCCCACGACATCTGCTTCATCGCCGACGGCGACACCCAGGGCTTCCTGGCGAAGCGGCTCGGCAGGGCCGAGGGCGACATCATCGACGAGTCCGGCGCCAAGCTGGGCACCCACGAGGGCGCCTACGGCTTCACCATCGGCCAGCGCAAGGGGCTCAGGATCGGCACCCCCGCAGCCGACGGCAAGCCGCGCTACGTCCTCGACATCTCCCCGGTGAACAACACCGTGACGGTCGGCCCGGCCGCCGCCCTGGACGTCAGCGCCCTCACCGCGATCAAGCCGCGCTGGTGCGGCGCCGCCCCCACCGGCCCCGACACCTACACCGCCCAACTGCGCGCCCACGGCGGCGAGACCGAGGTGACCGCGGAACTGGTCGACGGCGAGCTCCGGGTTACCTTCACCGAGCCGGTCCGCGGCGTGGCCCCCGGCCAGGCCATCGTGCTCTACGACGGCACGCGCGTGGTCGGCTCGGCGACGATCGCGACGACCACGCGCGCGACGGCCGGCGTGGCCTGAGAGACCCTAACCGCCGAAGAACTCCGCCAGCACCGGCCCCAGCACCTGGGGCTCCACCATGTGCGTCTGCCCCTCCAGCACCCGGTACGTGCCCTCGGGCGCCGACTCCGCGACCGCCCGCGCGGCCTCCTGCATCCAGGCGGGGCTCGCGCCGCCCGCGACGGCCAGCACCGGGACGGTGAGCGCGGCCAGCCTCGCGTGCGGCACCCCGCCGTCGCCGAGGACCGCCGCGTCGTGGGCGAGGCTCGGGGCGATCGCCTCCATACCGGGCCACAGGGGGGAGTGGCGGGCGCCCTGGATCATCTCCTCGGCCAGGCCGGTGAGCCGCAGGAAGAGCTCCACCGCGTCGCCGTTGCGCTGCTGCCCGAGCGCCTCGGCCAGGCGCTCGGTGTACGCGGCCCACTCGGCCTTCCCGCCCTCGTGCACGGCGAACGGCGTCTCGTACACGGCCACCTGACGCACCGGCAGGCCGCTCGCCGCCGCCTCCAGCGCCAGCGCGCCGCCCGAGGAGACCCCGCACAGCGCCGCCTCGCCGCCCGCCGCGTCGATCAGCGCCGCGAGGTCCTCGACCTCGCGGGCGACCTCGTACGGCCCTGTCTCGCCGCTCCCGCCACGGCCGCGACGGTCGTACGTGACGACGCCGAACCGGTCGGCGAGCACCTCGGCCAGCGGCGCCAGCGTGGCGCCCGTCGACATCGCGCCGCTGACCAGGATGACCGCGGGCCCCTGCCCGGTGCGCGCGTACGCGAGGGAGGTGCCGTCGCCTGAAATGGTCTTGTGTCCCATGCCGGTACAGAGTGCCACCGGGCGGCGGAACTAACCGTTCACAACACCTCCGCTTCGTAGAAGCACAGGTGGTCCTTGATCTCGGCGACGTCCGGCTTCGGGTCGGGGTAGGCCCACACCAGGTCCGCGGCGTCCGGGAGCGACCAGTAGGAGGCCGTGCCCTTGAAGGGGCAGTACGTGTGCGTGTCGGAGGGCGTCAGCAGGTCCAGCCGTACGTCCTCGGCCGGGATGTAGTAGCGCACGGGACAGCCGGTCTCCCGCAGGACGAGCGGCCGTTCGCTCTCCGCCAGGACGGTGCCCTCGTGGACCACCCGTACGCGCCGCGTGCCCTGCTCGATCGTGATCGTGTGTCCATCAGCCATACCCGGAGAGCGCCCGCGGGGCGCCGGTTCTTCCCGCGTACGGTGGGCTCCATGCGAATCTGCGTCTTCCTCTCCGCGGCCGATCTCGACGAGCGCTACACCCGCCCCGCGCGCGAGTTCGCGAAACTGCTGGGCAAGGGCGGTCACACGCTGGTGTGGGGCGGCTCGGACGTCGGGCTCATGAAGGTCGTCGCCGACGGCGTGCAGGAGGCGGGCGGGCGGCTCGTCGGGGTCTCGGTGGAGTTCCTGGCCGCCAAGGCCCGACCGGGCGTCGACGAGATGGTGATCGCGAAGGACCTCGCCGAGCGGAAGAGGCTGCTCCTGGAGAAGGCCGACGCCGTGGTGATCATGGTCGGCGGTACTGGCACCCTGGACGAGGCGACGGAGATCCTGGAGCTGAAGAAGCACGGCCACACCGACATGCCGGTCGTCCTGCTCAACACGGCGGGCTTCTACGACGGTCTGCGGGAGCAGTTCCGCCGCATGGAGGACGAGGGCTTCCTGCCCCGGCCGCTGGCCGACCTGGTGTTCTTCGCCGAGGAGCCGGTGGGGGCGCTCGCGTACCTGGAGGAGAGCCGCGGCCTTCGGTGATGCGACGATGGCGGGCATGGCTACTCATGTGATCACCGGGGCCGGTTCCGGCATCGGCGCGGCCGTGGCCCGTCGGCTGCACGCGCGCGGGGACGAACTCGTGCTGCACGCGCGCGACGCGGGGCGGGCGAAGGAACTGGCGGCGGAGTTCCCCGGGGCGCGGACCCTGGTGGGCGATCTGGCCGACCCGGACAAGCTGTCCTGGGCCTTCTCCCACCAGTCGCTGCCCGACCGGGTGGACTCCCTGCTCCACATCGCCGGGGTGGTCGACCTGGGCCCGGTCGGCGACCTGACCCCCAAGTCCTGGCGCCACCAGCTGAACGTCAACCTGATCTCGCCGGCCGAGCTGACCCGGCACTTCCTGCCGCAGTTGCGCGCCGCGCGGGGGCATGTGGTGTTCGTGAACTCGGGGGCCGGTCTGAACGCCCACGCCGACTGGTCCGCGTACGCGGCGTCCAAGCACGGGCTGAAGGCCCTCGCCGACTCCCTGCGCCACGAGGAGCACGCCAACGGGGTCCGTGTCACCTCCGTCTACCCCGGCCGTACGGCCAGTCCCATGCAGGCCAAGGTCCACCAGCAGGAGGGCAAGGAGTACGACGCCGCCCGCTGGATCGATCCCGAGTCGGTCGCGACGACCATCCTCACGGCGCTCGACCTTCCGCGTGACGCCGAAATCAACGACGTGACGGTACGCCCGGGGCGTTGACGGGGTTGGTCTCGCCCCCGCCGCCCCTGCCCGTCCCGACCCTGGGGGCTCCGCCCCCAGACCCCCGACCCTTGCCCACCCACCACCCGACTCGGTGAGTTGAAGGGTCCACGTCCACCCTTTTGCCGACCGCAAACGGCCCCCTGGGCGGGGGCGGAGGGGCGGCAACCTCTCGGGGCCCGCCTCGCCGGTCGCGCAGACCTACGTAGGCTTCCCCAGGTGAACGAAAACTTCAGCTTCGCCCCCGCCACCGGCGTCGGCTCCCTGCCCGGCGGTGACGCCAGGGAGGCCGCCAGGACAGCCACCGGCAGCTTCGAGGACTTCCCGTTCCTGCCCGAACTCCCCGCCCGAGGCCCCGGCGCCGACATGATCGGCCGCACCGCCGGCATGCTCGTCGAGCTGTACGCGCGCGTGGAGCCCAGCGGATGGCGGATCGGGGACAGGCCGGGCAGGGACACCAAGCGGGCGCGGTCCTGGCTCGGCGAGGACCTCGACGCGCTGGAGGAGTTCACCCAGGGCTACGAGGGCCAGGTGAAGGTGCAGGCCGTGGGCCCGTGGACCCTCGCCGCCGCACTGGAGCTGAAGAACGGCGAGTCCGCCCTCTCCGACCTCGGCGCCTGCCGGGACCTCGCCGCCTCCCTCGCCGAGGGCCTGCGTCGGCACCTCGCGGAGGTGCAGCGCCGCATCCCCGGCGCCCAACTCGTGCTCCAGCTCGACGAACCCTCCCTCGTCGCCGTACTGCGCGGCCAGGTGAAGACGGCCAGCGGCTACCGGACCCACCGCGCCGTGGACCGCCAACTCGTCGAGGCCACGCTCCGCGACGTCCTCGGGGTTCACGCCGACGGCCCGGTCGTGGTCCACTCGTGCGCACCGGACGTCCCGTTCGCCCTCCTGCGCAGGGCGGGCGCGACCGCGGTCTCCTTCGACTTCTCGCTCCTCACCGAGCGTGACGACGACGCGATCGGCGAGGCGGTGGAAGCGGGCACCCGCCTCTTCGCCGGTGTCGTCCCGGGCACGGACGGCCGATTGTCAGACCCTGCCGGTAGCGTCATGGGTGTCAGGACGCTGTGGCGCAGGCTGGGGCTGTCTCCGGGGCTTCTCGCGGAGGCGGTCACGGTCACCCCGGCATGCGGACTCGCGGGGGCCTCCCCGGAGTACGCGCGCCGGGCCCTCGCCCACTGCGCCCAGGCGGCGAGATCCCTCGCGGACAACCCTGAGTAACGGGAGGACAACACGGTGGCCGGCGACAAGCAGGCGGAGACGACGGTGCCCGCAGAGGCACGGGAGCAGCACGCGAAGCTCGCTGAGCAGATCGAGGAGCACCGCTTCCGGTACTACGTGAAGGACGCTCCCGTCGTCAGCGACGCGGAGTTCGACAAGCTGCTGCGCACCCTCGAAGCCCTGGAGGACGAGCACCCCGAGCTGCGCACCCCCGACTCGCCGACCCAGAAGGTCGCGGGGGCGTACGAGACGGAGTTCACGGCCGTCGAGCACCGCCGGCGCATGCTCTCGCTGGACAACGCCTTCGACGACCTGGAGCTGGCGGCCTGGGCCGAGCGCGTCCACAAGGACGTCGGCGCGTCCGCCCACCACTTCCTGTGCGAGCTCAAGGTCGACGGCCTCGCGGTGAACCTGACGTACGAGCACGGACGGCTCACCCGCGCGGCGACCCGCGGCGACGGCCGCACCGGCGAGGACATCACCCCCAACGTCCGTACGATCACGGACATCCCGGACCGCCTGGAGGGCGACCGCATCCCGGACCTCGTGGAGATCCGCGGCGAGGTCTACTTCCCGATGGAGAAGTTCGAGGAGCTCAACGCCCGCCTGGTCGGCGCGGGCGACAAGCCCTTCGCCAATCCGCGCAACGCCGCCGCCGGTTCACTGCGCCAGAAGGACCCGCGGGTCACCGCCACCCGCCCGCTGCACATGGTCGTCCACGGCATCGGGGCCCTGGAGGGCTTCGACGGCATGACCCGGCTCTCCCAGGCCTACGACCTGCTCAAGACCTGGGGCCTGCCCACCTCCCGGCACAACGAGGTGGTCGACGACCTCGACGGCGTACGCCGGTTCATCGCCTACTACGGCGAGAACCGCCACTCCGTGGAGCACGAGATCGACGGCGTGGTCGTCAAGCTCGACGAGATCCCGCTCCAGGGCCGCCTCGGCTCCACCTCCCGCGCCCCGCGCTGGGCGATCGCGTACAAGTACGCGCCGGAGGAGGTCAACACCAAGCTGGTCAACATCCGTGTGGGGGTGGGGCGTACGGGCCGGGTCACCCCCTACGCCCAGGTCGAGCCGGTCACGGTCGCCGGTTCGGAGGTCGAGTTCGCCACCCTGCACAACCAGGACGTGGTCAAGGCCAAGGGCGTCCTGATCGGCGACACCGTGGTGCTGCGCAAGGCCGGTGACGTCATCCCCGAGATCCTCGGACCGGTGGTCGACCTGCGCGACGGCAGCGAGCGGGAGTTCGTGATGCCGGCCGAGTGCCCGGAGTGCGGTACGGCGCTCAAGGCGATGAAGGAGGGCGACGTCGACCTGCGCTGCCCGAACGCCCGCACCTGCCCGGCCCAGTTGCGCGAACGCCTGTTCTACCTCGCGGGCCGCAAGTCGCTGGACATCGAGCACTTCGGCTACGTCGCCGCGGCCGCCCTCACCAAGCCGCTGGAGCCCGAGGACCCGCCGCTGGTCGACGAGGGCGACCTGTTCGACCTCACCATCGAGCAACTGCTACCCATCAAGGCGTACGTCCTCGACCAGGACAGCGGTCTGCCCAAGCGGGACCCGAAGACCGGCGAGGAGAAGATCGCCACGGTCTTCGCCAATCAGCAGGGCGAGCCGAAGAAGAACGCGGTCGCCATGCTGGAGAACATCCGGGCGGCCAAGGAGCGGCCGCTCGCCCGCATCCTCACCGGTCTGTCGATCCGTCACGTCGGTCCGGTCGCGGCCGAGGCGCTGGCCCGGGAGTTCCGGTCCATCGACCGCATCGAACAGGCGAGCGAGGAGGAGCTCACCGCGGTCGACGGCGTGGGCGCGATCGTCGCACAGGCGCTCAAGGAGTGGTTCGCCGAGGAGTGGCACCAGGAGATCATCCGTAAGTGGAAGGCCGCCGGCGTCCGTATGGAGGAGCAGGGCTCCGGCGAGGACGAGGGCCCGCGCCCGCTCGAAGGGCTCACAGTCGTGGTGACCGGAACCCTGGAGCACTTCACCCGGGACGGCGCCAAGGAGGCGCTGCAGAGCCGCGGCGCGAAGGTGACCGGTTCGGTGTCGAAGAAGACGTCCTTCGTCGTAGTGGGTGACAGTCCTGGATCGAAGTACGACAAGGCGATGCAGCTCAAGGTGCCCGTGCTGAACGAGGACGGCTTCACGGTCCTGCTGGAACAGGGGCCCGAGGCGGCGGCCGAGGCCGCTCTTCCGGCCGAGGAGTAGGGCACAGTGGCGGTTGAAGGCCACCCGATCGGCGCATATCAGATGCATACGGGTGGCCGGGGCGCATTCGGGCAACCGTCGACGACCGCTGCCCGTGGAAGCCTTCTGCGGCCTACTGTTGAGATGTGCGCCTGCCGTGCCCAGCTGCGGTTGGGGCATTCCCTTGCTCTCGGTGAGCCGGGGGAAGGGTTTTCCAACGCGGTGCCGTTGAAGGTTGTCGGGCATCGGGCCGCGTGGCGTGGGCACCGCCGGCTGTGAGAGGGACGGGAATGGAACCGACCGAGAGCGCCGCCCCGGACTCACGCCTGCGCCGGGTCACCGGCGCATGGCGGGCGAGCCGGTGGTCCGGGCGGACCGCCGGGCGTCCGGGCGCGGAGGGGCGCGCCACCGGACCGCTCTCCGGCCCGATCGGCGCACCGGACGGCCGTGGCACCGCACAGCTCACCGCCGAGTGCCTGCCCGGCATGCCGGGACCCGAGCCGGAACGGCACCTGTCCTGGCCCGCGCTGCCCGCGGCGGTCGTCGCGGCGGCCGGCTTCGTGCTCGGCGCCGGCTTCTACCGCGCCTTCGCCGGCAGCCACGCCCTCTTCCCGTCCGGCACCGTCGGCTGGTCCCTCGCCGTGCTCACCGGCATCATCGTCGGCCACCTGGTCGCCCTCGGCCGCGCCCGCTGGTGGGGCGGCACCGGCTCCGGCGCCGCCCTCACCCTCGCCGTACTGATGCTGTACGGCTGGGTGCCCGCCGGCATGGTCAGCCTCACCGTCGTCGTCCTCGTCGGCGTCGCCAGACGCCACCGCTGGCGACAGGGCGTCCTGCACGGCTCGGTGGACATCCTCGGCATCGCCGCGGGCGCCCTCGTGCTGGCCGCCTTCGGCCGGGTCCCGTCCGTCGAGAGCCCCTGGGACCCCGGCACCTGGACGCTCTACACCGTCCCCGAGGTGGTGCTGGTCGCCGCCGCCTACCTCCTGGTCAGCCGCACCCTGCTCTGGTACCTGCACGCCCCGCGCACCGGCGGCCGGCTGCCCACGGTCGCCCGTACCGCCCTGGCCAGACAGGGCCTGGTCGCGGTCGCGCTGCTCGGCATCGCCCCGCTGGTCTGCGTCGTCGCCTTCGCCCAGCCGGTGCTGCTGCCGCTGTTCTCCATCCCGCTGATCGCCCTCGACTCCACCCTGTGGATAGCCCGGGCCCGCGCGGAGGAGCAGTTGCGTGATCCGCTGACCGGGCTCCCCAACCGGCAGTGGCTGCTGGAGCGCATCTGGACCGCCCTCGACGACGCCGAGCGCATCGGCGCCCGGTCCGCCCTGATGCTGATCGACCTGGACCGTTTCCGTTCGGTCAACGACACCCTCGGCCATCTGGCCGGTGACCGGCTGCTGCTGCAGATAGCGGACCGGCTGCGGGTGGCGCTGCCGCGGGGTGCGGAGGCCGCGCGGCTCGGCGGTGACGAGTTCGCCGTCTTACTGCCCGTCGCCGACTCCACCACCTCCGCGACCCGGGTCGCCCGCAACCTGGTCGCCGACCTCAGCTCCCCGCTCGACCTCGACGGCCTCACCCTCGTCCTGGAGGCCAGCGCCGGGGTCGCCGTCTTCCCGGACCACGCCCTGGACGCCGAGGGCATGCTGCGCCGCGCGGACGTGGCGATGTACCAGGCGAAGCGGGACCGTACCGGCGTCGAGGTCTACGAGTCCAAGCGGGACTCCAACACCCCCGACCGGCTGGGACTGCTGGGGGACCTCAGAAGGGCCCTCGACGCGCACGAGGTGCAGCTGCACTACCAGCCCAAGGTCCGCTTCGACGGCCAGGTGGCCGGCCTGGAGGCCCTGGTCCGCTGGGTGCACCCCGAGCGCGGCAAGGTGCCGCCGGACGAGTTCATAGCCATCGCCGAGTCCTCCGGGCTGATGCCCCACCTCACCGAGTACGTACTGGAGACGGCGCTCGGCCAGGTCGCCCGCTGGCGGGCCCAGGGCCTGCACGTGCCGGTGGCCGTCAACGTCTCCCCGCGCGACGTCCACACCCCCGGCTTCGCCGGTTCCGTCGCCGCCCGGCTGGCCCGTCACGGCGTCCCCGCGGGCTCGCTCCAACTGGAGATAACGGAGCACGTCCTGCTGGAGGACCCGCAGCGCGCCGCCGACACCCTCGCCGGGCTGACCGGGCACGGCGTGAAGATGTCCCTGGACGACTTCGGCACCGGCTACTCCTCCCTCGTCCACCTGCGGCGGCTGCCCGTCAGCGAGCTGAAGATCGACCGCTCGTTCGTGGCCCGGCTGGCCGTCGACACCGAGGACGCGGAGATCGTGCGCTGCACCGTGGACCTCGCCCATTCCCTCGGCCTCCTCGTGGTCGCCGAGGGCGTCGAGGACGACGAGACCTGGGAGCGGCTGCGCGACCTGGGCTGCGACGCCGTACAGGGCTGGCTCGTCGCGGCGGCCATGCCCCCCGAGGAGACCACCGCGTGGCTGCGGGCGCGGGGATCCCGTGGCTGGCAGCGTCCGGCGGCGGCGCTGCCGGCGGCTGCGGCGGACGAGTAGCACCCGGCGGGACCATACCGTCCGCGGACAGTCGTCGTTCGCCTGCGGGCTCGTCGTGGCTGGTCGCGCCCCGCGGCGGAGCCGCATATCGAGACAGCCCCGCGCCCCTTGGGGCGCTGCCGAACCGCCGTCGAATGCGCCAGGGCCGCCCGCCGGGGAAACCGTTTAACGGCCACAGCCCCCCGCCCCATAGGATTGGCCCCAAACCACACACACTCACCCCAGAGGATCGCTGCATGCCTGGCATCACGCGCGAGGAGGTCGCCCACCTCGCCCGGCTGGCGCGTCTGGAGCTGAAGCCCGAAGAGCTTGATCACTTCGCCGGCCAGCTGGACGACATCATCGGCGCGGTGGCCCGCGTCAGCGAGGTCGCCGACCAAGACGTACCGCCGACCTCCCACCCGCTTCCGCTGACGAACGTCATGCGGGCGGACGAGGTCCGTCCGTCGCTCACCCCCGAGCAGGCGCTCTCCGGCGCCCCGGCCCAGGAGCAGCAGCGTTTCAAGGTGCCGCAGATCCTGGGGGAGGACTAACAGCCATGACGGACATCATCAAGCTCACGGCCGCCGAGACCGCCGCGAAGATCGCCTCCGGCGAGCTCACGGCCGTCGAGGTCACCGAGGCCCACCTGGCCCGTATCGAGGCCGTGGACGAGAAGGTCCACGCCTTCCTGCACGTCGACCGCGAGGGCGCGCTCGCGCAGGCCCGTGCCGTCGACGAGAAGCGGGCGAAGGGCGAGAAGCTCGGGCCGCTGGCCGGCGTCCCCCTCGCGCTGAAGGACATCTTCACCACCGAGGGCATCCCGACCACGGTCGGCTCCAAGATCCTGGAGGGGTGGATCCCGCCGTACGACGCCACCCTCACCAAGCGTCTGAAGGCCGCCGACGTCGTCATCCTCGGCAAGACCAACATGGACGAGTTCGCCATGGGGTCCTCCACCGAGAACAGCGCCTACGGCCCGACCGGCAACCCCTGGGACCTCACCAAGATCCCCGGCGGCTCCGGCGGCGGCTCCTCCGCCGCGCTGGCCGCGCACATGGCCCCGCTCGCCATCGGCACCGACACCGGCGGCTCCATCCGCCAGCCGGCCGCCGTCACCGGCACGGTCGGCGTGAAGCCGACGTACGGGGCCGTCTCGCGCTACGGCATGGTCGCCTTCTCCAGCTCCCTCGACCAGGGCGGCCCCTGCGCCCGTACGGTCCTGGACGCGGCGCTCCTCCACGAGGTGATCGCCGGGCACGACCCGATGGACTCCACCTCCATCGACGCCCCGGTCCCGCCGGTCGTCGAGGCCGCCCGCAACGGCAGCGTCGAGGGCATGCGCGTCGGCGTGGTCAAGCAGTTCCGCGGCGAGGGCTACCAGGCCGGCGTCATCCAGCGGTTCGACGAGTCGGTCGAACTGCTGAAGGAGCTGGGCGCCGAGATCGTAGAGCTGGACTGCCCGTCCTTCGACCTCGCCCTGTCGGCGTACTACCTGATCGCGCCGAGCGAGTGTTCGAGCAACCTCGCCCGCTTCGACGGCCTGCGCTACGGCCTGCGTACCGGCGACGACGGCACGCGCTCCGCCGAGGAGGTCACCTCCCTCACCCGTGAGGCGGGCTTCGGCCCCGAGGTCAAGCGCCGCATCATGCTCGGTACGTACGCCCTGTCGAGCGGCTACTACGACGCGTACTACGGCAGCGCCCAGAAGGTCCGTACGCTCATCACGCGCGACTTCGAGAAGGCCTTCGAGCAGGTCGACGTGATCGTCTCGCCGACGACCCCGACCACCGCCTTCGCGATCGGCGAGCGCGCCGACGACCCGATGGCGATGTACCTCGCCGACCTGTGCACCATCCCGACCAACCTGGCGGGCAACGCGGCCATGTCGCTGCCCTGCGGCCTCGCCCCGGAGGACAACCTCCCGGTGGGCCTCCAGATCATCGCCCCGGCGCTGAAGGACGACAGGCTTTACAAGGTCGGCGCAGCCGTCGAGGCCGCCTTCGTGGAAAAGTGGGGGCACCCGCTTCTTGAGGAGGCTCCGTCGCTGTGAGCAAGCTGTCCAAGGCCAAGGACTTCAAGAAGTCCAAGTCCGGTACGTACCTGTCGATTGCCAGCACCGCGTTCGGCGCGGTGGGTGTCGCCAAGCAGATCAAGAAGGCCCGCGCCGAGCAGGACACGCTCCGGCTGATCGACGCCACCGTCTCCGCGGTCGCGATCGTCACCGGTCTCGCCATCCTGTACCGCGAACTGAAGCGGCTGGGCGACGACGACGTCCTGCTGGGCTGAGAGGGAAGTTTCACCGTGACCACCACGACCGAACTGGTGTCGTACGAGGACGCGCTGGCGTCGTACGACCCCGTCATGGGCCTTGAGGTCCATGTCGAACTCGGCACCAAGACCAAGATGTTCTGCGGCTGTTCGACCGCTCTCGGTCAGGACGCCAACACGCAGACCTGTCCCGTCTGCCTCGGCCTGCCCGGCGCGCTCCCGGTCGTCAACGCGACCGGCGTCGAGTCGGCGATCAAGATCGGTCTCGCGCTGAACTGCGAGATCGCCGAGTGGTGCCGCTTCGCCCGGAAGAACTACTTCTATCCGGACATGCCGAAGAACTTCCAGACCTCCCAGTACGACGAGCCGATCGCCTTCGACGGCTATCTCGACGTGCAGCTGGAGGACGGCGAGACCTTCCGCGTGGAGATCGAGCGCGCCCACATGGAGGAGGACACCGGCAAGTCGACGCACGTCGGCGGCGCCACCGGCCGTATCCACGGCGCGTCCCACTCCCTGCTGGACTACAACCGCGCCGGCATCCCGCTCATCGAGATCGTCACCAAGCCGATCGTCGGTGCCGGGGAGCGCGCTCCCGAGGTCGCCCGGGCCTACGTCCGTGAGCTGCGCGAGCTCATCAAGGCGCTCGGCGTCTCCGAGGCCCGGATGGAGATGGGCCAGATGCGCTGCGACGTGAACCTCTCGCTGATGCCCAAGGGCAGCGCGACGTTCGGTACGCGCTCGGAGACGAAGAACGTCAACTCGCTGCGTTCCGTGGAGCGTGCGGCCCGGTTCGAGATCCAGCGGCACGCGGCCGTTCTGAACAGCGGCGGCACGATCGTGCAGGAGACCCGCCACTTCCACGAGGACACGGGGTCGACGACCTCGGGCCGTGTGAAGGAGGAGGCCGAGGACTATCGGTACTTCCCGGAGCCGGACCTGGTTCCCGTCGCCCCCTCCCGCGAGTGGGTGGAGGAGATCCGCGCCGGTCTGCCCGAACTGCCGCTGGCCCGCCGCAACCGGCTCCTCGCCGAGTGGGGCATCTCCGCCACCGACATGCAGGCGATCCTGAACGCCGGTGCGCTGGACCCGATCGTCGCCACGATCGACGCCGGTGCCGACGCGGCCTCCGCCCGCAAGTGGTGGATGGGCGAGCTGGCGCGCAGCGCCAACGAGTCGGGCACGTCCCTCGACGAGCTGGCCATCACCCCGGCGCAGGTCGCCCGGGTGACCGAGCTGGTCTCCAAGGGCGACCTCAACGACAAGCTGGCCCGTCAGGTCATCGAGGGCGTCCTCGCGGGCGAAGGCACCCCGGACGAGGTCGTCGACAAGCGCGGTCTGAAGGTCGTCTCCGACGAGGGCGCGCTCACCACCGCCGTCGAGGAGGCCATCGCCGGCAACCCGGCCATCGCGGACAAGATCCGCGGCGGCAAGGTCGCCGCGGCCGGTGCCCTGGTCGGCGCGGTCATGAAGGCCACCCGCGGCCAGGCCGACGCGGCCCGCGTCAAGGAGCTGATCCTGGAGAAGCTGGGCGTCAGCGAGGGCTGAGGCGCACCGAGCGACGGCCCCGGAGGTTCGCGCCTCCGGGGCCGTCGCCGTACGTACGCCCTGCGTACGCGCCGTACGGGTACCTACCGGCGGCGCCCGACGAGCCGTACGAAGCCCAGCGCGCGGCCCTCGTCCGCCCGTACCGCCTCCGCGACCCGGCGGGCCATCGTGCGGTGGAACTCCTCCGGGCTCGCCTCGGCGACGATCTCGCACCACAGCAGCCAGTCCCGCCAGCCGTCCTGGAGCCAGTCCGCGGCCTCGACCTCGACGGCTCCGCTGCGCGTCCACTGGCGCCGCCACCAGTCGGGGGAGTGGAAGCACCACCAGTCGGGCTCCCACCACGGGGCGAGGTGCTCCGGCGGCTCGGTGCCGACCGGTT
Organism: Streptomyces sp. TRM68416; assembly: GCF_014596915.1. GTDB lineage: Bacteria > Actinomycetota > Actinomycetes > Streptomycetales > Streptomycetaceae > Streptomyces. The sequence continues at coordinate 30,247 of NZ_JACVWU010000008.1, forward strand.
CCTCGCGGAGTGCGGGGACGACGACCCCGATCCGGCCGCCGGGCTTGAGCAGCCGGGTCAGGGTGGGCAGGTAGAGGTCGTTCGTGCCGAAGTACTGGTAGGCGTCGATGCTGACGATCGCGTCGAAGCTCGCCTCGGCGAAGGGAAGGTCGTGCGCTTCGGCGTGCACGGGCAGCACCTGGTCGGCGAAACCGGCCTCGGCGATGCGCCGGGCGTTGTCGTCCGGCGCGATCCACAGATCGGCGGCGGTGACCTGGGCGTCGTACTCCCTGGCGAGGAAGACCGAGGTCATCGCCCGGCCGCAGCCCAGGTCGAGGACCCGGGCGCCGGGGCGCAGCTCCTCCAGTCCCAGGGCGGGGGCCAGCCACTCCAGCAGCCACAGGGCGTTGGGGCCCATCTGGTTCTCGACGACCCAGTGGGCGTCGTAGCCGTTGCTGCGGGGGTAACGGGGGTGGGCCAGGCGCTCATCGAGGCCTTCGCGGGGGGTGGTGTCCATGAGGATGTCACCCAACCATCCCGCGCCCGCCCCCGCATCCGGATTTCCCAGGGGGACCGACTACGCTCGCCCGCCATGAGTGGAAGCGCTGATTCCGACACCCCTGCGGACATAGCCGAGGTGCCCGAGGCGCGCCGGGCCCGCTGGGCGGCGGTCACGGCCGGGGCGCTGCTGACCCTGGCCGGGCTCGCCGCCGCGACGCTGCGCGCCACCGGCTCCGCGCCGCCGCTCGTCCCCGCCGCCTACGCCCTCGGCGCCGCCGTCTGCGCCCTCGCGGCGGTCCTCGGCTCCCGCGGCCGTACCCGGCGGGCCCTGTGGCTGCTGATCGCCGGGGTGACGGTCATGGCGGTCGGAGACCAGTTCGACTGAGGTGACACGGCGGGCGTTACTGTCCTGTGATCTGGCTCCCACTCCTGTGAATAAGCCCACGAACCGACAAAACGATCACTTTCGCCTGTAAGAGTGGTCCTCGCATTGCTCATGCGTTCTTTGCGGGCTGTTCACCACATGAACGACTGTTCCCGGTCAAAGATCCGTACATCGTCCTCCTGGGAGCACGTTCGTGGCAGCACTCGCACGCTGGTGTGTCCAGCGCCGCCTCGTCGCCGTTCTGCTGTGGCTCCTCGCCTTCGGCGGGGTGACCGCGGGAGCGGCCGTCGCAGGCGCCGCCTACTCGAACGACTACCAGGTCCCCGGCACCGAGTCGGGCCGCGCCACCCAGCTGCTCCAGGACGGCTTCCCCGGCCTCGGCGGCGACAGCGACACGGTCGTCTGGCACACCGACTCCGGCACCGTCCGCGCCGCCGACGTGCAGCAGACGATGAATCGCGCCCTGGAGGAGATCGCCGGCCTGCCCGGCGTGGCCGCGGTGGCCGGCCCCTACGACGACCGCGGCGCGGGCCAGGTCAGCGCGGACGGGCGTACCGCCTACGCCACCGTCGTCTTCGAGGACACGGCCGAGAACATCGACCGGGCCGAGGCCCAGGCCGTGGTGGACACCGCGCAGGCCGCCGGGACCGACGGGCTCCAGGTGGAGCTGGGCGGCAGCGCCGTCGCGCTCACCGAGTCCTCCGGCGGGCATCTCGCCGAGGTGGTCGGCGTGGCCGTAGCGGCGGTCGTCCTCTTCCTCGCCTTCGGCTCGCTCGCCGCCGCACTGCTGCCCATCGCCACCGCCCTGGTCGGCGTCGGCACCGCCTACGCGGGGATCGTGCTGCTCGGGCATGCCATGACCGTCGCCGACTTCGCGCCCATGCTCGGCATGCTCATCGGCCTCGGCGTCGGCATCGACTACGCGCTGTTCATCGTGACCAGACACCGGCGCGGCCTGAAGCGCGGACTGCCCGTCGCCGAGTCGATCGCGAACGCCGTCGCGACCACCGGACGCGCGGTCGTCTTCGCGGGTGCCACCGTTTGCATCGCCCTGCTGGGCATGCTCATCCTGCGGCTCGGCTTCCTCAACGGCGTCGCCGTCGCCGCCTCCCTGACCGTGGTGCTCACCGTCGCCGCCTCGGTGACCCTGCTGCCCGCCCTGCTCTCCTTCATCGGCATGCGCGCCCTGAGCCGCCGCGAGCGGCGCAGGCTCGCCGAGCACGGACCCGAGCCCGAGCTGCCGACCGGCTTCGCCGCCCGCTGGTCGGCGTTCGTCGAGCGCCACCCCAAACTGCTCGGCGCCCTCGCCCTGGTCGTCATCACCGTCCTCGCCCTGCCCACCCTCGGCCTCCGCCTCGGCACCTCCGACCAGGGCAACAACCCCGGGACCTCGACCACACGCCAGGCCTACGACCTCCTCGCCGACGGCTTCGGACCCGGCGTGAACGGCCCGCTCACCCTGGTCACGCACGTCGACGGCGCCGCCGACCGGCTCGCCCTGGACAACCTCGACGCCACCCTGCGCACCACCGAGGGCGTCGCGTCGGTGACGCCGGTGACGTACGACGCGGGCGGCGACACCGCGTACCTCACCGTGCTGCCCGAGTCCTCGCCGCAGTCCGAGCGCACGAGCGAACTGGTGGAGCGGCTGCGTTCCGACGTGCTGCCCCGCGCCGAGACCGGCACCTCGCTCGACATCCACGTCGGCGGCATGACGGCCGGCTACGACGACTTCGCCGACGTCATCGTCGGCAAGCTGCCGCTCTTCGTAGGCGTCGTCGTCGGCCTCGGCTGCGTCCTGCTGCTGCTCGCCTTCCGGTCCGTCGGCATCCCGCTGAAGGCCGCCGCGATGAACATCGCCGCCGTCGCCGCCGCGTTCGGTGTCGTCGTCGCCGTCTTCCAGTGGGGCTGGGGGAGCGAGTTCCTGGGCCTCGGCCGCGCCGGGCCGATCGAGCCCTTCCTCCCCGTGATCATGGTGTCGGTCCTCTTCGGGCTCTCCATGGACTACCAGGTCTTCCTCGTCAGCCGGATGTACGAGGAGTGGCTGGAGACCGGCGACAACCGGCGTGCCGTCCGGATCGGCCTCGCCGAGACCAGCCGGGTGATCAACTCCGCCGCGGTCATCATGATCTCGGTCTTCCTCGCCTTCGTCCTCAGCGGCGACCGCGTGATCGCCATGTTCGGCATCGCGCTCGCCGCCGCCGTCGCCCTGGACGCCTTCGTCCTGCGCACCCTCCTCGTCCCCGCCCTCATGCACCTCCTCGGCGGCGCCAACTGGTGGCTGCCGCGCCGGCTGGACGCCCTGCTGCCGCGGATCAGCATCGAGCCGCCCGAGTGCCGCGCCGCCCATGAGAGGCTGGCCGACGTCGTGGAGGAGCTGGAGAAGGAGCGACGGGAAGATGTACGCGATATCGCTGGGTGACGACGGAGCCGTCCTGCGGCCCCTGGAGCCCTGGCACGCCGAGGAGTTCCTCGCCCACCTGGAGCGGGGGCGGGAGTTCATCAACCAGTACGTCCCGTTCGGCTCCAAGGCCACCGACCCTGCCAGCGCGCGCGAGACGCTCCAGCGCTATGCCGACATGCGCGCCGCCGACACCGGGTCGCTGCACGGGCTGTGGCTGGACGGCAAGCTCGTCGGCGGAGTGCTCTTCCTGAACTTCGACGCGGAGGCCCGCAACTGCGAGGTCGGATGCTGGCTGGAGCCCGCCGGAACCGGCCGCGGACTGATCACGCGCGCGATGCGGGTGCTCCTGGACTGGGCCTTCGGCGAGCGCGGCATGCACCGCGTGGAGTGGCACGCGGCGTCCGGCAACGAGCCCAGCATCAACGTGGCCCGGCGGCTCGGCATGAGCCGGGAGGGCGTGCTGCGGGAGAACTGGCCCCACCACGGGGTGCGGCACGACACCGAGGTGTGGGCGGTGCTCGCCCCCGAGTGGCACGCCGCACGCGCGCGTGCCGCTCACAACGATCATTAAGCAACCTCTCAGAGAGCGTCCGTACGGTGCGAGGCATGGGAACGAGGACAGTGGACGAGACCGAGGCCAACGTGAAGACCGAAGAGGAGCCGGTGGACGTCGACGCCACCGAGGCCGATGAGGCGACGCCGCAGGAGGAGGCCCCGGAATCCCGCCCCACCTTCGTGGGCCAGGGCGCGGGCGCCGTCGTCTCCGTGGCGCTCGGCCTCGTCTCGCTGACCGGCGGCTGGATCGGCACGGTCGCCGCCGCGCGCGAGACGCTCATCGGCCAGCTGGAGACCTCGTCCGGCGCGAGCGTCGCCAAGCAGGTCCAGGAGGTCTACGGCGACGCCTGGCAGACCACCGCCCTGTGGGCCGGCCTGTTCGCGCTGCTCTCCCTGGTCATCGGCGTCGTCGTGCTCGCCCGGCCCGCGTTCGGCGTGCCCGGCGAACCGCAGCCGGTGTGGATCAAGTCGGTCGCCTGGGCGGGTGTCGCCCTCGGTGTCATCGGCCTGCTGCTGGCCGTCCTCAAGTACACCGACGTCCTGCTCGGCCTGCCCTCGACCAGTTGACCTCGACCCGCGCCACCGCAGGTCCCGATGAGGGGTCTTAGGCCCTCCGTAAGCACCTTACGGACGGTCTGAGGCCCCTCAGACGCGTCTAAGGCCCCGCCCGCCGCCGAAGATGCGGAACTCTCCCGATGTGACCGACCCCCCTGGGAGACGAGAGTGGAGGCATCGCAGGGAGCGAGCCGAAAACCAACTCTCAACAGGGGAAACCATGTTCGCGTACGAGATCCACCACTTCCGTTCCGCCGACCTCATCCGTGAGGCCCAGCACGAGCGGCTGGCCCGCGAGGCCCTGCGCGGCCGCCGCGCCGCCCGCCGGGAATCCGCACGACGCGCCGCCGAGGGCGAGGTGCATACCTCCCGCCTCAGTCGGATCCGGTCCGCCCGTACCGCATGAACGCCAAGGGGCCGGCGGACCGCCCGGGGAAAACCGGTGCCCCGCTGTCGGAGCCGCGTGCGATGCTCTGGCCTGTGGAAACCCAGTCCGTCAGCCCGGTGTTCATCGGCCGCGCCGATGAGTTGCAGATCCTGAACGACGCGCTCGCCCGCGCAGGCGCCGGGGACACCTCCCAGGCGTTCGGCGCGGGCGGAGAGCCGCAGGCGTTGTTGATAGGCGGTGAGGCCGGCGTCGGCAAGACGCGCCTGGTCGAGGAGTTCGCCGACGCCGCCGCCCGCAGGGGAGCCGTCGTCGCCCTCGGCGGCTGCGTCGAGATCGGCGCCGACGGGCTGCCCTTCGCACCGTTCTCCACCGCCCTGCGCGCCCTGCGCCGGGCCCTGCCGGACGAACTGGCCGCCGCTGCCGCCGGCCAGGAGAGCGAACTGGCCCGGCTGCTGCCCGAACTCGGCGAGACCGGCTCGGGACGGCACGACGAGGAGAGCATGGCCCGCCTCTTCGAACTCACCGCCCGCCTGCTGGAACGCGTCGCCGCCGACCGCACGGTCGTGCTCGCCCTGGAGGACCTGCACTGGGCCGACGCCTCCACCCGGCACCTCCTCGCCTACCTCGTCCGCACCCTGCGCACCGGCCGCCTCGTCGTCCTCGCCACCTACCGCTCCGACGACATCCACCGCCGCCATCCCCTGCGCCCCCTGCTCGCCGAACTGGACCGGCTGCGCACCGTCCGCCGGATCGAGCTCGCCCGCTTCAGCCGCGCCGAGGTCGGCCGCCAGATGGCCGGCATCCTCGCCACCGAGCCCGACCCGGCCCAGGTCGACGAGGTCTTCGCACGCTCCGACGGCAACGCCTTCTTCGTCGAGGAACTCGCCGTCGCCGCCCAGGACTGCTGCTGCACCGGACTCACCGACTCCCTGCGCGACCTGCTGCTGGTCCGGGTCGAGGCCCTGCCCGAGAGCGCCCAGCGGGTCGCCCGGATCGTCGCCGAGGGCGGCTCCACCGTGGAGCACCGGCTGCTCGCCGCCGTCGCCCGGCTCCCCGAGGACGACCTCATCGAAGCGCTGCGGGCCGCCGTCCACGCCGGCATCCTGCTGCCCGCACCCGACGGCGACGGCTACCGCTTCCGCCACTCCCTGGTCCGCGAGGCCGTCAGCGACGACCTGCTGCCCGGCGAACGCTCCCGCCTCAACCGCGGCTACGCCGAGGCTCTGGAGGCCGATCCGAGCCTCGTCCCCGCCGACGAACGCGTGATGCGCCTGGCCAGCTACTGGTACCACGCCCACGACGCCGCCAAGGCCCTGCCCGCCGTCCTCGACGCCTCCGTCGCGGCCCGCCGCCGACACGCCTACACCGAGCAACTGCGGCTGCTGGAACGGGCGATGGAACTGTGGGACACCGTCCCCGACGAGGTCCGCGCCCGGCTGCGCCCCGTCGACTACACCGAGGTCTACCCTCCTTGCGGCTGCGACCCGGCGACCACCCCCCTGCGCTACCTCGACCTGATGGCCGAGGCCGCCGTCGCCGGCCGGCTCTGCGGGGAACGCGAACGCGCCCTGAGAACCACCAAGCGGGCCCTGCACCTGCTGGCCGACGGCGACGATCCGCTGCGCGCCGCCTGGTTCTGGATCCAGCGTTCCCGTCTCACACAGGCGCAGGCCCGCGGCGACGGCTGGCAGGAGATTGCCACCGCCCAGGAGCTGGTGCGCGGCCTGCCGCCGTCCGAGGTGCACGCCGAGGTGCTGACCACGGCCGCCTCCTGGGCCATGACCCACAGCCCCGGCCCGGAGGCCGTCACCGCCGCCGAGCGCGCCGTCGAGTACGCGCGCATGGTCGGCGCCACCGACATCGAGCTCAACGCCCGGCTCACCCTCGGCGGGCTCCTGGTCGAGGCCGGGGACATCGAGGCCGGACTCACCCTGATGCACGAGGTCAAGGAGCAGGCGGCGGACCGGGGGCCCCTCGCCGTGCTGGGACGCAGCTACGTCAATCTGCCGTCCGCCCTGGAAGCCATAGGCCGCTCCGAGGAAGCGGCAGGCGTCCTGCGCGAAGGGCTGCGCGTCACCCGGGAACGGGGCTTGCGGTATTCCGAGGCCTGGTGCTGGGCCAACCTCGCCGAGTCACTGATCTCCCTGGGGCGCTGGGACGAGGCGGCCGAGGCCGCGATCCAGGCCCAGCGCGCAGGACAGAACCCCGAGCCGCGCGGCATCAGCTTCAACTGCCTTGCCTATCTGTCCCTCTCCGGCGGCCAGCTCGACGAGGCCGCCCGCCACCTGGCCGAGAGCCGCGCCGCCTTCGGCACGCACGACCCCATGCCGCAGAACATCCTCCCCGTGTCCCGGCTCACCATCGAGATCGCCGCCGCCGAGGGCCGCATCCTCGACGCCCGCGCCGAACTCCTGCGCACCCTGGACACCGGCTTCCGGCCCGGCACCCAGCGCCACGCCTGGCCCCTGCTGCTGGCCGCCGCCACCGCCGAGGCCGACGCCCGCACCCTGCCCGCCGCCGACGAAGGCCGCGCCGACACCCTCGACCGCCTCTTCGGCGCCGTCAAGTCCCTCACCACCGACGCCCCCGTCTGGCTCGCCCACGAGCTGTGGGTACGCGCCGAACTCCAGCGCGCCGAGGGCCACACCCCCCTCGACCTCTGGTCGCGGGCGGTCGCCGCGTTCGAACACCTGCAACGCCCCTACGACCTCGCCCGCCTCCGCCTGCGTCTGGCCGAGGCCCTCCTGACGACCGGCGGCGAGGAGCAGCGGGCCCGCGCCGCGGAACTGCTCCGCCTCGCCCACGCCGTCGCGGACCATCTGCGCGCCCGCCCCCTGGCGGAGGCCGTCACCCTGCTCGCCCAGCGCGGCCGCCTCGCCCTGACCCCCGTTCCCCGGCAGTCGTCCGCCCCCGCGGACCCCGTCGAGTCCCTCGGCCTCACCACCCGCGAACGCGACGTGCTGCGCCTGGTGTCGTCCGGCCGCACCAACCGCCAGATCGCCGAGGAACTGTTCATCTCCCCGAAGACGGCCAGCGTCCACGTGTCGAACATCCTGGCCAAGCTCGGCGTCTCGGGGCGGGGGGAGGCGGCGGCGGTGGCACATCGGCTGGGGATGTTCGAGGCGGGGGACGACGCGGCGCGGCTCGGTGCGGGATAGTCCTGGTAGACGACCAGGAGGAGCCGTGTTGTACCAGCGAGTTCACCGAACGCGCCGCGGCGCAGCGTGACGCGATCCCCGAGGACCGTCGCAAGCTCCTGGAGCGCGGGCTCCTGAAGCTGGCCGAGGACCCGTTCACGCCGGTGTCGCAGGCTGTGAGCGGCGAGGACATCCGCGTCGTCTCCGTCGCGCCCGGGCTGACGGTCGGCTACATGGTGCACCGGGCGTTCCTGATCCTGGTCTCCGTGGCCGTCCTCGACAAGTCGCTCATAGACGAGTAGCGGCGCGGCCTACGACACCTGCACCTCCAGAATCCGGTCGTCCTCGTCCGCCGGGCTGCCGCGTCCGTCCGTGTTGCTGGTCGTCAGCCACAGCTTGTCGCCGCCGGCGGAGACCACCGTGCGCAGCCGGCCGTACTCGCCCTCCAGGAAGGCCTGCGGGTCGGCCGATGCCTCCGTTCCCTGGAGGGGCACGCGCCACAGGCGCTGGCCCCTCAGCCCGGCCATCCAGATCGAGCCCTCGGCGTGGGCGATGCCGCTGGGGGAGGCCTCCTCCGTGCTCCACTGGGCCAGCGGGTTGTGGAACGCCGAGTCGTCGGACTTGCCCTCGGCCTCCGGCCAGCCGTAGTTGTCGCCGGGCTTGATCGCGTTCAGCTCGTCCCAGGTGTTCTGGCCGAACTCCGCGGCGAACAGGCGCTGCTTGGAGTCCCAGGCCAGACCCTGCACATTGCGGTGGCCGTACGAGTGGACGGGGGAGTCCGGGAAGGGGTTGCCCGGCGCGGGCTCGCCCTCGGGGGTCAGCCGCAGGATCTTGCCGCCCGGGGACTCCTTGTCCTGGGACAGGCCCTCCTCGCCGCTCTCGCCGGTGCCGACGTACAGCATCTTGTCCGGGCCGAAGGCGATCCGGCCGCCGTTGTGGACGAAGCCCTTGGGGATGCCCTTGAAGACCGTGTCGGGGGCGCCGAGCTGCTCGCCGGTGGGCTTGTCCTCGTTGTAGAGCATGCGGACGATGCGGTTGTCCGAGGCCGAGGTGAAGTAGGCGTAGACCATGCGGTCCGAGGCGTAGTCCGGGGAGAGCGCGAGGCCCATCAGACCGCCCTCACCGGCCGGGGACACCCCGGGCACCTCGCCCAGCTCCGTCTTCTTGCCGGTCTCCGTGTCGACCCGGGTGATCGTGGCCTCGTCGCGGGAGGAGACGAGCAGGTCGCCGTCGGGCAGCGGGGCCAGGCCCCACGGAGTGTTCAGACCCTCGGCGACCGTCCGGGTCACCTTGGCCGAGCCCTTCGCGGGCGGTGCCTCCTCGGTCGCCCGCGAGGGCGGCGAACCGGACGCCGTCCCGTCCGGCGTCCGCCCGGCATCACCGCCGGCCGTTCCTCCCCCGTCGTCGGAACAGCCGGCTGTGAGCAGGAGCGCGGCAGCGGCCAGCACGGCCGACACAGCTCGACGTTGCACGATCATGGTCCCTTCGACGGCGGTCCCCAGCGCGGGCTCTACATGTCTTACACCGCTCGCGCCTCACAGGTTCCCGATCACCAAAACCTCAACCGCACCCGACCGGTCCGCCTCGTCCCACGCGCTGGGGCCACCTCGTGGACCCCACGCCCTGGACCCGACTCGCTCCGCCGGACGTGCCGTGACGGGTCGCCGTTCGCCTGCGGGCTCGTGGTGGCCGGTCGCTCCCCCATGCTCGGCTTTGCTCGCGCGGGGGACCCCCCATCGGACCCCCATCGGACCCCCATCGCGGGGGAGCCGCTGACAGATACAGCCCCGCGCGCCTTCGGGGCGCTGCCGAGCCGCAGCCGAATGCGCCAGGTCCGCTCAAGAACAGTCCCCCCACACCCAGCCCCGCACTGCCCCCTCAGTCCCAGGACCCCAGTGCCGCGGGCAGCTTCCCCACCTCCGCCAGGTCCTCCGGCGTCAGCCGAAGCGCCTCCGCCGCCGCGTTCTCGGACACCCAGCGCTCCTGTTTGGCCCCCGGCACCGGGACCACGTGGCGGCCCTGGGCCAGTACCCACGCCAGGGCCACCTGGGCCGGAGTGACGTGCTCGCCGTGGCGGTGGGCGATGCGGCGCAGACCGGCGACGATCGGCTGGTTGGCGGCCATCATCTCGGCGGTGAAACGGGGGTGCCGGGCACGTACGTCGTCCGGCTCGAAGCCCTCGCCCGGCGTCAGCGTGCCGGTCAGGAAGCCGTTGCCCAGGGGCATCGCGGCGAGGAAGCCGATGCCGCGCGTCTCGCACCACGGCAGCAGGGACTCCAGGGCCTCCGGCGACCACACCGACAGCTCCGCCTGCACCGCGCTGACCGGGAACACCTGCTGCACCCGCCGCAGCTGACGGATCGTGGCGTCGTGCAGGCCGGTTCCGGAGCGGCGGCCGCCGCGCGCTCCCACCGCGCACAGTCCCAACGCCCGTACCTTTCCCGCCCGGACGAGCTCCGCCATCGCCCCCCACGTCTCCTCGACGGGCACCTCGGGGTCGGCGCGGTGCAACTGGTAGAGGTCGATGACGTCCGTCTGCAGGCGCCGCAGCGACGCGTCGCACGCCCGCTTCACATAGCCGGGGCGGCCGTTGGCGACGATGTGCTGCTCACCGACCAGCAGCCCGACCTTGGTCGACACGAAGGCGTCCTGCCGGCGCTCCTTCAACACCCGCCCCAGCAGCAGCTCGTTGGTGAACGGGCCGTACATGTCGGCCGTGTCCAGCAGAGTCGAGCCGGAATCGAGCGCCCGGTGCACGGCCCTCAGCGACTCGGCACCGCGCTGCCGCGATCCGCTGTACGCCCAGCTCATCGGCATGCACCCGAGTCCGACAGCCCCCACCGTGAGCGCCGCCGCGCCGATCGTCCTGCGCTCCACCTGCTCGTGACCCTCCCTCTTCCGGCTCCCCAACCTAACCTCTGCCGTCCCGCACGCCTGACATAGCCTCCTGGGCATGACTGCTGACGTGTGGCTCCCCATCCCGCCGGAAGAGATCGCAGGGCTCCCGGCGGGCCCCAACTACCTTTTCTGGGACGGGGGCGAGGACGGTGACCAGCCGTTCCCCGGAGACCCCGCCGACTGCGTGATGTACGTCGTCCCGTACATGAAGAGCCTGCCGGTGCGGGTCGGCCCGCTGGAGCACCTGCGGAACGTGCGGGTCATCCAGACGCTGACCGCGGGCGTCGACGACGTACTGGCCCGGCTGTCCGTGGTGGCGCCGGGCGTGACGCTGTGCAACGCGCGCGGAGTGCACGAGGCCAGCACGGCCGAACTCGCCCTCACGCTGACCCTCGCCTCGCTGCGGGGCATCCCCGAGTTCGTCCGGGCGCAGCAGCGGGAGCACTGGCAGGGCGCCTTCTACCCCTCCCTCGCCGACAAGAACGTCCTCATCGTCGGCTACGGCTCCATCGGCGCCGCCATCGAGGACCGGCTCGCGCCCTTCGAGTGTGCGCGGGTGGCGCGCGTCGCGCGCTCCGCGCGCACCACGGAGCGCGGGCCGGTGCATCCGTTCACCGAGCTGCACGCCCTGCTCCCCGAAGCGGATGTCGTCATCCTGTCCACGCCGCTCACCGAAACCACCCACCACCTGGCCGGCGCCGACTTCCTGGCCCGTATGAAGGACGGCGCGCTCCTGGTCAACGTCGCCCGCGGCGCCGTGGTGGACACCAAGGCGCTCCTGGCCGAACTGGAGAACGGCCGTATCACCGCCGCACTCGACGTCACCGACCCCGAGCCGCTGCCGCCCGGTCATCCCCTGTGGCATGCGCCGGGTGTGCTCATCAGCCCTCACGTGGGCGGACCGACATCCGCGTTCCTGCCGCGCGCCAAGCGGCTGCTGGTGGACCAGTTGAACCGATTCGTGAACCGGGAGCCCCTGCGCAACGTGATCCTTACGACGGGTGCCGCAAGCGCCCGAGCCGCAGACGCAACAGACGCGTAACCCACTTCGGGTACCCTCCGCAACCTTCCGGGCGCGGTGCGTACCCGCATGTCGTCGGTCGTCACGGAGCGTAGAGAAGCTATGTCCCTGAGTGACGAGACTGGTGTATCGTCCCGACAGGGGCTGCGCCGCGCACCGTTCGGCGCCGGGGATGGACATTGCAGACTGTGAGGGGGGCGACGGGCGATGCACGGCCTATGGACGAACGATCCGACGCGGCGGGGCCGCCGGCGGCGACCCTGGCGCAGGGCAGCGCGCAGACGCGGCCCCCACGGCAGTCACGGTGGCCAGCACGGCCAGCACGGTCATCACACCCATCACCGGCGGCACAGCAGCCGCAGGAAGCATGCGCACCCAGCACACCGGGACCCGCGGGACCCGGGAGCGGCGCGGACCGGGAGGACCCGGTGAACTCGCCGTCGCCTCCCACGACCGTGCTCCACGGAGCGCTGCGGGCTCAGCCCTCGTCGGGGGCGCTGCTGCCCCGGTCGCCGTTCGGGGGCGGCGGGTCCGGTCTGCTCCCCCAACTCGTCCTGGCCCTGCTGTGCGCGGGGTACGCCGTCGGCTCCGCGCTCGGCTGGGGTTCGGCACAAGTCGCGCTGATCATGGGTGACTTCGGACTGAGCGCGGCGGCCGGTACCGCCGCCGTCTCCTGCTTCCTCTACGCCCGAAGCCGCCGCATCCGCTTTCGACCGGCCTGGCTGCTGTTCGCCTTCTCCTCCGCGATGGCGGCCCTGGGCAACCTGGTCTGGGGCTGGTACGAGGTCGTCCTGAAGCAGCCCGTGCCCAGCCCCAGTTACGCGGACGGCTTCTTCCTCTGCTTCGCCCCGCCCGCCATCGTGGGGCTGCTGGTGCTCGCCAAGCGCCCTGTGACAAAGGCCGGTTGGGTCTGCCTCGCGCTGGACGCCTGGCTGATCGGCGGCTCGCTGCTCACGCTGTCGTGGAGCCTCGCCCTGGCCCAGACGGCGGCCCAGACCGGGGCGTCGAGCGTGGCCCACACCGCGCTGTCGCTGGCCTACCCGCTGCTCGACATCGCCCTGGTCAGCATGGTGCTCGCACTGCACTTCCGGCGCTCGTCGGTCAACCGCACCGCGGTGAACACCGCAATCGGCGCACTGGCCCTGACCGTGATGTGCGACGCCCTGTTCACCTCACCGCTGATGCACAACAACTACCGCTCCGGGCAACTGCTCGACGCGGGCTGGTTCGCCGGCTCCCTGCTGCTCGCCTACGCCCCCTGGGCCACCTCCCGGCACGGCGACGCCGAGCACCGGGAGAGCACCGGGTACACGCGCGTGGTGCGCGAGCACCTGCCGGGCCGCAGCGGCACCCACCACGTGCCCGTGCAGGGAGGCGATCACAGCCGGTATCCGGCGGCCCGGCCGATCGCCGGCTCCCTGGCGGCCCTCACGCCCTACCTCGCCGCCGCCGTCTGCACCCTGGGCATCCTCTACAACGTCCTCAACGGCCGCAGCGTCGACCGGGTCGTCCTCATCACCGGCGGCACCGTCGTCCTCGCCCTCGTGGTGCGCCAGGGCATCATGCTGCTCGACAACATCACCCTCACCCAGGAACTGGCGCAGAAGGAGAACCACTTCCGCTCCCTGGTGCAGGGCTCCAGCGACGTCATCATGATCGCCGCGCCCAGCGGCATCCTCCGCTATGTCTCCCCGGCCGCCGCCGGCGTCTACGGCCGCCCCGCGGAGGAGCTGGTGGGGACGGAACTGGCCAACCTCATCCACCCGGAGGACCTGGGCTGCGTGGTGCACGAAGTGCGCCGCTTCCTCGCCGCCAGCCCACTTGAGGAACCCACTACGCGCATCGAGTGCCGCTTCCGCTCCGGAGACGGAGGCTGGCTGAACGTCGAGTCGACCGTCAACCGCCACCACGGCGGCCTCATCTTCAACAGCCGGGACGTGACCGAAAGGGTGCGCCTGCAGGCGCAGCTCCAGCACAACGCCGAACACGACCCGCTCACCGACCTGCCCAACCGCGCCCTGTTCACCAAGCGCGTCCAGCAGGCCCTGTCCGGCCGACGCGCCTCCGACCGCGGCGCCGCCCTGCGCGGCACGGCCGTCCTCTTCATCGACCTCGACGGCTTCAAGGCCGTCAACGACACCATCGGGCACCAGGCCGGGGACGAACTGCTGGTCCAGGCCGCCCGCAGACTCCAGGAGGCGGTCCGGCACGGCGACACCGCATCCAGACTGGGCGGTGACGAGTTCGCCGCCCTCATCGTCGGGGACGGCACCCGTGACCGCACCGCCCGTGAACGCCACATCCTGGAACTGGCCGACCGTCTGAGGCTCACGCTGTCGCAGCCGTACGTCATCGACGGCAACGATGTCCGGGTCGCCGCCTCCATCGGCGTCGCCTTCGCCGAACCCGGCCTCGGCGCGGGGGAGCTGCTGCGCAACGCCGACCTCGCGATGTACCGCGCCAAAGCGGCCGGCAAGGGCCGCGTCGAGCTGTACAAGCCGCAGATGCAGCAGGACGTCGTACGCAAGGCGGAGTTGGCGACGCGGCTGCGGGCCGCGCTGCACGACGGCGAGTTCGCGCTGCTGCACCAGCCGGTGGTCTGTCTGGAGGACGGCCGGATCACGTCGGTCTCCGCCCAGGCGCGCTGGCGGTCCTCGCAGGGCGTGCTGTTCACCCCGGCCGAGTTCCTGCGGGTGGCCGAGGACAGCGACAAGACCGCCGAGCTGGGCCGCTGGATGCTGGAGGAGGCCGTGGAGCAGGCCGCCGAGCGCACCGCGACCGGGCTCGCCGTCCCCGTCACGGTCCGGATGGGCGCGCGGCGGCTGCTGGACCGTTCGCTGCCGCCCGGCTCGATCGAGGCGCTGCTGACCCGGTACGGGCTGCCGTCGGGCTCCCTGGTGATCGAGCTGTCCGACACCGACCCGCGGGTTCAGCTGGACGAGCTGGAGCGGCGGCTGAGCGCCCTGCGCAGACTGGGCGTGCGGATCGCCCTGGACGGCTTCGGCGGCGGCGTCGCGGCCATCACCGCCCTGCGCAGGCTCCCCGCCGACATCCTCAAGCTGGACCGCAGCCTGGTCGAGGGCGTCGTCGAGTCCGCCCGGCTGTACAAGATCACCAGCGGGCTGCTGCGGATCGCCACCGATCTGGGCCTGCAGTCCGTGGCCGACGGCGTGGACCTGCCCGAGCAGGTCGTCGCGCTGCGCGCGATGGGCTGCACCCACGGCCAGGGCATGGCGTTCTCCGGCCCGCTGGACGAGTACCGGCTGCGCCGGGCGCTCGGTTCCGGCCATTATCCGGTGCCGCACGGACCGGTGGAGCCCGCGTTCGCGGGGGGCGCCACGGCGGGGTACGCCCGCGGGGTGCCCGCGATTCTCGGAGGCGGCAGCGTGCTTCGCTCACATAATGAGACTCCCGTCCCACCACCTTGACACGCGGTGCGTGCCGGGGGGAGGGTCAGTGCCATGCGCACCCGAATTCTCGTACTTGGAAAGCGCGTCGGCTGACGCTGAGCCCTCGACCGCTCAGCGACCCACTCCCGGCGCGCTCCCCTCGCTTGCCTAACGGCACGAGGGGTTTTTTGTTGCACAGGCAGCAGTCGTACACCGCACAAACTTCGCAAAAACCCTCAGCATCGAGAAGAGAATGCCGATGACCGAGCAGGCCACCGGGGCCCATCATCCGCAGCCGCGGCCCCGATCCGGAGGACAGCAGTCCGCGCCCGAGCACGTCACGGGTGCGAAGTCCCTCATCCGCTCCCTCGAGGAGGTCGGCGCCGACACGGTATTCGGCATTCCCGGCGGTGCGATCCTCCCGGCGTACGACCCGCTGATGGACTCCACCAAGGTCCGCCACGTCCTGGTCCGGCACGAGCAGGGCGCCGGCCACGCCGCCACCGGCTACGCGCAGGCCACCGGCCGCGTCGGCGTCTGCATGGCCACCTCGGGCCCCGGCGCCACCAACCTGGTCACCCCGATCGCCGACGCCCACATGGACTCGGTCCCGCTGGTCGCGATCACCGGCCAGGTCGCCTCCAAGGCGATCGGCACGGACGCCTTCCAGGAGGCGGACATCGTCGGCATCACCATGCCGATCACCAAGCACAACTTCCTGGTCACCAAGGCCGAGGACATCCCCCGGGTGATCGCGCAGGCGTTCCACATCGCCTCCACCGGCCGCCCCGGCCCGGTCCTGGTCGACATCGCCAAGGACGCCCTCCAGGCGCAGACCACCTTCTCCTGGCCGCCCACCATGGACCTGCCCGGCTACCGGCCCGTCACCAAGCCGCACGCCAAGCAGATCCGCGAGGCCGCCAAGCTGATCACCGCCGCCAAGCGCCCGATCCTCTACGTCGGCGGCGGCGTCCTCAAGGCACAGGCCACCGCCGAACTGAAGGTCCTCGCCGAGCTGACCGGCGCGCCCGTCACCACCACCCTGATGGCGCTCGGCGCGTTCCCCGACACCCACCCCCAGCACCTGGGCATGCCTGGCATGCACGGCTCGGTGGCCGCCGTCACCGGCCTGCAGAAGGCCGACCTGATCGTCGCCCTCGGCGCCCGCTTCGACGACCGCGTCACCGGCAAGCTGGACAGCTTCGCCCCGTACGCCAAGATCGTGCACGCCGACATCGACCCGGCGGAGATCGGCAAGAACCGTGCCGCCGACGTGCCGATCGTCGGTGACGCCCGCGAGGTCATCGCCGACCTGATCCAGGCCGTGCAGAAGGAGTACAGCGAGGGGCACCAGGGGGACTACAGCGCCTGGTGGACCGACCTGAAGCGGTGGCGCGAGACCTACCCGCTCGGCTACGACCAGCCCGAGGACGGCTCGCTCTCCCCGCAGCAGGTCATCGAGCGCATCGGCCAACTCGCCCCCGAGGGCACGATCTTCGCGGCGGGCGTCGGCCAGCACCAGATGTGGGCCGCCCACTTCATCCAGTACGACAAGCCCGCCACCTGGCTCAACTCCGGCGGCGCCGGCACGATGGGCTACGCGGTCCCGGCCGCGATGGGCGCCAAGGCCGGAGCCCCGGACCAGACCGTCTGGGCGATCGACGGCGACGGCTGCTTCCAGATGACCAATCAGGAACTCACCACCTGCGCCCTGAACAACATCCCGATCAAGGTCGCCATCATCAACAACGGCGCCCTCGGCATGGTCCGCCAGTGGCAGACCCTGTTCTACAACCAGCGCTACTCCAACACCGTGCTGCACAGCGGCCCCGAGGCCGACGGCAAGCAGCCCAGCGCCGGCACCCGCGTCCCCGACTTCGTCAAGCTGTCGGAGGCCATGGGCTGTTACGCGATCCGCTGCGAGGACCCGGCCGACCTCGACAAGGTCATCGAAGAGGCGAACTCGATCAACGACCGCCCGGTCGTCATCGACTTCATCGTCCACGAGGACGCCATGGTGTGGCCGATGGTCGCCGCCGGCACCTCCAACGACGAGATCATGGCCGCCCGGGACGTCCGCCCCGACTTCGGCGACAACGAAGACGACTGAGCGAGAGAGACGTAGAAGAACATGTCCAAGCACACGCTCTCGGTCCTGGTGGAGAACACGCCCGGCATCCTGGCCCGGATCGCCGCCCTGTTCTCCCGCCGCGGCTTCAACATCGACTCGCTCGCGGTCGGCGTCACCGAGCACCCCGACATCTCCCGCATCACCATCGTGGTGAGCGTGGACGACCTGCCGCTGGAGCAGGTGACCAAGCAGCTCAACAAGCTCGTCAACGTGCTGAAGATCGTCGAGCTGGAGCCCGGTGCGGCCGTTCAGCGCGAACTCGTTCTGGTGAAGGTGCGCGCCGACAACGAGACGCGCTCCCAGATCATCGAGATCGTCCAGCTCTTCCGCGCCAAGACCGTCGACGTCTCCCCGGAGGCCGTCACCATCGAGGCCACCGGCTCCAGCGACAAGCTGGAGGCCATGCTGAAGATGCTGGAGCCGTTCGGCATCAAGGAGCTCGTGCAGTCCGGCACGATCGCGATCGGCCGCGGCGCCCGCTCCATCACGGACCGCTCGCTGCGCGCCCTCGACCGCAGCGCGTAAGGCCGTACGGGCGGCTTCGGCCGCCCGTATACCGAGACCCCCGAACTTCCCTTCCCCCCGCCGTCATACGGTGGGACGCAACACCTGCACTCAAGGAGAGAACCCAAAGTGGCCGAGCTGTTCTACGACGCCGACGCCGACCTGTCCATCATCCAGGGCCGCAAGGTCGCGGTCATCGGGTACGGCAGCCAGGGCCACGCCCACGCGCTGTCGCTCCGTGACTCGGGTGTCGACGTGCGCGTCGGTCTGCACGAGGGCTCCAAGTCCAAGGCCAAGGCCGAGGAGCAGGGCCTGCGCGTGGTGACCCCGTCGGAGGCCGCCGCCGAGGCCGACGTCATCATGATCCTCGTCCCGGACCCGATCCAGGCCCAGGTCTACGAGGAGCACATCGCCCCGAACCTGAACGACGGCGACGCCCTGTTCTTCGGCCACGGCTTCAACATCCGCTTCGGCTTCATCAAGCCCCCGGCCGGCGTGGACGTCTGCATGGTCGCCCCCAAGGGCCCGGGCCACCTGGTGCGCCGCCAGTACGAGGAGGGCCGCGGCGTTCCGTGCATCGCCGCCGTCGAGCAGGACGCCTCCGGAAACGCCTTCGCGCTGGCCCTGTCGTACGCCAAGGGCATCGGCGGCACCCGCGCCGGCGTCATCAAGACGACCTTCACCGAGGAGACCGAGACCGACCTCTTCGGCGAGCAGGCCGTCCTGTGCGGCGGCACCGCCGCCCTGGTGAAGGCCGGCTTCGAGACGCTGACCGAGGCGGGCTACCAGCCGGAGATCGCCTACTTCGAGTGCCTGCACGAGCTGAAGCTGATCGTGGACCTCATGTACGAGGGCGGCCTGGAGAAGATGCGCTGGTCGATCTCCGAGACCGCCGAGTGGGGCGACTACGTCACCGGCCCGCGGATCATCACCGACGCCACCAAGGCGGAGATGAAGAAGGTCCTCGCCGAGATCCAGGACGGCACCTTCGCCCAGCAGTGGATGGACGAGTACCACGGCGGCCTGAAGAAGTACAACGAGTACAAGAACGCCGACTCCGAGCACCTGCTGGAGACCACCGGCAAGGAGCTGCGCAAGCTGATGAGCTGGGTCGACGAGGAGGCGTAAAGCCTCGGGCCACGGGGCCGGAGCGGACTGCTCCGGCCCCGTTGTCCACCCCGTCCAGCCACGGACGGGTGATCCTTACGCAGCGGCGCAAAACGATGCTCCTGGCGCCACTACACTGCTGCACAACATACGCGTCAGGCCCACAGCGTCGTGCGTCTTCCACGCGGCAAGCCCCCTCCACCGCCTGCGGCCGTCGGGACGGCCGTCCGCATTGGACATGTGAGGACTCACGTGAGCTCGTACCCCAGTCAAAAGCCAGTGGTACTCATCGCTGAAGAGCTGTCGCCCGCGACCGTGGACGCGCTTGGCCCGGACTTCGAGATCCGGCACTGCAACGGAGCCGACCGCGCCGAACTGCTCCCCGCCATCGCCGACGTGGACGCGATCCTGATCCGCTCCGCGACCAAGGTCGACGCCGAGGCCATCGCCGCCGCGAACAAGCTGAAGGTCGTCGCGCGAGCCGGCGTCGGCCTGGACAACGTCGACGTCTCCGCCGCCACCAAGGCCGGCGTGATGGTCGTCAACGCGCCCACCTCCAACATCGTCACCGCCGCCGAGCTGGCCTGCGGTCTCCTCGTCGCCACCGCCCGCCACATCCCGCAGGCCAACGCCGCGCTGAAGAACGGCGAGTGGAAGCGCAGCAAGTACACGGGTGTCGAGCTGGCCGAGAAGACCCTCGGTGTCGTCGGCCTGGGCCGCATCGGCGCGCTGGTCGCCCAGCGCATGTCCGGCTTCGGCATGAAGGTCGTCGCCTACGACCCCTACATCCAGCCCGCGCGGGCCGCGCAGATGGGCGTCAAGGTCCTCTCGCTGGACGAGCTGCTGGAGGTCTCCGACTTCATCACCGTCCACCTGCCCAAGACCCCCGAGACGGTCGGCCTCATCGGCGACGAGGCGCTGCGCAAGGTCAAGCCGAGCGTCCGCATCGTCAACGCCGCGCGCGGTGGCATCGTCGACGAGGAGGCGCTGTACTCCGCCCTCAAGGAGGGCCGGGTCGCCGGCGCCGGTCTCGACGTGTACGCCAAGGAGCCCTGCACGGACTCCCCGCTGTTCGAGTTCGACCAGGTGGTCTGCACCCCGCACCTCGGTGCCTCCACCGACGAGGCGCAGGAGAAGGCGGGTATCGCCGTCGCCCGCTCGGTGCGCCTCGCGCTCGCCGGCGAGCTGGTCCCGGACGCGGTGAACGTCCAGGGCGGGGTCATCGCCGAGGACGTCAAGCCGGGCCTGCCGCTCGCCGAACGCCTCGGCCGCATCTTCACCGCCCTCGCCGGTGAGGTCGCGGTCCGCCTGGACGTCGAGGTCTACGGCGAGATCACCCAGCACGACGTGAAGGTGCTCGAACTCTCCGCGCTCAAGGGCGTCTTCGAGGACGTCGTCGACGAGACGGTCTCCTACGTCAACGCCCCGCTGTTCGCCCAGGAGCGCGGCGTCGAGGTGCGGCTGACCACCAGCTCGGAGTCGGCCGACCACCGCAACGTGGTCACCGTGCGCGGCACGCTCGCCGGCGGCGAGGAGGTCGCGGTCTCCGGCACGCTGGCCGGCCCCAAGCACCTGCAGAAGATCGTCGCGGTCGGCGACTACGACGTCGACCTCGCGCTCGCCGACCACATGCTGGTCCTGCGCTACGAGGACCGCCCGGGTGTCGTCGGCACCGTCGGCCGTGTCCTCGGCGAGGCCGGTATCAACATCGCCGGTATGCAGGTCGCCCGCGCGGCCGCCGGCGGCGAGGCGCTGGCCGTCCTCACGGTGGACGACGCGGTGCCCTCCGGGGTGATGGCCGAGGTCGCCGCGGAGATCGGGGCGACGTCCGCCCGCGCGGTGAACCTGGTCTGAGGCTGCCGTAGGCCGAGGTGACCGTGGCCGGGGCAGCCGCCCTGACCCCACCTCGGCCCGAACGGCCCCGTGCTCGAACGCCGGACGCGCTGAGTCGATCAGCACGTCCGGCGTTTCGCCGTGCCCGGCGCGGCACGCCGTCCGCCGGGACGCGCTGGACGATCAGGGCCACGTGAGGGCGCGGCCTCGGCCTTATTCCTGGGCCGCCGCCCCCTCCGCCGCGGCGCGCCAGACCTCGGCGGCCAGGTCCGGGGCGCCGGCGCCCCGGATCGTGGTGGCGAGGGTCCGCAGTCGTTGCAGGGTGTCGGGGATGCCGGTGCGGGCGTCGAGCAGGCCGCGGAGGGTCTCCAGGCGGACGCGGTCGCGGTAGGAGAGCAGGGCCGCGCCCTCCTCGGCGTGGCCGCACAATTTCTCGGCGGTGGCCAGGTCGCCCTGGCGGTAGTGGAGTTGGGCGCGCAGCAAGAGGAACTCGTGGCGGTGCAAGGGGGAGCCGACCAGGTCGACGGCCGACTCCACCGCGTCGAGGTAGGCGGTGGCGTCGTCGATGCGCGGCGGAGTGGTCTGCAGCGCCAGTGAAGCCGCCGCGAGCCGCAGCCGCAGCCACAGGGTCAGGTCCTCGTGGCTGTCGAGCGCGGCGAGGGCCTGCTGGAGCAGTTCGGCCGCCCTGTCGTACTGGCCGAGCCGGGTGCGTACGGTGGCGGCGACCCAGCAGGCCTCCGCGGCCAGGACCCCCGTCGTCCGGCATCAGCATCCAACTCGCCGACATCCAGGGCGACCTGGCGCTGACCGACGACCGGCTCCAGCTCGTGGCGAGCGTCTTCCTCGCCGCCTACGCCGGGTTCCTGCCCGCCGGCGGCCGATTCGCCGACCGCTGGGGCAGGTGCCGGATGTTCTGCACCGGCGTCGCCCTCTTCGGCGCGGGCTCACTGGCCGCCGCGCCGGCGCAGGAGTCGCTCCTGCTCGTCGCGGCCCGGGCGGTGCAGGGCCTGGGCGCGGCGGCCACGGCCCCGGCGGCGGTCGCACTCATCGTGACCGGGTTCCCGGCGGCCCGGCCCGCAACCGCGCGCTCGGCGTCCTCAGCGCGGTGGGCGCGGCCGGCTTCTCGCTCGGTGTGGTCCTGGGCGGCCTGCTGACCGCGGCCACCGGATGGCGCGGGGCCTTCCTGCTGTACGTGCCGCTCAGCCTGCTCGTCCTCCTCGCGGCCCGGCACCTGCCCGCCGACGGCGACACCGCACCGGGCGGCGACGGCGGGCCGGGCGGCGACGGCGGGCGCACCGGCTGGGCGCAGCCCGTCCTGCTGATCGCCGGGCTGGTCACCACCGTGTACGCCGTCGGCCGGGTCGGCTCCGGCCCGGTCCCGGAGGTCGCCGCGACCGCCGCGGCCCGCCTGGCGGACGGCCGCCCGCCCGCTGATCGGCCTCGGCGTCCTCACCCTGGGCCAACTGCTCTACATCGCCGCACCGTCCGGGCCGTACGTCGTCGCTCTGCTGCCCGCCGCCCTGCTGGTGGGCTCCGCTATCGCCCTCGCCTGTCCGGCGGCGGCGCTGCTCGTCGCGTCGGCCGCGTCGGCCCGCGACCAGGGCGCCGCCTCCGGACTGCTGACCACCTGTCAGCAGGCGGGTAGCGCACCGGGGGTGGCCGCCGTCACCGCGCTGGAGAGCGCGGGGGACGGTACCGCGCTGCAGGGCTGCCTCGCCTGCGCGGCCGTGACCTGGGCGGCCTGCGCGTGGCTGCTGCGCCGGCCGGCGGCGAAGGCGTGACGCCCCCTCACCCCACCAGCCGCCCGTCCCGCATCTGGAGCACCCGGTCCGCGAAGTGCCGTACGACGGCCCGGTCGTGGCAGATGAACAGGTAGCCGAGGCCCAGGTCGTCCTGGAGGTCGGCGAGGAGGTTCAGGACACCGGCCCGGACCGAGGGGTCGAGCGCGGAGACCGGTTCGTCCAGGACGAGCAGGCGCGGATCCGATGCCAGCGCGCGGGCGATGCCGACGCGCTGGCACTGGCCGCCGGAGAGTTCGTGCGGGAAGCGGTCGCCGTACGACGCGTCCAGGCCGACCCGGTCGAGGAGGTCGGCGACCCGGGCGGGGCCGTCGGAGGGCGTCCAGCGGCCGTGCACCTTCAGCGGCTCCGCGATGGCGTCGCGGATGCGGTGACGGGGGCTGAGGGAGCCGTACGGGTCCTGGAAGACGGGTTGCATCCGGGGGCGGAGCGGACGCAGTTCGCGTTCCGTCAGGGAGGTCAACTCCCTTCCCTCGAAGTGCACTTCACCGGCGTCCGGGCGGCGCAGCTGGAGCACGGCGAGGGCCGTGGAGGACTTGCCGCAGCCCGAAGGGCCGTTGAGGGCGAGGGTCTCGCCGGGGTGGAGCGCGAAGGACACGCGGTCCACCGCGGTGACCGTGCCGTGGCGGACGACCAGGTCGCGGACGTCGAGAAGGGGTGTGCTCACACTTTCTCCCAGTGATGGCAGGAGACCAGCCGCCCGTCGGCCTGCTGCGGTTCCGGTTCCTCGCGATGGCAGACGTCCGTGGCGAGGCGGCAGCGCGGGGCGAAGGCGCAGCCCGGCGGGAGGGCGTCCGGGGCCGGGGGAGTGCCGGGGAAGGTGGGCAGGCGGCGCCCGCGGGCGTGCTGCGGGAGCGCGGCGAGCAGGCCCGCCGTGTAGGGGGCCAGTGGCCGTTCCAACACGCGCCGGGCCGGGCCGAGTTCGGTCAGACGTCCGGCGTACATGACCAGCGCGCGGTCCGCATGCTCCTGTACGACGTCCAGATCGTGCGTGACCAGGACCAGCGCCGCCCCCACGGCCTCGCGCTGCTCGGCGAGCACGCCGAGCACCTGGTCCCGGCGTTCCTCGTCCAGGGCGGTGGTGGGTTCGTCCGCGACCAGGATCTCCGGGTCGTTGATCGTCGCCATCGCGATGACCGCGCGCTGCCGCATCCCGCCGGAGAACTCGTGCGGGTAGGCCCGGGCCTTGCGCGCGGCGTCCGGGATGCCCACGCGGTCGAGCGCGGCAACCGCCCGTGCCCGGGCCTCCTTGCGGGTGACGCGGGCCACGGACCGTACGGCGGCGGCGAGTTGGTCGCCCACGCGGTGCACGGGTGAGAGGGCGGACAGCGCGTCCTGGGGTACGAGAGCGATCCGCCGCCCCCGCTCGCCCGAGAGGTCCGGACGCACGGTGCCGCTCACACTCACCCCGCCCGGCAGCATCCCCAGCAACGCCCGAGCCGTCAGAGACTTGCCCGCCCCCGACTCACCGACGAGCGCGAGCACTTCACGCGCCCGGACGTCGAAGGACACCCCGCGGACGACCTCGACACCGCCGAAGGAGATCCGCAGGTCGCGCACGGAGAGCAGCACCTCGTCCGCGCCCGGTCCGCCGGCCTCGGGCTCCGCCGTGCTGGACGCCGGTTCGTCAGTCCTCAACGGGGGCCTCCTTCTTGAGGTGCTTCGCGGTTGTCGCGGCCCTGGCGGTACGGGATGTGCGTCGTGCCGTTCTTCCCTGGGCGTACGAAGCCCCGGACACCGCCAGGCCTGCCAGGAGGGCGAGGGCGACCGCGGGGGCGAGGCCGGCCCAGGGGGCGCGTTCCACGTAGGCGCGGGACTCGTCGAGGAGGAGGCCCCATTCGGGGGTGGGGGGCTGGGCGCCGAGGCCGAGGAAGCCGAGGGAGGCGAGGGCGAGGGCGATGCCGGGCAGGCGCAGGAGGGCGTGGCGGGCGACGGGCGCGGCGACCGACGGCAGGACGTGCCGGGTGAGGATCCACCAGGGGGTCGCGCCGATGGCCCGCTGGGCGGTCAGGAACGCCGACGCCCGTACCTCCTGCACGAGTGCCGCCGCGTGCGCGGACAGGGCCGGCCAGGAGATCAGGGCGACCGCGAGGGCCGCGCCGCCCGTGCCGGGACCGGCCGCCGCCGCGACCAGGATGCCGACGATCACCGGGGGCAGGGCGTTGGCGATGTCCGCGGCGCCGCCGGCGACGCCGGGCAGGAAGCCCAGCGCGAGGGCCGTCAGCAGGGAGACCAGGCAGATGACGGCGGCCGTGCCGACCGTGGTGGCGGCACCGTGGCCGAGCCGGGCCAGCACATCGCGGCCGAGGGCGTCGGTGCCGAGCGGGTGTGCCCAGGAGGGCGCGGCCAGACGGATGGTCGTGTCCACGGTGTACGGGTCGCGCAGCAGACCCCAGCCGATCGTCACGGCGAGGACGGCGAACAGGGCCAGCGGGATCGTCGGATGGGTGCGTACCGGCCGAGCCTGGGGGAGTGTCAGGCCGGCGTCCCGCAGGGCGGGGCCGAGCAGCCGGCGCCGCGCGAACGCCGCCGTCGCGCCCGCGACCAGCCCGAGCAGCAGCAGGGCGAGCACCGAGCCCTGGAGCAGCGGCAGGTCCTGCGACCGGGCCGCGCCGAGGGCCGTGCGTCCGATGCCGGGCACCGCGAACACCAGCTCCACGGCCACCGCGCCGCCGGTCAGACCGACGGCGACCATCCCCAACTGCGGTACCAGCGGGGGCAGTACGCGCTTGAGGGCGGCCGCCGAGATCGTCGTACGGCGTACTCCCGCGCCCCGCCACAGCTCCACCCAGCGCTCGTCGAGCACGGCGGGCAGCGCGTCCGCGACCAGCCGCCCGAGCAGTCCGCCCGCGGGGACACCGAGGGCGAGGGCGGGCAGCACCAGGTACGCGGGTCCCTCCCAGCCGGACGTCGGCAGCCAGCCCAGCCACACCCCGAACACCAGCAGGACGACGGTGGCCAGCAGGAACTCCGGTACGGCGGCCAGCATCGCGGGGAAGGCGCCGGCCGACCCGCGCCCGCGCACCAGCACCGGCGCCACCAGCGCCGCGGCCAGCAGCACCGCCACTCCGAGCGCCGAGCCCATCAGGGCCAGCGACACCTGGAGCCCGGCGGTGACGGAGGGCAGGACGTCGTACCCCGACACCCAGGAGGTGCCGAAGTCGCCGCGCAGCAGATCCGCGGCCCAATTGCCCAGCAGGGAAAGGGGGCCGGCGTCGAGACCGAGGTCCTCGCGGATGGCGGACAGGGCCTCCTCGGTCGGCTCCTGCTCCGCCGACCGGGCGCGCAGTACGGTCAGGGCCGGGTCCCGGCGGGAGAGCCAGGGCAGCAGACCGACGACGGCGACGACCGCGAGCAGGCTCAGCAGCCGGGTCAATCCGGCGGCGGTTGGCCTCACTTGACGTGGGTGTCGATGGTGACCAGTTCACGCTCGCGCGGGTCGTGCGCGGCGCCCACCACACCGGCGGCGTCGCCCTGGATCACGCGCTCGTGGAGCAGCGGGACGGCCGCGTCCTGGGCGAGCACGGCGGCCTCGGCCGCGATGATCGCCTTGCGGCGCGTGTCGCCGACCGCCGCCTCGGAGGCCTTCTTCAGGGCCGCGTCGGCCTTCTTGTCGGAGAACTGCGAGAGGTTGAAGGTGCCGTCGCCGGCGAAGTCGCTGTAGAGGTACGCGGCCGGGTCGCCGGAGTCGAGGACGGTGGCCCGGGAGAGGACGAACGCGTCGAACTTGCCGGCGAGGGCGTCGGATTCGATGTTCGCGTACTCGCGGACGTCCAGCTTCACCTTGAACCCGGCCTTCTGCAGCTGCTGTTGCAGCGTGGCCGCGACCTCGGGCATCTCGCCCCGGTCGGTGTACGTGCCGATGGTGATCGTCTCGCCGTCCGGCTTGCCCGCCTCGGCGCGCTTGACGGGCGAGCGCAGTGCGGAGGCCCACGGCAGCGCGGGCCCCAGCAGCCCCTCGGCGACGTCGGCGCGGCCCTCGTACACGCCGTCGACGAGCGCCTTCGCGTCGATGGCCGCGCGGGCGGCGGAGCGCAGGGAGGCGTCCTTGAAGGGGCCCTTGGCGGTGTTGAGGTAGAGGGTGTTGGTGCGCGGCATCGGCACCTCGGTGATCAGGTCCTGGTCGAGGACGGCGGCCTGCGAGACCGGGATCGCCTCGACGATGTCGGCCTCGCCGCTGCGCAGGGCGGCGGCGCGTGCGGTGCCGTCGGGGACGAACTTCGCGTCGATGCCGGGGGCCTTGGCCTTGCCGCCCCAGTAGTCGTCGTAGCGGTCGAGGGTGGCGGAGGCGGTGCCGTTGACCTTGGTCAGCTCGAAGGGGCCGGTGCCGGCGCCGACCGGGTTGACCGTCTTCCCCTGGTACGCCTTGGCGGCCAGGATCGACAGCTGCGGCGAGCTGAGGCGCTGCGGGACCAGCGGGTCGACGGTGGCGGTGGTGACGGTGACGCGGGCGTCGCCGTCGGCCTTGGCGGTCAGCTCCACGCCGTCGAGGATGCGGGGCTTGGGGGAGGCGGTGGCGGCGGTGGTGAGCGACCGTACGACGGCCTCGGGGGTGAGGTCCGTGCCGTCGTGGAAGGTGACGCCGTCGCGGATGGTGAAGGTCCAGCTCTTGCCGGACTGCTTCCATTCGGTCGCGAGCGCGGGCTGGGCGTCCCCTTCCTCGTCCAGCTTCACCAGCGTCTCGGCGGTGGACCAGCGCGACAGCTTGAACGCGTCGTCGGAGAGCGGGGAGAGGCCGGACCTCGGGGGCAGCATCATCGCGACGCGTATGCGCTGCCCGTCGCCGTCCTCGGCGGTCTCGGTCGTGGCGAAGCAGCCGGTGAGCAGAGCGGATGCCGCGGCGGCCGCGGTGAGGGAGAGGAAGCGGGTGGGGACGCGCACGGGACACTCCGAGTAATGGCCAGGTCAAAGGTTAAGCGTGAAACGACCGTAGCACGATGACAATCGTTTTCAATACTCGGTTCGTGCCCCGCGGCGCCCCCCGCCGTCAGGCCGCCGGCCGCTCGCACGCGCCCGCGGCGCAGTCGGTGAGCCAGGCGTCGAAGTCGGCGTCGTACGCCGTGCCGATGCGGTCCGTGTAGACGGCGTACCCGCCCCGGTAGTCGCCGGTCCGGAAGTGCGCGAGCACGTCGGCCACGTCCTCGGGGTGCCGTTCGAGCATGTAGCGCGCCGCGAGATAGCCCCACGCGTAGGTGCGCGTCACGTCACTGTTCCCGTACGTGTTCTGGAAGAGGGTGCTCAGCCTGTACGTGTGCTTCCCGGCCTCGGCGATCGCCTGCGGGTAGCTCAGGCCCCGGTAGCTGTAGGAGACGTACTCGGCGATGCCCTCGATCCACCACACGGTCGGCACCGAGATCTGCTGCCCGAAGTCGCCCTTCATGTCCTCACGGGCGTCGAGGTAGTGCGTGTACTCGTGGTTGAGGTTCCAGATCCGGGCCGTGAAGCCGTTGTCCTGCTCCTTCTGGTACATGATCGCCAGCGGCTTGTTGGCCGGGTCCGACGGGTCCCCCACGAGGGTCATGCCGCCGTTGTTCGTGTCAATGCCGAAGATCGTGCCGGCGTAGGTCTGGTAGTCGGTCCGGCTGGCGAACACCACCAGATCCAGGGTGGATGCGTACTGGCCCGGGATCGGCCCCTCGCTCTTGACCACGCTGCGGAAGTACGGCTCCTGGCCCTGCACGTCCGCGCAGGTGGCGGCCAACTGCTCGGCGGTCAGCGCCTGCGCCCTGACGGTGTGCGTGGCGTCGCAGGGGTGGGAGACGGGCAGCGCCGCCTTCAGGAGCTTGGCGCGCAGACCGCACACCCCGTACCAGGAGCAGCGCTCCTTGTCGTAGTACTCCGCCTGGGAGGCCACCGCGACCCACAGCGGCGCGGTGCGGCCGGTGATGCGGGACGCCTTCAACAGCGCGCGGACGTACGGCCGGACCGTCGCCCGCAGCGCCGGGTGCTCGACGTGCCGGGTCAGGGTCATGCCCGCGTTGGAGACCAGGTAGGACCGCTCGCCGCCCAGCATTCCGCGGTGCCGAAGCGCGAAGCGGAACAGCGAGTCGAGTACGGCGGGGTCGGCCGCGACCGCGCGGACGTAGGCGGGGTTCCAGTTGCCCCGCCACAGCGGTGTGTGAACGGAGTTGACGGCTCCGAGCATGCCCGGGATCGCGTCGTAGGAGCTGTTGTAGCCGGAGAGGATCCGCCGGTACACGCGCAGATAGCGGGCCTGCTGATCGGCGCTGTCGGTGAGGACGACCGCCTCGGCGAGGATGTCGCCGTTGCCGGAACTGACGTCCCTGGAATGCCGGTTGGCGAAGAAGACGTCCAGGCCGCGCCGGGTGGCGGAGGCCAGGGCGGGGCCGTAACTCCCCACGTCCTCGGGGTGGTTGAACTGCACGTAGTAGCCCGCCCGCAGGAACAGCACGAGCTGCCGGGCAGAGGTCGAGTTGTCGCCGGGGTAGGCCGCCGCCGTACCGGCGAACGCCTTGGCCACGGCGACCATCCGGTCCTCCCGGAAGATGTCGCGCGCGGTCGCACCGCTCACGCCGAACAGCGTGTTGACGCAGCCGGTGCTCGCGGCGCGGACCGCCGCCACCAGCTCCGCCCCGCTGCCGGTGGCGAAGTCCGCCGGGTCGCAGGCCTGGGCGGCCAGGCGCAGGGTCCGCCGGGGTGCGTCGAGCGGCTGGAAGCGGTCCGGGGAGAGCGGGCGGGTCTGCCGGGCGGCGTGCTCCTCGGGGACGGTCGGCGTACCGGCCCGGGGTGCCGGGCGCGGGCCGGAGGCCGCCGCGGGTTGCGCGGCGGCCTCCGGTGCGGGTGCGGTCGGTGCCGGTGCGGCCGTCGCCGGGGTCGCCAGGAGTCCGGCCGCGGTGACGAAGGCGGCGAGACCGCCGACGACACATCTGGGCAGGGTGAAGCGATAACGCATCCGCGCTCCTTCGTGGGGGCTGCGCCTCGGGACTGGTGAGGAGGCGCGAGTGCACCTTGGCAGGGCGGGACGGGGTGAACAATAAGGTGTGACATAGCACTTGGGGATGGGACGGCATAACGCGCCCCAAAGGGGCGCGGGGCTGTACCCGATATGCGGCTCCGCCGCGCGGGCGCGATCAGCCACAACGCTGCCGCAGCCGCCAGACGACAGGACCTGGCAGACGCTCAGCGCGTGACCCAGGCCCGAAAATGCTCCGACTGCCCGATCAACGCCCGATGCGCCCCCACCGCACACGACAGCAGCGCCTCCGCCGCCGCGTCCGCCGGGCCGTCGCGCCGCCAGGCCAGCACATAGCGGCACCACAGCGGCGTACCGGCGAGCGGTTTGACGAGGACCCCGGGGGCCGGGCGGAGCGTCGCCTGGACGACGGAGACGCCCACCCCGTCGGCGATCATGTGCTGCAACTGCTGCGGATCACCCAGGAATTCGTGCACGTGGGACGGGGAGAACCCGGCCGCCCCGCATGCCTCGTAGAACACCCCCGGCCAGCCCGCCCCGTCGTCCGGCGTCAGGAACCACGCGTCGTCCGCCAGGTCGGCGAGCGTCACCTCCGGCTCCCGCCGCAGCCGGTGCCCGGCCGGGAGCGCGACGAACGACGGCTCGGTGGCGATGCCGCGGTGCGCCACGGCCGCCGAATGCCGCAGCTCCCGCCCGGGATAGTCGGCGGCGATCCCCGCGTCGACCTCGCCCGCCTCCAGCAGGTCGACGATCGCCGAGGTGGCGTACACGCTGCTCACCGTGAGCGCGAGATCGGGCCGGCGGCCGCGCAGCCGGGCCAGCATGCCCGGCAGCACCGGCGAGTTGGTCGCGGCCACCCGCAACGACCGCCGCACGGGCGGACCGTCCCCGGCCGGACACCGCCCGATCGCCGCCGCCCGCTCCAGCACGTCCCGCGCCTGCTGCAGCACCTCCGCGCCGTACGCCGTCAGCTCCACGCCCGAGGCCCCGCGCTCGAACAGCCGCCTCCCGAAGTGCCTCTCCAGCCGCCGGAGTTGGGCACTCAACGCAGGCTGCGAATACCCGAGCCCCGCCGCGGCCCGCCCGATGGCCCCGGCGTCGGCGATCGCACACAGCACTCTGAGGTGCCGAAGCTCCAGCTCCATGGCGCGGATCGTAGGGATCGCGGGGGCGCGCGGGAAGGGCGGGGGGCGGGCCGTGGACGTGCGTGATGGTGGCGGATGGCGAGGAACCGGCGACAGCGGCCGGGCTCGCCGCGCGGCGGGGGCGGCGCACAAGGCATCGCCCTGTGGCGCCCGCCCGGGTCGAGCGCGCCGTTCACCCGCGTCCGGCTGCTCGAAGATTGCGAAGTGCTCGACGAGGAAACGATGTTGCCTGTAACAATGCGAGCGGCCGATCTCCTCGACGATGGGCGGGTAGGGATGGACCCCCTGCGAGCCGGTGACCCTCGCCGGATCGGCCCGTACCGTCTGAAAGCCAGACTTGGCTCAGGCGGCATGGGCCAGGTTTTCCTTGCGCTCTCCCCGGGCGGCGGGCGCAAGGTCGCGGTCAAGCTGATCCGCCCCGACTACGCCCGCGACCCGCGGTTCCGCGAGCGCTTCGCCTTGGAGGTGGGGGCCGCCCGGCGTGTGGGTGGCTTCCACACCGCGCAGGTGATCGACGCCGACCCGGATGCCGAGGCGCCATGGATGGCGACCGCGTATATCAGCGGGCCCTCCTTGCAGGACGTGGTGTGCGGCGCAGGTCCGCTCGACCCCCGGGCGGTGGTGGAGTTGGGCGCGGGCCTGGCCGAAGGCCTGGGCGCGATCCACGCGTGCGGTCTCGTCCACCGTGACCTGAAACCCAGCAACGTGATCATGGCGGACGACGGACCGCGCATCATCGACTTCGGCATCGCCCAGGTGGGCAACGCCTCCGCCCTGACCGCCACGGGCGCACCTGTCGGTACGTACGCGTTCATGTCCCCGGAACAGGTACGCGGGGAGACGGTCGGGCCGGCGAGCGACGTGTTCTCGCTCGGCTGTGTGCTCGCCTTCGCCGCCCGTGGCCATGGCCCCTTCGACGCCCCGAACATCCCCGCGATCGTACGGCGGATCCTTGAGGAACCTCCGCGTCTGGACGGCCTTGCCGACCCGCCGCGCGAGCTGATCGCGGCCTGCCTGGCCAAGGACCCCGCGCGGCGACCGGACATCGCCGAACTCCTGCGGCGCACCGGGCTTTCCTCCCGCACCCGCACGGAGGTGGGAGCCGCACCCCGGGCACCCGCACCGGCCGTCCCGCCGGCAGCACCGGAACCGGCTGTCCCGCCGGGACCGGGGGAACCGGAAGGGCCCCGTCGACCGGCGCGGCGCATCGTCCTGCTCGGCGGCGTTGCCGCGGCCTCGGCAGCCGTCTCCGCCATGGCGTTCTGGCCCAGGGACCGCAAGGAACCGGCCAAGCGGCGCGACGAGGGGGCGGCGGCACCGAAGGAACCCACCGCGGGCCTCCTCAAGGGCGCGGTCCCCACCGTAGTGGCGGCTTTCAGCCCTGACGGCAGGACCGTCGCCGCCGCCAGCTTCAGACGCG
This sequence comes from Streptomyces sp. TRM68416, assembly GCF_014596915.1. GTDB lineage: Bacteria > Actinomycetota > Actinomycetes > Streptomycetales > Streptomycetaceae > Streptomyces. The sequence continues at coordinate 62,332 of NZ_JACVWU010000008.1, forward strand.
CGACGGACAAGAAGGACGAGGAGGACGCGGGTCCGGAGGCCATCGGTGACAGCGGCTGCATCCAGCTGTGGGACGTGGCGACCCGCCGGCTCTCCACCCTGACCAAGGGCGGTTCGGACTTCCTGCCCAGGGCGCTGGCGTTCAGCCCCGACGGCAGGACGCTGGCGGTCGGCAGCGCCGGTTCCGACAGCGTCACCTTGTGGAACATGGCCACCGGACGTGTCAAGGCCACCCTCGACCGTGACTGGGGCTACGGCTACGGCGACTGGACCCATACGACCTCGCTGGCGTTCAGTCCCGACGGCAGGACGCTCGTGGTGTGCGGCTCGAACCGCCACTTGGGGCCGGACCGCGGCTACCTCCGACTGTGGGACCTGTCGGGCCCCCGGCCCGTGGGCACGGCCCGCAAGGGAGGGCAGGAAGATGTCTTCTACGGGGTGGCGTTCAGCCCTGACGGACGTTCCATCGCCGCATGCGGCGACTCCGGAGTCCGCTTGTGGGAGCGTTCGAGCCGCCGCGGCACCGCCATCCGCGACCCCGCCTCCAGTGTGACCAACGCCGTGGCCTTCAGCCCCGACGGCAGAACGCTGGCCAGCTGCGACGGCTTCTACGACAAGGACCGGACCGCCTTCGGCCGCGGCGGCATCAGCCTGTGGGACACCGCCACCGGGCGGGCCACCGCGCTCACTCAGGAGGTCGTGTACGACGTGGCATTCGGCCCCGACGGCAGACACCTCGCCAGTACCGGTGAGGAAGGGCTCAAGGTGTGGAACGTGGCCACCGGCCGCGCCTCGGTACTCGACGACCGCACGCGCTACTGGCTGGCGCTCAGTCCGGACGGCAGGACCCTGGCCACCTCTGAGGCAATGGCACCCAACAGCGAGAGAACCACCGACATCGAGCTCTGGAAGCTCCCGTAACGGCCGCGTCTACAGCCGCGCCCCCTTCAGTGCCATGTGCAGCAGCAGCCGGTCCTCGCCGTCGTCCAGGTCGAGGCCGGTGAGCTGCTCGACGCGGGAGAGGCGGTAGTAGAGGGTCTGGCGGTGGATGCCGAGTTCGGCGGCGGTGCGGGCGGCCTGGCCGGCGCAGTCGAGGTAGGTCTCGGCGGTGCGGGCGAGTTCGCGGTGGGCGGGGGAGAGGAGCGGGGCCACCACCGGGTCGTGGGCGGCCTTCGGGGGGAGGGCCGTCAGCAGGCGGTACGGGCCGATGCGGGCCCACTCCGCGACGGGACCGAACCGGGGCTCCGCGAGGGCCGCGCGCGCCGCCGCCGACGCCTCCTGCCAGGCCGCCCCCAGCTCCGCGAGGCCGGTCCGCGCCACGGCGATGCCCGCAGCCACCTCCACCGGGCCGGTCCGCGCCGCCGCGATGCCCGCCGCCGGCTCCGCCGGGCCGGTTCGCCCCGCCGTGATGCCCGCCGCCGGCTCCGCCGGGCCGGTTCGCCCCGCCGCGGTGCCCGCCGCTGGCTCCACCCGGCCGGTTCGCCCCGACGCGGTGCCCGCCCCGCTGTCCCGGGCCGCCCGCTCCAGCAGCCGGCCCGCCGCGGTCGTCGCTGGGGTCAGGGAGTCCGCCGAGCGCAGCCGCAGCAGCAGGGCCAGGCACTGGGTCGTCGTCCCCCACGGCACCGTGCACAGGGCGGTCGCGTGCGGCACCGTACGGACCGAGGGCGCGTCGTCCGGGTCCGCCGACGGCCAGGGGGCCACGCACACCACCGTGTGCAGGGAGTCGGCGCGCGGGCCGAGGGCGGTACGCAGCTCGGCGACGGCCATGTCCCGCTGCCAGTCCCGCTCGGCGGTGAGCACGGCCCGCAGCTCCCGGGTCAGGTCGGCGCCGTGCTGTGCCTCGTCCGCGAGCAGCGCGCCGATCCGCGCGGTGACGTCCATGGCGGCGGCCAGCTGGCGGTCGGTGGGGCCCGGATCGTCGTCCAGGAGCCAGACGTAGCCGAGGACGACACCCCGATGGCGTACCGGCAGGCAGATGCGGCCGCGGTAGACCCCGGCCGTCGGGGTGGGCGGGATGCGGACGGGACCGGTCGCGCGGGTGATGCCGAAGCCCTCGAACCAGGTACGCACGGCGGCGGTGGAGCGGCGGGTCAGGATCGACCGGGTGCGCACGGGGTCCAGCGCCGACGCGTCCAGCTCGCCCTCGCTGTCGTACGCGCCGAAGGCGATCAGCTCGAAGTCCCGGCTCTCCAGCGTGGCCGGTGCGCCCAGCAGCTCCGAGATCTCGTCGACCAGCTCCTGGTAGTCACCCTTGTATTCCGGCGTCACACGGGCATTCTCCCTCATTTCCCCAGGCTCCTCATACATCTGTATGAGATCTGCGGCACGGATGCGTGACAGCTGTCGATGGCCGACGATCGGAGGGATCCTTAAGTTTCACGGTGGTTCTCCGTGCCGTACCCGAGTTGTCGGTCAGCGGCCTGTTTCTGATGGTTTGTGGAGGTGCCCCGTGCTGGGTCCCGTGATTCTCGCCGCGTCGCGCAGCGACCGGATGCGACGTCTGGTCTCGGCGGCCCCGGTCACCAAGCAGGTCGTCGACCGCTTCATCCCGGGCGAGACCGTGGACGAGATCGTCCCGATCATCGAGGAGCTCACCGGCAACGGCCTGGAGCTGACCATGGACGTGGTCGGCGAGGACATCACCACGCCCGAACAGGCCACCGCCGCCCGGGACGCCTACCTGGAGCTGATCGAGCGCATCAAACCGCTCGGCCTCGGCGAGAAGGTCGAGATGTCCGTCAAGCTGTCGATGTTCGGCCAGGCCCTCCCGGGGGGCCACGAACTCGCCCTCGCCAACGTCCGCCCGGTCGTCGAGGCCGCCGCCGCCATCGGCACCACGGTCACCCTCGACGCGGAGGACCACACCACCCTCGACTCGATGTTCGCCATCCACGACGAGCTGCGGAAGGGCTTCCCGCAGACCGGCTGCGTCATCCAGGCCTACCTCTTCCGCACCGAGGCCGACGCCCGCCGCCTCGCCGCGAACGGCAGCCGCGTACGCATCGTCAAGGGCGCCTACAAGGAGCCCGCCGAGGTCGCCTTCCAGCAGAAGTCCGAGATCGACAAGGCCTACGTCCGCATCCTGCGGATCCTGATGGACGGCGCGGGGTACCCGATGATCGGGTCCCACGACCCGCGTCTGATCTCCATCGCCCAGGAACTCGCCCGGCGCGCCGGGCGCAAGCTCGACGAGTACGAGTTCCAGATGCTCTACGGCATCCGCGGCGAGGAACACCTGCGGCTCGCCGCCGAGGGCCACCGCATGCGCGTCTACACCGCCTACGGCACCGACTGGTACGGCTACTTCATGCGCCGCCTCGCGGAGAAGCCGGCGAACCTGCGCTTCTTCCTCCGTTCGATGATCAGCAAGGGCTGAGCCCGCCACACCCGCTCACGTACAAGGAGTTCGGATCTCATGGACGCTGTGACCCAGGTCCCCACCCCCGTCAACGAGCCGGTGCACGGCTACGCCCCCGGCTCGCCCGAGCGCGCCCGGCTGGAGGCCAAGCTGAAGGAGCTGGCCGACAACCCGATCGACCTGCCCTGCACCATCGGCGGCGAGCGGCGGATGGGCGGCGGCGAGGCCTTCAAGGTCGTCCAGCCGCACAACCACCAGGCCGTGCTCGGCACCTACCGCAACGCCACCCAGCAGGACGCGCAGGACGCCATCGACGCGGCCCTCGCCGCCGCCCCGGCCTGGCGCGCGATGTCCTTCGACGACCGCGCGGCGATCATCCTGCGCGCCGCCGAGCTGCTGGCCGGACCGTGGCGCGAGACGCTGGCCGCCTCCACCATGCTGGGCCAGTCCAAGACCGCGCAGCAGGCCGAGATCGACACCCCGTGCGAACTGGTGGACTTCTGGCGCTTCAACGTCGCCTACGCCCGCCAGATCCTGGCCGAGCAGCCCCCGGCCAACTCCCCGGGCGTGTGGAACCGTCTCGACCACCGCCCGCTGGAGGGCTTCGTCTACGCGATCACGCCGTTCAACTTCACGGCCATCGCGGGCAACCTGCCCACCGCGCCCGCCCTCATGGGCAACGTGGTGGTGTGGAAGCCGTCCCCGACCCAGACCCACGCCGCCGTGCTGCTGATGCAGTTGCTGGAGGAGGCCGGGCTGCCCAAGGGCGTCATCAACCTCGTCACCGGCGACGGCATCGAGGTCTCCAAGGTCGCCCTGGAGCACCGGGACCTCGCGGGCATCCACTTCACCGGCTCGACCAAGACCTTCCAGTACCTGTGGAAGACGGTCGGCGCCAACATCGAGAAGTACCGCTCCTACCCGCGTCTGGTCGGCGAGACCGGCGGCAAGGACTTCGTGGTCGCCCACCCGTCGGCCGACCGCGCGGTGCTCAAGACCGCCCTGACCCGCGGCGCCTTCGAGTACCAGGGCCAGAAGTGCTCCGCGACCTCGCGCGCCTACATCCCGGCGTCCATCTGGAACTCCGGCTTCAAGGAGGAGTTCGCCGCCGAGGTCGACTACCTGACCATGGGCGACGTCACCGACCTGTCGAACTTCATCGGCGCGGTCATCGACGAGCGCGCGTTCGCCAAGAACAAGGCCGCCATCGAGCGCGCCAAGCAGGACCCGACCTGCACGATCGTCGCGGGCGGCTCCTACGACGACTCGGTCGGCTACTTCGTCCGCCCGACGGTCGTCGAGTGCACGGACCCGGAGAACGAGGTCTTCACCACCGAGTACTTCGGCCCGTTCCTCGCCGTGTACGTCTACGAGGACGAGAAGTACGACGAGATGCTGACCCAGATGGAGTCGGTGTCCGACTACGCCCTGACCGGCTCGGTCATCGCCGGTGACCGCGCGGCGGCGGCGTACACGATGGAGAAGCTGCGCTACGCGGCCGGCAACTTCTACATCAACGACAAGTCGACCGGTGCCGTCGTCGGCCAGCAGCCCTTCGGCGGCGGCCGGGCCTCCGGCACCAACGACAAGGCCGGCGCCCCGCAGAACCTGATGCGCTGGACCCTGACCCGCGCCATCAAGGAGACGCTGGTCGCCCCGACCGACTACGCGTACCCGCACATGGGCTGAGCCCCGCACGGCACCCCTGAACCCCGCCCCCGCTCCGGATCCCCCCTCCGGAGCGGGGGCGGCGTCATGCCCGCGGACGTCAGCCCGGCATCTCCGTCCGCTCCCACCACTCGTAGACCGGCACCCGGCCCTGGGGCGTGTCCGCCTGGCGCGAGGTCGGCCTGAAGTGCTCGTAGCCGTTACGGAGCTCGATCTTGACGTCCGGGCCGGGGGTCGGCGGCGGGACGATGCGCTCGGGCAGGTCGTCCGGTCCGCCTTCCAGCAGGACTCGCTCTGACTGGTTCATGACCTCACCTCTCCCTCATCACCACCGTATTCCGACGGGACGTATCAGTCGTGGGGACGAACGGCCCTGCCCGGACGCCGGGGGCGGGGCCGTTCCCGCGACGGCGCCGAAAAGTCGGTGACGCCCGCGCCGGGCATCCGTCGATACTGGCCTCATGACCACCCCCTGCCAGCTCCGCACCGCACACACCGCCGACCTCACCCGAGCCGAACTCGACGCCGTACGCGACCTGTTGGTCGACGCCTTCGACGGCGACTTCAGCGACGAGGACTGGGAGCACGGTCTCGGCGGCGTGCATGCCCTCGTCCACGACGACGCGGGGCGGCTCCTCGCGCACGGATCGGTGGTCATGCGCCGGGTCCGGCATCACGGGCGCTGGTTGCGTGTCGGATACGTCGAGGCCGTCGGCGTCCGGGCCGATGTGCGCCGTAGTGGACTCGGCGGGCGGGTCATGGCCGAGTTGGAGCGGGTGATCGACCGGGCCTACGACGCGGGGATGCTCTCCGCAAGCGACGAGGGGGCCGCGCTGTATGCCGCCCGGGGGTGGGAGGTGTGGCCCGGGCGCATCTGCGGGCTCGGGCCGGACGGGGTCGTCCATCTGCCGGACGAGGAGGGGAGTACCTTCGTCCGTCCCGCCCTCGCCGGTTCGCTCGACCCCGCCCATGAGCTGCTCTTCGACTGGCGTGACGGGGACGTGCTGTAAAGGGCGGGAAAACGCAGGTCAGCGCGGTGTGACCCACTCCACCGTCTCAGATAGTAGGAAGTCCGAGTAATTGTGGAGACAGACAGGCCGTCCTCCCTTAGCTTTGTAGAAGCCGAACGTCTCGCTCGATCAAGCGAATGGCGGTCGTGAGCCGGGCCCCGTGCAGGCAACCCCTGCGGCACCGCTCCCCGCCCCAACCGGCGTCTCGTAACCCCCCGTTGCGCTCCAGGAATTCGAAGGAGTCGATTCCCCATGGCCGAGACGACCGCCCGCCGCCGAGTCCGTCACCTCTCCCGCACGAGCGAGTCCGACCGCAAGAACGCCGCCGCAGCCCTCCAACGCGCCCTCGACCGCAGGGACAACGGCGGGGTGACCGGCCACCAGCCGGCCGCCTGACCCCGAGCACCGCCCACCAGCCGGGAGCCGCACCCGCTCGGGGTGCGGCGCGGGATCACGCCCCGCGCCGCACCTCGAAATGGTCGATGCGCTCCCCGGACTGGGCCAGCGCCGACACCTTCAGTCGCGGCCGCGTCCCGCTCACCGCCTCCACCGACAGCAGTGAGAAGCCCCGGTAGCGCACGCGCGACCACTCCACGGTCTCCGCGTCCGACTGCCGGGACCGCGTCCACCGGAAGGTCTCGACCGACTCCCGCTCACGCACATGACCCTCGTAGCTCTCCGCCACGCCCGCCGGGAAGCCGTACAGATCCTTCCCGCCGCCGCCCGCGGTGACGTAGACGGTCCCGTCCCGCGTCGGATCGGTCGACCCGCCGACCGGTACCCGCCGGCCCACCTCGCCGCCCCGGACGGCGTCGGTCCGCTCGTAGACGTGGTTGTGCCCGTTGATCACCAGGTCCACCCGGTGCTTCTCGAACAGCGGCACCCATGCGTCGCGCACTCCGCCGTCGGAGGCGTGGGACGAGGTCGAGTACGCGCAGTGGTGGAAGAAGACGACGACGAAGTCCACCGCCGGGTCGGCGCGCAGCGACGCCAGCCGCTTGTCCAGCCACGCCGTCTGCCTCCCGCCCGTGCAGCCGAAGTTGGCGGGGATCTCGTACGAGACGTCGTTCGCGTCCAGCGCGACGAAGCCGACGTTGCCGTACACGAAGGAGTACACGCCCGGTGCCGTACGCGGGTCGAAGCCGCTGTCCGGGAGGGACCAGCGGGCCAGCTGGCCACCGTAGCCCTCGGGCGAGTACCAGGCCTCCATGTCGTGGTTGCCGGTCGTCACCATCCACGGCACCGACCGGGCGACCTCCTCGTTCTGCTTCAGGAACAGGTCCCAGAAGCCGGGGTCGTAGCCGTCCGACTCCAGGCCCCGGCCCTTCGCGTTGGCGTAGCAGATGTCGCCCGCGTGCAGGTGGAAGGCCGGGTTCTGGCGCAGCAGGACGTCGTCGTTGGCCGCCGCCGCCCTGCTCACGCCCTGGTCGCCGAAGGCGGTGAAGACGAACCGCTCCGGCCGGGCCGGGGCCGTGCGGAACGAGGCGATCGTCGGGCGGTGTTCGGCTGCGGCCGGATCGAAGCCCTCGTGGCCGACGCCGTAGTAGTACGTCGTGCCGGGCAGGAGGTCGTCCAGCGCCGCGTGCACGTAGTACTGGTCGAGGGCCGGGCGCACGCCCTCGACCCCGGGGGTGTGCAGCGCCCGCACCTCGGCGGCGATCCGGCGGCCCAGCTCGTCGGGGCGGGTGCCGATCCTGACGTACGGCCCGCGCACCGCGGCCGGGACCTGCCACGAGACCCGCATCTGTGTCCTCGGGTCGGCGCCGAAGGCGAGATGGCGGCCGAAGGGGACGACGGCGGAGCCGGGGGCGCGTGCAGTCGTGGCCGTGGCCGTCGCGGTCGTCGTGGTCGTCCTCGCGTCCGAGCAGCCCGTCAGCAGTCCGCCCGCCACCGCGCCCGCCGTCACCAGCGTGCGACGCCGGACCCGCTTGGCGCGCAGGTACTCGTACTGCTCGGCCATGCTCATACGGCGCGCGAGCCGCTCGGGGATGCCGACGTCGGGAAGGTCCATGCCGGTGAAGTTCCCAGCGCACGTCAACACCCGTCGCACATACGGGTGAACGCCGGTCGACGGGCCGGTGCCCGACGGCCGCCGCTTGTCCGTATCGCGGACAGCGCATGTCATCCCATGGGACGAGGAGTAGGGTGCCCGACATGTCTCGCAGCATCGATCTCGCAGTGATCCCCGGTGACGGCATCGGCCAGGAAGTGGTGGCCGAAGGCCTGAAGGTCCTCTCCGCCGTCCTTCCGCAGGATGTGAAGCTGGAGACCAAGGAGTACGACTTCGGCGCCCGGCGCTACCACGCCACCGGTGAGACCCTCACCGACGCCGACGCGGAGGCCCTGAAGCAGCACGACGCCATCCTGCTGGGCGCGATCGGCGACCCGAGCGTCCCGTCCGGCGTCCTGGAGCGCGGCTTCCTGCTCAAGCTCCGCTTCCTCTTCGACCACCACGTCAACCTCCGTCCGTCGAAGCTCCTCCCGGGTGTCGCCACCCCGCTGGCCGGCCAGCCCGAGATCGACTTCGTCGTGGTCCGCGAGGGCACCGAGGGCCCGTACACCGGCAACGGCGGCACCATCCGCAAGGGCACCCCGCACGAGGTCGCCACCGAGGTCTCCGTCAACACGGCCTTCGGTGTCGAGCGCGTGGTCCGCGACGCCTTCGCCCGCGCCCAGGCGCGCCCGCGCAAGAAGCTCGCGCTGATCCACAAGAACAACGTGCTGACCTTCGCCGGACACCTGTGGACCAACACCTTCAACAAGGTGGCCGAGGAGTTCCCGGACGTCACCACCGAGTACATGCACGTCGACGCGGCGACCATCTACCTGGTCACCCAGCCCGAGCGGTTCGACGTCATCGTCACCGACAACCTCTTCGGCGACATCATCACCGACCTCGCCGCGGCCGTCTCCGGCGGCATCGGCGTCGCCGCCAGCGGGAACATCAACCCGTCCGGCGAGTTCCCCTCGATGTTCGAGCCGGTCCACGGTTCCGCGCCCGACATCGCCGGCCAGGGCAAGGCCGACCCCACCGCCACGGTCCTGTCCGTCGCCCTGCTCCTGCGCCACCTCGGCTACGACGCCGAGGCCGACCGCATCGACACGGCGGTCGCCGCCGACCTCACCGAGCGCGTCGGCAAGCCCGCCCGCTCCACCTCGGAGATCGGCGACGCGCTCGCCGTACGCGTAGCCGGCTGACCCCGCCGCTGCCCCACAGCCGCCGGGTCCCTTCTGCGCCCGGCGGCTTCCCCATGTCCCCCGCCGGGTGCCACCATCATCCTCTGGGCCGCATTCACGCCGTTTTCTTCCACGGCCGCCCGCGCGCGATAATCGAACGCGGAGCCGCGGAATGAGGGAATGCTCGGACGTCCTAGCACTGGCCACTGGCAGTACGGGCGTGAGCGCGGCCCGTCACTACAACCGGTGAAGGACAACCACTCATGACGACGCCCACGATCGAGCTCAAGCCCTCCGCCAGCCCGCTCGCCGACGCCGAGCGCGCAGCGATCCTGGCCGACCCCGGGTTCGGCCGCCACTTCACCGACCACATGGTGACGATCAAGTGGACCGAGGGGCGCGGCTGGCACGACGGCCAGCTCGTCCCGTACGCGCCGATCTCCCTGGACCCGGCCACCATGGTCCTGCACTACGCGCAGGAGATCTTCGAGGGGCTGAAGGCCTACCGCCAGCCCGACGGCAGCGTCGCCACCTTCCGCCCGGACAAGAACGCCCTGCGCTTCCAGGCCTCCGCCCGGCGGCTCGGCATGCCGGAGCTGCCGGTGGAGACGTTCATCGAGGCGTGCGACGCGCTGGTCAAGCAGGATGCGGCGTGGGTCCCGGCGCACGGCGGCGAGGAGTCCCTCTACCTGCGCCCGTTCATGATCGCCACCGAGGTCGGTCTGGGCGTCAAGCCGGCCAACGAGTACCTCTTCCTGGTCATCGCCTCCCCGGCCGGGGCCTACTTCCCCGGTGGCGTGAAGCCGGTCTCCATCTGGGTCTCCGAGGACCACGTCCGTGCGGTGCCGGGCGGCATGGGCGACGCCAAGACCGGGGGCAACTACGCCGCGTCCCTGCTTGCGCAGGCCGAGGCCGCGGCGGAGGGGTGCGCGCAGGTCTGCTACCTCGACGCGGTCGAGCGCAAGTGGGTCGAGGAGCTGGGCGGCATGAACCTGTACTTCGTGTACGAGGACCGGATCGTCACGCCGTCGCTCACCGGGTCCATCCTGGAGGGCGTCACGCGTGACTCGCTGCTCCAGGTCGCCCGCGATCTGGGGTATGCCGCGGAGGAGGGGCGCGTCTCCGTCGATCAGTGGCAGCGCGATGCCGAGAGCGGGGCGCTGAAGGAGGTCTTCGCGTGCGGTACCGCGGCGGTGATCACTCCCGTCGGCACGGTGAAGCGTACGGGGGCGCAGTGGCAGCAGTCGGGCGGCGAGCCCGGCGAGGTCACGCTGAAGCTGCGCCGGGCGCTGCTTGACATCCAGCGTGGTACGGCTGAGGACCAGCACGGCTGGATGCACCGGCTGGGCTGACAGCCACCCTGGGTGGGGGCGGGCCTCCTGGGGGCTCCGCCCCCGGGCCCCCGGCCTGTGCCCACCCACCACCCGACTCGGTGGGGAGAGAGGCGGGCGTCCTCGGGGGCTCCGCCCCCGGGCCCCGGGCCCGTGCCCGACTCGGTGGGGAGATGAGGTGGGCGTCCTTGGGGGCTCCGCCCCCAGGCCCCCGGCCTATGCCCACCCACCACCCGACTCGGTCGGGAGAAGGGGCGGCGCAGGTGTCTCGGGCTCCGGTCGCTGTCTGTCGGAGCCCGGTGTCGACAGCAGGTACGTCACCCCGCCCACCAGCCCCGACAGCAGGAAGCTGCAGTCCACCCCGCCGGTCAGGGACAGGAGCGGGCCCTCGTAGGAGGGCAGCGCCACCGCGAGGACGCCGATCGTCGCGCCGAGGGCCCAGGAGGCCGTCGCGGGGATGTTCCAGCCGCCCCGGTACCAGTAGATCCCGCCCCGGGCGCGGCGGTTGAAGACCTGGAGGGCCTCCGCGTCGTAGACCCCACGGCAGCGGGCGAAGCCGATCAGGGTGATGACCGCCCACGGGGTGCCGATCGCCGTCAGCAGCAGCACGAACGACGTCATCGCGTCCTGTGCCGTCGAGGCGTAGTGGCCGGCGAAGACGCAGGCCGTGGCGAGGACTGCGACCGCGCAGGTGGCCTTGGCGCGGGAGAGGCGCGGCAGGATGGCGTCCAGGTCGAGGCCCATGGAGTAGAGCATCAGGCCGGCGTTGCCCACCGAGCCGGCCGAGGCGGCGAGCAGCAGCGGCAGCAGGTACCAGGCCGGCGCGGCCTCGGTGAGCGGCCCGGCGTAGTCCAGGGCGGCTCGGGCGGCGTACGAGGTGAAGGTGCCGAAGAGCTGCGGCACGAGCAGGCCGAGCAGCAGCCCGAGCCAGGTCGCGCGCAGCACCGTGCGGGAGGAGTGGCGGGCGGGGGAGATGTACCGGGTGTAGTCGCCGAGCAGGGTGATGAAGGCGATCGGCCCGGAAAGGCCCGCGGCCACCGCCGCCAGCAGCCACGTCGGCCAGAACCCGCCCAGCAGATAGCCGCCCGCGTCCGGCAGTGCGGACGTGGTGAAGTCGGGGGCGTAGGCGATCACGCCGAGGAGCAGCAGGGCCGTCATGCCGATGGCCAGCACCCGTGACATCGCCAGCAGCACCCGGTAGCCGTAGACCGCGGCCGTGACCGTCGCCGCGGCGAGCACCCCGTAGACCACGGCGTACGACAGGTCGCTCGCCGGTATGCCGAACATGCGGCCGAGTACGCCGACCGTCACATCGCCGCCGATCCACACGGTCAGCGCGGTGTAGCCGAGGGCCAGCAGCAGGCCGACCACCGAGCCGACCAGTCGGCCGCGCACCCCGAACTGGGCGCCGGAGGACGTGGACAGGTTGGTCGCGGTGCGCAGCGAGATCAGCGCGAGCGGGGCGGTGAGGGCCGTGCCCACCACCGTGCCGATCACGATCGACGACACCGACGACCACCAGTCGAGGCCGAAGGCCGGGGGCAGCCAGCCGAAGACGATCACGCCCAGGCAGAGGTTCGAGCCCAGCAGGATCGAGACGAGGTCGCGGGGCCCGCTGGTGCGTTCCTCGTCGGGGATGGTGTCGACTCCGCGCCGTTCCATCGGCATGGCAGGTCTCCCTTGATCGGCCGCCTTGAGAGTTAGAGCGACGTTCAATGTGACGTTGTCCGCGCTGGCGCGTCAATGTTTCCGTCGAACGAATCTGTGTTTAGAGTGATGCTCTAACTTGTGGAAGGCAAGGAGGTGCCCGCGTCATGAGACTGACCCCCACGGAACGTGACCGGCTGCTGCTCTTCGGGGCCGCCGAGCTGGCCAGGGCGCGCAGGGCCCGGGGTCTCAGGCTGAACGTCCCCGAGGCGACCGCGCTCATCGCGGACACCGTGTGCGAGGCGGCCCGGGACGGACTGCGGCTCGCCGAGGCGATCGAGCGGGCCCGCGCCGTCCTCGGCCCCGACGACGTCCTGCCGGGCGTCGCCGACATCGTCACCGAGGTGCATGTCGAGGCCGTCTTCGACGACGGCTCACGGCTCGCCGTGGTGAGCGACCCGATCGGCGGCTCCCTCGGCCCCGACGCCCCCGAAGCCCTCGACGCCCCCGGTGCCCTCGGCCCCGACGCCCCCGGTGCCCTGCTCCCCGGCCCCGAGCACGCCGAACCCGAGGCGGCGCTGCGGCTCACGGTCACCAACACCGCCGCCGTGCCGGTCTCGGTCACCTCCCACTTCCACTTCTTCGAGGCCAACCCGCGCCTGGACTTCGTACGGTCCAAGGCCTACGGCATGCGCCTCGCCGTACCCGCCGGGTCCTCCGTCCGCTTCGGGCCGGGGGAGTCCCTGCAGGTCGGCCTCGTGCCGATCGGCGGCGCCCGCGTCGCCATCGGCTTCGCCGGACTCGTCGACGGGCCGCTGGACGCGCCCGGAGCCCGCGAGGAGGCTCTGCGCCGCGCCGCCGCCTGCGGCTACCTGGGAACCAAGGACGAGGAGGGCACGCGATGAGCCGCCCCGGAGGCCACCCGGCCGAGGCCCGCCGCCTCACCCCCTACGAGTACGCGGCCACCCACGGCCCCCGCGCCGGCGACCGTGTCCGCCTCGGCGACTCGGGGCTGACGATCCAGGTCGAGTCCGACGCGCAGCGCTACGGCGACGAATTCCTCGCCGGTTTCGGGAAGACCGCCCGCGACGGACTGCACCTCAAGGCCGCCGCCGTCCGCGACACCTGTGACGTCGTCATCAGCAACGTCGTCGTGATCGACGCGGCACTGGGCATCCGCAAGGTCTCCATCGGCATCCGCGAGGGGCGCATCTGCGCGATCGGACGGGCCGGAAACCCCGACACGCTCGACGGCGTCGACGTCGTCGTCGGCACGGGCACCTCGATCGTCTCCGGCGAAGGGCTCATCGCCACCGCCGGTGCCGTGGACACCCACGTCCACCTGTTGTCGCCGCGGATCATGGAGGCCTCGCTGGCGTCCGGCGTCACCACGATCATCGGGCAGGAGTTCGGGCCGGTGTGGGGCGTCGGGGTCAACTCCCCCTGGGCGCTGAAGCACGCCTTCAACGCCTTCGACGCCTGGCCGGTCAACATCGGCTTCCTCGGCCGGGGTTCGTCCTCCGGCCCGGCCCCGCTGGTCGAGGCCCTCGCCGAGGGCGGCGCCTGCGGGTTCAAGGTGCACGAGGACATGGGCGCCCACACCCGCGCCCTGGACACCGCCCTCCGGGTCGCCGAGGAGCACGACGTCCAAGTCGCCCTGCACAGCGACGGGTTGAACGAGTGCCTGTCGGTGGAGGACACCCTGCGGGTGCTGGAGGGCCGCACCATCCACGCCTTCCACATCGAGGGCTGCGGCGGCGGACACGTGCCCAACGTCCTGAAGATGGCCGGAGTCCCGAACGTCATCGGCTCCTCCACCAACCCCACCCTCCCCTTCGGCCGGGACGCGGTCGCCGAGCACTACGGCATGATCGTCTCCGTCCACGACCTGAAGACCGACCTGCCCGGCGACGCCGCCATGGCCCGCGACCGCATCCGCGCCGGGACCATGGGCGCCGAGGACGTGCTGCACGACCTGGGCGCGATCGGCATCACCTCCTCCGACGCGCAGGGCATGGGGCGCGCGGGGGAGACGGTCCGGCGTACGTTCGCCATGGCCGGGAAGATGAAGGCCGAACTCGGCGACCCCGGCGTCGGCCACGACAACGAGCGCGTCCTGCGCTACATGGCCAAGCTGACCATCAACCCGGCCATCGCCCACGGCCTCTCCCACGAGGTCGGCTCCATCGAGGTCGGCAAGCTCGCCGACATCGTGCTGTGGCGCCCTGAGTACTTCGGCGCCAAACCGCAGCTCGTGCTGAAGTCCGGCTTCCCGGCCTACGGCGTGGTCGGCGACCCCAACGCGGCCACCGACACCTGCGAACCCCTCGTCCTCGGCCCGCAGTTCGGCGCCCACGGTGCCACCCCCGCCGACATCTCCGTCGCGTTCGTCGCGCAGGCCGCCCTGGACCAGGGCGGCGACACCATGCCGACCCGCCGCCGCAGGGTCGCCGTGCGCGGCACCCGCGGCATCGGACCGGCCGACCTGCGCCTCAACTCCCGTACCGGAGCCGTCGACGTCGACCAGCGCACCGGCCTGGTCACCCTCGACGGCGAACCGCTGCGCTCCGAACCGGCCGACGCCGTCTCCCTCAACCGCCTCTACTTCCTCTAGGACAGCCGATGACCTTCCGAATGCCCCCCGAGTGGGCCCCGCACGAGCGCACCTGGATGGCCTGGCCGGGACCCAACGCCACCTTCACCGACGACCGGGAGCTGGCCGAGGCCCGCGCGGCCTGGGCCGCCGTGGCCCGCGCCGTCCGCCGGTTCGAGCCGGTGACGATGGTGCACGGCCCGGGACAGGGCGAGGGAGCGCGCGAACTGCTCGGCCCCGACATCGAGTTGGCGGAACGCGAGCTGGACGACGCGTGGATGCGGGACATCGGCCCGACGTTCGTCACCGACGGCAGCGAACTGGCCGCCGTGGACTGGACGTTCAACGGCTGGGGCGCCCAGGACTGGGCCCGCTGGGAGCACGACGCCAAGATCGCCCGCCATGTCGCGGACCTGGCCGGGGTGCCGGTGCTGTCCTCGCCGCTGGTCAACGAAGGAGGCGCCATCCATGTCGACGGCGAGGGCACGGTCCTGCTGACCGACACCGTGCAGCTCGGCTCCGGACGCAACCCCGGCTGGACCCGCGAGCAGGTCGAGGCCGAGATCCACGCCAGGCTCGGCACCACCAAGGCGATCTGGCTCCCGCACGGCCTGACCGGCGACTACGGCACCTACGGCACCCAGGGCCACGTCGACATCGTCGCTGCCTTCGCCCGCCCCGGCACCGTTCTCGTCCACAGCCAGCGCGACCCCGCCCACCCGGACCACGCCCGCTCCCGGTTGTACGTCGACATCCTGAGCGCGGCGACCGACGCCAAGGGCCGCCGCCTGGAGGTCGTCGAGGTCCCCGCGCCCACCGTCCTGAAGGACGAGGACGGCGACTGGGTGGACTACTCCTACATCAACCACTACCTCTGCAACGGCGGAGTCGTCCTGTGCGGCTTCGACGACCCGCGCGACGAGATCGCGGCCGGGATCTTCCGCAGGCTGTTCCCCGAGCGGACGGTCACACTGGTGGACGCCCGTACCATTTTCGCGGGCGGTGGAGGCATCCACTGCATCACCCAGCAGCAGCCGAAGATCCAGACCCGGCAGCAGTCGTAGACCCAGACCCGGCAGCAGTCGTAGACCCAGACCCGGCAGCAGTCGTAGACCCAGACCCAGACCCAGCAGCAGCCGTAGACCCAGACCCAGCAGCAGCCCAAGACCTAGGAGCCGAAGGATGGCCGGTGCGGCACGAGCGCGGAAGAACGCGCCGCCGCGCGAGGACGTACTCGCCGCCGCCATGGAGATGATCGCCGAGCGCGGTCTGGAGAAGCTCACCATGGCGGCGCTCGGCCGTGCGGTCGGGATGAGCAGCGGCCATCTCCTCTACTACTTCCACTCCAAGGACGAACTGCTGCTGCAGACCCTGGAATGGAGCGAGGGCCGCCTCGGCGCCGAACGCGGACGGCTGCTGACCCGCACCGCTCCCGCCCGGGAACGGCTGGACGCCTACGTCGACCTGTACGTCCCCGACGGCCACCGCGACCCGCACTGGACGCTGTGGCTGGAGGTCTGGAACCGCTCGCAGAACGCCGACGACGGCGCGCGCGACCGGCAGGCCGCGATCGAGGGCGCCTGGCACCGCGACCTGGTGGCCCTGCTGGCGGAGGGGGTGTCGAGGGGGGAGTTCCGGACCGTCGACCCGGACCGCTTCGCCGCCCGCCTGCGGGCCCTCCTCGACGGCTTCTCCATCCACGTCGCGATCGGGCTGCGCGGGACGGACCGGGCGCAGGTCCTCGGCCACGTGGGCGAGTTCCTCGCGGACAGCCTCCTCGCCGCGCCCGGAACGACCGACCCGCGCCCGGAACTACCGACCGCATTCTGAGACAACGGTGAGTGAGGGGCGGGGGTTGTGCCAGACTGCCCCCGTGCTCTCGTTCGCCATGATTATTGGCAGCAGGCGCGCCGGTCCGCAGTGACCGCCACGTACGACCAGGTACGGGCGGACACCGTCGTCCTCGACCCGCGCGCAGACCTCTCGCACCCGCGAGGGGTTTTTCGCATTTCTGGCCCACCTACAGCCGGGAGCGCAGCGCGAGGGATCATTGGAGGACGGTGGAGCCGGTCATTCCGGTAAAGACCGAGATCCATACATCAGGAGCCTTCAGACCATGACGGAAACCAGCGAACTCGACGACTCGTTCCACGTCTTCGACACCACCCTGCGCGACGGCGCCCAGCGTGAGGGCATCAACCTCACCGTCGCGGACAAGCTGGCCATCGCACGGCACCTGGACGACTTCGGCGTGGGCTTCATCGAGGGCGGCTGGCCCGGCGCCAACCCGCGGGACACCGAGTTCTTCGCCCGCGCACAGCAGGAGATCGACTTCAAGCACGCCCGGCTCGTGGCCTTCGGCGCCACCCGCCGAGCGGGCGCCAAGGCGGCGGACGACCCGCAGGTCAAGGCCCTCCTGGACTCCGGAGCCCCGGTCATCACCCTGGTCGCGAAGTCGCACGACCGCCATGTGGAACTGGCGCTGCGCACCACGCTCGACGAGAACCTGGAGATGGTCCGCGACACGGTCTCCTTCCTCAAGGAGCAGGGCCGCCGCGTCTTCGTCGACTGCGAGCACTTCTTCGACGGCTACCGCGCCAACCCGGAGTACGCCAAGGCGGTCGTCCGTACGGCGTCGGAGGCCGGCGCGGACGTCGTCATCCTCTGCGACACCAACGGCGGCATGCTCCCGGCGCAGGTCCAGGCGGTCGTCGCGACGGTACTGGCGGACACCGGCGCCCGGCTCGGCATCCACGCCCAGGACGACACCGGGTGCGCGGTGGCGAACACGCTGGCCGCGGTGGACGCGGGCGCGACCCACGTGCAGTGCACGGCGAACGGCTACGGCGAACGGGTCGGCAACGCCAACCTGTTCCCGGTGGTGGCGGCGCTGGAGCTGAAGTACGGCAAGAAGGTGCTGCCGGAGGGCAGGCTGCGCGAGATGACGCGCATCAGCCACGCCATCGCCGAGGTCGTCAACCTCACCCCCTCCACGCACCAGCCCTACGTCGGCGTCTCCGCCTTCGCCCACAAGGCGGGCCTGCACGCCTCCGCGATCAAGGTCGACCCGGACCTGTACCAGCACATCGACCCCGAGCAGGTCGGCAACACCATGCGGATGCTCGTGTCGGACATGGCCGGCCGCGCCTCGGTGGAGCTCAAGGGCAAGGAACTCGGCGTCGACCTCGGCGACGACCGCGAACTGGTCGGCCGGGTGGTCGAGCGGGTCAAGGAGCGCGAGCTGGCGGGCTACACCTACGAGGCGGCCGACGCCAGCTTCGAACTGCTGCTCCGCACCGAGGTACAGGGCAAGCCGCTGCGGTACTTCGAGGTCGAGTCCTGGCGGGCCATCGTCGAGGACCGCCCCGACGGCAGCCACGCCAACGAGGCCACCGTCAAGCTGTGGGCCAAGGGCGAGCGCATCGTCGCCACGGCGGAGGGCAACGGCCCGGTCAACGCCCTCGACCGCGCGCTGCGCGTGGCCCTGGAAAAGATCTACCCCCAGCTCGCCAAGCTCGACCTCGTCGACTACAAGGTCCGCATCCTGGAGGGCGTCCACGGCACCCAGTCCACCACCCGCGTGCTCATCTCCACCTCCGACGGGGCGGGCGAGTGGTCGACGGTGGGCGTCGCGGAGAACGTCATCGCGGCATCCTGGCAGGCGTTGGAGGACGCCTACACGTACGGCCTGCTCCGCGCGGGAGTCTCCCCGGCGGAGTAGCCCACAGCCCGCCCCCGTTGCACCCATTGGCAGATCTGGGCCACCGACAGGCCGCTTTCACGGCGTGTCGGCGACCCGGAGTGGCCCAGATCTGCCGATTGCCGCCCATCGCACCCCGCCCGTTTGCCCGTTTCGTCGGGTAGCGTCGAAGTATGAGGACTCCGATGCTCCGGGGTCTGGTGCGCTGGGCCCTCGTGCCGGTCGCCGCCCTGCTGGCGGTGCTCATGGCCGGTGCGCCGGGTGCGCACGCGGCCACGGATCTCTCCACCGTCGCCGCGGCGCTGCGCGAGAACCCCGTCTACGTGGACCCCGCCGCCTCCGACCAACTGTCCGCGGCGGACGCCGAAGCGCTCGCCGACAAGATCAGAGACGCCGACAAGCCCGTCTTCGTCGCCGTCCTGCCCGCCGACCAGCCCGAGCGGGACCTGTTCGTGAACCTCCGCACGGAGACCGGCGTCACCGGCCTGTACGCCGTGCGCAGCGGCGACCGCTTCGGGGCGCGGGCCGACTCCGCCGTGCTGAGCGAGCAGGCGGTGGGCAACCTGGTCACCGCCGTGCGGGGCACCGACGACACCAAGGCGCAGCTCAACGACTTCGTCGACAGCGCCCTGCGCAGCGACGTCGGCGGCTCGGCCCCGGCCTCCTGGGGCTCCAGCACGTCCGACGGGGTGCCCGTCGCCGGTCTGGTCACCACCGGCGTGGTGCTGGCCGCGGGCGGTGCGGGCGCGTACGCGCTGGTACGGCGGCGGCACCGGCAGCGCGAGGAGGAGCGGCGGGCGGCGCTGGAGAAGCTGCGGGTGGTGGTCGACGAGGACATCACCGCGTTCGGCGAGGAACTGGACCGCCTGGACTTCCACCCGGGCGAGCCCGGCGCCGACGACGCCATGCGCGGCGACTACGAGCGCGCCCTGGACTCCTACGACGAGGCCAAGTCGTTCATGGCGGCCGCGACGAAACCGGAGGAGGTGCGTGCCGTCACCCAGGCCCTGGACGACGGCCGCTTCTCGCTCGCCCGGCTCGCCGCCCGCCGCGAGGGACGGCCGCTGCCCGACCGACGGCCGCCCTGCTTCTTCGATCCCCGGCACGGCCCGTCCGTCGCCGACGTGGCCTGGACGCCGCCGGGCGCCGCGACCCGCGAGGTCCCGGTCTGCGCCGCCGACCGGGCCCGCCTGGCCGACGGCGAGGACCCGATGATCCGCGAGGTCACCACCGACACCGGCGCCCGCCGCCCGTACTGGGAAGCGGGCCCCGCCTACGGCCCCTGGGCCGGCGGCTACTTCGGCGGCGGCATCCTGCCCGGCCTGCTCATCGGCACGATGCTCGGCAGCATGATGGCCAGCCCCGCCTACGCCGCCGAGTACGGTTCCGGATACGGCTACGGCGCCACCGGCGGCGGCTACGAGGGCGGCGACGTCTCCGGAGCCGACTTCGACTCCGGAGACTTCGGCGGCGGGTTCGGCGACTTCGGCGGTGGAGGGGACTTCGGCGGGGGCTTCTGACCCGCCGAGTCCTTTTGCGGCGAGGCCGCCCTTACACCGAGCTACAGCGAGGCCGCCGCCGAGGCGATGGCCGAGGCGAAGGTGGAGACCTCGGCGTAGACACCGGGGGCGTTGGGGCGGGCGCAGCCGATGCCCCAGCTCACGATGCCGACCTGGATCCACTCGTTCGCGGAGTCCCGGCGGAACATCGGGCCGCCGGAGTCGCCCTGGCAGGTGTCGACGCCACCGGCGGTGTAGCCCGCGCAGATCTCCTCGTTCGGGATGAGACCGCCGTAGCCGCTGTACGAGCGGCAGGTCGCGTCGCTGACGAACGGCACGGTCGCCTTGAGCAGGTAGCGCTGCTGGGCGCCGCCCTGGGTGGCCGCGCCCCAGCCGGCGACGGTGAAGGTGCCGCTGTTGTACTGCGTGTTCGTGGCGATCTTCAGCGTGGGCAGGTTGATCGGCCGGGCGAGCTTGATGAGCGCCCAGTCCTTGCCGTCGCCGTTGTAGCCGGGCGCGCGGTAGACGTAGGTGGAGCGGACCTGGATCCGGCTGCTGGACTGGAGGTCCACGACACCGGCGGTGGCGGTGATGCCGGTGTTGGGGCCGGTGCGGCCGACGCAGTGCGCGGCGGTGAGCACGATCTGCTGGGTGTAGAGCGCGCCGCCGCAGCCCATCGACAGCCGGACCATGAACGGGAACTCGCCCTGCGCGGCACGGGTTCCGCCGACGACGGGCGCGGGGGCCGCCTGCGCGGCGGACACGGGCTGAAGACTGACGACGGCGAGGGCGGCGGTGGCCGCGACCGCGCATCTCTTGAGCGCCTTGAGGAGAGACTTCAACGGGATGCCTTCCGTGGGGGGTTGGTGGAGGCATGCGCAATCCGCGGCTGCCGATGAACGCGGCGGTTGTCGCGGACATGCCAGACGTGTGCTGGGATTATGAGAACCCTGTGAGCGCACGCACAAGGGGTGTAATCCGGCCAGCGGTTTTCGGGCTCCGCTCACCGGGACGAGGACACAGGAGTACGGCTCCGGCGTGCGACCCCGACGCCCACCGCTACGAGCGTCAGCGCCACCAGACCCGCGCTGACCCACGCCGGTGACCGGTACCCGAGGCCCGCCCCGATCGCCGTACCGCCGAGCCAAGGGCCCAGCGCCGCACCGACGTTGAACGCGGCCGTGGCGAAGCCGCCGCCCAGGGTGGGGGCGTCGGGAGCCGCGTACAGCGCCTGGGCGATGAGCGTGGAACCGACACCGAAGGAGAGGGCGCCGAGGAGCAGGACGAGCCCGAGGGTGAGAGCGGGCTGCCCGGCCCCGAGGGCGAGCACGCCCCACCCGAGGCACAGCGCGGCCCCGCCCATGCCCACCACGACCCCCGCCCGCCGGTCGGCGAACCGGCCCCCGACGCTCACCCCGACGAACGCCCCCGCACCGAACAGCGCGAGGACGACCGGCACGTACACCTCGGCCAGCCCGGTCACGTGGGTGACCAGGGGTGCGAGATAGGTGAACGTGCAGAAGGTGGCCCCGTTCACGAGGGCGCCGAGAAGGAGCGTGACTTGGAGACGCGTAGTGCGCAGGGCACGGACCTCACCCCGCAGCGAGGGGCGCGCGGAGTCGGCGGCACCGCGCGGCACGGACACCGCCACCGCGACCAACGCGGGCGCCGACAGCAGCGCCACCGCCCAGAACGCGGCACGCCAGCCCCAGAGTTGGCCCAGCACCGCCCCCGCGGGCACCCCCACCACACAGGCCAGCGTGACCCCGCCCAGCAACGTCGACGTGGCCCGCCCCTTGGCGTCCGGCCCGACCATGCCCACGGCCGCGACAAGGGCGACCGCCAGGAAACCGGCGTTGGCGAGCGCCCCCAGGACGCGCGTGACCAACAGGACGGCGAAACTCCCGGTCAGCGCGCCGACGACATGAACGCCGAGGAAGACGACGAGAAACCCGAGCAGCGCGCCCCGGCGCGACCACCGCCGGGCGAGCCCTGCCATGAGCGGTGCCCCGACGACCATCCCCACGGCGAAGGCCGAGGTGAGCGCACCGGCGGCCGGCACGGAGACCCCGAGGTCCCGCGCGATGTCCGGCACCAGCCCGGACAGCATGAACTCGGACGTCCCCTGGGCGAAGACAGCAAGGCCCAGGAGATGGAGAGCAAACGGCATGAAGAAACTCCGCAACCCGAAGTCGAAGACGAAAACGGCACGTCGGAACGGCCGTCCGGCAGCGGAGTGAAGGGGCCTCTGAGATCAGCCTGGCATCACGGGCAGCCACCGGAGAGCCGGTGGCCGGAGTCTGGACGCTTCGGGGCTGGACACGGAGGCAGACTAACGGCTCGCGACGAACGCGGTCCAGGTGGCGGGGGAGACCGTGAGGACGGGGCCGGTGGGGTTCTTGGAGTCGCGGACGTGGATGGCGACGGGGTGGGTGGCGACCTCGACGCAGTTGCCGCCCTCGTTGCTGCTGTAGCTGGACTTGAACCAGGTCACGTTCTGCTGCGTTGCTGCGGTGCTCATGACTCTCCTAGCAGTCCTTCCAAGAGCCGGACACTCTCACTGGTGGAGAGGGCCTGTGACCGCAGCATTCCATACTTGAGGTAATAATCGCTGACCTCGTCGGGATCGTCGACGAGGAAGCTGGCGCGCTGCACCTCCAGGTAGACCAGGCGCTCGTGTTGGGGTGTCTCGAGTAGCGTCATGGGACCTGCGAGTCCAGCGTGCGGCATCCGTTCCATGGGCATGACCTGAACGCTCATGTGGATGGGCTCGGTGTACTCCAGGATCTGGCGGATCTGGTTCCGCATCACGTCCGGTCCGCCCACCTGCCGTCGCAGGATGCTCTCCTCCAGGACGAAGTGGCCCACAGGCGGCCGGTCTCGCTGCCAGATCAACTGCCGTTCCATACGGGCGTTCACCCACTGCTCGGCAGTCTCGCTGCCGAGTGCCGGATAGCGGGAGTCGAAAGCGGCTAGGCAGTACTCCCGGGTCTGGAGCAGTCCTGGGACCATCTGAGTCTCGTACGCCAGGATGTTCACGGCCTCCTGCTCATGGTCCACCAGCCCCTGCGCGAACTGCACGATCCGCTCCCGCACCGGCATCTTCTCCACCAGCACCGCCAACGTCCCGCCCGTCCCCAGCAGTTCATCGAACTGCTCGGCCCGATCAGGCTGAAGCGCCAGCCGCCCCTGCTCGATCGACCCCACCGTGTCCACGTGAACGCTCGCCAGTTCGGCGAACTGTTCCTGTGTGAGGCGGGACTTCTTCCTGTAGTGCGCCACCAGCGCCCCGACCGCGTACCACGAACCGACCTTCTTGGGCTGCTTCCTCGCCACGTGCATGCGTGTCCCTTTCCCCCGCGCGCGCCCGAACCGCTCGTAGTGGAGTCGTAGTAATCAGAACTACGACTTCACTCACTGACCCACTGTAGTGACGCACAGTGACACTGGCCTCATGATTCGCGAACCCCAACCCCCCAGCCCTCGCGAGGCCTTCTATCGCAGGGACCGCAGATCAGTACGCCTGGCCCGGGAGTTCACCCGGGACGCCCTGACGGACTGGGCCCTGGCCGAGCGCAGCGACGCCGTGCTGCTCTGCGTGAGCGAACTCGCGACGAACGCGTTGCTGCACGGCGTCCCGCCGGGCCGTGGTTTCCGCCTCCGGCTGGTGCTGGAGGCGGACGGTGCCTTACGGGTGGAGGTGCACGACAGCGGTGGAGGGGACCCGCTGCCCACGGACGGGGCACCAGAAGCCGAATACGGCCGGGGTCTCCTCCTGGTCGCGGCGCTCGCGGACAAGTGGGGCGTGGGCAGGCGGGACCCCGGCAAGATCGTGTGGTGCGAGTTCGCGGCGCCGTGACCGCGCCGCACCCGACCGGACCGGGCACGGGATGTCGGGTCCGGCAGGGTGGTTCCTTCCTAGCGTGGTGATCGAAAGGGAAGGAGGCCGCAGTGCTGGAGCGGCTCAACCAGGCCATGGAGCACATCGAGGGCAACCTCGACGGGCGGATCGAGGCGGCCGACCTCGCGCGGATCGCGACGACCTCGGAGTACCACTTCCGGCGGCTGTTCTCCGCGCTCGCGGGGATGCCGCTGTCGGAGTACGTCCGGCGTCGGCGGCTGACGGTCGCGGGGGCCGAGGTGCTGGCCGGTGAGCGGACGCTGCTGGAGATCGCGGTCCGGTACGGCTACACCTCGGGGGAGGCGTTCGCGCGGGCGTTCCGCGCGATGCACGGCGTCGGCCCCGGCGAGGCCAGACGGACCGGTGCGCCTCTCCATGCCCAGCCGCGGATGTCCTTCCGTCTGGTCGTCGAAGGGAGCAGCAGTATGCGATACCGGGTCGTGGAGAAGGACGGGTTCCAGGTGGTCGGCAGGAAGGCGCGGGTGCCCCTCGTGCACGAGGGGATGAACCCCGCCATCGCCGATTTCATCCGGAGCATCGACAAGGAGACGCTGGAGCGGATCAAGGGCCTCTCCGACCAGCAGCCGGAGGGCATCGTCGGGGTGAGCGCCGACCTGGCCGAGAGCCGTGCCGAGGGGACCGAACTGGACTACTACCACGGTGTGGTGACGGGTGCCCCCGCGCCCGGGGACCTGGACGCGCTGGCCGTCCCGGCCGGGACGTGGGCCGTCTTCGAGAGCTCGGGGGAGTTCCCGCGGGCGCTCCAGTACCTGTGGCGGGACGTGTTCACCCAGTGGTTCCCGGCGAATCCGTACCGCAGCCGTCCGGGCCCGGAGATCCTGCGGACCCGGCTGTCCGGGGACGGGGCGCACGCCGAGGCGGAACTGTGGATCCCCGTGGAGCGCGCCACGGGCTGACCGCGCCGGAGAATCCTCCGCATGCGCGCTCACTTAAGTCATATGGGCGGATTAGCGGCGCGTCGCTTTCCGTATCCATGACCAGTGGAGTCGATCTTCCCTGACCGACGAGCCTGGAGGCATGCGGTGCGGAGAAAAGAGCGAAGAAGCGAGCGAAGCAGAGAGCGAAGAGGCGAGCGAAGAGGCGAGCGAGGGGCGGGGGCGGCCGGGCGGCGGTGGGGCGGGGCGGGCATGCCGGCGCTCGCCCTGGCCCTCGCCGTTCCCCTGGCGGGCGTCACGGGCGTACCGGCGGCCGCCAAGGAGCCCGGCGACGGCACGGTCACCGTCCGGGTCGTCCGCGAGGTCGACGCCGACGGCGCGTACGACAGCGTGCTGGAGCCTGGTCTCGCCGGGGTCGAGGTCACGCTGACCGACGACGCCGGGAACAAGCTCACGGCCACCACGGGCGCCGACGGCCTCGCGGAGTTCACCCCGGCGACCTCGTCGCTGACCGGCGGCAAGTACCGCATCGACGTCACCAACCCCGACCCCGGCACCCTCAGCCCCGCCATCGCGGGCCACGGCACCGGCGCGGACGTCATGCGCAGCAACACCGGGTTCGTGGACGTCGGCGGCGGTACGGCGGCCGAGTACACCACCGGCTTCTGGGAGCCGGACCTGTACTGCCAGGAGAACCCCGACCTCGTCACCTGCGCCCTGTCGCGCGGCAGCGTCACCGGGAAGAAGGGCCTCGTCCGCTTCGCCACCGACCTGGGCACCACACACCCGGGCGGCACGGTCACCGACCTGACGACCAACGAGGAGCAGCAGGCGGTCTTCGGCATCGGCACCGACCGCACCGGCAACGTGTTCATGGGCACCTACGTCAAACGCCACATGGAGTACGGCCCGGCGGGCGCCACGAACGCCGTCTACCGGTACAACACCACCAGCGACGCGGTCACCACCTTCACCACGCTCCCGGGCACCCTCACCGCCCACGAGCCCGGTGACGCCGTGCCGTACTACATCTCCGACGACGCGATCTACGAGCGCGTCGGCCGCGAGGGCCTCGGCGACGTCGATGTCTCCGGCGACGGCAAGACCCTCTACGCGGTGAACCTCAACGACTCCAAGCTGTACGTCGTACCGATCGAGGGCACCGGCGACGATGTCACCGCCGGGACGCCGACGTCGTACGACATCCCGAGGCCGGGCGCGAACTGCACCGGTGACTGGCACCCGTTCGGCATCGGCGTGCGCGGGGCGCGGGTCCTGGTCGGCGGGGTGTGCGGCGCGGAGTCCACGGTGAGCGAGGAAGCCCCGTTCGGCGACCCGTCGCAACTGCGGGCCCACGTCTACACGTTCACCGGGTCCGGCTTCACCCCGCTGTTCGACACCGGGCTCGACTACGGCCGCGGCTGCGCGTACCGCTTCCTCGGCACCCCGGAGTCCGCGTACCGCTGCGACGACGACACCAAGACCGGCGAGATCATGAGCGCCGGGTGGGAGGCCTGGAACCAGCGGGTGCCGGGCATGGAGTCCCACGGCTTCACCAGCGCGCCCCAGCCGATGCTGTCCAACATCGAGATCGCCGACAACGGCGACCTGGTCCTCGCCCTCCGTGACCGCTTCGCCGACATGCAGGGCCAGGGCACCGAGCTGTTCGGCACCTCGACCATCGCCAACGGCATCGCGGCCGGTGATGTGCTGCGCGCCTGCGTCAACGACGCCGGGGCGTACACCCTGGAGTCGGACGGCACCTGCGGCACCCTCACCGGCGCCGTGCCGGGCAACGCGATGGGGCCGGGCGGCGGCGAGTTCTACGACGACCGCACGGTCCTCTGGGACGCGAACCACGACCAGGTCACCGAGGGCGGCACGGTCCTCCAGCCGTACCGGAACAAGCTGTGGTCCACGTCCTACGACCCGTTCGACTACAACGCCTACGAACAGGGCGTACGGCAGTGGAACTCCGAGACCGGGGAGCGGACGGGCGGCCTCGTCATCCAGCCGACCGACGCCACCAACGTCCTGTTCGGCAAGGGCAACGGCCTCGCCGACCTGGAGATGCTCTGCGACCAGGCCCCGGTCCAGGTCGGTAACTACGTCTGGTTCGACACCGACCGCGACGGCGTCCAGGACCCGTCGGAGCCGCCGCTGCCGGGCGTGAAGGTCACCCTGACCCCGAAGGGCGGCGGGGACCCGATCGTCGTCCACACGGACGAGAACGGCGAGTACTACGTCGGTACGGCCGACGGCCTGAAGCCCGACACCGAGTACGACGTCACCTTCGACTACAGCGGCGTCGACACCTCCAAGCTGCCGGGCTCGCCCACGCCGGAGGAACTGGCCTGGACCCTGAAGGGGGCGGGCGACGACCGGACGATCGACTCCAACGCCGACTCCGACGGCAGGACGACCGTCGCCGTCGGCCCGCCCGGCTCCGTCGACCACACCATCGACGCCGGCCTCAGCGCCCGGCCGCGGGCCCTGCTCACGGTCGTCAAGAAGGACAAGGTGAGCGGCGAGCCGCTCGCGGGCGCGGTCTTCGAGCTGTGGCGGGAGACCAACGGCACCAGCGGTCTCCAGACGGGCGGCACCGACCCCGACACCCGGACCGGCGAGTCCTGCACCACCGCGACCAACGGCCGCTGCGCCTTCGACGACCTGGTCCTCGGCACGTACTACGTGCGCGAAACCGCGGTGCCGGACGGATACGTCCTGCCCCGCAACCCGGTCTTCGGGCCGTACGCGCTCACCGCGGACAACGCCGTCGAGGGTGACGGCAAGGTGGTGAACCTGGTCAACCGGCCCGACCTGCGGCTGACCCTGCTGAAGAAGGACGCCAAGACCGGCAAGCCGCTCGCGGGCGCGGTCTTCGAGCTGTGGCGCGAGAGCAACGGCAAGGCGGGCCTGCAGACGTCCGGCGCGAAGAAGGACACGCTCCAGGACGCGGGCTGCGCCACGGACGGCAAGGGGCTGTGCCACTACGGCTCGCTGCCGCCGGGCACGTACTACCTGCGCGAGACGGCCGTGCCGGAGGGCTACGTCCTGCCCAAGAAGCCGGTCTCCGGTCCGTACGAGCTCACCGCCGGGAACGCGGGGGAGGGCGACGGCAAGGTCGTCACTCTCAGGAACGAGCGCGGCGAACCCTGCGGCAAGAAGTGCTAGCGACGGGTACACACCCGGCAGGGTGAACACCGGGCGGGCCGCCCACCGGTAACGACCGGGGGCGGCCCGCCCGCCTGTAACCACATGCCATGCACACCTTGTGGAAGCGACCCAAGCGGGTCACCGTGGCCCTCGTCGGCATCGCGGGCGCGGTCACCGCGGGCGTCCTCGCGTTCCCGGACGGCGACGGCGCCGCCGGACCCCGCCCCGTGTCCGGCGCGGAGGCGCAACGACTGGCGCTGGCCCGGTTCCGTACGTACCAGGACAGCCCGTCGGCCGTCACGGTACGGGCGCCTACGGCGGGCGGCGCGGTGGAGGTGCGCGCGGTCGTCGACCACCGCAGGCACCGGGCGGTCGGGACGTACGCGGTGGGCTCCTCCGGGGCCTCCGGGACCTCCGGGGCCTCCGGGAGCGGCCTGCTGGCCTGGGACCTCGCCGGAATCGCCGTCGCCCGCTCCGCCGCCCGCCCCTCGGGACCGGAGCAGCTCCTACGGGAAGCGCGGCGACCCGGGCCTGCTGCCTGGACCCGCCGCGCCTACACCGCCGACCCGCTGGACACCGCCCTCAGACTCACCCTCTCCCTCTCCGCCGACCGCCCCGACAACGCCCAACTCCTCGCCCAGGCAGGTCCGTTGTGGCTGCGGGGCGATGCGATCGACGGCCGTGACTACGACGTCTTCGCAGGCCCGCGCCCGTCCCACCGCCCCGGCCGCTCCCCGCTGACGTACTGGATCGACACCGACGGGGGGCTGCGCCGGGTGACGGCCCGGATCGACCCGACCCGAACAGCCACCGTCGACTTCACGGCGACCCGCGTACGGGGCACCCTGCCGACCGCTCCGTGGGCTCACCGGCCCACCGCGTCCGCCGAGGCGGGCAGCGGGTAGTCCCCCGGGTCCACCCGGCCGGGCAGGGACACCGCCGGGCGGTGGGGAGCCGAGGCGGGGGCCGGGAGCGACGGTTGGGCCGGTGGGCGCGGGGCGTCCTGGAAGGAGATGCCCGGGGGGACGCGCAGCGGGCGTACCCCGCCCAGTGGGGGTGGCGGTACCTCGCTGGTGGGCGTCGCCTCCGAACTCGTAGCGCATTGGCGGGCGGCGTCCGGCAGGCGCGCCGGGCTCGTGCGTGAATCGCCGTTGTCCGAGAAGCAGTTGCCCGACACCGCGCCCGTGGCCAGGACCAGGTCCGTGCCGTTGGCCGTGACGCGGTTGTCGCGGACGGTGTTGCGCGTGGACGGGTAGCCCTGGACGTCGCTCAGGACGATCCCGGCGGCGCGGTTGCCGGTGACGAGGTTGCGCGCGAAGAGGTTGTCGCGGACGCCGCCCGCTCCGATCCCGATGCCGAAGCCGCCGTCGGCCTGCTCGGGGCTGCGGTCGTCGTTGTTGTCGACGAGCGCGTTGCCCACGACGACCGCGTCGTGCTGCGGGCCGAGCGCCTCCATGTCGTTGGAGTTGAGGGCGAGGCCCACGCGGTTGCGCACGGCCCGGTTGCCCAGCAGGTACAGCCGCTCCGAGGCGTTGGTGACCTCAAGGCCCACCGCGTTGTGCTCCACGGTGTTGTGCCGGACCACCGTGTCGCAGGGCCGGCACTGGCCGACGTAGATCCCGGAGTCGGCGTGCCCGGAGGCGTAGGAGCGCTCGATGACACCGGAACGGGCGTCGAAGGCGTAGATGCCGTACAGGGCGTTGTTGTGGGCGGTGATGTAGGAGGCGCGGAAGCCCTTCAGGGGCGGGAACTCGGCGGTGTCGAGAGGGTCGTACGCCGAGCCGCCCGCGCCGCCCGCCTGGAGCCGTTCGTCGGTGACGCCGGTGAACAGCAGGCCGTTGGCGAGGTGGTTGCGGACGGTCAGGTTCTCCACGGCCGAGCCCGGACCGGTGACGGTGATGCCGTTGGCGCGGCGGAACTCGCCGTCGACGACCACGCGGGAGCGGTCCGTGCCGCGCAGCACGACGCGCGGCGTGGTCACCCGCACGCTCTCCCGGTACACGCCCGGAGAGACCAGCACCAGGCCGCCCGGGCGCACCCGGTCCACGGCCTCCTGGAGGGACGGCGTCTGCTGCGGGACCCGTACGACGGCAGCCCCGCCGCCGGGGCCGCCGGAACCCGTGGCGCCGGAGGCGCAGGAGGCGGTCGCGGCGAGCAGAACGGCGCCGAGGACGAAACGGAACGCGCGGAAGCGGTTGGTTAGCACGCCAGCAGATGTATCGTCCCGTTTGCCGTGATGACAACGAATGCCGGGAATGACACGCCTGTGAACCAGTCAGGTACGCCGTCCAGCACCACCCGCCGCAGCATGCTGGCCCGGGTCGCGGGCCTCGGCGCCCTCGCCGCCGCGGGTTGCTCCCGCACTCCCGGCGGCACCCACGCGGACGCGGACCTTGCGGGCCCCCGCAAGCCCCGCCAGGCCGGGGTGACCACCCCGCAGCAGAACGCCGTACTCCTCCTGGCCTACGACCTGGAACCCGGCCTGCGCGGACCCGACGGCGTCCGCGCCCTGCGCCGGGTGCTCACCCGCTGGGCGCGGACGCTGCAAGAGGCGCACGAAGAGGCGCACGAAGTGGCGTACGAAGCGGCGCACAAGGAGGACCGCTTCACCGCGACCCTCGGCATCGGCCCCGCCCTCCCCGCCCGCCTCGGCCGCACCGCCCCCGACGCGCTGCGGGAGCTGCCGCCCTTCCCCGGCGACCGCCTCGATCCGGCCCGCTGCGGCGGCGACCTCGTCCTTCAACTGTGCGCCGACGACGCCCGCGCCACCGCCCGCGCGGCCGCGGCACTGGCCCGGTCGGCGCACGGCACCCTGCGCCCGCGCTGGCGCCAGGCCGGTTTCCTGCCGCCGACCGCTCCCGGGCAGACGCCCCGCAACCTGCTCGGCTTCAAGGACGGCACGGCCGGACCGACGCCCGAGGAGTGCGAGCGCTGGGTGTGGCGGGAGGACGACACGACCTTCCTCGTCGTGCGGCGCATCCATCTGCGGGTCGCGGAGTTCGCGCGCCTGCGCACGGACCGGCAGGAGGAGATCATCGGCAGGCGGCGGGCCAGCGGGGCGCCGCTCGGGTCGACGCGCGAGCACGACGACCCGGACATCTTCGCCAGGACCCCGCAGGGCCGCTATGTGATCCCGGCCCGCTCCCACGTCCGCGCCGCGAGCCCCCGACTCGACGGCGGGGCGCAGATGCTGCGCCGCGGCTACTCCTACGACGACGGGCGCGGCGACCAGGGGCTGCTCTTCCTGGCCTTCATGCGGGATCCGGCGCTGTTCGTGCGCGTCCAGCAGCGGATGGCGGCGCAGGACGAGCTGAGCGCCTTCACGGAGCATCGTGGTTCTGCGGTGGCGTACGTCCTGCCGGGGCGGGATCTGGGGACTCTGGTGCTGTGACGGGCGGGGTGCGCCAGGTGCCCGGCTTGGTGCCCCAGACGTACACGGCGTCGTGGAGGCGAAGGGTGTTCCACAGTCGTCTCGCGTCGTCGAGCCGCAGGTTCACGCAACCGTGCGAGCCGCCGCTGAACAGGTCGTGGTGCACGCCGTGAAAGGCCTGGCCGTCACTGAAGAACTGGGAGTACGGCATCGGCGCGTTGTCGTAGAGCGTGGAGTAGTGGTCGATGTTGCGCCAGTACACCGAGTGCCATCCGGCCCGGGTCTCGTAGCCGTCCCGCCCGGAGCGGATCGGCACGGGGGCGTAGACCACCCGTCGGCCGTCCTGCACCCACATCAGCTGCCGGGTCAGGTCCACACAGGCCGTGCGGTACGAGCGGACCGGGCAGTTCCCGGCCTTGTTGGGGTCCGGCCGGGCCTCCACGACCAGCATCGTGCGGTAGGTGGCGAGGTTCGCGTACCCGTCGGCGGGGGTGAGGCGGTTGCGGCTCTGGAAGTCGCGGATGGCCTCGCAGTCGGCGGGGGACTGCCGCCCGTCGACGCGGAGGCGCAGATGCCGCTCCATCTCGCGCTGGTAGGGGCCGGTCCCGGCCTGGCAGTCCGGTGCGGCGGGTGCGGCTCGCGCGATGCCGGCGCCGACCGCGGTGAGCGGCAGCAGGACGGCGGTCAGCAGGACGGTGGTCAGCAGGACGGCGGCGGTGCGACCGACGCCTATGCGTCTCTTCAAGTCCAAGGCGGCCTCCCGGGCGGCGCTCCCTCCCCGTGTCTCCTGGCTTTTCCAGGGATACGGCACGGGGAGCGGGCGGGCGCTGCCGGACTAGGCCAAGTGGCCGCGAGGGCGGCACGGTTCAGGCGTTCTTGATCGCCGAGATGTCGAAGTTCAGCTTGATCTTGTCGGAGACCAGGACGCCGCCGGTCTCCAGCGCCGCGTTCCAGGTCAGGCCCCACTCCGAGCGCAGGATCTCCGCCTTGCCCTCGAAGCCGACGCGCTCGTTGCCGAAGGGGTCCTTCGCGGCGCCGTTGAACTCCAGGTCGATGGTGAGCGGCCGGGTGGTGCCGAGGATCGTCAGATCGCCGGTGATGCGGTAGTCGTCGCCGCCCAGCGCCTCGGCCTTGGTGGAGCGGAACGTCATCGCCGGGAACTCGTCCGTCCTGAAGAAGTCCGCGCTCTTGAGGTGACCGTCGCGGTCCGCGCTGCCGGTGTCGATGCTGTCCATCGTCACGTCGATCGAGGCGGTGGACTTCGACGGGTCGGCGCCGTCCAGCCGCAGCTCCCCGCTGAAGTCGAGGAACTTGCCCTTGACGTTGGTGACCATCGCGTGCCGGGCCACGAAGCCGAGCGTGGAGTGGGCCGGGTCGATGGTGTAGTCGCCGGTCAGCGCGGCAAGCTCGGGGTTCACCGCGGAGGGGGCCTCGGTGACGGTGTCGGCGGTGTTCCTGCGGCTGAAGATGCCCATGGCGTACTCCTGAGATGGTGGTTGAATGTTCAATGAGGTGAACGAGAACGACGGTAGACCTATTCCATTGAACTTTCAACCTCTTCGTCGTCACGGCCGTGCCGCTACCCTCTGGATGTGAGGCGGCTCTCAGCCCGCCGCTTTGTGCGACCCCTACAAGCGCCACGCCCTCTGAGCAGTCGGAACGGCTGCACGTCGGCACGGTTCTGTTCAGGGGTACCAGGAAAACGGGTCGGAGACTGTACGGAGTCGACGGCCCGCTTTCCTTGGCGGGCTTCGTAAGGTCGCTACATGACCGTTTTGGAAGAGACGACGGGTGAGCCGACGGACGCGCGCGGCCGGGTCGCCGAGCTGCACGAGATCCGTGCGCGAGCCCTGGCCGGTCCCAGCGAGAAGGCGACCGAGGCGCAGCACGCCAAGGGCAAGCTGACTGCTCGGGAGCGCATCGAGCTGCTGCTCGACCCGGGCACCTTCCAGGAGGTCGAGCAACTGCGCCGGCACCGGGCCCAGGGCTTCGGCCTGGAGGCCAAGAAGCCGTACACCGACGGTGTCATCACCGGCTGGGGCGCGGTGGAGGGCCGCACGGTCTTCGTCTACGCCCATGACTTCCGCATCTTCGGCGGCGCGCTGGGCGAGGCCCACGCCACCAAGATCCACAAGATCATGGACATGGCCATCGCGGCCGGGGCCCCGCTGGTCTCCCTCAACGACGGCGCGGGCGCCCGCATCCAGGAGGGCGTCTCGGCGCTCGCCGGCTACGGCGGCATCTTCCAGCGCAACACCAAGGCCTCCGGCGTCATCCCGCAGATCTCGGTGATGCTCGGCCCGTGCGCCGGCGGCGCGGCCTACTCGCCCGCCCTGACGGACTTCGTCTTCATGGTCCGCGACACCTCCCAGATGTTCATCACGGGCCCGGACGTCGTGAAGGCCGTCACCGGCGAGGAGATCACCCAGAACGGCCTCGGCGGCGCGGACGTGCACGCCGAGACCTCCGGCGTCTGCCACTTCGCCTACGACGACGAGGAGACGTGCATCGCCGAGGTGCGCTACCTCCTGTCCCTGCTCCCGCAGAACAACCGCGAGAACCCGCCGCGGGTGGAGTCCACCGACGAGGCGGCCCGTCGCAGCGACGTCCTGCTCGACCTGGTCCCGGCCGACGGCAACCGCCCGTACGACATGGCCAAGGTCATCGAGGAGATCGTCGACGACGGCGAGTACCTGGAGGTCCACGAGCGCTGGGCGCGGAACATCATCTGCGCGCTCGCCCGTCTGGACGGCCAGGTCGTGGGCATCGTGGCCAACCAGCCGCAGTCCCTGGCCGGCGTCCTGGACATCGAGGCCTCGGAAAAAGCTGCGCGTTTCGTCCAGATGTGTGACGCTTTCAACATCCCGATCGTCACCTTCCTCGATGTCCCGGGCTTCCTTCCCGGCGTCGACCAGGAGCACGGCGGGATCATCCGCCACGGCGCCAAGCTGCTGTACGCCTACTGCAACGCGACCGTGCCGCGGATCTCCCTCATCCTGCGCAAGGCCTACGGAGGTGCCTACATCGTCATGGACAGCCAGTCCATCGGTGCGGACCTCACCTACGCGTGGCCGACGAACGAGATCGCCGTGATGGGCGCCGAAGGTGCCGCCAACGTCATCTTCCGCCGCCAGATCGCGGAGGCCGAGGACCCCGAGGCCATGCGCACCCGCATGGTCAAGGAGTACAAGTCCGAGCTGATGCACCCGTACTACGCGGCAGAGCGCGGCCTGGTGGACGACGTGATCGACCCGGCGGAGACGCGCGAGGTCCTGATCCGCTCCCTGGCGATGCTCCAGTCCAAGCACGCCGACCTGCCGTCCCGCAAGCACGGCAACCCCCCGCAGTAACCCACCGGTACCGCTGCGGAAACCTCTCTCACGGAGACTGACACCCATGAACCTCCCTGACATTCGCGTCGAGAAGGGCCACGCCGAGCCCGAGGAAGTCGCCGCCCTCACGGCCATCCTGCTCGCCCGCGCCGCCACCCGGCCGACGCCCCCGGCCCACCACGGCCGCGCCAGGGCAGGCTGGCGCCGCCTGGAACGCGAGCCCGGCTTCCGAGCCCCGCACAGCTGGCGCTGAGCCCACAGACACAAAGAAGGGCCCCTCTCGAGAGAGGGGCCCTTTTACGTACCTAGGGGCGCGGGGCTGTATCGATATGCGGCTCCGCCGCGTGGGCGCGACAAGCCAACGGGCTGCCGCAGACGGCCAACAACCGTCCGAGGCAGCCCGTTGGCCGCAAAGAACACTTACCGAAGTCGAGCCATCAACGCATGCTCGACCAGCGTAATAAGAGTCGACTTCGCATCCGCCCGATGCCGCGCATCCGTCGTGATGATCGGCGTGTCCGGCCCGATCTGCAGAGCCTCCCGCACCTCGTCCGGGTTGTACGGCTGATTCCCGTCGAACCCGTTCAGCGCGATCACGAACGGCAGCCCCGAGTTCTCGAAGTAGTCCACCGCCGGGAAACAGTCGGCAAGGCGCCTGGTGTCCACCAGGACCACCGCACCGATCGCACCGCGCACCAGGTCGTCCCACATGAACCAGAAGCGGTCCTGGCCGGGCGTACCGAAGAGGTACAGGATCAGGTCCTGGTCAAGGGTGATACGCCCGAAGTCCATGGCGACCGTCGTGGTCGTCTTGTCTCCGGTGTGGGTGAGGTCGTCGATGCCCGCCGAAGCAGACGTCATGACGGCCTCTGTGCGCAGCGGGTTGATCTCCGAAACGGCCCCGACGAACGTGGTCTTGCCCACGCCGAAGCCACCCGCCACCACGATCTTCGCCGAGGTGGTGGAGCGGGAAGGACCGCCGCTAGAGCTTGCGAAGTCCACTGAGCACCCTTTCGAGCAGTGTCACGTCTGGCTGGCCGCCGGCGTTCTCGTCGCCGCCGGGCTGATGGATGGCGACCAGGCCCGCCTCCGCCAAGTCGGCGACGAGGATCCTGGCCACGCCGAGAGGGATCGTGAGCAGGGCCGAGATCTCGGCCACCGACTTGATCTCCCGGCAGAGGTTGCAGATCCGCTGATGCTCGGGCAGTTGGCCCTGCATCTGGTGCGGAGCCGCGGTGGTGTGCACCAGCGCCTCGATGGCGAGCTGGTACCGCGGCCTGGTGCGGCCGCCCGTCATGGCGTACGGGCGCACCAGGGGATTGTTCGCCGCCCCGGCGGGCGCCGGCTCGGGGGCGCGTCGCTGCGGCTGCACCGGCTGGATGCGCGGCGCCTGCGGCTGGTCGTACGGTCCGGGACCCTGCGGGCCCTGGGGTGCGTACGGCTGCTGGTGCCGGTGGCCGGGCGTGGAGGGGAAGTTGTACCGGTTCTGGGAACCGTCGTTCTGGCCCTGGGCAGGGCCGTACGACCAGTTGCCCGATGACGAACCGTCTGGGGGTGTTGCCACTTTCTCTCCTCCTCCGACTGCGCCGGGCACCCATCATGTGGAGCCGCGTCCCGAAACCTTACGGCCCCGGGACGCCAAAACGCACCGTCTGTCTGTTAGTTGAGCAGGCTCCCTTGGAGCTCCGCACGCAGATCCGGTGTCAGAACCGTGCCGGCGCGGTCCACCAGAAGGGCCATCTCGTACCCGATGAGGCCGATGTCCGCCTCGGGGTGGGCGAGAACCGCGAGCGAGGAACCGTCGGAGATGGACATGATGAAGAGGAAACCCCGTTCCATCTCCACAACCGTCTGGTTCACACTGCCGCCCTCGAAGATCCGCGAGGCGCCGGCCGTCAGCGAGGTCAGACCGGAGGCGACGGCCGCAAGCTGGTCGGCGCGGTCGCGCGGAAACCCTTCGGACATCGCCAGAAGGAGTCCGTCGGCGGAGACCACCACCGTGTGGGACACCCCGGGGGTGTTGTCCACGAAGTTGGTGATCAACCAGTTCAGGTTCTGTGCCGCCTGGCTCATCGGGCTCACACTAACGCTCCTGGTTGTAGGTGCTGTCAGGACCGAAGCCCTGGCCGTTCGTTTCACTTCCCGCACTGCGACCCCGCTGGACACCCCGGCGCAGGTTGCTCAGCCTGCCCCGGACGTCCTCGGGAGCGCGGGAGACCTGTGGGCCGCCCTGGGGGGTGGCTTCGGCGGCTCCCTCGACCAGGTTGGCCTTGGGTACCCGCCGTGGCAGGCCGGAGGAGGTGACCCCGCCTGCCTTGGGCTTGCGGAGCTGTGCCGCCTGCTGCCAGCGATCGTCGTTCGCCGAGCGCCAGCCGTTGTCGGCGGGGGACTCCGCGGGGGCCGGCGCTTCCTGGTCCACGGGCCGCGCGCCGCTCGTACCGTTCGCGGTGGATCCGCGGCGGGGGAGCCCGGCGTCGGTCAGCTCGTGGCCGGCGGAGGGGGCCGGTCCCGGACGCTCAAAGCCTACGCGGTCGCGCTCACTTGCGTCAGCGGCCTGCACAGGTTCCGGTTCCGGAGAGTACTGGTCGGAGTGGCCGTTCCGGTAGTCGTCCTGCTGCGGCCAGTCGTCCTGATAGCGGCGCTCCTCGAAGGCCGGGAAGGACTCCGGTTGGGCGGAGCCGGCCGTCGCGGGCGTCTCCTGAACCGGCTCCGCATACGCCGGGTCGGGGTAGCCGCCGTTGGACGAGTAGGCACCGTTCTGCGGCAGGCCGCCGTTGGGCGCGTAGTACTGCTCCTCGTACGCAGGCTGCTGCGGCTCCTCGTACGCCGTCTGCGGGTCGTACGCCGCCTGCTGCTCGGCGTAGCCGCCCTGACCGCCCGTGCCCGGGTCGTAGCCCTGCTGGCCGGTGAACTGGTCCTGGCCCGCGAACTCGTCGTAGCCGGAGGCCTCGGAGCCGTCCTGGACACCCTCCGGACCGTGCGACTGGGCCTCCAGGGCCGCCCGGCGCTCCTCGCGCATCAGGGAGCGGCCCACGGGGTCCAGCTCGCGGATGTCGTCGGGGACCTCGGTGTAGCGGCTGTCGTCGAAGCCGAGTTCGGCCGCGGTGCGCATCGGCTGGTGGTTGAAGTTCTCGCCCTGGAACTGCTGCTCCGGGATGATCTGGGAGACCGTGAACTCGTCGCGGTCGAGCTGCTGCTCGCCGCCTCCGCCGTGGGTGATCGCGTCGGGCAGCATGACCAGCGAGGTGGTGCCGGCCTGCTCGCCCGAGGGGCGGAGCTGGACGCGGATGCCGTGCCGGTCGGACAGCCGGCCGACCACGAACAGACCCATGCGCTGCGAGATCGCGGCGTCCACGGTCGGCGGGTTGGCCAGCTTGTGGTTGATGTCCGCGAAGTCCTCGGCGGTCAGGCCGATGCCCTTGTCGTGGATCTCGACCATGACACGGCCGTCGGGCAGCCGGGTCGCGGTGACGCGGACCTTGGTCTGCGGCGAGGAGAAGGTCGTCGCGTTCTCCAGCAGCTCCGCGAGCAGGTGCACGAGGTCGGTGACCGCACGGCCGTGGATCTCGGCCTCGGGGACGCCGGACAGCTCGATGCGCTCGTACTGCTCCACCTCGGAGGAGGCGGCGCGCAGCACGTCGACCAGCGGGACCGGCTGGTCCCAGCGGCGGCCGGGCTCCTCGCCCGCGAGGACCAGGAGGTTCTCGCCGTTGCGGCGCATACGGGTCGCGAGGTGGTCCAGGCGGAAGAGGTTCTCCAGCTGGTCCGGGTCGGCCTCGTTGTTCTCCAGGTCGGTGATGAGGGTCAGCTGGCCCTCGATCAGCGACTGGTTGCGGCGCGACAGGTTGGTGAAGATCGCGTTGATGTTGCCCCGCAGCAGGGCCTGCTCGGCGGCGAGCCGGACGGCCTCGCGGTGGACCTGGTCGAAGGCGCGGGCGACTTCGCCGATCTCGTCGCGGGTGTTGATCGGGATGGGCTGCACCCGGGTGTCGACACGGCCGGGGTCGGTGCGCGAGAGCTGGTCGACCAGCATCGGCAGCCGCTGCTCGGCGATGCCGAAGGCGGCGTTGCGCAGCTGGCGCATCGAGCGGCTCATCTGGCGGGCCACCATGCCGGCCAGGATGAACGCGGCGAGCAGGGCGATCACGACGGCGGCACCCACGATGAAGGCGTCCCGCTTGGCCTCGTCGGCGATCGACGCGGCCTCGTTCACCGCGGTGTCGGCCAGGTCCGATTCGATCTGCCGGTAGGCGTCGTACTTGAGGGTGGTGACCGCCCACCAGTTGTTGGCGGTGACGCCCTGCGTGGCGAGGCCCTGCCGCTCGGAGGGGTCGGTGGTCTTCATGCCCGCGACGGCCCGGACCATCTGCACGGGGTCCTCGGGCGGCGCCACGTAGTCCGGGTCCTCGGCCTTGGCCGCCTTGGCCATCGCCGCGCCCTTGGCCTTCACCTCGGCCTCGGCGTCCTTGAGCTTCTGCGCGTCGGCCTCGGTGCCACCGCCGATGTACTCCTGGACGGCGATGCCCTCCAGGTAGGCGTACGAGGACAGGGCGACCTTCTGGCTGGCGAAGCTGCCGGTGCCGGGGCCGGGCTGGACCAGCATGTGCATACCGATGGAGCGCTGCAGCGACAGGGCCGCCTTGGTCAGCTCCATGGCGTAGACGGTACGGCCGTAGGAGGTGACGTTTCCGGTGCCGAGGCCGAGCTCGTTGGCGAACTCGGTCAGCGGGTGCGCGACCTCGACGTAGCCCTCTTCGGTCTGCACGCCGGGACGCTTGGAGGTGTACGCCTCCTCGCGCAGCGTCGCCAGGTCGGGCTCGACATCGCGGAACAGGGCCAGGCGGCGCTCCAGGCCCGGCTTCTGCGGCATGCTCTGGGCCGCCTGGTTGAACAGCTCGGCGGCGTCGTCCGTCGCCTTGCGCGCCTCGGTGACGACGTCCTTGTCCGTGTTGAGCAGGAGCGGCTTCGCCGTGATGTCCCGCTCGTTGTAGAGCGCGTCCGCGTAGTTGAGGGAGGCGCGGACCAGACGCGCGGTGTTCTCCGCGTCCTCGGCCTCCTGCCAGGTGTCGATCGAGCTCTTCACCTGGAAGCCGCCCATGACGAGGCCGACCAGCACGGGTATGAGCAGGATCGCGTTCAGCCGGGTCGGCACCCGCCAGTTACGGGGGGAGAGACGGCCGCCGCTCGGAGCGGGGGCGGCCGTCGGCTCCGAACCGGGCACAGGGGCGGGCGCCGCTCCGCGCGGCGGCGGGGTGAAGTTGCCCCGGGCCGACGGCTCGGGACCGTTCTTGCTTCGCCTCACTCGACCAACAACCTTCCGGCGGTCGGCACCTACGTTGTGCCGCAGTGTCTCAGAGCCCAGTAGGCCATCGACTGTTGAGTACGTCATTGACTATTGGGCAGTTCAGGCATTCCAGCATGGGGACCTGCGCACTTCCAAACAGTGGAAAGCGTGGATTCCATGTGATGTAAGCCCTAGATAAAACGGTCATAAAGAGCGAGCCCCGCCAAAAGGCGGGGCCTTCGTGCGCACAGTGAGACCGGATGACCGCGACGCGTGGCGGTACCACCCGATTCCTCTGCCGAAACGTTATGAACACCGGGGCCGGCCGTGTCAAAGGCCACAGCCGGCTCCGGGACATCTACGACAACTGCCGTACGCGACTGACTACTTGATCGTCAACGCAACCGCGCCATGAGAGCGTGTTCCACCAGCGTGATCAGCGCACTCTTGGCATCGGAACGGTGCCGGGCGTCCGTCGTGATGATCGGGGTGTCGGGGCCTATCTGCAGCGCCTCGCGCACCTCCTCCGGCGCGTAGGGCTGGTGCCCGTCGAAGCCGTTGAGCGCCACGACGAACGGCAGCCCGCTGTTCTCGAAGTAGTCGACCGCCGGGAAGCAGTCTGCCAGGCGCCGGGTGTCGACGAGGACGACGGCACCGATCGCGCCGCGTACCAGGTCGTCCCACATGAACCAGAAGCGGTCCTGGCCGGGCGTGCCGAACAGGTACAGGATCAGGTCCTGGTCGAGCGTGATGCGTCCGAAGTCCATGGCCACCGTGGTGGTGGTCTTGTCTCCGGTGTGCGTGAGGTCGTCGATGCCCGCGCTCGCGGACGTCATCACGGCCTCCGTGCGCAGCGGGTTGATCTCGGAGACGGCGCCGACGAACGTCGTCTTGCCGACGCCGAAGCCACCCGCCACCACGATCTTGGCGGAGGTGGTCGCCCGACCTCCGTCAGAGCTTGCGAAGTCCACTGAGCACCCTTTCGAGCAGTGTCACGTCCGGAGCGCCGGTGCTCTCGTCGCCGCCCGGCTGGTGAATGGCGACGAGCCCGGCCTCCGCGAGGTCCGCGACGAGGATCCGGGCCACCCCCAGTGGCATGGCCAGCAGCGCCGAGACCTCGGCGACCGACTTGACCTCGCGGCACAGGTGGCAGATGCGCTGGTGCTCCGGGAGCAGCCCCATGAGCGCTGCCGGGTCGGCCGTGGTGCTGATCAGGGCCTCGATGGCCAGCTGGTAGCGCGGCCGGGTCCGGCCGCCGGTCATCGCGTACGGACGTACCAGCGGCTGGTCGCCCTCATCCTCGTACGGCTCCGCGTACGGATCATGAGAGGCGTTGGGCGGGGTCATGAATCCTCCGGGCGGGACAGCATGTGTCTCGGTCGTGCCGTCTGACGGTGCCGTGGGGGGACGTGTGGCGGCCTGACGGATATTTGGTGAGGCGGGTGGATCCGAGGTGGTCAGTGGAGCAGACTGCCTTGCAGCTCGGCACGGAGATCGGGCGTGAGCACCGCGCCCGCGCGGTCGACCAGCAGTGCCATCTCGTAGCCGACGAGGCCGATGTCGCACTCCGGGTGCGCGAGGACGGCCAGGGACGAGCCGTCGGAGACGGACATGAGGAACAGGAATCCCCTCTCCATCTCCACGACCGTCTGCGCGACGTCTCCGCCCTCGAAGATCCGGGACGCCCCGGCGGTCAGCGAGGTCAGTCCGGAGGCGACGGCCGCGAGCTGGTCGGCGCGGTCGCGCGGGAAGCCCTCCGACAGCGCCAGCAGAAGACCGTCGGCGGACACGACGACGGTGTGGGACACCCCGGGGGTGTTGTCCACGAAGTTGGTGATCAACCAGTTCAGGTTCTGTGCCGCCTGGCTCATCGGGCTCAACTAACGCTCCTGCTGGTGAGTGGGGCTCGGGAAGCTTCCGGTCTGGCCGGTGCCGGCCTGGCGACCCTGCGCGATACCCCGACGGAGATTGGTCAGCCGGCCGCGTACGTCGTCAGGCGCACGCGAGACCTGCGGACCGGATTGGTGCTGTTGCTGCTGAGCCGTGCCCGGGACGAGGTTCGCCCGGGGCACCCGGCGCGGCAGGCCGGAGGTGGTGACCCCGCCCGCGGCCGGCTGCCGGACGCGCTCGGCCTGCCGGACGAGGTCGTCGTTCGGCGAGCTGCGCCAGGAGGACGAGGGCGAGGAGGCGGCACGCTGCGGAGCCGGGGGAGTCGACGGCTGCTGCGGGGCGGCCGGAGCCGGCCCGCCCGTCTGCGGCCGCTGCTGCTCCTGCTGGCTGCCGTGGAACCAGTTGGTCTCCAGCGTGTCGTACAGCGGCGTGCGCCCGTCCCCGGGACCGGCCGGCGGCAGCGCCTCCGGCTCGGGACGCCGGGGGCGCTGCGGACGCGGCGGAACGGGCGACTGCGGGGAGCCGTAGCCGGAGCTGCCGTTGCTGCCCTGCGGACGCTCGAACTGGCCGGTGGAGCCGTTGTCGTACGCCTGCGGAGCCGCGAACCGGCCCGCGGCACCGGAGTTGCCCTGTCCGTTCTGCCCGGAACCGTAGACGTCCGGACGGGCGAACTGACCGGTGTCCTGGCCCGGGTTCTGCGTACCGTTGGCGCCGGGACGGGCGTACTGCCCGGTGTTCTGCGGGTCGTAGGCGCCCGGCGTCTGGGCGGCGAAGTCCTGGCGGGCGAACTCGCCGGTGCTGCCGGGGCCCTGGCGGAGGTCGTCGCGCGGGACCGCCGGGATCTCCGCGGTCGCCCCCGGACCCTGCCGGTCGTCGATCCGCGGCATCCGCGAGGTCTGGGAGTGCGGGGAGGCGTCCTGGTCGTCGTGCCCGCGCGGAGTGTCGAGCGAGGCGCGCGGCACCGGCGGCTGCGCGTTCTCGTCGCTCCAACTGGGCGTGCGGGGCTGCTCGTTGCCGCCCGGCAGCTCGGCGCGCGGACCACCGCGGCCCGGCAGCTGAGGCCTGCGGCGACGGCCGCCGCCCTGCTCGGCGTTGCCCTTCGACGGCGGACCGGACTGCGCGGACTTCTGAGGCGACTGCGGAGGCACGGGGCGGCTGCCACCGAACATGTCCGAGGCGTGCGGCGCACCGGTGCCCGCGGACTGCAGGCCCTGCGGGGCGGCCGGCGCCTGGCCGAAGCCGGTGGGCGCAGCGGGCCGGCCCGCTGCGGGCCCGGCCGGAGCCTGCGGACCGCGCGGGGCACCCGGGTGTCCGTCGCCGTCGCGTCCGGGCAGCGCGGCCCGCGGTCCCTGACCGGCGCCGAGCCGGCCGCCGGAGGGCGCGCCCGCGCCGAGGGCGCCGGCACCGGGAGCACCGCCGAGCGCACCGCCCTGGGCCGAGCGCCGTGCCGCGGCCGCACCGGCGGCGGCCTGCGCGGCGGCCGGACCACCGGTCGAGGGGGCACCCTGGCCGGGCTTGCCCGGAGTGGGCTTCCTGCCGCCCTGGGCGACGTCGACCGGCAGCATGACCAGCGCGGTCGTACCACCGGAGTCGGACGGGCGCAGCTGGATGCGGATGCCGTGCCGCTGGGACAGACGGCCGACCACGAAGAGGCCCATGCGGCGGGAGACGGAGACGTCCACGGTGGGCGGCGAGGCAAGCCGCTCGTTGATCGCCGCGAGGTCCTCGGGGGAGAGACCGATACCGGTGTCGTGGATCTCGATCAGCACCCGCCCGTCGGGCAGCGCGTGACCGGTGACCTTGACCTTGGTCTGCGGGGAGGAGAACGAGGTCGCGTTCTCCAGCAGCTCGGCGAGCAGGTGCACGAGGTCGTTGACCACCCGGCCGGCCACTTCGGTGGTCGGTACGGAGGCCAGCTCGATGCGCTCGTACTGCTCCACCTCGGACGCGGCGGCGCGGAGCACGTCGACCAGCGGGACCGGACGGGTCCAGCGGCGACCGGGCTCCTCACCGGCGAGAACGAGAAGGTTTTCGCCGTTACGGCGCATACGGGTCGCGAGGTGGTCCAGCTTGAACAGCGAGGACAGCTGGTCCGGGTCGGCCTCGCGGGACTCCAGTTCGGAGATCAGCGACAGCTGGCGCTGGATCAGACCCTGGGAGCGGCGCGAGAGGTTGGTGAACATCGCGTTGACGTTGCCCCGCAGCAGGGCCTGCTCGGCGGCGAGGCGGACCGCCTC
Organism: Streptomyces sp. TRM68416; assembly: GCF_014596915.1. GTDB lineage: Bacteria > Actinomycetota > Actinomycetes > Streptomycetales > Streptomycetaceae > Streptomyces. Next base: position 106,380 of record NZ_JACVWU010000008.1, read on the forward strand.
GCGGTGCACGTCGTCGAAGGCCGCGGCCACCCGGCCGATCTCGTCCCGGGAGTGCACACCGACCGACTCCACGGACGTGTCGACGTCCTGCGGGTCGGACTCGGACAGCTGCTTGACCAGCTCGGGCAGACGGTCGGAGGCGACCTTGGTGGCGGTCTCCTCGAGGCGGCGCAGCGAGCGGATCATGGACCGGGCCACGACGAAGGCGCCGACCAGCGACACACCGAGCACGAGCAGGATCAGCGCACCGGAGATGATCGCGTCGCGCTCCGACTCGTTGCGCAGCTCGCGGGCCTTCTGCTCCATCTTTTCGAGCAGCGTGCGCTCGATGTTGCCCATCTGCTCGATCTTGATCGAGCTGTCGTCCACCCAGTCCTTGTACGACCGCTTGCCCACGTTCGCCAGACCGCTGTTGAGGGCACGGCCGCTGTAGGTGTCGGTGGCCAGGATCGTGGAGTTGTTCGCCTCGACCGGCTTGAGGAGCTCGGCGGCCTCGTCACCGCCGTAGATGGCCTTGAAGCTGGCCAGCTCGGACGTCTCGCTCGCCAGCGCCGACTGGGCGTACAGGCGGTCGTTGTCGGAGAGGTTGCCGGTCTGCTTGGTGTTCACCGGGAGGGCGGCCGCGAGGACGGCCCGCTGGATCGAGGCGTACTCCTTGGCGGAGGAGAAGGCCGCCAGGGAGCGCGTGCGCTCGATCATCTCCGGGTTGCTGGTCGCCTCGGCCATGTCGCGGGAGAGGTCCAGCAGGCGCTCCACCAGCCGGTGGTAGGCCTCGATGGTCTGCGTGGAGTTGTCCTCTGCCTGGTACGCGTCCCGGCGGATGTTGTTCAGGCTCTGCAGGTCGCGGACGACACCGACGAGGCTGTCGTGGACGCCCTGGAGGCTGCCGTCGGTGCTGGAGGCGTCGACCTCTTCGGCGGAGTCGATGAAGTTCTCGCGCAGCCGGTCGGTCTTGGCCCGGTAGCCCTTGACGGTGTAGTCGGTCGTCGCGTTGGCGCCGTGCGCCAGCGGTCCGGCGGACTGGTCGCGCTCCTCCTGGAGCGCGGCGGCCAGCTCGGTGGCCTGCTTGGTCATCTCCGTCAGCAGCTTCATGTTGTCGAGCTGCTTCATGTCGTCCATGGAGTCGCCGATGCGCAGCGCGCCCAGCGAGGTGGCCGCGACCACCGGGAGCGCCAGCAGCGACACCAGGCGCGTGGAGATACGCCAGTTGCGCAGGGCTATTCGGGGGCCCGGGTTGACGGGGCCCATCGGGGACTTGACCGTCGGGGCCGTGGGGTTCGCGGGGCCCGACGAGGCCGTGCCGCCGGGACGCCCGGCGCCGTCGCCGGCCGGAGCCTGGCCCGGGTTCTGGGCGTGCTGGGGCGAGGAGCTGCCGGCCATCGGGCCAGTCCCGCCGTGCGGCTCCGGCTCCGCCGAAGCGCTGCCATCCCTCTTGAAACGTCCCTGCACTAGCGTCGCAACCTCTGGACCAGGCGCCCCTCCGCGTGAACGGAAGGACGGTGTCGGCGTAATAGAGGACGTCCTGAATTACGTCCTCTGGTGGTCGTGAGTGACCGGCGCTGGCTCCCCCTTCCGCCGCCACTCGGCGCTGCGTTGCGCCCTTGCGCGCCGGCTCGATCCCGCGGCGGTCCGTGGAATTCCAGCACAGTGCCGGATCTCCAACAAGGGCCGTGTGCCAGGCCGTGACCTAGGTGACACCAAGTGAGCGGCGAGTCACCAGACGTAGGAAGGGAATCGCAGCAAAACGGGCCCATTGGGTCGAACTGCCAGGGTGGCGGGGGTGTCCCAGTCGCCATGATCAGGAGCGGAATGATGGCTTCAGGGGGTCAATGTCCGTTTCGTTGCGGTGGGCCGCAGGCCTGATTTGACCGGTTTGACCTTCGGGTCGTGAGCAAACTCACACGGGGATCATGGGGTCTTCACGTCTTTCCCGGGGAATCGCATGTTTAGCCTGACGCTTTACAACAGGGCATGAACTGCCAACTCTCCGGCCACCCACACGACAAGGGTTACGTACAACCGTGAAGACGACGACGATGTTCCGCAACATAGCCAACCCGCGGCGCACGACGCTGGCGCACCTCAAGGACGCCGACGACCTGCAGACCCCGGCGCTCCCGGAGCAGTCCGCCGATCTCCCGGCCCAGACCGCCAACCCGCGTCGCACGGTCCTCATGGAGAAGCCCGCGACGGCCGCCGCCGCGGAGTAATCACGCGCGGCTCCCGCCCCTCGCCACGTTAGCCTGGAGCGTCAGACTCCAGCCAGCTCAGTGAGGGGCGCAAGCATCCCGTGCGCATCGCCAGGTTCTCCATCGACGGCAACGTCGCCTTCGGCGCGGTCGAGGGCGACAAGCCGGACGAGCTCGTCCTCGACATCATCAAGGGCATCCCGTTCGCGGACTTCGAGCTCTCCGGCACCAAGGTGCCCCTGAGCAAGGTCCGGCTGCTGCCCCCCGTGCTTCCCAACAAGGTCGTCGCGTTCGGCCGCAACTACGCCGAGCACGCGAAGGAACTGGGCAACGAGGTCCCGGACGCCCCCTTCGCCTTTTTCAAGCCGTCCACCTCCGTGATCGGCCCCGGCGACGACATCCAGTACCCCTCCTTCTCGGAGGAATTGCACCACGAGGCCGAGCTCGCCGTCGTCATCGGCCGCATGTGCCGCGAGGTCCCGCGTGACCGCGTCAAGGACGTGATCCTCGGCTACACCTGCGCCATCGACGTCACCGCCCGTGACGTCCAGCGGCGCGAGAAGCAGTGGGCCCGGGCCAAGGGCTTCGACACCTCCTGCCCGCTGGGCCCCTGGATCGAGACGGACCTCGACCCCTCCGACCTGACGATCCAGCTCACGGTCAACGGCGGGCAGCGCCAGCTCGGCCGCACCAGCGAGATGATCCACCCGATCGAGGATCTGATCGCCAACATCTCCGAGGCCATGACGCTGCTCCCCGGCGACGTGATCCTCACGGGCACCCCCGCTGGGGTCGGCCCCCTCGCTGTCGGCGACGAGGTCTCCGTCAGCATCGAAGGCATCGGCACTCTCACCAACAAGGTTGTCAAGCGTGGCTAGCGCACCCGGCTCTCCCGTACGCGTCCGTTTCTGCCCCTCGCCCACCGGTAACCCGCACGTGGGCCTGGTCCGCACCGCCCTGTTCAACTGGGCGTTCGCCAAGCACCACGGCGGCACGCTGGTCTTCCGCATCGAGGACACCGACGCGGCCCGCGACTCCGAGGAGTCCTACCAGCAGTTGCTCGACTCGATGCGCTGGCTGGGCTTCGACTGGGACGAGGGCCCCGAGGTCGGCGGCCCGCACGCGCCGTACCGCCAGTCGCAGCGCATGGACCTCTACAAGGACGTCGCCGCCAAGCTCCTCGACGCCGGCCACGCCTACCACTGCTACTGCTCCCAGGAGGAGCTGGACAGCCGCCGCGAGGCCGCCCGCGCCGCCGGCAAGCCGTCCGGCTACGACGGCCACTGCCGGGAGCTGAGCGCCCAGCAGGTCGCCGAGTACCAGGCCCAGGGCCGCGCCCCGATCGTCCGCTTCCGCATGCCGGACGAGACGATCACCTTCACCGACCTGGTCCGCGGCGAACTGACCTTCACCCCGGAGAACGTTCCCGACTACGGCATCGTCCGCGCCAACGGCGCCCCGCTGTACACGCTGGTGAACCCGGTCGACGACGCCCTGATGGAGATCACCCACGTCCTGCGCGGCGAGGACCTCCTGTCCTCCACGCCCCGCCAGATCGCCCTGTACAAGGCGCTCGTCGAACTCGGCATCGCCAAGCAGACCCCCGCCTTCGGCCACCTGCCCTACGTCATGGGCGAGGGCAACAAGAAGCTGTCCAAGCGCGACCCGCAGTCCTCGCTGAACCTCTACCGCGAGCGCGGCTTCCTCCCCGAGGGCCTCCTCAACTACCTCTCCCTGCTGGGCTGGTCGCTCTCGGCCGACCAGGACATCTTCACGATGGACGAGATGGTCGCGGCCTTCGACGTCACCGACGTGAACCCCAACCCGGCCCGCTTCGACCTGAAGAAGTGCGAGTCGATCAACGGCGACCACATCCGCATGCTCGACGTGAAGGACTTCGCCGAGCGCTGCGCCCCGTGGCTGAAGGCCCCGTTCGCCCCCTGGGCCCCGGAGGACTTCGACGAGGCCAAGTGGCAGGCGGTCGCCCCGCACGCGCAGACCCGCCTCAAGGTCCTGTCCGAGATCACCGACAACGTCGACTTCCTCTTCCTTCCGGAGCCGGTCTTCGACGAGGCCTCGTGGACCAAGGCCATGAAGGAGGGCTCGGACGCCCTGCTGGTCACCGCCCGCGAGAAGCTGGACGCCGCCGACTGGACCTCGGCCGAGTCCCTGAAGGAGGCCGTCCTGGCCGCCGGCGAGGCCCACGGCCTCAAGCTCGGCAAGGCCCAGGCCCCGGTCCGTGTCGCCGTCACCGGCCGCACGGTCGGCCTGCCGCTCTTCGAGTCCCTGGAGATCCTGGGCAAGGAGACGACCCTGGCCCGCATCGACGCGGCGCTGGCGAAGCTGACGGCGTAGGCACCACGCACACGTGAGGGGCGGCACCCGGGACTCCGGGGGCCGCCCCTTCGGCATGTCTCAGCCCGCGTCGCTCTCGTCGATCAGGTACGCGAACTCGTCGAAGATCTCCAGCACGACGATGACCATGACGGCCCCCGCGACCATGTACTCCAGCAACACGCCAGGGGCCACGTATGCCTTCCGCAGATGTTCGTCAGGGCCGAGCTGCGCGGTCGCGTTCTTGCGGAAGGGATCACGGGCCAGTATCCGCACGGCCTTGTCCAGCTGGGCTCGACGCTCGTCGGGCAGACCCTCGTACGCCGCGCGGGCCTCGACGGTGAACTGGACTCGGTACTCGCTCATGCTCCCAGTGTGCCAGCGCGCGATACCGTCGGGGACGTGAGCATCCAAGCTGTGGTCTGGGACGTTGACGACACCCTCTTCGACTACACGACCGCTGACCGCGAGGGCATGCGGGCGCATCTGGTGGCCGAGGGGCTGATGGACGGGTACGGCACCGCGGAGCAGGCGCTCGCGCGCTGGCGGGAGTGCACCCATCTCCACTGGGCCCGGTTCGCGGCCGGTGAGGCGACCTTCGAGGGCCAGCGCCGGGACCGCGTCCGCACCTTCCTGGGCGAGCCGCTGAGCGACGCCGAGGCCGAGGCCTGGTTCCGGCGGTACGTGGACCACTACGAGGCGGCCTGGGCGCTCTTCCCGGACGTCCTGCCCGTCCTGGACAGCCTCGCCGCCAGCCACCGGCACGGGGTGCTCTCCAACTCCAGCCTGACCGTCCAGGACCACAAGCTGCGCGTCCTCGGTGTGCGCGACCGCTTCGAGTCCGTGCTCTGCGCCGCGGAGCTCGGCGTCTCCAAGCCCCAGGCCGACGCCTTCCTGGCCGCCTGTGACGCCCTGGAACTGGCCCCGCACGAGGTGGCGTACGTCGGCGACCACCCGGAGATCGACGGCCGGGGCGCGGCCGACGCCGGTCTGCTGTCGGTCTGGATCGACCGCGGCGGCGCGTCCACCGGGGCCGACGCACCGGCCGGCCCGCACCGGATCGCCACCCTCGCCGAACTCCCCGCGATCCTCGGCGGGGATACCCGTTTTGGAGCCCCGTCCACCTTCGGGTAATGTTCTTTCTGCGCCGCCGGGGAGCGGGCCGAAAGGCCGGGAACCGGAGGAGCAAACTAGAACAAGATCCCCTCCGGGGCTTGCGTTCCAGTGGCCTATGGTGTAATTGGCAGCACGACTGATTCTGGTTCAGTTAGTCTTGGTTCGAGTCCAGGTAGGCCAGCTCGCAGAGCTTATCTGCAAAGCCCCCGTTGTGTAGCGGCCTAGCACGCTGCCCTCTCAAGGCAGTAGCGCCGGTTCGAATCCGGTCGGGGGTACGGTGATCTCTTACGAGATGATCGCTAGGGCCCCCGTTGTGTAGCGGCCTAGCACGCCGCCCTCTCAAGGCGGTAGCGCCGGTTCGAATCCGGTCGGGGGTACTGACTGGTCTAAACCACATTGGTCTATGGTGTAATTGGCAGCACGACTGATTCTGGTTCAGTTAGTCTTGGTTCGAGTCCAGGTAGACCAGCTCGGACCTGCGGAAACGCAGTGTCCAACGCCCCCGTTGTGTAGCGGCCTAGCACGCCGCCCTCTCAAGGCGGTAGCGCCGGTTCGAATCCGGTCGGGGGTACGCACAGGGAAGGCCCTCCACTTCGGTGGGGGGCCTTCCGCGTTGCCTACTCGAAGCCGTACCGCCGCGCCGACTCCTCCTCCTGCGCCAGCCGGTGCAGCGCCCGCAGCATCGGCTCGACGAGCACCACGCCCAGCACCGCGACCTCCGCCTTCTCGGCCTCCGACACGTGCGACTCCATGAAGTCCATGTCCAGCTCGGCCACCTGGTGCATCAACCGGGCGTAGGGCACGAGCACTTCGGCGCTCCAGTCGTAGCCGATACGGCGGAGGGCGGCCGCCGCCACCACGAGGGAACGGAAGGCGGGCGACGCCTCAGCGAGGGACTGCGCGTGGGTCCAGCCCAGCGTCCTGAGCAGCTCCGTCATCGCCGCCCGCGCGCCCTGCACGAACTCGTCCTCCGCGTCCGGCTCCGGCACCTGCGGCAGCGCCCAGACAGCGGAGCCCAGGCGGATCGCGCGGGGCAGGGAGTCGTCGTCGACATGCCCCAGCACCTCCCTGACCGTCGCCACCGGAACCCGGCCGACCTGGATCATCGCGCGGATCAGTCGCAGTCGGCGCAGATGCTCCTCGTCGTAGTCGGCCGTCGTCGCGTTGATCTGGCGGCCCGGCGCCAACAGGCCTTCGCGCAGGTAGTACTTGATCGTCGCGGTGGACACACCGCTGCGCTCGCTCAGTTCGGCCAGCCGCATCCCTTGACGCCTTTCCTTGGTGAGTGCCACTATCCGAGCACCAGTCAGAAGGATAGCTCCGCTATCCAACGGGGGCAGGGGGCCGCCATGTTCGCGAAGCCGGTGTTGAAGCGTACGACCGCGGACGCCAGGGGTGATGTGGTGGTCCTGCTGATCGGCATGCGGATCAACCGCTTCTGGGCCGTGCACCACTGGCTGCCGGTGGCGCTGGCCATGCCGCGGATGCTGCGCGAGCTCGGGAAGGACCGCGGCCGGGGGCTGTTGGGCCACGTCCTGCTGACCGCTTCGCCGCGGACGTACTACGTGGTGCAGTACTGGGAGTCCAAGGAGAAGCTCTACGCCTACGCGCACTCCCCGGAGATGTTCCACCACAAGGCCTGGGCGGTGATCAACCGCAAGGAGCGGGCGGGGAAGACGCGCGGACACGTCGGCCTGTGGCACGAGGCCTACGTCGTGCCCGAGGGGTCCTACGAGTCCATCTACGCCGACATGCCCCCCTTCGGCCTGGCCGCCGCCCACGGCCAGATCCCCCTGGACCGGCGCGGCCGCACAGCCAAGGACCGCTTCGCCCACCGCTCGTCCCGGGCGCAGGAGAAGGAGACCACCTGACCGGGGGGAGCCGAGGAGGGCCTGCCGCGGCGCCGGGCGGGCCCTCCTCGGCGTTTTCCGGGCGCGGTGCGGGCCCTTGGGGGCCGGCCTGGTGGGGCGCATGGCGGCGGGGTGGTTTGCGTGCGGCCGCGGGGGAGCGGGGACTGCCGCGGTGTCGGGGCAGGCGTTCTGCGGTGTCTTCCCGGTGCGCGGTGTTCTTGCGGGGACGGGTGGCTGTGTCGCCAGTGGGGGAGGCGGCGAAGGGGCGGTTCGCGCCTGGTGGGGGGATCGAGGAGGGCCTGCCGCGGCGTTGGGGAGGGTGCTCCTCGGCGTTTTCCGGGCGCGGCGCGGGCCCTTGGGGGGGCGGCGCGCCGGGGCGTATCGCGGAGGGGGGTTCGCGCCTGGGGGGCGTCGAGGGACTGTCGTGGTGTTGAGGTGGGCCCTCTTTGGTGTGGCCCGGGGCGGGGCCGCGTCCGGAGTGGTGGGGGCGGGTGTGGTCGGGGAGTTGAGGGGCCTGCCGCGGCGTTGGGGCGGGCCCCTCGGTGGCTTCCCGGGTCAGCCGGAGCGGCGGAGGGCCTCCGAGAGGCGGGCGGCCGCGTCGATGACCGCCTGGGCGTGCATGCGGCCCGGGTGGCGTGACAGGCGCTCGATGGGGCCGGAGACGGAGACCGCGGCCACCACGCGGTTGGAGGGGCCGCGCACCGGCGCGGAGACGGACGCGACGCCCGGCTCCCGCTCGCCGATCGACTGGGCCCAGCCCCGGCGCCGTACGCCCGACAGGGCCGTCGCCGTGAAGCGGGCACCCTGCAGGCCCCGGTGCAGACGCTCCGGCTCCTCCCAGGCCATCAGGATCTGGGCCGAGGAACCGGCCTTCATCGTCAGCGTCGAGCCGACCGGGACCGTGTCCCGAAGGCCGGACAGACGCTCCGCCGCGGCCACGCAGATGCGCATGTCGCCCTGGCGGCGGTAGAGCTGCGCGCTCTCGCCCGTGATGTCCCGCAGATGCGTGAGCACCGGGCCGGCCGTGGCGAGGAGGCGGTCCTCGCCGGCCGCCGCGGCCAGTTCCGCGAGGCGGGGGCCGAGGATGAACCGGCCCTGCATGTCCCGCGCCACCATGCGGTGGTGCTCCAGGGCCACGGCCAGCCGGTGGGCCGTGGGTCGTGCCAGTCCGGTCGCCGCGACCAGACCCGCGAGGGTGGCCGGACCGGACTCCAGGGCGCTCAGGACAAGGGCTGCCTTGTCCAGAACGCCGACGCCGCTACTGTTGTCCATGCAACGATACTTGCGTCTCACTCTGTGAAACGCAAGTTCAATTTTCCGTGGAACACGCCACTCTGGAATCACGAAGGCAGAGCGGCCCGCGAACCGAAGCGGGCCTGGCGGCGGGCGCCCGGATCCGGGGCGCGGGCGGCAGCCGCCTCTTCACAGATCTCTAGTTGGGCCGGTGGACCGTATGCCGGTCGGAGGGAAAGCGATGGGTAGGACACTCGCGGAGAAGGTCTGGGACGACCATGTCGTCCGGCGCGCCGAGGGCGAGCCCGACCTCCTCTTCATCGATCTGCACCTGCTGCACGAAGTGACCAGCCCGCAGGCCTTCGACGGTCTGCGCAAGAGCGGCCGCCGGGTGCGCCGCCTCGACCTCACCATCGCCACCGAGGACCACAACACCCCGACCCTCGACATCGACAAGCCCATCGCCGACCCGGTCTCCCGGGTCCAGCTGGAGACGCTGCGCAAGAACGCCGCCGAATTCGGGGTGCGGCTGCACCCGCTGGGCGACGTCGAGCAAGGCGTCGTGCACGTGGTGGGGCCGCAGCTCGGGCTGACCCAGCCGGGCATGACCGTCGTCTGCGGTGACTCCCACACCTCCACGCACGGCGCCTTCGGCGGCCTGGCGTTCGGCATCGGCACCTCCCAGGTGGAGCACGTGCTGGCCACCCAGACGCTGCCGATGGCCCGCCCGAAGACCATGGCGATCACGGTCAACGGCGAGCTGCCCGAGGGCGTCACCGCCAAGGACCTGATCCTGGCGATCATCGCGAAGATCGGCACCGGCGGCGGCCAGGGCTACGTCCTGGAGTACCGCGGCTCCGCCATCGAGAAGCTCTCGATGGAGGCCCGGATGACCATCTGCAACATGTCGATCGAGGCCGGTGCCCGCGCGGGCATGATCGCCCCCGACCAGACCACCTTCGACTACCTCGAAGGCCGTCCGCACGCCCCCAAGGGCGAGGACTGGGACGCGGCCGTCGCGTACTGGAAGACGCTGAAGACGGACGAGGACGCCGAGTTCGACGCCGAGGTCGTCATCGAGGCCGCCGAGCTGTCGCCGTTCGTCACCTGGGGCACCAACCCCGGCCAGGGCGCGCCGCTTTCGGCGAACGTCCCCGATCCCGCTTCGTACGAAGACGCTTCGGAGCGCCTCGCCGCCGAAAAGGCCCTGGAGTACATGGGGTTGGAGGCCGGCCAGCCGCTGCGCTCCATCAAGGTGGACACCGTCTTCGTAGGCTCGTGCACCAACGGCCGCATCGAGGACCTGCGCGCCGCCGCCGAGCTCGTCAAGGGACGCAAAGTCGCCGACGGCGTACGGATGCTGGTCGTCCCCGGCTCCGCGCGGGTCGGTCTGCAGGCCGTCTCCGAGGGCCTGGACGTCGTCTTCAAGGAGGCCGGCGCCGAATGGCGGCACGCGGGCTGCTCGATGTGCCTGGGCATGAACCCCGACCAGCTGGCCCCCGGTGAGCGCTCCGCGTCCACCTCCAACCGCAACTTCGAGGGCAGGCAGGGCAAGGGCGGCCGTACGCACCTGGTGTCGCCGCAGGTCGCCGCCGCCACCGCCGTGCTGGGCCACCTGGCCTCGCCCGCCGATCTGTCCGACGCCCCCGTGCCCGCTGGAGTCTGAGAAGTCATGGAAGCATTCACCACGCACACCGGCCGGGCCGTCCCGCTGCGCCGCTCCAACGTCGACACCGACCAGATCATCCCTGCTCACTGGCTCAAGAAGGTGACCCGGGACGGGTTCGAGGACGGGCTGTTCGAGGCCTGGCGCAAGGACCCGGAGTTCATCCTCAACCGCCCCGAGCGCGCGGGCGCGACGGTCCTGGTGGCCGGCCCCGACTTCGGTACCGGCTCCTCCCGTGAGCACGCCGTCTGGGCGCTGCAGAACTACGGCTTCAAGGCCGTCATCTCCTCCCGGTTCGCCGACATCTTCCGCGGCAACTCGCTGAAGAACGGCCTGCTCACGGTGGTTCTGGAGCAGAAGATCGTGGACGCCCTGTGGGAGCTGACCGAGGCCGACCCCGAGGCCGAGGTCACCGTCGACCTGGAGGACCGCGAGGTGCGCGCCGAGGGCATCACCGCCTCCTTCGAGCTGGACGAGAACTCCCGCTGGCGGCTGCTGAACGGGCTGGACGACATCTCCATCACCCTCCAGAACGAGGCCGACATCGCCGCCTACGAGGCCAAGCGGCCGTCGTACAAGCCGCGGACGCTCCAGGCGTGACCGCGACCGACTGAACAGGTCGAGTTTCGGCCACCGCAGACCCCCGCTGTACCCCCGATCAGCCCGATCGGGGGTACAGCTGTGTTGGCACCCGAACGGCCCCGCGCGAGGTCCGAGCCGTCTTCAACTTCCCACGTTACGAAGGTTGTTGTTGGGGTACGCGAGCTTGGAACCCGTGGCTTTCGCCGGTGCCGGGAAGGCTGTTTGAGGCGGCAGTTGCACCCTGAGCAGGCGACAACTCGCCCCAGATGGCACAATCTGTGCATGGAACACGACGGCCAACTCGAGCTCTATGCGGCAGTCGCGGACCAACTCAAGGAAGCGCACACAACAGTGCGCGCACTGCAAGTCCCGGAGGGCGTACGGATGGCGCTGACCCGGAAGCTGCTGGTCATTACGGCCGCGGCCAAGCACGATCTCGCCGATGCGGCAAGGCGTCTGGAGGCGTTCAGGGCGGACCTCGACGCGGGTCGATTCCCCGAAGAGGAACGCTGAACGCTCCAGGGACAGTCGAGTCCGTTGCGGCACAAGGGTGATAAGCCCGTTTCGTGTTTGATTTGCGGTATATATCTGCCTAACGTGCGAAAAAGCCTGAACACTTTCGTTCTGGCAATGTCTCCGAAGGGGAAGACGTGAACAAGGCGCAGCTCGTAGAAGCGATTGCCGACAAGATGGGCGGCCGCCAGCAGGCCGCCGATGCTGTCGACGCCGTCCTGGACGCCATCGTCCGCGCGGTGGTCGCCGGTGACCGGGTCTCGGTCACCGGCTTCGGTTCGTTCGAGAAGGTCGACCGTCCGGCGCGCTACGCCCGCAACCCCCAGACGGGCGAGCGGGTTCGGGTCAAGAAGACCTCCGTCCCGCGCTTCCGCGCGGGCCAGGGCTTCAAGGACCTGGTCAGCGGGTCGAAGAAGCTCCCGAAGAACGACGTCGCCGTCAAGAAGGCCCCCAAGGGCAGCCTGACCGGCGGTGCTTCCGCCACGGTCAAGAAGGCCGCGGCGAAGAAGGCCGCCCCCGCGAAGAAGGCGTCCGCCGCCGCGAAGAAGACCACGGCGAAGAAGACGACGGCGAAGAAGGCCACGGCCACCGCCAAGAAGACCACCGCGAAGAAGACGACGGCGAAGAAGGCCACCACCAAGACCGCCGCGGCGAAGAAGGCGACCACGAAGACGGCCGCCGCGAAGAAGACCACGGCCAAGAGCGCGCCGGCGAAGAAGGCGACCGCCAAGAAGGCCCCGGCCAAGAAGTCGACGGCCCGCAAGACCACCGCCAAGAAGGCCACCGCCCGCAAGAGGTAAGAGCGCAAGGGCACTCACGCGCCGGGCCGGACTCCCTCGGGAGCCCGGCCCGCGGCGCGTTCTACAGCGTCTACAGCGTCTGCAGCGTGATGAGGGTGATCCGAGGGGTGTCCTTCGGGCCCTCCACCTCGATCCGGACCCGCTGCCCCGGGCGCAGCAGGCGCAGCCCGCCCCGGTCGAAGGCCGCCGCGTCGAAGGGAACCGGCGTGCCGTCGTCCAGGAGGACCTGGCCACTGCGGGATTCGGGGTCGTACGTGTATGCGGTTGCCTGCATGGCGGCCAGCCTAGTGCCTGGGCCGGGCAGCGTCGTGGGGTGAGGGGCGTCTGCGGGATGCGGGCGCGTTGTGGTTGATCGCGCAGTTCCCCGCGCCCCTACGGAGTGATCAATAGCCGCGCTGCCACGGTCGCCGTATGGTGTCCCACCCCCAACGCCAGTGCCGCCCGTAGATCGTCGCCCGTGTCCACGTCCTGGCGTACGGAGTCCACCGCGTCGAGGCGGAGTTCCGTGGCGCCGGAGGTCCGGTGGCGGGCGCGTGAATCGGTGCCGAATGCCGGGAGCAATTCCCGGCCGGGTGCCACGGCCAGCAGCGTCGTGCCGATTGCCGCCGCGTCCGGAAGGAAAGCACGCGGGAATTCCCGCGCGGCCTCCAGTACCCGGGTCAATTCCGTCGGCCGCAGCGCCGGAAGATCGGCGTTCAGGGCGGCCACGGGGGTTTCGGGACGCGAAGCGCGTACGGTCGCCGCTCCGTGCGCCAGGGCCGGGTTGAGGCCCGCCCGGGGCGCGTCGGGGAGGATCCGGGCACCGAGCGCGGTCAGCCGCCGGCCGGCCAGGGCGTCGTCCGTGACGACCGCCACATCCCGCACCGCCGCACTGGCCAGCGCCGCAGCCACGGTGTCCTCGGCGAACGCGAGCGCCAGGGCCGGGCGCAAGGCGTCGGAGGCCGCGTCGGAGAGCCTGCTCTTGGCCAGGGCCAGAGGCTTCAGGGGTACGACCAAGGTCCACTGCACAGGCGTTCCGTCCCTCTCTCGTCGCCGCCATTGTCACTCGGCTTTCGCACCGGGCATCTGGCGGCCCGGCACTCGGGGCGTACGGTGTTCTCGACAGACGGTCGGCCCGGGGCGACACTTGTGCGGCCCCCCAGGCTCTAGAGGAAGGTGTCCGCGTGCCCCGCCGCAGAATCGGCTTCTGGTACCGCTTCGCAGCGGTCCTCTGCAAACCGCCGCTGGTGGTTTTGATCAAGCGGGACTGGCGCGGAATGGAGCACATTCCGGCCGAGGGCGGATTTATTACCGCGGTGAACCACAATTCGCACGTCGACCCCTTCGCGTACGCGCACTTTCAGTACAACACCGGGCGGGTTCCGCGATTCCTGGCGAAGAGCGGACTTTTCAGGAAGGGATTCGTCGGCGCCGCGATGCGCGGCACCGGACAGATCCCCGTCTACCGCGAGAGCACGGACGCGCTCAGCGCCTTCCGGGCCGCGATCGACGCCGTGGAGCGCGGCGAGTGCGTCGCCTTCTACCCCGAGGGCACCCTCACCCGCGACCCCGACGGCTGGCCCATGACCGGCAAGACCGGGGCCGCCCGCGTCGCCCTGCAGACCAAGTGCCCGGTGATTCCCGTGGCGCAGTGGGGGGCCAACGAACTGCTGCCCCCGTACGCGAAGAAGCCCAACATCCTGCCGCGCAAGACCCATCACGTGCTCGCGGGCCCGCCGGTGGACCTCGCGCGGTTCTACGACAAGGAGATGACCCCGGAACTCCTGAAGGAGGCGACCGAGGTCATCATGGCCGCCATCACCGCCCAGCTGGAGCTGATCCGCGGCGAGAAGGCACCCAGGACGCCCTACGACCCGCGCCGCGAGCGCATCGAGCAGCGCCGGCGCACCCAGGCGCAGTCCGGTCACGAGGGGGAGAAGAGCAAGTGAGCAAGCCCGTCAAGGCGGCCGTGTTCGGCACCGGATCGTGGGGCACCGCCTTCGGCATGGTGCTCGCCGACGCCGGCTGCGAGGTCACCCTGTGGGGGCGGCGCCCCGAACTCGCCGAAGCCGTCAACTCCACGCGTACGAACCCCGACTACCTCCCCGGCGTCGAGCTCCCGGAGAACCTGCGGGCCACCACCGACCCCGCCGAGGCGGCGCACGGCGCGGACTTCACCGTCCTCGCCGTCCCCTCGCAGACGCTGCGCGGCAACCTCGCCGAGTGGACGCCGCTGCTGGCCCCGGACACGGTCCTGGTCTCGCTGATGAAGGGCGTCGAACTCGGCTCCGCGATGCGGATGAGCGAGGTCGTCGAGGACGTCGCCAAGGTCGGCCCGAACCGGGTCGCCGTGGTCACCGGCCCCAACCTCGCCCGGGAGATCGCCGCGCGGATGCCGGCCGCGGCCGTGGTCGCCTGCGCCGACGGGGCCGTGGCCCAGCGCCTCCAGGCCGCCTGCCACACGCCGTACTTCCGGCCGTACACCGAGACGGACGTGGTCGGCTGCGAGCTGGGCGGCGCGGTGAAGAACGTCATCGGGCTCGCCGTGGGCATCGCGGACGGCATGGGGCTCGGCGACAACGCCAAGGGCTCGCTCATCACCCGCGGCCTCGCGGAGACCGCCCGGCTCGGCGTCGCGCTCGGCGCCGACCCGCTGACCTTCTCCGGGCTCGCGGGCCTGGGCGACCTGGTGGCCACCTGCTCCTCGCCGCTGTCCCGCAACCACACCTTCGGCACCAACCTCGGCAAGGGCATGACCCTGCAGGAGACCATCGCGGTCACCAAGCAGACCGCCGAGGGCGTCAAGTCCTGTGAGTCCGTGCTGGATCTGGCGCGCCGGCACGGCGTCGACATGCCGATCACCGAGACGGTCGTCGGAATCGTGCACGAGGGCAAGCCTCCGGTGGTCGCCCTCAAGGAGCTGATGTCGCGCAGCGCGAAGCCGGAACGACGCTGAGCGAACCCCCGGGGCGGGCGCTGTCTCAGGCCTCTACCAACGGGTACTCTCAACGCGATATGAGCACCGAGAACCTCCCCCAGAGCCCCCAGCAGCCGCCTCGCAAGCCGCGTGTGGCCGTCGTGTTCGGCGGTCGCAGCTCAGAGCACGGGATCTCCGTGGTGACCGCCGGGGCCGTACTGAAGGCCATCGACCGGACGACGTACGACGTCCTGCCGATCGGCATCACGCAGGACGGCCGTTGGGCGCTCACCGCCGACGAACCGGAGCGGATGGCGATCACCGAGCGCCGTACGCCCAGCGTCGAGGAGCTGGCCGAGTCCGGCGAGGGCGGCGTGGTGCTCCCCGTCGACCCCGCCAACCGCGAAGTCGTCTACAGCGAGCCCGGATCGGTGCCCAAGGCGCTCGGTGAGGTCGACGTCGTCTTCCCCGTCCTGCACGGCCCCTACGGCGAGGACGGCACCCTCCAGGGCCTGCTGGAGCTCTCCGGCGTGCCGTACGTGGGCTCGGGGGTGCTCGCCTCGGCCGTCGGCCAGGACAAGGAGTACATGAAGCGGGTGTTCACCTCCTTCGGGCTGAAGGTGGGCCCGTACGTGGTGATCCGGCCGCGCGAGTGGGCGCAGGACGAGTCGGCCGCCCGCAAGAAGATCGTCGACTTCGCCGGCGAGCACGGCTGGCCGCTGTTCGTGAAGCCCGCGCGCGCGGGTTCGTCGATCGGCATCACCAAGGTCGACGACCTGTCCGGTCTCGACGAGGCGATCGCCGAGGCACAGCGGCACGACCCGAAGATCCTCGTCGAGGCGGCACTGCGCGGCCGGGAGATCGAGTGCGGCGTCCTGGAGTTCGAGGACGGCCCGCGCGCGTCCGTCCCCGCGGAGATCCCGCCGCCGCAGGAGCACGCGTACTACGACTTCGAGGCGAAGTACATCGACTCGACCCCGGGCATCGTCCCGGCCCCGCTGACGGACGAGGAGACGGCCGAGGTCCGCAGGCTCGCCGTGGACGCGTTCGAGGCGGCCTCCTGCGAAGGGCTGGTGCGGGCCGACTTCTTCCTCACCGAGGACGGCGATTTCGTGATCAACGAGATCAACACCATGCCCGGCTTCACGCCGATCTCGATGTACCCGCAGATGTGGCAGGCGACCGGGATCAGCTACCCGGAGCTGGTGGACCTGCTGATCCGGGCGGCGCTGCGCAGGTCGACCGGCCTGCGGTGAGCCGTGGCTAGAGGGCGATTCCTTCGGGGATCGCCTTCTTCACGGCCGACGCCAGGTCGATCAGCACGGCCGAACGGTCCACGCCCTCCGGCACGGTCACCTCGACGTACGCCTGACGATTGGCGCAGGTGAAACGGTACGCACCGCCGTCACCCTTCTCCATCAGCCAGTCGACCCCGTTCACCCCGCCGGGCACCGCGTCGGCGTCATGCCCCTCCGCCACCTTCGGGTCGATCATCTTCGGCGGCCGGGGCACACCGCAGCGCAGTATGATCTCCGGGTTTCCCCAGCCCGCCGTCAACGCGGAGGCGGGCTCGGGATCGCGGCGGCTCTCACCGGCCACCTTCGACGGCAGTACCTTGTCCAGGTTCTGGCACAGCTTGGTGGCCCGCGCCCCCGGCGAGGGAACCGCCGCCGACGTGTCGTCGTCTGCTGAGGAGCAGCCCGCGACGGTGATCGACAGGACGAGCGCGGGCAGACCGATGAGCCGGTGACGCAAGAAGTTCACCGGCCAAGGGTAGACGGGGGCTAGAGATGGACGACCGGGCAGGTCAGTGTGCGGGTGATGCCGTCCACTTGCTGCACCTTGGCCACCACCATGCGGCCGAGGTCGTCCACGGTGTCGGCCTGGGCACGAACGATCACGTCATACGGTCCTGTCACGTCCTCGGCCTGGATGACTCCAGGGATCTTGCTGATCGTCTCGGCGACGGTCGACGCTTTGCCGACCTCCGTCTGGATCAGGATGTACGCCTGTACCACGGAACCTCCAGGGCGGCCACGAGGATCATGTGGGGAAAAGGAACGCCACGGTATCGCGTCGCCGCTCGCCGCGGGGAGACCTGCGGGGACCGGGGCTTCCGCGCCGGGGTGCGGGCACGACAGAAGTTGACGGTCTCTTCGACCGTATCGGGGACAGTAGACACACGCGACCGGGAACGGACAGGGACAGAAGGGGCGCAAGGTCAATGAAGGGCACTGTTGGTGAGCTCGGGGAGTTCGGGCTCATCAGGGAGCTCACCTCCCGTCTCACCACCACCCCGGCGGTCCGGGTCGGACCCGGCGACGACGCCGCCGTGGTGGCCGCGCCCGACCGCAGGGTCGTGGCCAGCACCGACATCCTCCTGGAGGGGCGGCACTTCCGCCGCGACTGGTCCACCGCCTACGACGTGGGCCGCAAGGCGGCGGCGCAGAACCTCGCCGACATCGCCGCCATGGGCGCCGTACCGACGGCCCTGCTGCTCGGTCTGGTCGTTCCCGCCGAGCTTCCGGTGACCTGGCCGACCGAGCTGATGGACGGCCTGCGCGACGAGTGCCAGGTCGCCGGGGCCGCCGTGGTCGGCGGGGACGTCGTACGCGGCGACTCGATCATGGTGTCGATCACCGCGCTCGGCGACCTGCGCAACCAGGAGCCCGTGACACGCGCCGGCGCACAACCCGGTGACCTCGTCGCGGTCACCGGCTGGCTCGGCTGGTCCGCGGCCGGGTACGCCGTGCTGGCCAGGGGGTTCCGCTCGCCGCGGGCGTTCGTGGAGGCGCACCGGCGCCCGGAACCGCCGTACCACGCGGGACCGGCGGCGGCCGGGCTCGGCGCCACGGCCATGTGCGACGTGAGCGACGGGCTGATCGCCGACCTCGGGCACATCGCCGAGGCCAGCAAGGTCCGTATCGACATCCGGTCCGGCGCGATCGACATCCCGACCCAGATGAACGACATCGGGCAGGCCGTGGGCGTCGACCCCATGCAGTGGGTGCTCACCGGGGGAGAGGACCACGCGATCGTGGCGACCTTCCCGCCGGACGTGAAGCTGCCCGCCCGCTGGAAGGTCATCGGCGAGGTCCTCAACCCCTCGGCGCTGCCCCAGGTGACGGTCGACGGGGCGCCGTGGACCAGCAAGGGCGGCTGGGACCACTTCGGCGGGGACATCGAGTCATGAGCCTCCCCAGGGTCCTCAGCGTCGCCGGCTCCGACTCCGGCGGCGGCGCGGGCATCCAGGCCGACCTCAAGACGATGCTCGCGCTCGGCGTGCACGGCATGAGCGTCGTCACGGCGGTCACCGCGCAGAACTCCCTCGGCGTGCAGGGCGCTTGGCCGCTGCCGGTGGAGGCGGTGCGGGCCCAGTACCGCAGCGTCGTCGACGACATCGGCGTCCAGGCCGTGAAGACCGGGATGCTCGCCTCGGCCGAACTCGTCGAGGCGGTGGCCGAGTTGATCGGCGCCACCGACGCGCCGGCGGTCGTCGACCCGGTGGGCGTGTCCAAGCACGGGGACTCCCTGCTGGCCGCGTCCGCCCTGGACTCCGTACGGACCGGGCTGCTGCCCGTCGCCACGGTCGCCACGCCCAATCTGGACGAGGTGGCCCAACTCACGGGTGTCCGCGTGGAGTCCGAGGACGACCTGCGGCGGGCGGCGGCGGCCGTGCTGGCGTACGGGCCGCGCTGGGTCGTGATCAAGGGCGGCCATCTCGCCGGGGACGCCGTGGACCTGCTGACCGACGGCTCCGAGGAACACTGGCTGCGCGCCCCCCGCTACGACAACCGCCACACCCACGGCACCGGCTGCACCCTCGCCTCCGCCATCGCGTCGCACCTGGCGAAGGGGCTGCCCGTACCCGAGGCGGTGACGGCGGCCAAGGAGTACGTCACCGGAGCCATCGCCGCCGGATTCGCACTCGGCACCGGAATCGGGCCCGTGGACCACGGCTGGGCCCTCGGGCGGGGTACGCCGGAAGCTTGATGCCGGTCGCCGATTTCTCGGCGAGCCGCTTGAGGAAGGCGGTCGGCGGGCGGGAGGCCGGCAGCCGGAGCATGCGCTCCCGGCCCCGGGGCCGCCGCCCGGTCGGCGGCGCGAGGAACGACCCCGTGGTCCGCGCCCGCCAGGACGTACGCGGCGACGGCCGCCGCCCCCGTGCACCTGCCGCCCAGGGCGGCGCCGCAGCCGTCGTCCCGGCGGTCGTCGCGACGGTCGCTGCGACGGAGGGCCGGGTAGCGCGCGGGCGCGGTCCGGGCTGCCGTGGCAGTCACCATCGACGGCGCGGCCGGGCCAGGCGCTCGACAGGGTGGGCGTCCTCGGCCTCGGCAGGGACGGCGATGCGGTCGCCTCGGGCGAGGCCTCGACGGACCGGGACGCCGGAGCGCCCGCCCGGAGTCCCGGCCGGTGGACGTGTTCCGCGCATGCAAAAAGCCGATCCACACGAAGTGGATCGGCTCGATGCAGCGAACCAGCAGTGGCCGCGCGCTTAGCTGTGCGTCAGCGCGAGACCTTGCCGGCCTTGATGCACGAGGTGCAAGCGTTCACGCGCTTCGGCGTCCCGCCGACCACGGTACGGACGCGCTGGATGTTCGGGTTCCAGCGACGGGACGTACGGCGGTGCGAAAACGAGATGTTGTTGCCGAAGCCCGGCCCCTTGCCGCAGACGTCGCAGTTGGCAGCCACGGGTCACTCCAAAGACTTCAGATGCACTTACGGATAATCCCGGCATGCCGGGATCGAGATCTAAGATCTGAGTGGCGCTGCCAGGGGAACGGCCCGATCTGGATCGGGCAACCGGAGCAGCATACAACGGCTGCGCCAGTAGAACGAAACTACCATGGCTGCTCAGGGGCCCGCTCCCGGCCCTCTTCCGGTGCACACCGTCCCTGGGTCTACGCTGCGTCCCACGTCCAGCAGCTCAAGGAGGCGCAGGTGGCGCAGGTGCCGCAGACATTCTTCGATGCTCTCGCGGTGCGCACCTGGTGCGGTCTCGCGCTGGAGGCGCTCGGTCGCGCGCGCGAGGAGATCGACGCGATCAACGTCTACCCCGTGGCCGACGGTGACACCGGCACCAACCTGTATCTCACGGTGGAGTCCGCTGCGGCCGCCGTCGACGCGGTGTTCGTCGGCCACGAGGCGGGCTCCGAGGGCTCCGCGCCCTCGCTGGCCGACGCCGTACGGGCGATGGCGCACGGGGCCCTCATAGGGGCGCGCGGCAACTCCGGGACGATCCTGGCGCAGCTGCTGCGCGGCATGGCCCAGGTGCTCGCCGCCGACGGTGACACGGCTCACGCGGACGCCACCGGGCTCCGGCTCGCCCTGCGGCACGCCGCCGACTCCGCCCGCCAGGCCGTGGCCCACCCCGTCGAGGGCACGGTCCTCACCGTCGCCTCGGCGGCGGCCGACGCGGCCGGCGGGGCCGAGGGCGACTGCGGGGCCGTCGTCCGGGCCGCCTACGAGGGCGCGCGTGCCGCCCTCGCCGCGACCCCGCACCAGCTCGCCGTCCTGGAACGCGCCGGGGTGGTCGACGCCGGGGGGCGCGGGCTGGTCACGGTCCTCGCGGCCCTGGTGGAGACGTTCACCGGCGAGACGCCGACGGTCACGAGGGCCCACACGCGCGTGGTCGTCGACAGTCCCGGCGACTGCGCCCCCGCGCCGGACGGCGGACCCGCCTTCGAGGTGATCTACCTCCTGGACGCCGAGGACGCGGCCGTCGCACGGCTGCGCGAGCGGCTCGACTCCCTCGGTGACTCACTGGTGGTGGTCGGCGGCGACGGCCTGTGGAACGTCCATGTCCACGTCGACGACGCTGGCGCCGCCGTGGAGGCGGGCGTCGAGGCCGGCCGGCCGCACCGCATCCGCATCACCCACTTCGGCGTCGGCGACGTGCACACCACCGGCGCGCGGCCGCCCCGGGAGCGCGTCCAGCGCGCCGTCGTCGCCGTCGTACCCGGACCGGGGCTGGCCGGGCTGTACACCGAGGCCGGCGCCACCACCGTGCTCGCGCGCCCCGGGGAGCCGCCCGCGAGCGGGGAACTCGTCGAGGCGGTACGGCGGGCCCACGCGCGCGAGGTCGTGCTGCTGCCCAACGACGCCGACCTGCGGCACACCGCCGCCGCGGCCGCCGAACAGGCCCGCACGGAAGGCATCCGCGTGGCCCTCATCCCGACGCGCTCCGCGGTCCAGGGCATCGCGGCGCTCGCCGTGCACGAGCCGGAGCGGCGCTTCGACGAGGACGTCGTGTCCATGACCTCGGCGGCGGGCGCCACCCGCTACGCCGAGGTCGCCGTCGCCGAACGCCAGTCCTGGACCATGGCCGGCATCTGCCAGGCCGGAGACGTCCTCGGCCTCATCGACGGCGACGTGGCCGTGATCGGCGCGGACGTCACCGCCACCGCCGAGACCGTCCTTGACCGCATGCTCGCCGCCGGCGGCGAACTCGTCACCCTCGTCCTCGGCGACGACGCCCCCGACGACATCGCCCCCCACCTCGAAGCCCGGGTACGCGAGTCGTACCTCGCCGTGGACACGGTCGTCTACCGGGGCGGCCGCCAAGGCGCGCTGCTGCTCATCGGGGTGGAATAGGGCGCCGGGCGGGGGCGGTACGCCTCGACCGCCCCACTGCCGCTCCGCCTCCGCCGCCGCTCGCCGCGCCTGCGCCGCCCTGTCTTTGTCGGCCGCGAGCCCCGCGCGCGTGCCGCTGGCTCTGTCGGCGGGCAGGGGGCGGCGCCCGGGCTCGTCGGTGGGGCGGGGGCGTTCGTCCTCGTTGGCGCGGCTGCGGTTCCGCCTCTGTCTGTCGGTTCCGTGCAGCTCTGCCTTCGTAGGCCGTGGGCCACACGCGCGTGTGTGTGCCGCCGGCTCTGCCCGTTGGCGCGGGGTGCTGGAGTTCGTCGGTGTGGTGTGGGCAATCCTCCCAGGCCACCCCGCTGCTGCTCCGCCTCCGCCTGCCGGTCCCGCGCCGCTCTGCCCTCGTAGGCCGTGAGCCCGCACGCGTGCGGGCGGGCTCCGGTCGTGTCGGTGCCTCGGGGTCAGTCCTCCTCGACCACCCCGAGGAGCTGCTCCGCCTCCGCTCGGCGTTCCTGTGCCGCCCCGTCCTCGTCGGACACACCCTCGTAGGCCGCGAGCACCGCACGCGCGCGTGCCGCCGCTTCCGTGGGGCGGCCCAGGTCGGCCGCCAGCCAGCCCGCGGCGAGTTCGGCGCCGGTGCGGGCGTCCCGGGCGTCGTCGCCGAGGCCGGCGAAGACGGCGACTGCTTCTGCCATGCGGGACAGGGCCTCGTCCAGGGCGGTCCGGATCGAGTCGTCCTCGTCGTCCTCGGCCGCGGAGCGGGCGAGGAGGTCACCGAACTGCCGGTGGGTGTGCCCGAGCTCGGCGGTGAGCCGGGCGCGCGTCTCGTCGTCGGGCGCCGCGTCCAGCGCCTCCGCGCACTCCTGGACGGCCTCCGTCATCAACTCCCGCGCGCGGTCCGCGCCGTCGCCCTCCTCCGCGCGCAGCGCCAGCCACGCGCGGGCGCGCAGGGAGCGGACGAGGCCCTGGACGTTGCCGAGCGAGCGCCACAGGTCGCCCGCGCGCGCATACGCCCGGTCCGCCTCCGCCTCCAGCCCGGCCTGCCCGAGCGACTCGGCCGCGAGGTGGGCGAGCGTGGCGTGGTCGTGCTGCTCCGGCCAGTGCCGGGCGATCTCGGCCGCCCGGAGCCGGCATTCGGCGGCCTCCCGGTGCTCGCCGAGCTCGCTCAGACAGTCGCCGAGCCACCACTGCGTCTGGACCACCGCACCGTCGCCGTGCGTCTCCGCGGACAGCTCGGTGAGCGCCGACTCCAGCACCTCCGCCGCCTCGGCCCAGCGCCCCTGACGCAGCAGGAACCCGCCGAGCTGATGCCGCGCCCAGGCGCCGAGCGTCGGGCCCTCACCGGCCTCGTCGGCCCAGTGCGCCGCCTCCAGGGCGTGCTCGGCGGCCTCCTCGGCCAGACCCCGGCCGCCGAGCAGCTCGGCGAGCTGGAGATGCAGCTGGGCCAGCCCCGGCGGCTCCAGATGCGGCCCGCCGTGCTCCAGGGCGGCCCGCAGGGCACGCTCGGCCTCCGCCGTGTCACCGAGGTGGTGCGCGAGGCCGGCCACCCGGGCCTCGTACTCCACCGCGAACCACGGCAGCCCCGCCCCGACGAACGCCGCCGCCGCGCGCGCGAACAGCTCCGCCGCCGTCGCCACCTCCCCCGCGAGGGCCGCCAGCTCCGCGTGCATCGCCTGCGCCTCGGCGGCCCGGGAGGCGAGCCGTACGTCGTCCCCGGTGTGCCCCTCGACGAGCGCGAGCACCTCCCGTGCGGCCGCCTCGGCGGCAGCCACGACCGCCGGATCCAGCGGTTCGTCCGCCTCGTGCACCCGCCGCATGAGCACCCGCGCCCGCCCCATCAGCACGGCCGCCGTCTGCCGCAGACCGGTGGCGTCCTCGGCGTACAGCGCGAGGATCTCGTCGTAGGGCCCGGCGACCGCGGCGAGCGCCTCCTCCACCCGGCCGGTGAGCGCGCGGACGTACGCCGCACGCGTGCGTGCCGCCAGCGACTCGCCGGGGTCGCCCGCCTGCGCGTACAGCTCCGCGGCCCGCTCGAACAGCTCGACGCCCTCGGGACCGAGTTCCATCGCCCGGTGGTCGGCGATCTCCGCGCGGTCACGGACGTCCAGCTCGACGCCCTCGGCCGCCCGCGCGACCGCGGCCCACGCCTCGACGGCCTGGGGCTGCAACGTGTCCGACAGCCGCCGGGCCGTGGCCAGCAGCGTCGACAGATCGGCCTCCACGGGCTCATCCTGCGCCGGAACCGCCGCCACGGGAACAGCGGCTGTCGCCGCACGCGCCGAGCGCACGCCGAGCGGCAGCCGCTCCACCAACGGCTCCTGCGCCATACGCGCGCGTGCCCGCTCGCTGATGTGCGAGGTGCCGTTGCGCCGGTCGAAGCGCGCGGCGAGACCCAGGGCCTCCGTACGCGCGTGGGCGGCCAGTTCCCGCGCGGTCCACGCCCGGCCCGCCGGCCCCGGCACCCGCTGCTCGCCGAGCCCGAGCCCGGTCAGCCGCTCCATGAGCAGTGCCACCACGGACAGGAACTCAAGACCGCTGCGCGGATGCCCGGTGTCGGTGAAGTACGCGGGCCGCTCCGCGAGCAGCTCCAGGCCGCGCGCCTCGTTGCCGGTCAGCGCGCAGAACTCGACGTGGTCGGCGTAGGCGCCACGCATGCTCTCCATGGCCCGCACCAGCCGGAAACCCCGCAGGTGGTGGGCGCGAGCCTCGTCCACGCGGCCCAGCCGCAGCAGGGGCGCGAGCGAGGAGGCGAGCGTCGTGTGCGGCTCGTGGGCGCAGGTGAACTCGCCCTCCAGGACCGGCCGCCACAGCTCCAGCGCCCGCTCGTCCCGCCCCCGCTCCGCCTGCCACGAGCCCTGCGCCTGCAGCTCGCACGCGTGGCAGTCCGCCATGCTGTCCCGGTCCGCGGCCAGCCAGGCGGCATACGCGCGCTCGGCCCGCTCGACGTCCCCCACATGCGCGGCCACGCTGAACTCCGCCGACCGCACCGCCCGTTCGGAATGCCCGGCCAGCCGGTAGCGGTGCTCCATCTCGCCGAGCCACTTCTCCACGGAGGCCAGCGGAATGTGCGGCTGGTCGAGCATGCCGGACGACATCCACTTGAACACCCAGTGCAGGGTGTGCGCCTCGTACGCGTCGAAGTCCTCGGGCCGCTCGTCCCACATGCGCAGCAGGCGCGCGAAGGGCACGAACATCCGGTCCTTCTCGGAGCTGTAGTTGTAGACCTTCAGCTGGTGCCCGAGCGCCTCGATCACGGCGAGCGGCACGTTCAGCCGCTCGGCCTCGGCGAGCAGCCGCTCCGCGCGCGCGTTGCGGGCCGGGCCCTCCGGCTGCTCGGCGTTCTCCGCCATCGCCCGGCGCAGCGCGTCGAAGTCCGTGATCCCGTCGGTCCCGCTCATCGGCGGCCCTCCTCGCCATTGGTGGCCCACTCCAGGAGGCCGATGAACGCCCGGTTCAGCAGGGCCGAGTCGGTCGGCCGCAGCGGACGCCGGGCCATCAGCAGCGCCTGCCCGTACAGCGACTCCGTGGCCGTGCCGATCAGCTCCGCGTCGCCCAGCGAACCGATCTTCCGGACCAGTGGGCTGAGATGGTTGAGCACCAGACGCGCGCGGGGCGCGCTGCCGCGCAGCGAGCCCAGAATGCCCGCCCACAGGTCGTCCGCCCCCTCCTCGGCCGCGGACCGGGCCTGCTCGTGCCGGGCGGCCCGGTCGTCCAGGTGCAGCGCGGGCACGGACATCGGATGGAACGCCCGGAGGACCACGTCGCAGCCCAAGGGGTCGAGCTTGGCCCGCGCGGCCGCCAGGAAGCCCGACAGCGCCAGCTCCTCGTCCGGGTCGACCGCGTCCAGATGGGCGGTCACGGTGTCCGCGTCGAGCTCGGCGACCACCGTCCCCGGGCGCACCGACGGCAGAGCCTCGACCAGCTCGCTGTCGTACGTGTAACCGCCGTTGACCACCCCGACGCCCTGCGCGGAGGCGATCGGCGCGACCTGCCGGTACTCCTCGACGGTCCGCGTGAAGTGCACCACCGGGTGCCGCTGGGCGAACTCCTTCAGGGACAGCCGCCCGTCGGTGGTCTCGAAGGGGAGCCAGGGCAGCATCGTGCGCAGCATCTCCCGGTCGTGCCGCGCCAGGGACTTCACCCCCAGGTGGTGCACGGCCAGGAACGCCGCCAGCCGCTCCGGCTCACCGGCCGCCAGCCCCGTGAGCCATGACCGGATCCGCTCGCCCAGCGCCTCCCGCACGGCCGCCAGCGTCTCGTCCTCGTACAGCGCCTCGCGCGAGGCCGTGGGCCGCAGGCTGTCGGTGTCCAGGACGCACCGCACGAAGAACGCCCAGTCCGGCAGGAGCTGTTCGGCCCGCTCGGTCAGCAGCATGCCCTTGAGGTGCACCCGGTGCCCGGCCCGCTGCGCCGGGCTCACCGCCGACGGCAGCACGTACGCCACCCCGCGGATCCCGGCCAGCGGCACGTTCAGTTCGATCGAGTCCAGCGGGGTGAACCCGAACAGGTCGTGACAGTGCCGGGCCAGGGCCACCCGCCGGTTGGCGGGGGAGGGGTACGGGCGGTCCCAGGGCGCCGGCAGGTCGGTGACCTCCTCCTCGCCCACGCGCACGTCGTACGGCAGCAGCGAGCCGAAGTCCCGGGCCAGCGCCAGCACCCGCTCCTCGGTGAGCCACTCCGCGGCACCGGCCCGCGCCACCAGGTGCACCGTGGTGCCCGGCTCGGGCCGCTCGGCGTCCGGCAGCGTCCGCACGGTGTACGAGCCGTCGTCCGCCGCCGTCCACTCCACGGGCGGTGCCTCGGGCGTACGGGCGCTGCGGCTGATCACCCGGATCCGCTCGGCGACCACGAAACAGGCCAGCAGACCGATGCCGAACTGGCCGAGGAAGTCGGAGCGGGCCGCCTCAAGTCCGTCCGCCCGCTTGGAACTGCGGCCGATCGTCGCCAGCAGACTGTGCACATCGGACTCGGTCAGCCCGATACCGGAGTCCTCCACCCGCAGCCCGCCGCCGGCGTCGTCGACGTACAGCCGCACCCGCGCCGGGGCGCCGGGCTGCTCCGCGCGCCGGGCGGTGACGGCGTCGACCGCGTTCTGCAGCAGCTCGCGCAGGTAGACCTTCGGGCTGGAGTAGAGGTGTTGGGAGAGCAGGTCCACCAGGCCGCGCAGGTCGACCTGGAACGTATGAGGTGACTGGGATGACTGTGAGGTCTGGGAGTCCATCGTCGCAGCGCCGGTGGGGGGACGGGCGTCGGCGCGGGGTCGGGCGGTCCCTGTGAGGCGGTGACCGCGAAGGATGGCCGGAGCGCGTCATCCTAAAGCCCGAACGGCCGCCTGACCAGGGGTTTCCTCGGACGTATACGGCGCGTGCGGCGACCGCCGCCACGGATTGTCAGTGCTGTGGTGTGCAATGGATCTCGTGCCCGCACTGGAAGAACCACTGGACCGGCCCCTCAAGGCAGTGCTCGGCCCCGCCACCGCGAAGGTGATGGCCGAGCACCTCGGCCTGCACACCGTCGGCGACCTCCTGCACCACTACCCGCGCAGATACGAGGAGCGCGGCCAGCTCACCCACCTGGCCGACCTCCCGATGGACGAACACGTCACGGTGGTCGCCCAGGTCGCCGACGCCAGGCTGCACAGCTTCGCCTCCGCCAAGGCCCCGCGAGGCAAGGGCCAGCGCCTCGAAGTGACCATCACCGACGGCAGCGGCCGACTCCAACTGGTCTTCTTCGGCAACGGCGTGCACAAGCCCCACAAGGAGCTCCTGCCGGGCACCCGCGCCCTGTTCGCGGGCAAGGTCTCCGTCTTCAACCGCCGCCTCCAGCTCGCCCACCCGGCCTACGAGCTGCTGCGCGGCGACGGCGAGGAGACGGTCGAGACCTGGGCCGGCGCCCTGATCCCCATCTACCCCGCCACCGCCAAGCTGGAGTCCTGGAAGATCGGCAAGGCGGTGCAGACGGTGCTGCCGGCCGCCCAGGACGCCGTCGATCCCCTCCCGGACACCCTGCGCGAGGGCCGCGGCCTGGTCCCGCTCCCCGAAGCCCTCCTGAAGATCCACCGCCCGCACACCAAGGCCGACATCGAGGACGCCCGCTCCCGCCTGAAGTGGGACGAGGCCTTCGTCCTCCAGGTCGCCCTGGCCCGCCGTCGGCACACCGACGCCCTCCTCCCCGCGGTCGCCCGCAAACCCCGGCCCGACGGCCTCCTCACGGCCTTCGACGACCGCCTCCCCTTCACCCTCACCGAGGGCCAGCAGCGGGTCTCCAAGGAGATCTTCGACGACCTGGCCACCGAGCACCCGATGCACCGGCTGCTCCAGGGCGAGGTGGGCTCGGGGAAGGCGCAGCCCCTCGACGCGCTGGTGCTCACCCCCGCCGGCTATCGCCGCATGGGGGAGCTGAGCGTGGGGGACGAGGTGGTCGTGCCCGACGGCGAGATCGCCTTGATCGACGGGGTCTTCCCGCAAGGGGAGCGCGAGGTCTGGCGTCTGGTCCTGTCGGACGGCAGTTCCGTCGAGTGCGACGACGAGCACCTCTGGATCGTCGGTCCGAGCCCCGACCGGCACGGGGAACAGCCCCGAAAGGTCATGACGACCCGGGAGATCCGCCGGAACGCCTTCGCACCCGACGGATCCCCGAAGTGGTACCTGCCGACCGCCGTCCCCGTCGACCTCGGCGACGACTCCGGGCCGCCCCACGACCCCTACCAGTTCGGCGTCCGCCACGGCACGTCGATCCCCGACGCGTTCAAGAACACCTCGATCAAGAACCGTCACGCCCTGCTGCAGGGGCTGCTGGACACCGACGGCACCGTCGACGCGGACGGCCTCAGCGTCACTTTCCGCTCCGCCTCGCGCGCACGGGCGGACGACGTGGCCTGGCTCGTGCGCTCGCTCGGCGGACGAGCGCACGTGCTGCCCAAGGAGACCGCCTACGACGTCTCGCTCGCCCTGCCCGAGGAATTCGCCCCCTTCCGGCTCCCCCGGAAAGCGGCCCGCGTTCGCCCCCGCCCGAAGGACGACACGTTCCGGCGCGGAATCCGGGCGGTCGAGCACGTGGGGCGCAAGCCGGTCCAGTGCATCAGCGTCGCGCACCCGAGCCACGCCTACGTCACCGACAACTTCACGGTGACCCACAACACCATGGTGGCCCTGCGCGCCATGCTCGCCACCGTCGACGCCGGCGGACAGGCCGCGATGCTCGCGCCCACCGAGGTCCTCGCCCAGCAGCACCACCGCTCCGTCGTGGAGATGATGGGCGAGCTGGCCGAGGGCGGCATGCTGGGCGGCGCCGAGCACGCCACCAAGGTCGTCCTGCTCACCGGTTCCATGGGCGCGGCCGCCCGCCGCCAGGCCCTGCTCGACCTCGTCACCGGCGAGGCCGGCATCGTGATCGGCACGCATGCGCTGATCGAGGACAAGGTGCAGTTCCACGACCTCGGCCTGGTCGTCGTCGACGAACAGCACCGCTTCGGCGTCGAGCAGCGCGACGCCCTGCGCGGCAAGGGCAAACAGCCCCCGCACCTCCTCGTCATGACGGCCACCCCCATCCCGCGCACGGTCGCCATGACGGTCTTCGGCGACCTGGAGACCTCCGTCCTCGACCAGCTCCCGGCCGGCCGCTCGCCGATCGCCAGCCATGTCGTCCCCGCCGCCGACAAACCCCACTTCCTCGCCCGCGCCTGGGAACGGGTGCGCGAGGAGGTCGAGAACGGCCATCAGGCGTACGTCGTCTGCCCGCGCATCGGGGACGAGGAGGCGGACCCCAAGAAGAAGTCCGCCGAGGACGAGGCCGAGAAGCGCCCCGCGCTCGCCGTCCTCGACGTGGCCGACCAGCTGACCAAGGGCCCCCTGCAAGGCCTCCGGGTCGAGGTCCTGCACGGCAGGATGCACCCCGACGACAAGGACGCGGTCATGCGCCGCTTCGCCGCGGGGGAGACCCACGTCCTGGTCGCCACCACCGTCATCGAGGTCGGCGTCAACGTGCCCAACGCCACCGCCATGGTGATCATGGACGCCGACCGCTTCGGCGTCTCCCAGCTCCACCAGTTGCGCGGCCGGGTGGGCCGTGGCTCGGCCCCGGGCCTCTGCCTCCTGGTCACCGAGATGCCCGAGGCCAGCGCCGCCCGCCAGCGGCTGAACGCGGTCGCCTCCACCCTCGACGGCTTCGAACTCTCCCGCATCGACCTCGAACAGCGCCGCGAGGGCGACGTCCTCGGCCAGGCCCAGTCCGGCGCCCGCACCAGCCTGCGCATGCTCGCGGTCATCGAGGACGAGGAGATCATCGCGGAGGCGCGGGAGGAGGCGACGAGGATCGTGGCCGCCGACCCGGACCTGACCGGCCTGCCCGGACTGCGAACGGCCCTGGACGCCCTCCTGGACGAGGAGAGGGAGCAGTACTTGGAAAAGGGGTGAGGGGAGACCCCCCAAGGGACGCGGGGCTGTAATCCATATGCGGCTACCGCCGCGCGAGCGCGACCAGCCACACTGGACCTCAAAGCCGCCCACAACGAAGGACCACAGATGACCCGCGTGATCGCCGGCGCAGCCGGCGGCCGTCGTCTCGCCGTGCCGCCGGGAAATGGCACACGCCCGACCTCCGACCGCGCACGCGAGGGCCTCTTCTCCACCTGGCAGTCCCTCCTGGGCGGCCCCTTGGACGGCGAACGGGTCCTGGACCTCTACGCGGGATCGGGAGCCGTCGGCCTGGAGGCCCTGTCCAGAGGAGCGAGCCACACCCTCCTCGTCGAGGCCGACGCCCGAGCCGTCCGCGTCGTCCGCGAGAACGTCAAGAACCTCGGCCTCCCCGGCGCCGAGGTCCGCGCGGGCAAAGCGGAACAAGTCATTCAGGCAACGCCCCCGCCAACGCCGTACGACCTCGTCTTCCTGGACCCCCCGTACGCCGTCTCGGACGGCGATCTTCGCGAGATTCTCCTCACACTCCGCACAGAGGGCTGGCTCGCGCCGGAGGCGATCGTCACCGTGGAGCGCAGCACCAGAGGCGGCGAATTCCGCTGGCCGGACGGTTTCGACGCGATCCGGGCCCGTCGCTACGGCGAGGGAACGTTTTGGTACGGTCGCGCCGCCTCTACGTGCGAAGACGCACGATGACCGGACCGGAGAGCGAGGGACCTCAAGTGCGCCGTGCCGTCTGTCCCGGGTCGTTCGACCCGATCACCAACGGACACCTCGACATCATCGCCCGAGCCTCCAGGCTCTACGACGAGGTGTACGTCGCGGTGATGATCAACCAGTCCAAGAAAGGGCTGTTCGAGGTGGAGGAGCGCCTCGACCTGATCCGCCGGGTCACCGCCGAGTACGGGAACGTGAAGGTCGAGGCCTTCCACGGCCTCCTCGTCGACTTCTGCAAGCAGCGCGACATCCCCGCCATCGTCAAGGGCCTGCGCGCGGTCAGCGACTTCGACTACGAGCTCCAGATGGCCCAGATGAACAACGGCCTGTCGGGCGTCGAGACGCTCTTCGTCCCCACCAATCCGACCTACAGCTTCCTGTCCTCCTCGCTCGTCAAGGAGGTCGCCACATGGGGCGGCGACGTCTCCCACCTGGTCCCGCCGGAGGTTCTGGAAGCCCTGAACGAGCGCCTCCGCAGGGACTGATGGGGCTACAGTCGTCCCGTCCGTCTCCAACACAGCTGTAGAGAGTGGCGAGCACACGGTGGACGTGCAGAAGAAGCTCGACGAGATCGTCGCGGCGGTCTCCAGTGCCCGGTCGATGCCGATGTCGGCCTCGTGCGTGGTCAACCGCGCCGAACTGCTCTCGATGCTGGAAGAGGTACGCCAGGCCCTTCCCGGCTCCCTCGCGCAGGCGCAGGAGCTGATCGGCGACCGCGAGCAGATGGTCGAGCAGGCCCGCCAGGAGGCCGAGCAGATCATCCGCTCCGCACACGCCGAGCGCGGCTCCTTGATCTCCGACACGGAGGTCGCCCGCCGCTCCCAGGCCGAAGCCGACCGGATCCTCGCCGAGGCCCGCCAGGAGGCCGAGGAGGTCCGCGCGGAGGCCGACGACTACGTCGACTCCAAGCTCGCCAACTTCGAGGTCGTCCTCACCAAGACCCTCGGCTCCGTCGGACGCGGCCGCGAGAAGCTCCTCGGCACGGGCCCCGGCGTCGACGAGCAGGGGTACGAGGACGAGGACGCCCCCGAGCGCAGCCACGACCCGGAGACCCTGCGCCGCAGCGCCGACGAATACGTCGACGTCAAGCTCGGCGCCTTCGAGGCCGTCCTCGCCAAGACCCTGGAGGCGGTCGGCAAGGGCCGCCAGAAGCTGCACGGCCGTATCGCCACCGACGACCTCGGCGCCCTCGCCGACGACACCGGCACCGTCCAGCACTCCAGCGACGCCGACTACCTCGCCGACCTGGCCGCCCTCGCGGAGCGGGACGCCCCCGCCGCGCAGCGGCAGCCCGAGCGGCCGGACTACACCCCGCAGCAGCCCGCGTACGCCGGCTACGACACCTACGACGGCTACCAGCAGCCCGCCTACGCCCAGCAGGACCCGTACGGCTACCAGCAGCAGGCCGACCCCTACGCCTACCAGGGCTACGACGCCCAGCAGCAGCCGTACGACCCGCAGCAGGCGCCCCAGCAGACCCACCAGCCTCAGCAGACCCACCAGCCCCAGCAGGCCCAGCAGGGCTACGCCCTCGACGAGACCAGCCTCTTCGACACGAGCATGATCAGTGCGGAGCAGCTGCGCGCCTACGAGCAGGGCCGGGGCCAGTAGGGCACCACCGGATTGGGCCGTGAGCGAAAGGTCCAGTATCCTGGCTCTTCGGTCGCGCGTACGTCCGCGATCAGCGCTGCCCGGGTACACCGAAGGGCAGCGTCCCTCTGAGCTCAGCAGATCGAAAGCAGGAATGGCCCTGAACGCCCGCCTCGACCACCGCAACCCTCTCGTGTTCGACACGCACGAGTTGGGGCGGCGTCCTGGCGCGCTGCAGCGCCTGACCCGCTCGATCGACGCCCCCCGGGACCTCGGTATCCAGGGAGTCGTCGGAGTGCCGGAAGGCGCCCCGCTGGAGCTCGACCTCCGACTTGAGTCGGTCATGGAAGGGGTGCTTGTCACAGGCACCGCCCGTGCACAGGCCAAGGGGGAGTGCGTAAGGTGTCTGGAGCCGCTCGAGCTCGCTCTCGAAGCGGACTTCCAGGAGATGTTCTCGTACCCTGACGCCGACGATCGGGGCCGCCCCAAGGCGGAACCGACCGACGACGCCGAGGAAGACGAGGACAGGCTCTTCATCGAGGACGGCCTGTTCGACCTCGAACCCGTGCTGCGTGATGCGGTGGTGCTCGCACTGCCGATGCAGCCGGTGTGCCGGGAGGACTGCCCAGGTCTGTGCGCCGAGTGCGGCGTGCGCCTGGCGGACGACCCGGACCACCACCATGACGCCGTCGACATCCGTTGGGCGGCACTGCAGGGACTCGCCGGTTCACTCGGAGACGGCGAGAAGGACGAGATGAGCGGCGCCGAAGCGGAAGCGGGCGTCGACGAGAAGCAGGAGAAGTAGCCGTGGCTGTTCCGAAGCGGAAGATGTCGCGCAGCAACACGCGCCACCGCCGGTCGCAGTGGAAGGCTGCGGTCCCCACCCTGGTTGCGTGCGAGCGCTGCCACGAGCCCAAGCAGCAGCACATCGCGTGCCCGTCTTGCGGCACCTACAACAAGCGCCAGGTCATCGCGGTCTGAGCGGCTGGTGAGAGGCACTGTGTCCACGCCAAAGAAGAACTCTTCCCGCGCGAGCGGGAATGGCCCGGCGGACAACACAGCCTCGTCCCACACGCTGTTGGAAGGGCGGCTCGGCTACAAGGTCGAGTCCGCCCTTCTGGTGCGTGCGCTGACCCACCGTTCGTACGCCTACGAGAACGGCGGTCTGCCGACGAACGAGCGGCTGGAGTTCCTCGGGGACTCCGTGCTCGGCCTCGTCGTCACGGACACGCTGTATCGCACCCACCCCGACCTGCCCGAAGGCCAGTTGGCCAAGTTGCGGGCCGCGGTGGTCAACTCGCGTGCGCTGGCGGAGGTCGGCCGCGGGCTCGACCTGGGCTCCTTCATCCGGCTCGGCCGCGGTGAAGAGGGCACGGGCGGCCGGGACAAGGCGTCCATCCTCGCCGACACCCTCGAAGCGGTGATCGGCGCGGTCTATCTCGACCAGGGCCTGGACTCGGCGGCGGAGCTGGTGCACCGCCTGTTCGACCCCCTGATCGAGAAGTCCTCGAACCTCGGAGCCGGCCTGGACTGGAAGACCAGTCTCCAGGAGCTCACCGCGACCGAGGGGCTCGGCGTGCCCGAGTACCTGGTCACGGAGACCGGCCCCGACCACGAGAAGACCTTCACTGCTGCCGCCCGCGTCGGAGGCGTCTCGTACGGCACCGGCACCGGCCGCAGCAAGAAGGAGGCGGAGCAGCAGGCCGCCGAGTCCGCGTGGCGGTCCATCCGGGCCGCGGCGGACGAGCGCGCCAAGGCGGCCGCGACGGCCGTCGACGTCACGTCGGACACCGACTCGGACCCCGACTCGGACCCCGACGAGGCGTCCGCCTCCGCCTGACCGAACAGCGAGAATCCGAGCGCCCGTCCCTTCCCCGGGGCGGGCGCACCGGCTTGACGGGGGACCCCCATGCCCGAGCTGCCCGAAGTCGAGGTCGTACGACGCGGTCTGGAGCGGTGGGTCGCCCATCGCACCGTGGCCGACGCCGAGGTGCTGCACCCGCGCGCGGTGCGCCGTCACCTCGCCGGCGCCGACGACTTCGCACACCGGCTGAAGGGCCACCGCATCGGCGTCCCCAGCCGCCGCGGCAAGTACCTGTGGCTGCCCCTGGAGGACACCGACCAGTCGGTCCTGGCCCACCTCGGCATGAGCGGGCAGCTCCTGGTCCAGCCGCACGAGGCCCCGGCCGAGAAGCACCTCAGAATCCGGGTGCGCTTCGCCGACGCCCTCGGCACCGAACTCCGCTTCGTCGACCAACGCACCTTCGGCGGCCTGTCGTTGCACGGCAACACCCCCGACGGCCTGCCCGACGTCATCGCGCACATCGCCCGCGACCCGCTGGACCCGCTCTTCGACGACGAGGCCTTCCACCAGGCCCTGCGCCGCAAGCGCACCACCGTCAAACGGGCCCTGCTCGACCAGTCGTTGATCAGCGGCGTCGGCAACATCTACGCGGACGAGGCCCTTTGGCGCGCCCGCCTGCACTACGAGCGCCCGACGGCCGGCTTCACCCGCCCGCGCACGCTCGAACTCCTGGGCCACGTACGGGACGTGATGAACGCCGCCCTCGCCGTCGGCGGCACCAGCTTCGACAGCCTGTACGTCAACGTCAACGGCGAGTCGGGCTACTTCGACCGCTCGCTCGACGCCTACGGCCGTGAGGGCCTGCCGTGCAGGCGGTGTGGCACACCGATGCGCCGACGCCCCTGGATGAACCGGTCCAGCTACTTCTGCCCGAAGTGTCAGCGGGCGCCGCGGGTGTCGTCGTAGCGCTCCCGTGCCGCGAGCACGTCGTCCATCCGGCCCTCCAGGAAGTGGAT
Organism: Streptomyces sp. TRM68416; assembly: GCF_014596915.1. Lineage (GTDB taxonomy): Bacteria > Actinomycetota > Actinomycetes > Streptomycetales > Streptomycetaceae > Streptomyces. Next base: position 141,676 of record NZ_JACVWU010000008.1, read on the forward strand.
GAGGCCGAGCAGCCGCGTGGCCACCTCCTGGCCCAGCGGCGTCAGTTCGTAGTCCACGCGGGGCGGGTTGGTCGGCTGGGCCTCGCGGTGCACCAGGCCGTCCCGCTCCAGCGCGTGGAGGGTCTGGGACAGCATCTTCTCGCTCACGCCGTCGACGCGTCGGCGCAGCTCGTTGAAGCGCAGCGCCCCCTCGTGGAGAGCGCCGAGCGTGAGCGCGCCCCAGCGTCCCGTGACATGCTCCAGCGTGCCCCGCGACGGGCAGGCCTTGGCGAACACATTGAACGGGAGGTCCTGCTCCGCCGCGCGCTCCTGAGAGGTGTCCATGATGTGAGCGTACTCGAACGCAGCGCTAGCGGACAGATTGCGCTATCGAAAAGTTAGCGCCCGGAGCTGAGCGGACCTGGCGAGGGGCGCGGGGAACCGCGCGACCAGCCACCACGGGCCCGCAGACGAACAACGACACAGCACGCACTCCCAGCGGAGCGCTCAGTAACCGAAGTTCTGGGTCCACCAGGGCCCGCCGGCCCCGTAGTGGACGCCGACGCCCAGCGTCTTGAAGTCGCAGTTCAGGATGTTGGCCTTGTGGCCCGGGCTGTTCATCCAGGCGTCCATCACCGCGGCCGCGTCGGCCTGGCCCCGGGCGATGTTCTCGCCGCCGAGGTCGGTGATGCCGGCCTTGGCGGCCCGGTCCCACGGGCTCGCCCCGTCCGGGTCGGTGTGGTCGAAGAAGCCGCGCGCGGCCATGTCCTCGCTGAAGGCCGTGGCCAGCTCGGTCAGCGCGCTGTTGGCGGCGACGGCGGAGCAGCCGACCTTCGCCCGCTCCTCGTTGACCAGCTTGAGCACCTCGGCCGCGGCGGCCGCCTCCGCGGAGACCGTCACGGGCGCCTCGGACGGCTCCGGAGCCTCGGGAGCGGCCTGCGTCGGCGTCACCTTCGGCTTCTTGCCGGGCGTGGCCGACGGCTTCTTCTTCTCCGGCGTCTTCGTCGGCGCGGCCGAAGAGGTCGACGGTGACGGCGACGGAGACGCGGCGCGCTCCTGGTCGCGGCTGGCCGGAGTGCTGTCGTCGCGGCTCTCGGCGCTGCCCGACGTGCCGCCCTGCTCACTGGGCGAGCTGGTCGGCGAGTCGGCGGCCTGCACCTTGTCGCCGCCGCTGCCACCGCCGAGCGTGTAGTTGTCCCCGCCCGGCAGCACACCCGTGGCGACCGCGACGGTGCCGATGGCCACGGCCGCCGAGACCCCGAGCAGACCGGAGCGGACCGGCTTGACGGTCCTCTTCCTCGGCCGGCGGTGCGAACCCGCGCGCCGCAGGCCCTCGCCGGGCGTGAAGCCGTCACTCGCGAAGACGGCGGTGGCCGTGCCGTGCTCGCTGTCCGGCGCGAAGAGGTAGGCCTCGCTCCTGGCGTAGGTCCCGGCGTACGCGTCGGGGTTCAGGTAGGGCGCGATGCCCACCGTGTCGCCGGTGTACGAGTCCAGTGGGTCGCGGCTCCCCGGGAAGGAACCGTCTGTCTGCGTGACCCCCGTGGCGCGGCCCGTGGCGGCGCGGCCGGCGGCGGAGCGTCGGTGGCGTCCCATGTCCTGGCCTTCCTCGTCCGTGCGGTCGACTCGCCCCCTGCGATCAACCAAACCCACTCGATCGAGTGAGTTTCATATGAGATTCATTGGGTGGGGACGGTACCGCATGCCGCTGGGGGAGGAAGTGCCCAGAGAGACATTGGCCGGTTAGGTTGCAGCCATGAGCGAGGATGTACGACTGGTTGCCTGGGTGCGTGGACGGGTCCAAGGTGTGGGTTTCCGCTGGTTCACACGTGCCAAGGCGCTGGAGATCGGCGGCCTGAGTGGTTTTGCTCTCAATTTGGAGGACGGACGGGTCCAAGTGGTCGCCGAAGGCCCCCGCGCGGGCTGTCAAGGACTCCTCGACTGGCTCCGGGGCGACGACACGCCCGGCCGCGTGGACGGCGTCACCGAGATCTGGGACACACCCCGCGGCGGCTACGACGGCTTCGCGATCCGGTGAGCGCGTCCCGTGCGGCGGCCCGCGGGAAGCGGAGGGACATGCCACCGGCACCTGCCCGAAGCAGAAAGGAGCAGGTGGTTGCCAAGAAGCGCTTGCGATGGCAGGCTCCGCACGTAAGGATGATCGCCACGCCCTGTGGGCCCCGCAGAAGTCGCAGCGCCGCCGCTTCCGGCCGCGCGCCCCGGGTTGCCCGCCAATACGGGGCGTGATCGTGTTGACCGTCAAACTTTTTGGTGAGACGCTGAAAGCCCCGCGCACCTTAGCTGTTTGGCATGTAAGAACGGCAGCAAGAACTCAAGAGTGCCAAGCACCGCGGGTGCGAATCCCTCACGACCCACACCGCTTCGGTCGGTCACTCAGTGTGGAGGACCATCCATCATGGCAAAGGCGCTTCTCGGTTACGTCGGCGGCTCCGACCCTCGACTCCTCGCCGAGATGCGACGGCTCCAGCAGCGCGTACAGGACCTGGAATCCGAGCTCGTACGGATCCAGGCGGAGAACGACGCGCTCGCGGCTGCCGCTTCTCACGACAGGATCATGGAGAGCATCGACGCACACCAGGCGGAGCCTGCGCTCACCTGATCACTGCATCGCTCCACGACAGCTCACGCAGTGGTTGGGCGGCCCACATCAACCGCTAAGTTGTCAGAGTTGCAAGGGACGCTTCGGCGTCCCTTCTTTCTTTCCCCACGCATCCTTTCACCGTCTATAACGTCTGGTGTGCCCGTGGCGTTCAAGGGCGAAACCGTGGGTTCATGGAGTGAGACACCCCCGGGAGGTAGAGTCCAGCGGCGTGCACCTCAAGGCCCTGACCCTCCGTGGGTTCAAGTCGTTCGCATCGGCGACCACACTCCGGTTCGAGCCCGGGATCACGTGCGTCGTCGGACCGAACGGCTCGGGCAAGTCCAATGTCGTGGACGCGCTCAGCTGGGTCATGGGCGAACAGGGCGCCAAGTCGCTGCGCGGCGGCAAGATGGAGGACGTCATCTTCGCCGGCACCACCGGCCGCCCGCCCCTGGGCCGCGCCGAGGTGTCCCTGACCATCGACAACTCGGACGGGGCCCTGCCCATCGAGTACGCCGAGGTCACCATCACGCGGATCATGTTCCGCAACGGCGGCAGCGAGTACCAGATCAACGGCGACACCTGCCGCCTGCTGGACATCCAGGAACTCCTCTCCGACTCCGGCATCGGCCGCGAGATGCACGTCATCGTCGGCCAGGGCCAGCTCGACTCCGTCCTGCACGCCGACCCCATGGGCCGCCGCGCCTTCATCGAGGAGGCCGCCGGCGTCCTCAAGCACCGCAAGCGCAAGGAGAAGGCGCTGCGGAAGCTGGACGCGATGCAGGCCAACCTCGCGCGCGTGCAGGACCTGACCGACGAGCTCCGCCGGCAGCTCAAGCCCCTCGGCCGGCAGGCCGCGGTCGCCCGCCGGGCCGCCGTGATCCAGGCCGACCTGCGCGACGCACGCCTGCGACTCCTCGCCGACGACCTCGTACGACTGCGCGAGGCGTTGCGGGCGGAGATCGCCGACGAGGCCGCCCTGAAGGAGCGCAAGGACGCCGCCGAGCAGGAGCTGAAGAAGGCGCTCCAGCGCGAGGCACTCCTGGAGGACGAGGTACGGCAGCTCACGCCCCGCCTCCAGCGCGCCCAGCAGACCTGGTACGAGCTGTCGCAGCTGGCCGAGCGGGTGCGCGGCACGGTCTCGCTCGCCGACGCGCGCGTGAAGAGCGCCACGTCGGCGCCGCCGGAGGAGCGGCGCGGGCGCGACCCCGAGGACATGGAGCGCGAGGCCGCCCGGATCCGTGAGCAGGAGGCCGAGCTCGAAGCGGCGCTGGAGGCGGCCGAGCGCGCCCTGGAGGACACCGTCGCCCACCGCGCCGAACTGGAACGCGAGCTGGCCCAGGAGGAACGGCGGCTGAAGGACGTGGCCCGTGCCATCGCCGACCGCCGTGAGGGCCTGGCCCGGCTCAGCGGCCAGGTGAACGCGGCCCGTTCGCGGGCCGCGGCTGCCCAGTCCGAGATCGACCGGCTGGCCACGGCCCGCGACGAGGCCCAGGAGCGGGCCGTCGCCGCACAGGAGGAGTACGAGGCGCTCAAGGCCGAGGTCGACGGGCTGGACGCGGGCGACGCGGAACTGGGCGAGCGGCACGAGGCGGCGAAGCAGCAGCTCGCCGAGGCGGAGGCGGCCCTCACGGCGGCCCGGGAAGCGGCTACGGCAGTCGAGCGCAGGCGCGCCGCGACCCAGGCCCGCCACGAGACGCTGGCGCTGGGCCTGCGACGCAAGGACGGCACCGGGATACTGCTCGGCGCGAAGGACCGCCTCACCGGCTTGTTGGGCCCAGCGGCGGAACTGCTGACCGTGACGCCGGGCTACGAGGTCCCGCTGGCGGCCGCCTTCGGCGCGGCGGCGGACGCCATCGCGGTGACGTCACCGTCGGCCGCAGCCGACGCGATCCGCCTGCTGCGCAAGCAGGACGCCGGCCGAGCCGCACTCCTGCTGGCGGGAGTGCCGGGGGAGCCGCCGTCGGACGGCGCTGCAACGCCCCGAAGGGGCGCGGGGCTGTGTCAATATGCGGCTCCGCCGCGGGGCGCGACCAGCCAGGACGAACCCGCGGACGCCGGCTCGCATGACGTGGCATCCCCCAGTGGGCGGCCCGCCGCCGACCTGGTCCGCGGCCCCTCCGATCTCATGCCCGCAGTCCACCGACTTCTCCGCCACATCGTCGTCGTAGGCACCCTCGATGACGCCGAGGACCTCGTATACACCAACCCCCACCTCACCGCCGTGACCGCCGAAGGCGATCTCCTTGGCGCGCACTTCGCGCACGGCGGTTCCGCCGGGGCGCCCAGCCTCCTCGAAGTGCAGGCCTCCGTGGACGAGGCCGCCGCCGAACTCGAAGAGCTGGCCGCGCGGTGCGAGGAACTCGCCGAGGCCCAGCACGCGGCGGTCGAGCGCCGCAAGGCATCCGCCGCGCTCGTCGAGGAACTGGGGGAGCGGCGCAGGGCCGCCGACCGGGAGAAGTCCGCCGTAGCCCAGCAGCTCGGGCGGCTCGCGGGCCAGGCACGGGGCGCGGCGGGCGAGGCGGAGCGTTCCGTCGCCGCCGCGGCACGCGCGCAGGAGGCCCTGGACAAGGCCCTTCAGGAGGTCGAGGAACTCGCCGAGCGGCTCGCCGTCGCCGAGGAGATGCCCGTGGAGGAGGAGCCCGACACGGCCGTACGGGACCGGCTCGCCGCCGACGGGGCCAACGCCCGGCAGACCGAGATGGAGGCCCGCCTCCAGGTCCGTACGCACGAGGAGCGGGTCAAGGGGCTCGCCGGGCGGGCCGACTCCCTCGACCGGGCCGCCCGCGCGGAGCGCGACGCACGCGCGCGTGCCGAGCAGCGGCGGGCCCGGATGCGGCACGAGGCCGCCGTGGCCGAGGCCGTCGCCTCCGGGGCCCGGCAACTGCTCGCGCACGTGGAGGTGTCGCTCGGGCGGGCCGAGGAGGAGCGCACCGCCGCCGAGGCCGCCAAGGCGCGGCGCGAACAGGAACTGACCGCCGCCCGGGGCCGCGGCCGTGACCTCAAGGCCGAGCTCGACAAGCTGACGGACTCCGTCCACCGCGGTGAGGTCCTCGGCGCCGAGAAGCGGCTGCGGATCGAGCAGCTGGAGACGAAGGCGCTGGAGGAACTCGGCGTCGAACCGGAGGGCCTGGTCTCCGAGTACGGCCCGCAGCAGCCCGTACCGCCCTCGCCGCCCGCCGAGGGCGAGGAGCTGCCGGAGGATCCCGAGCACCCCCGCAACCGGCCCAAGCCCTTCGTGCGGGCCGAGCAGGAGAAGCGGCTCAAGGCGGCCGAGCGGGCCTACCAGCAGCTCGGCAAGGTGAATCCGCTGGCCCTGGAGGAGTTCGCCGCGCTGGAGGAACGCCACAAGTTCCTCAGCGAGCAGCTGGAGGACCTGAAGAAGACCCGCGCCGACCTGCTCCAGGTGGTCAAGGAGGTCGACGAGCGCGTCGAGCAGGTCTTCACCGAGGCGTACCGGGACACGGCCCGGGAGTTCGAGGGCGTCTTCAGCAGGCTGTTCCCGGGGGGCGAGGGGCGGCTGATCCTCACCGATCCCGACAACATGCTCACCACGGGTGTCGACGTCGAGGCGCGTCCGCCCGGCAAGAAGGTCAAGCGGCTCAGCCTGCTCTCGGGCGGCGAGCGGTCACTGACCGCCGTCGCCCTGCTGGTGTCAATCTTCAAGGCCCGGCCCAGCCCGTTCTATGTCATGGACGAGGTCGAGGCGGCCCTCGACGACACCAACCTCCAGAGGCTGATCCGCATCATGCAGGAGCTGCAGGAGGCCTCGCAGCTCATCGTGATCACGCACCAGAAGCGGACCATGGAGGTCGCCGACGCGCTGTACGGCGTCTCCATGCAGGGCGACGGTGTGTCGAAGGTCATCAGCCAGCGGCTTCGGTAGGGCCCGGCCGCTCCGACCTCAACTTCTTCAACTCTTGAACACAAGCAGACTCGCTATGCCTCAAAACTCACAGCAGTCGAACTATTGACTTCGAAACTTGAAGGCATAAGGTCTGCAATGTTGCTTTTACCTTCAGATGCTGGCCGACGGGAGTCCGTGCCGCACCGGAAGGGCTCAACCCCCACCCGGCAGCGTTGCCGGTGGCCCGAGGAGTTTCACGTGACCAGCACTTCGCAGGCACCCCAGTCAGGAGCCAGGACGGCACCGCCCGAACACCTCGGGCATGTCATCTTCATCACGGCCGCGGCCGCCCTCGGCGGCTTCCTGTTCGGCTATGACAGCTCTGTCATCAACGGTGCCAACGGCGGCATCCAGGACCGGTTCGAGCTCAGCTCCGGTGCCACCGGAACCGTCGCCGCCTGCGCCCTGCTGGGCAGCGCCGTGGGTGCCGCGATCGCCGGCCGCATCGCCGACCGCATCGGCCGGATCCGCGTCATGCAGATCGCGGCGGTGCTGTTCGCCGTGAGTGCCGTCGGATCCGGGCTCCCCTTCGCCGCCTGGGACCTCGCCGCCTGGCGGGTGCTCGGCGGCATCGCGATCGGCATGGCCTCGGTCATCGGCCCGGCCTACATCGCCGAGGTCGCCCCGCCCGCGTACCGCGGCAGGCTCGCCTCCTTCCAGCAGGCGGCCATCGTCATCGGCATCGCCATCTCGCAGCTCGTCAACTGGGCCATCCTCAACCTCGCCGACGGCGAGGAGCGCGGCACGGTCGCGGGCCTGGAGGCCTGGCAGTGGATGCTCGGCGTGATGGTGGTCCCGGCGATCGTCTACGGCCTGATGTCCTTCGCCATCCCCGAGTCGCCCCGCTACCTGATCGGCGCCGGCCGCATCGAGGACGCCAAGAAGGTGCTCGCCGACGTCGAGGGCGACATCGACCTGGACGCCCGCGTCGCCGAGATCGACGAGGCCATGCGCAGTGACCACAAGTCGACCTTCAGGGACCTGCTGGGCGGGAAGTACGGCCTGCTGCCGATCGTGTGGATCGGTATCGGCCTCTCGGTCTTCCAGCAGCTGGTCGGCATCAACGTGATCTTCTACTACTCGAACCTGCTGTGGCAGTCGGTGGGCGTCGACCCGTCGAGCTCGTTCTTCTACTCGTTCGAGACCTCGATCATCAACATCATCGGCACCGTGATCGCGATGATCTTCGTCGACCGCATCGGCCGCAAGCCGCTCGCCCTCATCGGCTCGGTGGGCATGGGCATCTCGCTGGCGCTGGCCGCCTGGGCCTTCTCCTACCAGAACGGCAACGACCCGCTGCCGACCGCCCAGGGCGCCGTGGCGCTGATCGCCGCCAACGCGTTCGTGCTCTTCTTCGCCATGTCCTGGGGCGTGGTCGTCTGGGTCATGCTGGGCGAGGTCTTCCCCAACAAGATCCGGGCCGCCGCCCTCGGTGTGGCCGCCTCGGCCCAGTGGATCGCCAACTGGGCGATCACGATCACCTTCCCGGACCTCGCGGACTGGAACCTGTCGCTCACCTACGTCATGTACGCGGTGTTCGCCTTCCTCTCCATCCCCTTCATCCTCAAGTTCGTGCCCGAGACCAAGGGCAAGAAGCTGGAGGAGATGGGCTGAGCCCGTCACAGGGCCGACCCGTCACAGGCCCGACCCGTCACAGGGCCGACCCGTCACAGACCCGAGGAGAAGGGGCCAAGTCCCCGCTGCCCCCTCTCCTCGTACCCGTCAGGGACGTGCTGCCCCGGCTCGGTCACCGAGCCGGGGCAGCACGGCTTCGCAGAACAGCCGCAGACTCCGCCATCCCTCCGCCACCGGCATCCCGCCCGCCAGTGGATGCAGGACGAGGCTGTCCAGCCCCTGCGCCACGCACTGCTCCGGCGTGAGGATCCGGTACACGCCCTCGGCGCGCAGCTCGTCCACCGTCGTGGCCGCCGACCTCACGGCCGACCGTACGTCGCCGGACTGCCAGGAGGCGTACGTGCGGGCCTCGTGCAGGAAGTGGCCGCCGTACTCCGCCCACGCCCGGTCCGGGTCCTCGGCGAGGTGCAGCAGCGGCGTCTCGGCCGCCGGCATCATGGTCCAGCCCTCGGTGCCGTACTCGACGAGCCGTTCCTTGTAGTACGCCTCCAGCTCCGGCAGATGCGCGCTGGGGAAGAAGGGCAGCCCCAGGCGGGCGGCCCGGCGGGCGGCGGCCTTCGAGGAGCCGCCGACCAGCAGCAGGGGGTGCGGCTCGGTGTACGGGCGCGGGGTGACCCGTACCGTACGGCCCCGGTACTCGAACTCCTCGCCGGTCCAGGCCTTCAGCAGCGTCTCCAGCACCTCGTCCTGGAGCCGTCCGCGCCGGTGGAAGTCCACGCCGAACTGCGCGTACTCCTCGGGCCGGTACCCGATCCCCGCGACCGTCACCAGCCGGCCGCCGCTGAGCAGGTCCAGTACGGCGATGTCCTCGGCGAGCCGCAGCGGGTCGTGCAGCGGGCCGATGACCGCCGAGACCGTCACGGCCAGGCGGCCGGTCGCGCCGAACACCGCGCCCGCGAAGGCGAACGGCGACGGCAGCCAGTTGTTGGCCACGCCGTGGTGCTCCTCCGTCTGCACGGTGGTGACCCCGTGCTCGTCGGCGTACGCGGCCATCTCCAGGGCGGTGCGGTAGCGGGCGCCGAGCGAGGCGGCGGTGGCGCCGGGCTCGACCAGGTTGAACCGTACGACCGTGACGGGTATGGCGGGCATGGCGGATTCCCCTTCACACGTGTGGAGGGGGAGGACGGTAGCTGACGGTACGTCAGATCGCCATGGCGGCGGCGACCCGGGTCGGGACGGGAACACAGGACGGGCCCGCCGGACGCCCATGACTGATACTGGACGCGTTATGGAAATCGTCATCCTTGCTGTAGTCATCGCCGTGGTCGTGCTCGGCGCGCTCGGCGGGCTCGTCGTCGGCAGCCGGCGCAAGAAGCAGCTGCCCCCGCTGCCCCCCGCCACGCCCGACATCACCGCCCCTCCGGCCGAGCCGCACGTCGGCGACGAGGCCGAGACCCCGCGCGACGAACCGCGCCGGACGATAGAGGAGGTGGACCTTCCCGACGGCTCGGCCCCGGTCGCCGTCGAGGAACCGCCCGTCGTCGAAGAGCTCCCGCCGGTCGAGATCGAGGTCCCGGAGCCCACCGCCGGCCGCCTGGTCCGGCTGCGCGCCCGGCTCTCCCGCTCCCAGAACGCCCTGGGCAAGGGACTGCTCACGCTGCTGTCGCGCGAGCACCTCGACGACGACACCTGGGAGGAGATCGAGGACATCCTGCTCACCGCCGACGTCGGTGTGCAGCCCACCCAGGAGCTGGTCGACGGCCTGCGCGAGCGGGTGAAGGTGCTGGGCACCCGGACCCCCGCCGAGCTGCGCGGCCTGCTGCGCGAGGAGCTGCTGAAGCTCATCGGCACCGACATGGACCGCACGGTCCGCACCGAGCCGGAGGGCCGCAAGCCCGGCATCGTGATGGTCGTCGGCGTCAACGGCACCGGCAAGACCACCACCACCGGCAAGCTGGCCCGCGTCCTCGTCGCCGACGGCAACACCGTCGTGCTCGGCGCCGCCGACACCTTCCGCGCCGCCGCCGCCGACCAGCTCCAGACCTGGGGCGAGCGCGTCGGCGCCCACACCGTGCGCGGACCGGAGGGCGGCGACCCCGCCTCCGTCGCCTTCGACGCGGTGAAGGAGGGCAAGGAGCTGGGCTCCGACGTCGTCCTCATCGACACCGCCGGCCGACTGCACACCAAGACCGGCCTGATGGACGAGCTCGGCAAGGTCAAGCGCGTCGTGGAGAAGCACGCGCCGCTGGACGAGGTGCTGCTCGTGCTGGACGCGACCACCGGGCAGAACGGGCTCGTGCAGGCCCGGGTCTTCGCCGAGGTCGTCGACATCACCGGCATCGTGCTCACCAAGCTGGACGGCACGGCCAAGGGCGGCATCGTGGTCGCCGTGCAGCGCGAGCTGGGCGTGCCGGTCAAGCTGGTCGGCCTGGGCGAGGGCGCGGACGACCTGGCGCCGTTCGAGCCGGAAGCCTTCGTGGACGCGCTCATCGGAGAGTGACTCCCGCGCCGATCGCGAGAAGCGCCCGCCCCTCTCCGGGAGGCGGGCGCTTCGCTGTGCGTGGCAGCGGTGGTCGGTCGGGAGGCGGGCGCTTCGCTAGGCGCGCGACCTGTGGGCGACGTACGCCAGCGTCCCCAGGAGCAGTCGGGCCGCCGGCGGCTTCGCCGACGAGTCCAGGGCGGGGGAGCGCAGCCAGCGCACCGGGCCCAGGCCGCCGCGGTCGGAGGGCGGGGCAGTGATGTACGTACCGGAGCCGAGGCCGCGCAGGTCCAGGGAGGTCGGGTCGTCCCAGCCCATGCGGTAGAGCAGCTCGGGCAGTTCGGCGGCGGCGCCGGGGGCGACGAGGAAGTGGGCGCGGCCGTCGGGGGTGGCGGTCACCGGTCCGAGGGGGAGGCCCATCCGCTCCAGCCGGGCCAGCGCGCGGCGCCCGGCCGGCTCCGCCACCTCGATCACGTCGAACGCCCGACCGACCGGCAGCATCACCGCGGCGCCGGGGAACTCCGCCCAGGCCTTGGTCACCTCGTCGAGGGTGGCCCCGGCCGGGAGGCGGGGCGCGAAGTCCAGGGGGTGGGCGCCCGGCGCCGGGCACTCCGGGCGGCCGCAGGAGCAGGCGCCGGCCGTCGCCCGGGCGCCCGGCACCACATCCCAGCCCCACAGGCCGGTGAACTCGGCTACGGCGGTGCACTCCGACGAGCGGCCGCGTCGGCGCGTGCCGGAACGGATCTCGCGGATGCCGGCGATCGTGAAGCCCATGCCCCCTCCAACGGGTCCGGCGCGCCGGTGGTTACGACGCGGATGCGGATCGTGACCCTGTGTGTTCACCCTGTGCGTTCCCGGCCCTGGCTCCACACGGTCAGGGTGGCGCTCGGAAGCGCTCGGGGTAGTGCACTCGGCGGCGTGCGCCCCGAAGTGCACCGCTCCGCCCACTTCCGGTCGTCCTCTGTCAAGTGAATCGTGCGGAGGCGACCGTGAGTTCATTCGAAGGGGTGGCGAATGGTGGCGTTTCCGGGATCGCCATGGCTGGAGGGGTGATCGTAGGATTACTTTGAGTGCACGAGTCCCGGGGGCACATGCACTCGTGGGTATGCCGGAGGCAACTCGGCTCTCCGTTCGAAGGGTGAGAAGTACCGGACGGGCGGCGGTATTTACCGGCATTCTGATAGGGGTTGGCGCACTCGGTGACAAGTGGTCCAAGGGATGGGGGCGTTCCAGTGAGCGGCAACGGCGGAAGCGGTACGAACGCGACGAACGCTGACAAGCGCCCGAACGAGCTGCTCACCTCCTGGTTCGTGCGCAGCGGCTGGTCCAAGGGTGAACTCGCCCGCCAAGTCAACCGCCGGGCCCGCCAGTTGGGCGCCAATCACATCTCCACCGACACCTCGCGCGTACGGCGTTGGCTGGACGGTGAGAACCCGCGCGAGCCGATTCCGCGGATCCTGTCGGAGCTGTTCTCCGAGCGGTTCGGCTGTGTCGTCTCCGTCGAGGACCTCGGCCTGCGCGCCGCGCGCCAGTCACCGTCGGTGTCCGGCGTCGACCTGCCCTGGACCGGCCCGCAGACCGTCGCACTGCTCAGCGAGTTCTCGCGCAGCGACCTGATGCTGGCGCGGCGCGGCTTCCTCGGGACCTCGCTGGGCCTGTCCGCGGGCCCGTCCCTCATCGAGCCGATGCAGCGCTGGCTGGTCCCCGCCCCGTCGGCCCCGCGCGCGGAGCCCGAGCCCGTCGGCCGCCGCGGCGGCCGGCTGTCCAGGCCCGAGCTGGAACTCCTCGAGTCCACCACCGTGATGTTCCGGCAGTGGGACGCCCAGTGCGGCGGCGGCCTGCGCCGCAAGGCGGTGGTCGGCCAGCTGCACGAGGTGACGGACCTCCTCCAGGAACCCCAGCCCGAGGCCACCACCAGGAAACTGTTCAAGGTCGCCGCCGAACTCGCCGAACTGGCCGGCTGGATGTCCTACGACGTCGGTCTCCAGCCCACCGCGCAGAAGTACTTCGTCCTCGCCCTGCACGCCGCCAAGGAGGCCGGCGACCGGCCGCTCGGCAGCTACGTCCTGTCCAGCATGAGCCGCCAGATGATCCACCTGGGCCGGCCCGAGGACGCCCTGGAACTGGTCCACCTCGCCCAGTACGGCAGCCGCGACTGCGCGAGCCCGCGCACCCAGTCGATGCTGTATGCGATGGAGGCCCGCGCGTACGCCAACATGGGCCAGCCCGGCAAGTGCAAGCGGGCCGTGCGGATGGCCGAGGACACCTTCGCCGAGGCCGACGAGTGGGACGAGCCGGACCCCGACTGGATCCGCTTCTTCTCCGAGGCCGAGCTGTACGGCGAGAACTCCCACTCCTTCCGCGACCTCGCCTACGTGGCCGGCCGCAGCCCCACGTACGCCTCCCTGGCCGAGCCCCTGATGGAGCGGGCCGTGGACCTCTTCGCCAAGGACGCCGAGCACCAGCGGTCGTACGCGCTGAACCTCGTCGGCATGGCCACCGTGCACCTGCTCCGGCGCGAGCCCGAGCGCGGCGCCGGCTATGTCACGGAGGCCATGACGATCGCCAAGAAGGTGCGCTCCGAGCGCGTCAACACTCGTATCCGAAAGACGGTCGACACGGCCGTACGCGATTTCGGCGATCTGCACGAGGTCGTGGACCTCACCGACCGGCTTGCCGTGGAGCTGCCCGAGACCGCCGAGGCGGTCTGAACACCCGCTCCCGCCCTTGAACCCCGGCCGCGGCCGGCCCTCCCGAACTGCCCGACTCGGCTCCCCCATGCCAGGTCATCGGAAGGCCGCCCGCGGCCGGTTCTGTTCCTTCACACAGAAGGTTGCGCCACGATAACGATCCAACTGCCGAACATCAGGCAGTTCATCGACGTGTAACACCCACGGTGCCTTCGTCACGGCGGCGAAACAACGAGGGGCGTCCAACGAAACGGCGCTGCGCCAATCTCATGGCGCATAACCGGCCCACCCCTCAATCCGCTCAGGCTTCGCCCGCACGGGCCGTTCCCAAGACGAGGAGATACCGGCATTGAACGGCACAGATACCGGATTCGTATTGATCAGTGCAGCGCTCGTCATGCTGATGACGCCCGGGCTGGCGCTCTTCTACGGTGGCATGGTCCGCGCAAAGAGCGTGCTGAACATGCTGATGATGTCCTTCATCTCCCTCGGCATCGTCAGCGTTCTGTGGGTGCTCTACGGGTACTCCCTGGCCTTCAGCGGTGACGCCGGAGGTCTCATCGGCAACCTGGACGCCATCGGGCTGAAGGGCATCAACGCCGACACGGTGATGGAGAGCTTCACCGGCAACGACATCTCCGTCTTCGCGTTCGCCCTCTTCCAGATGCTGTTCGCGGTCATCACCGCCGCCCTCATGAGCGGTGCGCTCGCCGACCGCGTCAAGTTCAGCTCCTGGATGATCTTCATCGGCGTTTGGGTCACCATCGTCTACTTCCCGGTGGCCCACTGGGTCTGGGGTACCGGTGGCTGGCTCCTGGAGCTGGGTGTCATCGACTTCGCCGGTGGTACCGCCGTCCACATCAACGCCGGTATCGGTGCCCTCGCCGCGGTTCTGGTCGTCGGCAAGCGCGTCGGCTTCAAGAAGGACCCGATGCGGCCGCACAACATGCCGCTGGTCCTGCTCGGCACCGCTCTGCTGTGGTTCGGTTGGTTCGGCTTCAACGCCGGCTCCGAGCTCGGCGTCGACGGCACCACGGCCCAGATGGCCATCAACACCCAGATCGCGACCGGTGCCGCCGTGCTCGGCTGGCTGATCTACGAGCGCATCCGCCACGGCGCCTTCACCACCCTCGGTGCCTGCTCCGGTGCCGTCGCGGGTCTCGTCGCGATCACCCCGTCCGGTGGCCACGTCAACGCCTTCGGCGCCATGCTGATCGGTGTCGTCGCCGGTGCGGTCTGCTCCTGGGCTGTCAGCCTCAAGTACAAGCTCGGCTACGACGACTCCCTCGACGTCGTCGGCGTCCACCTGGTGGGTGGCGTCATCGGTACCCTGATGGTCGGCTTCCTGGCCACCGAGGACGGGGGCTGGAGCCAGTTCGGCAAGCAGGCCACCGGTGCCTTCTCGGTGATGGGTTACACCTTCGTGGTCACCTGGATCATCGCCTTCCTCATCCAGAAGACGATCGGCTTCCGCGCCACCGAGGACGACGAGATCAGCGGCATCGACCAGGCCCAGCACGCGGAGACTGCATACGACTTCAGCTCCGCGGCCGGTTCGCACATCGCCGCCGCCGTCCCGCCCGCCCAGAGCAGCCCCGCTGCGGAAAGCAAGAAGGTTGAGGCATGAAGCTCATCACCGCAGTCGTCAAGCCCCACCGGCTCGACGAGATCAAGGAAGCCCTCCAGGCCTTCGGAGTGCACGGTCTGACGGTCACCGAGGCCAGCGGCTACGGTCGTCAGCGGGGCCACACCGAGGTCTACCGCGGTGCCGAGTACACCGTCGACCTGGTCCCGAAGATCCGCATCGAGGTGCTGGCCGAGGACGACGACGCCGAGCAACTGATCGACGTCATCGTCAAGGCCGCCCGCACCGGCAAGATCGGTGACGGCAAGGTCTGGTCCCTCCCGGTGGAGACGGCCGTACGGGTCCGCACCGGCGAGCGCGGCCCGGACGCGCTCTAACAGAAGAAGACTGGAACAGGAGTCGCTGGGTGACGAGTACGGACGTGCGGACAGAAGCAGATGACTCGGGACCCAGCGGCTACGCGGCGGCCCGGCTGCGCCTCCTCACCGAGGGGGCGCGGTCCGGGCCGCCGCGCCGTGCGGCCCTCGCGGAACTGACCGACGACTGGCTCACCGGTCTGTTCGCCGCCGGAGCCGAGGCGGTGCGCGGCGTCTCCCTCATCGCCGTCGGCGGCTACGGCCGCGGTGAACTCTCCCCACGCAGCGACCTCGACCTGCTGCTCCTGCACGACGGCAGCGACACGGGCGCGGTCGCCGCGCTCGCCGACCGCATCTGGTACCCCGTCTGGGACCTCGGCCTCGCCCTCGACCACTCCGTGCGCACCCCCGCCGAGGCCCGCAAGACCGCCGCAGAGGATTTGAAAGTCCAACTCGGCCTCCTCGACGCCCGCCACATCGCGGGCGACCTCGGACTGACCGCCGGACTGCGCACGGCCGTCCTCGCCGACTGGCGCAACCAGGCACCCAAGCGCCTGCCCGAGCTCCAGGAGCTGACCGCCGAGCGCGCCGAACGCCAGGGCGAACTGCAGTACCTCCTGGAACCCGACCTCAAGGAGGCCCGCGGCGGCCTCCGCGACGCCACCATCCTGCGCGCCGTCGCCGCCTCCTGGCTGGCCGACGCCCCGCGCGAGGGCCTCGACGACGCCCGGCGCCGACTGCTCGACGTACGAGACGCCCTGCACCTGGCGACCGGGCGCGCGACCGACCGGCTCGCGCTCCAGGAGCAGGACCAGGTCGCCGCCGAGCTCGGCCTGCTCGACGCCGACACCCTGCTGCGGCAGGTGTACGAGGCGGCGCGGGTCATCTCGTACGCCAGCGATGTCACCTGGCGTGAAGTGGGGCGCGTGCTGCGGTCGCGCGCCGTGCGGCCCCGGCTGCGCGCCATGCTGGGCGGCGCGAAGCCGCCCGCCGAGCGCTCCCCCCTGGCCGAAGGCGTCGTGGAGCAGGACGGCGAGGTCGTGCTCGCCCGCGCCGCACGCCCCGAGCGCGACCCCGTACTGCCCCTGCGCGCCGCCGCGGCCGCCGCGCAGGCCGGACTCCCGCTCTCCCTGCACGCCGTACGGCGCCTGGCGGCCACCACGCGCCCCCTGCCCACGCCCTGGCCCGCCGAGGCCCGCGAGCAGCTGGTCACCCTGCTCGGCTCCGGCCGTCCCACGATCGAGGTCTGGGAGGCCCTGGAGGCCGAAGGCCTCATCACCCGGCTGCTCCCCGACTGGGAGCGCGTGCGCTGCCGGCCGCAGCGCAACGCCGTCCACATCTGGACCGTCGACCGGCACCTCATCGAGACGGCCGTCCGCGCCTCCGAGTTCACCCGCCGCGTCCACCGCCCCGACCTGCTCCTGGTCGCCGCCCTCCTGCACGACATCGGCAAGGGCTGGCCCGGCGACCACTCGGTGGCCGGCGAGATCATCGCCAAGGACGTCGCCGCCCGCATCGGCTTCGACCGCGAGGACGTGGCCGTGCTCTCCACCCTCGTACGGCATCACCTGCTGCTCGTCGACACCGCCACCCGGCGCGACCTGGAGGACCCGGCCACCGTGCGCGCGGTCGCCGAGGCCGTCGGCTCGCAGGGCACCCTGGAACTCCTGCACGCGCTGACCGAGGCGGACGCGCTGGCCACCGGGCCCGCCGCCTGGTCGTCCTGGCGCGGATCCCTCGTCGCCGACCTGGTCAAACGCGTCTCGGCCGTGCTCGCCGGGGACGCCCCGGAGGAGCCGGAGGCCGCAGCGCCCACCGCCGAACAGGAACGGCTCGCCATCGAGGCGGTGGCGACCGGAAGCCCGGTGCTGTCGCTGCGCGCGCAGACCGAGCCGCCGGCTCTCGCGGAGGACCAGCCCTCCGGTGACCCCGAACCGCTCGGCGTGGAGCTGCTGATCGCCGTACCCGACCAGCCGGGCGTGCTGCCCGCCGTGTCCGGTGTCCTCGCCATGCACCGGCTGACCGTCCGCACCGCCGAACTGCGTGCCCTGGACCTCCCCGACGGCGTCGACGGCGCGGTCCTCCTGCTGAACTGGCGGGTCGCCGCCGAGTACGGCTCCCTGCCGCAGGCCGCCCGGCTGCGCGCGGACCTCGTCCGCGCGCTGGACGGCTCCCTGGACATCGCGGGACGGCTGGCGGAGCGCGACGCGGCCTATCCGCGCCGCCGGGGCGTTGTCGCGCCTCCCGCGCGCGTGAGCGTCCACCCGACCGCCTCCCGCCTGGCCACGGTCATCGAGGTCCGCGCCCAGGACGCCCCGGGGCTGCTGTTCCGGATCGGGCGGGCGCTGGAGGACGCGGGGGTGCGGGTGCGCAGCGCGCATGTGTCGACGCTGGGTGCGAACGCGGTGGACGCGTTTTACGTCAACGGCGACAACGGGGCTCCGCTCCCGGCGGAGGAAGCGGCATCCGTGGCGCGGAAGCTTGAGGAGACCCTGCGGGCGTAACCCTCCGGTCACGTCATGCGTTCACCGGTTGTGTTCCCCGCCGCCGCGGGGGTGGTCCGATCGTGAACGACGAGCTGGTCACGATCCTTGGTTGCTCCCCGCCGCCGCGGGGGTTCCGTCCCCGCCAGCCGATCACGGCAGGCGGGGACGATTGTCTTGCGCGGCCGGATACCCTGGAAGACGCTCATACTGCCCCCGACTCCCGAGGACCGACGCCGCCGTGTTCGATACTCTCTCCGATCGCCTCTCAGCGACCTTCAAGAATCTGCGCGGCAAGGGGCGTCTGAGTGAGGCGGACATCGACGCCACCGCGCGCGAAATCCGCATCGCTCTCCTCGAAGCGGACGTCGCCCTGCCCGTCGTACGCACGTTCATCAAGAACGTCAAGGAGCGTGCACTCGGCGCTGAGGTCTCCAAGGCCCTGAACCCTGCCCAGCAGGTGCTCAAGATCGTCAACGACGAACTTGTCCAGGTGCTCGGCGGCGAGACCCGTCGCCTCCGCTTCGCCAAGCAGCCGCCCACCGTCATCATGCTGGCCGGTCTGCAGGGTGCCGGTAAGACGACCCTCGCGGGCAAGCTCGGCCACTGGCTGAAGGGGCAGGGCCACTCGCCGCTGCTGGTCGCCTGTGACCTCCAGCGCCCGAACGCCGTGAACCAGCTCAGCGTCGTCGCCGAGCGCGCCGGTGTGGCCGTCTACGCGCCGGAGCCGGGCAACGGCGTCGGCGACCCGGTCAAGGTCGCCAAGGACTCCATCGAGCACGCGAAGGCCCGGGTCCACGACATCGTCATCGTCGACACCGCGGGCCGCCTGGGCATCGACCAGGAGATGATGCAGCAGGCCGCGGACATCCGCGATGCCGTCAGCCCCGACGAGATCCTTTTCGTCGTCGACGCGATGATCGGTCAGGACGCGGTCAACACCGCCGAGGCCTTCCGGGACGGCGTCGGCTTCGACGGCGTGGTGCTCTCCAAGCTGGACGGCGACGCCCGCGGTGGTGCGGCGCTGTCGATCCGCCAGATCACCGGCAAGCCGATCATGTTCGCGTCGAACGGCGAGAAGCTCGACGACTTCGACGCGTTCCACCCGGACCGGATGGCCTCCCGCATCCTCGACATGGGTGACCTGCTCACCCTGATCGAGCAGGCGGAGAAGACGTTCAGCCAGGAAGAGGCCGAGAAGATGGCCTCCAAGCTGGCGTCCAAGAAGGGCCAGGACTTCACCCTGGACGACTTCCTGGCCCAGATGGAGCAGGTCAGGAAGATGGGCAGCATCTCCAAGCTGCTCGGCATGCTGCCCGGCATGGGCCAGATCAAGGACCAGATCAACAACCTCGACGAGCGTGACGTCGACCGCACGGCCGCGATCATCAAGTCGATGACCCCGGGCGAGCGCCAGGACCCGACGATCATCAACGGCTCGCGCCGCGCCCGTATCGCCAAGGGTTCCGGTGTCGAGGTCAGTGCGGTGAAGAACCTCGTCGAGCGGTTCTTCGAGGCCCGCAAGATGATGTCCCGCATGGCCCAGGGCGGCGGCATGCCCGGGATGCCGGGGATGCCGGGCATGGGCGGTGGTCCCGGCCGTACCAAGAAGCAGCCGAAGAAGGCCAAGGGCAAGCAGCGCTCGGGCAACCCGATGAAGCGCAAGCAGCAGGAGCAGGAGGAGGCCGCCCGGCGCGCGGCCGCGGCCCAGGGCGGCGCCTTCGGCGTGCCCGGCCAGCAGGCTCCGCAGGACTTCGAACTGCCGGACGAGTTCAAGAAGTTCATGGGCTGACCGAGGGCGGTCCTACGGTGCCGGGGGCACCCCTTGTCACAAGGGGCGCCCCCGGTGCCGGTTCTAGCCGTTCGGGAACGTCCAGATGTACGGCTCGCCGTCGGTCTCCGTCCAGTGCACCTCGACGTTCTTGGCGTCGGCGGGTACCAGGTAGGTCTCGCAGAAGGTGTGGCTCTCGCCCTGCTTCCAGCTCTCCACGTCGTACGGGTCCTCGCAGCCCGCCGCGTCCTCGGCGGCGCCGATGAGGATCGAGCCGCGCCGCCCGTCGGCCCACACCGTGGTCTCGTCGCCGACCTGGGGCGAGTCGGTGAGCGCGGGGCCGCCCTTGTGGGTGAACTTCACATGGGCGGTGACCAGGACGAGGCCCTTGGCCTTCGCCGGGTCGGCCACCTGCTTCTGCGCCTCGGCCTCGGTGCTGACGTCGACCTTCTCCGCGAGGATCTCGTACGTGACCTTCCCCGGGTCCTCCTCGTAGGTCCCCGTGGCGCTCTCGCCGGTCGCCAGCGCGCCCCCGGAGGCGGGCTCGGACGGCGAGGGTTCCGACGCCTCCTTCGCCCCGGAGGTGGCCGGGCTCTTCGCGTCGGCCTTGTCGTCCCCGCCCCCGCAGGCGGTGAGCGCCAGGGCGAGGACGGCGACGGGCGCGGCGAGACGCAGCGCGGTCTTGCGGTGCAGCACAACAACTCCTGTATGCAGATGTGTAGGTCCCCCGAGCAAAGCGTCAGGCTAGGGGGACGGTGTGCGGGCGGGCGCGGCGAGAGGCTTTCCGCGCGGCTTCCTTCACACCATTCACACGTGCATCCACAGGGTGTTTCCCGCTCAGGGGACTCGGGCCACCAGGTACCGGAAGACGTTCGGCATCCACACCGTCCCGTCCCGCCGCTGGTACGGGTGCAGTGCCTCCGTCAGCTCCTTGTCCACCTGCGCCCGGTCCGTGGCGGCGACGGCCGCGTCGAAGAGTCCGGTCGACAGCAGTCCGCGTACGGCGTTGTCGATGTCGGCGTAGCCGAAGGGGCAGGTCACCCGTCCGGAGCCGTCGGGCCTCAGCCCCGCCCGCTGGGCGACCTCCTCCAGGTCGTCGCGGAGGGCGGGGCGCCAACTGCCCGTGCTGCGCAGTGGGTCGGCCAGTTTCGTGGCCACGCGCAGCACGGACGACGTGGTGCAGCGTTCCGGCGGACCCCAGCCGGCCAGCACCACGGGCGCCCCGCGCTCGGCGAGCGGCTTCGCCCCTTCGAGCAGCTCGCCGAGTCCCTCCGAGTCGCCCGCGAGGCACCCGATGGGCTCGAAGGCGGTCACCAGGGTGTACGCGGGCGTCTCCGCGTCGGCCGCGTCCTGTGGTGAGCCGTCGATGAGTCGGGTGTCGGCACGCGCGCGCGTGCCCCACGCCTCGGGTATCAACCGCTGCCGGGCGAGGTCCAGCCGTTCAGGGGAGGAGGGCTCGACGCCGGTGACGGCGGCTCCGCGCGACGCCGCCATCAGCAGGGCGAGCCCCGATCCGCAGCCGAGGCCCAGCAGGCGCGTGCCGGGGCCCACTTCCAGCCGCTCGTAGACGGCTTCGTAGAGCGGAACCAGCATCCGCTCCTGGATCTCGGACCAGTCACGCGCGCGTGCACACAGGTCCACACGGGGTTTCGGTCCCGCGTGAGACAGGTGTTGCCGCACGAGCGTAGGTGTCATCGAAAGCGCCCCAATCAGCCGAGAGTTGCCGCTGTAACCCGATTCCGTAGCCCCCGTGACGTGCGCTCGTTCTTCCCCCGTATGCCAGGAAACTCCGCGCTCGACCCGGCGTCCAGGGGTTGTCGGGCGCGGCTTGTGGGCGGACCGTGCCTGTGGCAAAAATTCACATTCCGGCAACGTCGGCCCGTACCATCGCGCCATGGCGAAAGCACCCGTTCTCACGCCGCGGGCCGAAGACTTCCCGCGCTGGTACCAGGATCTGATCAACAAGGCCGAGCTGGCCGACAACGGCCCGGTGCGCGGCACCATGGTGATCCGACCGTACGGCTACGGGCTGTGGGAGCGGATGCAGGCGGAGATGGACGCCCGCATCAAGGAGACGGGTACGCAGAACGCGTACTTCCCGCTGTTGATCCCGCAGTCCTACTTCGCCAAGGAGGCGGACCACGTCGAGGGGTTCGCGCCCGAGCTGGCGGTCGTCACGCACGGCGGCGGCAAGGAGCTGGAGGAGCCGGCGGTCGTACGGCCCACCTCCGAGATGATCATCAACGACTACTTCTCGAAGTGGGTGCAGAGCTACCGCGACCTGCCCCTGCTGATCAACCAGTGGGCGAACGTGGTCCGTTGGGAGCTGCGGCCCAGGCTGTTCCTGCGCACCACGGAGTTCCTCTGGCAGGAGGGCCACACCGCGCACGCCACGTTCGAGGACGCCCGGGACTTCGCCGCGCACATCCACCGCCGGGTGTACGAGGACTTCATGGTCAACGTCCTCGCCATGGACGTCGTTCCCGGCCGCAAGACCGTCAAGGAGCGGTTCGCGGGCGCCCTCAACACCCTCACGCTCGAAGGCATGATGGGCGACGGCAAGGCCCTGCAGATGGCCACCAGCCATGAGCTGGGCCAGAACTTCGCCAAGGCGTTCAACACCTCGTACCTGTCGAAGGAGGGCAAGCAGGAGCTCGTCTGGCAGACCTCCTGGGGTTCGACCACCCGCATGATCGGCGCCCTGGTGATGACTCACGGGGATGACAACGGCCTGCGTGTCCCGCCGCGGCTGGCGCAGATCCAGGCCGTCGTGCTCGCGATCAAGGGCGACGAGGCGGTTCTGGCCAAGGTCCGCGAGATCGGCGACCGGCTGGCGGCGGCGGGCGTCCGCGTCCAGGTCGACGACCGCACGGACACCCCCTTCGGGCGTCGTGCCGTCGACTGGGAGCTCAAGGGCGTGCCGGTACGGATCGAGATCGGGCCCCGCGACCTGGAGAACGGCACCGCGATGCTGGCCCGGCGCATCCCGGGCGGCAAGGAGCCGGTGGCCGTCGACGCCCTCGTGGAACTGCTCCCCAAGGTCCTGGAGGAGGACCAGGCGCTGCTGCTGGAGCAGTCCCGAGCGCGGCGCGAGTCCCGCACGACCGACGTGTCGACGATCGAGGAGGCGGTCGAAGCGGCCGCCACCGGCTGGGCGCGCATCCCGTGGGCGGACCTCGGCGCGGAGGGCGAGGCCAGGCTGGCCGAGCAGGCGGTGACCGTACGGTGTCTGGTCGCCGAGGACGGGTCGGTGCCGCAGGACGAGGACGCGCCCGGTAACGTCGCGATCGTCGCACGCGCTTACTGAGTACGAAGGGGGAGGCGCGAGAGCGACCGAAAGGCCTCTTGCGCCCCTGCCGGTCACCGGCACCCCGGCGCGCGGAGACGGCGTACGCGCCGGTGCGTACGTCAGGCTACGCACCGGCTTGGTACGAGACGCGAGGCTTCTCCGCAGATCGGCGCACCCGCCCTCGTCGGGACGCATCAGCGGCAACTGACGGGTACGTGCAAATTATTTGGGATGGCCCGGAATCGGAACACAGGGGCACTCCGGCTCGTTGTCATTACGTGAGCACGACACAGACACCACCTGTTCTCGCCGCAGAGCTGGCGCAGGCGTGGGCCGACATTCAGCGGCACCACCCCGAGCTGCCGGATCTCGCCGCGCCTGAGTCCCTGATCGGGGAGTCGTCGTCCGCGTGCGGGCACGAACTCTCCTTCGAGCGCCTGCTCCACGAGGCGGTGCACGGCATCGCCGCCGCCCGTGGAGTACGCGACACCTCCCGTGCCGGCCGCTACCACAACCGCAGATTCCTGGCCATCGCCGAGGAGCTGGGTCTGGACCATTCCGAGGAGCCGCACCCGAGCAGCGGTTTCTCCCTGGTCACGCTCAACCCCGAGGCCAAGCGCCGCTACCGTCCGACCATCGAACGCCTCCAGCGCGCCCTGAAGGCCCACACCGCGGCCACGTCCGCGGACACCAGCCGCACCTTCCGCGGCCCGGCCGCCCGCCACGGCTCCTCCGGCGGCGGCGTCAGGGTCAAGGCCGTGTGCGACTGCGGCCGCAATGTGCGCGTCGTCCCGTCCGTCCTGGCGCAGGCGCCCATCGTCTGCGGGGGGTGCGGAAAGCCGTTCCGGATCCCCGAGGTGGTGGGCGCGGCGGCGAGCTGAGGCTGCGGCTGCTCGTGGCAGCCGCAGCGCCGGGCCGCACCCGTCGTACGGTCACCTCCACGCCGGGTGCGCCCCAGCCCTGCCCGTCCGCATGCCCTCGGTCCGACGGGGCCCGCAGGGTGTGGCACAATGGCTAGCTGTACTCGACAGCCGCACAGGACCCCTCTCTCCTCCGGCTGACGCGTCCATCGGGCACTCGGGTACCGCAACCCCACGCGGCAGTCTCGCCGTGCCCAACCACGTCAAATCCAGGAGAACCCACTCCCGTGGCAGTCAAGATCAAGCTGAAGCGTCTGGGCAAGATCCGTTCGCCTCACTACCGCATCGTCGTCGCCGACTCCCGCACCCGTCGTGACGGCCGTGCGATCGAGGAGATCGGTCTGTACCACCCGGTGCAGAACCCCTCGCGCATCGAGGTCAACGCCGAGCGTGTGGCGTACTGGCTCTCCGTCGGCGCCCAGCCGACCGAGCCCGTGCTCGCCATCCTCAAGAAGACCGGCGACTGGCAGAAGTTCAAGGGCGAGCCCGCCCCGGCTCCGCTGCTGCAGCCGGCCGCCAAGGCCGCGCGTCCCTCGTTCGAGGCCCTGGGTGGCGACGACGAGGGCAAGGGTGAGGCCATCACCCAGAAGAAGAAGGCTGAGAAGAAGGACGAGGCGGCTGCCGAGTCCGCGTCGACCGAGGCCTGAGCAGCATGCTCGAAGAGGCGCTTGAGCACCTCGTGAAGGGCATCGTCGACAATCCCGACGATGTGCAGGTCGCCTCGCGCAACCTGCGCCGCGGGCGTGTGCTGGAGGTCCGGGTCCACCCCGACGACCTCGGCAAGGTGATCGGCCGCAACGGCCGCACCGCACGCGCCCTGCGTACCGTCGTGGGCGCCATCGGCGGCCGCGGTGTCCGCGTCGACCTCGTCGACGTCGACCAGGTTCGCTGACGCCAAATGCAACACCGGCTCGGGCCGGGGAGGGCCACTGGGCCTTCCTCGGCCCGTAGTCGTTCACAGTCGTTCATGGTTTCGTTCCAGCCGTCATAGTCGTTCGTAGTCGCTACGACAGGAGATCTTCGAAAAGTGCAGCTCGTAGTCGCACGGATCGGCCGCGCCCACGGGATCAAGGGCGAGGTGACCGTGGAGGTACGTACCGACGAGCCGGAACTCAGGCTCGCCCCCGGGGCCGTACTGGCCACCGATCCCGCCGCCACCGGACCGCTCACCGTCGAGACCGGCCGCGTGCACAGCGGGCGGCTGCTCCTGCGCTTCGAGGGCGTGCGCGACCGCACCGCCGCCGAGGCGCTGCGCAACACCCTCCTGATCGCCGAGGTCGACCCGGACGAGCTGCCGGAGGACGAGGACGAGTACTACGACCACCAGCTCATCGACCTGGACGTGGTGACCAAGGACGGCGCCGAGGTCGGCCGGATCACCGAGATCTCGCACCTGCCCTCGCAGGACCTGTTCATCGTCGAGCGGCCCGACGGCAGCGAGGTGATGATCCCGTTCGTCGAGGAGATCGTC
Source organism: Streptomyces sp. TRM68416 (assembly GCF_014596915.1). Classification (GTDB taxonomy): domain Bacteria; phylum Actinomycetota; class Actinomycetes; order Streptomycetales; family Streptomycetaceae; genus Streptomyces. The sequence goes on from NZ_JACVWU010000008.1 coordinate 166,780, forward strand.
ACCGAGATCGACCTGGCGGAGCAGAAGGCCGTCATCGACCCTCCGCCCGGCCTGATCGACGACCGCGCCGAGATCGCGTCCGCGCGGGAAGAGTCCGCGCGGGAAGAGTCCGCGCGCGAAGAGTCCACGCGGGAAGAGTCCTGATGCGCCTCGACGTCGTCACGATCTTCCCCGAGTACCTGGAGCCCCTGAACGTCTCCCTGGTCGGCAAGGCACGCGCGCGCGGGCAGCTGAACGTCCAGGTGCACGACCTGCGCGCGTGGACCCACGACCGCCACAACACGGTCGACGACACGCCGTACGGCGGCGGCCCCGGCATGGTCATGAAGACCGACCCCTGGGGCGACGCGCTGGACTCCGTCCTGGCCGACGGCTACGAGACGGGCTCCCACGGGCCCGCCCTGGTCGTCCCGACGCCCAGCGGCCGGCCCTTCACCCAGGAACTCGCCGCGGAACTCTCCGAGCGCCCCTGGCTGATCTTCACGCCCGCCCGCTACGAGGGCATCGACCGGCGGGTCGTCGACGAGTACGCGACCCGGATGCCCGTCTACGAGGTGTCCATCGGGGACTACGTCCTCGCCGGCGGCGAGGCCGCCGTACTCGTCGTCACGGAGGCCGTGGCGCGGCTGCTGCCCGGTGTCCTCGGCAACGCCGAGTCCCACCGCGACGACTCCTTCGCGCCCGGCGCCATGGCCAACCTCCTGGAGGGGCCTGTCTACACCAAGCCGCCCGAGTGGCGCGGGCGTGGTATCCCGGACGTGCTGCTCAGCGGCCACCACGGCAGGATCGCCCGCTGGCGGCGCGACGAGGCGCTCAGGCGCACGACGGCCAACCGGCCCGACCTGATCGAGCGCTGCGCCCCCGAGGCCTTCGACAAGAAGGACCGCGAGATGCTCTCCATCCTCGGCTGGGCGCCGGATCCGGAGGGTGCCCGGCACGGCCGATTTTGGCAGCGGCTGGAGACCGTGGAAGAATAGGTCGCTGTTGTGCGCCGTCCGGCGTGCGCCCCTGCCACAGGGGGACACGACGCCCGCCCCGACGCGAACAGCATCCTCTGGAAAACTAGCTCCCGCCTATGACCTGTGGCATGGGCGAAGAAAGCAGACGAAATGTCTCACCTGCTCGACTCCGTCGACGCCGCGTCGCTGCGCAGCGACGTCCCGGCCTTCCGCCCGGGTGACACCGTCAACGTCCACGTCCGCGTCATCGAGGGCAACCGCTCCCGTGTGCAGCAGTTCAAGGGCGTTGTGATCCGCCGCCAGGGCGCCGGTGTCCGCGAGACCTTCACGGTCCGCAAGGTCTCCTTCTCCGTCGGCGTCGAGCGCACCTTCCCGGTGCACACCCCGATCGTGGAGAAGATCGAGCTCGTCACCCGTGGTGACGTGCGCCGCGCCAAGCTGTACTACCTCCGTGACCTGCGCGGCAAGGCCGCGAAGATCAAGGAGAAGCGCGAGAACTGAGCGCTTTCCGGGCGTCGCAGCGGGGCCGGATAGCATCTGGCCACGATGGACACCGAAGCACAGCCGACGGAGCGCGACCGCTCCTCCCGCCCCGAACCGGGGGCCGCGGAGGGACGGTCGCGTTTCGCGTTGGTGTCGTGGATCGCCGACCGCGTCCCGGGCGGGCGGATCACTCTCACCCTGCTGGTCTGCCTGCTGTTCCTGCTGCTGCTCAGCACCTTTGTGGTCCAGCCGTTCCAGATCCCCAGCGGATCCATGGAACGGGGATTGAGGGTCGGGGACCGCGTTCTCGTAAATAAGTTGGCGTACCGTTTCGGTGCCCAGCCGCGGCGCGGCGACGTCGTCGTGTTCGACGGAACCGGGTACTTCGGGGACGCCGACTACATCAAGCGCGTGGTGGGCGTGGGGGCGGACCGCGTGGTCTGCTGCGACAAGGAGGGGAGGATCCAGGTGAACGGCCGGTCGGTCGACGAGTCGACCTTCCTGTACCCCGGTGACAGCCCGTCCACCGTCTCCTTCGACGTCGTGGTGCCCGACGGCGCCCTGTTCGTCCTCGGCGACCACCGCAGCGCCTCCAGTGACTCCCGCGACCACCTGGGCTCCCCGGGCGGCGGCATGATCCCCGTCGACGTCGTCGTCGGCCGCGCCGACTGGATCGTCTGGCCCTCCGACCACTGGACCCGACTGGAGCGCCCCGACGCGTACGCGCGCGTGCCCGCCGCGGCAGGTGCCCATGGGTAACCGGGGCAAACCGCGCGGAGCGCCCAGCAGCGCCGCCGACGAACTGCTGCCCACCGGCTCCCGGCGTGCCTCCGCCGGCGGCGCCGGCCGTACGCGCGCGGAGCGGCGCAAGCTCCAGCGCAAGGTCAAGCGACGGCGCAGGCGCAGCGCGATCAAGGAGATACCCCTCCTGATCGGCGTGGCCGTCCTGATCGCCCTCGTCCTGAAGACCTTCCTCGTCCAGGCCTTCGTGATCCCGTCCGGCTCCATGGAGCAGACGATCCAGATCGGCGACCGGGTCCTGGTCGACAAGCTCACCCCGTGGTTCGGCTCCAAGCCGCAGCGCGGGGACGTCGTCGTCTTCAAGGACCCCGGCGGCTGGCTGCAGGACGAGCAGACGACCACGAAGAAGGAAGATCCGGTCGTCATCAAGCAGATCAAGGAAGGGCTCACCTTCATAGGCCTGCTGCCGTCCGACAACGAGAAGGACCTCATCAAGCGGGTCGTCGGCGTGGGCGGCGACCGCGTCCAGTGCTGCGACGCGCAAGGACGGGTGACCGTCAACGGCGTTCCCCTGGAAGAGGGGGACTACCTGTACCCCGGCAACGCTCCCTCCCAGACGCGGTTCGACGTCACCGTCCCGCAGGGACGCCTGTGGGTGATGGGCGACCACCGGGCCAACTCCGCCGACTCCCGCTCGCACCAGAACCAGTACGGTGGCACGGTCTCCGAGGACGAGGTGGTCGGGCGGGCCATGGTCATCGCCTGGCCCTTCGGGCACTGGGGCACCCTGGACGAACCGAAAACCTTCGCTTCCGTGTCCGACTCGGCCCCCGCGTCGGCCGCGGCCCTCCGGCTGTCGCATAGGGTTGCCTCCGACGATTCGAACGGACCGATCCGACTCCCGACCCCTGCGGAACTCCCGCTCGTTATGGGAGTGGTGGGCCTGCGCCGCGCATGGGGCAGGCAGCGGCACAGAGTAAGGAGTTGGCGTGGGGGATGTGGCGGTTGGCGCACGGTCCGGACACGACGGCGAGGATCGCGGACGCCCCGTGGAAGCGGCCGACCCGGCCGCGGACGACGCCGTGACCTCGAACAACGAGGCCGCGGCGGGCGGTGAGGGCCCGCCCTCGAACGAGCCCCCGCGGACCGAGGAGGGCGCGGGCGGGTCGGCCCCGAAGCCGAAGAAGCCACGCTCCTTCTGGAAGGAGCTGCCGATCCTGATCGGTATCGCGCTGGTGCTGGCGCTGCTGATCAAGACGTTCCTGGTGCAGGCGTTCTCGATCCCGTCCGACTCGATGCAGAACACCCTGCAGGAGGGCGACCGGGTCCTGGTCGACAAGCTCACCCCGTGGTTCGGCTCGGAGCCCGAGCGCGGCGAGGTCGTCGTCTTCCACGATCCCGGCAACTGGCTGATGGGCGAGCCGACTCCCGAGCCGAACGCCATGCAGAAGGTCCTCAGCTGGGTCGGCCTGATGCCGTCGGCGGAGGAGAAGGACCTGATCAAGCGCGTGATCGGGGTCGGCGGCGACACGGTCGAGTGCAAGGGCAGCGGCCCGGTCAAGGTCAACGGCAAGGCGCTCAACGAGGCCTCGTACGTCTACCCGGGCAACACGCCGTGCAGCGTCGACGACCAGGGCGGCCAGTTCAAGGTGAAGGTCCCCAAGGACCACATCTGGGTCATGGGCGACCACCGGCAGAACTCCCGCGACTCGCGCTACAACCGCTCGGACGGCAACGACGGCATGGTGCCGGTGGACAAGGTCGTCGGGCGGGCCATCGTGATCGCCTGGCCGATCAACCGCTGGGACAACCTGCCGGTGCCGGACACCTTCGACCAGAACCTCAGCGCGCGGTCGGCGGCCTCCGCCGCGCTGACCGTGGCGCCCCAGGGGCTGGCCGTGGCCGGGGTCGTTCCGCTGGTGCTGTGGCGTCGCAGGCGGGCCGCGGCACCGGCCCCGGAGAAGCACTGAGTGATCCACGCCATGGGCTGACCCGGGGGCGTACCGCCGGGTAGGGTGCGGCCCATGGGTGGTGAGAGCACGACGCGTACGGCCCCGCACGGCGGCGCGAACAGAGGCCCGGCGGGCAGCCGGACCGGACAGCGACTGTCCGGCCTGGCCGTGGCGCTGGGCCTTGTGCTGTTCCTCGGCGGCTTCGCCTGGGCGGCGGTGGTCTACCGGCCGTACACCGTGCCCACCAGTTCGATGGCGCCGACGATCGACGCGGGCGAGCGCGTGCTGGCCGAGCGGGTCGACGGCGACGAGATACGCCGTGGTGACGTCGTCGTCTTCAAGGACGCGGACTGGGCCAACGCTCCCGTGGTCAAGCGGGTCGTGGCCGTCGGCGGCGACACCGTCGCCTGCTGCACGGACGGCAAGCTGACGGTCGACGGCAAGAAGATCGACGAACCGTATCTGCCCGCGGGAAGCCTGGCCGGGATCACCGACTTCCCGACGGTGAAGGTCCCCGAGGGGCGGCTGTTCCTGCTCGGTGACGAGCGGCACGGCTCGCTGGACTCCACGGCCCACCTGACGGACGCCGCCAACGGCACGGTGTCGCGGGACGCGGTGACGGGCCGGGTCGACGCCGTGGTCTGGCCGATGGACGGCATGCTGGAGCGCCCGACGGGCTTCGAGGAGCTGGGGCCGCTCTCCTCCCCGGGGCCGCTGCGCACGGTGGGCGTCCTGATCGTGGTCGGCGCGGTGCTCGTGCTGGGCGGCGGCGCCTACGGCCCGGTCGCCAAGCGGCTCGGCGGCCGTTCCCGGGCCAGGACGGAGCCCGCGGGTGTCCGCCGCTGAGGAGGCCCGCGAAAGCGGTCCGCGCAGGGTCGCCAGGGTCGTGCTGCTGGACCCCGAGGACCGGATCCTGCTGCTGCACGGCCACGAGCCGGACGACGTGAGCGACGACTGGTGGTTCACGCCGGGCGGGGGAGTCGAGGGCGACGAGACCCGTGAGGAAGCGGCTCTGCGGGAACTCGTGGAGGAGACCGGCATCACCGAGGTCGAGCTCGGCCCGGTGCTGTGGCGGCGGACGTGCTCCTTCCCGTTCGCGGGCCGCCGCTGGGACCAGGACGAGTGGTACTACCTGGCGCGTACGACGCAGACGGCGATCGAGGCCGTGGGCCTGACCGAGCTGGAGCGGCGGAGTGTGGCCGGAGCGCGCTGGTGGACCTGTCAGGAACTGGCCCGGGCACGTGAGACGGTGTATCCGACCAGACTCGCCGAGCTGCTGCGCAGGCTGCTCGACGAAGGTCCCCCGGCCGGGCCCGTGACCCTTGACACCGAAATCGTCTAGGGGCTCGCGGGACTGGCGCACAATGGTGGGATCGCACGGCTGAAGGGGAACATGCCATGAGCGCCGAGGACCTCGAAAAGTACGAGACCGAGATGGAGCTCAAGCTCTACCGGGAGTACCGCGATGTCGTCGGTCTGTTCAAATACGTGATCGAGACCGAGCGGCGCTTCTACCTGACCAACGATTACGAGATGCAGGTGCACTCGGTCCAGGGCGAGGTGTTCTTCGAGGTGTCCATGGCGGATGCCTGGGTCTGGGACATGTACCGGCCGGCGCGCTTCGTGAAGCAGGTCCGGGTCCTGACGTTCAAGGACGTGAACATCGAGGAGCTGAACAAGAGCGACCTGGAGCTCCCGGGCGGGTGACGTGCACCCATGTGGGTGACGGAGTTTTCCACAATCGGTGAGTAGCCCACCAAGATCCTTTTTCTGGGGGCGGATGCGTGATCGTCGGTGCCGGAGGTGGTGCCGACATGAACGCACGCGGTGCACTGGGCACGTACGGCGAAGGACTGGCCGCGCGGCGGCTGGCCGAGGCCGGGATGACCGTTCTGGAGCGCAACTGGCGCTGTGGCCGGACGGGTGAGATCGACATCGTGGCGCGGGACGGGGACGCGCTGGTCGTCTGCGAGGTGAAGACCCGTAGGGGTGACTGCTTCGAGCACCCGATGGCCGCGGTCACCCCCGACAAGGCGCAACGCCTGCGGGACCTGGCCGAGCGCTGGATCCAGGCCCATGGAGGAGCGCCGCCCGGCGGCGTCCGCATCGACGTGGTCGGTGTGCTCCTCCCGCGCCGCGGTGCCCCCCTGGTCGAGCACGTCCGGGGGGTGGCGTGATGGGTTTCGCGCGGACCTGCTCGGTGGCGCTGGTCGGCGTCGAGGGCGTGGTGGTGGAGGTCCAGGCCGACCTGGAGCCGGGGGTCGCGGCCTTCACGCTCGTCGGCCTGCCGGACAAGAGCCTGACGGAGAGCCGGGACCGGGTACGGGCGGCGGTGGTGAACTCCGGGGCGTCATGGCCGCAGAAGAAGCTGACGGTGGGCCTGAGTCCGGCGTCGGTGCCCAAGAGCGGCAGCGGCTTCGACCTGGCCGTCGCGGCGGCGGTCCTGGGGGCCGCCGAGCGGATCGACCCGCGGGTCCTCGCCGACATCGTGATGATCGGGGAACTGGGCCTGGACGGCCGGGTGCGGCCCGTGCGCGGCATCCTGCCGGCGGTGCTGGCCGCGGCCGACGCCGGCTACGAACAGGTCGTCGTACCGGAGTGCGCCGCTGCCGAGGCGTCCCTGGTGCCGGGGGTGTCCGTGCTCGGCGTGCGCAGCCTGCGCCAGCTGATCGCCGTACTCGCGGACGAACCCGTGCCCGAGGAGGACCCGGACGAGCCCGGCCGGCCCGATCTGCTGGCCGGTCTGCGGGTGCCGGGCACCGGCGCGGCCACGGGGATGCACAGCACCGGAACGGCACAGCACGACCACGGGCACGACCTCGCCGACGTCGTGGGCCAGCTGTCGGCCCGCACGGCCGTGGAGGTCGCCGCGGCGGGCCGACACCACCTGTTCCTGGAGGGGCCGCCCGGCGCCGGGAAGACCATGCTCGCCGAGCGGCTGCCCGCCGTGCTGCCCCGGCTGACCAGGCAGGAGTCGCTGGAGGTCACGGCCGTGCACTCGGTGGCCGGTCTGCTGCCGCCGGGCAAGCCCCTGATCGACGTCGCGCCCTACTGCGCCCCGCACCACTCGGCGACGATGCAGGCCCTCGTCGGCGGCGGTCCGGGCATCGCGCGGCCGGGGGCGGTGTCGCTGTCCCACCGGGGCGTGCTGTTCCTGGACGAGGCTCCGGAGTTCAGCGGTCACGCCCTCGACGCCCTGCGTCAGCCGCTGGAGTCCGGGCACGTCGTGATCGCGCGCAGCTCGGGAGTCGTGCGGTTCCCCGCCCGGTTCCTGATGGTGCTCGCGGCCAATCCCTGCCCCTGCGGTCGCTTCTCCCGGACCGACGACTTCTGCGAGTGCCCGCCCGCCACGATCCGCCGCTACCAGGCCCGGCTGTCCGGGCCCCTGCTCGACCGGGTCGACCTGCGGGTGGAGGTGGACCGGGTCACCCGCGCCGAACTCACCGAGCGCGGCGCCCGGGGCGAGTCCACGGCCACTGTCGCCGACCGGGTGCGGTCGGCCCGGGAACGGGCTGCGGCCCGCCTGGCGGGGACCCCGTGGCGGGCGAACAGCGAGGTGCCGGGACGGGAGCTGCGCAGCCGGTGGCGTGCGGCTGCCGGTGCGATGGACGAGGCCGAGCGCAGTCTCGAACGGGGCGTGCTGACCGCCCGCGGTCTCGACCGCGTCCTGCGCGTCGCCTGGACCGTCGCCGACCTGGTCGGCCACGACCGGCCCGACGCCACGGATGTCGCCCTGGCGCTGCAACTGCGCACCGGAGTCCCCCGGGGCGTCCCCATGGCCATCGGGGCGCTGACATGACGGGCGGCGACGCACCGGACGAGGAGCTGGTCGGGCGGGTGTTTCTTGGGCGGGTTCTTGAGCCGGGGGACGAGGTCGGGGGGCGGTGGGTGCGGGAGTGGGGGGTTGCGGAGGTGGTGCGGCGGCTGCGCGGGAGAGGGGCGCGGCCGGCCGGGGTCAGTGACAAGCGGTGGGCCGGGCTGCTGGCCCGGGCCGAGCGGGCCGAGCCCGAGCGGGACCTCGCCGCGGCCCGCGCGGCGGGCATGCGGTTCGTGTGCCCCGGCGACGCCGAGTGGCCGGGCCAGCTCGACGACCTCGGCGACGCCCGGCCCCTGGGCCTGTGGGTGCGGGGGCGGCCCAGCCTGCGGATGTGGGCGCTGCGGTCGGTCGCCGTCGTGGGCGCCCGCGCCTGCACCGAGTACGGCGCCCACATGGCCGCCACCCTCGCCGCCGGGCTCGCCGAACACGGCTGGGTGGTCGTCTCCGGCGGGGCCTACGGCGTCGACGGCGCCGCCCACCGCGGTGCGCTCGGCGCCGGCGGCGCCACCGTCGCCGTACTCGCCTGCGGCGTCGACCGGCCCTACCCGCGCGGCCACACCCAGTTGATCGGCAGAATCGCGGAACAGGGGCTCGTCGTCGGTGAGTTGCCGCCCGGGGACCATCCGACGCCCAGCCGCTTCATCGTCCGCAACCGGGTCATCGCCGCGCTCACCAGGGGGACCGTGGTCGTCGAGGCCGCGCACCGCAGCGGCTCGCTGGCCACGGCACGCGCGGCGCAGCGGCTGGGGCGCCACACGATGGGGGTGCCGGGACCGGCCACCAGCGGCCTCTCCGCCGGAGTGCACGAACTTCTGCGTGGGGACGCGGTGCTGGTCACCGATGCGGCGGAAGTCGCCGAGCTGGTGGGAGACATGGGGGAGCTGGCCCCGGACCGGCGCGGCCCCGTGCTCCCGCGGGACCTGCTGGCGCCCGGTGCCCGCGGTGTTCTCGCCGCGCTGCCCGGCGGCCGCGCGGCGCCGGTGGACGAGATCGCCCGTGGCGCGCAGACGACCCCCGACGACGCCGTCGCCCGACTGTACGAACTCCGATCACTTGGTTACGTCGAACGACACGGCGACGGCTGGAAGTTGACACGCCAGGCGATGATCTCGGTCCGTGACGGTGAAAGCCGATGCTGACCGAGCGTGTTCGGCCGTCCGGGGGAACCCCGATGTCCTTGGAAAATCCGGCAGTTGACGTCCAGCGCCGATCACGCAGAGCGACCGGTGTGCCCGTAGGGGGCGCAGCGGAACGTATCTGCGCACGCTTCGCGCCCCGCCCTTCGCACACCGCAACACTCCAGTCACGCTACGCTCACGAGGATTCCGGCGCAGAACGGCACCTCGACCTCAGATCCCCATCAGACCGACAGCTCCCCCAGGCTCCCCCACTTCACTGCAGAACGGCACAAGGCGACGAATGCCCCAGCACACCTCCGGGTCCGACCGGGCGGCGATCCCCCCAGCCGCCCGCGACGGTGGCAGCGTGCGGCCGCCGGCTCCCTCGACGCTCGACGAGCTGTGGCGGTCGTACAAGGCGACGGGGGACGAACGGCTGCGTGAGCAGCTGATCCTGCACTACTCGCCACTCGTGAAGTACGTGGCGGGGCGGGTGAGCGTCGGCCTGCCGCCCAATGTGGACCAGGCCGACTTCGTGTCCTCGGGCGTCTTCGGGCTCATCGACGCGATCGAGAAGTTCGACATCGGCCGGGAGATCAAGTTCGAGACGTACGCGATCACCCGGATTCGGGGCGCGATGATCGACGAGCTGCGGGCCCTGGACTGGATTCCGCGCTCGGTGCGGCAGAAGGCGCGGAACGTGGAACGGGCGTACGCCACGCTGGAGGCGCGGCTGAGGCGGACGCCGTCGGAGGGGGAGGTGGCCGCCGAGATGGGGATCGCGGTGGACGAACTCCACGCGGTCTTCAGCCAGTTGTCGCTGGCCAACGTGGTGGCGCTGGAGGAGCTGCTGCATGTCGGGGGCGAGGGCGGCGACCGGCTCAGCCTCATGGACACGCTGGAGGACACCGCCGCGGACAATCCGGTGGAGGTGGCCGAGGACCGGGAGCTGCGGCGGTTCCTGGCGCGGGCGATCAACACGCTGCCCGACCGGGAGAAGACCGTCGTCACGCTCTACTACTACGAAGGGCTCACGCTCGCCGAGATCGGGAACGTGCTCGGTGTGACCGAGAGCCGGGTCAGTCAGATCCACACCAAGTCGGTGCTTCAGTTGCGCGCGAAGCTGGCGAGTTTCGGCCGTTGAGGGAGTCGGTGTCCGGTGCTGTGACCTCCATGCATCGTGTTCGCTTGATGTGAGTCACTCCCGCTGCGGGTGGCGCGTCCGTAGAGTGGTTGACGTGCCAAGGATTCGAGCGGCCTCCGTGGCCGAGCACCGGTCGATGCAGCGAGCCGCCCTGCTGGACGCGGCTCGTTCCCTGTTGTCCGAGGGCGGGACGGAGGCGCTGACCTTCCCGGCCCTCGCCGAGCGGACGGGACTGGCGAGGTCGTCCGTCTACGAGTACTTCCGGTCGCGGGCCGCCGTGGTCGAGGAGCTGTGCGAGGTCGACTTCCCGGTCTGGGCGGCGGAGGTCTCGGCGGCGATGGCCGCGGCGGAGGGGCCGGAGGCCAAGGTCGAGGCGTATGTGCGGCGGCAGCTGGGGCTGGTGAGGGACCGGCGGCACCGGGCCGTGGTCGCCATCTCCGCGAGTGAGCTGGACGCCGGGGCGCGGGAGAAGATCCGGGCGGCGCACGGTGGGCTGGTCGCGATGATCGTCGAGGCGCTGGGGGAGCTGGGGCATACGGAGCCCCGGCTGGCGGCGATGCTGTTGCAGGGCGTGGTGGATGCCGCCGTGCGGCGGATCGAGCTGGGGGCGGCGGAGGATCCTGCGGCGATTACGGATGCGGCGGTGTTGATGGCGTTGCGGGGGGTTCGGGGCTGACGTCTGCCGACGGGGCGTGGGGGTGTGTGGCCCTGCGTTGGCGGAGTGCCGCGGGCTTGTGCCGGCGTGGGGGTGGGTCGCGCGGCCCGGCGCTGTCGGGGTGCCGCCTGCGCCCACCCGTGCCGCCCCGGGCGGCACGCATGCCCGCAGGTTGGGCGGCGGGGAGAGGTGGCTGTGTCGGGTTTCAGGGGAGCGGGACGTCCAGGACCGGTAGGAGGCGGGGTGGGGGGCCGTGGAGGAGCCACGGTGGGAGGAGGGCCAGCGGGTTCAGGTACGTGTCGGCCCTGCGCAGGCCCCAGTGCAGGCACGTGCCCGCGCAGTGGGAGCCCGTCGTCTCCGTGATCGCCACCACCTGCCCGGCCCTCACCTCGTCGCCCTTGGCCACCGTCGGCCGGACCGGTTCGTACGTCGTCCGCAGGGGTGGGGTGCCCGTGCTGTTGAGTTCCACGGAGACAACCCCCTTTCCGGCCACCCGGCCCGCGAAGGAGACGCGTCCGGGGGCCACCGCTCGTACCGGGGTGCCCGGCGCCGCCGCCAGGTCGATGCCGCGGTGGCCGCGGGCGTAGGGCGTCGGTGGGGGTTCCCAGGCGCGCAGGACGGCGGGGCGGGTGCCGACCGGCCAGGTGCGCGCCACGGCAGGTACGGGGCCGTTCGTGCCGGTCGGGGTCAGGGGGGTCTCGGGTGCTCTGCCCGGCCCTGTCGTCAGGAGCAGCAGGGCCGCCGCCGTCGTAGCAACCGTGTTCGTCCATCGTTGCGCTCGCATGTCGGCAGGCTCGCGCACGGGTCGGGATCATGGCCGGGAACTGTGGACCGGCGAGCGGTTGTGGACAGGCGCGTCACCCGGGGCCTCGCGGGTCCCGTACACTTCTTCTGGCGATCCGGGTCACCGGGTCGACTTCGCACGCCCCGACATCGGGTCGACAAAACGACCTGTGTCAGCGCTCCTCGGTCCTTCGTGGCACGGCGCATGCGGGCGTCAGGCGCGGGCGCCCTCCGGTGCCCGCGGTACAACCGAGAAAATCAAGGAGAACGGCCATGGCCGTCGTCACGATGCGGGAGCTGCTGGAGAGCGGCGTCCACTTCGGTCACCAGACCCGTCGCTGGAACCCGAAGATGAAGCGCTTCATCTTCACCGAGCGCAACGGCATCTACATCATCGACCTGCTCCAGTCGCTGTCGTACATCGACCGCGCCTACGAGTTCGTCAAGGAGACCGTCGCCCACGGCGGCACGGTCATGTTCGTCGGCACGAAGAAGCAGGCGCAGGAGGCCATCGCCGAGCAGGCCACCCGCGTCGGCATGCCCTACGTCAACCAGCGCTGGCTGGGCGGCATGCTCACCAACTTCTCGACCGTCTACAAGCGTCTGCAGCGCCTGAAGGAGCTTGAGCAGATCGACTTCGAGGACGTCGCGTCCTCCGGTCTGACCAAGAAGGAGCTCCTGGTCCTCTCCCGCGAGAAGGCCAAGCTGGAGAAGACCCTCGGTGGTATCCGCGAGATGCAGAAGGTGCCCAGCGCCGTCTGGATCGTGGACACCAAGAAGGAGCACATCGCGGTCGGCGAGGCCCGGAAGCTCAACATTCCGGTCGTCGCCATCCTCGACACCAACTGTGACCCCGACGAGGTCGACTACAAGATCCCGGGCAACGACGACGCGATCCGCTCCGTCACCCTGCTCACCCGCGTGATCGCCGACGCCGTCGCCGAGGGCCTCATCGCCCGCAGCGGTGTCGCCACCGAGGGCAAGGGCGAGAAGGCCGCCGGCGAGCCCCTCGCCGAGTGGGAGCGCGACCTGCTCGAGGGCGAGAAGAAGGCCGAGGAGACCCCGGCTGCTGCCGAGGCCCCCGCTGCCGAGGCCCCCGCCGCCGCCGAGGCCCCCGCCGCCGAGGCTCCGGCCGCCGAGGCCGAGCAGGCCTGACCCCTCACCCCTTCGGGTCTCTGACGGCGGGGGCCGACCAGCCCCCGCCGTTTGGCCCGTAGATCTTCAGACTTCGAGAGAGATTCCAGGAATCATGGCGAACTACACCGCCGCCGACGTCAAGAAGCTCCGTGAGCTCACGGGCGCCGGCATGATGGACTGCAAGAAGGCGCTGGACGAGGCCGAGGGCAACGTCGACAAGGCCGTCGAGGCGCTCCGTATCAAGGGCCAGAAGGGCGTCGCCAAGCGCGAGGGCCGCTCCGCCGAGAACGGCGCCGTGGTCTCCCTCATCGCCGACGACAACACCTCCGGTGTCCTGGTCGAGCTGAAGTGCGAGACGGACTTCGTCGCCAAGGGTGACAAGTTCCAGGCCGTCGCCAACCAGATCGCGCAGCACGTCGCCGCCACCTCCCCGGCCGACCTCGACGCCCTGCTCGCCTCCGAGATCGAGGCCGGCAAGACCGTCCAGGCGTTCGTGGACGAGGCCAACGCCAACCTCGGCGAGAAGATCGTCCTGGACCGCTTCGCGCAGTTCGCCGACGGCTTCGTCTTCGCCTACATGCACCGCACCATGCCCGACCTGCCCCCGCAGATCGGTGTCCTGGTCGAGCTGGACAAGGCCGACGCCGACCTGGCCAAGGGCGTTGCCCAGCACATCGCCGCCTTCGCGCCGAAGTACCTCTCCAAGGAGGACGTGCCGGCCGAGGTCGTCGAGTCCGAGCGCCGCGTCGCTGAGGAGACCACCCGCGCCGAGGGCAAGCCCGAGGCCGCCCTGCCGAAGATCGTCGAGGGGCGCCTCAACGGCTTCTTCAAGGACGCCACGCTGCTCGGCCAGCCGTACGCGCTCGACAACAAGAAGTCCGTCGAGAAGGTCCTGGCAGAGGCCGGTGTCACCCTGAAGCGCTTCACGCGTATCAAGGTCGGCATCTGAGTCCGTACCGCGAGCGACGCTCGACCCCGATAGGGTCGACAGCAGTCGTCCGGTACGCCGCCACGCACGCGTGTGGCGGACGACAGCAGATCTGACGAGGAGGCCATTGCCGCGCATGGGATGCGAATGATTCCCATCGGCAGTGGCCTTCTTCGTATGTGCACCACGAGGAGAATCCGATGACCACCCAGAAGAGCGACGACGGCAAAGTACGCGGCCGGTATCTGCTGAAGCTGTCCGGAGAGGCCTTCTCCGGCGGTGGGGGCCTGGGCGTGGACCCCGACGTGGTGCACAAGATCGCCCGCGAGATCGCGGCCGTCGTGCGTGACGGCGCCCAGGTCGCGGTCGTGATCGGCGGCGGCAACTTCTTCCGCGGCGCCGAGCTCCAGCAGCGCGGCATGGACCGGGCCCGCTCCGACTACATGGGCATGCTGGGCACCGTGATGAACTGCCTCGCCCTCCAGGACTTCCTGGAGAAGGAAGGCATCGACAGCCGGGTGCAGACCGCCATCACCATGGGCCAGGTCGCCGAGCCGTACATCCCGCTGCGCGCCGTGCGCCACCTGGAGAAGGGCCGCGTGGTCATCTTCGGCGCCGGTATGGGCATGCCGTACTTCTCCACCGACACCACCGCCGCCCAGCGCGCCCTGGAGATCGACGCCGAGGCGCTGCTCATGGGCAAGAACGGCGTGGACGGGGTCTACGACTCCGACCCGAAGGCCAACCCGGACGCGGTGAAGTTCGACTCGCTCGGCTACGGCGAGGTCATCACGCGCGACCTCAAGGTCGCCGACGCCACCGCGATCACCCTGTGCCGCGACAACAAGCTGCCGATCCTGGTGTTCGAGCTCCTCGCCGAGGGCAATATCGCGCGCGCCGTCAAGGGTGAGAAGATCGGCACGCTCGTGGGTGACCAAGTCAGCCAGGGCTGATGACCCTGACCGGGGGATGGACAATGTCCTGCCGGTCGGGAACCGTGCAGGAAGAAGACGCGACGCAGCCGGCCGCCGCCCCACCAAGGAACCGCAGCCGGGCCTACTCAAGACACGCAGGAGCAAGTGGTGATCGAAGAGACCCTCCTCGAAGCCGAGGAGAAGATGGAGAAGGCCGTCGTGGTCGCCAAGGAGGACTTCGCCGCGATCCGCACCGGCCGTGCGCACCCGGCGATGTTCAACAAGATCGTGGCCGACTACTACGGTGCGCCGACGCCGATCAACCAGCTGGCCTCGTTCTCCGTGCCGGAGCCGCGCATGGCGGTCGTGACCCCGTTCGACAAGACGGCCCTGCGCAACATCGAGCAGGCCATCCGTGACTCGGACCTGGGCGTCAACCCGAGCAACGACGGCAACATCATCCGGGTGGTGTTCCCCGAGCTCACCGAGGAGCGCCGCCGCGACTACATCAAGGTCGCCAAGGGCAAGGCGGAGGACTCGCGCGTGTCCATCCGCTCGGTCCGCCGCAAGGCCAAGGACGCGATCGACAAGCTCGTCAAGGACGGCGAGATCGGCGAGGACGAGGGCCGCCGTGCGGAGAAGGAGCTCGACGACGCGACGCACAAGTACGTCGCCCAGGTGGACGAGCTCCTGAAGCACAAGGAAGCGGAGCTTCTTGAGGTCTGATGAACGACTCTTCCTGGGGCGCGCCGCCACAAGCCGGGTACTGGGGGCCGTCCGATCAGGGGCCTGTCCAGGGGGCTGCCCCGGCGGGTCCCGCGTACGATGCGCCCGAGGCGCAGCAGACTCGCCCCATGCCCATCGTGCCCGACGGACCCGCCGTACCTCGCTACGGCGACGACCAGGATGACGACCGGGGGGCCGCTCGGCTGAGCGGCCCCTTGTTCCGCGACGAGACGCCGCAGGCGCGGCCCTACGGGACCGTGCCTGAGAATCCGGAGCCCATGCCCGACGCCCCGCAGCCGGCGCCCCAGCCGCAGAAGAAGAGCGCGGGGCGCGACCTGGGTGCGGCCATAGGGGTCGGCGTCGGACTCGGCGCGGTGATCATCGCTTCGCTCTTCGTCGTCAAGGCCGTCTTCGTCGGTGTCATCGCCGTCGCCGTCGTGGTGGGCCTGTGGGAGCTGACCTCCCGGCTCCAGGAGCGCAAGGAGATCAAGGCGCCGCTCGTCCCGCTCGCGGTCGGCGGTGCGGCGATGGTCGTCGCCGGATACGTCCGGGGCGCCGAGGGCGCCTGGGTGGCGATGGCGCTGACCGCGCTGGCCGTGCTGGTCTGGCGGATGACGGAACCGCCGGAGGGCTACCTCAAGGACGTCACCGCGGGCGTCTTCGCGGCGTTCTACGTGCCCTTCCTGGCGACGTTCGTCGCGATGATGCTCACCGCCGACGACGGCCCGTGGCGCGTGCTGACGTTCCTGCTCCTGACCGTCGTCAGCGACACGGGCGCCTACGCCGTCGGCTGGCGCTTCGGCAAGCACAAGCTCGCCCCGCGCATCAGCCCCGGCAAGACCCGCGAGGGCCTGCTGGGCGCGGTGTCGTTCGCCATGGTCGCGGGCGCGCTGTGCATGCAGTTCCTGATCGACGACGGCACCTGGTGGCAGGGGCTCCTGCTCGGCCTCGCGGTCGCGGTGAGCGCCACGCTGGGCGACCTCGGCGAGTCGATGATCAAGCGGGACCTCGGCATCAAGGACATGGGCACGCTCCTGCCGGGCCACGGCGGCATCATGGACCGCCTGGACTCGTTGCTGCCTACGGCTCCGGTGGTGTGGCTGTTGCTGGTCTGGTTCGTCGGATCCGGCTGAGGCCGGTGAAGGACCCCGGGGAGCCCCGCCTTCTTGGCGGGGCTTCTTCTGTTGTGCCGGCCGGGCCGGTGGGACGATGTGGGGGTACGCCCTCGAAGGGGGTCCACCATGTCCGCCATCCGAGAGTTCATCGACGTCGACCGCGCTCCCGCGGACGTCTACGCGTATCTCACCGACCCTTCCCACCTGCCGGAATGGCAGGTCAGCGCCGTCAAGGCGGAGCCGCTGGACGAAGGCCCGGTCCGGCCCGGCTCCCGGGTCAAGGTCACCCGCCGCGTCGGCAACCGCGAGATCCCGATGACCATGGAGTTCGACGCGCTGGATCCGCCGTACAGCTGGGACCTGCACGGTGTCGAAGGGCCCGTCCGGCCCCGTACCCACGGTTCGATCGAACCGCTGGACGACGGCCGGCGCTCCCGCGTGACCATAGAGATCGACTTCGAGGGGCGCGGCCTGGGCAAGGTCCTGGTGCCTCTCGTCGTCCGTCCCCAGGTCCGCAAGGAGCTGCCGAAGAACGAGCAGCTGCTCAAGGAGCGACTGGAGCAGATGAGGCCGTAACCGGGCGGGTCGGGCCACGCCGAACGATCTGCGACACTGGTATGGCCATGCCTAAGCCCGGAGAACTCACTTTCGTCGCCCCGCGCGGAGCCAAGAAGCCGCCGCGGCATCTCGCCGATCTCACGCCCGCCGAGCGCAAGGACGCCGTCGCGGCGGTCGGGGAGAAGCCGTTTCGTGCCAAGCAGCTCTCGCAGCACTACTTCGCGCGGTACGCGCACGACCCGGAGCAGTGGACCGACATCCCGGCCGGGGCGCGCGCCAAGCTGCGGGAGGAGCTGTTCCCGGAGCTGATGACGGTCGTCCGGCATCTGTCGACCGACCAGGGAACCACCCGCAAGACGCTGTGGCGGCTGTTCGACGGCACGCTCGTGGAGTCGGTGCTGATGCGGTACCCGGACCGGGTGACCATGTGCATCAGCTCGCAGGCGGGCTGCGGCATGAACTGCCCGTTCTGCGCGACCGGGCAGGCGGGGCTCGACCGGAATCTGTCCACCGCCGAGATCGTCCACCAGATCGTGGACGGGATGCGGGCGCTGCGGGACGGTGAGGTGCCCGGCGGGCCCGCCCGGCTGTCCAACATCGTCTTCATGGGGATGGGCGAGCCGCTCGCCAACTACAACCGGGTCGTGGGGGCCATCCGCAGGCTGACCGACCCCGAGCCGGACGGGCTGGGGCTGTCGCAGCGGG
This sequence comes from Streptomyces sp. TRM68416, assembly GCF_014596915.1. Classification (GTDB taxonomy): domain Bacteria; phylum Actinomycetota; class Actinomycetes; order Streptomycetales; family Streptomycetaceae; genus Streptomyces. The sequence goes on from NZ_JACVWU010000008.1 coordinate 184,515, forward strand.
GCATCACGGTCTCCACCGTCGGTCTCGTCCCGGCCATCCACCGGTTCGCCGACGAGGGCTTCAAGTGCCGGCTCGCGATCTCCCTGCACGCCCCGGACGACGAGCTGCGCGACACGCTCGTCCCCGTGAACACGCGCTGGAAGGTGCGCGAGGTGCTCGACGCCGGATTCGAGTACGTCGAGAAGTCGGGCCGCAGGCTCTCCATCGAGTACGCGCTCATCCGCGACATCAACGACCAGGCGTGGCGTGGCGACCGGCTCGGGCGACTGCTCCGGGGCAAGCCGGTGCATGTGAACCTGATCCCGCTGAACCCGACTCCGGGCTCCCAGTGGACCGCGTCCCGGCCGGAGGACGAGAAGGCGTTCGTCGAGGCCATCGCGGCGCACGGCGTGCCGGTCACCATCCGGGACACCCGTGGCCAGGAGATCGACGGGGCGTGTGGTCAGCTCGCGGCCACCGAGCGGTAGTCTGATCGTCGTACGTACATCTTCATATTCCGACAGGGGAGCGCCACAGCGCTGAGAGTGCGGGACGGGCCGCAGACCCTCTGAACCTCGCCCAGGTCATTCTGGGTAGGGAGATCGGTCGTCACTCAAGCTGTTGCGCCCTGCCCGGAGGGAATCCGGGCGGGGCCGCGTCTCTTCCTGGTCACTCCAGGAGGAATCAGTGAGCATCACCAAGAAGGCCACGGCCCTGGCCGTCGGACTGGGACTCGTCACGCTGTCCGCGTGCGGGTCGTCGTCCGACGACTCCCAGGGCTCCGGCGGGTCCAAGACCGTCACCCTCGTCAGCCACAACTCGTGGGCCGTCTCCAAGGACGTCCTCGCCGCGTTCGAGAAGCGCTCCGGCTACCGGGTCAAGGTCCTGGAGGACGGCGACGCCGGGCAGGCCGTCAACAAGGCCATCCTGACCAAGGACAACCCGCAGGGCGACGTCTTCTTCGGGGTCGACAACACCCTGCTCTCCCGCGCGCTCGACAACGGGCTGTTCCAGTCGTACGAGGCGAAGGGCCTCGACCGGGTGGACGAGCGGTACCAGCTCGACAAGGGCGAGCACCGGGTCACGCCCGTCGACTACGGCGACATCTGCGTCAACTACGACAAGCAGTACTTCGAGGAGCGCGACCTGACCCCGCCGTCGAGCCTCGACGACCTGGTCAAGCCCGCGTACAAGGATCTCCTCGTCACCGAGAACGCCTCCACCTCCTCGCCCGGCCTCGGCTTCCTGCTCGGGACGGCCGCGCGGTACGGGGATGGGGGCACCTCCCGCTCGAGCGAAGCCGAGAGTGGGGGAGGCTGGCAGGACTACTGGAAGAAGCTCAAGGCCAACGGCGTCAAGGTCGTCGACGGCTGGGAGCAGGCCTACAACGAGGAGTTCTCCGGCTCCGCCGGCGGCAAGGCCGCCAAGGCCGACCGGCCGCTCGTCGTGTCGTACGCCTCCTCCCCGCCCGCCGAGGTGATCTACGGCGACCCGCGTCCGAAGACCGCGCCCACCGGGGTCGCCGAGGACACCTGCTTCCGCCAGATCGAGTTCGCGGGGCTGCTGAGCAACGCGAAGAACAGCGAGGGCGGCAAGGCGCTGATCGATTTCCTGATCGGCGAGGAGTTCCAGCAGGACATGCCGCTGAACATGTTCGTCTACCCCGTGGTCGACGGCGTGGCCGTGCCCGAGGAGTTCAAGGAGTACGGTCCCGCGGCCGAGGACCCCGCGACCATGGCGCCCGACAGGATCGCCGCCAACCGTGACCAGTGGGTCAAGTCGTGGACCTCGCTCGTACTGAAGTAGCGGCACCCCGCCGGAGGTACGCGGCGCGGCTCGGTCTGATGGCCCTGCCCGTCGCGTTCTTCGGCGTCTTCTTCGCCTACCCCGTCGCCGCGATCGTCGCGCGCGGTCTCCAGGTCGACGGGGCCTGGCAGTTCGGGCGGATCGCGGACGTGCTCGCCCAGCCGGACATCCGGCACGTGCTGTGGTTCACCACCTGGCAGGCGCTCGCCTCCACCGCCCTGACCCTGCTGGTCGCGCTGCCCGGCGCCTATGTCTTCGCCCGCTTCGACTTCCCCGGCAAGCAGGTGCTGCGAGCGGTGGTGACGGTGCCGTTCGTGCTGCCCACGGTCGTCGTCGGTACGGCCTTCCTGGCGCTGGTCGGCCGGGGCGGACTGCTGGACGAGCTGTGGGGCGTACGGCTGGACACCACGGTGTGGGCGATCCTGCTGGCCCACGTCTTCTTCAACTACGCGGTCGTCGTGCGGACCGTCGGCGGGCTCTGGGCGCAGCTCGACCCGCGTCAGGAGGAGGCGGCGCGGATGCTCGGCGCGTCCCGCTGGACGGCCTGGCGGACGGTCACCCTGCCGGCCCTCGGCCCGGCCGTGGCCGCCGCCACCCTGATGGTCTTCCTGTTCACCTTCACCTCCTTCGGCGTGGTGCAGATCCTCGGCGGACCGACCTTCTCCACGCTCGAGGTCGAGATCTACCGGCAGACGTCCGAGATCTTCGACCTGTCCACGGCCGCCGTCCTCACGCTCGTCCAGTTCGCCGCGGTCGGCGCGATCCTCGCGGTGCACGCCTGGACCGTACGGCGGCGGGAGAGCGCCCTGCGGCTGGTGGACGCCGGGCAGACCGCACGCCGGCCGCGCGGGGCGGGGCAGTGGGCGCTGCTGGCCGGTGTCCTCGCCACCGTCGTCGTCCTCCTGCTGCTGCCGCTCGCCGTGCTGGTGCAGCGGTCCCTCGGCGCGCCCGGATTCGGCTACTACCGGGCGCTGACCTCCGCCGACGGTGGGGTCTTCCTGGTCCCGCCGATCGAGGCGATCGGCAACTCGCTGGAGTACGCCGTCGTCGCCACCCTCATCGCCGTGGCCGTCGGCGGCCTGGCCGCGGCCGCCCTGACCCGGCGGGACGCAGGCCGGTTCGTGCGCGGGTTCGACGCGCTGCTGATGCTGCCGCTGGGGGTGTCCGCGGTGACGGTCGGGTTCGGCTTCCTGATCGCCCTCGACGAGCCGCCGCTGGATCTGCGGGCCACCTGGATCCTGGTGCCGCTCGCGCAGGCGCTGGTCGGGGTCCCCTTCGTCGTACGGACCATGCTGCCCGTGCTGCGGGCGGTGGACCACCGGCTGCGGGAGGCGGCGGCCGTGCTCGGGGCGTCGCCGTGGCGGGTGTGGCGGGAGGTGGACCTGCCGATGGTGCGGCGGGCGCTGCTGATCTCGGCCGGGTTCGCCTTCGCGGTGTCGTTGGGGGAGTTCGGGGCGACCGTGTTCATCGCGCGGCCCGACCATCCGACGCTGCCGGTCGCCGTGGCCAAGCTGCTGGGGCGGGCCGGGCAGCTCAACTACGGGCAGGCGATGGCCCTTTCGACGGTTCTGATGGTGGTGTGCGCGGTGGCCCTGCTGGTGCTGGAGCGGCTGCGGGGCGCGGATCGGACGGGGGAGTTCTGATGCTGCTGGGTCTTGAGGGCGCGACCGTGCGGTTCGGCGGGCGGGCCGTGCTCGACGCCGTCGACCTGTCGGTGGCCGAGCACGAGGTGGTGTGCGTGCTCGGGCCGAGTGGGAGTGGCAAGTCGACGTTGCTGCGGGCGGTCGCGGGGCTGCAGCCCCTCGATGCCGGGCGGGTCTCGCTCGACGGGCGCGACCAGGCGGGGGTGCCCGCGCATCGGCGGGGGGTCGGGCTGATGTTCCAGGACCACCAGCTGTTCCCGCAGCGGGACGTGGCCGGGAACGTCGCCTTCGGACTGCGCATGCACGGGGCGTCGAAGGCGCAACAGGCGGCTCGGGTGGGGGAGTTGCTGGAGCTGGTCGGGCTGCCGGGCGCCGGGCGCCGGGCCGTGGCCGCGCTCTCCGGCGGGGAGCAGCAGCGGGTGGCGCTGGCCCGTGCGCTCGCCCCCCGGCCGCGGCTGCTCATGCTCGACGAGCCGCTCGGCCAGCTCGACCGTTCGCTGCGGGAGCGGCTGGTGGTCGAACTGCGGGAGCTGTTCACCGAGTTGGGCACGACCGTGCTGGCCGTGACGCACGACCAGGGCGAGGCCTTCGCGCTCGCCGACCGGGTCGTGGTGATGCGGGACGGGCGGATCGCCCAGTCCGGCACGCCTCTTGAGGTGTGGCAGCGGCCGGCGGACGAGTTCGTCGCGCGTTTCCTCGGCTTCGACAACGTGGTGCCGGCGACTGTCGTGGGGCAGGCCGCGGACACCGCGTGGGGCAAGCTGCCGGTGCCGGAGGACGCGCCGCAGGGGGCGTGCACGCTGCTCGTCCGGCCCGCCGGGGTGCGGCTGGTCGCCCCCGAGGACGGCCTGCGCTGCACGGTGGCCGCCCGCACCTTCAAGGGCACCCATGTCGCTGTACACCTCCAGCCGGAGGACGCGCCCCGGCTGGAGGCGGCGTGTGCGCTGCGGGAGGCGCCGGGGGTGGGGGACGAGGTCGGGGTGGAGTTCGAGGCGGCGGAAATCGTGGTGCTGGACCGGTCGGCCTGATCGTAGGGTGCGGGCATGACAGCACTCGCACATGATCGCTACTGCGACGAGATCGCCCATCAGGTCGAACAGTTGAGGGCCGTGGTGACCTCCGGCGCCGACCTGTCCGGCACCGTGCCGACCTGCCCGGACTGGTCGCTGGAGCAGCTCGTACGGCACACCGGCGGCGCCTTCCGCTGGGTGGAGCTGCTGGTGCGGACGCGTGCCGAGGAGGACATTCCCGAGGACCGGGTGCCGCTGATCGGCGGGCCCGAGGCCAAGGGCGACGCGGCCGCGCTGGACGCCTGGCTGGCCGAGACCGGCGGGATGCTCGTCGACGCGCTGCGCGAGGCGGGCCCGGACGCCAAGGTGTGGAGCTGGGCGGGGATCTGCACCGCCGGGTTCTGGGCCCGCCGAATGACCCACGAGATCACCGTTCACCGCGCGGACGCCACCCTCGCCGCCGGGCTGCCGTACGACGTCGCGCCCGAGGTGGCCGCCGACGCGATCGACGAGTGGCTGGAGATCGTCGAGTTCGTGCAGCGGACCGAGCCGGACGACCCGGCGGGCGAGTTGCGCGGACCGGGTCGGAGCATCCATCTCCATGCCACCGGCGGCACAGCCGAGTTGAGCGCCGAGCGACGCGGGACGGGGGTCCCGCCGGCCGAAGGCTGGGAGTGGGTCATCGAGCTGCACGAGGGCGGGATGCGGTGGCGGCGGGGGCACGAGAAGGCGACCGTCGTGCTGCGCGGCCCGCTCACCGCCGTACTGCTCGCCTTCTACCGTCGGCTTCCGCTGGACAGCGGCGAGGTGGAGGTTCTCGGCGAGCGGGAGCTGCTGGAGTTCTGGTTGGAGCGGGCCACCTTCGGGTGACCCGCTCCGGGTGACGTGCTTCGGGGGTCAGCGCGAGCTGCGCTTGCGCAGGCCGAAGAAGACGGCGCCGCCGCCGAGGGCGACCAGGGCGACCGCGATGCCGGCGATCACGCCGGTGTTGGAGTCCGCGCCGGTCTCGGCGAGGTTGGAGTCACCGGCCGCGGGGGAAGGGGCGTTGCTCGCGGTGTCGGCCGGGGTGGTGCTTGCGCTCTCGGCGGGCTCCGACGGCTCCGACGGCTCAGGCGTCGGGGACGGGGTCTCCTCGGCCGGGGTGGAGGCCGAGGGGGTCGGCGTCGGGCTGTCCGACGCGGGCGGGGTCTCCTCTTCCTCTTCCTTGCAGGCCGTGGACGGGGTGGTCAGATTCGGCTTGATGTCCTCGTCGACCAGCTTGCCGGCCTTGACGTGGATGCGGTACTCGGCGTTCGGCCGCCAGTCCTCGGCGAAGGTGATGGTGACACCCTCGCGCGAGCCCTTGACCGTCTGCTCGCCGACCTTCTTCAGGTCGGCGCCGTTGTTCTGGAGGTAGACCGTCACGACGGCCGGCACCCCGGTCGGGTCCACGTCGGTGACGGTGATGACACCGTTGTCGCCGTCGCACTTGGCTTCGGCGGAGAAATCCTTGATGTCGCACGCGACCGCGGTTCCGGCGGCACCCAGCGCGAGCGCGGCGGAGGCGGAGGCGACACCGAGGGCGCGCACGGAACGTGCCACGGTACGGCGAGTGAGGGGCAAAGCTGCCAGGACTGCCACGTTGGTCCTTCACATGATGCGCAAATGAGGGGGGTTGACGGGGCGGTGATGCCGGAGCACCACCATCCCCCAGAGGCTCACAGGTTTATAAGCGTTGCATAAGTAGTGTCAACGCATATGCGGGCCACAGTCGTTGGCTTTGCCCTCTTATTAACCGCCGAGACGTTTCAAAGCCTCCGGGGCCTCCTCGATGCGGTCGACGAGGGCGATACGGGACTCCATCGACCGTTCCCGCGCAAGAGACCGCAGAAGGGGCCAGGCCGGCAGCCTCTCCGTCCAGTGCGCGCGGTTCACCAGCACCATGGGCGTGGGCTCGCCCCGCGACTCGTAGTAGTTCGGCGTCGCGTTGTCGAAGATCTCCTGTACGGTCCCGGCGGCGCCCGGCAGGAAGACGACACCCGCGCCCGAGCGGGCCAACAGGCCGTCCTCGCGGGTGGCGTTGGCGAAGTACTTGGCGATGTACGCGGCGAAGGGGTTCGGCGGCTCGTGACCGTAGAACCACGTCGGGATGCCGACCGAGGGGCCGCCCTTGGGCCAGCGGGCGCGGACCTCGAAGGCCGCCGCCGCCCAGGCGGTGACCGACGGCGTGAACGTCGGTGCCGTGGCGAGGAGTTCCAGCGCGTCGGCGAGCATCACGTCGTCGTAGGGGGCGGCGTAGGCGCCGAGGTTGGCCGCCTCCATCGCGCCCGGTCCGCCGCCGGTGGCGACGGTGAAGCCGGCGCGGGCCAGTTCGCGGCCGAGGCGGGCGGCACCGGCGTACTCCTCGGTGCCGCGGCCCATCGCGTGGCCGCCCTCCCCCACGCTCGAATCAACTCGCGCGGGAGGTACCCCCATCGCCCACCACCCGGGCGCCGGACAGGAGTTCGTCGAGCGCGTCCGAGACGGAGTCGTCGTGGATCGAGCGCAGCATCGAGGCGAGTACGTCCCGGTCCGCCTTGGTCCGCTGGAACCAGGCGTACGCGCGGGCGTCGGGCGTGGCCTCGTAGCCGTCGTCCGCCAGGGACGCGAACAGCTCGTCGGGCGAGTAGACCAGACCGCGGTACGGGTCGAAGGGCAGGTCCGGGACGGGCGGGAAGACCATCGCGCCGTCCGCGCGGATCTTCGCGGCCGCGTCCTCGCGCATCGCGCAGCCGAGGAAGACGGCGTCGGTGGTGTCCGTGGTGAGGAGTTCGCGCGTGCGGTCCGTCAGGTCGACGGCCTGGACACGGAATCCGGCGAGCGTGCCACGCGCGGCGACGGTCGCGTCGAACTCCTCCAGCGTCTCGATCTCGCGGTCGTTGTGGTGGGCCGCATGGGCGGGCATCGTCTGCACCCGCCCATGCTAGGCGGGGTGGTTCAGCCCTCGACCGCGGCCGGGTCCATCCACACGACCTCCCAGGTGTGGCCGTCGAGGTCGTCGAAGGCACGGCCGTACATGAAGCCCATGTCCTGGGTCTTGTCCGAGGCGGTGCCGCCGGCGGCGACGGCCTTCTCCACCAGCTCGTCGACCTTCTCGCGGCTCTCGGCGCTCAGACAGATCAGCACCTCGCTGGTCTTCGTGGCGTCCGCGATCTCCTTGTCGGTGAACGTCGCGTAGAACGGCTTGGTGAGCAGCATCGCCACGATGGTCTCGCTGATCACGACCGAGGCCGCGTTCTCGTCGCTGAACTGGGGGTTGATCGAGTAGCCCAGCTCCGTGAAGAACTTCTTCGAGGCGTCGAGGTCGTTCACGGGCAGGTTCACGAAGATCATCTGCTGGTACATGGGGGTCTCTCCCGTTCGTGTCGGTCGCTTCGGTGGGGTAGACCGGGGCGCCGCGGCGAACTCATCGCGGTTCCGAGATTTTTTTCGTACGGATTTCTCGGCGGGGTTCTCGGCGGATTTCTCGGCGGGCTTCTCAGCGGGCCAGCGGGAGCGCGGCGAGTTCGGCGACGAGTACGGTGAGCGGGCCGAACATCGCCAGCAGGGCGCCGGTCCGGAGTGCGGCGGCGCTGCGCAGCATCGTGGCGGGGGCGCCGAGGCGGAGCAGGGCGGCGGTGGTGTCGGCGCGGGCCTGTCTGGCCTCCACGGCGGCGGTCAGCAGGGTGGCGATCGCGCAGCCGGTGACCACGGTTGCGCCGAGGGCGGTCAGTGGGCCGAACGGGCGGGTGTCGGTGCCGGGGGTGTGGAGGACGGCCGTGGCGTACGCGGCCGCGGCGACCGCGCAGACGACGCCCAGGGGGCGGCCGATGCGGGTGGCCTCCTCCATCAGGGCGCGGCCGGCGAGGAGGCGGAGGGGGCCGGGGCGGGCGGACTGGAGGAGGCGGCCGCAGAGGTGGGTGAGGCCGGGGGTGGCTACGGCGAGGCCGACTGCGGTGAGGGTCCAGGCGAGGAGGAGGGCGGGGGTGAGGGTGAGGTGGCTGAGGTGGGTGGGTTTGCGGGCGTAGGCGCCTACGGTGAGGCCTGCGGCGAGTACGGCTGTGCCCCAGGGGAGGCCGGCCGGGGTGGTGGGCGGTTCGGTGAGCCCGGTTGGTGCGTCGGCCGGGGTGGGGGTTGGCGTGGGGGTGGGTGCGCGGCCCGGCGCTGCGGGGTGCCGCCTGCGCCCACCCGTGCCGCCCCAGGCGGCACGCATGCCCGCAGGCTCAGCAGGCTGCTTGGCAGGCTGAGTGGCATGCATGCCCGCGGGCTTGGCAGGCTCGCGGGGGCGCATTGTCAGGGCCACCGTGAGTGATGCCGCGGCCGGTACCAGGGAGAGCAGGGTCAGGGCTGCTGGGAGGGGGAGGGGTTCGGAGGCTGCCAGGAAGTCTGTGGCTGCCCCGTCGAACGGCATGCCGGTGAGGTCGCCGCGCAGGTGGAGGAAGACGAGCAGGGCCAGCATCGAGCCGAGGAGGGTGGAGAGGGCGGTGGTTGTTGCCGCGACCGCCATCAGGCGTACGGGGCCCAGGCCGATCGCGGCGAGGCCCGGGCGGGGCCGGGTGCCGGGGTCGGTGCGGGCCACCGCGAGGGCGAAGTAGACCGTCGCCGCGAGCGGGGCCGCGCACCAGAGCAGGCGGAGGAACGAGGAGCCGGGGGAGTCCGGGTGGGTGAGGGCGTGGCCGAGGGTGCACAGCAGCAGGAACCCCGTGCCCGCCGACGCCGCCGCGACCAGGAGGCGGCGCAGCTGTACCGCGGGGCGGGCGCTGCGGGTCAGACGGAGAGCGAGCACGCGGCCCGGCCTTCCGTCTCGGCGACCGGGGGCAGGTGGACGGTGTTCACCCGGCGTCCGTCCAACAGGGACACGGTGCGGTCCGCCAGGGCGGCCGTTTCCGCGTCGTGGGTGGCGAGGACCACCGTGATGCCGTGCGAGCGGGCGGCCGTGGTGAGCGTGCGCAGGACATGGGCGCGGTCGGCGCGGTGCAGGGGGGCCGTCGGCTCGTCGGCGAAGAGGACGGTCGGAGCGGTGGCCAGGGCGCGGGCGACGCAGACGCGCTGGCGCTGCGCCTGGGTCAGCTCCCGCGGGCGGCTGCGGGAGCAGTCGCCGATGTCGAGGCGCTCCAGCCACTCCAGGGCGGCCGTCTTGGCGCGCCGGCGGCCGGTGCCGCGCAGCATCAGGGGGAGGGCGGCGTTCTCCCAGACGTTCAGCTCCGGGACCAGCGTGGGCCGCGGATCGATCCAGCCGAAGCGGTCGCGGCGCAGGCGCTCACGGGCGACGGGGCCCATGGTGTGCACCGGCACGCTGTTGAACCAGACCTCGCCGCGCTGCGCCGGGACCAGCCCCGACAGGCAGGCGAGCAGGGTGGACTTGCCGCTGCCGCGCGGGCCGCTGACGGCGAGGATCTCGCCCTCGCGCACGCCGAGCGAGACGCCGCCGAGCCCCGGCGAACCGTCGTGGTGGGTGAAGTGCAGGGCGCGGGCCCAGAGCACATCGTTGTCGGGCGGGGCCTCCATGCGCGTACACCTCGTTCTGGTCCGTTTGCCGTGCCGTCCCCCGTGCGGGGGAACGAAAGCAGGGCCGATCGGTTACCGGGCACGCTAAGGATTCGCGGCAGGAACGCCGGACAGCACGCGGCCCGGGTGCACCCTTCTCACTCGCATGGGTGCACCCGGGCCGGGAGGCCGCCGCAGGCTAGAGCTTGGTCCACGCCTCCGTCAGGGTCGCGCGCAGGATCTGCTCGATCTCGTCGAACGTGTCCTGGTTGGAGATCAGCGGCGGGGCCAGCTGGATGACCGGGTCGCCACGGTCGTCGGCGCGGCAGTACAGGCCGTTGTCGAAGAGGGCCTTGGAGAGGAAGCCGTACAGGACGCGCTCGGTCTCCTCCTCGTTGAAGGACTCCTTCGTCGCCTTGTCCTTGACCAGCTCGATGCCGTAGAAGAAGCCGTTGCCGCGGACGTCGCCGACGATCGGCAGGTCGTGCAGCTTCTCCAGGGTGGCGCGGAAGGCGCCCTCGTTGTCGAGGACGTGCTGGTTGAGGTTCTCGCGCTCGAACAGGTCGAGGTTGGCGAGGCCCACGGCCGCGGAGACCGGGTGGCCGCCGAAGGTGTAGCCGTGCAGGAAGGTGTTGTCGCCCTTGTAGAACGGCTCGGCCAGCCGGTCGGAGACGATGCAGGCGCCGATCGGGGAGTAGCCCGAGGTCATGCCCTTGGCGCAGGTGATCATGTCCGGGACGTAGCCGAACTTGTCGCAGGCGAACGTCGTGCCGAGGCGGCCGAAGGCGCAGATGACCTCGTCCGAGACGAGCAGCACGTCGTACTTGTCGCAGATCTCGCGCACCCGCTGGAAGTAGCCGGGCGGGGGCGGGAAGCAGCCGCCCGCGTTCTGCACGGGCTCCAGGAAGACGGCCGCGACCGTGTCCGGGCCCTCGAAGAGGATCTGCTGCTCGATCTGGTCGGCGGCCCAGCGGCCGAAGGCCTCCGGGTCGTCGCCGAACAGCGGGGCGCGGTAGATGTTGGTGTTCGGGACCTTGTGCGCACCCGGGACCAGCGGCTCGAAGGGGGCCTTCAGGCCGGGCAGGCCGGTGATGGACAGGGCGCCCTGCGGGGTGCCGTGGTAGGCGACCGCTCGGGAGATGACCTTGTACTTGGTGGGCTTGCCGGTGAGCTTGAAGTACTGCTTGGCGAGCTTCCAGGCGGTCTCGACCGCCTCGCCGCCGCCGGTGGTGAAGAAGACCTTGTTCAGGTCGCCCGGAGCCTCGTCGGCGAGCCGCTCGGCGAGCTCGACGGCCTTGGGGTGGGCGTAGGACCACACCGGGAAGAAGGCCAGCTCCTGCGCCTGCTTGAAGGCGGTCTCGGCGAGTTCCGTGCGGCCGTGGCCGGCCTGGACCACGAACAGGCCCGCGAGACCGTCGAGGTAGCGCCTGCCCTTGTCGTCGTAGATGTAGGTGCCCTCGCCCCGGACGATGGTGGGGACGGGGGAGTTCTCGTACGAGGACATGCGGGTGAAGTGCATCCACAGGTGGTCGTACGCGGTCTTGCTGAGGTCCTTGGTGCTCACGGTTATCGGGTCCTCACGGCTATCGGGTTCCCCACATGTAGGTCTGCTTCTTGAGCTTCAGGTAAACGAAGCTCTCGGTGGAGCGCACTCCGGGGATGGCCCGGATGCGTCGGTTGATGACGTCCAGCAGGTGGTCGTCGTCCTCGCAGACGATCTCCACCATCAGGTCGAAGGAGCCTGCGGTCATCACCACGTACTCGCATTCGGACATGCCGGTCAGTGCGTCGGCCACGGACTCCACGTCGCCCTCGACATGGATGCCGACCATCGCCTGGCGCCGGAAGCCCACGGTGAGCGGGTCCGTGACGGCGACGATCTGCATCACGCCCTGGTCGAGCAGCTTCTGGACGCGTTGGCGCACGGCCGCTTCGGAGAGGCCCACGGCCTTGCCGATCGCGGCGTACGGCCGGCGGCCGTCCTCCTGGAGCTGTTCGATGATGGCGAGGGAGACGGCGTCCAGGTGCGGCGTGCCGCCGTTCCTGGAGTCGCGGGGGGACTCGCGGGAGTCCCTGGGGTCTGCGCTTCGACTGGCCACGGGTTCACTGTGCACGCGTCTCGTCGGTTTGGCAAGGCCGTAGCGATGAAATTCGTTGTTTACGTAGCCGAGACTTGCGGATTTCGCAGATATGGCCAGGGTGGGGCTGTTGAAAACGTCGGGCAGCCGATTAGGGTAGGTGTCTCAGTGATTGGACAGTTCTCATACCGACAGGAGGCCGGCAGTGAGCACCGAGCTGCGTCGTCTGCGCAACTACATCGACGGTGAGTTCCGGGACGCCGCCGACGGACGGACCACCGAGGTGGTCAACCCCGCGACGGGCGAGGCGTACGCGACCGCGCCGCTGTCCGGGCAGGCGGACGTGGACGCCGCCATGGAGGCCGCCGCCCGCGCCTTCCCGGCCTGGCGCGACACCACCCCCGCCGAGCGCCAGAAGGCCCTCCTGAAGATCGCGGACGCGTTCGAGGAGCGCGCCGAGGAACTGATCGCGACCGAGGTGGAGAACACCGGCAAGCCCATCGGCCTCACCCGGTCGGAGGAGATCCCGCCGATGGTGGACCAGATCCGCTTCTTCGCCGGTGCGGCGCGGATGCTGGAGGGCCGGTCGGCCGGTGAGTACATGGAGGGCCTGACCTCGATCGTCCGCCGTGAGCCGGTCGGCGTCTGCGCGCAGGTCGCGCCGTGGAACTACCCGATGATGATGGCCGTATGGAAGTTCGCCCCGGCGATCGCGGCGGGCAACACGGTCGTGCTGAAGCCGTCGGACACCACCCCGGCCTCCACCGTCCTGATGGCCGACATCATCGGCTCGATCCTGCCCAAGGGCGTCTTCAACGTCATCTGCGGCGACCGTGACACCGGCCGGCTGATGGTCGAGCACCCGACCCCGGCGATGGCCTCCATCACCGGTTCGGTCCGGGCCGGCATGTCGGTCGCCGAGACCGCCTCCAAGGACCTCAAGCGGGTCCACCTGGAGCTGGGCGGCAAGGCGCCGGTCGTGGTCTTCGAGGACACCGACATCGCCAAGGCCGTCGAGGACATCTCCGTGGCGGGCTTCTTCAACGCCGGGCAGGACTGCACCGCCGCCACGCGCGTGCTCGTCCAGGACTCGATCCACGACGAGTTCGTGGCCGCGCTCGCCAAGGCCGCCGCCGACACGAAGACCGGTCAGCCGGACGACGAGGACGTGCTGTACGGCCCGCTCAACAACCCCAACCAGCTCAAGCAGGTCTCCGGGTTCATCGAGCGGCTGCCCGCGCACGCCAAGGTCGAGGCCGGTGGCCGGCAGGTCGGCGAGAAGGGCTACTTCTACGCGCCGACCGTCGTCTCGGGCCTGAAGCAGGACGACGAGATCATCCAGAACGAGGTCTTCGGGCCGGTCATCACCGTCCAGTCCTTCTCGGACGAGGACCAGGCGGTGGAGTGGGCCAACGGCGTCGAGTACGCCCTCGCCTCCTCGGTGTGGACCAAGGACCACGGCCGTGCCATGCGGATGTCGAAGAAGCTGGACTTCGGCTGCGTCTGGATCAACACGCACATCCCGCTGGTCGCGGAGATGCCGCACGGCGGCTTCAAGAAGTCCGGGTACGGCAAGGACCTGTCGGGGTACGGGTTCGAGGACTACACGCGGATCAAGCACGTGATGACGTCGCTGGACGCGTGACGCTCCGCTGAGGGGGCGGGGCCTGTCGCAGGTCTGGTCCTCCTGGTCCTCCCGGAGTGTCTCGGCCCCGGACGGCTGCACGCGCCGTCCGGGGCCGCTTTGTTGTCGTCGACTTTGCGATCTCTTTACAACCCCTCCCTTCGCCGGTTCGTCTCTCCGCTCGATCCGTAACCCAGCCCGTCCGGTCCGCCGGGCGGGCGGACCGACGAAGGAGAGCGATTCATGCGCCGAACCGGCCTCAGTGCCCTGGCCGTTGCCTGCACCGCCGTGCTCGCGGGCGCGGCACCCGCGTTCGCCGACGGGGGGAGTGGCACGCCGAGTCCTGTGCCCACCGTCGTGACTGATCCGAGTGCTGCTCCGAGCGAGGCGAGTCCTGTTCCGAGCGAAGCCAGTCCTGTTCCGGAGGAGGCGACCGATCCGAGTGCCGCGCCGGCCGAGGAGCCGTCGTCGGGGCAGGTCTCCGTGGTGCCGAGCGGGGCGCCGGACACCGGGGTGGCGGGGGAGTCCTCGGGCGAGGGCGGGGGCGGGAGCGGGGCCGCGCTCGTCGGCGGGGGCGCCGCCGCTGCGGTCGCCCTGGGGGGTGGTGCCTTCGTCCTCCTCCGGCGGCGGACGAACTCGGCATGAGCCCGCTGTCCAGGCGGGCGTTCGCCCTGGCCGCTCCTGCCACGCTCCTCGTGAGCTGCGGTGGCCGGGGCGGCGGGGCCGGGCGCTCGCCTGTGCCGTCGCTGTCGCCGTCGCCGTCCCTCGGGTCGACGGTTGGGGGCGGGCGGTCGGCGCCGGTCCGGCTGCTGATCCCGGCGATCGGGGTTGACACCCCGGTCATCCGGCTCGGGCTGGCCGACGACGGCACCGTGCAGGTGCCGCCGATCACCGCGCACGACCGGGCGGGCTGGTACGAGCACTCACCGCCCCCGGGACAGACCGGCCCCTCGGTGATCCTCGGCCATGTCACGGTCGGGTCCTACGGCGACGGCGTCTTCCGGCATCTCGCAAGACTGCGCCGCGACGACCGGCTCACGGTGCGGCTGGGGGACGGGACCTCGGCCGCGTTCGCCGTCACCGCCGTGCGGACCGTCGCCAAGGCCGACTTCCCGTCCGACGAGGTGTACGGCGACGTCGACCGCCCGGAGCTGCGCCTCATCACCTGCGGCGGTCGGCGGACCTCCGACGGCTACGTCGACAACGTGATCGTCTTCGCCGCGTCGAGCGATGACGGACGTAGACGGGGGCGTCGGAATTCGGCGGGGGGCGGTCGTTGACGGGGCCGGTGGTGTGCGGCGGTCGTCGGCCGTCGACAGGGTCGGCGGTGTCCGGTCCCGCCCGGTCGTCGGCCGATCCGCCGGTACCCCGCCCGTCCCGCCGAAACCCCGCCCCGGCTGCCGACCACCCCACCGAGAGCCGGTCCGGGGAACGCGGGTCGGTGTTTTCGGGTCCTTGTCCGTGAGCGCCCTTACCTCTGGAGAACGTTGAAACGGTCCCGAGACAAGGCGGCGTCGGAGTTGTTCGCCGCTCTCTATCCGCGTCTTGCCGGCTGGTGCCGTCGGCTGGTCGATGACGACGAGACGGCTCATGAGATCGCCTCGGAGGCGTTCACGCGGCTGTGGGCGCGTTGGACGGCCGTGGAGGAACCGCAGGGCTTTCTCTATGTCACCGCGGCCAACATCGTGCGGGACCACTGGCGCAAACTGGAGCGCGAGCGCAGGGCCGTGCGCCGGGCGACGACGGAGGCCGAACGGGCGCCGCGACCCGAACAGGCCGACCCGTCGGTGCGGTTGCTCGTCCAGTCGCTGCCGGAACGACTGCGCGTGCCGATCCTGCTGCACTACTACGCCGACATGCCGATCCGGGAGGTGGCGATGCTGACCGGACGCAAGGAAGGAACCGTCAAGGCCGACCTCCACACGGCCCGCGAACTGCTCCGCGCCCATCTGAGGAGGAGTCTTGATCACACCCGCTGACGACGGTCCGGACGTCGACCCCGACGACCCGCTCGTCGTCGTCCTGCGCCCCCCGGCCGAGTTCCTCGGCCCGCCGCCCGGCCGCTACGAGGCGATCCGCCGGGGCGCCGCCCGCCGCAAGCTGCGCCGTGCCGCAGTCGGGGCCGGACTGGTGTGCGCCGTCGCCGCCCTCGTCGTACTGCCGCTGCGTGTGACGTCTCCCGAGGCGCCCCCGCAGCCCACGGTTCCGCTCGCCCCGCCGCCCGCGAGCAGTCCCCCGGCGTCGCCGCCGGACCCGTCCGTGACGCCCGAGCCGCTGCCCAGCGAGGCGCCCTCGGCAGCGACGCCGACCGTCGTGCCGCAGTCACCCGGGCCGAGCCTGCCGACGGACGTCACGGCCGACCCGGCGGCGGTGGCGCGGCCGTCCCGGGTGTGAGCGTCCGGAGGGCGTCGATGCGGTTGGTGGTGATCGAGTCCACGCCCAGAGCGAGCAGACGACGCATCGAGCGGCGGGTGTCCGGGGTCCACACGGACAGCAGACAGCCGTCGCGGTGCACCCGGTCGGCCAGCGCGCGGTCGACCAGCCCGAAACGGTAGTTGAGCCACCGCGGACGCACAGCCGTCAGCAGCGCGGGCCGAGGGGGCGCCGACGTCGTCCAGGTCAGCGCGATCTCGGCGGCCGGGTCGGCGGCGCGCACGGCGAGCATGGCGGGGGCGGCCGCGCAGTAGTACACGCGGTCGTCCGCCCCGCACTCGCGCACGACGTCCACGATCCGGCGCACCGTGCGCGGGTCGGGCCCGCCGGGCAGGTCCAGCATCACCCGGTGCCCGTCGGTCGCCGACAGGGCCTCGACCAGGGTCGGCACCCCGTCCGCCGTACGCTCGCGCAGCTCGTCCGCCGTCACCGCGCGCAGCGGCCGGTCCAGTCCCCACAGCCGCTTCAGCGTCTCGTCGTGCAGCAGGACGGGCACACCGTCCCGGGTGACGCGCACGTCGACCTCGACGGCGTCGGCGCCCCGGCGGAGTCCGGAGCGCAGCGAGTCGAGCGTGTTCTCGCGGAAGAGGTACGGGTCACCGCGGTGGGCTACGGCCGTGACCGCGGTGTTCATCGGGCTAGCCAGGCGGCGGTGTACGTGTCGATCTCGGCCTTGATCCGGGCCTTGCCGGGCTCGTCCAGGAAGGACGCGTCCACGGCGTCGGCGGCGAGGCCGGCCAGGCCGCGCTCGTCGAGGTCGAGCAGGCGGGCGGCGACCGCGTACTCGTTGTTCAGGTCGGTGCCGAACATCGGCGGGTCGTCGGAGTTGATCGTGACCAGGACCCCGGCCCGGGTGAACTCCTTGATCGGGTGCTCGTCGAGGATGGGGACCGCGCGCGTGGCGATGTTGGAGGTCGGGCACACCTCCAGCGCGATGCGCTGCTCGGCGAGATGCGTGAGCAGTTTCGGGTCCTGGGCCGAGCTGGTGCCGTGCCCGATGCGCTCGGCGCCCAGATACGTCAGGGCGTCCCAGACCGTCTCCGGGCCGGTCGTCTCGCCGGCGTGCGGGACGGAGTGCAGGCCGGCGGCGATCGCCCGGTCGAAGTACGGCTTGAACTGCGGCCGCGGCACGCCGATCTCGGGCCCGCCGAGACCGAACGACACCAGGCCCTCCGGGCGCAGCCTGTCGTCGGTGGCCAGCCGCACGGTCTCCTCGGCGGACTCGAGCCCCGCCTCGCCGGGGATGTCGAAGCACCAGCGCAGTACGGTCCCGAAGTCGGCCTCCGCCGCCTTGCGGG
Organism: Streptomyces sp. TRM68416; assembly: GCF_014596915.1. Taxonomy (GTDB): domain Bacteria; phylum Actinomycetota; class Actinomycetes; order Streptomycetales; family Streptomycetaceae; genus Streptomyces. Next base: position 201,870 of record NZ_JACVWU010000008.1, read on the forward strand.
CGTCCTCGATCGCCTCCATGAAGCCGCGCTCGTCGATGCCGCGCCGGGTGGAGGAGAACGGGGTGATGGTCAGCTCGGCGTACCGCACCTGCTGGCGGGCCATGTCCCGGGCCACCTCGTACGTCAGCAGCCGTACGTCCTCCGGAGTGCGGATCAGGTCGACGACGGACAGGTACACGTCGATGAAGTGGGCGAAGTCCGTGAAGGTGAAGTAGTCGACCAGGGCCTCGGGGTCGGTGGGGACCTTGGAGTCGGGGTGGCGGGCGGCCAGTTCCGACACGACGCGGGGGGAGGCGGAGCCGACGTGGTGGACGTGCAGTTCGGCCTTCGGCAGTCCGGCGATGAAGGCGTGCAGGTCGCCTGCGGCGGCGGCAGCGGCCGCGGTCTGGTCCGTCAAGGTTCCTCCCCGGGAACGGCGTCCCCGCCGACTGGGACGGGACGCGGGTGATCGGCTGATCGATGACTCGGGGATCATCGTAGGCCGGGAAGCGGGGTCCGGAGGCGGGCCGTAGCATGACGGGACGTACGACAGAGGGGGTCCCGCGCATGTCCGAGGACGCGCAGTCGCCGGATGCACCGGGAAACGGGTCGGAGGTCGACCTGACCAAGCGGGGCGGGCCGGGCGCGCAGGGCGCCTCCGGGGGCACGCCCGCGGCGCCGAACCCCTGGGCTCCTCCGGCGTCCGAGTCCGACGGCCCCGGCAGCACCACCGCCTCGAACGCCCCGCAGTCCTGGCCGGCTCCCTCGGTGCACGACCAGCCGACGATCACGTCGATGCCGGGGACGGGAGCGGCGCCGGGCGGGCCGTGGGCCGGGCCCGGGGCGCCGGGCGGCCCCGCCTCGCCGGCCACGCCGAACGCCTCGCCCGCGGGCCCCTTCGCTCCGCCGTCCGGGCCGGTGCCGCCGAATGCTCCGTCCGGCGGTCCGTTCGCTCCGCCGGTCCCGCCGAACGCCTCGTCCCCGGACCCTTTCGCTCCTCCCGCCCCCTACCCCCACCCGCATCCCCACGCCCACTCCCACGGCGAACCCGTCCCCCCGCCCCCCATCGCGCCCGACGGGCCGGGCCCGGTGCCCTACGGCTATCCCGGTGGCTACGGCTACCCGCCCCAGGCCGGCTACGGCGGTTATGCCTGGCCCGGTGCGCAGCCGCCGCCGAGCAACGGGATGGGGACGGCCGCGCTGGTGCTCGGGATCATCTCGGCCGCCGTGTTCTGTCTGTGGCCGGTGGCCATCCTGCTGGGCGTGCTGGCGCTGGTCTTCGGGCTGATCGGCCGGGGGAAGGCCCAGCGGCACGAGGCGACCAACCCCGGTCAGGCCCTGGCCGGGGTCATCTGCGGCGCCGTCGGCATCGTCCTCGGCCTGGTGATGATGGTGGTCGTGATCGTGACGTGAGCGAAGAGGCCTCCGGCCGCTGAGCGCTCCGCTGGGAGTGCGGTGATGTGCCGTCGTTCGCCTGCGGGCTCGTCGTGGCTGGTCGCTCCCCCACGCTCGGCTTCGCTCGCGCGGGGGGACCCCCATCGCGGCGGAGCCGCACATCGATACAGCCCCGCGCCCGTTTGGGGCGCTGCCGCACCGCAGTCGAATGCGCCGGGGCCGCTCAGGCCGCCCGCAGTCTCTCCCGCGCCTCCATCAGCGCGAACCCCAGCAGGTTCGGCCCCCGCCACCGCTCCGGGGCCGTGGCCGCCTCGTCGTTCGCCGCCAGGCCGATCCCCCAGATCCGGTCCACGGGGCTCGCCTCCACCAGGACACGCTCGCCCGTGCCCAGCAGGAACGCCCGCAGCGTGTCGTCGGAGCCGAACTTGTGGACGCTGCCCTCGACCACGATCCGGAACCGCTCACGCTCCCAGGCACCCTCGTCGAACCCACGCACCAGCCGCCCGGCGTTCTTCGCCTTCGACGGATGGTCCGCCGCGAGGACCTGCCGCTCGGCCTCGGCGTCGCCGAACAGCCGGGCCTTGCCGGCCATCATCCAGTGCTCGGCCGTCGCGTACTCCACGCCGTCCACGGTGAACGGCGACGGCCACCACTGGCTCAGACAACTCACCCCGATGCGCCCGTCGGGGCTCGGCCGGTGCCCCCAGAAGTGCACATACTTGATCCCCGCCCCCGCACGGACCGCCCTGACCAGGGCCTCCCGAGAATCGATCTTTTCCATGCACGCGAGTCTGGCACGCACCACTGACACTCCGTCCTCCCTTTTCCGTGCCGACTCGACACCTGGTCGACAGATTCCGTCGCGTAACCAAAAGGCAACAACGGAATCACTTGTTGGAGTGCCATTGCTCTGTCAGGATCGGCACTCAAATCGAGCTGGAGCTACGCCACCCGCCCCCGTGGACAGCGGGGCGAAGGCGGAGGAGAGCGACATGCACAACCCGGGCAACGCCACCCCGGAACGATTCCCCGCCGAGGAGCGCTTCGCGGCCGGTGCGCAGTACATCGCCGGCCGCCTGACGAAGGGCACCTCGGGCCGCAGCCACGCGGTCGTCGACCCGGCCACCGGCGAGGAGGTCCTCACCTACGAGCTGGCCGGCACCGACGACGTCGACGCCGCCGTCGCCGCCGCCCGCGCGGCCTTCCCCGGCTGGTCCGGGGCCACCCCGGGCGAGCGCTCCGACGCGCTGCACAGGCTGGCCGCCGTCCTCGCCGACCGCGCCGAGGAGTTCGCCCGCGCCGAGTCCCTCCAGTGCGGCAAGCCGCTGAAGCTCACCCGCGAGTTCGACGTGCCCGGCACGATCGACAACACCGCGTTCTTCGCCGGTGCCGCCCGCCACCTCCAGGGACAGTCGGCCGGCGAGTACTCCGGCGACCACACCTCGTACGTGCGCCGCGAGGCTATCGGCGTGGTCGGCTCCATCGCCCCCTGGAACTACCCCCTCCAGATGGCCGCCTGGAAGATCCTCCCGGCGATCGCCGCGGGCAACACCATCGTCCTCAAGCCCGCCGAACTCACCCCGTTCACCTCGCTGCTGTTCGCCGAGGCGTGCACCGAGGCGGGCATCCCGGACGGCGTCGTCAACATCGTCACCGGCACCGGAAAGGAGGCCGGCGAACGCCTCGTGGGCCATCCGGACGTGGCCATGACCTCCTTCACCGGGTCCACCGCGGTCGGCAAGCGCGTCGCCGAGATCGCCACCGCCACCGTCAAGCGCATTCACCTGGAGCTCGGCGGCAAGGCCCCCTTCGTCGTCTTCGACGACGCCGACCCGGAGGCCGCCGCCCACGGCGCGGTCGCGGGCGCCCTCATCAACACCGGGCAGGACTGCACCGCCGCCACGCGCGCGTACGTGCAGCGCCCGCTGTACGAGGAGTTCGTCGCGCGCACGGCCGCCCTCATGGAGACCGTCCGCCTCGGCGACCCCTTCGCCCCGGACACCGACCTCGGCCCCCTCATCTCCCACGCCCAGCGGGACCGGGTCGCCGGGTTCGTCGACCGGGCGCGTGCCTACGCGCGCGTGGTGACCGGCGGCGAGGCCCCCGACGCCAAGGGGGCGTACTACCGGCCCACCCTGGTCGCCGACGCGCCCCAGGACAGCGAGATCGTGCAGTCCGAGATCTTCGGCCCCGTCCTCGTCGTGCTCCCCTTCGACACCGACGACGAGGGCCTCGCCCTCGCCAACGACACCCCCTACGGGCTCGCCGCCTCCGCCTGGAGCCGTGACGTCTACCGCGCGAACCGCGCCACCCGCGAGATCAAGGCGGGCTGCGTATGGGTGAACGACCACATTCCGATCATCAGCGAGATGCCCCACGGCGGGTACAAGGCGTCCGGCTTCGGCAAGGACATGTCCGCGTACTCGTTCGAGGAGTACACGCAGATCAAGCACGTCATGTTCGACAACACGGCGGTCGCCGAGAAGGACTGGCACCGCACGATCTTCGGGGACCGATAGCAGCCAGGCCGCCCGACCCGCGGCCGCCCGACCTCCCGAAAGGGCACCAAGCGCATGGAGCAGTACGAGCCCGACCGCCTGTCCCCGGCCCGAGCGGCCGCCATGCGGCGCAGCCTCCTGGGCGGCAGGGCCTCCCTCACCCGCCGTTCCCTGCTGCGCGCCTCCACCGGCGGCGCGCTCGCGGTCGGCGGTCTCGGGGCGCTGAGCGCCTGCGGTATCCCGGCCGCCGGCCGGTCCGAGGGCGGCGTGTCCGCGGACGACCGCTCGGCCGAGGAGAAGACCGTCAGCTTCTCCAACTGGACCGAGTACATGGACGTCGACGAGAGCGAGAAGCACCACCCCACGCTCGACGCCTTCACCGAGCGGACCGGCATCAAGGTCAAGTACACCGAGGACATCAACGACAACGTCGAGTTCTTCGGCAAGATCAAGCCGCAGCTGGCGGCCGGCCAGGACACCGGCCGCGACCTCATCTGCGTCACCGACTGGCTGGCCGCCCGCCTGATCCGCCTCGGCTGGGTCCAGAAACTGGACCCGTCCAACCTGCCCAACGCCTACGCCAACCTGTCGTCGCAGTTCCGCTCCCCGGACTGGGACCCGGGCCGCGCCTACTCCTACGTATGGCAGGGCATCTCCACGGTCATCGCTTACAACAAGAAGTCGCTCGACGGCGTCGAGGTGAAGACGGTCTCCGACCTGCTCGACAACCCCAAGCTCAAGGGCAAGGTCGGCTTCCTCCAGGAGATGCGCGACAGCATCGGCATGACCCTGCTCGACATGGGCAAGGACCCGGGCAGCTTCACCGCCGACGACTTCGACGCGGCCGTCGCCCGCATCCAGAAGGCCGTCGACAAGGGCCAGATCCGCCGCTTCACCGGCAACGACTACACCTCCGACCTGACCAGCGGCGACTTCGCCGCCTGCATCGCCTGGGCCGGAGACGTCGTCCAGCTCAAGGCGGACAGCCCGGACATCGACTTCATCATCCCGGACAGCGGCTACATCACCTCGACCGACAACCTGCTCATCCCCAACAAGGCCCGGCACAAGACGAACGCCGAGCGGCTCATCGACTACTACTACGAGCCCAGGGCGGCCGCCGAACTCGCCGCGTACATCAACTACGTCTGCCCCGTCGACGGCGTCCGGGAGGAACTGGCGAAGATCGACGAGGACGCGGCGGCCAACCCGCTGATCATCCCCGACAAGGAGATGGCCGCGAAGTCCCGTGCCTTCCGCTCGCTGAGCGCGAAGGAAGAGACGGAATTCGAAGCCAAGTTCGCGAAGCTGCTGGGGGCGTGACCGACATGACGAACACGAACGACAACACCGGTGACGTCCGCCTGTCGGGCATCAGCAAGACGTACGGCAACGGCTTCACCGCCGTCCACCCGCTCGACCTGACCGTGCCGCAGGGCTCCTTCTTCGCGCTGCTCGGCGCCTCCGGCTGCGGAAAGACCACCACCCTGCGCATGATCGCCGGACTCGAGGAGCCCACCACCGGCACGGTCTCCCTCGGCGACCAGGACGTCACCCGCCTGCCGCCCTACAAACGCCCCGTGAACACGGTCTTCCAGTCCTACGCCCTCTTCCCGCACCTCGACATCTTCGAGAACGTCGCCTTCGGTCTGCGTCGGCGCGGCATCAAGAGCGTGAAGAAGCAGGTCGAGGAGATGCTCGACCTGGTCCAGCTCGGCGAGCAGGCGCGCAAGAAGCCGCACCAGCTCTCCGGCGGCCAGCAGCAGCGCGTCGCGGTCGCCCGCGCGCTGATCAACCACCCCAAGGTGCTCCTCCTCGACGAGCCCCTCGGCGCCCTCGACCTCAAGCTGCGCCGCCAGATGCAGCTGGAGCTCAAGCGCATCCAGACCGAGGTCGGCATCACCTTCGTGCACGTCACGCACGACCAGGAGGAGGCCATGACGATGGCCGACACGGTCGCCGTGATGAACGCGGGCCGCGTCGAGCAGCTCGGCGCCCCCGCCGACCTGTACGAGAACCCGAGGACCACCTTCGTCGCCAACTTCCTCGGCACCTCCAACCTCATCGAGGCCGAGATCGACACGAGGAACGGCGGCGACATCGTCCTCAAGGCCGGCGGCGGCAAGCTGGTCCTGCCCGAGGCGCGCTGCTCGGCCCCCACCACGACCGGCGGCAAGGTGCTGGTCGGCGTACGCCCGGAGAAGATCTCCCTCACCCACGCCGACGACGCGGGCGAGATCCCGGACGGTCGCAACCGCGTCACCGGCACGATCGCGGACGCGTCCTTCATCGGCGTCTCCACGCAGTACGTCATCGACAGCCCCGTCTGCCCCGAGTTCGCGGTCTACGCCCAGAACGTCGACCGTGACACGCGACTGGTGCCCGGCGCCGAGGTCGTCCTGCACTGGAGCCCGGCGCACACCTTCGGGCTCGACGCGGCGCAGTCCCTGCTTGCTGGGACAGTGGGCTCCGCGGGCACCGAGGAAGAGGCGGTCTGATGGCTGCCACGCTCACCGACGCGCCGCCGCCGCTGGCGCCCGCCACCCCCGAGAAGAAGCCCCCGCGCAGGCGCGGCCGCTGGACGCCGTACCTCCTGCTGCTGCCCGGCCTCGCCTGGCTGCTGGTCTTCTTCGCGCTGCCGATGGTCTACCAGGCCTCCACCTCCGTACAGACCGGCTCCCTGGAGCAGGGCTACGAGGTCACCTGGCGCTTCGCGACCTACTGGGACGCGCTGACCGAGTACTACCCGCAGTTCCTGCGGTCGGTGCTGTACGCCGGTTCCGCCACGGTCCTCTGTCTGCTGCTGGGCTACCCGCTGGCCTACCTGATCGCGTTCCGGGCCGGCCGCTGGCGGAACCTGATCATGATCCTGGTGATCGCGCCGTTCTTCACCAGCTTCCTGATCCGCACCCTGGCCTGGAAGACGATCCTCGCGGACAGCGGCCCGGTCGTCAGCGCGCTGAACTCGCTGCACGTCCTGGACGTCACCAGCTGGCTCGGCATGACCGCCGGCGACCGGGTGCTGGCCACCCCGCTGGCGGTGATCTGCGGTCTGACGTACAACTTCCTGCCGTTCATGATCCTTCCGCTGTACACCTCGCTGGAGCGCATCGACCCGAGGCTGCACGAGGCGGCGGGCGACCTGTACGCGAGACCGGTCACGACCTTCCGCAGGGTCACCTTCCCGCTGTCGATGCCCGGTGTCGTCTCCGGCACCCTGCTGACGTTCATCCCGGCCGCCGGTGACTACGTGAACGCCGATCTGCTCGGCTCCACCGACACCCGCATGATCGGAAACGTCATCCAGTCGCAGTTCCTGCGGATCCTCGACTATCCGACGGCGGCGGCACTCTCCTTCATCCTGATGTTCGCGATCCTGATCATGGTGACGCTGTACATCCGCAAGTCCGGCACGGAGGATCTGGTTTAAATGGCCTTCGTCAATTGGCTCAAGCGCAATTTCGTCGTCATCGCGGGTCTTTTCACGCTCGGATACCTGCTGCTGCCGAACGTCGTCGTGACGGTGTTCTCCTTCAACAATCCGAAGGGGCGCTTCAACTACGAGTGGCAGGAGTTCTCCACCGAGGCGTGGACCGACCCGTGCGGTGTGTCCGGCCTGTGCTCCTCGCTGAGCCTCAGCCTCCAGATCGCCCTCTGGGCGACACTGGGCGCCACCGCCCTCGGCACGATGATCGCCTTCGCGCTGGTCCGCTACCGGTTCCGGGCGCGCGGCGCCATCAACTCGCTGATCTTCATGCCGATGGCCATGCCCGAGGTCGTCATGGCCGCCTCGCTGCTCACCCTGTTCCTCAACATGGGCGTCCAGCTGGGCTTCTGGACGATCCTCATCGCCCACATCATGTTCTGCCTCAGCTTCGTCGTGACGGCCGTCAAGGCGCGCGTCATGTCGATGGACCCGCGGCTGGAGCAGGCCGCGCAGGACCTCTACGCCGGCCCGTTCCAGACCTTCGTGCGGGTCACCCTGCCGATCGCGGCACCCGGAATCGCCGCGGGCGCGCTGCTCGCCTTCGCGCTCTCCTTCGACGATTTCATCATCACCAATTTCAACGCGGGCTCGACCGTCACCTTCCCCATGTTCGTGTGGGGCTCGGCGCAGCGCGGAACGCCCGTTCAGATCAATGTCATCGGTACGGCCATGTTCATCGTCGCCGTACTGTTCGTGCTGGTGTCGATGACGATCACCAGCCGCCGCAACAAGCAAAAGGCGTAGGCCTTTTCGGGAATCCCCCGTAGAGAATCCCCCGTAGGGAGTTGAAATCATGGCCCCAAGCGCCATGAGCCGTTGGACAAAGGCACTTTCCGAAGCCCAGCCGGTCCCGTACTGGCTGGACGACCCCGGCAAGCCCCACCCCGAGCCCGCCCTCACCGGCGCCGAGACCTGCGACCTGCTGGTCGTCGGCGGCGGGTACAGCGGACTGTGGACCGCGCTCCTCGCCAAGGAACGCGACCCGCAGCGGGACGTGGTCCTGCTGGAGGGCCGCGAGGTGGGCTGGGCCGCCTCGGGCCGCAACGGCGGATTCTGCGCCGCCTCCCTCACCCACGGGCTGGCCAACGGACTGGCCCGCTGGCCGGACGAGATCCACACCCTGGAGCGGCTGGGCGCCCGCAACCTCGACGAGATCGAGGCGGCGGTCGCCCGCTACTCCCTGGACTGCGACTTCGAGCGCACCGGCGAGATCGACGTGGCGACCGAGACGTACCAGGCGTGGGAACTGCGCGACTGGTACGAGGAGATCGAGCGTCGGGGGCTCGCCGAGGGCGTGGAGTTCCTGGACGCCGACGCGGTGCGGGCACAGGTCGACTCGCCCACGTTCCAGGCGGGTCTGTACGATCGCCGGGGCGTCGCCATGCTCAACCCCGCCAAACTCGCCTGGGGCCTGAAGCGGGCCTGCGTCCGGCTCGGCGTCCGCGTCCACGAGCACACCCCCGCCCTCACCCTGAAGCCGTACGGCGCCGGGATGGCCGTACGCACCCCCTACGGCCGGATCCGCGCCCGGCAGGTCGCGCTCGGCACGAACGTCTTCCCCAACCTGGTCAAGCGCGTGCGGGCGTACACCGTCCCGGTCTACGACTACGCGCTGATGACCGAGCCGCTCACCGACGAGCAGCTCAAGGCGGTCGGCTGGCGCGGCCGGCAGGGCCTCGGGGACAGCGCCAACCAGTTCCACTACTTCCGGCTCTCCGCCGACAACCGCATCCTGTGGGGTGGCTACGACGCCATCTACCCCTACGGCGGCCGGGTGCGCGCCGAGTACGACGACCGCCCGGAGACGTACGCCAAGCTCGCCGGCCACTTCTTCACCTGCTTCCCGCAGCTGGAGGGCGTCCGCTTCACGCACGCCTGGGGCGGCGCGATCGACACCTGCTCGCGCTTCTCGGCGTTCTTCGGCACCGCACACCACGGGAAGGTGGCGTACGCGGCGGGGTACACCGGCCTCGGGGTCGGCGCCACCCGCTTCGGCGCGGACGTGATGCTGGACCTGCTGTCGGGCGAGGAGACCGAGCGCACCTCGCTCGACATGGTCCGCAAGAAGCCGCTGCCCTTCCCGCCGGAGCCGTTCGCCTGGACCGGCATCGCCCTCACCAAGTGGTCGCTGGCCCGGGCCGACCGGCACGGCGGGCGGCGCAACCTGTGGCTGAAGACCATGGACCGGCTCGGGCTGGGCTTCGACAGCTGACACCGTGACCCACTTCACTCCGACGAGTGAAGGAAACCCGCGTAATGCCCGCCGGGTGACCTCCCTCTCCCTCGTGACGCAGAAGGCGTCCACGTTGGAAGAAGGAGGTTCCCGTCATGACAGGGGCGAAGACGGCGGTCGAATGGCTGGCATCGGTGGCGCCGGATCCCGAGGCCTGCCGCTGGGAGTGGGAACGCAACCCGCTCGGGGTCGCGCTGCTGCCCGCCGGAAAGGCCTGGGACGTGCTCATCCTGCCGGGTGAGCTCGGCTATCCCACGCTCGACGTGCTCACCCGCATCCTCGACCAGCCCGGCCCGGTGCTCGTCGACTTCGGTGATGCGCGGATGGGCTTCTTCGTGCCGCCGGGCACGGCGGCACGCTGGCTCGGCACCGGCATCCGCACGGCGGGCGCCGGCACCTGGATCGTGGTGCCGTATCCCGGCAGGTCCACGGGTGGCGTGCGCTGGCTGGTCCCGCCGGACGGCTCCGGCACCCTCACCGATCCGGGGCTCCTCGAACTCGCGATGCACGAGGCCGCGGCGGGTCTCGCGGCGGAGGGAGAGAGCCTGCCGTAGGCCTGGACAACCGGATCGGTCCGGACCGATTGGAGCGCGTTCCACCCTCCGATTCCCCCAGTCCCGGAGGCACTGGTGGAGCGCACCGGACCTCTCCTCGCCGTGCTCACGGCCGCACTCCTGGCCGCGCCCGGCCTCACCGCGCTCTCGTCGGCCGCCCGTGCGGCCGACGCGGACCCCGTCCGGAACGGCGGCTTCGAGTCCGGCCCTGACGCCTGGACCCGCACCTCCGGCACGACCGTCGACTCACCTGTGCGCAGCGGCAGTTCGGCGCTGAAGGCCACCCCGGTCGGCAGCGACAACGCCCGGTGCGCACAGACGGTGACCGTGGAACCGGACGCGCGGTACCCGCTCTCCGGCCGTGTCCGGGGAGTGCACGTCCACTGGGGCGCGAGCGGCACCGGCGCCTGCCTCGCCGACGACATTTCCCCGGTGGACGCCCTGCGACTCCCTCGTACGCCACCCACGGCACCCGGCCCGCGCTGCGCGGGCGGCCTGATGACCCGCTCGGTCAACCGGGACCGGTGTCCGAACGGGGAGTCCCGGCGGACGTGCGACGGCTGCTTCGGCCGAGGACGAGGACGAAGCCGGTCAGCAGCACCGTGCCCAGACACCAGCTCGCCACGACGTCCAGCGGCCAGTGGTAGCCGCGCCGGACCAGGCCGAAGGAGACGCCGAGCACGAGGACGGCGCAGAGGGCGACGAGGCAGCGGCGGGCGCCCGACGAGCGGAGCCGGGGAAGGAGGAGCAGGGTGGCGGCGCCGTAGGCGATCATCGCCGTGGCGGTGTGGCCGGACGGGAAGTAGCCGGTGGCCGGCGGCACGGCCGGGGTGCCCGGGCGGTCGGTCAGCACCTTGACGGGGACGACCAGCAGCGGGACCAGGGCCATCAGCAGGGCCGCCGCCGTGGCCGGCCACCACCAGCGGTGCGCGCCGGTGCGCCGGGAGCGCTGGGCGACGTAGAGGAGCACCGCGCCGAGGACGGGCACCGCGACCTCGACGTTGCCCAGGTCGGCGAGGAGTTCGGAGGCGCGGTCGGGGTGGACGAGGGCTCGGCTGAGGCGTTCGTCCACCCGGAGCAGCGGGCCGTCGGCCACGACCTGCCAGGTGATCAGCGCGAAGAGCAGGGCGGGAAGCCCGAGGAGTCCCAGGAGGGAGAGGAGGGAGGTCGGCCGCCCCGGAACAGGGGGGGTTGTTGCGGGGCGGCCGTCCGGACCGGTCGGTCGCGCGCCCCGGGGGGTTTGGGGCGGGCGACTGTCCGATCGGTGAGGAGATCCGGAGCCGGAGGCTCCGTATGTGTGCGCGAGGGCACGACCAGGGCGAAGCTGGGGAGGCCCCGTCCTGATGCCACCCACAGTCCCCTGTGGGCGGGGTGTATCTCTCATCTGGGTAGAACCTACGACAGGGGATGGGCTCAAGACAGTCGGAATCGAGACCTGGCAGGCACCTCGCACACGTTCTTCACACCCTCTGCCGCTCGTGGCCCCAGTCCCGGAACGAAACCCCTGTCGGGGCCGGGGCCACGGGGGCGGACGTCAGATGCGGGCGAAGGCCTGCTCGATGATGTCGAGGCCCTCGTTCAGCAGGTCGTCGCCGATGACCAGCGGCGGCAGGAAGCGCAGCACGTTGCCGTAGGTGCCACAGGTCAGGACCAGCAGGCCCTCGGCGTGGCAGGCCTTGGCGAGCGCGGCGGTGGCCTCCGGGTTCGGCTCCTTGGTGGCGCGGTCCTTGACCAGCTCGATCGCGATCATGGCGCCGCGGCCGCGCACGTCGCCGATGATGTCGAACTTCTCGGCCATGGCGGTGAGGCGGCCCTTCATGATCGCCTCGATGTTCTTCGCCCTGGCGTTGAGGTCCAGCTCCTTCATCGTCTCGATGGAGCCGAGCGCACCGGCGCAGGCCACCGGGTTGCCGCCGTAGGTGCCGCCCAGGCCGCCGGCGTGCGCGGCGTCCATGATCTCGGCGCGGCCGGTCACGGCGGCCAGCGGCAGACCGCCCGCGATGCCCTTGGCGGTGGTGATCAGGTCCGGGACGATGCCCTCGTCCTCGCACGCGAACCACTGCCCGGTACGGCAGAACCCGCTCTGGATCTCGTCGGCGACGAAGACGATGCCGTTGTCGTTGGCGAACTTCACGATCGCCGGCAGGAAGCCCTTGGCCGGCTCGATGAAGCCGCCCTCGCCGAGCACCGGCTCGATGATGATCGCGGCCACGTTCTCCGGGCCGACCTGCTTGGTGATCTGGTCGATGGCCTGCGCGGCGGCCTCCGGGCCGGCGTTCTCGGCACCGGTCGGCCAGCGGTAGCCGTAGGCGACCGGCACTCGGTACACCTCGGGCGCGAACGGCCCGAAGCCGTTCTTGTACGGCATGTTCTTCGCCGTCAGCGCCATCGTCAGGTTGGTGCGGCCGTGGTAGCCGTGGTCGAACACGACGACGGCCTGGCGCTTGGTGTACGCACGCGCGATCTTGACGGCGTTCTCGACGGCCTCGGCACCCGAGTTGAACAGCGCCGACTTCTTGGCGTGGTCACCCGGGGTGAGCTCGGCGAGGGCCTCGGCGACCTCGACGTAGCCCTCGTACGGCGTCACCATGAAACAGGTGTGGGTGAAGTCCGCGAGCTGCGCGGAGGCACGGCGTACGACGGCCTCGGCGGACGCGCCGACGCTGGTCACGGCGATGCCGGAGCCGAAGTCGATCAGGCGGTTGCCGTCGACGTCCTCGATGATGCCGCCGCCGGCCCGCGCGGTGAACACCGGCAGCACGGAGCCCACGCCCTGGGCCACCGTGGCGACGCGGCGGGCCTGCAGCTCCTGCGACTTCGGGCCGGGGATGGCGGTGACGACGCGGCGCTCCTGCGGAAGGTCGGTCATGAGGGGCTCCTGGGGGTTTTGCGGATGCTTGTCTTCTTCTTTTCTCGCAGGCTAGGGCGGCCGGAGGGGGGTGGGCATGCTCCATGTGGGCGTTGTCGGGGCGGTTGGTTGTCCGTGGTGGACATAGCGGGTGGGTGGGATGGGGTTCGTGGTGGTCGTGGCGGGTGGGCGGGCTGTGGTTCGTGGTGGTCGTGGCGGGTTTCCGGTCCGTTGTCCGTGGTGGGCACGGCAGGATTGCGGCCTGTGGTCGGCGGTGGGCACGGCGGGTTTGCGGTCCGTAGTCCGAGACGGGCACGGCGGGTTTGCGGTCCGGTGCCGGCTCCGTTCCGCGCGCCGGAGCCGCAAACGGTGAACTCCCCTTGCGGGGGCGTTAGATTGGCTCGCTGATGGTGGACGGAACGGCTGGTCAGGGGGCAAGGGCGATGGACAGCGACGGGACGCAGGACGCGCGGGGTACGCACGCGACGCCTGTGCCGCGATCACGCTCCGCCGTTCCGCCCAGGCCTTCGGCGCCGCCGATGCCGGACGGTTCGGCGTTCCTGGCCTGGCTGCGGACGCCCCGGCCGGAGGCGCTGCCGGGCGTGTGGCGGTTCGGGCACCGGCCGCGGCCGGCGGAGGAGCCGGAGCAGATCCCGGCGCGGCAGTTGCTCAGCGGGGCGCTGATCGCGTTTCTGGTGGGGTGGTTGATCTGGTCGTTGCTCCAGAACGGATATCTCGGCACCTGGTGGTGGATTCCGTTGTTCCTGGTCACGCCCGACTCCTGGCGTGGTGGCGACGGTGACCTCGGTGGCGTGGGCACTGTCCTCGTATACCGGGGCTACGAGGTGATCGTTGCGTTGATCATCATGGTCGGGGTCGGCAAGCTCGGTCGCTGGAGTGAGGTGTGGCGTCGCTTCGTCGCTCCCCGCTTCCGGCGCGGGCAGCCCGATGTGGCACCCCCCGCCCCCGAGCACGACCCCACCGAGTGGCCGCAACTGCGCGCCGCCGGTGCCGTGGACGCCGCCGAGCGGCTCGCCGGGGAGGCGAAGGCCGGGCTGATGCGGGACGTCGACCACGCCCGGATCGCCCGTGCCTGGCAGGGCGTGCGCAGCGGGCGGCACGACCTGTCCACCTTCACCGGAGCCGTGCTCAAGCACGGCTCCGCCGCCTGCCCGCACCCTTCCGGCGCCCGTGACCTGTCGACCCGGCTGGCCCGCCACGACCTGGTCACCGGGCAGGTGCGGCTCGGTACCACCGCCGACGACGCCCGCAACCCGTACGCCTACCGCGGCACCGGACTCGCCCTCGGCCCCGAGCTGCTCGGCACCTCCCTGCTCGCCGTCGGTCCGGCCGGTTCCGGCAAGACCGGCACCGTCGTCCGGCCGCTCGCCGAGTCGCTGTGCCTGCACGCGCTCGCCGGGCGCGCCGCCGTCGTGGCCGTGGGCGCGGCGGGCGCGGGGCTCGGCCCGGCCGACGCCTACGACGTCGTCGTACGGATCGGGAATCCGGAGTCCGTGTACGACCTCGACCTGTACGGCGGGACCACCGACCCCGACGAGGCCGCGGCCGTGCTGGCCGAGGCGCTGGTCGGGGACCTCGCCGACCCGCACCCCGGCAGTGACAGCCGCCGTTCCACGACCGTGCTGGCGCAGCTGCTCGGGCCGTTCCGGGCGGTCCACGACCGTTTCCCGTCCGTCCCCGAGCTGCGTCAGCTGCTGGACGGGGCACCCGGACCGCTCGCCGCGCTGCGCACGGCGCTGCAGGGCTCCGGGCAGGAGTCGCTGCTGCGCGAACTGGACGCCCGGGAGCGGCAGATGGCCCACCCGGGCGATGTCGGGGGAGTGCTCGCCGACCGGGTGGCGCTGCTCGACCGGCCCGCGTTCGCCGGGTTCTTCGACACCTCCGGGCAGTCGCGGCCCTTCTCGCTCAGAGCCCTCGACCACCCCGTACGCGTCCGCATCGACCTGCCGTCGCGCGGGCACGCGGACGCCTCGCGGATGCTGGCGCGGCTGGTGCTCGCCCAGTTCACGGCGAGCGTCGCGGTGCGCGAGGACCGGTCACTGTTCGCCTGCCTGATCCTCGACGACGCCACCGGCGTGGTCACGCCCGAGGCCGTACGCGGCATCCAGCGGCTGCGGTCCGGCAACGCCGGTGCCGTGCTGACCCTGCGCACCCTGGACGACGTACCGCGTCCGCTGCGCGGGCCGCTGCTCGGCTCCGTCGGATGCCGGATGGCGCTGTCCGGGCTGACCCCGTGGGACGGGCAGGACTTCGCCGAGGTGTGGGGCAAGGAGTGGACCGAGGCGCGGGACGTCACCGACCGGCAGATCATCGCCGAGACCCCGGCCGGGAAGGCGTTGCACGCGGTGCGCCGGGTCATCACCGGCAAGGCGGCCACCGCGCGTGCCGTGACCGTGCGCCAGGTCGAGCGGGAGCGGTGGTCGGCGTCCGAGCTTGCGCACGGCGTACCGCCCGGGCATGCGGTGCTGTCGCTGACGGACGTGCGGGGCGAGCACGCGCCGCCGCTGCTGGTGGATCTCCGGGGCTGAACGGTCACCTCGTGACCGTACGGTGAGGCAGAATCGGCAGAGGTCGTTCATACGTGGCGGCCAAATGATCACAAGGATCACGCAGACTTCACCGACCTGACGACCTGAAGGCCCCATGCCTCCCACGCTCGCCTCGCTCGTCCACCACTCCGCGCTCAAGCTCACCGTGCGGGCGGGCGAGGACCGGCTCGACGTGCCCGTCCGCTGGGCGCACGTCAGCGAGCTCGCCGACCCCGTCCCCTACATGGAGGGCGGGGAGCTGCTGCTGATCACCGCGCTCAAGCTGGACGCGGAGGACCCCGAGGCCATGCGCCGCTATGTGAAGCGGCTGGTCGGCGCGGGCGTGGTCGGACTCGGCTTCGCCGTGGGCGTCAACTACGAGGACATCCCGGCGGCACTGGTCGAGGCGGCGGAGCAGGAGGGGCTGCCGCTGCTGGAGGTGCCGCGCCGCACACCGTTCCTCGCCATCAGCAAGGCCGTGTCGGCGGCGATCGCCGCCGACCAGTACCGGGCGGTGACGGCGGGCTTCGCCGCCCAGCGCGAGCTGACCAAGCAGGCGCTCACCGACGGCCCCGAGGGGCTGCTCGCCGCGCTCGCCGCCCAGGTCGACGGCTGGGCCGCGCTCTACGACGCGTCCGGCGCCGTCGTCGCCACGGCACCGGAGTGGGCGGGGCGGCGCGCGGCCCGGCTCACGGCCGACGTCGAACGGCTGCGGGACCGGCCCGCACCGGCCTCCTCGGTGGTGGGCGGCCCCGGCCCCGACAACTCCGACAACGAGGACCGGGTCGAGTTGCACAGCCTGGGCACGGGGCGGCGGCCCCGGGCGGCCCTGGCCGTCGGTACGGCGGCGGCCCTCGGCACCGCCGAGCGCTACGCCGTCCACTCCGCCATCGCCCTGCTGACCCTGACCACCGAACGCTCGCGCTCCCTGCACGCGGCCGAACAGCGGATCGGCGCGGCAGTGCTGCGGATGCTGCTCGCCGGGGAGCCCGACCACGCCCGGGCCGTCGCCGGGGACCTCTACGGCGGCCTGCTGGACGCCCCCTTCCGGCTGATCGTCGCGGAGTCGGTGACGGTGTCGGCGGCGCTCGCGGCCGTGGAGCCCGCCGAGCCCGCGCAGTCCACCGCCAAGCCGTCGGCGGCGGCCCTGGCCGCGGCCACCGACACCAACGGCGATCCGCTCGGGGCGCTCGCCGAGGTGGTCGAGTCCGCCGCGGCCCGGGCCGGGGAGGCGGTGCTGGTCGTGCCCGAGGGGGAGCGGCTGGTGGTGCTGGCCGCGGACGGCGGCGCCGCGGTCGCCGCGTGCGGCGAGTACGCGACCGCGCTGGAGGCGGCGCGCGCGGGCGCCGCCGTGCGGGAGACGGAGAACGGCGAACTGGTCGTCGGGCTCTCGGCGCCGGTCGGTCCGATCGCCACGGCGGCGGCCTACAAGCAGGCCGAGCAGGCCCTGTCCGTGGCGCGGCGGCGGGGGCGGGTGTGCGTGGAGCACGAGCAGTTGGCCGCGGGCTCCGTCCTGCCCCTCCTGGCCGACGACGCGGTCCGGGCCTTCGCCGACGGGCTCCTCCGTGCCCTCCACGAACACGACGCCACCGGGCGCGGCGACCTGGTCGACTCCCTGCGCGCGTGGCTGTCCCGCCACGGGCAGTGGGACGCGGCGGCGGCCGACCTCGGCGTCCACCGCCATACGCTCCGCTATCGGATGCGCCGGGTCGAGGAAATCCTGGGGCGCTCGCTCGACGACCCGGACGTTCGGATGGAGCTGTGGCTGGCCCTGAAGGCAACGTCGGCGGAGTAGGTCCCCGGTGCGGGCCCTCGCTGGGGGCTCCGCCCCCAGACCCCCGGGCCTTTGCCCACCCACCACCCGACTCGGTGGGCTGAGAGGTTCACCTTTCGGCCGACAGCAAACGGGTGGTGGGTGGGCAAAGGCCGGGGGCCCGGGGGCGGAGCCCCCGGGGACGGGACGGGCAGGGGCGGCGGGGGCGACCACCCACCCCGCCATTCCGGCGCACCCCCCACCCCCACTACTACGACTCGGACAAACGCCACCCCGCCCCCGCCCCCCTACCGTGGACCCCGAACCAGGCAACACCCACCCCCAACGCGGAAGGGCCGGGACTCCACTATGACTTCCACCCACGCCTTCTGGCTCGCCGGCCGCCAGGTCACCGGCGAGGACACCTTCGACGTCACCTCCCCGTGGGACGGCCGTCTCGTCGGCAAGGTGAGCGTGCCGACCGACGCCCAGGTCGAGGAGGCCGTGGCCGCCGCGTACGCCGTACGGGACGAGTTCGCCGCCACCCCGGCGCACGTCCGCGCCGCCGCCCTGGACCACGTAAGCCGCCGCCTCGTCGAGCGCACCGAGGAGATCGCACGCCTGATCTCCGCCGAGAACGGCAAGCCGATCAAGTGGGCGCGCGGCGAGGTCGGCCGTGCCGTCTCCGTGTTCCGGTTCGCCGCCGAGGAGGCCCGCCGCTTCAACGGCGGCGAGGCCCAGCGCCTCGACACCGACCTCGGCGGCCAGGGCCGCCTCGCCCTGACCCGCCGCTTCCCGAAGGGCGTGGTCCTCGGCATCGCGCCGTTCAACTTCCCGCTCAACCTCTGCGCCCACAAGATCGCCCCGGCCATCGCCGCCGGCGCGCCGATCATCCTCAAGCCGGCTCCGGCCACCCCCCTCTCCGGCCTGATCATCGGTGAGCTGCTCGCCGAGACCGAGCTGCCGGCCGGTTCGTGGAGCATCCTCCCGGTCTCCAACGACCGCATGCCCGCCCTCGTCCAGGACGAGCGCCTGCCGGTCATCTCCTTCACCGGCTCCGAGAAGGTCGGCTACGCGATCATGGACTCGGTGCCGCGCAAGCACTGCACCCTGGAGCTGGGCGGCAACGGCGCGGCCGTCGTCCTCGCCGACTTCGCGAGCGACGAGGACCTCGACTGGGCCGCCACCCGCATCGCCACCTTCTCCAACTACCAGGGCGGCCAGTCCTGCATCTCGGTGCAGCGCGTGATCGCGGACGCCTCCGTTTACGACCGTCTGCTGCCGCGCATCGTCGCCGCCGTCGAGGCCCAGGTCACCGGTGACCCGAGCGACGACAGGACCGACGTCGGCCCGCTGGTCAGCGAGGACGCGGCAAAGCGCGTAGAGGCCTGGGTGCAGGAGGCCGTCGAGGCCGGCGCCTCGCTGCTGACCGGCGGCAAGCGCGACGGCGCCTCCTACGCGCCGACCGTCCTCACCGATGTGCCGGCCGGCACCAACCTGGCCTGCGAGGAGGTCTTCGGACCGGTCCTCACCGTGCAGAAGGTGGACGGCGAGGCCGAGGCCTTCGCCGCCGTCAACGACTCCAAGTACGGCCTCCAGGCGGGCGTGTTCACGCGCGACCTGCAGACCGCCTTCCGCGCCCACCGGGCCCTGGAGGTCGGCGGTGTCGTCATCGGTGACGTGCCCTCCTACCGCGCGGACCAGATGCCGTACGGCGGCGCCAAGCAGTCCGGCGTGGGCCGCGAGGGCGTGCGGTTCGCCATGGACGACTACACCTACGAGCGGGTCCTGGTCCTCACCGGCCTCGCGCTCTGACCTGCCACGGACGGGTCGGAAGGACGGCCGCAGCCCACTGTGCGGGGGCTGCGGCCGTCGGCTTTTCACTGAGGGAACCCCTAGCTAATGGGAACCATTTTCAGGTACAGTCGTTCTCGACGCGAGTTCGCCGTCCCGAAGGGGCCCGGCACCGATGCCTTCCGGTGCCGGGCCCCTTCTTCGCGCCGGCTTCCTCCGGCCCCTCAACCGGAGAAGCCGACGTGCGCGAGCCGCACGCGGCCGCGCAGTCCGAGGCGGACGTCGTGCAGGCCCTCGGCCGTGATCGCGGCGCCGAGTTCGGTGTAGTCGTACGGGCCACCGACCTCGGCCACCGTCAGTACGGCCACCACCGGACCGCCGTCCAGCGACACCTCGACCGTGCCCTCGCCGGACACCGTCGCCGTCAGTCCGGTGACACCGCTCCCGAAGTCGCAGTCGCGGTAGATCAGTTCACCCGTCCGGCCCTCCGCCGCCGTCACCGCGTCGCCCGAGGTCCTCGCGCGGTCGACGATCTCGACGCCGCTCTGCTCGTCGAAGTCGGCCCCGTCCAGGCCGCGTTCGCGGACCGCGCGCGGGGCGGCCGGGGTGCCGTCGAGGCGTACGGTCGTCCGGAGCCGGATGTCCTCGCTGGACGCCCCGGCCATGACGTCGTACGGACCCGGCTCGCGCCGCCACCGCCCGTGCGCCACGTCCCAGAACTCGAAGGCGGACAAAGGCACTTCGAAGGCCAGCTCGGCCCGCTCGCCCGGCGCCAGCGTGATCCGGCGGTGGTCCACCAGCTCGCGCCGCGGACGCGGGACCGACGGCTCCACTGCGCGCGTGTAGAGCTGGGCGACCTCGTCGGCGGTCACCTCGCCGGTGTTCGTCACCGTGAAGGAGACGTGCACCGCGTCCCCCGTCACCCGCGTCATCAGGTCGCCGTAGGAGAACGCCGCGTACGACAGGCCGTGGCCGAAGGGGAAGAGCGGGGTGCCCTCGAAGTACAGGTACGTCTGGCGGCTGCCGATCACGTCGTAGTCGAGGAGGCCGGGCAGATCGGCGTCGTCGGCGTACCAGGTCTGCGGCAGCCGGCCCGCCGGTGAGACGTCGCCGGCCAGGACGCGGGCCAGCGCGGTGCCGGCCGCCTGGCCGCCGTGGGCCGTCCACAGCAGCGCCGGCAGGGAACCGGCGTCCACCGCGTACGGGTAGGCGGAGACCAGCGCCAGCACCGTGTTCGGGTTGACGGCGCGGGCGGCCCGCAGCAGCCGCTCCTGATGCCCGGGCAGCCGCAGGGTCGTACGGTCCTCGGTCTCGCGGCCGTTGAGGTGCGGGTCGTTGCCCGCGACCGCCACCACCACGTCGGCCCGCGCCGCGACCCGGGCCACCGCCTCCTCGCCGCGCTCCACGACGACGAGTTCCAGAACTTCCGCGTCCTCCTCGGCAACCTTCACGCCGTCGGCGGCGACACAGACGTGGCGACCAGTGCCGAGATGCCGCAGGAGGTGTCCGTTTCCATGGGGTTCCAGCCGGAAGGTCTCCTGGACCACCCAGCCGCCGGGCTGGTCGGCGGAGGCGCGCACGTATCCGTCCTCGGCGACGGACAGATAGCGGCCGTCGGGAGCGCGCAGCGTCAGCACGTCGTCGCCCCAGTCGACGAGCGCGAGCTCGGTGCCGACCGGGTCGGTCGTCAGGGGAGGCAGATCGGTGCGGCCCGCGAGGAGCGCGGGGTCCAGCGCGCCCTCGGCGCCGCGCACCTCGTCGTCGGCGTCCGCCTCGGGGACGTGCAGGAAGGCGCCCGTCGAGGTGCGCAGCCGGACGCGGTCCACACCCTCCGCGAACTCCACACGGTCGGCGCCGAACCGCTCGTACAGGCCCTCCAGCGGGGTGGAGCGGTGCAGGAGGGTGCCGCTGTACCAGTCGAGCTTGCACTCGTCGGCGAGCAGGCCCACCACGGCGATGCGGGTGTCGGGGGCCAGCGGCAGCACACCGTCGTTCTTCAGCAGGACGACGGCCTGCTCGGCCGCCTCCCGGGCGAGCGCGCGGTGCTCCGGGGTGTCGAAGGCGCCGGGCTCCTCGTGCCCGTCGAACTCGCCCAGCCGGAAGCGGACCGAGAGCTGGCGGCGGACCGCGGCGTCGATGTCGGCCTCGGTCAGCAGCCCCTGCGCCACAGCACCCTTGACCCGAGCGACGATCTTCGAGCTGTCCGTGCCGTGGTCGGTGAAGCTGTCCACGCCGGCGAGCAGCGCGGCCGCCGTCGCCTCCTCGTGGGTGTCGAAGTAGTGCTCGGAGTCGACCAGGTTGGACGGGGCACCCGCGTCCGAGCAGACCAGCAGCTCCTCGTCCGTCCAGGCGCGCAGGTGCTCGCGCAGGTACGGGGAGACGTGGTTGGGGCGGCCGTTGACCAGGTTGTAGGCCGGCATCACACCGGCCACCGCGCCCGCCTCGACCGCCTCGCGGAAGGCGCGCAGATCGTACTCGTGCAGGACGCGCGGGCGGACGGAGGAGGAGGAAGTGTCCCGGTCCGTCTCGTTGTTGTGGGCCAGCCAGTGCTTGAGGACCGGAGCGGTGCGCCAGTAGGTCGGGTGGTCGCCGCGCAGTCCGTGCGTGTAGGCGGTGGCGATGGCCGAGGTCAGCTTCGGGTCCTCGGAGTAGCCCTCCTCGTTGCGGCCCCACAGGGGGTGGCGCAGGAGGTTGACGGTCGGGGCCCAGACGTTGAGGCCGACGCGGTCGTCGCGGGCCCGCATCGCGCGGACCTCCGCGGACACCGCCTCGCCGACCCGCCGTACGAGATCGGTGTTCCAGGTCGCGCCGAGGCCGACCGCCTGCGGGAACACCGTCGCCGGACCCATCCAGGCCACGCCGTGCAGCGCCTCCTGGCCGGTGCGGAACGCGGCGATGCCGAGCCGTTCGACGGCCGGGACGAACTGGTGCAGGAATCCGATCTTCTCGTCGAGGGCGAGCCGGGCCAGCAGATCGTCGATGCGCTTCGCGAACGGCAGGTGCGGATCGCGGAAGGGCGGGGTGGGCGGCGTGGGTGCGGTCACGTGGGGATCCCCTTGCGATGGATCGGTGCGAGGCTTTCGAAGCGCTTCGATGCTGGTTCGACACATGGGTGGGTGTCAAGGGACCGGCGCTGTCACTTCAAGTGGTGCATGAGGAAAGGTCACCTCTCCTACCTCCGAGGAATCTTGGATACGACCCTTGTGCGCCCCCGAACGTTCACTTAACCTCACAGCAACATCGAAGCGCTTCGACTAGCTCGTTCGCAGTCAGAGGTCGGAGCATCGCTTCAGCTCAGCCAGTTCCACTTACGACACCGCAGCCGACGGCCCACCGCCGGGTGTCCAGGTGCGCCATGAAGGGTTGACGCAATGACGCCGAACGTCTCCTCCGCCTCCTCCGCGCCCAGCCGGAGAAGCTTCCTCGCCTCCTCCGCGGTGGCCGCCGCAGCGGTGGCCGGAGGAATGCCGCTGCTCGCCGCCTGCGGCGGTTCGGACAGTGGCAAGCGCGAGGGCACCACGTCGGGCAAGGACGCGAAGAAGATCCTTCCGGCCTACGTGGCCAGTAACGTCGTCACGCCGGACATCCCCTCCAAGAACGGCTCCCCGGTCGGCTTCACCAGCAAGCTGGACCTCGCCGGCCTGAAGACCTCGGTGCCCGAGAAGCTCGGCAAGGGCGGCCGGGTCACCATCATGTCGCCGTTCTGGGGCTCCCCGCCGAAGGGCGACAACGCCTACTACCGGGCGATGAACGACCTGATCGGCGTCGACGTCAAGTGGCAGAACCAGGACGGCAACACCTACGACCAGAAGCTCGGCGCGGTCCTCGCCTCCAGCGACGTCCCCGATGTGGTGGTCGTCCCCGGCTGGAACATGGGCGGCAAGATACCCAGCGCCATCATCAGCAAGTTCGCCGACCTCGGCCCCTACCTCTCCGGGGACGCGGTCAAGGACTACCCGAACCTCGCGGCCATCCCGACCGGCGCCTGGCAGCGCTCCATCTTCGGCGGCAAGCTGCGCGGCCTGCCGATGCCGTCGGCGTCCGCCCCCTCCATGGTGCCCCTGTACCGGCAGGACATCTTCGACAAGGAGGGCTACGAAATCCCCAAGTCCTGCGACGAGTTCATGGCGCTGGCCAAGGACATCACCAACGCCAGGGCCAAGCGGTGGGCGTGCCTCGACATGAAGTGGACCGCCTTCGCCTGCTTCGGCGTCCTCTCGGGCGCCGAGAAGCCGCTCGGCTGGAACCTCGTCGACGGCAAGCTCATCTACCGCATCGAGACCGAGGAATACCTCGAAGCGCTGGAGTGGTCCCGCAAGCTCTTCGCCGCCGGCGTCGTCCACCCCGACTCCGAGATGGGCAAGAACGCCCCCGACCCGGGCCCCAAGTTCGCCAAGGGCGAGTTCATCATCTACCCCAACAACATCTCGCAGTGGTGGAGCCGCACCGCCGAACAGGCTTCGCAGAACCCGGACTTCAAGATCTGGGGCATGGACATCTGGGGTCACGACGGCGGCAGCCCGGTCCTGTGGGCCGAACAGCCCGCCGGCATCTTCGCCTTCGTCAGCAAGAAGGCCTCCGAGGCGGTCGTCCGTGACGTGCTCGCCGTCGCCAACGTCACCGCGGCGCCGTACGGCACCAAGGAGTACATGATGACCAACTACGGTGTGGAGGGCACCCACTACACCGTCAAGGACGGCGTCCCCACCAAGACCGACCAGGGCAACATCGACGTGATGAACGCCTACGTCATGGTGGCCAGCCCCGCCCCGACCACCGCGCACCCCGACTACCCCGAGGTCGCCAAGGGCCAGGTCGAGTGGCAGCAGCGGATGGGCGCCTTCGCCAGGAAGTCCTCCTTCTGGGGCATGCAGATCACCGAGCCGGGCCGCTACACCAACCTCTCCAACGACATGGAGCAGTTGGAGGACGACATCGTCCGCGGCCGCAAGAAGATCAGCGACATGCAGCAGTGGGTCTCCGACTGGAAGAGCAAGGGCGGCGACGGACTGCGCGACTGGTACAAGAAGATCCTCGACGAGAACGGCTCGGCGGCCAACTGACCCGGCATCGAGGCAAGGAGAACGGCCGTGTCGCACAGCACGGTGCCTCGGAGCAGGGCCGAGGCCGACTCGACGGAGAAGACCCCGGTGGCGCCCGGCGGCGCCACCAGCCCCCGTAAGAAGCCACCCTCGGGAAAACTGAGCCTGCGGGTCAGGCTGAGGCGCGACCGCGTGCTGCTGCTGATGACGCTGCCGGCCGTCGCCCTCGTCCTGCTCTTCAACTACGTGCCGATCCTCGGCAACGTGGTGGCCTTCCAGGACTACGACCCCTACATCAGCGACAACGGCGTCGTGTCCATGCTGAACAGCCCCTGGGTGGGGCTGGAGAACTTCCAGCGGATCTTCGAGGACTCCGCCTTCTGGCAGGCGGTCCAGAACACCCTGGTGCTGTTCTTCCTCCAGCTCCTGCTGTTCTTCCCGATCCCGATCGCGCTCGCGCTGCTCATCAACAGCGTGCTCAGGCCCCGGGTCCGGGCGTTCGCACAGGCCGTCCTCTACCTGCCGCACTTCTTCTCGTGGGTGCTGGTCATCGCGGTCTTCCAGCAACTGCTCGGCGGCGCCGGACTGCTCTCGCAACTGCTGCGCGACCACGGCCACAACGGCCTCAACGTCATGACGGACCCGAACACCTTCAAGTTCCTGGTCACCGCGGAGATGGTGTGGAAGGACGCCGGCTGGGGGATCATC
Source organism: Streptomyces sp. TRM68416 (assembly GCF_014596915.1). Lineage (GTDB taxonomy): Bacteria > Actinomycetota > Actinomycetes > Streptomycetales > Streptomycetaceae > Streptomyces. The sequence continues at coordinate 226,710 of NZ_JACVWU010000008.1, forward strand.
GTCTTCCTCGCCGCGCTGGCCGCCGTCAGCCCCGACCTGTACGAGGCCGCCGCGATGGACGGCGCCAGCCGCTGGCGCCGCATGTGGCACGTCACCCTGCCCGCGCTGCGGCCGGTGATCGCGCTGCTGCTGGTGCTGCGTGTCGGCGACGCCCTGACCGTCGGCTTCGAACAGATCCTGCTGCAACGAGAAGCCGTCGGACCAGGGGCCGCGGAGGTCCTCGACACCTTCGTGTGGTGGAACGGCGTCCGCAACCAGGACTTCGGCTACGCGGCCGCCGCCGGACTCGTCAAGGGCGTCATCAGCATCGGCCTCGTCCTGGCCGCGAACAAGGTGGCCCATCTCATGGGCGAGCAGGGGGTGTACAAGAAGTGACCGCCGTGATCGACAAACCCGCGCGCAAGCCGAGCCGGTGGGCCGCGCCGCCCCGCCCGGTGTGGGAGGAGAAGCCCTCCAAGGCGGGCCTGGCGAGCAAGGGCCTCGTCCTCGGCTTCGCCTGCCTCGCGATCCTCTTCCCGCTCTGGATCGTCGTCGTCACCAGCCTCTCCTCGCGCAAGACCATCGACGAGGCCGGCGGCCTGGTGATGGTGCCGAAGGACATCACCTTCGTCGCCTACCAGGAGCTGCTCAGCGGCGGTCAGGTCACCCGGGCGACGATCATCAGCGTCCTGGTCACGCTGGTCGGTACGGCGTTCTCGATGACCGTGTCCGTCCTGTGCGCGTACGGCCTGTCGCGCAGCGGGTCGGTGGGGCACCGGTGGATCCTGATGACCCTGCTGGCCACGATGTTCTTCAGCGCCGGTCTCATCCCCACGTATCTGCTGGTGCAGACCCTCGGGCTGACCGACAGCTATCTCGCGCTGATCCTGCCGAGCGCGATCAGCGTGTTCAACATCCTGGTGCTGCGCGGCTTCTTCATGGGCATCTCCCAGGAGCTCATCGACAGCGCCCGCATCGACGGGGCCGGTGACCTGCGCATCCTCTGGAGGATCGTGCTGCCGCTGTCGCGCGCGGTCATCGCGGTGATCACGCTGTTCTACGCGGTGGGGTACTGGAGCGCCTGGTTCAACGCCTCGCTGTACCTGAACGACCAGGACATGATGCCGCTGCAGAACGTCATGATCCAGCTCCTGCAGAAGCAGGAGGCCCCGGTCGGTCTCGGGCAGGCCATCAAGACCGGGCAGCTGTCCGGTCTCGCGGTGCAGATGGCCGTGATGGTGATGGCGTTGCTTCCGGTGGCCGTGCTGTCGCCGTTCGTCCAGCGGCACTTCAAGAAGGGCATGCTCACGGGGGCGGTGAAGGGATAGCCGCTGCGCCTAGTGAGTGGGGTTGCGCGACCGGCCGGCGGGTGCGGGTTCGGTGTGGCTGGTCGCGCCCACGCGGCGGAGCCGCACATCGATACAGCCCCGCGCCCCTTCGGTACGTCCCCCTTCCCTTTCTCGATTCAGCGAGGTATCTGTCATGCGCCTGCCACGCCCCAGTCGTCGTGCCGTTCTCGCCGGAGCGGCTGCCGCCGCCGCGGTCACCGCCGTTCCCTTCACCCAAGGGCGTGCGCAAGCCGCCCCCGTCGCCGCCCCCGCCTACCGCTGGCGCAACGCCGCCATCGGCGGCACCGGATTCATCACCGGTGTCCTCTTCCACCCCTCCGTCCGTGGGCTCGCCTACGCCCGTACCGACATCGGCGGGGCCTACCGCTGGGAGGACCGCACCGCCCGCTGGGTCCCGCTCAACGACGACCTCGGCTGGGACGACTGGAACCTGCTCGGGGTCGAGGCGATGGCCGTGGACCCCGCCCACCCCAACCGGCTGTACCTGGCCCTCGGTACGTACACCCAGTCCTGGGCCGGAAACGGGGCCGTGCTGCGCTCCGAGGACCGCGGCGCCACCTGGGCCCGCACCGACCTGACCGTGAAGCTCGGCGCCAACGAGGACGGGCGGGGCACCGGCGAGCGGCTGCTCGTCGACCCGTGCGACAGCGACACCCTGTGGCTGGGCACCCGACACGACGGGCTGCTGAAGTCCACCGACCGGGGCGCCACGTGGGCACCGGCGACCGGCTTCCCGGGCAGCCCGAAGGCCGACGGGCAGGGCGTCACCTTCCTCGTCGCCGCCGGGCGCACGGTCTACGCCGGCTGGGCCGACGGCGACGACACCCTCTACCGCACCACCGACGGCACCACCTGGAAGCCCGTCCCCGGCCGGCCCTCCGGCGCCGCCGCCAGGGTCCCGATCCGCGCCGCATACGACAGGTACACCCGCGAGCTGTACGTGACGTACGCGGACGCGCCCGGCCCCAACGGGCAGATGGACGGCAGCGTCCACAAGCTCCGTACCGTCAACGGCAAGTGGACCGAGGTCACCCCGGCGAAGCCGGGCGGAACCGCGCCCGACGGCTCGCCCGACACCTTCGGCTACGGCGGCGTCGCCGTCGACGCCCGCCGCCCCGGCACCGTCGTCGTCTCCACCAACAACCGCTGGGCAGCCGTCGACACCGTGTACCGCAGCACCGACGCCGGCCGCACCTGGACCTCCCTCAAGGACTCCGCCGTTCTCGACGTCTCCGAGACCCCCTATCTGAAGTGGGGCGCCGACGCCCCCAAGTTCGGCTGGTGGATCCAGGCCCTCGCCCTCGACCCGTACGACTCCAAGCACATCGTCTACGGCACCGGCGCCACCCTCTACGGCACCCGCGACCTGAAGAACTGGGCCCCGCAGATCCGCGGCCTGGAGGAGACCGCCGTGATCCAGCTGGTGTCGCCCCCGGTCGGGAAGGCGCACCTGATCAGCGCCAACGGTGACATCGGCGTGATGTACCACGACTCGCTCACGGCGTCCCCCTCGCGCGGCTTGGCGGCGCCCCCCGTGTTCGGATCGGCGACGGGACTCGCCCAGGCCGCGGCCAGGCCCTCCTACGTCGTCCGCGCCGGCTGGGGCGACCACGGCAACGGCGCCTTCTCGAACGACGGCGGACAGACCTGGGCGCCCTTCGCGGCCCAGCCCGACCTCGCCAAGGAGGCACCGGGACCGATCGCCACCAACACCGACGGCAGCGTGCTCCTGTGGGTGTTCGCGCACTGGGACGGCACGAAGCACCCGGCGTACCGCTCGACGGACAACGGCGCCACCTGGTCCGAGGTCACCTCCTTCCCGAAGGGCGCCACGCCGGTCGCCGACCCGGCCGACCCGACGCGCTTCTACGCGTACGACACCGACACAGGAACGCTACTCGCCAGCACTGACAGTGGCCGCACGTTCACCGCCCGTGCGTCCGGGCTGCCCGCCGGGGACAGCCAGTACCAGCTGGTCGCCGCGCCCGGACGCTCCGGTGACCTGTGGCTCAGCGCCAAGGAGGCCGGGCTGCACCGCTCCACCGACGGCGGCGCCCGCTTCACCAGGGTCGACAGCTGCCGGTCCTCCCACACCCTGGGCTTCGGCAAGGCCGCCCGGGGCGCCTCCTACCCGGCGATCTACATGGTCGGCGCGACCGAGGGCTTCAACGCCGTCCACCGCTCCGACGACGAAGGGAAGACCTGGGTGCGCATCAACGACGACCGGCACCAGTGGGGCTGGATCGGCAAGACCATCACCGGCGACCCGCGCGTGTACGGCCGCGTGTACCTGGGCACCAACGGGCGCGGCATCCAGTACGGGGAGCCCGTCTGATGCCCGACCTGAGCACGGCGACACAGGGCCGCCTCCTCTTCGGCGGCGACTACAACCCCGAACAGTGGCCGGAGGAGACCTGGCCCGAGGACGTACGACTGATGCGGGAGGCCGGAGTCAACTCCGTCACCCTCGGCGTCTTCTCCTGGGCGAAGTTCGAACCGGCCCCGGGGGCAAGGGAGTTCGGCTGGCTGGACCGGCTCATGGATCTGATGCACGACAACGGCATCGGGGTCGTCCTGGCCACCCCCACCGCCTCACCCCCGCCCTGGCTGGGCCGGCTGCACCCCGACACCCTGCCGGTGACCGAGGACGGCCGCACCGAGTGGTGGGGCGGCCGCCAGCACTTCTCCCACTCCAGCGCCACCTACCGCCGCCACGCCGCCGCCATCACCGAGGACCTGGCCGCCCGCTACGCCGGCCACCCGGCGCTGACGATGTGGCACATCAACAACGAGTACTGCACCTACGACTGGGGCGACGAGGCCGCCGCCCGCTTCCGCACCTGGCTGCGCGCGAAGTACGGCAGCCTCGACGCCCTCAACACCGCCTGGGGCACCGCCTTCTGGAGCCAGGGCTACGACACCTGGGACGGCATCCTCCCGCCCCGCCTGCCCCACTACATGCGCAACCCCACCCAGGTGCTGGACTTCCGCCGCTTCACCTCCGACATGCTCCTGGAGTGCTACCTGGCGGAACGGGACATCGTCCGCCACCACACCCCGCACCTGCCGGTCACCACCAACTTCATGCCGCTGTGGTTCGGACAGGACGCCTGGCGCTGGGCCGAGGAGGAGGACGTCGTCTCCGTCGACCTCTACCCCGACCCGCGCGACCCGATCGGCGCCCAGCACGGCGCCCTGGTGCAGGACATGACCCGCTCCCAGGCGCGCGGCCCGTGGATGCTGATGGAGCAGGCGGCCGGGCCGGTGAACTGGCGGGGCGTGAACCACCCCAAGCCGCGCGGCCTGAACCGGCTCTGGTCCCTCCAGGCCGTCGCCCGGGGCGCGGACGCGGTCTGCTACTTCCAGTGGCGCCAGTCCCGCCAGGGCGCGGAGAAGTTCCACTCCGGCATGGTCAGCCACGCGGGCGAGCAGGGACGCACGTACCAGGAGGTCAGGCAACTCGGCACCGAACTCGCCCGTATCGGCGCCCGCGTCAGCGGCACGCACACCGCCAACGACATCGCCGTCCTGCACGACTGGCACTCCTGGTGGGCCGGCGACCAGGACGGCCGCCTGTCCAGCCAGGCGGCCTACCAGGACGTCCTGCGCGCCTGGCACCGCGCCCTGTGGGAGTCCCACCTCACCACCGACTTCGCCCACCCCGAGCACGACCTCACCGGCTACAGGCTGGTCGTCGTCCCGCAGTTGTACGCCCTCACCGACACGGCGATCGACAACCTCCTCGCCTACGTCCGCCAGGGCGGCACCCTCGTGAGCGGCTTCCTCACCGGCGTGGCCGACGAGGACGACCGGGTGCGCCCCGGCGGCATGGACGCCCGGCTGCGCGAGCTGTTCGGCATCCGCACCCTGCACGAGTGGTGGCCGCTGGAGGCGGGGGAGACCGTCACCTGCGAGGGCTTCCGCGGGACCCTGTGGTCCGAGGAACTGGAGGCCGACGGCACCGCCGACGAGACCGTGCCGTACAAGAGCGGTGAACTCGACGGGCTGCCCGCCGTGCTGCGCAAGGGGCGCGCCTGGTACGTCTCCACGCTCCCCGAACCGCGGGACCTGCGCGAACTGCTGGCCGGGATCGCCGCGGGCGCGGGCGTCCGGCCCGTGCTCGACGGGCTGCCCGAGCAGGTCGAGGCGGTACGCCGGGGCGAGGCGCTGTTCGTGCTCAACCACGGCCGCGAGCCGGTCACCGTCGCCGTGCCCGGCACCCACCGCGACCTGCTGACCGGGACGACCGTCACGGACGAGATCACGCTCGGCCGCTTCGGAGCGGCGGTACTCGCGCCATGACCGTCCACGGCACCTGGGAACCCGCCCCCGCCGCCCGCTGGGAGGACGCCTTCCTCAGCGGCAACGGCCACCACGGCGCCCTCGTGTTCGGCGACCCGAACGACGACCGGGTGATAGTCACCCACCACAGCCTCGTCCGCCCGAACGGCAGCGAGCACGCCCGCCCGCCGCGGCTCGCCGCCGAACTCCCCACCCTCCAGGACCGGCTCCTCGCGGGCGAGACGACCGCCGCCGAGAGCTTCACCGACGGCCGCCCCCTGCAGTGGGTGCAGCCCTTCCATCCGGCCTTCGCGATCCGGCTGAGCAGGCCGCCCGGCGACACCCACGGCTACCGCCGCCACCTCGACTTCACCACCGGCGAGGCCACCGCCGTGAGCGCCGACTGGACGAGCAGCGTCTTCGTCTCCCGCGCGGACGACGTGATCGTCCAGCGGGTCACCTCTCCCGGGCCGGCCCTCGACATCCGCCTCGACCACCACCTCCCCGGCGCCCCCGCCGCACTCGGCGTCGGCCACGGCGCCGTACTCACCCCCGAGGGCGCCCTGCTGTCCCTGCGCGCCCGCTACCCGGGCAGCGAGCGCGCGTACACCGGCGTGACCTTCGTCGTGGTCACGGGCGGCACCTCGACCCTCGTACCGCCCGGCGTCCGCGTCACGGGGGCCGCGTCGGTCCTGCTGGTCACCCGGGTCCGCCGGCACACCGGCGAACTCGACGTGCTGGAGGGCGGACGCACCCTGCGCGACCTCCTCCCCGACACCGAGAGTCCCTACGACGCCCTCCTCGACCGCCATCTGCCCCTGCACCGCACCGCCTACGAGCGCGTCACCCTCGACCTCGGCGGCGATCCGGCCGAACGCGCACTGCCCGGCTCCGAGTTGCTCAAGCGCACTCGTGGCACGGCCCTGCCGGAGCGGCTCTTCGCGGCCGGCCGCTACCACCTGCTGTCCGGCAGCGGCCTCCGCCCGCCCCGCCTCGTCGGCCTGTGGACCGGCGACTGGGACACGGCCTGGTCCGGCGCCTTCACCACCAACGCCAACCTCAACCTCCAGACCGCCTCCGCGGCCGCCGCCGCGCTCCCCGAAGTCACCGAGGCCCTGGCCCGACTGATCGACCACCAGTTGCCCGACTGGCGGGACAACGCCCGAGCGATCTTCGGCACCGGAGGAGTCGTCGCGCCCGCGCACACCGACGGCGAGTCCGGCCACGCGTACCACTTCAGCCGGGAGTACCCGCTGCACCTGTGGACCGCGGGCGCCGACTGGCTGCTCAAACCGCTCGTCGACCACGACGAGACGCGCGGCGCCCCCGACCCGCGCACGGCCGCCGCCCTCGCCGAAGTCGCCCGCTTCTACGAGGACTTCCTCACCCGCACCGACGACAACGGCCGCCTGGTCGTCGTCCCCTCCTACTCGCCCGAGAACCGCCCCGCGAACGCGAGCTGGGGCACGGTCAACGCGGCCATGGACCTCTCCGCGGCCCGGCACGCACTGCACACGGCCGCCGCGTACCACCCCGAACACGCCGACCGCTGGCGAGCGCTGGCCTCGAAACTCCCCCCGCACCGGATCAACGACGACGGCGCCCTGGCCGAATGGGCCCACCCCGGCCTGGCGGACACCTACGACCACCGCCACCTCAGCCACCTCTACGGCGTCTGGCCGCTCGACGAGATCAACCCCTACGACACCCCGGACCTCGCCGAGGCCGCCCACCGCGCCCTCCAACTGCGCGGCGCCGAGAACGACTCCGCCCACGGCCACCTCCACCACGCCCTCGTCGCGGCCCGCCTGCGCGACGGCGAACGCGTCGCCGACGCCCTCGGCCGGGTCCTGGACGGCGACTTCTTCCACGACTCCCTGATGAGCGCGCACTACCCGAACCGCGACGTCTACAACGCCGACGCCGCCCACGCCCTGCCCGCCGTGCTGATCGAGATGCTCGTGCAGTCCACCCCCGACCGCCTGGTCCTGCTGCCCGCACTGCCGCCGACGTGTCCGAGCGGCGAACTCCGCGGCGTGCGAACCCGGTTCGGGGCAACGATCGACCTCTGCTGGACCCCCGAGGAGGCGACCGCGGTGATACGCCCCACGCGCACCGTCCGTGTCGACCTCATCAGGACTTCCACCGGCGCGAGACCGCTCGACCTCGTCGCCGGAGAAGACCACGTCCTCGCTCCGGGGACGTGGTAATCCCCCCGCAATTCCCCCCCACCCATGGAAGGGACGCCATGGCAACAACACGCACACCGGGCAGGATCGCCAAGGCCCTGCTGGCCCCGGCCCTCGCGCTGGGCGCCACCGTCGGTCTCGCCTCCGCCCCCGCCCACGCCGCCGTCTGGAACTCCTGCGACAAGTGGGGCAACACCAGCCTGAACGGCTACACGCTCTACAACAACATCTGGGGCTCCGGCGCCGGCAGCCAGTGCATCTGGGCCAACTCCGGCACCAACTGGGGAGTCTGGGCCAACCACCCCAACACCGGCGGCATCAAGTCGTACCCGAACTCCAAGAAGGTGATCAACAAGACGATCGCCTCCATCGGCACCCTCACCAGCAACTACAACGTCACCGTCCCGTCGTCCGGCGCGTACAACACGTCGTACGACATCTGGGACACCGACTACGACCACGAGATCATGCTCTGGGTCAACTACCGCGGTCCCGTCGGCCCGCTCGGCACCTCGCAGGGCTCGGCCACCCTCGGCGGCCACACCTGGAACGTCTACAAGGGCAACAACGGCGCCAACGAGGTGTACTCGTTCCTGCGCACCTCGAACTCCAACTCCGGCTCCGTGAACATCAAGCCGATCCTCACCTGGATCTCCGCCACCAAGGGCTGGATGTCCAGCAACGAGACCATCGGCGACGTGCAGTTCGGCTTCGAGATCACCTCGTCGTCCGGCGGTCTGGACTTCCGGACCAACGACCTGACCGTCAGCAGTAGCTGACGTACTCTCAGGGCCGGGGTGGTGCCGTCAGGCGCGGTCCACCTCGGCCCGCAGGGCGTTGTAGCCGGCGAAGGCCGTCTCGACGTCGGCGCGGCTCAGACCGTAGCGGGACAGGTCGTACCGGTGCGGGCGGGAGCCCTTCGGCCGGGCCACGACCTCGGGCAGCCGGGCGGCCTCGGCGTCGGTCCAGCGGGCACCGACGGCGGCGTAGAGCTTCGGGACGCCCCCGGTGGCCGGGTCGGCCCCCAGCCACGAGTACGGGACGTCCACCAGGGACTCCGGGGGGATGCCGGCCCGGGCCGCGATACCGCGCTCGGTGGACCGGCTGAGCAGCTCCAGCCAGGTGGCGCCGATGTCGTGCGGGTCCAGGGGGCGGACGCTCAGGGACATGCCGTGCTCGACCAGGCTGCAGAAGGACCCCATCACGGTCTCCGGATCGCGGTGCGTCCACACGATCGTCGCGTCGGGGAAGACCGTGCGCAGGGCCGCCAGATGCTCCAGGTGCATGGGGGACTTCAGCACCCAGCGGCGCCGCGGGCGGCCGTACTGCAGGACCTGGTAGACCCGCTTGAGATGCCGGTAGTCGGGGACGAAGTCGTGCGCGTAGTGCCAGTCCCGGTACGCGGGGATGCGCGCCTGCGCCAGCGGCATCAGGGCGTGCGGCAGGGCGAAGGTGCACTCCTCGGGGCCCTCGACGACCAGGGCGTGGATGTCCCGGAAGCGCGGGGCGAACAGGTTGGTGCCGCGCACCAGTTGACGTGCGGGCGCCATCGCCTCGCGTCGCCGCGCGGGCGGTACTTCGAGGTCGGGGGCGAGCAGTTCCCACAGCAGCGGGCAGCGGTGCTCGGCCGACAGGGACAGCACCCCGTGGGTGAGCGTGGTCGCGGTGCGCGGCAGGCCCACCACGAACACCGGCCGCTCGATCGGCTCCTCCGCGATGGCGGGGTTCTCGGCGATCAGCCTGTTGATCCGGGCCCGGTTGGTGAGATGCCTGCGCACGTGCCGCTGCGCCGACTGCCACCCCACCGGTGTGAGGTGCTCCGCCTCGGCCCACCACCCGAGCAGCGAGCGGAAGCCGTCCACGAACTCCCGGTCCGCCTCCGCCGCCCCGCCCGGAAAGGCCTCGCCGAGCATCCGGTCGAAGACCCGGTCGGGCGTACGACGCGACCCGAACCCCGGCCGCAGCAGCAGGTCGGTCAGGGCGAGGGCGAGCGAGGATGAGGACATTCAGGGAGCCTAACGCAGTCGAAATCACGTCCGGGTTACGGAAGTTGGGCGGCCGGTCCCTCCCCCAGGGGAACCGGCCGCCCGTCACACGGCTACTCGCCGACCGGCAGCCGTGCCCCGTCCCGCAGGAACAGCGGGATGCGGTCCAGGGGGGCGTCGACCGTCACGGAGGTACCGCCCTCGTACGTCTCGCCCGTCCAGGCGTCCGTCCAGGTGGCGCCCGCCGGGAGGTACGCCGTACGGGCCGTGGCGCCCGCCGTCAGGACGGGGGCGACCAGCAGATCCCGCCCGAAGAGGTAGGCGTCGTCCACCGACCAGGCCGCCTGGTCCTCCGGGAACTCCAGGAACAGCGGCCGCATCACGGGCAGCCCCTCCTCGTGCGCCTCCCGCATCACGTCCAGCACGTACGGCTTGAGCCGCTCGCGCAGGCGCAGGTACTTCTCCAGGATCTCGCCGGCCTCCTCGCCGTACGACCACACCTCGTTGGGGCCGCCGGTCATCTCCGGGCCCAGCGGCATGCCCGGATCGCGGAAGCCGTGCAGCCGCATCAGCGGGGACAGCGCGCCGAACTGGAACCAGCGGACCATGACCTCGCGGTACGCCGGGTCGTCCGGGTCGCCGCCGTGGAAGCCGCCGATGTCGGTGTTCCACCACGGGATGCCGGACAGCGCGGTGTTGAGACCGGCCGCGATCTGCCGGCGCAGCGTCGGGAAGTCGGTGCCGATGTCCCCGGACCACAGGGCGGCGCCGTAGCGCTGGCTGCCCGCCCACGCCGACCGGTTGAGGGAGACGATCTCGGACTCGCCCTCCGCGACCAGCCCTTCGTAGAAGGTGCGGGCGTTCTCGGTCGGGTAGAGGTTGCCGACCTCCAGGCCGGGGCCCGCCCAGTAGCGCAGGTTCTCCGGGAAGCCCGGCTTCAGTTCGGGCTCGCAGGCGTCCAGCCAGAAGGCCGTGATGCCGTAGGGCTCCACGTAGTTCGCCTTGATCTTCGACCACACGAACTCCCGGGCCTCCGGGTTGGTGGCGTCGTAGAAGGCGACCTGGACCGTCGAGGCCACCTCCTTGTCCGGCCAGTCGGCGTGCGCCATCGGGCCGTACTGGGTGCCGATGAAGTAGCCGCGCTGTTCCATCACCGGGTGGTTCTCCGACAGCGGGGACACCGAGGGCCAGACGCTCACCACCAACTTGACGCCCAGCTCGTCCAGTTCACGGACCATCGCCGCCGGGTCCGGCCACTCGGCCGGGTCGAACTTCCACTCGCCCAGGTGCGTCCAGTGGAAGAAGTCGCAGACGATCACGTCCAGCGGCAGGCCCCGGCGCTTGTACTCCCGGGCCACGCCGAGGAGTTCGTCCTGGGTGCGGTAGCGCAGCTTGCACTGCCAGAACCCGGCCGCCCACTCGGGCAGCATCGGTGTGCGGCCGGTCACCGCGCTGTAGCGGCGCTGGGCGTCGGCCGGGTCGCCCGCGGTGATCCAGTAGTCGATCTGCCGGGCGGAGTCGGCGACCCAGCGGGTGCCGTTGTGCGCCAGCTCCACCCGCCCGATCGCCGGGTTGTTCCACAGCAGGGTGTAGCCGCGGCTGGAGGTGAGCACCGGGATGCCGACCTCGGCGTTGCGCTGGACCAGGTCCACGACCAGGCCCTTCTGGTCGAGGCGGCCGTGCTGGTGCTGGCCGAGGCCGTAGAGCTTCTCGTCCTCGTAGGCGGCGAAGCGCTGCTCCAGGCGGTGGTGGCCGTTGCCGACGGCCGTGTACAGGCGCGAGCCCGGCCACCAGAAGTGGGCGCGCTCCTCGGCCAGCAGCTCCTCGCCGTCGGAGGTGCGCAGGAAGCGGATCAGGCCCTCGGCGTCCACCTCGACGGTCAGCGTGCCGACGGTCAACCGCCCTGTGCCGTCCTCGATCTTCACCGTCGACGGCGTCGCGGGGGCCTCCGCCGGCAACGCGCCCGGCAGCCCCTCCAGGACCGGCCCGCCGAGCCGGGCTCGCACCCGCACCGCGTCCGGACCCCAGGGCTCCACACGTACGGTCTCCTGCCGGCCGCTCCACTCCAGCGCACCGTCCCGCTCACGGAACGTGCCGACGGTGGGGGAGGACTGGGCGAGACTGACCTTCGGCTGGATTTCGGCAGGCTGATTCACGAGGCGAACTCCTGAACGATGACAGGGGGAAGCCGCCCCCGAAGGAGCCGCGGGGGAGGCGTGCGGGAGACGTGCTGGTCGTTAAGCCGGAGACGTACGGGAGACGGACTGGTCGTAAGGCCAGGGGTGTGCGGAAGACGTGCTGGTCGTAAGGCCAGGGGCGTGTGGGAGGAGACGTACGGGTGGCGGGCTGGTCGTAGAGCCAAAGACGTACGGGAGGATCAGGAGGCGGCCGGCCCCGAGCTGGCGCGGACCGTCAACTCGGGGGCGAGGAGCACGACTTCGTCCTTGCCCCGCCCGTCCAGCTTGGCGACGAGATGCTCGACGGCCTGCCGCCCCATGTCCTGGGCGGGGATGGAGACGGACGTCAGCCGGACCGAGGCCTGGGTGGCGACCTGGTCGGGGCAGACCGCGACCACCGACACGTCCTCCGGCACGGCACGGCCCTGCTGGCGCAGCAGGGCGAGCAGCGGCTCGACCGCCGACTCGTTCTGCACGACGAACCCGGTGGTGGCCGGGCGCTCGTCGAGGATGCGCGCGAGCGTGACGGCCATCGCGTCGTAGCCGCCCTCGCACGGCCGGTGCAGCAGCCGCACGCCCAACTCCTGGGCGCGCGAACGCAGTCCGTCGAGGGTGCGCTCGGCGAAGCCGGTGTGCCGTTCGTAGACGGCGGGGGCCTCGCCGATGACAGCGATGTCGCGGTGCCCGAGCATCGCCAGATGCTCCACGCACAGCGCGCCGGTCGCCCGGAAGTCGAGGTCGACGCAGGTCAGCCCGGTGGTGTCGGACGGCAGTCCGATGAGCACGGACGGTTGGTCGGTGTCCCGCAGCAACGGCAGCCGCTCGTCGTCCAGTTGGACGTCCATCAGGATCATCGCGTCGGCGAGCCCGCTGCCGGTGACGCGGCGCACCGCGTCGGGGCCCTCCTCGCCGGTGAGCAGCAGGACGTCGTAGCCGTGCGTGCGGGCCGTGGTGGCCACCGCGATGGCGATCTCCATCATCACCGGCACGTACATGTCGGTGCGCAGCGGGACCATCAGCGCGATGATGTTCGACCTGTTGCTGGCCAGGGCGCGCGCGCCCGCGTTCGGGTGGTATCCCAGCTCGCGGATGCTCTGCTCGACCCGCAGCCGGGTGGTCGCGGAGATGGACCGCTTTCCGCTGAGGACATAGCTCACCGTGCTCGCCGAGACTCCGGCGTGCTGGGCGACCTCGGCGAGGGTGACCATCCAGCTCTCCAAGCTTTGTGAAGCGCTTCGACAATGCGCACTGTGAATACGGGCGGGTGGGGGTTTCCGACAGTAGCTGCACCACGGGTAGGTGTCCATAGGCTGTCGAAGCGCTTCGACAGTTAATTCCGAAAGGTACGGCAACCTCCCGGTCGCCGACCGCCGTTCAACGGACGTACACGCACCGTCCCCCGGAAGAATGCCCGGCGCAACACCGCGGAGCCCGGCCCGCCCCCGAGGTGCCGCGCAAGGGCACCGTACGCCTTGACACCAAGGCGTATTCCGTCGACATCGGCCGAACGGCCGCCCGCAGGGTGGTGGCCTCGCCCCGGATCGGGTACATACGATCGAGTAGCACCGGTCAGTAACGTACGGTCCTCAAGATCCCTATTCGCGGCGAGGTGAGCCTCATGTCCGCACCACCCACCAAGCCCACTGTCACCGAACGTGAGGCCCGCCAGGTGGCGGAGGCCGCCCGGCAGCAGGAATGGCGCAAACCGAGCTTCGCCAAGGAGCTCTTCCTCGGCCGTTTCCGCCTCGACCTCATCCACCCCCACCCCATGCCGACCGACGAAGCCACCCAGCGCGGCGAGGAGTTCCTCGTCAAACTCCGCGACTTCGTCGAGAAGAAGGTCGACGGCGCCCTCATCGAGCGCGAGGGCCGGATCCCCGACGAGGTGGTCAACGGCCTCAAGGACCTCGGCGCCTTCGGCATGAAGATCGACACCAAGTACGGCGGCCTCGGCCTCACCCAGGTGTACTACAACAAGGCCCTGGCCCTGGCCGGATCGGCCGCGCCCGCGATCGGCGTGATGCTCTCGGCCCACCAGTCCATCGGCGTCCCGCAGCCGCTGAAGCTGTTCGGCACCCCGGAGCAGAAGGAACGCTTCCTGCCCCGCTGCGCCCGCACCGACATCTCCGCCTTCCTGCTCACGGAACCGGACGTCGGCTCCGACCCGGCACGCCTGGCCACCTCCGCCGTGCCGGACGGGGACGACTACGTCCTCGACGGAGTGAAGCTGTGGACCACCAACGGCGTGGTCGCCGACCTCCTCGTCGTCATGGCCCGCGTCCCGAAGTCCGAGGGCCACAAGGGCGGCATCACGGCCTTCGTGGTGGAGACCGACTCGCCCGGCATCACCGTCGAGAACCGCAACGCCTTCATGGGCCTGCGCGGCATCGAGAACGGCGTCACCCGCCTCCACCGGGTCCGGGTGCCCGCCGCCAACCGCATCGGCCCCGAGGGCGCGGGCCTGAAGATCGCCCTGACGACGCTCAACACCGGCCGGCTCTCCCTGCCCGCCTCCTGCGTCGCCGCCGGCAAGTGGTGCCTGAAGATCGCCCGCGAGTGGTCCGCGGCGCGCGAGCAGTGGGGCAAGCCGCTCGCCCACCACGAAGCGGTCGGCTCGAAGATCTCCTTCATCGCGGCCACCACCTTCGCCCTGGAGGCCGTGACCGACCTGGCCTCGCAGATGGCCGACGAGGACCGCAACGACATCCGCATCGAAGGCGCCCTCGCCAAGCTGTACGCCTCCGAGATGGCCTGGCTGATGGCCGACGACCTCGTCCAGATCCGCGGCGGACGCGGCTTCGAGACGGCCGACTCCCTGCGGGCCCGCGGCGAACGCGCGGTCCCCGCCGAGCAGATGCTGCGCGACCTGCGCATCAACCGCATCTTCGAGGGCTCGACGGAGATCATGCACCTCCTCATCGCCCGCGAGGCCGTCGACGCCCACCTCACGGTCGCCGGCGACCTCATCGACCCCGACAAGTCCCTGTCCGACAAGGCCAAGGCAGGCGCGAGCGCCGGCGTCTTCTACGCCAAGTGGCTGCCGAAACTGGTCGCGGGCCAAGGGCAACTCCCGTACACCTACGGCGAGTTCAAGCACGAGGTGGACCTCTCGGCCCACCTGCGCTACGTCGAACGCACCGCCCGCAAGCTCGCCCGCTCCACCTTCTACGCCATGTCCCGCTGGCAGGGCCGCATGGAGAGCAAGCAGGGCTTCCTGGGCAGGATCGTCGACATCGGCGCCGAACTGTTCGCGATGAGCGCGGCCTGCGTACGCGCCGAGCACCTGCGCAGCCGGGGCGAGAACGGCCGCGAGGCCTACCAGCTCGCCGACACCTTCTGCCGCCAGTCCCGCCTCCGCGTCGAGGAGCTCTTCGGCCGCCTGTGGAGCAACACCGACGACATCGACCGCAAGGTCGTCAAGGGCGTCCTGTCCGGCACCTACACATGGCTGGAGGAGGGCATCATCGACCCCTCGGACGACGGCCCCTGGATCGCCGACGCGACCCCCGGCCCGAGCGAACGCGACAACGTCCACCGCCCGATCCGCTGACCGACACCACTCGATCCGCTGACCGACACCACTCGATCCGCCGACCGGCACCGCCCGATCCGCCGACCGACCACCGACAGGGCGTTCCCCTCGACCCCCATGAGCTCGACCCCCATGAGGGGGACACCCTGTCCACCCGCACACCCCTTCCGGCAACAATGGAGGGATGAGCGACTCTCCAGCCCCTCTCGCCGACCCGCACCTGGTCTACGACCCCGTCGCGGGAGACGGACCCAAGGACGTGGTGATCCTCGGCTCCACCGGGTCGATCGGCACCCAGGCCATCGACCTCGTGGTGCGCAACCCGGACCGCTTCCGGGTCACCGCGCTGTCCGCCAACGGCGGCCGGATCCCCCTCCTCGCCGAGCAGGCCCACCGGCTCGGGGTGCGCACGGTCGCGGTCGCCCGCGAGGACGCCGTACCGGCGCTGCGGGAGGCCCTCCGGGCGCGCTACGGCGCGGGCGAGCCGCTCCCCGAGATCCTCGCCGGACCGGAGGCGGCCACCCAGGTCGCCGCCGCCGACTGCCACACCGTGCTGAACGGCATCACGGGCTCCATCGGCCTGGCCCCCACCCTCGCCGCCCTGGAGGCGGGCCGCACCCTCGCGCTCGCCAACAAGGAGTCGCTCATCGTCGGCGGTCCGCTGGTCAAGGCCCTCGCCAAGCCCGGACAGATCATCCCGGTCGACTCCGAGCACGCCGCCCTGTTCCAGGCGCTCGCCTCCGGCACCAGAGCCGACGTGCGCAAGCTCGTCGTCACGGCCTCCGGCGGCCCCTTCCGCGGCCGTACCAAGGCGGACCTGGCCCGGGTGACCGTCGAGGACGCCCTCGCCCACCCCACCTGGGCCATGGGCCCGGTGATCACGATCAACTCCGCGACCCTCGTCAACAAGGGCCTGGAAGTCATCGAGGCGCACCTCCTCTACGACATTCCCTTCGACCGCATTGAGGTCGTCGTGCATCCCCAGTCGTATGTTCACTCGATGGTCGAGTTCACGGACGGATCCACGATCGCGCAGGCGACGCCCCCCGACATGCGCGGGCCGATCGCCATCGGCCTGGGCTGGCCCGAGCGCGTCCCCGACGCCGCGCCCGCCTTCGACTGGAGCAAGGCCTCGACGTGGGAGTTCTTCCCGCTCGACAACGACGCCTTCCCGTCGGTGAACCTCGCCCGGCACGTCGGTGAGCTCGCGGGCACGGCCCCGGCGGTGTTCAATGCCGCCAACGAGGAGTGCGTGGAGGCCTTCCGGGCCGGCGCGCTGCCGTTCAACGGGATCATGGAGACCGTGACACGGGTGGTCGAGGAGCACGGCACCCCCGCCACGGGAACCTCCCTCACCGTCGCGGACGTCCTCGAAGCGGAGACCTGGGCACGCGCCCGGGCCCGGGAACTGGCGGCACAGACGGCGGAGGCCCGTGCATGACGACCCTGATGTTCATCCTCGGCATAGTGGTCTTCGCCGTCGGCCTGCTCTTCTCGATCGCCTGGCACGAGCTGGGCCACCTCTCCACCGCGAAGCTCTTCGGCATCCGCGTGCCCCAGTACATGGTCGGCTTCGGCCCCACCCTCTGGTCGCGCAAGAAGGGCGAGACCGAGTACGGCATCAAGGCGATCCCGTTCGGCGGCTACATCCGCATGATCGGCATGTTCCCGCCCAATGCCGACGGCCGCCTGGAGGCCCGCTCCACCTCGCCCTGGCGCGGCATGATCGAGGACGCCCGCGAGGCCGCGTTCGAGGAGCTCAGGCCGGGTGACGAGACCCGCCTGTTCTACACCCGCAAGCCCTGGAAACGGGTCATCGTGATGTTCGCGGGCCCGTTCATGAACCTGGTCCTGGCGTTCGGCCTGTTCCTCACCGTGCTGATGGGCTTCGGCATCTCGCAGCAGACCACCAGCGTCAGCTCGGTCTCCCAGTGCGTCATCGCCCAGAGCGAGAACCGCGACACCTGCAAGAAGTCCGACCCCGCCTCCCCGGCCGCCGCCGCGGGCCTGAAGGCGGGCGACAGGATCGTCTCCTTCGCCGGCGTCCGCACCGACGACTGGAACGAGCTCTCCGACCTCATCCGCGCCAACCCCGGCAAGGACGTGCCGATCGTCGTCGAGCGGGACGGCAAGGAAGTCACCCTGCAGGCGAAGATCGCCAGCAACCAGGTCGCCAAGAAGGACTCCAGCGGCCAGATCGTCCAGGGCGAGTACGTCACCGCCGGCTTCCTCGGCTTCAGCGCCGCCACCGGCATCGTCAAACAGGACTTCGGCGACTCCGTGACCTGGATGGGCGACCGGGTCGGCGACGCCGTCGACTCCCTCGCCGCCCTGCCCGGCAAGATCCCCGCCCTGTGGGACGCGGCCTTCGGCGACGGCGAGCGCGAGGCGGACTCGCCGATGGGCGTGGTCGGCGCGGCCCGTGTGGGCGGCGAGATCTTCACCCTCGACATCCCGGCCTCCCAGCAGCTGGCCATGGCGGTCATGCTGGTCGCGGGCTTCAACCTCTCCCTCTTCCTGTTCAACATGCTCCCGCTGCTGCCCCTCGACGGCGGCCACATCGCGGGCGCCCTGTGGGAATCGCTGCGCCGCAACACCGCGAAGGTGCTGCGCCGCCCGGACCCGGGCCCGTTCGACGTGGCGAAGCTGATGCCGGTGGCCTACGTGGTGGCCGGGATCTTCATCTGCTTCACCCTCCTCGTCCTGGTCGCGGACGTGGTCAACCCGGTGAGAATCTCCTAGCCATACGGAGTTCGCGGCGGCCGGGGACGCTGGGTTCCCGGCCGCCCACCATTGAGTGGGTTTGCGGGCCGTGGGGGTCCCCCCGCCGAGCGTATTCGAGGCAGGGGGAGTGCTTCGACGATCGCCCGTGCCGTAATCTCGAAGGCCTGAGCCCGCCGCAGACGGGACCGGAGCCTGATCCACGACTTGGGGTTGCACAGCAGATGACTGCGATTTCTCTCGGCATGCCGTCCGTTCCGACCAGGGTTGCCGAGCGCCGGAAGAGCCGGCAGATCCAGGTGGGTTCCGTGGCGGTGGGCGGAGACGCCCCGGTCTCGGTCCAGTCGATGACGACGACCCGCACGTCCGACATCGGCGCGACCCTCCAGCAGATCGCCGAGCTGACCGCCTCCGGCTGCCAGATCGTGCGGGTCGCGTGCCCGACGCAGGACGACGCGGACGCGCTCGCGACCATCGCGCGCAAGTCCCAGATCCCGGTCATCGCCGACATCCACTTCCAGCCCAAGTACGTCTTCGCCGCCATCGAGGCGGGCTGCGCGGCGGTCCGGGTGAACCCCGGCAACATCAAGCAGTTCGACGACAAGGTCAAGGAGATCGCCAAGGCCGCCAAGGAGCACGGCACCCCGATCCGCATCGGCGTGAACGCGGGCTCGCTGGACCGGCGCCTGCTCCAGAAGTACGGCAAGGCGACCCCCGAGGCCCTGGTCGAGTCCGCCCTGTGGGAGGCCTCCCTCTTCGAGGAGCACGACTTCCGCGACATCAAGATCTCGGTCAAGCACAACGACCCCGTGATCATGATCGAGGCGTACAAGCAGCTCGCCGCCCAGTGCGACTACCCGCTCCACCTCGGTGTGACGGAGGCGGGCCCGGCCTTCCAGGGCACCATCAAGTCGGCGGTGGCCTTCGGCGCGCTGCTGAGCCAGGGCATCGGCGACACCATCCGCGTCTCCCTCTCCGCGCCGCCGGCCGAGGAGGTCAAGGTCGGCATCCAGATCCTGGAGTCCCTCAACCTCAAGCAGCGCGGCCTGGAGATCGTCTCCTGCCCGTCCTGCGGCCGCGCCCAGGTCGACGTCTACAAGCTGGCCGAGGAGGTCACCGCCGGCCTGACCGGCATGGAGGTCCCCCTCCGCGTCGCCGTCATGGGCTGCGTGGTGAACGGCCCCGGCGAGGCCCGCGAGGCCGACCTCGGCGTCGCCTCCGGCAACGGCAAGGGCCAGATCTTCGTCAAGGGCGA
The DNA here is from genome assembly GCF_014596915.1 of Streptomyces sp. TRM68416. Lineage (GTDB taxonomy): Bacteria > Actinomycetota > Actinomycetes > Streptomycetales > Streptomycetaceae > Streptomyces. The sequence goes on from NZ_JACVWU010000008.1 coordinate 246,178, forward strand.
GGTCATCAAGACCGTCCCCGAATCCAAGATCGTCGAGACCCTCATCGAGGAGGCCATGAAGCTGGCCGAACAGATGGAGGCGGACGGCGTGACCTCGGGCGAGCCGTCGGTGTCGGTGGCGGGCTGACGAGGGGGCGGCTGTACGCCCTGAAGGGGCGCGGGGAACTGCGCGATCGGCCCCCACCACCCGCACCCGCCGGACAAGCCCCAACCACCCGAGCTCATGGGCGTCCCGCCCAGCGGCGCAGCCAGGCGGCGCCACGGCAGAGCTTCCGCAGGTACAGTGCGGAGATCAGCCCCCTTGAACCGTGAGGCCCGCCCGTGTTGACGCAGACCACAACCCGGGTCCTCGAACCGAGCGACCTGGACGCCGCGCTCGCCGTACTCGACCGCGAGCCGGTCGCGAACGCCTTCGTGACGTCGCGGGTCCAGGTCGCCGGCCTGGACCCGTGGCGGCTCGGCGGCGAGATGTGGGGCTGGTACGAGGGCGGCATGCTGACCTCCCTCTGCTACGCGGGCGCCAACCTCGTCCCCATCTGCGCCACCCCGCGGGCCGTCCGCGCCTTCGCCGACCGGGCGAGAAGGGCCGGCCGCCGTTGCTCGTCCATCGTCGGCCCCGCCGAGCCCACCGCCCAGCTGTGGCGGCTGCTCGAACCGAGCTGGGGCCCGGCCCGCGACGTCCGCGCCCACCAGCCCCTCATGGTCACCGACCGCATGCCCGCGGACATCGCCCCCGACCCCTACGTCCGCCGCATCCGCAAGGACGAGATGGACACGATCATGCCGGCGTGCGTGGCGATGTTCACCGAGGAGGTCGGCGTCTCCCCGATGGCCGGCGACGGCGGCCTGCTGTACCAGGCGAGGGTCGCCGAACTCGTCGGCTCCGGCCGCTCGTTCGCCCGCCTCGACAGCCGGGGCAAGGTCGTCTTCAAGGCGGAGATCGGCGCCGCGACGCAACGGGCCTGCCAGATCCAGGGCGTCTGGGTGGCGCCGGAGTACCGGGGCCAGGGCCTCGCCGCCCCCGGCATGGCGGCGGTCCTGCGCTACGCCCTCGCGGACGTGGCCCCCGTGGCCAGTCTGTACGTCAACGACTTCAACACCGCGGCGCGAAGGACGTACCGCCGAGTCGGCTTCGAAGAGGTCGGTGCCTTCATGAGTGTGCTCTTCTGAGGCACACGGAGTTGTACGCTCCCCGCATGGACCTCGTCATCGGCCCCCTCGACCTGTCGGCCCACGTGGACGAGGCCCTAGCCGTCCAGGCCATCGCCTTCGGACTCGGCGCCGACGAGGTCGCCGTACGCCGCCAGATCGTCCTGCGGCACATGACCTACCCCGGCGCCCGCGCCCTCGGCGCCACCGTGGACGGACGGTTGGTCGGCTTCGTCTACGGCATGCCCAACGACCGCGCCCACTGGTGGTCCACGGTCGTGGAGCCCTACCTCCGCGCCCAGCGCAACGACTCCTGGCTCGACGACTCCTTCGTCATCACCGAGCTGCACGTCCACCCCGTCTACCAGAACCGCGGGGTCGGCCGCTCCCTGATCACCACGATCACCGACGGCGCCACCCAACCCCGCTCGATCCTCTCCGCGATCGACACCGACAGCCCCGCCCGCGGCCTCTACCACTCCCTCGGCTACCAGGACCTCGCCCGCCGCGTCCTCTTCCCCAGCGCCCCCAAGCCGTACGCCGTGATGGGCGCCCCCCTGCCGCTGCGCCGCCCCTAACCGATTTCCACCGCCCCGCACCCCCCGGCTAACCTCCTGCCATCACCCTTACGCAGCAGGAGTACGAGAACCATGGCGAACGCACCGGTCCAGCGCATGTCCCAGTTGATGGCGAAGACGCTGCGCGACGACCCGGCCGACGCCGAGGTCCTCAGCCACAAGCTCCTCGTCCGGGCCGGCTACGTCCGCCGTACCGCGGCCGGCATCTGGACCTGGCTGCCGCTCGGCAAGAGGGTCCTCGCCAACGTGGAGCGGATCGTCCGCGAGGAGATGGACGCGATCGGCGCCCAGGAGGTGATGCTCCCCGCCCTGCTGCCGAGGGAGCCGTACGAGGCGACCGGCCGCTGGGACGAGTACGGACCGGAGCTGTTCCGGCTCAAGGACCGCAAGGGCGGTGACTACCTCCTCGGCCCCACCCACGAGGAGATCTTCACGCTGATCGTGAAGGACCAGGCGTCCTCCTACAAGGACCTGCCGGTCATCCTCTACCAGATCCAGACCAAGTTCCGTGACGAGGCCCGGCCCCGCGCGGGCATCCTGCGCGGCCGTGAGTTCCTGATGAAGGACTCCTACTCCTTCGACCTGGAGGACGAGGGCCTCGCCCAGTCCTACGCCCTGCACCGCCAGGCGTACCAGCGGGTGTTCGAGCGCCTCGGCCTCGACTACCGCATCTGCGCCGCGACCGCGGGCGCCATGGGCGGCTCCAAGTCCGAGGAGTTCCTCGCCCCGGCCGGTGCCGGCGAGGACACCTTCGCGGACTGCCCGAACTGCGACTTCGCGGCGAACACCGAGGCGATCACCTACGAGCTCAAGCCGGTGGACGCCGCGGCCGTCCCCGCGCTCGAGGAGATCCCCACCCCGGACACCCCGACCATCGAGACCCTCGCCGCCTCCCTCGGCGTCCCCGCCTCCGCCACGCTGAAGAACCTCCTCGTCAAGGTCGACGGCGAGATCGTCGCCGTAGGCGTGCCCGGAGACCGCGAGGTCGACATGGACAAGGTCGAGGCGCACTTCGCCCCGGCGGTCGTCGAGATGGTCACCGAGGCGGACTTCGCCGACCGCCCGGACCTGGTCCGCGGCTACGTCGGCCCGCAGGGCCTGGGCGAGAAGGTCACGTACCTCGCCGACCCGCGCGTGGCCCCCGGCACCGCCTGGATCACCGGCGCCAACAAGGAGGGCATGCACGCCAAGAACGTCGTCGCGGGCCGCGACTTCGAGGTCGGCGAGTACGTCGACGTCGTCGTCGTCCAGGAAGGCGACCCCTGCCCGAACTGCGGCACCGGCCTCAAGCTGGACCGCGCCATCGAGATCGGCCACATCTTCCAGCTGGGCCGCAAGTACGCCGACGCCCTCAAGCTCGACGTCCTCGGCCAGCAGGGCAAGCCGGTCCGCGTCACGATGGGCTCCTACGGCATCGGCGTCTCCCGCGCCGTCGCCGCCCTCGCCGAGCAGACCGCCGACGACAAGGGCCTGTGCTGGCCCAAGGAGGTCGCCCCGGCCGACGTCCACGTGGTCGCCGCCGGCAAGGCCCTCCAGACCGAGCTCGCCCTCGACGTCTCCGAGAAGCTGTCCGCGGCCGGCCTGCGCGTCCTGTGCGACGACCGCGCGGGTGTCTCCCCGGGCGTCAAGTTCACCGACTCCGAACTCATCGGCGTCCCCCAGATCCTGGTGGCCGGCCGCCGAGCCGCCGAAGGCGTCCTGGAACTGAAGGACCGCCGCACGGGCGAGCGCGAGGAACTGACGGTCGAGGAAGCCATCGCCCGCCTGACGGCCTGACCGACAGCACCCACCACGCCGGACGGACCACCTCGGCCCGTCCGGCGCCGCCCTGCGGGCCGTGGCGACGCAGGGCCGGTTCACGAGCGCGTCGAAGTACCGACGGCGTGGGACGAGAACAAGAAGCCGCTGCGCTACGCCGGTCAGCGGCATCCCACGCCCCCATGGCCGGCGGCCTCGCGCCGGCCCGCAGCGTGCACAGGCTGCTGCCATCCCCCGAGGACCCGCAGTGGTAGCCAGCTCACGCGCGAGCGCCGGAACCAGCCCCTCCGGCGATTGAGGACGAGGCCCGTTCAGGGCCGAAGCGGGGGACGGGGGGCAGCAGCACCGGACGCCGGCTCCGGCGCCTTACAGCCACGCCGCGAACTCCAGCAGCAGCTCCGAGTCGCCCGGCCGCCCCACCCGTAGAGCCCGCACGCCGGACTCCACGGCCCGGAACAGCGTCCAGCCCCGCAGGCGCTCCTGGTCGACGTCCAGGGACTCCGCGAGCCGTTTCACCCGGCGGCGGGTGGTCGCCGCGCCCGACGGTGAGGCGATCAGGTCCTCGACGCGGTCGCGCACCAGGCGGGCGAGGTCGAAGGCGCATTCGCCGACCACGGGGTCCGGGCCCACGGCCAGCCACGGCATCCGTTCGCCGGCGAGCACCTTGCTCTGGCGGAAGGTGCCGTGCAGGAGCCGGTGTTCCGGGGGCGCGGCCAGCAGTTCCGCACGGGCCGCGAGCGCCGCCTCCACCAGCGGCGCGACCTGCGCCTCGGCCTCCGCGCCCGCCCGCATCGCCGCCGCCTGCCGACCGGTCCGCTCGGCCACCGTCTCGAAGGACTGGTCGTCCGGGGGCTCCACCCAGAGCCGCCGCAGCGTGCCCGCGGCCTCCAGCAGGGCCTTCGCCTCGGGCAGCGACCGCACCGAGACGTCGGGATGCAGCCGCTCCAGCAGCAGCACCCCCTCGGTCACCGTCCCCGCTTCGAGCAGCTGTACGGCGCCCAGGCCGGCCCAGTGCGCCAGGGCGGCCCGCTCGCTCTCGGGGCGGGCCCGGGGAGGGGCCACCTTCAGCACGGCCGGCGTTCCGTCCGCCCGGCGCACCAGCGCGACGAGGCTGCTGCGCCCGCCGGGCATCTGCACCCGCTCCACGGTCAACTCGCGTAGCGCGACGGCCTGCCCCACCGTCTCGGGCAGCTTCTCCAGCCAGCCGCCGGCGTCCGGTGCCGTCTCACCGAGCGCCCTGACCAGACGCTGCGGCGGTTCGAAAGCCATACGCGAGTGTGTCCTTTCGGGTAGGCGTCACCTTGCGTCACCTTGTGGGCGTCGCCGGGGCCGAGGCAGCGGTGGCCGCCCGTTCGGCGAGCCCAGGGAAGGCTACGCTCTCGCCGCGCCAGCGCACCGCCCGCACCGCCGCCCCCCGCAGCGCCTCCGCCGCCGTACGCCGCCGCTCGCCGCTGGACGCCCGCACCAGGTCGGAGTAGACCCCGGCCACCCGGTCCTCCAGCTCGGCGGCCAGCCGCACCGCGGCGGCCGAGTCCGGCACCGCGAACGGCAGCGCGTACCCGGCTTCCGCCGCCACCGGCCGTCCGCCCAGATCCCGCACCTCACGCACCAGGGCGTCCCGCCGGGCCCGATGGGCGTCGTACGCCTCGCGGGCCTCGCCGCGCCGCCCCTCATGGATCCGGCCGCCGACGACGCCGTAGCCGTAGACCGCCGCGTGCTCGGCCGCCAGCGCCGCCTGGAGCGCGGTCAGCTCCTCGTCCTTCGCCTTGCTCATCCTCACCGTCCACCCGTCAGCAGAAGCGGGGCGTGCGCCTCGCTCACCGCGCACCCTCCGTCAGCAGGAACACGTGCGCCGCCCCGGCCGCCGCCACGGACGCCAGCAGCCGGGCCGACTCGCCGGGCAGGCCGAGCAGCGCCTCGGTGCGCCGGTCCGCGAGGGCGCGCTCGTCGGCGGCGAGGGAGGCGAGGGCCGCCTTCTCGTCGGCCGGTACGACAGCGGGCGCCGCCGGTGCCGAGGCCGGCCCGGACGGCGGGACCGGCCGCGCGGCCGTCCCGCCGAACGCCTCCGCGTGCCGTACCGTTTCCGCCCGCAGCGGCCGCAGCCGCTCCGCCAGCGCGGGATGCGCGGCGATCACGGCGTCGTACCGCTCCACCAGCTCCGCACTGTCCCGCGCCGCACGCGCGCGTGCCCGGTCGGCGGCCGACGGACTGCCGCCCGTGCCACCGGAGTCGTCGGATCCGCCGGAACACCCCACGAGCAGGGCACCACCGGCGACCGAGACGAGCAGGCTCCTTCTCCGCGGCCCCGAGGGCACGCGCGACGGTGGGGGAAACGGCACGACAGACGTCCTCGGATGCTCGTACGACGGAAGAGGGCGGCACGCCCGTGATCACGGTACCCGCGGACACGGCCCCGACCACTCACCGGCACCTGTCCGCCGCCCGGTGGACGGCAACACACCCCCGGACCGGATACCCTTTGACCAGACACGCGCCCCATCCCACAACAGCACACGCGGCCGAGGAGTCACCCGGATGAGCACCACCCAGAGCGAGAGGCTGCGAGAACTGCTCGAACCGCTCGTCACCTCCCAGGGCCTGGATCTCGAAGAGATCGCCGTGGACTCCGTCGGACGCAAGAGAGTGCTGAGCGTCGTCGTCGACTCCGACACCGGTGCGGACCTGGACCGGATCGCCGATGTGAGCCGCGCGCTCTCGGCGAAGCTCGACGAGACGGACGCGATGGGCGAGGGCGAGTACACCCTCGAAGTGGGCACCCCCGGTGCGGAGCGTGAGCTCAAGGAGCACCGGCACTACGTACGCGCCGTCGACCGCCTGGTGAAGTTCCGGCTCACCGAGGGCGGAGACCTGGTCGCCAGGATCCTGGCCGTGGACGAGGACGGCGTCGATCTGGAAGTCCCCGGTGTGAAGGGCCGCAAGGCCACCAGCCGCAGGCTCGCCTTCGCCGACATCGCCAAGGCCCGCGTCCAGGTCGAGTTCAACCGCAAGGACAAGAAGGACGTTAAGGAAGAGGAGGAGGCGTAGCCGTGGACATCGACATGAGTGCCCTGCGGGGCTTGGTTCGGGAGAAGGAGATCTCCTTCGACCTGCTGGTCGAGGCGATCGAGTCGGCCCTCCTCATCGCCTACCACCGCACCGAGGGAAGCCGCCGTCACGCGCGCGTGGAGCTCAACCGGGAGACCGGGCATGTGACCGTGTGGGCGAAGGAGGACCCCGAGGACCTCGACGAGGGCCAGGAGCCCCGCGAGTTCGACGACACCCCGTCCGGGTTCGGCCGTATCGCCGCCACCACCGCCAAGCAGGTCATCCTGCAGCGGCTGCGCGACGCCGAGGACGACGCGACGCTCGGCGAGTACGCCGGCCGCGAGGGCGACATCGTCACCGGCGTGGTCCAGCAGGGCCGCGACCCCAAGAACGTGCTCGTGGACATCGGCAAGCTGGAGGCCATCCTGCCGGTGCAGGAGCAGGTCCCCGGCGAGACCTACCCGCACGGCATGCGCCTGCGCAGTTACGTCGTACGGGTGGCCAAGGGCGTCCGCGGCCCGTCCGTGACCCTCTCCCGCACCCACCCCAACCTGGTGAAGAAGCTCTTCGCCCTGGAGGTGCCGGAGATCGCCGACGGCTCCGTCGAGATCGCCGCCATCGCCCGCGAGGCCGGCCACCGCACCAAGATCGCCGTACGGTCCACCCGCTCCGGCCTGAACGCCAAGGGCGCCTGCATCGGCCCCATGGGCGGCCGTGTGCGCAATGTCATGGGCGAGCTGAACGGTGAGAAGATCGACATCGTCGACTGGTCGGACGACCCGGCCGAGATGGTGGCGAACGCCCTCTCGCCGGCCCGCGTCTCCAAGGTGGAGGTCGTGGACATGGCGGCCCGTTCCGCGCGCGTGACCGTGCCGGACTACCAGCTGTCGCTGGCGATCGGCAAGGAAGGGCAGAACGCCCGTCTCGCGGCCCGGCTCACCGGCTGGCGGATCGACATCCGCCCGGACACGGAGCAGACCGGGGAATAGATCTGAGCCGCAGGTGGCTGAGATCACGACAGTTCTGTGCGCGGCAACTGTTCGAATCCTGACCCGAAGGGGTGAGGTCGGTACGGGGAGGTAGACTTAAGGGTGTCTGGCCGGACGCGAGCCCGTGCATGCCCTGAGCGCACCTGTGTGGGGTGTCGGGAGCGAGCGGCCAAGAAGGACTTGCTGCGGATCGTGGCGATTAAGGACGAGTGCGTCCCCGATCATCGCGGTACGCTGCCCGGCCGGGGTGCGTATGTGCACCCCGCCCTGGTCTGTCTCGACCTGGCGGTACGCCGTCGGGCGCTGCCACGGGCGCTGCGCGCCCCGGGAGCGCTCGACACCATGGCGTTGCGCCACTACGTCGAGCAGGCAACACCGTAAGAAGCGTCGCGCGGAACCCCCGTGCGGCCCAGGTACCCCGCGAGTTGGAAGTAGGTCGAGATTGCGATGAGCACTCGATGAGCACGCGATGAGTACGCCCATGAAGTAGCGACGGTCCGGCTGCAACCCGGACCTAAAAGGAGCGAAGTGGCTAAGGTCCGGGTATACGAACTCGCCAAGGAGTTCGGGGTTGAGAGCAAGGTCGTCATGGCCAAGCTCCAGGAACTCGGTGAATTTGTTCGTTCGGCTTCCTCGACGATCGAGGCACCCGTCGTACGCAAGCTGACAGACGCCCTCCAGCAGGGCAACGGAGGCGGCAAGCCCGCCCCCGCACGCAAGGCTGCCCCGGCCAAGCCGGCAGCCCCCTCTCCCGCGCAGGCCGCCCGTCCGGCTGCCCCGCGCCCGCCGGCCCCCAAGCCGGCCGCCGCCGAGAAGCCCGCGGCTCCCGCCGCGCCGGCCACTCCCGGCCCCCGTCCCACCCCGGGCCCGAAGCCCGCGCCGCGGCCCGCCCCGGCGTCCCCGGCTCCGACCACGCCCGAGTTCACGGCGCCGCCGTCGGCTCCCGCCGCGCCGGCCCCCTCCCAGGGCTCCGGCCCGCGTCCGGGCGCCCCGCGTCCGGGTGCTCAGGCCCCGCGTCCGGGTGCCCGTCCGGCAGGTCCCGGCCAGGGCCGCGGTGACCGTGGCGACCGTCCCGGCGCTCCGCGTCCGGGTGGTCAGGCCCCGCGTCCCGGCGCCCGTCCGGCCGGTCCCCGTCCGGGCAACAACCCCTTCACCTCCGGCGGCTCCACCGGCATGGCGCGCCCGCAGGCGCCCCGTCCGGGCGGCGCCCCGCGTCCCGGCGGCCAGGGCGGCCCCGGCGCTCCCGGCGGCGCTCCGCGTCCGCAGGGCCAGGGCCAGGGCGGTCCCCGTCCCCAGGGCGCCGGCGGCGGTCCCCGTCCGCAGGCTCCGGGCGGCGCGCGTCCGACCCCGGGCGGCATGCCCCGCCCGCAGGGCGGCGCTCCGCGTCCCGGCGGCGGTCCCCGTCCGAACCCGGGCATGATGCCGCAGCGTCCCGCCGCGGGCCCGCGTCCCGGCGGCGGTGGCCCCGGTGGCCGCGGTCCCGGTGGCGGCGGTCGCCCCGGTGGCGGCGGCGGTCGTCCGGGTGGCGGCGGCTTCGCCGGTCGTCCGGGTGGCGGCGGTGGCGGCTTCGCGGGCCGTCCCGGCGGTCCCGGTGGCGGTGGCGGCGGCTTCGCCGGTCGTCCGGGTGGCCCCGGCGCCGGTGGCGGCGGTCGTCCCGGCTTCGGTGGCCGTCCCGGCGGTCCCGGTGGCCGTGGTGGCACGCAGGGCGCCTTCGGCCGTCCCGGCGGTCCCGCGCGTCGCGGTCGCAAGTCGAAGCGGCAGAGGCGCCAGGAGTACGAGGCCATGCAGGCCCCGTCGGTCGGCGGCGTGATGCTGCCTCGCGGCAACGGCGAGTCCATTCGCCTGTCGCGCGGTGCGTCCCTCACCGACTTCGCGGAGAAGATCAACGCCAACCCGGCGTCGCTCGTCGCGGTCATGATGAACCTCGGCGAGATGGTCACGGCCACGCAGTCCGTCTCCGACGAGACGCTCCAGCTCCTCGCCGACGAGATGAACTACACGGTTCAGATCGTCAGCCCGGAGGAGGAGGACCGCGAGCTGCTGGAGTCCTTCGACCTGGAGTTCGGCGAGGACGAGGGCACCGAGGAAGACCTGGTCGTCCGTCCGCCGGTCGTGACCGTCATGGGTCACGTCGACCACGGTAAGACCCGCCTCCTCGACGCCATCCGCAAGACGAACGTCATCGCGGGCGAGGCCGGCGGCATCACCCAGCACATCGGTGCCTACCAGGTCGCGACCGAGGTCAACGGCGAAGACCGCAAGATCACCTTCATCGACACCCCGGGTCACGAGGCGTTCACCGCCATGCGTGCCCGTGGTGCGAAGTCGACCGACATCGCGATCCTGGTCGTCGCGGCCAACGACGGCGTCATGCCGCAGACGGTCGAGGCGCTCAACCACGCCAAGGCGGCCGAGGTCCCGATCGTCGTCGCGGTCAACAAGATCGACGTCGAGGGCGCCGACCCGACCAAGGTCCGCGGTCAGCTGACCGAGTACGGCCTGGTCGCCGAGGAGTACGGCGGCGACACGATGTTCGTCGACATCTCCGCCAAGCAGGGTCTGCACATCGACTCGCTGCTGGAGGCCGTGATCCTCACGGCCGACGCCTCGCTCGACCTGCGCGCCAACCCCAACCAGGACGCGCAGGGCATCTCGATCGAGTCCCGGCTCGACCGCGGCCGCGGTGCCGTGGCGACCGTCCTCGTCCAGCGAGGCACCCTGCGGGTCGGCGAGACGATGGTGGTGGGCGACGCCTACGGCCGCGTCCGCGCCATGCTCGACGACAACGGCAACAACGTGTCCGAGGCGGGCCCCTCGACCCCGGTCCAGGTGCTCGGTCTCACCAACGTCCCCGGCGCCGGCGACAACTTCATCGTCGTCGACGAGGACCGTACGGCCCGTCAGATCGCCGAGAAGCGCGCCGCCCGCGAGCGCAACGCGGCCTTCGCCAAGCGCACGCGCCGCGTCTCGCTCGAGGACCTGGACAAGGTGCTCAAGGCCGGCGAGGTCCAGCAGCTCAACCTCATCATCAAGGGTGACGCTTCTGGTTCCGTCGAGGCCCTGGAGTCCTCCCTGCTCCAGCTGGACGTCGGCGAAGAGGTCGACATCCGCGTCCTGCACCGCGGCGTCGGTGCGGTCACGGAGTCCGACATCGACCTGGCGATGGGCTCGGACGCCATCGTGATCGGCTTCAACGTCCGCGCGGCCGGCCGCGCGGCGCAGATGGCCGAGCGCGAGGGCGTGGACGTCCGCTACTACTCGGTCATCTACCAGGCGATCGAGGAGATCGAGGCGGCCCTCAAGGGCATGCTCAAGCCGGAGTACGAAGAGGTCGAGCTCGGTACGGCGGAGATCCGCGAGGTCTTCAAGTCGTCCAAGCTGGGCAACATCGCGGGTGTGCTCATCCGCTCCGGCGAGGTCAAGCGCAACACCAAGGCGCGCCTCATCCGCGACGGCAAGGTGGTCGCGGAGAACCTCAACATCGAGGGTCTGCGTCGCTTCAAGGACGACGTCACCGAGATCCGCGAAGGGTTCGAGGGCGGTATCAACCTCGGCAACTTCAACGACATCAAGGTCGACGACGTCATCGCGACGTACGAGATGCGGGAGAAGCCGCGCGCGTGACCTGACACGCGACCGGGGCCGGTCGGCGGAAGTTATTTCCGTCGATCGGCCCCGGCCGTTGCGTGTACGGTTCCCGTATCGGCGTCGATGCGTGGCGCCCGTACCCCGAACCGGCGGGACATCCGGATACACACATGTATGTGGGGACTCTGTCCTTCGACCTGCTTCTCGGCGACGTGCACTCGCTCAAGGAGAAGCGCTCTCTCGTCCGTCCGATCGTGGCCGAGCTCCAGCGCAAGTACGCGGTGAGCGCGGCGGAGACGGGCAACCAGGACCTGCACCGCCGGGCCGAGATCGGGCTCGCGATGGTCTCCGGGGACGCGGGACACCTCTCCGACGTACTGGACCGCTGCGAGCGGCTGGTCGCCGGACGGCCCGAGGTGGAACTGCTCTCGGTTCGACGCAGGCTCCACAGCGACGAAGACTGATGCAAGAAGCAAGAACTTGCAGGAAGCAAGAACTTAAGGAGACGGACCAGTGGCCGACAACGCGCGGGCGAAAAGGCTGGCGGACCTCATCCGGGAGGTGGTGGCCCAGAAGCTGCAGCGCGGGATCAAGGACCCGCGGCTCGGCTCGCACGTCACCATCACGGACACCCGGGTCACGGGTGACCTGCGGGAGGCGACCGTCTTCTACACGGTGTACGGCGACGACGAGGACCGGAAGGCCGCGGCCGCCGGTCTTGAGAGCGCCAAGGGCGTGCTCCGCAGCGCGGTCGGCGCGGCGGCGGGCGTGAAGTTCACCCCGACGCTCACCTTCGTGGCCGACGCGCTGCCCGACACCGCCCGGACCATCGAGGACCTCCTCGACAAGGCCCGCCAGTCCGACGAGAAGGTGCGCGAGGTCTCGGCCGGCGCCACCTACGCCGGTGAGGCGGACCCGTACAAGAAGCCGGGCGAGGACGAGGACGACACCGCCGAATGACCCAGCAGAACCGGACGCCCGACGGGCTTGTCATCGTCGACAAGCCGTCGGGCTTCACCTCGCACGACGTGGTCGCCAAGATGCGCGGAATCGCCAGGACCCGCCGCGTCGGCCACGCGGGCACCCTCGACCCCATGGCGACGGGCGTGCTCGTCCTCGGCGTCGAGAAGGCCACCAAGCTCCTCGGGCACCTCGCGCTGACCGAGAAGGAGTACCTGGGCACGATCCGGCTCGGCCAGACGACCCTGACCGACGACGCTGAGGGCGAGATCACGGGGTGCGCGGACGCCTCGAAGGTCACCCGCGACGCCGTCGACGCCGGGATCGCCAAGCTGACCGGCGACATCATGCAGGTGCCGTCCAAGGTCAGCGCCATCAAGATCGACGGCGTGCGCTCCTACAAGCGGGCCCGCGAGGGCGAGGACTTCGAGATCCCGGCCAGGCCCGTCTCGATCTCCTCGTTCACGGTCTACGACATCCGTGACGCCGTCGCCGAGGACGGCACCCCCGTCCTCGACCTGGTCGTGTCGGTCGTCTGCTCCTCCGGCACCTACATCCGGGCGCTCGCCCGCGACCTGGGCGCCGACCTCGGCGTCGGCGGCCACCTCACGGCGCTGCGCCGCACCCGCGTCGGCCCGTACAAGCTGGACGCGGCGAAGACGCTGGACCAGCTCCAGCAGGAGCTGACGGTGATGCCGATCGCCGAGGCCGCCGCGGCCGCGTTCCCCCGCTGGGACGTGGACACCAAGCGGGCCCGCCTCCTCCTCAACGGAGTGCGGCTCGACATGCCCGACGAGTACGCGGGATCCGGCGCCGTGGCCGTCTTCGACCCCGAGGGCCGCTTCCTCGCCCTCGTCGAGGAGCACAAGGGCAAGGCGAAGAGCCTGGCCGTCTTCGGCTGATGTCCGTCGGCTGACGTCCTTCGCCCGCCCGTGGAGCGGCGCGCACGGGGTGGTTCGCTGCCCGCCGCTCCACGGTCCCCCCTCGGTTCCCCCACCCCTAGGGTGTATCCATCCGTCCCCTTCCATTCACCCGTCCGGGCAGGCGCTCGGAGTGAACCGAGGGAGCGGAAGGGGGCGCGTTCGCCGCGCGATCTGTCCCGCTGATCACCCCCCGCCTACCGTCGAATACAGGCACGGCTGCACGGCGGGAGGTTCGACCATGACCGGACGGTCCCCGCGAACCGACGACCACCCACGACCGCCCGACACCGGCACACGGCCCCGTTCCGGCGGGGCCCGGCCCGACGCCGACGCGGGAGGCGAGACCCGCGCCCGAGGGGAGGCGTCCGGCGGACTCGGTGACGGGCCGGTGGTCGGTGGCCGGAGCGGCGGTAGCGGCCGCGGTGGCCGTATGAGCCATGACGACTGCGCCGGGGAGGCGGCCGGCGGGCTTGTCGCAGGTGGAGGCCGCGATGGCCGGTGAGTGGCGGGAGGAGCGGTTCGCGCAGGCGTGCGTCGGGGGTGCCGGCGGGCCCGGTGCGAACGCGGCCGAAGGGCGGCGGTATGCGCCCGATCATGCGCTGGTTCGGATCCACGACCTTGCCGGACGGCCCCGGGGGCTCGGCTTCGTGGCCGATCACCGCGGCACTGTGGTCACCAGCCACGAGGCCGTCGACGGGCTGCCCCGGCTTGTGCTGCGCGCCGCCGGGGAGCGCAGCTGTGTCGTGGGGATCGAGACCGTCACCGCGTTGCCGGAGGCGGACCTGGCCCTGGTCAGGACCGAAGGGCTGGGCGTGGAGCCGCTGCCGGTGGCCGCGCGGGATCGCGCCGAGAGCGGCACGTACGTCAGGATCGCGGCCGGCTGTTGGCGCGAGGCCCGGGTGCTCGGCACGACCTCCGTGACCTACACGGCCACCGACCGCTTCCACCTCCTCGACGGCGCCCTGGAGCTCGCGATCGGCACCGCGGGCCGGGACGCCCTGCGGCTGGGCGGCGGTGCCGCCGGGGGCCCGGTACTGGACGCCGCGACCGGCGCGGTGCTCGGCGTGCTCGGCACGGCCCTGCGGAGCGGCCGGCGCGAGGTCGGCTTCGCCGTACCGTTGCGTCCGCCCCCGGACGGCCCCCTCGCCGCCCTGCTCGCCGAGAACGCGGCCACCGTGCCCGCGTACGGCGCAGACCTCAACCTGGCCGGCGTACTGGAACCGACCGCCACCTCGGTGGGGCAGGACGGCCCTCCCGGGGCGCTCGCGGGATACGTCGGCCAGACCGGTGCCGGAGGACCGGCCGAGGTCGAACCGGTGGAACGGGCGTCGACGGCAGCTCAGTTCGCCGCGTTCACCTCGACAGCCGACGCGGCCGTCCTCGGGCTCGTGGGGCCTCCGGGCAGCGGCCGTACGACGGAACTCGCGGCGCTCGCCGCACGCCGCCACCGCGGTCCGGAACCGGCGCCCACGCTGTGGCTGCGCGGCGCCGATCTCAAGGACCAGGACGTCTCCGTCGCGGACGCGGCGCGCCGGGCGCTCACCCGGGCCGCCCGGATCGTCGCCGCGTCCCGGTCAGCCCTGCCGGCCGACCTCGGCGACCTCACCCCCGAACGTCTCTCCGGCCTCGCCCACACCGCAGGCCGCCCACTGCTCCTGCTCCTTGACGGCCCCGAGGAGATGCCCCCCGTTCTGGCCCACCGCCTGCGGGAGTGGACGACGGGCACGGCCCAGTGGCTCCGGGAGACGGGGGCCAGGCTGGTGGTGGCCTGCCGGGCGGAGTACTGGGAGGGGGCGGGGGCGGAGTTCCCGGGGGAGTTGTTGTTCACAGGGCCGCGGTACTCGGTCCGTCCGGCGGGTGAGGACGAGCCCGTGCGGACCGAAGGGGGGTCCGGGGGCGCAGCCCCCGGTGGGGGTGCCCCCTCTGGGGGAGGGACGGGCAGGAGCGGCGGGGGCGGAACAACCCGCGAGGCAACCGGCGGGGCAACCTACGGAACGACCGCCGGAACGACCGACGGAACAACCCACGAGACGCCCCACGAAGCACCCCGAGAAACCCCCCACACAGCCACCCCCCGCCTACCCCCCTGCGTCCCCCTCCACGACCTCGCCCCCCACGAGGCCCGCCAGGCCCGCGCCCGCTACGGCATCCCCGACCACACCCTCACCCCCCGAGACGCCCGGCACCCCCTCACCCTCCGCCTCCTCGCCGAGGTCCGCGCCGCCCTCCCCGACGCCCCCGAGGCCCGCGTCGACAGGGACGATGTCCTCGCCGCCCACCTGGACCTGATGTGCCTGCGCATCGCCGTCCGCCTGGCCGCCGAGAACGGCCTGCGCGGCACCGCCGTACGCCGTCTCGCCGCGAAGGTCTCCGGCCAGGTCCACGAAGCGGCCCGCCGCAGCCTCGGTCCCGGCCAGGGGGAACTGGACCGGGAGTCCTTCGAGGCGGTCTTCCCCTGGGGCCCCGCCCCCGCCCGGCTCGGCGGCGGCACCGGCTGGGCGTCCGCCGTCCTCACCGAGGGCCTCCTCGTCCCCGCCGGCAACGGCTACCGCTTTGCCCACGAGGAACTCGCCGACTGGATCCAGGGCATGCACCTCGACCTGGACGAGGCCCTGCGCGCCCTGGTCCACCGCCGACCCGCGGACGCCCACCCCCTCCCCGTGCCACGCCATCGCATCGGCCCCGTCGTCGAAGCCCTGCTCCATCTCGCCCGCCAGCACGGCCCGCTCCAACTCGGCCGGAAACTCCAGGAGTTGGTGTACGCGCTCGACGCCGACCCGCACTCCTGGTGGGCCGCTCGCCTCCTCGCCGAGGCCCTCACCCGCGTACCCGACGCCACGCCGTACGCCGACGTGCTGCGGCTGCTCACCGACCGCATCGTGACCTGGCGGCAGCAACAGCGGCCGGTACCGGCGGAGTTCGGGCCCGATTTCTGGACCGGGCTGCCGCTGCCGTACGGCGAACGGCTCGACCTGCTCCGCCGCCTCGTCCTCGCCGACCCGCCACCGCACGAGACCGGCGGCGGCCCCCGCTACCTCGACGCCGTTGCCCGCCTCCTCGCCGCCGACGCCACCGCCGTACAACCGCACCTGACCCGCTGGTTCGACGACGACCGGGCGCTGCCCGCGACGCCGCACGCGACCGTGGCGCGGGCCGCGCAGGCGCTGTTGCACACGCACCGGGACCGGGCCGTGGACGATCTCACCGAGGTGCTCGTGGGCTGTGCGCACCGGCGGGCCGACGAACTGCTCGGCGTGCTCGCCGAGGAGGAGCCGTCGGCGATCTGCCGGGCCGTCGACCGCTGGGCGCACGACGAGCGGCCCGCGCGGCGGGTGGCGGCGGTCGCGTACGGACTGCGCGCCGCCCCGCACGTGCGCACCGACGCCGACCGCGAACTGCTGCGCTACGCCGCCCTGGCCCTGCTCGCCCGCCCCGGCGACTGCACCCTGCACGGCGGCGCCCTCGCCCTCCTCGTCCGAGATCCGCACACCCGCGCCCGTCATCTCCCGCAGGCGCTGCGGCACTTCGCCTCCGGTGACCCGCAGTTCCCGCCGAGCGCGCTGGTCGGCGCCCTGACCACGCACCCCGATCCGGTCCTGGACGCCTTCCGGGAGCGGCTGCGCCTGCCCGACGCGGGCCGCGCGCTGCGCACGCTCGCCGATGTCACCACCCCGAGCCTGGCCCGCCGGGTGGCCGCGCTGGTCCGGGAGTCGGTGGAGCGGCGCCCCGAGACCGCCGCGGACGTCGCCGCGTACGTCGACCGGCGGCTGGACCACGGTCCCGCCGCACGGGCCGTACTCCTCCCGCTCGTCACCGGACTGCTGGACGGCGGACCGCAACAGGTGCGGGCCGCCCTCGCCGGCGTCCTCACGGCTTCCGGAGCCCCCGATTCCGGCCCGTTGCGTCGAGAACTCCTGGAGTTCCTCTTGAGCCACGAACGCGACCCCGCCGTCCTGGACGCCGTCCTGCGCGCGGCCGTGGAACAGGGCGCCGAGGGCCTGCGGGATCTTGTCCACCGCACCGGGCTGCTCCTCGTCCGCACCCCGGACGGCGCGACCCGCTTCGACCGCGGCCTCGTCGACCTGGGCCGTCACGTCCCCGGCTTCGCCGCCCGCGTGGCCGCCTGGCTGACCGACGCACCCCAGGACTGGGCGGCCGTGGTGGGCCCCAGCACCCGCCGGATGATCGAGAACCTGGCGGGCAACCGCGTCCCCGCCTGACCCCGCACCCGCACGTGCGACCCGTCACAGCCCCCATGCCGATGCGGGACGGGGGCACCCGGCATGGCACCCTTAGACCTGCGTAGAAGGTAGTGACGGACACGGGTTCGACAAGGAGCGGTCACAGTGCAGCGCTGGCGTGGCTTGGAGGACATCCCCCAGGACTGGGGGCGCAGCGTCGTCACCATCGGTTCCTACGACGGTGTCCACCGCGGACACCAGCTCATCATCCGGCACACCGTGGAACGCGCCCGTGAACTGGGCCTGCCCGCCGTGGTCGTCACCTTCGACCCGCACCCCAGGGAAGTCCTGCGGCCCGGCAGCCACCCGCCGCTGCTGGCCCCGCACCACCGGCGCGCCGAACTCATCGCGGAGCTGGGCGTCGACGCCGTCCTGGTGCTCCCGTTCACCACGGAGTTCTCGAACCTCTCCCCGGCCGATTTCGTCGTGAAGGTCCTCATCGACCGGCTGCACGCCAAGGCCGTAGTCGAGGGCCCCAACTTCCGCTTCGGCCACCGGGCCGCGGGCGACGTCGCGTACCTCGCCGAGCAGGGCAGGACGTACGACTTCGAGGTCGAGGTCGTCGACCTGTGCCTGTCCGGCGAGGCGGGCGGCGGCCAGCCGTTCTCCTCGACCCTGACCCGGCGCCTGGTCGGCGAGGGCGACGTCGAGGGCGCCGCCGAGATCCTCGGCCGCCCGCACCAGGTGGAGGGCGTGGTCGTGCGCGGCGCCCAGCGCGGCCGCGAGCTGGGCTTCCCGACGGCCAACGTCGAGACCCTCCCGCACACCGCCATCCCCGCCGACGGCGTCTACGCCGGCTGGCTGCACGCCCAGGACGAGGTCATGCCGGCCGCGATCTCCGTCGGCACGAACCCGACCTTCGACGGCACCGAGCGCACGGTGGAGGCGTACGCCATCGACCGGGTCGGCCTGGACCTCTACGGCCTGCACGTCGCCGTCGACTTCCTGGCCTTCGTCCGCGGCCAGGCGAAGTTCGACTCCATCGAGGCGCTGCTGGAGCAGATGACCGAGGACGTCAAGCGCTGCCGCGAGCTGATCTCGGCGGCGGAGGCGTAGCCGACACCCGCTCCTACGACGCCGAAGGGCGCCGGTGCCTCGTGGCACCGGCGCCCTTTCCTCGCCCTACGGGGCTACTGCTGGGGCGGGTACGGCTGCCCGGGCTGCTGGGGCGGGTAGGGCTGCTGGCCGGGAGCCGCCTGCGGGTACGGCTGGCCCGGCTGGGCGTACGGCTGAGGCGCCTGGGGGTACGGCTGGCCCGGGGCCGGCTGCTGGCCGGGGACCTGGGGGTACGGCTGTCCCGGCATCGGCTGCTGACCGGGGACCGGCTGCCCCGGCATCGGCGGGGCCGCCACCGGCGGCGGATTGCCGTCGCTGGTCCACAGACCGTGGGACTGCTGATGGCGTACGAAGTCCTCGGCGACCATCGCCGCGAGGTTGAAGTACGCCTCCCGCACCTTCGGACGCATCATGTCGAGGTCGACCTCGGCACCGGCGGCCAGGTGCTCGTCGAACGGCACGACGACGACGCCCCGGCACCGCGTCTCGAAGTGGCTGACGATGTCCTCCACCTTGATCATCTTGCCGGTCTCGCGCACCCCGGAGATCACGGTGAGGGACCGCGAGACCAGGTCGGCGTACCCGTGCGCGGACAGCCAGTCCAGCGTCGTGCTGGCGCTGCTGGCACCGTCGACCGACGGCGTCGAGATGATGATGAGCTGGTCGGCGAGGTCCAGCACGCCGCGCATGGCGCTGTACAGCAGACCCGTGCCCGAGTCGGTGAGGATGATCGGGTACTGCCTGCCCAGCACGTCGATCGCGCGCCGGTAGTCCTCGTCGTTGAAGGTCGTGGACACGGCCGGGTCGACGTCGTTGGCGATGATCTCCAGACCGGAGGACGCCTGGGACGTGAACCGCCGGATGTCCATGTAGGAGTTGAGGTACGGGATCGCCTGGACCAGGTCACGGATGGTGGCCCCGGTCTCGCGCCGCACGCGGCGGCCGAGCGTGCCGGCGTCCGGGTTGGCGTCGATCGCGAGGATCTTGTCCTGCCGTTCGCTGGCCAGGGTCGAACCGAGGGCGGTGGTAGTGGTGGTCTTGCCCACCCCGCCCTTGAGGCTGATGACCGCGATCCGGTAGCAGGACAGCACGGGCGTGCGGATGAGCTCCAACTTCCGCTGCCGCTCGGCCTCCTCCTTCTTGCCGCCGATCTTGAACCGGGACGGCGCGGCCGCGGGCCGCCCGCTCTTCGCCTTCTGCTTCTTGTTGTTGAGCAGCCGGTCCGAGGACAGCTCCACGGCAGCGGTGTAACCGAGCGGCGCCGCCCCCGGGTTGGTCGGCTGCCGCTGGTCATGCTGCATGGGCTGCGGCCAGGCGGCCCCGGCACGAGGGTCAACGGGCTGCTGGGGCTGCTGGGGCGGCTGCGGGTGCTGCGCCTGCTGGGGCTGGTTCGGCACCTGGACGCCGTCCTGCCCCGCAGGGGCCGGAGGCTGGGGCTGCCCCTGCTGAACGGGCGGCTGCGGGAAGCCGTAACCGCCGGGTTGCGCGGGAGAGTTGGGGGCGGGCTGCGCCGATTGCCCCGGCTGCCCTGGCTGTCCCGGCTGCGGGAAGCCGTAGCCGCCCTGGGGGTTGGGCGCCGGGGGCTGCGGGCCGGCGGGTGCGTTCTGCTGCGGTACGGGCGCAGGGCTCGGTGCCGGCTGCGGGGCGTGGCCGGGCTGCGGGAAGCCGTAGCCGCCCTGCGGGGCCGGTGCCGGGGGCTGCGGGCTGCCGGGTGCGCTCTGCTCCGCTACGGGCGCCGCGTTCGGCGTCGGCTGCGGGAAGCCGTAGCTCCCTTGGGGGTTGGGCGTGGGCTGTCCCGGCTGGGGGAAGCCGTAGCCACCCTGCGGGGCGGGCGCCGGTGCCGTCGGCTGCTGTACGGCGGGGGCGGCGGGCTGCTGTGCGGGCGTCGGCTGCCCCGGCTGGCCCTGCTGCGGGAAGCCGTAGCCACCCGGCGGTGTCGGGGCCGGCTGCTGCGGCATACCGGGTACGCCCTGCTGGGCGGGCGCCGGGCCCTGCGGCGGCTGGGACCAGGCCGCGGGCGCGGGCTGGGGGGCCTGCGGCTGGAAGGGCGGCTGTTGGGCGGGCACGGGCGGCTGCTCTTGGGCGGCCACCGGCTGCGGCTGGACCGGCTGAGGCTGCGCGGGCTCCGGCTGAGGCTGGACCGGCTGAGGCTGAGGCTGCCCCGGCTGCGGCTGCGGCTGCGGCTGCGGCTGCTGCGCGGGCCACTGGGGCGCCGCCATCGGTGCGGCAGGCTGGTAGGACGGCGGCAACGGCGGCAGCCCGGCCTGCGGCGCCGGCGGGGGAGTCCACGCCGGAGGCGCATCCTGCGGGGCCGCGGGAACACCGGGCACGGAGTCCTGGGGGGCGCTGTCCTGGGGCGCGCTGTCGTGGGGGACGGCGTCGTGGGGTTCGGCGTCAGCAGGTTCGGCGTCAGCGGGTACGGCGTCTTCCGGAGCGGCGGCGTCAACGACTGCTGCGTCTTCGGGCGCGGCATCCTCCGGGACGGAGTCCACGGGCTCCGCGACTGCCGGGGTTGAGTCCGCGGACTCCGCGGCGAAAGGCGTGGCCTCCTCGGGGCCCGCACTCACCGGAGCTGCGTCCTCGGGACCTGCACCTACCGGCGCTGTGTCCTCCAGGCCTGCACCTACCGGCGCTGCGTCCTCGGGCTCTGCGACCGCAGGGACGGAGTTCTCAGGCTCCGCCTCCTCCAGCGCGACCTCCTCGGCCTTCGCGTCATCCTGGGCGCCACCCTCGGGCTCCGCCTCCGATGCCCCGGCCGCCTCTGCTGCCCCTGCTGCCGCCTCCGCCGCGACCGACTCGCTCTCGGACTTTTCCTCGCCCTCAGACTCTTCCTCGGACACCTCGGCCGAAATGGACGCCTCAGTCGAAACAGGCACCCCGGCTGAGACGGCCCCATTGGCCCCATCGGCCCCATCGGTCTCAGCGGCGTCGGAGGCACCGTCACCGTTCTCAGCGGTGTCGGAGGCACCGTCACCGTCCTCCGCGGCGCTCGTGCCCGAGACGACGACAGCCTCCGCGCCGGACGAGTTGTCACCCCCGTCCACGATGTCCTCGTCCGCCGACGGCTCAGGCGTCTCCGTCGCGGCCGCACGTTCCGCGATCTCCCGCTTCAGCGCGACGGCGGAGAAGCGCATGGTGGCGCCGCTCTCCAGGTCGCCGTTCCCGGTCTCGGTCTCCTCGGAAGCCGCCGGAGCCTCGGCAGCCTCCGGCGGACCGGAAGAAGCCGGTGCGGTCCACGGCGACTGGAACCCACCCACCGGAATGCTCGGCACAGCCGTGGGGGAGGAGGCACCCGCGGCAGGCGTCTCCGCTTCGGCCGGAGGCTCCTCCTGAACCGGCCGACCCTGCGGCTCGAACCCGCTCCCCACCGGCAACTTCGGCACGGAAACAGGATTCGCCGGCGCAGGTGCGGGCGGCGTGAACGGCGCCCCCGGCGCAGGAGCCGGCGGCGTAAAGGGCGCACCGGGCGCAGGCGCGGGCGGCGGTGGAGTGAACGGACTTCCTGGAGCCGGCGAAGCGTGAGGAACCGGCGGGACGAGCCCCGGCAGCGAGGAAGGCGGCGAAGCCGGAGAGGGGGAGGCACTCACCGGAGGCACACCGGCCCCTGTGCCGTCCCCCGCGCTCGCACCCTGCCCGGACCCCTGCCCGGAACCCCGTCCAGAGCTCTCCGAGGCGTTCTGGGTGTACCAGGCAGGCGGCGCGTAGTCGATGGTGAACTCGCCCGTCACCTCGATGTCGGACTCGGCATCGGGCTGGTCATCGCCGGGCGTGGCCCAGCCCCCGCGGATCCCGTCCCGATCGCTGCTCACAGTTCCTCCTGGTGTGGTCGACCACCCTCACGCCGTGCTGGGGCGACCATTGGTTTGTCGTCCGAAGTTCATTCGAGGCAGTCCGTGCAGTCGTGCCACCGGCTCGCCCCCTGGGACGCTGACGCCCGCTCCACGGGTTCTGGCGCCGCGCCGACTCCCAGCCTAATCACCACAAGCGTCACCCCGGCAGGCCCGTCTGCCTCTCCGTCACCGCCCATCGCGTCGCAGGACGTGAGAAAGCGGCACAAATGTCCTCCTCCCTCAGCGCAAAACGGTCCATAGCGGCAGGCGAAGTGTCAGAAAGTCCGGAGGAAGGGCAGGGGAAAGCAAGGGAAGGCAGGGCGGAACTCCCTGTTCAGTCCATCCTTCGTGGCGTACCGAACAATCCGGTCTCGGCATCCGTGGGCTGCGTCATCACGTACTGCCGGTCACGGTCGGCGCACCAGAGGGTGACACCGTCGCCCAGCGTGGGCAGAGCCTCCACGTCGGATCGGGGCAACGCCATGACACGGCCGAGTTCCGCGGCCTCGTCCGGTGAGATCCGCTGCACGCCGACCAGCCGAGCCTGCCGTATCAGTCGCGGGGCCACAGGCCCGAGATAGGGCAACAACGTCAGCACCGACTGCCAGGGCCCGGACACCACCCGTCCGCGCGGCGGCCGGATACCGCTGTCCCGCACCACCAGTACCGGCGTACCGGCCGAAGCGCCCTGCGGTGGCACCCGGCCGACCTCGTACACGGCCAGCCCGTTCTGACCGCCCCCCATGGCGTGCACCATCTGCACCCAGGCCTGCGGCCGACCGGTCTCGACAGCGACGCGCGCACCCGTGGCCGCCGCCCGGAGGGCGATGACCTGGGCGGTCCACAGGCCGCCGATCAGGACGACGTCGTACGGCGTCGGCCGGTTGAGCCCCAGCACAGCGGGCTGTCCGTCGTCGCTGATGCCTACGACGACACCGTCGTCCCCGATGGGCAGCGCGAGGGCGTCCACGTCGTCCGCGGACAGCACATGGCGCCCGTGACGCGGGCCGCGCAGCCCGAATCCCGTGCGCAGAAGGCCGGGCGACCGCCGCGCGGAGGATCCCTGCGCACCCTCCGGGCCGGCGCCTCTCCGAGTGGTCGTGGCCGGCGTCATCGAGCTCCTCCGAGAGGCAAGGTGGCGAGCATGCCGGGCAGTTGCTCCCGGTCGAGCCGCGCCAGCGCCGCTCCCGCGTGCCGTGCGGCGCCTTCCAGCGCACGCCGGGCAGCGGTCAGTTCGTCGGCGCTGCGCCCGGTCACCCGCAGATGCCCGCACAGCGCCACCTCCTGCCGGTCCCCGCGCGTCAGGGTGAGGCTGACGGTGGTGGCGAGTGCCGGTACGGCCGTGACCAAGGCGATGAACTGGGGCAGTGACGGACCTGTGCCGCCGCCCAGTTGGGGCCATCGCCGAATCCAGTACGTAGTGTGCCTGCGGTTGTCGCAGCGCCAGCTGCGGCTGGACTCCTCGGTCCGTCTCTCCTGCGTCTCCGCCCGCCCGGCCTCCGCCGTCACCAGCGGATTGGCGCAGGCCGAGGTGGCGAGGGCGGAGGTCAGCTCCTCCTCGTCGAGCACCGTCGTACGGAATCCGGCGCCGGTCAGCCGGCTCGCGAGGTGATCGGCCACCCGCACGACACACTTCTGCGCCCCGACCAGCCCGCCGCCACGCGCGGCCACTGCCTCCGGGCACAGCTGCGGATCCAACTTCAGCGCGATCCAGGTGATGCGCACCGCAGGAGCGCCCGTCTGCTCCTGCAGCGGTGCATAGTTGGCGACGGCCACCGACTGCTGCGGCAGATGCAGTGCGGGCGCGGGCTGCGTGTGCAGCACCACCTGCGCCGACTCCAGCCGAATCCCGTCCACCTCAAGAGCATCCCGCACCAGCGCGAGCGGCAACGGCCGCCGCCCCCGCTCGGCCCGCAGCGCGGTGGCATCGGCCTCCACCTGCACCACCGCGGTGACAAAGGTCCCGTCCCCGACGATGCCAACCGGCCGCCGCTCCCGACCGCCGTAGGCATAAGTCCGCAGGCTCGGGTCGCACTCCACGGCCGGGGCGAGCCCGGGTTCCGTACCCGGCGGTATCACAAGGCCGGCGGCCCGGCGTTGCCGTGCCCGCAGCTCCCGTGCTGTGGTGAGCCATTCGGGCAGGGAACGGCCCCGACGGTGGACGAAGGCAACCAGTACCAGGGCCACGGCGACGACGGCTGCCGGCACCAGGGCCACGGGGTCGATCGCCCACCCCACGAGCATGACGGCGGCGGCGAGTTCCAGCAGGACGACCCGTTGCAGCCGAAACGCCCCGCCCTGCCCGCGCCCGGTCCTGACCTGAAGTGGGCCCGGTCCGGCGGTCTGCCCGTCCGGCGCGGACCGTCGCGGTCCCGATTCCCCGGACGTCGACCCGCGCCGCGTATGCACCCGGCCAAGCGACCGGGCCCGCGCTCCGGAAACCATCACGCCATCCCCCCGTTTTGCTGACAACCCGCTGGAATTCCAGCACCACACAAGGCTCTTGAGGCCCAGGTACCCTACCCGCTCCACCAGTCCCCGCGGATACCAGGCATAGTAGGGGGCCGGTCTGACATCGAGGGGCGGGGGACTCGGGCCCGCCGGGTGTGGTACGGGGAGAAGCAGTCACTCATGGCATCACGGCGGGACGAACTCAACGCCTACACGTTCGCGAAGCGGCGCACACTGGCGGCCTTTCTCCAGCCGACTCCGTCGGGTTCGGAGGAAGGTGCCCCCAAGCCACTGAGGGCCGTCGTGCCCAGCCTGATCGTCGGCGCGCTGACGCTGGCGGTCTTCGGGGCCTGGGGCATGTTCCAGCCCACGGCCCCGAAGGACTGGGACGATCCCGGTACTCGTGTGATCGTGGGCAAGCAGTCCACGACTCGCTACGTCGTCCTCAAGACGGGCAAGGACACCCGCCTCCACCCCGTACTGAACCTCGCCTCCGCCCGGCTCCTCATGAAGGACGCCGACTACCAGGTCGTCCAGGTCGGCGACGACATCCTCGACTCGGGCAAGCTGCCCCGCGGGCCGATCCTCGGCATCCCCTACGCCCCGGACCGCTTGCCGTCGGCCGAGGAGGCGGGGAAGCCCAAGCGCTGGGCCGTGTGCGAGCAGCCCGGCGGCAAGGGGGACACCGTCCAGGAGGCGACCTTCGTATTCGCCGAACGAGATATGAAGCGGACCGACGGCTCCGGCCGTCTCTCCGGCGGCGATGTTCTGTATGTCAAGACCCGTACCGGCGACCGCTACCTGGTCGACGGACGGGGAACGTCGTACGCCATCACCGGCGACGAGTCCGACGCCCTGACGAACGCACTCGTGGGCTCCCGCAAGCCGCAGCTCGTCACCAAGGAATGGCTCGCGACACTCCACCGGGGGACCCCTGTCAGCTTCCCCGAACTGCCGCCCACCGTGGGCTCCCCCGCCGGCGTGCAGGGCAACCTGTCGTCGGAGGAGAACAAGGTCGGCACGGTACTCAAGACCGAGACGGGCGAGGGGACCAAGTACTACGTGGTGATGCCGGGCAAGGTGGAACCGATCACGGAGTTCACGGCCTGGCTCGTGATCAACTCACCACAGACGGCCGTGCTGAACATGAACGGCGAGGCCCGCACCGTAGGCCTCCAGGACTTCACCGCCGCCACCGAGCCTTTCGGTGGCCAGCCCGCGAACTGGCCCCAGCAGCAGGCCCGTCAGGTCAACTCCGCCTCCGCCACGTCCGGACGCAACACTGTCTGCAGTGTGCTGCGCGACGTGGACGACGGCCGCACGACCACGCTCAGCACGTGGGCGGGCGCCCGCTTCCCCGCTGAGATCACGGCCGACGGCACCGGCACCTACGTGACGCCGGGAACCGGCCTGCTCTATACGCAGCTTCAGGGCACCGAGACCGACGCGGGATCGCTCTTCCTCGTCACGGACACCGGACTGCGGTACGCCGTCCAGGCCAACGGTGACAGCGACAGCAAGCCGTCGGACATCGGTGCCGGCGGTGAGCGGAAGACGCCCGACGGCAGCCCGAAGCTCAGCGAGGCACAGGTCAAACTGGGCTACGAGAACGTCAGACCGGCAAGGGTCCCCCTGGTGTGGTCGGAGTTCCTGGCGAAGGGCCCGCGGCTGGACACCAACAGCGCCCGGCAACCCCAGGGTTCGTGACGGTGACGGGGCTCAGGCACATGGACAGGAGCGACGTGCGGGTGTCGCAGACGACGAAGACAACTCTGCTGGCCGCCGCCGTGCTTCTGACGACGCTCGGCGCCGCACCGGGGCGGCCGGTCTCACCCGTACAACTGGACGGCAGCGGCCAGTGCACTTTCCCGGCGGACCCGATCAAGGGCCGCCCCTGGGCGCTGCAACGGGTTCTGCTCGACCAGCTCTGGCAGGGCACGAGCAAGGGCAAGGGCGTACGGGTGGCGGTCATCGACACGGGCGTCGACGACACGAACCCCCAGCTGAGGAAGGCTGTCGACAAGGCGGCGGGCCGCGATTTCCTCGCGGAGAGCGGGGACGGCGACCCCACCAACGACGAGGTGGGACACGGCACCAAGGTGGCAGGCATCATCGCCGCACGCCCAGACGACGACACGGGCTTCGTAGGCCTCGCCCCGAACGCGACCATCATCCCCATACGGCAGAACGACGCGGAGAACAGCGGCGATTCGGACTCGATGGCCGAGGCGATCACCTACGCGGTGTCCCAGGGCGCCGACGTGATCAACGTTTCTCAGGACACGACGAAGCCCCTGTCCGCCACCTCCGCACTGGCAGAGGCGGTACGTGCGGCGATCGCGAGCGGGGTCGTGATCGTGGCCTCCGCGGGTAACGACGGCCTGGACGGCAAGGTCAAGAACACCTACCCGGCAGCCTTTGAGGGCGTCCTCGCCGTGGCCTCTTCCGACCGCAACAACGAACGCGCCTCCTTCTCCCAGGCCGGCACCTTCGTGGGCGTGGCGGCTCCCGGCGTCGACGTCGTCTCCACGGTCCCCGGCGGCGGTCACTGCACCGACAACGGTACGAGCTTCTCGGCCCCGTTCGTGGCGGGCGTGGCCGCGCTGCTCAAGGAGAAGCACCCGGACTGGACGACCGCCCAGATCGTCACGCAGATCGAGCAGACCGCGGAGCGCGCGGTCAACGGCCACGACAACTTCGTCGGCTGGGGAGTGATCGACCCCGTCCGTGCCGTCCAGGAGTCCGACGGCCTCGCCAACCCCGCTTCCTCCCCGACCCCGGACCCGGGTCTGACGAAAGCGCCGGCCCCGGACGTGGCCGCCTTCTCACTGGCGGAGACATCCGAGGAGCGCGACGAGCGCTACGCCACCTACGCGCTGGGCATCTCCGTGGCCGTGGTCGCGGTGATCGCGGGAGCGGCGGTCGTCACGCGGGATCTGAGACGCCGCCGCGGCAACTGACGGAAGGGAGTGCGGGAGGGCCGTACCCCCTCCCGCACTCACTCCTCGGAGACGCCCCCGTTGCGCGGAGTCGGCTCCAGGTCGAACTCCCCGTCCCGCGCGCCCAGCACGAAGGCACGCCATTCGGCTTCCGTGTACCGCAGTACGGTGTCCGGATCGAGCGACGACCGCATTGCCACCGCGCCCTCTGGGAGGTAGGCGATCTCGACCCGCTCCTCGTGTTCCTCGGTCCCCGGCGCGCACTGCCATTCGACCCCGGAGATATCGAGGGCGTACAGCTCGTCCCGCTCGCGCTCCTTGCGTGCTTTGCGTTCCTGCTCTGATTCCGTGCCGGGTGTGTCAGCCATGGCGAGCGGTCCTTTCATGACGTACGAACGATCTCTCGGCCACACTATCGGCCCGTGAACTGCCCATGCGCTTCTTTGCAGTTGGAAGCGAAACGTCAAGCGACTAATGTGTTCGGAGGTATCACAGGAGTGGAGTGATACGGCACGGGGGCGGTGCGACGCTGCGACCGCGCGTTGCGCGGCAGCCGTGGCGAATCTTGCCCGCCAGGCCTGCCGGGAGGGCCATCCCCGGCGACCCGTCGCGGTGGCGAGGGCCACCGTCGATCCAGGAGGAGGGCAGGAACCCATGAGCGTCAAATTCAGCGACGCGGAACTCGTCGATCTCGCCGACAAGATCCGTGACTTCCACACACAGGTGAGCGACCGCGTGACCTCGCTCAACAAGGTGGTGGACATGATCCAGGCAGGCTGGCAGGGCACGGCGGGCAAGGAGTTCGACTCCGTACAGCGAGGCGTGAACCAGCACCTGAAGAAGCTTCAGGACAACCTTGTCGACCTCGAAAGCGTGATGCGCATGAGCGCCGGGGGCTTCGTCTCCCAGGAGCAGGAGCGTGTCGCGGAGATCCGCCAGGTGGACAACTCGTACCAGGTCAAGAGCCGCATCGTCGACCTTGCCTGACCCACAGCGTCCACGCCACCGAGGAGGAACTTGACAATGAGCGCCAGCGCCGACCGCACAGCCGTAAATTACGACACCGTCACCCAGGCCGCTTACGACGTCCGCAAGACGGCCGGCGACCTCTCCCAAGGCCTTGAGGCGCTGATGCGCCGGGTCGGGGCCGTCGCCGAGACCTGGGAGGGCGAGGCCAAGGTTGCCTACGGCGAGATTCAGCGCAGCAGCGGTGAGGAGATGGACCAGATGTGCCAGAAACTGGCCCGCATCGCCAAGCTCCTGGACGACTCGGTCGTCGGCTACTCGGACACGGACCACGGGAACGCGGCCCGGTTCCGGATGCTGATGGGCGGCTGAGGCTGTACTGACCGGCGGGGGAGACGGTGAGGTGCTGCCTTCCCCGCCGCGCGTCGGGCTCGTAGTGGTTACTCGTCTCCCTGCGAAGAACGAGTTGGTCTCGAGGGTTCCCGCAGTGCGGTATTCCTAGCGTTCAGACGTCGCTTTGGGCATGCCGGCGGCGAGGTTGGGGTCCGCGCAGCCCAACTCGGTCGAGACCTTCTGCGCCGCAGCGTTAAGGAGAAGGATATTGTCGGCGGTAAGCCTTTGGGCTGAAACGTCGACCTTGCTTTCACGCTCCAGGTCGCCGTGGATGATGATTTCCTTGGATGGATTCTTCATGCGGCACTTGAAGTAGATGGTGCTCGTGTATTCGGATGAATAGGCGGACTCTCCGGTCTGATAGAAGATGAAATGCTTTTCGTCTTCTGCGTCGGACTTGTTCACCGCCAGAGCTTCCCGGAAGCTGATGGTGAGAACCTGACTTTCGTCTTCCGCGGACTGAAGCCTGCAATAGGGTGAGCCCGAGAGCTCGCCATGCTCGAGCTTGCCGTCTGCCTCCCGGAGCAATCGCAGAGTCTCGTCAGGCTCCGAACGGCTCTCAAGGAAATCATCCGTCCCGGTTACTTCTCGCAGTGCCGCAGCGGCCTCCGGAGCCTTGGCGAAGGAGTTGCACACTGATCTACTGGAGGTCTCGGGTTCGTCCTTGCCCGCAGAATCATTAGTGCAGGCGCTGACGATGGCTGTGACTACGACCACCAGAGCCGCAATTTTAGGGAAGGGCTTCACTCTAGTCTTCCGCTTCGTAAGGGTCGGGCAGGGGATCTTCTGTGGCGTGAATACGAGAGTTCTTCACGGAC
Source organism: Streptomyces sp. TRM68416 (assembly GCF_014596915.1). GTDB lineage: Bacteria > Actinomycetota > Actinomycetes > Streptomycetales > Streptomycetaceae > Streptomyces. Next base: position 275,862 of record NZ_JACVWU010000008.1, read on the forward strand.
GCCGTGAGTTCTTCAAGGACATAATTCCTGTTGCTGTCGCTCCACCCGGGAGCGTAGGCGTAGGATTCCGCCGGAATCAGCGCGTTGTCCTTGCCCATGAGCAGTGCTTCGTCGCGCAGGTCATCGGATTTCTCCTTGAGTAGGTCGGTGCCCTTCTTGGCGTACTTCTCGGAGAGGTCGTCAATGCCGGTTCCCAGATAGGTTTCCACTGCACCGCCGACGTACTCCACGGCCAGCGGGGCCAATACGGCAGCCGGCGCGAACCCCCCAGTAATGGCGGCAACACCACCACCAATAGCAACCCCCGCACCGAACTTGATCCACTCGGTCGTTTGGGCGACCTTTTTATTGTATTCCTCGGAGTCCTTCTCGAAATCCTTGTCGATTTGCCCCATGCGCGAGTAGTCGAGAATTCCGTGTGCCTCGCTGCCGATACGTAGGGCGGTCTTGGCGTCTGTGAGGTCGACCGGATCGATCTTTCCGGTGGTCGGCTCCGGGCCGGCAGCGTCCAGGACGCTCGCGGTGTAGAGACTCTGGGCTGCAGAGAGTTGGCCGTGCCCCTCTTCGCTCTGGGCAACGATACTCATGAAGTCGACGGTGTCTCCGCGAGTGAAGAGTAGTGCCGTGTCGTACTCCTCGCCGAATCGGGACCTGCCGTCCTTGTTGGCTCCGAACGGAGAGTTTTCGACTTCGTGCTCGGCGGTAGCGCTCTCTTGCTCCAGGGATCGATTGAATTCATCGATGTACGCGGTGCCGATCTTGCTAAGACTGTCGGCGATTCCTTGCTCATGCATATGCTTGGGGTCGCTCCCGTAAAAGGAGACAACCTTCTGCATTACCTTGGCATTTTCCTCGGTTCGGGCGTCTCTCAATCCATCAGGAGCGGCGTCGTAAGCGTGACCTGTGGTTGCTGATTCGAGGGCGTGGCCGAGGCTGTCATAGCCGTACTTATTTCCGAAACCGTCCTCATAGGTGTCCCCGGGCCAGTCGCGCTCTTCCGTGAAGTACTTGAACGCGTCGACCTTCTTGTTGTCGCTTGGGTTGTCCGGGGTCAGGTCGATGCTGCTGTTGAAGAAGCTCGTGGACGCCTTGGCGTTGTGGCCGAGAGCTTCCATGAAACCGGCCATGGGGTCTCGTCCCAGGTCCTTTCCGTCCCAGTTCAGCCTGGGGGAAGGGGCGAGTCCTGAGCTCCATGCCTGACCTGGCTTGATTCGCCCGTCGTGGGTCATCTTGTTTTCCGCTACGACAACGGCGTCACCGTAGGCGTTCAGAAATTTGGTATCGTAGCTTCCGTAACGCATGAGATTACTCATGACCTGGAAACCGTAAGCGGACGATCCGCGGCTTCTGATGACGTCGTCGCCGGACTTGATCACGTCCGATTTCCATTGCTCCATGGCTGGACTGTGGGAGTGCGTGGCGGCGGCGAGAGTCATACTCCAGTTCTTCTGGAGCTCTTTGATTTCCTCGCGGTTGTCAGATGCCAGATGAGAACCATCGCTGGCGTCTCCCATGTCCACCCAATAGCCAAGGTTCCCCTTGGCGCCCACTTCAAGGGCGAAGCGCTCGGCGAAGTACTGGTCGCCCTTGTTGTCCTTGAAGTACTTGTTCAGGCGATCGATCTCGGCTGCCGACGCGTCGTCGCCCTTTGCCGCGATCTTGGCGGCCGCCTTGGCGTCCTGGGCGTCCTGGGCCCTGCCGGCCTGCTTCAGTGAGTCGTAGTCGGTACCGGAGAAGTTGTTCTTGTCCTTACCGACCAAGGTGCGCAGGGCGCGGGAGGCCACTTCGTCGGCGTCGTTGGCCCTGTCCAGGGCTGCCTTGATGTCGGCCCGCACCTTGTCGAAGTCGGCTTCCGTCGGCTCGGGTCCGTCGTAGTCCTTACTCCGACGATCCGGGTGTACCTGGTGGCTGACGGTTCCGTCCGCGTCGATGCGGATTCCCTTGCCGGGGGCATCCTCGACGACTTTAGTGAGGTTCTGCTTGGCTGTCTTGAACTCCGCGAGTGCGTCTCGGAGGATGTTCCGGATGCTCTCCGCCTCCGTGGCGGCGTCGCCGAATTCCTTCGCGGTCTTCTTCACGAAGGGCAGTGTGATGCCCGCGTTCTCGCCGGCCCAGTCGGCCTTCTCCGCCTTCTTGAGCATGCCGTTGCTCGCGCTCTCTTCGAGCGTCTGCAGTTTCTTGACGGTTTCAGTCCAGTCGTCCACGGCATTCTTGAGGCTGCCCAGGCGCGCGTGATAGAGCTGATTGAAGGTAACCATGGTCAAGGCCTCACTTGAAGTGCTTGTTGATCTGCTCGACCGATAGGTTGGTGGCGAGGAGTTCTTCGCGCTTTGCGTGTGTGGTGACTGTGTCTTCGAGGTGGTTGTGGATGTGTGCGCACGCACTGAGCAGAGCCTCTGCCTGAGAACGCCAGAGGTCCCATGCGGTCCACAGGGCCGATCCCGTTTTGAAGCCGTCCGAGTCGAGGGCGTCTGCCGCGGTGCCGGTCTCGGCTCCCGCGTGGAAGGCATCGGTCTCCAGGCTGTGAAAGAGCGACTGCGCGTCGTTTCCGACCGCCTTGAGGTCGGGAGACGTCACCGTGTAGTTGCTGCCACCGGCTCCGCCACCGCCTTCGGCGGGCAGCTGGTTGAGTTGCATGCTGCTCTGCTGGCGGGCCGCCGCCGTGCTGCGTGCCTGGCCCCACATCTCGTCGAACGACACGTCGATCCCTTCGCGCTGTCACTGGTAACTGATCGGTTGCGCCCTTTGGCTGCTCAGCGGTGATGGCCTGGGCCGGGTGCTCCCTCGGGTGGTGTGCCAGTGACGTGCCCCTGCGGCGGGCCGAGGGGCGGGTACTGCTGCTGGGGGGAGTACGGGGAGTAGGTGGGCGGCTGCGGCGCGGCGGGCGGTGCCTGCGCGGAGCGGCGGCGTCCGCGCACCCACGGCACGGCGATCGCCGCGCTGAGCAGTGCTGCGGCGCCGATTCCTGCGGCAATCCAGAGCGCGGTGTTGTCATCCTCGCTGGCGGCGGCCGATGCGGAGCCGTGCTTCTCCTCCCGGCGCGCTTCGCCGGGGCTTGGCGAGCTGTTGTGCTCGGAGGCGCCTGGAGAAGGGGACGGTGGGGCTGCAGCCGCCAGATCGGGGAGCGGGTACTCGTCGGCCGGCCCCGGATCGCCGGGGTTGCTGAGTGCGACTCGCGGGCGTACGACGCCGTAGCCGATGTAGTCCGTGCGCTCGTCGCCGTTCTTGGGCTTTCCTGCCGTATTCAACATGACCCGAAGCACCTGGTTGTTGGTCCAGTCCGGGTGCTTGGCCCAGATGAGGGCGGCAGACGCGGAGGCGATGGCCGTGGCGTCGCTCGTGCCGTTGCTTCGGCAGACCTGGGTTCCTTCATCAGTGCAGGCATGAATCATGTCGGTGCCAGGGGCCGCCAGGTCGACCTGCGGACCCGTCTGAGACATCGGGAGAGCCTTGGCGTCTTGGTCCGCTGCGCCCACACCTACGACGCCTGGGGTGGCCGCCGGATACTCGATCAGGTTGGCCTTATTACCGCTGTTACCGACGGCAGCAAAGATCAACTTACCTTTGTCCAGGGCGTATCTCACCGCTGACGCGAGTTCAGGAGTCCCGACGTTTTGTCTGCCCGGTGCGTTGGAGCTTCCCATGGAGATGTTGATGATCCGAGCCGGGCTGTCGGCCGCATAGCGGATCGCTTGCGTCAGAACACGTGAGTACTCGGCCTTGCTGTCCACTTGGCCGAAGTCCTCAGTGGCATACCGCATCCGCACGGGAAGGATCTTCGCCCCGGGGGCGAGCCCGTACGAGCCGTCGAGTGAACCGCGAGCACCAGTCGCAGCGATGAGCGCGGCTATCCCGGTTCCGTGGCCTTCCAGGTCGGTGTGTTCGTCGCCGGACTGAGAGGAGTAGTCCTTGCCGTCGATGACTTGACCTTTGAGGTCGGCCAGCGAGTCATCGACTCCCGAGTCAATGACCGCCACGGTGATGCCGCTCCCCGTGCTGGTCTCCCACATCTCATCGGCCTGCATGGCATCGAGGTGCCACTGACGTGCCCGGACGGATTCCGCATGGGCGGGCGTGGCAGCAACGCCCACGAGCAGTACGCCGAGAGCGGCTGCCACAACCGGCAGGGGGCGCAGCCTTCGCTCGCTCCTGGTAAGCATGTGCCTTCCTGAATGAGGGTTTGTCCGGGCTCAGCCGATGACCGGCGGAAGATTCCGGCGGTCATCGCGCACCCAGGTCTCTTCGTCCTCGGCGAGGTAATCCGGTCGCTGCCCCTGCCGGTCCTTGCGCCGGCTCGACGTGTGAGCCGATGAGGACGCAGCTCCCGTACGGCCGGCTGCCGCGCCGCGTGATGGATCGGCTGCGTTGGACGACGGACGTACGAGACCTGACCCGCCCGGTGTGAACGGACGCCCGCCGGTGTGGCTCGGCTGAACCGGACGGTTACCGACGACTCCGCCGGCTTCCGATGCGAGTCGACGGTTGGTGGCCGGGTTGGTCACGTGCCCCGGCCCTCCTCCTGCCGGGACTCCAGGCGTCATACCGCGCATCATCGGCGAACGACCCTGTAGGCCCTCTTTGCCGATGACCGTTCCGCCGGGGAGGCTGTTGGCCGATCGGCCGGGTGCGGATGCCACGGGCCGCCCTCCTGTAATACCGGTTTCACGCGGCATCCGAGGCGGGGCGCCTCCAGGAGGTGTCCCTGGCCCGGGCATGTGCGGAAGACGCGAAGACGACGGGGCACGCGCGGGGGAGGGCGGGGGTGTGGCACGGCCGCCATTGCTCATAGCGGGCGGGATCACGCCTGGCTGGCCGGGCGTGGAGAGGTCGCGGTGGGGTCCGCCTGTCGGTGGCGTACTGGAAGGCGCGGTGCCAGGGTTTGACGACTGCGGAAGCACGCCCACGCTGTCGATTTCCATCGCAGCCGACCGGGATGGAGGCACCTGCTGGCTGCCAAGTCCTGGTGTGGCGTGTTGAGCGGCGGCCTGCGCTCCTGGATATGTCGTGTCGCGCGCTGTGAGGTCGTGACGGGCTGCGGCGTAGGCCGCCGCGGACGTTGTGGAAGAGCCGGTGGAACCGAGCGAAACACTCTGGCTGGTCCCCCCACGCCACTCCTTGGATCCGAGATGGTCTGCCGGCGGTGAAAACGTAGGCGGCGTCACGCTGTTCACCTGCTGCACCGAGTACTCGTACGTCTGCGCCAGCTTCCGCATCTGCTGTACGGCCTCGGCCCGTGCAGCCTCGATCCGTGTCTGTGCCGCCGTCGCGTCCGACTGGGCGGTCTGTGCCAGCTTCCGGGCGTCCGGATCGTTGCGGGCACCAGGATCCTGAGCCGCCGCAAGCGTCTTGCGCGCATCGCTGAGGGCGGACTGGGCCTGCGTCGTCTCCGAGGTGTCGGGCATCGCCGCCTTCGCTTCGGTGATGGCCTGCGACACCGTGGCCATCCACCGCGAGGCCACCTCGGAGTACTGGCCGAGTCGAAGGGTGGCGCTCGCGGTCTGCCCGCCCCAGTCGCGGAAGGCATCACCGCCCTCGCCCTGCCACTCCAAGCCCTTGACATGCTTCATGAGGTCGTCGCCGATCTTGGTGATCGTCGAGGCCGCCTTGGAGAGCTTGACGGCGAGGTGGGACGCGCTCTCCGCGCTGGCGGATTCGAGCAGCGCCGCCAACTGCTCGTGCGTCATGGACTCGAAATCCGAGCGGGCCAGTCTCGGTTTGCGCCGCTTCGGCTGCTCACTCATCAGTAGACGTCCCCCTCGTCGGCTCCGGACTCGGCCTTTGACGGAGGAGTCCCGCCCCGCTCCACGTACGGATCCCGCCCCACCACGTAGTACTTCTCGGCCTCCGCGTTCACTTCCTTCATCCGAGCCCGAATGTCCTCGTCCAGATTCTCGTATCCGACCCGAGACGCCTGCACCGCCAGCCCCATCGCTTCGATCTGCGTGCCGAGCGCCTTCGAGAGGTTCTCCAACTCGTCGTGGACGATGGCGTACGAGTCGTAGAGGAACTGTGCTTCCTTGAAGTCGGCGGAGCCCAGATGGGCTCGGGTCAGGCGGTCCGCGCCGACCTTGCCCGGCGCGGCCTCCGACGTGTCGAGCTCTGTCAGCAGCTGGTCGACGCGCTTTTTGAACTCCTTCATGGCGTTGTGCTGGATATCCAACGCCATTGCGGGATTTACATGGGCCAACGTGTCGAAGGCCTTGCCCGTGTCCGGCACCCCGTCTCCCGCACCGCTGCCGCCCCCGCTCGAACCCACCTCAGCAGCCTCCCCGTTCAGCCGAGCTCATTCAACTTCAGTCAAAACCAGACCAGTCACTCTAATGCCGTTGCGGAAGCAAGCCCACCTGGACAAGCGGTGTCCCGCGCTTTCGCGACACGAACACGCCACGCCCCGGTGGCATGGGCCGTGCCCGGACGTTTCCGAGGATGTCGCCCTCGGTCGGATCGCCCGACAGGATGACTCCCTGCGCGCCCAGTTCCTTGACTCGCTGCATGAAGGACTCGTACATGGCACGTGAGGCTCCGGCCGCACTCCGCGCGATGATGAACTTGACGCCCACATCGCGCGCGAAGGGCAGTTGTTCCACCAATTGCGACAGCGGATTGCCCGAGTTGGTGGCGACCAGCTCGTAGTCGTCGATGATGACGAACAGCTGCGGTCCGCTCCACCAGCTGCGGTCGCGCAACTGCTGTGGAGTGATGTCCGGCTTGGGCGCGCGCATCTCCATGAACTGGCGGATGGCGTCCATGTGCACCTGCATGGCCGACGCCATGGGTGCGTACTCCAGGAGATGCTCCTCGGGGACTGCCTCCAGCATCGTTCGCCGGTAGTCGCCTACGACGATCCTCGCCTCGGCCGGCGTGTAGCGCTCGGCGATCTGCTTCGCGATCAGGCGCAGCAGGTTCGTCTTTCCGGACTCGCTCTCACCGAAGACGAGGAGGAACGGGTCCGTGTCGAAGTCGATGTAGACCGGCTCCAGGTCGGCCTCGTCGATGCCGATCGCGATGCCGTACTGGGGGAACTCGAACCCCTTGGGGAGCTGGTCGGCGGGCAGCTTGCGCGGCAGGAGACGTACGGTCGGGGCTGCAGGGCCCTGCCAGTTGCCCTTCACGGCCTGCACGAGCTGGGCCGTGGCATCCGCCAGGTCATCGGCGTTCGAGGCCGAGTCAATGCGCGGGAGCGCCGTCATGAAGTGCAGCTTCTCCGGCACCTGCCCCCGGCCCGGTACCCCGGTCGGCACGTTCGTCGCGACCTTGCGGTCGAACTCGGAGTCCATGGCGTCGCCGAGACGCAGTTCCAGACGGCCGAGAATCTGATCCTTGAGCACGGACCGCACTTCCATGTAGCGGGATGCGGACAGCACGACGTGGATGCCGTAGCCCAGACCCCGACCCGCGATGTCATTCACGACACCTTCGAGGCCTTCGTTGTCATTGCGGAAGTTGCCCCAGCCGTCGATGACCAGGAAGACATCGCCCCACGCCTCGCCGGGCAGTTCTCCCGCCGCGCGGCGCCGACGGTACGTGGTGATGGAGTCGATGCCGTGCGTGCGGAAGAACTGTTCGCGGCGATTGAGAACGCCCGCGACCTCCGCGACCGTACGCCGGACCCGCTCGGGGTCCAATCGCGACGCCACGCCACCCACATGCGGGAGGTCGGCCACGGAAGCAAGGCCTCCGCCACCGAAGTCCAGACAGTAGAACTGCACTTCGTACGGGGTGTGCGTCAACGCGAAGGACGCGACCAACGTGCGCAGGAACGTGGACTTGCCCGACTGCGGGCCACCGACCACCATCATGTGGCCCGCGGCGGCGGAGAAGTCCTGGTACAGGACTTCCCGTTTCTGCTCGAAGGGCTTGTCGACCAGGCCCAGGGGGACCGTCAGGCCACCGAGCCGGGTGTACTCGGAAGCGTGGACACCGCGGTCGGCGGAGACACTCAAGGCCGGCAGCAGTTGGTCCAGCGTCGGTGCCTGGTCCAGCGGCGGAAGCCATACCTGGTGCGCCGGTACGCCCTGTCCCTCCAGCCGCTGCACAATGACGTCCAGCACGGTGTCGGCCAACGCGTCGTCGTCCGGCCGTTGCGCGGGGACCCGCACCTGTCCGGGATCCGGCGCCGCGTAGACCACGGGGACCGGCGTTGCCGTGAACAGTGCGGGCCGACGCTCGATGGACATCCTGCTCTGGGCGACCTCGGGGGTGCCCGCGCGGTAAGTCCCGGACACGTACGCCGCCTTGAAGCGGACCATTTCGTCCGTGCCGAACTTCAGGTACCCGGAACCAGGCACGGACGGCAGGTGGTACGCGTCGGGCACACCCAGTGCCGCCCGCGATTCAGCGGCTGAGAACGTCCGCAGACCGATCCGGTACGACAGATACGTGTCCAGTCCCCGGAGCCGGCCCTCCTCCAGGCGCTGCGAGGCGAGCAGCAGGTGGACGCCCAGAGAACGGCCGATGCGGCCGATCTGGATGAACATGTCGATGAAATCCGGCTTTGCCGTGAGGAGTTCGCTGAACTCGTCGATCACGAGGACGAGGGACGCCAGGGGCTCCAGGGGCGCACCGGCGGCGCGCGCCTTCTCGTAGTCGTGGATGTTGGCGTAGTTGCCGGCCGAGCGCAGCAGCTCCTGACGGCGTTGCAGCTCGCCGCGGATCGCGTCGCCCATGCGGTCGACGAGGGTCAGGTCGTCGGCGAGGTTGGTGATCACTGCTGCGACGTGCGGCATTTGCGACATGCCGGCGAAGGTGGCGCCGCCCTTGAAGTCGGCGAGGACGAAGTTCAGCGTCTCCGAGGAGTGGGTGACCGCCAGTCCCAGCACAAGCGTGCGCAGCAGCTCGGACTTTCCGGAACCGGTCGCGCCCACGCACAGACCGTGCGGGCCCATGCCGTCCTGGGCGGCCTCCTTCAGATCCAGCATCACGGGCTGGCCGTCCTCGCCGACACCGATCGGTACGCGCAGCCGCTCCGGGGTCGAACGAGGCCTCCACGAGCGTGTGACATCCACCGACGCGGCGTCTCCCAGGCCCAGCAAGTCGGTGAAGTCCAGGTTGGCGAGCAGCGGTTCGTCGTCGTCCCCGCCGTTGCCCATGCGCAGCGGCGCGAGCTGCCGGGCGAGCGCCTCGGCGGCCGGCAGGGACAGCCCGTCGGCGACGCCCTCGTAGGCGATGCCCCCGCCCGAGTCCAGCCAGAGCCGCTCCGGCCGTACGACGACGGAGAGGTCCCCGCGCGGCTGGTCCAGATCGCCGGAGACGACCTCGATGATCGTCACTCCCTGCAGGCCCTCCGCGGCCGCGAAGGCGGAGGTCGGCGGCACCATGCCGCCGTCGAGCACCACCAGGACGTGGGGCTGGTCCAGCAGCGGCTGACCGTCGCGGCTGAAACGAGGGCGTGCCTCCAGACGGGGCGCCAGCAGCTGTTCCAGCTCGCCCAGGTCGTCTCCGAAGAGGCGCCGTGTGCCGGAGCCGTCGTATTGGCCCGGCACCTGGCAGTGCGGAAGCCACTTCGTCCAGTCCCAGCGGTGCACGGCACCCGGTGCGGTCACCACGGCCAGCACCAGATCGTCGGGGGAGTGCAGCGTGGTGGCCTGGGCGACCAGCGCCCGGGCCACCGCCCGGGCGCTCTCCGGATCGCCGGAGACCGTCACGTGGTAGAAGGCACGCAGCGACACCGCCACCGGCAGATCTTCCAACTGGCCGTGCACGGCCAGGAAGCGCTGCATGGCGCCCGCGCACAGTGGCTCCAGCTCGTCCACGGGAGCGGTGTGGGGCGCGATCAGCGGAGTGGCCAGCTGCTGCGGGCCGAGGCCGATGCGCACCTGCCCGAAGTCGCCGTCCGCGATGCGCCTTTCCCAGACCCGAGTGCCTTCGGCGACCACGGCCCACAACTGCTCCGGGGCGGGGTGCAGATACAACTGCGCGTCGCGCTGGCGCAGGGCCGTCCTGCGGACCGTACGGCGGGTCTGGGCGAGGTACCGGAGATAGTCACGGCGTACATCGGCCATTTGCCCCTGTGTACCGCGGCGGTACCGGATGATTTGCGCCACCACCATGGCGGCCGTCGAGACCAGCATCACCACGCCCATGATCCGCATGAACGGATGGGCGTTCGGGGACGCGAAATAGAACACCACCGACGAGCCCATGCCGAGCGTCGGCAGGATCTGCATCAGCATGCCTTCCTGCTGCCCGCGCGGCAGTTCGGGTGGAGCCTCCAATTGCAGCTCTTCCGAGGGCACTTCGGGCGGCAGGGTACGCGGCGGGCGCTTCATGACGATCTGGCTCACCGGAGCTTCAATCCCCCTATGCGGACGATCGGTTGTGCACCGGCACCCCCGTGGTGACGGTCGACCTCGACTGTGCGGCGATCCTACTTGTCACTGCTGACAGCGCTTGTCGGTAGGGTGGCGCTCCGCAGCGTGCGCATCCGCGAATCAGGGGGTCAGTGAAGGTGAGTACGACTACGGCGAGCGGGTTCTGCCGAGTCACTGTCGTGGCACCCGACAGCCGTATCGACGTAGCGCTTCCGGTGGACATCCCGGTCGCCGACGTCTACCCGGAGATCCTGCGCCTCACGGGCCAGACCCAGGCGGTCGGCACTCCGACGGGTTATCACCTGGTGCGTCGTGACGGCCGTGTCCTCGACGGTGCGCGCACACTCGCGGGCGAGCAGGTTCTCGACGGCGAGGTGCTCAGCCTGCGGCCGTTCGCGGAGTCGCTGCCGCCCGCGGTCTACGACGACGTGTCGGACGCGGTCGCCTCGGCCGTCGTCCGCGACCGGCACCTGTGGACCGACGACCTGCTGCGCATCGCGGGGCTGGCCGGAGGCGCGCTGCTGCTGTTGCTGATCGGCTTCGTCCTGTGGTTCTCCGAACCCGTGCGCCACGACATGAACGGTCTGCCCGGCATCATCGCGGGCGGTCTCGGCCTGCTGCTGACTGCCTTCGCGGGTGTACGCGCGCGTGTGTACGCCGACCGTGCCGCGGCCGCCGCCCTGGGGCTCGGTGCGCTGCCCCTCCTGCTGATCGCGGGCACCGGGATCATCGGGCCGGACGCGGGACAGGGACCCGGCAAACTGCAGTTCATGCTGGGGTGCGTGGCCGTACTGATCGCCTCGGTCACCCTGGTCGCCCTCGCCCCCAGCTCGGACGCGCCCTTCGTAGCCGCCACCCTCCTGGCGGCGGCCGGCACGATCGCCACCTTCGTCGCCATCGTCACCGGCGCCTCCGCAACCGCCACGGCAGCGGTCTGCGCACCCTGCGCCATCGGCCTGGTCGCCTTCCTGCCCGGCCTGTCGGCGCGCTTCGCCCAGCTGCCCATCGGGTACGCGTCCCCGCGCTCGGCCACCCACGACGACTTCGACCCGGACCCCTCCCGTGTGCCGGAGACCGAACCCCTCGACGCCGAACGCATCGCCGCCCAGGCCAGGCGCGGTCACGAGATGCTGCTGGGGCTGGTGGGCGGTACGGCCGCTGTCGTCGTCGGCGCCGCGGCCGTTCTCGGTTTCTCGGACAACGTCTGGGGTCGGCTCCTCGCCCTCGCCGCAGGCCTGTCCATGCTCGTCCGCGCCCGCCTGTTCCGCTACACCACCCAGGTGGTCTGCGCCCTGGTCGCGGGCATCGCCGCGATCGGGCTCCTGCTGCTCGGACTCGCGCTGAACCCGCCGGCCGAAGCCGTGACCGAGTTCGTGCTCCACGGAGACAGTGGAGCCCTCGACCTGCGGACGATCTGGCTGACAGCGGCGGTGACGGCCGGCGCCGCACTGATCATCGGCATCGCCCTCGTCGTCCCCCGCAAGGGACTGTCGCCCTTCTGGGGCCGCCTCCTCGACCTCGCCGAGGGAGCCGTCCTGCTCACCCTCGTTCCGCTGTGCCTCGCGGCGCTGGGCGTCCTCACCACAGTGCGCTCCCTCGTCGGCTAGAGGCCGGGACACCGGCACTCCGGTGCACTGGTACCCTGAGTGACGGCCGTTTGTGTACGCACCCCCGGAGCCCCGCTCTGGAGGCCGCGCTCAGCGGATCCCCGCCTCCCGAGTAACGGAAGCTCCCCCGAGACACAGACCGGGGGCACTCGGTGGCCACCACACAGACTACGAGGAGTACGCGTGCCGCTCGACGCCGCTACGAAGAAGCAGATCATCAGCGAGTTCGGCCAGAAGGAGGGCGACACCGGCTCCCCCGAGGTCCAGGTCGCCATGCTCTCGCGCCGGATCTCGGACCTGACCGAGCACCTCAAGACCCACAAGCACGACCACCACTCCCGCCGTGGTCTGCTGATCCTGGTCGGCCAGCGTCGCCGTCTGCTGCAGTACCTGGCCAAGAAGGACATCCAGCGCTTCCGTACGCTGGTTGACCGCCTGGGTATCCGTCGCGGTGCGGCGGGCGCCAAGTAAGACGCCGTGAAGGGAGCGGTTCCCATCGACAGGGGGCCGCTCCCTTTGCTGTACGTGCGAAGTGTCACAGACGCTTTGTAGTGTGGTAGCACAACGCAATACGTACGACACAGCGTGATAGTGCCTGCCCCTCCGGGTATGGCGACATCACGACTACGAACGAGGAGAAGCGCACCTCGCCGCCGCCGGTCCTCGGTAGTGGCCCCCGGGGGGAAGCGAGCCCCGGGTGCTTCGATCGAAGACCGGCCCGCACCAGACGGCGCGCTTCTCCGCAACCGTCCCCCTGCCACACGGGCAGACAAGGGACGAAGACGAGGAGAAAACGCTAGTGGAGAACGAGACCCACTACGCCGAGGCCGTCATCGACAACGGCGCCTTCGGCACCCGCACCATCCGTTTCGAGACGGGCCGGCTGGCCAAGCAGGCCGCCGGTTCCGCCGTGGCGTACCTGGACGACGACACCATGGTGCTGTCGGCCACCACCGCCTCCAAGAACCCCAAGGACCAGCTCGACTTCTTCCCCCTGACGGTGGACGTCGAGGAGCGGATGTACGCCGCCGGCAAGATCCCCGGCAGCTTCTTCCGCCGTGAGGGCCGTCCCTCCGAGGACGCCATCCTCACCTGCCGTCTGATCGACCGCCCGCTGCGCCCGTCCTTCAAGAAGGGCCTGCGCAACGAGATCCAGGTCGTCGCCACGATCATGGCGCTCAACCCCGACCACCTGTACGACGTCGTGGCGATCAACGCCGCCTCCGCGTCCACGCAGCTGGCCGGCCTGCCCTTCTCCGGCCCGATCGGCGGCGTCCGCGTCGCGCTGATCAACGGCCAGTGGGTGGCCTTCCCGACGCACTCCGAGCTCGAGGACGCCGTCTTCGACATGGTCGTCGCGGGCCGCACGCTGGAGGACGGCGACGTCGCGATCATGATGGTCGAGGCCGAGGCCACCGAGAAGACCATCCAGCTGGTCAAGGGCGGCGCCGAGGCGCCGACCGAGGAGGTCGTCGCCGCCGGTCTTGAGGCCGCGAAGCCCTTCATCAAGGTCCTGTGCAAGGCGCAGTCGGACCTCGCCTCGAAGGCCGCCAAGCCGACCGGCGAGTTCCCGATCTTCCTCGACTACCAGGACGACGTCCTGGAGGCGCTCACCGCCGCCGTCAAGCCGGAGCTCGCCTCCGCGCTGACCATCGCCGGCAAGCAGGAGCGCGAGGCCGAGCTGGACCGCGTCAAGGCGCTCGCCGCCGAGAAGCTCCTGCCGGAGTTCGAGGGCCGCGAGAAGGAGATCTCCGCCGCGTACCGCTCGCTGACCAAGACCCTGGTCCGTGAGCGCGTCATCAAGGAGAAGAAGCGCATCGACGGCCGCGGTGTCACCGACATCCGCACCCTGGCCGCCGAGGTCGAGGCCATCCCGCGCGTGCACGGTTCCGCGGTGTTCGAGCGTGGCGAGACCCAGATCCTGGGCGTCACCACCCTCAACATGCTCCGCATGGAGCAGCAGCTGGACACCCTCTCCCCGGTGACCCGCAAGCGCTACATGCACAACTACAACTTCCCGCCGTACTCCACCGGCGAGACCGGCCGCGTCGGCTCCCCGAAGCGCCGCGAGATCGGCCACGGCGCCCTCGCCGAGCGCGCTCTCGTGCCGGTCCTGCCGACGCGCGAGGAGTTCCCCTACGCGATCCGCCAGGTCTCCGAGGCGCTGAGCTCCAACGGCTCGACGTCCATGGGCTCGGTCTGCGCCTCCACCATGTCGCTGCTGAACGCCGGTGTGCCGCTGAAGGCCCCCGTCGCCGGTATCGCCATGGGCCTGATCTCCCAGGAGATCGAGGGCGAGACGCACTACGTCACCCTCACCGACATCCTCGGTGCGGAGGACGCCTTCGGCGACATGGACTTCAAGGTCGCCGGCACCAAGGAGTTCGTGACCGCCCTCCAGCTCGACACCAAGCTGGACGGCATCCCGGCCTCCGTCCTGGCCGCGGCCCTCAAGCAGGCCCGTGACGCCCGCCTCCACATCCTCGACGTGATGATGGAAGCGATCGACACGCCGGACGAGATGTCCCCGAACGCCCCGCGGATCATCACCGTGAAGATCCCCGTGGACAAGATCGGTGAGGTCATCGGCCCCAAGGGCAAGATGATCAACCAGATCCAGGAGGACACGGGCGCCGAGATCACGATCGAGGACGACGGCACCATCTACATCGGTGCCTCCGACGGCCCGGCCGCCGAGGCCGCCCGCACCACGATCAACTCGATCGCCAACCCGACCATGCCGGAGGTCGGCGAGCGCTACCTGGGCACGGTCGTGAAGACGACCACCTTCGGCGCGTTCGTCTCGCTGCTCCCGGGCAAGGACGGTCTGCTGCACATCTCGCAGATCCGCAAGCTGGCCGGCGGCAAGCGCGTGGAGAACGTCGAGGACGTGCTCGGCGTGGGCGCCAAGGTCCAGGTCGAGATCGCCGAGATCGACTCCCGCGGCAAGCTCTCCCTGATCCCCGTGATCGAGGGCGAGGAAGCCGACGCCGACAAGAAGGACGACGCCGACAAGTGACGTCCCGTAGCTCCAAGGCGACGGCCCGCACCTCTTCGGAGGCGCGGGCCGTCGCCCGTACCCAAACCCTCATCAAGGGCGAGAACGGCATCGGCACGGTCCGCAAGACCACCCTCCCGGGCGGTCTGCGCATCGTCACCGAGACCCTGCCCTCGGTCCGCTCCGCCACCTTCGGCATCTGGGCGCACGTCGGCTCCCGCGACGAGACCCCGGCCCTGAACGGCGCCACGCACTACCTGGAGCACCTGCTCTTCAAGGGCACGCGACGGCGCTCGGCCCTGGACATCTCCTCCGCCCTCGACGCCGTCGGCGGCGAGATGAACGCGTTCACGGCGAAGGAGTACACCTGCTACTACGCGCGTGTACTCGACACCGACCTGCCGCTCGCCATCGACGTCGTCTGCGACATGCTGACCGGCTCGCTCATCCTCGAAGAGGACGTCAACGTCGAGCGCGGCGCGATCCTCGAAGAGATCGCCATGACCGAGGACGACCCGGGCGACTGCGTGCACGACCTGTTCGCGCACACGATGTTCGGCGACAACCCCCTCGGCCGCCCGGTCCTCGGCACGGTCGACACGGTCAACGCCCTCACCGCCGACCGCATCCGCCGCTTCTACAAGAAGCACTACGACCCCACCCACCTGGTCGTGGCGGCCGCGGGCAACATCGACCACAACAAGGTCGTACGACAGGTCCGCGCGGCCTTCGAGAAGGCGGGCGCCCTCAAGAACCCGGACGCCGCGCCCATCGCCCCACGCGGCGGCAAGCGCGCCCTGCGCACCGCCGGCCGCGTCGAGCTGATCGGCCGCAAGACCGAGCAGGCGCACGTCGTCCTCGGCATGCCCGGCCTCGCCCGCACGGACGAGCGCCGCTGGGCCCTGGGCGTGCTGAACACGGCCCTCGGCGGCGGCATGTCCTCCCGCCTGTTCCAGGAGGTCCGCGAGAAGCGCGGCCTGGCCTACAGCGTCTACTCGTACACCTCGGGCTTCGCCGACTGCGGCCTCTTCGGCGTCTACGCCGGCTGCCGGCCCTCCCAGGTGCACGACGTGCTGAAGATCTGCCGCGACGAACTCGACCACGTCGCCGAGCACGGCCTGTCCGACGACGAGATCGGCCGCGCCATCGGCCAGCTCCGGGGCTCCACGGTCCTGGGCCTCGAGGACACCGGCGCGCTGATGAACCGTATCGGCAAGAGCGAGCTGTGCTGGGGCGAGCAGATGTCCGTCGACGACATGCTGGCCCGGATAGCCTCGGTCACCCCGGACGAGGTCCGCTCGGTGGCCCGGGACATCCTGGGACAGCGGCCCTCGCTGTCGGTCATCGGCCCGCTGAAGGACAAGCAGGCCTCCCGGCTGCACGAGGCCGTGGCCTGACCCCTGTCGGTCTTCGGCAAGCGTCTTTTCGGCAAGCGTCTTTAAGGAAGCAAGAGATGAGCAAGCTGCGCGTGGCGGTCCTCGGTGCCAAGGGCCGGATCGGCTCCGAGGCGGTACGGGCGGTCGAGGCCGCCGAGGACATGGAGCTGGTGGCCGCCCTCGGCCGCGGCGACAAGCTGGAGACGCTGGCGGAGACCGGCGCCCAGGTGGCCGTCGAACTCACCACCCCCGCCTCGGTGATGGACAACCTCGACTACTGCGTACGGCACGGCATCCACGCCGTCGTCGGTACGACGGGCTGGACCGACGAGCGTCTCGCGCAGCTGAAGGGCTGGCTGGCCGAGTCCCCGCAGACGGGCGTCCTCATCGCGCCCAACTTCTCCATCGGGGCCGTCCTGACCATGAAGTTCGCGCAGATCGCCGCGCCCTACTTCGAGTCGGTCGAGGTCGTCGAGCTGCACCACCCGAAGAAGGTGGACGCCCCGAGCGGTACGGCCACCCGCACCGCCCAGCTCATCGCCGAGGCCCGGCGCGCGGCCGGCACGGCCCCGGCCCCGGACGCCACGGAGACGGCCCTGGAGGGGGCGCGCGGCGCGAACGTCGACGGGATCCCGGTCCACGCCGTCCGCCTGCGCGGTCTGCTGGCCCACCAGGAGGTCCTGCTGGGCGGCGAGGGCGAGACCCTCACCGTCCGCCACGACTCCCTGCACCACAGCAGCTTCATGCCGGGCATCCTGCTGGGCGCCCGCCGCGTGGTCACCACCCCGGGCCTCACCTTCGGCCTGGAAAACTTCCTGGACCTCGGCTGATGCGCGCCAGGCTGTCCTACGCCATAACGGCTGCCGTCCTGGTCGTCTACTTCGTCCTGGTCGGCAGCCGGGGCGTCATGCTCATCAAGGCCGGCACGCTGCTCACCGTCACCTTCGGGGTGGCGGTGCTGATCCTGCCGGTGATCGGCGTGTGGTTCCTGTGGAAGAACACCCAGTTCGTCCGCCGGGCCAATCAGCTCGCCGCCGAACTCGACGCCGAGGGCGGCCTGCCCGTCGACGAGCTGAAGCGCACCCCGAGCGGCCGGATCGACCGCGACTCGGCCGACGAGGTCTTCGCCAAGCGCAAGGCCGAGACGGAGGCGGCTCCCGAGGACTGGCGCAGCTGGTTCCGGCTGGCCGTCGCCTATCACGACGCCCGCGACACCCCGCGCGCAAGGAAGGCGATGCAGCGGGCGATCGCGCTGCGCTTCGACAGCGCCGCCTAGGAAAGCGCAAGGTCACACGCAGGGCCGGCGACTCACACGGACGGCCGCATACGGCAGGGGCCCGGTCCGAACACTCGGACCGGGCCCCTGCCGTATGTCCCGGCTCGTGCGTCTCAGTCCCTCGGTCAGCCCCGGCCGTGCTCCGCGGCCCACGCCTCGATCGTGTCGGCGGCCCGGTCGAACGCCTCCGTCCGCGCCAGGAAGTCCGCGCCGTGCGTGGTGAGCAGCGGCGGCGCGTCATCCGCGGACCGGTCGACCCGTACGAGGGCCACGGCCTGTCCCTGCACCGTGCGCGGCAGCCCGAGCCAGCGCACCGGCTGCTGCACCGTGCGTACCGCAACGACCCGATCCCACGGCGTCGTACGCGTGCGGAAGAACCCCGCGTGGCGCAGTCCCTGCGGGCTCACCCACACGCCCATGCGCAGCAATCTCAGCGCGACCGCGATGACGAGCAGGGCGACGCCGAAGAAGGCCCCGGCCGCGGACACCGTGCCGGTCAGCGCGATGATCACGGCCGCGAACAGCACGTAGGACGCGAGCAGCAGCAACAGCGCCGCCGCGCCGACGCGCCATGGCCCGGGACGGTAGGGGCGCCGCCAGCGGTCACGGTCGTCGAAGGGCAACGCGACATCGTCGGCTGCCTCGAACGCGCGGTCGGCCGTCAGGAAGGGCAGGGGCACGGCGGATCCTCACTCAGTCCATGCTGGGGCTGTGCCCGGTGAGGCTATCGACCCGTGTCCGCGCTCACCACCCTTGGGGGTCCGGATGGGGCGAGTCCCGGCCTCAGCGCCCGTCGGTCGCCTCGGACTGCTGTGTCTGCTGGGGCGACTGGTCCAGGGAGAGCGCCGGCATCCCGAGGACGAGGGAACCCACCAGGGCGGCGACGATGGTGAGGCCCAGGAGCCAGCGCCCCGCTATCTGCCCGGCGGACAGCTTCTCCCGCGGCGGGGGAGCGACATTGCTGCGGAACCTGTCTGCCTCGGCGACGAAGGCGAACGGGACGGGCTCACGCCGACGGACCATGGGGGAGGCACTCCTCTCTCAGCTCGAATACTTCACTGTTGTTGGTACAGACGCGCGAGTGCCACAAAAGGTGCCCTGATGCCCCGAATTCGCTGAACTTGCCGCACCTCTGTTTCCCTCCGTCCCCGCGGGCGGGCACAGATGTACGGGTCAGCCTCACGAAGTGTCCGTATTGCGGCATTTAGAGAAGTTCATCTAGCCTGATCAAACGGACCCGGCACTGCTTGAACCCCCGAGCAGGCAGTGCCGGGCTCCACCTTTGTCCTGACTTTTCCCGCACCCCGAGGGCAGACCCTGCCTTGAGCAACGAGTAGCGTGTAACCCATGGCTCCGACCTCCACTCCGCAGACCCCCTTCGGGCGGGTCCTCACCGCCATGGTCACGCCTTTCACGGCGGACGGCGCACTCGACCTCGACGGCGCGCAGCGGCTCGCCACGCACCTGGTGGACGCAGGCAACGACGGCCTGATCATCAACGGCACCACCGGTGAGTCGCCCACCACCAGCGATGCGGAGAAATCGGACCTCGTACGAGCCGTACTGGAGGCGGTCGGCGACCGGGCCCACGTCGTCGCCGGCGTCGGCACCAACGACACCCACCACAGCATCGAACTCGCCCGCGAGGCCGAGCGGATCGGCGCCCACGGCCTCCTGGTCGTCACGCCGTACTACAACAAGCCCCCGCAGGAAGGTCTCTACCGTCACTTCACGGCCGTAGCCGACACGACCGCCCTGCCGGTCATGCTCTACGACATCCCCGGCCGCAGCGGCGTCCCGATCAGCACGGAGACACTCGTCCGCCTCGCCGAGCACCCCCGGATCGTCGCCAACAAGGACGCCAAGGGCGACCTCGGCCGCGCCGGCTGGGCCATCGCCCGCTCCGGCCTCGCCTGGTACTCCGGCGACGACATGCTGAACCTGCCCCTGCTCTCCGTGGGTGCGGTCGGCTTCGTCTCCGTCGTCGGCCATGTCGTCACCCCCGAACTGCGCGCCCTGGTCGAGGCGTACACCAGTGGTGACGTCCAGAAGGCAACCGAGATCCACCAGAAGCTGCTCCCGGTCTACACGGGCATGTTCCGCACCCAGGGCGTCATGACCACGAAGGCCGCACTCACCCTCCAGGGCCTGCCCGCAGGACCGCTGCGCGCCCCCATGATCGAGTGCTCGCGCGAAGAGATCGAGCAGCTCAAGATCGATCTTGCCGCCGGCGGGGTACAGCTCTAGCAACAGACTTCGCGCGCTCCGCCGCGCACAGACTTCACAACTGAATACGCAGGCCACCGGTGCCTGCACCACAACGACAACTGCTTATGCACGAACGTCACGCGCGCCACGTGCCCACCGGTACGTGGCGCGCGCGTTTGAGGAGAGTCTTTTGAGTCATCCGCATCCTGAACTCGGCTCGCCCCCGCCGCTCCCCGAAGGCGGCCTGCGAGTCACCCCGCTCGGCGGCCTCGGCGAGATCGGCCGGAACATGACGGTCTTCGAGTACGGCGGCCGCCTGCTGATCGTCGACTGCGGAGTGCTCTTCCCCGAGGAGGAGCAGCCCGGAATCGACCTGATCCTGCCGGACTTCTCGTCCATCCGGGACCGCCTCGACGACATCGAGGGCATCGTCCTCACCCATGGTCACGAGGACCACATCGGTGGTGTCCCCTTCCTCCTGCGCGAGAAGCCGGACATCCCGCTGATCGGCTCCAAGCTGACCCTCGCGCTCATCGAGGCCAAGCTCCAGGAGCACCGCATCCGCCCGTACACCCTTGAGGTGGCGGAGGGGCACCGCGAGCGCATCGGCCCCTTCGACTGCGAGTTCGTCGCCGTCAACCACTCCATCCCCGACGCCCTGGCCGTCGCCATCCGCACCCCCGCGGGCATGGTGGTGCACACGGGCGACTTCAAGATGGACCAGCTCCCGCTGGACAATCGGCTCACCGACCTCCACGCGTTCGCCCGCCTGAGCGAGGAGGGCATCGACCTCCTGCTCAGCGACTCCACGAACGCCGAGGTCCCCGGCTTCACCCCGCACGAGCGCGACATCTCCAACGTCCTGCGCCAGGTCTTCGCCGGCGCCCGCAAGCGGATCATCGTGGCGAGCTTCGCCAGCCACGTCCACCGCATCCAGCAGATCCTGGACGCGGCACACGAGTACGGCCGCCGGGTCGCCTTCGTCGGCCGCTCGATGGTCCGCAACATGGGCATCGCACGCGACCTGGGCTACCTGAAGGTCCCCCCGGGCCTGGTCGTCGACGTGAAGACGCTGGACGACCTCCCGGACAGCGAGGTCGTGCTCGTCTGTACGGGCTCGCAGGGCGAACCGATGGCGGCGCTCTCGCGCATGGCCAACCGCGACCACCAGATCCGCATCGTCCAGGGCGACACCGTGATCCTGGCGTCGTCGCTGATCCCCGGCAACGAGAACGCGGTCTACCGCGTGATCAACGGCCTGACCCGCTGGGGCGCCAACGTCGTCCACAAGGGCAACGCCAAGGTCCACGTCTCGGGTCACGCCTCGGCCGGCGAGCTGCTGTACTTCTACAACATCTGCCGCCCGAAGAACCTCATGCCGGTCCACGGCGAATGGCGCCACCTGCGCGCCAACGCCGAGCTGGGCGCCATGACCGGCGTCCCGCACGACCGCATCGTCATCGCCGAGGACGGCGTGGCCGTCGACCTCATCGAGGGCAAGGCCAAGATCTCCGGCAAGGTCCAGGCGGGTTACGTGTACGTCGACGGCCTCTCGGTCGGCGATGTCGGCGAGCCGGCGCTGAAGGACCGCAAGATCCTCGGGGACGAGGGCATCATCTCGGTCTTCGTGGTCGTGGACGCGTCCACCGGCAAGATCACGGGCGGCCCGCACATCCAGGCCCGCGGCTCCGGCATTGAGGACTCGGCCTTCGGGGACGTCATCCCGAGGATCACCGAGGTACTGGAGCGGTCGGCCCAGGACGGAGTGGTGGAGCCCCACCAGCTCCAGCAGCTGGTCCGCCGCACCCTCGGCAAGTGGGTCTCCGACACCTATCGCCGCAGGCCGATGATCCTCCCTGTGGTGGTGGAGGTCTGACGGACCGTCGGCCTCCGTACGCGTGAACCTGGAGCGGGGCGCCTCGATTTGCATCGGGGCGCCCCGCTCCAGTACGTTTACGGCTCCGCCTGAACGGGAACCCGGTCGCTTCGTGCGCCGGAACCAGTCCCCGAAGGGGGCGGGAAATCCGGCTCAGAACTTCTGATAAAGTCGGAG
>NZ_JACVWU010000080.1 GCF_014596915.1 Streptomyces sp. TRM68416
TCGGACGTGATACCGCCGGGGGTCTGGCTACTGCCCGGCCCTCAGCGGGAACGGGGCAGATCCGGAGGGGCTCCGTGTGCACGCACACGTCTCCGTGACGGCCGTCAGCCACCGGCCCGGTCCAGCACGGGCACGGCACTGGCAGTGAGGCGCCCACTCGACATCGGCATCTGCCGTTCCGGCGGCGACGCCAGCAGACCAAGCGTGCGGAGCGGGAGGAGAAGTACCGAAGTACCGGGAGGAGCCAAGAAGTAGGGGCCGTACGTCGATCCCGGCCGCACCTTCACCTGGGAGGACGGCGCCAGTACACCCGGAGTGCCTCTTCCGGGTCTGCGGCCGCCTGATCCGGAAGCTCGGTCCGCTCCCGATCCACCCGCACGGCCTACGGCACCGCGCCGCGACGCCGTCCCTGGCGGCTGGCGCCCGCATGAAGGCCGTTCAGGTCCCGCTTCGCCACTCCTTCTTCAAGCTCACCGCCGACACCCGCACGAGCTTCTTCCCACGGCTCGAACAGGAAGCCGCGGACGCTCCCCGTGGCGATCGTCCCGCGCGAGGCGGCGCAGGAGGACGGGCAGGCCAGCGACGGTGCCGCGCAGGGACCTCGGCCTGTACCGGCCGCAGAGCACTCGGCCTCTCCGGTTCCTGCCGCGCCCGCCCCCGGCGATGCGGAGGGAGCAGAGGTCCCGCATCGCCTCCAAGCGTCGTCGCTGTCCCGGCGATCTGGCCGATGCCCATTACCTTCCTCGTAGAGCCCGGTTCGGGTTCGTGGCCCTCGGGGCCGGTATGACTCTTTGCCCCTGTCCTTGATGATCCGGGGGGTGCTGTCGCCGGTCTTGGCGGCACCGGATGGTCGCTGATGGAAGCGTGTCCGCCGACAGGCAGGGCTGCGTAATGTGGCTGCCGATCTCCGGTGCCCGGTCGGGCCG
>NZ_JACVWU010000081.1 GCF_014596915.1 Streptomyces sp. TRM68416
GGAGAACAGGTCGCCGTCGGCGAAGTGCTCCAGCATGAAGCGGTCGGGGTCACGCCAGTAGTCGAAGAGCTGGCTGCCCTGGATGTGTCGGCCGATGCCCCAACTGCGCTGGTAGCCGCGCTCCTTGAGGTACTCGCCACCGGCGGCGATCGAGTCGAGGTCGGTGACCTGGTAGGCGGAGTGGACGTATCCGGTGCCCGGCCCCAGGTGCATCGCCAGCGTGTGGTGGTCGGCCGGCACACTGCCCAGGTCGCAGCGGATGAACGCCATCGTCGGCCCGCGGCCGCGCTGCCCGTCCAGGAACAGGAAGTCGGACACGATCATCCCGAGGGTGTCCAGGTACCAGTCCAGGGCCCGGGCGAACACGCGTGTCTCCAGCACCACATGCCCGAGACGCTGGATGCGCGAGGGCTCGCGGGGCGGGCGCTGGGTGGCGTTCGTACGCCGGTGATCCGTGCCGAAGTTGAGGAGCAGCGGCCGCTGTTCCGGCAGTGCGGGGAGCTGTTCGCCGCAGTGCACCACCCGCACCGGGAAGCCGGAGGGGTCGAGCAGGTCGACCACCTTGCCACCGCCGGGCACGTCAGCATCCCGCACGGACGAGCCGGTGGCCCGCGCCAGCCGGTCCAGGTCGGCCCGCTCGGCGGCGCGGAAGGCCGGGCCGATGAAACGGGACGCCCGGCCGCGCCGGATCACCATGCACGGCGAGCCCACGAAGGTGCCCCGCAGCCACAGCTCACTCTCCGTGCGTGCGGCGACGCCGAACCCGAAGTCCCGGGCGAAGACCTCGGCCCGCTCCAGGTCCGGCTTCTCGAACTCCAGCCAGGCCAGGTCGGCCACCTTGATCACCGGGTTCCGGGAGCGGCCGGGGTGCTCGCCGCGCAGGGCGCCCTGCTCGCTGTG
>NZ_JACVWU010000082.1 GCF_014596915.1 Streptomyces sp. TRM68416
CTCCAGTCCCACTCCGCCGTCATCAGCCCCCCCCCACCCCCACCCTTACCGGATGCCCTCGACCAGCTTCTCCAGGGCCTCGTCCGCCGTCTCCGCCAACAGCGTGACACTGTCCATACCGACGTAGACCGCCCCGTTCGGGGCGATGCCCAAGTACAGGTTGCGGCGGTCGGCCTCCCCGATCGGGTACAGCTCGGTTCCGGCCTCTTCGCTCAGCACGTCAAAGATCTCGTCGTCCCACTCCGCCACGGCCGGGTCGAGCGTGAACCCCATCCGGGCCATCGTCTTCCCGGGGCCTCGTTCGGCACTCGCCAGACCACCGAACTCGGCCAGGAAGCGTCGCGCAGCCTCGTGGATCTCAAAGCCTCCGTGTTCGCGGAGCGTGTTCTCCCAATCCACCGTGGACACCGTGCGCCCCGGGTGCCAGCCGGCCGTGCGCAGAACGCGGTCGGTCTCCGCGGACCATCGCTGCTCGCGCTCTTCACTCATCGTCGTGTCACACCGAAACTGATTCCGAATTGATCGAGCACATGTTGGCATGAGGAGCACGGTGGCTTGCGTGTGCCGTGTCTCGGGTCGCCGGGCACACGAACCTGCACTGCGGCACCCGATCGTAGGCGGCCTGCACATGGCCCTTCCGCAGGGTGAGGGAAGCGTCACTCGATCCCGGGCGGCCGCGCGTCGAATAGCAAGCCTCCACACCCGAATCGCCATACGCGACTCCAGGGACCGGACCCGCACCCCCCTCTCCTTCCCCAGCGAAGCCTTCACCGCGTTCATCATGAACCTCAAAACAGACGGCCGCCCAGAGACAGCCCGCTGACCACGGTCGTCCGCACGCGACGCAGGTCAAACCACGGCCCACGTCAGAAGCCCCAGGGATCGGCG
>NZ_JACVWU010000083.1 GCF_014596915.1 Streptomyces sp. TRM68416
GCGATGCCGGCGGTGTGGATGACGGCGGTGAGGGGGTGGGTGGGGGGGATGGTGTTGAGGGTGGTGGTGAGGTCGTGGGGGTTGGTGGTGTCGCAGGGGGTGATGGTGACGGTGGGGGCGCCGAGGGTGAGGAGTTCTTGGCGGAGGGTGTGGGCGTGGGGGTGGTGGGGTCCTTGGCGGGAGATGAGGTGGAGGTGGTGGTGGCGGCGGGCGTGCCAGCGGGCGATGTGGCTGCCGAGGGCTCCGGTGCCGCCGGTGATGAGGATGGTGCCGTGGGGGTTGAGGGGGGTGGGGTTGGTGGGGGTGGGGTGGGTGAGGGGGGTGTGGGTGAGGCGGCGGGTGTGGAGGGTGTGGGGGCGGAGGGCGAGTTGGTCTTCGGTGGGGTGGGTGAGGGCGGTGGCGAGGTGGTGGGGGGTGGTGGGGTGCCAGGTGGTGGGGAGGTCGATGAGGGTGGTGTTGCGGTGGGGTGTTTCGAGGGCGGCGACGCGGGCGAGTCCCCAGGTGTGGGCTTGGGTGGGGTGGGTGAGGGGTTGGTGGGGGTGGGTGGTGACGGCGTGGGTGGTGAGGTGGTGCAGGGGGGTGGTGGGGAGGTGGGTGTCGAGGGTTTGGATGAGGTGGATGGTGGTGGCGAGTCCGGTGGGGATGGCGGGGTGTGTGGGGTGGGGTGATTCGTCGAGGGAGAGGAGGGAGATGATGCCGGTGGGGGGTTGGGTGGTGTGGGTGGTGATGTGGTGGGTGAAGTCTTCGGTGAGGAGGACGGGGTGGCCTCCGTGGTCGGTGATGGTGTGCAGGGTGTTGGTGGTGTGTTCGTGGTGGGTGTGTTGGGAGGGTGCGATGACCAGCCAGGTGCCTGAGAGGTCCGCCTTCTCCGCAGGAACCTCCAGC
>NZ_JACVWU010000084.1 GCF_014596915.1 Streptomyces sp. TRM68416
GGGGTCGGTTGCGGTGAGGTGGATGGTGTTGTCGGGGTTGGTGTGGAGGCGGGTGTGGAGGGTGGTGGCTGTGGTGGCGTGGAGGGTGACGTTGTTCCAGGCGAAGGGGAGCCAGGTGCCGTCCTGGGGGAAGTCGGGGTGGAACTGGAGGGTGTGGAGGGCGGCGTCGAGGAGGGCGGGGTGGATGCCGTAGCGGGTGGCGTCCTCGTGGGCGTGGTCGGGGAGGGTGACCTCGGCGAACAGGACGGAGGGGTCGTGGTCGCGCCAGACGGACCGCAGGTTCTGGAAGGCGGGGCCGTAGTGGTAGCCGCGCTCGGCGAGGTCGCTGTAGAGGGTGTCGACCGGGACGGGGGTGGTGCCGGGCGGGGGCCAGGCTTCGGGGGTGTGGCCGGTGGTGGGGGTGGGTGCGGTGGGGGTGAGGGTGGCTTGGGCGTGGCGGGTCCAGACACTGCCGCCGGTGGTGCGGGCGTGGACGGTGAGGGTGCGCCGGCCGGTGTCGTCGGGTGTGTCGATGACGGCCTGGAGGTCGACGGGGGTGTCCTGGGGCAGGATCAGGGGCTGGTGGATGAGGAGTTCTTCGATGGTGGGGCAGCCGGTCTGGTCGCCGGCGCGCAGGGCGAGGTCGACGAAGGCGGTGCCGGGCACGATCACGGTTCCGGCGACGGTGTGGTCGGTGAGCCAGGAGTGGCCGGCGGTGGAGATCCGGCCCGAGAGCACCACCGCGCCGTCGGCGATGTCCGTGCTCGCGGCGAGCATGCCGTGGTCGAGTGCGGTCAGGCCCACCCGGGTGAGGTCTCCGTGGCCGGCCTGGGTGGTGCGGTCCAGCCAGTAGCGGCGGCGGTCGAAGGCGTAGGTGGGCAGGTCGA
>NZ_JACVWU010000085.1 GCF_014596915.1 Streptomyces sp. TRM68416
CATCGTGTAGCCCTCGACGCCCTCGTCCACATGGTCCACATCAGGGACGTACGCGGAGGAGGACGCGCCGACGAACACACCCGTCGAACTGCCCTTCAGAGCCTGCGGGTTCAGCCCCGCCCGCTCCAGAACCTCCCAGGACACCTCCAGCAGCAACCGCTGCTGCGGGTCCATCGCCAGCGCCTCACGCGGAGAGATCCCGAAGAACTCCGCGTCGAAGCCCGCCACATCGTCGAGGAAACCACCGCGCCGGACGTACGACTTGCCGAACCTCTCGGGATCAGGGTCGTACAGGTCCTCCGGCCAGCCCCGGTCGGCGGGCAGCTCGGACGTGGCGTCGACGCCCGCCGCGACCAGGTCCCACAACTCCTCCGGGGACCGCACCCCACCCGGGAAGCGGCAGCCCATGCCGACCACCGCGAGCGGCTCGCGAGCCGCCTGGACGACTTCGCGGGAGGCCTCGGTGAGCAGTTGGTTCTCCCGCTGGAGCCGGTCCCGCTCCTTCAGCGAGACGCGGAGCGCGCGGATGAGTTCCTCGTTCGATGCAGCCATGCTCGTCCCCTGCTTTCAAAGATCGGTTCAGGAATCGGTGCCCAGGGCGATCTGGAGAAGGTCCTCCACCGCCATCTCGTCGATGACGTCCTCGCCCGCCGCGGACGCCGCGCTGTCGGCGGAGTCCGCGGAATCGGGGTCGTCGAGCCCCAGTAGGACCAGCAGCGGCTTCATCAGCCCCGCCTCCCTGAGCCGGCTCAGCGGTACTCCCATCAGCGCCCGGCGGATGTCCGCCTCCCCGGCCGGCCCCTGAACCTGCTCCGGCTGCCCCGCCCCGGCC
>NZ_JACVWU010000086.1 GCF_014596915.1 Streptomyces sp. TRM68416
GTCACTTCTGTGCCGCGAGGACGCGGTCGAGGTCGGTCTGGGCGCTCGTGTCTCCGGCCGCGATGGCCTTGCGGTACCACTCCTCGGCGGTACTGAGGTTCTTGGTGACGCCGAGACCCTCCTCGTACAGACGGCCGATGGCCGTCATCGCCGGCGCTCCGACATGGTCGGCACGTTCCGCCGCCTTGGTGTACAGCTCCAGGGCCTTGGCGTAGTCCTGGGTGACCCCGGCCCCGGCCACGTACAGGTCCCCGAGGGCGACCATGCTGCTGATGTCGCCCCGGTCCACACCCGTCCGGTAGTACTCGGCACCCTTGGCAGGGTCCTTCGTCACGCCCAGGCCTTCGGTGTAGATCTGCCCGACGTAGCGGGGCGCCTTCATGTCACCGGCCTCGGTGGCCTTCTTGAGCAGGATCAGCGCCTGGCCGTAGTCCTTTTCGGTGCACTGTCCGTCGAGGTAGAGGATGCCCAGGACCCTCTGGCCGCGGGAATCACCGCCGTCCGCAGCTACCTTGGCCCACGCCAGCGCGGTGGCGTAGTCGCCCCGGCCCCAGGCCCCCTCGGCCTGCATACCCGCGTCCGCGGCGGAGACGCCGCTGGTGTCGACGGCCGAAGCGGTGCTGCACGTCATGGCGCTCGCGGACGGTGAAACGCTCGCGTTCGCCGAGGCGGTGGCCGCCTCTGCGGTGCTCGTAGCGGCCGGGGTGGACGTGGGAGCGCAGCCGGTCAGGGCGAGGGCGGCAACGAGGGTGGCGCTCACCAGACCGGATCGCGTGAGTCTCTTCTTCATC
>NZ_JACVWU010000087.1 GCF_014596915.1 Streptomyces sp. TRM68416
GCCGTCAGGTTCAGGATCGAGCCGTGGCGCTTCTTCGTGCCGCCCATGTCGTAGCTGCCCGCTGCCGGGAGCCGGTAGGTGCCGGGGACGGCGGGGCCGGTCGTCGTGACCGGCAGGTAGCCGCGGCCGGAGGCGTACTGGTCGAGGTAGAGGACCCACTCGTTGCGGTCCCGGAACTTCAGCCACATCGGCCCCTCGACCTGGGAACCGGTCAGGCCGATGCCGGAGAGGTTGCCGAGGTGCGTCCACGTACCGAGGATCGAGTCGCTGCCTTCGAGGGTGATCTGGCCGTCGCCGGAGGCCCGTACGTAGCGGTGGGTGCCGACGCCGGCCGGGACCTCGACGATCTGGGTGTCGATGATCTCCTGGGTGCCGGGGCGTTCGATGTAGGTCTGCGGAGTGGTGATGGTGCGGAAGTCACGGGTGCGGGCGTAGTAGATGCGGTGCTTCGTCGCGCCGTTGAGGGGCTTGTTGGTCGCCCAGTACAGGACGTAGTCGTTGGTGGCCGGGTTCCAGATCGCCTCCGGCGCCCAGGCGTTGCGCCCGTCGGGGATCGCGCCGGCGACGTTGAGCAGCCACGGCTGCGACCAGGTGACCAGGTCCGTCGACTCCCACACCACGAGGCTGCGGCTGCCGTTGTTGATGGCGGTGTTCCAGTCCTGCCCGCAGCCGATGCACAGGTCGGTCGCGATGATCCAGTACTTGTCGCCGCCCGGGGAGCGGACCAGTGCGGGGTCGCGCACGCCGCGCGTGCCGACCGTGGAGCGCAGGGTCGTCCC
>NZ_JACVWU010000088.1 GCF_014596915.1 Streptomyces sp. TRM68416
ATGCCCGTCACGGTCCACCGACTTGCCGTTGGACTCCATGTCCAGCTGCTGCAGGTAGGCGGTGAACTGGGACAGGTAGTGGCTGTAGGGCAGCACCGCGTGCGACTGGGCGCCCAGGAAGTTGCCGTACCAGATGCCCAGCAGGCCCAGCAGCAGCGGGGCGTTGGCCTCGGCGGGCGCGGTACGGAAGTGCTCGTCGACCAGGCGGAAGCCGTCCAGCAGCTCCCGGAAGCGGTCCGGGCCGATGGCGATCATCAGGGAGAGGCCGATCGCGGAGTCGAAGGAGTAGCGGCCGCCGACCCAGTCCCAGAACTCGAACATGTTGTCCGGGTCGATACCGAAGTCCGTGACCTTCTCGGCGTTCGTCGACAGCGCCACGAAGTGCTTGGCCACGGCCTTCTCGTCACCGCCGAGGCCGGCCAGCAGCCAGGAGCGCGCCGAGGTGGCGTTGGTGATCGTCTCGATCGTGGTGAACGTCTTGGACGCCACGACGAACAGCGTCTCCGCCGGGTCCAGGTCGCGGGTGGCCTCGTGCAGGTCGGCGCCGTCGACGTTCGACACGAACCGGAACGTCAACTCCCGCGCGGTGTAGGGGCGCAGCACCTCGTAGGCCATGGCCGGGCCGAGGTCGGAGCCGCCGATGCCGATGTTCACCACGTTCCTGATGCGCCGGCCGGTGTGGCCGGTCCACGCCCCGGAGCGCACCCGGTCGGCGAAGTCGCTCATCCGGTCCAGGACGGCGTGCACACCGGG
>NZ_JACVWU010000089.1 GCF_014596915.1 Streptomyces sp. TRM68416
AGCCGTCCGGTGACGTTGGAGACCACCGGCACGGCCGGCGGGTGGTAGGCGAGTTCGGCGGCGGTCTGTGCGAACTGCTCCAGCATGGGTTCCATGCGGTGGGAGTGGAAGGCGTGCGAGACGCGCAGGGCGCGCACCCGGCGTCCCTGTTCCTGGAAGACGGCGGCGACCGCTTCGACCGCGTCGCTGTCGCCGGAGACGACGACCGCGTTCGGCCCGTTCACCGCGGCGATCTCCACCCGGCCCGCCCACTCGGACCCGGCCAGTACCGCCTCCACCTCGGCCTCGCCCGCCTGGAGGGCGGCCATGGCACCGCCTGCGGGCAGGGCCTGCATCAGCCGGCCGCGGGCGGCCACCAGCCGGCAGGCGTCCTGGAGGGACCACACCCCGGCCACATGCGCGGCGGCCAGTTCGCCCACCGAGTGCCCGGCCAGATAGTCCGCGCGCACCCCGGCGGCTTCCACCGTGCGGTACAGGGCCACCTCGAACGCGAACAGGGCAGCCTGCGTGAACACCGTCCGGTCCAGCTCGGCCGCCGGCTCCTCCTCCTCGCCGGCGAACATCACCTCCCGCACCGATCCGCCCAGCAGCGGATCCAGATACCCGCACACCTCGTCCAGCACCCGCGCGAACACCGGCGAAGCGGCATACAACTCCCGCCCCATCCCCGCCCGCTGCGCCCCCTGACCGGAGAACACAAACGCGGAC
>NZ_JACVWU010000009.1 GCF_014596915.1 Streptomyces sp. TRM68416
TTACTCGGGTCGCGGAAGCACGACACTGACCCAGAAGCGGGCGGCCCACACCGAGACACGGGGCCCCGTAAACGGGGTTCACCGGTCCGGCCAACCCTCCGTTCACCTCCTGATCACCCCTCACATCCCATCCTTAATCGGCAATTGGGTCAGTTCAGGTGTGAACAACCCCCAACCTACCGATCCTTATGACATGAACCTGCCGCTCGGGCGACGGCGACGGCGACGGCGACGGCAACGGGTGGTGGGCAATGGGCAACAGCCTCACGGAGGTGTGGGATGCACCGCAGACTCGGCACCGCACTTGCAACCTCGACCCTGACCCTCGTCACCGTGGTCGCCACGGCGACGGCGGCCGACGCTGCTCCTGCCGACAAGGCGCAGGTGCTCGCGAGCTGGACGCAGACCAGTTCGTCGAGTTACAGCCAGTGGGCCGCGGCTCGGGCCAACCAAGGCGCTTGGGGCGCCTACGGGTTCGACTGGTCCACCGACTACTGCTCCTCCTCGCCGGACAACCCCTTCGGCTTCCCCTTCTCGCTCTCCTGCGCGCGCCACGACTTCGGCTACCGCAACTACAAGGCGACGGGCACGTTCAGCGCCAACAAGTCACGTCTGGACAGCGCCTTCTACGAGGACCTCAAGCGCGTCTGCAACAACTACTCCGGCGCCACCAAGACCGCCTGCAACAGCACCGCCTGGACGTACTACCAGGCCGTCCGCGCCTTCGGGTGAGCCCAGCCGCACGCAACGGCACAACAGGGGCGCCGGTCAGCCGCCAGCGCCCCTCAGCTCCCCCTTCACCACCTTCCCGCTCGCGTTCCGCGGTAGTTCCCCCACGAATTCCACGGCCCTCGGCACCTTGTAGTTGGCCATCTCGCGCCGGGACCATGCGATGAGGTCGTCCGCGGTGAGGACCGAGCCCGGCCGTCGGACCACGTAGGCCTTGCCCACCTCCCCCAGCCGGGCGTCCGGTACGCCGATCACCGCCACGTCCGCCACATCGGGGTGCAGGCCGAGGGTGCGCTCGATTTCCGCCGGGTAGGCGTTGAAGCCGCCGGCGATGAACATGTCCTTGAGGCGGTCGGTGACGCGCAGGTTGCCGGCTTCGTCCAGGACGCCTACGTCGCCCGTGCGGAGCCAGCCGTCCTCCATGACCGTCTCCGCCGTGGCCGCCGGGTCCTCCCAGTAGCCCCGCATGACGTTGAAGCCGCGGACCAGGATCTCGCCCGGGGTGTCGGCCGAAGGGCAATCCACGCGCACCTCCACCCCCGGTATCGCCCGTCCCGACGTCGACGCGATCACCGACGGGTCGTCGCCGCGGCGGCACATCGTCACGATGCCGCTCGCCTCCGAGAGGCCGTAGGCCGTCAGGACCGTGGCGACCCCGAGTTCCGAGCGCAGTCGCTCCACCAGTCGCAGCGGCACCACCGCCGCCCCCGTCACCACCAGCCGGAGTGCCGAGAGGTCGTACGCGGCCCGGCCCGGGTGGTCCAGCAGGGACTGGAGCAGCGTCGGCGGGCCCGGCAGCACCGAGACGCGTTCCGAGGCGACGTTGGCGAGCACGGTGTTCACGTTGAAGACCGGCTGCGGGATCATCGTCGCGCCGCGCGTCAGGCAGGCGATGACGCCGGCCTTGTAGCCGAAGGTGTGGAAGAAGGGGTTGACGATCAGGTAGCGGTCCCCGCGCTCCAGCCCCGCGAGGTCGGACCATGTCTCGTACGCCCGCAGGGTCTGCTCGTGGGTGATCATCGCGCCCTTGGGGCGGCCGGTCGTGCCCGAGGTGTAGATGATGTCCGACAGCGACCCCGGCCCCACCTCCGCCGCCCTCGCCCGCACCTCGACCTCCCCCACGCCGTCCCCGCTCGCGAGGAAGTCCTTCCAGGTGCGGAAGTCCGCGGGGGCGTCGTCGGAGAGGACGACCACGTTCTCCAGTCGGGGCAGCCCCGAACTCCCCGCGGCCCGCCGCAGGGAGGCCACGTAGGACGTGCCCAGGAACGTGCCCGTCACGAACAGCAGCCGTGCGCCGCTGCGGCGCAGTACGTCGGCCGCCTCGGTTCCCTTGAAGCGGGTGTTCAGCGGGACGAGTACCGCACCGGCCGAGACCGCGCCGAGTGCCGCCACGATCCAGTCCAGGGTGTTGGGCGCCCAGATTCCGACGCGGTCGCCCGTGCGTACGCCGTTCGCCAGGCATGCCGCCGCCGAGCGTTCGACCCGGGCGCCGAGTTCCGCGTACGAGATCCGGGTGCGGCCCTCTGCCACCGCCTCGGTGTCCGCGTACCGTTCGGCCGCGTATCGCACGAGTTCCGGAATGCTGCCCCACTCCATGTCACCGCGCACAACAGCCCCCAAACCACTAGCTGACTGTCCGTCAGATTAGCTGTAACCTGACGCCCTGTCAGCCGATGGGGAGGGCAACAGCATGGGTACGAACGGGATCAAGGACGCCACCGCCATCGTCGGAATCGGGCAGACCCCCTTCGCCAGGCACCTCCCCGAGGACGAGCGCACCCTCGCCTGCCGAGCCGTGCTCGCCGCGCTCGACGACGCAGGCATCGCGCCCGGCGAGGTCGACGCGCTCGCCTCCTACACGATGGAGGAGACGGACGAGGTGGAGCTGGCGAAGGCCGTGGGCTTCGGCGACCTGACCTTCTTCAGCAAGGTCGGCTATGGGGGCGGCGGTTCGTGCGCGACGGTCGCTCACCTCGCCGCCGCCGTCGCCTCCGGGCAGGCGACCGTCGGCGTGGCCTGGCGGTCGCGGAAGCGGGGCAGCGGGCCGCGGCCGTGGACCAACACGACCGTCCAACTGCCCACGCCCGCGCAGTGGACCCGGCCCTTCGGGCTGCTCCGGCCCGTCGACGAGATCGCCATGCTGGCCCGCCGTTACATGCACGAGTACGGCGTGACCCGCGACCACCTCTTCAACGTCGCCCTCGCCTGCCGCAACCGGGCCAACCAGAACCCCGCCGCCGTGATGTACGACCGGCCCCTGACCCGCGAGATGTACATGACCTCCCGCTGGATCAGCGAGCCGCTCTGCCTCTTCGACAACTGCCTGGAAACCGACGGGGCGCTGGCCTGTGTGATCACGAGCAGCGAGCGCGCCCGGGACTGCCGCCGCACGCCCGTCTACGTGCACTCCGCCGCCCAGGGGCTGCCCGCCCAGCACCACGGCATGGTCAACTACTGGAACGACGACCCGCTCACCGGCCCCGCCTGGACCGCCGCCCGACACCTGTGGAAACACGCCGACTTCACCCCGCAGGACGTCGACGTCGCCCAGATCTACGACGCGTTCACCTGCCTCGTACCGCTCTCCCTGGAGGGCTACGGCTTCTGCGGACGAGGCGAGGGGGGCGCCTTCACGGAGGGCGGCGCGCTGGAGATCGGCGGCCCGCTCCCCCTCAACACCGGGGGCGGAGGGCTCTCCGAGGCCTACGTCCACGGCTTCAACCTCATCAACGAGGGCGTCCGGCAGCTCCGCGGCAGCAGTACCGCCCAGGTGCCGGGCGCCGCCACCTGCCTCGTCACCGCGGGCGAAGGCGTCCCCACCTCCGCGCTGCTTCTGAGGAGTTGACCGCAGATGCTGTCCCCCGTCACCGATGCCGACGGCGCCCCCTTCTGGCAGTACGCCGCCCGGGGCGAGCTCCGTGTCCAGGCCTGCGCCGACTGCGGCGAGCTCCGCTTTCCGCCCCGCCCGTGCTGTCCGCACTGCCAGTCCTTCGCGAGCGAGTGGCGGCCGGTCAGCGGGCACGGGCGGGTGTGGTCGTACGTCGTGCCGCATCCGCCGCTGCTGCCGGACTACGCCGAGCAGGCGCCGTACGGGGTGATCGTCGTCGAGCTGGCCGACCATCCGCGCATCCGGCTGGTCGGCAACCTCGTCACCGGTCCGGACGCGCCGCTCAACTCCTTCTCCCCGGACCGGATCCGGATCGGTGCCCGGGTGCGTGTCGTCTTCGGCCGGGACGGGCTGCCCCGGTGGATGCTGGAGCGGCCATGAGTCTCGGCGTCGGCAGGGAAGGGGCCGTGGCCGTCGTCACCCTCGACCGGCCGGAGCGGCTCAACGCCATCGACCTGGCCATGGCCGAGGAACTGCGGGAGGTCTGGCGGGAGTTCAGGTTCGACGACTCCGTACGGGCCGTCGTGCTCACCGGCGCCGGGGAGCGGGCGTTCTGCACGGGGATCGACCGGGACGCGGTCGTGGCGCAGCCGAACTCGCCGTACATGCAGGACGATCCGCTGCTGCGGGTGGGGCCGAAGGCCAACGACCTGTGGAAGCCGGTGATAGCGGCCGTGCGCGGGGCGGCCTGCGGCGGGGCCTTCTATCTGCTCGGCGAGTGCGACTTCCTCGTGGCCGAGCCGTCGGCGGTCTTCTTCGATCCGCACACCACCTACGGCATGGTCAGCGCCTACGAGTCGATGCTCATGGCGCTGCGGATGCCGTACGGGGAGGCGGCGCGGATGATGCTCATGGGCACCGCCGAGCGGATGTCGGCGCGACGGGCCCATGAGGTCGGGTTCGTCTCGGAGGTCGCGGAGGACGCGGTGGCGGCGGCCGTGCGCTGCGCGACCGTGATCGCCGGGTGTCCCGCCGAGGCCGTACAGGGGACCGTGCGGTCGCTGTGGGCGGCCCAAGAAGCCGCCCGTGCGCAGGCGTTCGCGCAGGCGCCGCACCTCATCGCCCTGGGGAACCTGCCCGTGGAGCGGCAGGCGGAGTTGTTCGCCGGCCGGCGTTCCGGGGAGTTCCGCGTGAGGTGACCGGTGACCGGCGGTCAGACGGAGGGCATCAGCTCCGCCTCGCAGTGGTCGACCTTGGCCGGGTCGACGTGCTGGGAGAGGTCGACCTGGACGGTCACCGTCCGGTTCGCGGGCACGTGCTCGTCCACCGACTGCATGTCGACGACGGCGGACTGGGCGTCCAGGAAGTGGAAGACGACGGTGACGTCGGTGCCGGTGGTGTTCGGGTTGGTGACCTCGACGGTCGCGTACGGGCTGGTCTCGGTCGCGCAGCTCACCAGCTTGACCGTGGTCTCTCCCTGGAGTTCCGCGGAGCCGTCCGGACCCGGGCCCGAGCCCGAACCGTCGTCGTCATCGTCGTCGTGGCGCGAGCCCGAGGAGCTGTCGTGGTTCTGGCTGGAGCTGCTGCATCCGCCGCCCGAGTCGCCGTCGCCGCTGCCGCCGCCGTGGCCGCGGCCCGTGGAGAAACCGGTCAGGGCCAGGACCACCAATGCGGTTACCGCTGTGAGTTTGAGTTTGCGCCCCCGAAGATCCATAACGCCACCCTAGCGATCACCTGTCACGGTCATGTCACCACGTGGCGACCGGGGCGTCCCCGGCGTAGCGTCTGGGGAGAGAGCACCCCTCGGAGCCCCGTGGGCACGCCTGGGGGGCCGCTCCCCGCACCGGCGGCCGCCGTCCGGAACCCTTCCGTGCCCCGGTACGACGGCCGTCCCCGGATCCGACCTCGGGCGGTCAGGGCCGACCCCCTCAAGCAGTCCGGGCCGTCCCCGTCCCCTTCTCCGCGTCCAGCGCGTACACGCAGCGGTCCTTGCTGCAGGCGTAGACGACGCCGTCCTGGACGACCGGGGAGCCGGTGATCTCGCCGCCGGTCGCGAGCTTCCAGCGGAGTCGGCCGTCGTCGGCCTTCAGGGTGTAGAGCAGGTGGTCGGTGGAGCCGAAGTGGATGCGGCCCTCGGCGACCGCCGGGGCACCGACGATGTCGCCGCCCGCCTGGAAGCGCCACTTGGGCGTGCCGGTGACCGCGTCCAGGGTGTAGAGGCCCTTGCCGCTGCCCACGTGGACGTGGCCGGCGGCGACCAGGACCGGCTCGGTGGAGGAGCGGGCCTCGGTGGCGATGCGCCAGCGGTCGCGGCCGTCGGTGGCGTCGAGGGCGTAGACCGTGCCGAGGTAGTCGGCGAGGTAGACGCCGCCGCCGGTGACCGCGGGGCCGGGGACGAAGGCGGGCGGGCTCAGGAAGGCGGCCGGGGCCTCGAAGTGCCAGCGGACGTGGCCGCCCGCGACGTCGAGGGCGAGGACACGGGTGCCGGCGCAGACGTAGACGTAGCCGTCGGGGGCCTGCGCGACGCGGACCGGGACGCCGCCGCAGGAGGCCGCGTCGCCGATGGGGTACGACCAGCGCTCGTCGCCGGTGCGGGCGTCGAGGGCGCGCAGCCGGGCGTCCTGCCAGACGTAGACCGTGCCGTCGTGCAGGGCGGGTCCGGCCTCGGGGGACTCGAAGTCGGTCTGGGCGCCGGTGATCTCCCACAGCTTCTGGCCGGTGGAGGCCTCCCAGGCCTGGACGCCGCCGCCGCGGGTGCCGGTGACGACCGTGCCGCGCTCGGCCTTGAGGGAGTACACCCAGGCGTCCGTCGGCAGCCGCCACAGGTCGCCGCCCTCGCGGCAGTCCAGGGCGAAGAGAGTGGGCCCGTCGGAGGCGTGGATACGGCCGTCCGCGACCGCCATCGACCAGGCGACGTCCCGCGTCTTGAAGCGGCGCCGGCCGGTGCCGACGTCGAGGGCGTGCACCTCGAAGGAGGTGACGTAGACGAGGTCGCCGGCGACGGCCGGGGTGCCCCACACGTCGTTCGACATGCGGAACCGCCAGGGTCGCCAGCCGCTCGCCGCCTCCGGGGGCGCGGCGGGCGCCGGGGGTACGGCGGGGCCCACGGCGGAGTCGGCGCCGTTGACGCCGGGGCGGGGCTTGGACCAGGAGGCGACCAGGCCGGCCTCCGGGGGCGGCGCCTTCACGGCGGCGGCGCGGGCGTCGGCGACGCGCGGTCCTGGCCCGATCGGCACCTGGGCGCCGGCCAGGCGCACGGGCCCGGTGTCGGGCGCGCCGACGGGGACGGCGGGGGCGGGCGGGGTGGGCACGACGGGGTCGTGCGGGGGCGGGGGCGGTACGGGGGCGCCCCGTCCGCCGCTGCTGCGGCCGGTCTGTCCGGGCTTGGCGGGCGGGCGGCCGTTGCGGCGGCCCTCGATGAGGCTGACCGCCCGCTCGGGCAGCCAGGCGGACGCCGTGCCGCTGTCGTCGGAGCCGGAGCCGAAGAGGTGGGGGGCGAGCTGGGCCTGGAGGTCGGCGGGGTTGGGGCGGGCCGTGGCCTCCATCTGCATGCAGGACTCGATGAGGGGGCGCAGCTCGTCCGGGAGGCCCTCCAGGTCCGGGCCCTCGCGCAGCAGCATGAAGACCGTCTCGACCGGGTTGGCGCCGTGGAAAGGCGGGTGTCCGGTGGCGGCGAAGACGAGCATCGAGCCGAGCGAGAACACGTCGCTGGCGCCGGTGACGCTGCGGGAGTCCTTGGCCTGCTCGGGGGACATGTAGGCGGGGGTGCCGACGGCCACGTTGGTCATCGTCAGACGTGTGTTCGAAACGCCGGACGCGATGCCGAAGTCGATGACGCGGGGACCGTCCTCCACGACGAGGACGTTGGAGGGCTTCAGGTCCCGGTGGACCAGACCCGCGCCGTGGATGGACTGCAGGGCCTCCGCCACGCCGGCCGCCAGCCAGCGCACCGCCTGGGCCGGCAGCGGCCCGCACTCGTTCACTATCTCTTCGAGGGAGGGCGCCGGAACGTAGGCGGTGGCCAGCCACGGCACGGCCGCGCGCGGGTCCGCGTCGACCACGGCCGCCGTGTAGAAGCCGGAGACGGCGCGGGCCGCCTCCACCTCGCGCGTGAAGCGGACCCGGAACAGCTGGTCCTCGGCGAGTTCCGTGCGCACGGTCTTGATCGCCACGCGCCGGCCGGACGCCGACCGCGCGAGATAGACCAGACCCATGCCGCCGGCCCCCAGCCGTCCCAGCACCTCGAACGGCCCGATGCGCCGCGGATCGTGCTGTGTCAGCTGATCCACCACTTGCCTGCCACCTCCCCGTACGGGCCGCGTCACCCACTTATGCACGCGGCCGAAGTGCAGCGTCTCACCACCGCACCGCCATGGCTGCACGCACCCCGATTCTTCCTGTACCGGGGCGCGGTTGCGAACCCGGGGCCGAATCGGGGTGTCTCCGGACAAAAGACCGCCCTGAGTTCCGAGGCGAGCCCGCTACGAGCGTTGCAGCAGGGCGAACGACGCCCCCTGATTGTCCGTGACGACGGCCACAGTGCCGTAGGACGTCTCGAAGGGTGGCACCTGGACGCGTCCGCCGAGCCTGCGGACCGCGGCGAGGGCGCTCTCGCAGTCCTCGACGCCGAAGTGGACGAGGAAGTGCGGGGGCATCACGGCCGGGAAGACGTCGGCGACGGGGGCGCGGCCGAAGTCGGGTTCGGCGTCCTGCCCGAACAGGGCGTCGTGGAAGAGGCCGCCGTAGAAGGCGTTGGCGACCTCGGTGTCCCGGGCGTACAGCTCGGCCCAGGCGAAGGTGCCGGGCTCGTGGCGGCGGCCGAAGCCGGGGTGGGTGCCCGCCTGCCAGAGGCCGAAGACAGCGCCTTCCGGGTCGGTGACCAGGGCGGTCGTCCCCTCGTCCGGGCCGGCCGGCACCGGGGCCGTGACGATCTGGCCGCCCGCCTCCCGGATCCGCCGGACCAGCCCCCCGATGTCCGGGGTGGCGAAGTACACCGTCCAGACGGTCGGCATCCGTCCGTCCGTCTTGGGGACGAGGGCGGCGACCGGCTCCCCGTCCTTCAGCGCGTACAGCGCTCCCCGCTCCTCGAAGGTCCACCCGAAGAGCTCACCGTAGAACCGCCTGCCCGCATCGATGTCGGGGAGCTGTGCGTCCACCCAGCAGGGGACGCCCTCCGCATACCCGGATGCCCTGTTTTCGGCCATGTCGCCAAAGTAACGGCCCCTCACGCACCCCGCAGACCAGGCACACCTGTCCCCGACCCCCCGTGCACCCCATTTGCAGTCGGCCGAATCGCGCTCCGATCACCCCTCGGTAAGCTGACGGCATGACAGGACAAGTGCGTACCGTCGACGGCCGCGTGGCCGGCCGGCGTGGGCAGGCGACGCGGCAGAAGCTGCTGGACTGCCTCAGCGAGATGCTCAGCTCCTCTCCCTACCGGGACGTCAAAGTCATCGATGTCGCCCGGAAGGCGGGCACTTCGCCCGCCACCTTCTACCAGTACTTCCCGGACGTCGAGGGCGCCGTCCTGGAGATCGCCGAGCAAATGGCCGCCGAGGGCGCCGGGTTGACCGAGGTGGTCGCCGGGCGCAGCTGGGTCGGCAAGGCCGGCTGGCAGACCGCTCAGGAACTCGTCGACGGATTCCTGGAGTTCTGGCGCAGGAACGAGGCGATCCTGCGCGTGGTCGACCTCGGGGCGGCCGAGGGCGACAAGCGCTTCTACAAGATCCGCATGAAGATCCTGAACTCGGTGAACAACTCCCTCGCGGACGCGGTGGCGGAGTTGCAGTCCAAGGGCCGGGTCGACAAGGACGTCAACCCGGCGGCCGTGGCGGGTTCGCTCGTCGCGATGCTCGCGGCGGTGGCCTCGCACCAGAAGGGCTTCCAGAGCTGGGGCGTCAAGCAGGCCGAACTCAAGCCGAACCTGGCGCTGTTGGTGCACCTGGGCGTGACGGGCAAGAAGCCGACGAAGTAACGTCCCCGGCTTCTCCGGTCCCGCAAGTCCTGTCTGGCAGGCGGCTGTTCACTCATGTGGGCGGCCGCCTGCCGTGCTATGCGGGCAGCGGACGGTCCTTGACGACGTGCTTCATCACCAGCGTCGAGGTCAGCCGCTGCACGCCCGGCAGCGCGGCGAGCCGTTCGTCGTACAGGCGCTGGAAGGCGGCGAGGTCGGCGGTGGCCACCCGCAGCAGGTAGTCGGGTTCGCCGAAGAGCCGCTCCGCCTCCAGTACGTGGGGGATGTCCGCGAGGGCCCGCTCGAACTCGGCGACCGTGTCCCGGTCCTCCTGCCGCATGGAGACGAAGACCAGCGCCTCGAAGGTCAGCCCGACGGCGGCCGGTTCCACGACGGCCCGGTATCCGCTGATCGCGCCCGACCGCTCCAGCTCCCGCAGCCGCCGGTGGCACGGCGAGACACTCAGCCGCACCCGCGCGGCGAGTTCGGTCACGGTCAGCCGCCCGTCCTGCTGAAGCTCGGCAAGGATTTTCCGGTCCACGTCGTCCATGGGGTAGATCTTCCCCTGAAATCGCTGGTAGAGGGCAAATTCCGGGAACACTTTCGGGCCATTCACGCCTAATGTCCCCTCCATGGACTCCGCGACCCTCCTCTCCTTCCTCGCCATCGACCTGCTGCTGGTCTGCGTACCGGGCGCCGACTGGGCGTACGCGATCTCCGCCGGTCTGCGCGGCGGCTCGGTGGCGGCGGCCGTGAGCGGCCTGGTCAGTGGGTACGCCCTGCACACGGTGCTGGCGGCGGCGGGTCTCGCGGTCCTGGTGGCGGGTTCGCCGACGCTGCTCACCGCGCTGACGGTGGCGGGGGCCGGGTATCTGGTGTGGCTGGGGTGGGGGGTGCTGCGGCGGCCGGGGGTGCCCGGGGCCGGGGAGAGGGTCCAGACGAGTGGCGTACGGGTCTTCCTGCGCGGGGCCACGATCAGCGGCATGAACCCGAAGGGGCTGCTGCTCTACCTCTCCGTACTGCCGCAGTTCCTGACGACGAGGGGCGACCACCTCCCCGTAGCCCTCCAGACCACCGTCCTCGGCCTGCTCCACATGGCGTGCTGCGCGGCCGTCTATCTGGCGGTGGGCGTCGGGGCCCGCGCGGTCCTCGGCGCCCGCCCGGCCGCGGCGCGTGCGGTCACCCGCACCTCGGGCGCGGCGATGCTGGGAATCGGCGCGTTCCTGCTGGTCCAGCGCCTGGCGACGCTGTGAGCGGCGGCCGGGCGCCGGCCACCGCCCGCGGCCCGGCCTTCGCTACGGCCTCCGCACGATCCTGAACAGCCGTATCTCCCGCTCCACCCGCGCCTGGTACGTGGCATACGGCGGCCAGAAGGCCAGGACCG
Source organism: Streptomyces sp. TRM68416 (assembly GCF_014596915.1). Taxonomy (GTDB): domain Bacteria; phylum Actinomycetota; class Actinomycetes; order Streptomycetales; family Streptomycetaceae; genus Streptomyces. The sequence continues at coordinate 10,894 of NZ_JACVWU010000009.1, forward strand.
CCTTCCAGGCCGCCGCGCGTTCCTCTCCGGTGAGGAGACGGGCGGTCACCGGGATGTCCTCGCCCTTCCAGTTGATCTCGGCGTCGGGATGGGCGAGCAGGTTGGCGGTCCAGGCGGGGTGGCCGGTGCGGCCGAAGTTGGAGCCGACGAGGATCCAGCTGCCGCCGCCCTCCTCCGGCATGCAGGCGAGCGGTGTACGGCGGGGCAGTCCGCTGCGGGCGCCGGTCGCGGTCAGCACCACGCCGGGCAGCATCTGGGCGCTGAGCAGCACCTTCCCGCGGGTGAGCCGGTGGACGGCCCGGTCGAGGGCGGGGATGACGTACGGGGCCACCTTGGCGAAACCGCGCGTCGACGACACCTTCTGCACCACCCGTACGCCGATCACACCGCCACCTCCGGCGCCAGGAAGAGCCGCGCCGCGTCCGCCGCGTGGGCCCGCAGCCGGTGCACGGGTCCGAACAGCAGCTCGTCCCCGGCGGCCCGCTTGAAGTACAGGTGGGCCTGGTGCTCCCAGGTGAACCCGATGCCGCCGTGCAGCTGGATCGCCTCGCCGGCGGCGGTGCGCAGCGCCTGGAGCGCCTGGGCGAGGGCGAGCCCGCCGACGGTTTCGCGGTGGGCGGTGGCCCAGGCGGCGTAGTAGGCGGCGGAGCGGGCGGCCTGCACCTGGACGTAGACGTCGGCCAGCCGGTGCTTGACGGCCTGGAAGGACCCGACCGGCCGCCCGAACTGCTCGCGCTGCTTCACGTACTCGACGGTCAGCTCCAGTGCCCGGTCGGCGGCGCCGACGGCCTCGCAGGCGAGCACGGCGGCGGCGGTGTTCCCGAGGCGGGCGAGGGCGCCGGGCACGTCCGCGCCCTCCTCGCCCAGCAGCTCGGCCTGGACGTCCCGTAGTTGGAGGCGGGCCCGGGGGCGGGTGGCGTCGAGGGCGGTCTGCCGTGCCCGGACCAGCCCTTCCGCGTCCCCCGGGACGAGGAAGAGGTCGGTGCGGGACCGGGCGAACCCCCCGCTGTGGGCGGCGACGAGCAGGAGCTGCGCGCTGTGCCCGTCGAGGACGTGCGTGACCTCCCCGTAGAGTCGCCAGCCGTCCCCCGCGCGCCGGGCCTGTACGCCTCCGGCCCGCCCGCCGCCGGCCCAGTCGCCGCGGTTGTCGCAGGTGAGGGCGAGGGCGGTGGCGGGTGCGGCGAGGGCGGCGGTGAGGGTGCCCGCGGCGATCCGGGGCAGCAGGTCGGCCCGCTGGGCGTCGGTGCCGAGGGCGAGGATCAGCGGGGCGGCGAGGACGGCGGTGGCGAGCAGCGGGGTCGGTGCGAGGGTGCGGCCCGTCTCCTCGCAGGCGAGGGCGAGTTCGGTGGCGGAGCAGCCGACTCCGCCGTAGGCCTCGGGGAGGGCGAGTCCGGGCAGGCCGAGTTGTTCGGCGAGGGCGGTCCACAGGGCGGGGTCGTGCCCGGCCGGGGTGTCGAGGGCGGCCCGCACTTCCTCCGGTCCGGACCGCTTGTGCAGCAGTTCGCGCAGGGTACGGCGGATCTCGTCCTGTTCGGCGGTGAAGCCGGCGTCCATCGCTACCCCTTCCCTCCAGATCTGACGGTCCGTCATATTAGGAGTCCCGGATCCAGTTGCCCAGAGGGATGAGGCCTGTCATGAGTGCCGGACACCGGAAAGTCGCCGTGGTCGGCGTCGCCCTCTCCGACTGCGGCCGGGTGGACGACGCCACCGCCTACGCCCTGCACGCCCAGGCAGCCCGCCGGGCACTGGCGGACGCGGGGCTGGAGCTGCGGCACGTCGACGGGTTCGCGTCGGCCGGTCTCGGCACCCTCGCGCCCGTGGAGGTGGCCGAGTACCTGGGGCTGCGCCCGACCTGGGTCGACTCCACCTCGGTGGGCGGCTCGACCTGGGAGGTGATGGCCGCCCACGCGGCCGACGCGATCGCCGCCGGGCACGCCAACGCGGTCCTGCTGGCCTACGGCTCGACCGCCCGCGCCGACATCAGGGCGGGCCGGCGGACCGGGAACCTCTCCTTCGGCGCCCGCGGCCCGCTCCAGTTCGAGGTCCCCTACGGCCACACCCTCGTCGCCAAGTACGCGATGGCCGCCCGCCGCCACATGCACGAACACGGCACCACCATCGAGCAGTTGGCCCAGGTCGCGGTGCAGGCTCGGGAGTACGCGGCGCTGAACCCGGAGGCCATGTTCCGGGAGCCGGTCACCGTCGACGACGTGCTGTCCGGCCCGATGATCGCGGACCCCTTCACCAAGCTGCACTGCTGCATCCGCTCCGACGGCGGGGCGGCGGTGCTGCTCGCGGCGGAGGAGTACGTACGGGACTGCCGCACCCGGCCCGTGTGGATCCTCGGCACCGGCGAGCACGTCTCGCACGCCGCGATGTCCGAGTGGCCGGACTTCACGGTGTCCCCGGCGGCCGTGAGCGGGCCGCTGGCGTTCCGGCGGGCGGGGGTGCGGCCGGAGGAGATCGACTTCGCGCAGATCTACGACGCGTTCACCTACATGACCCTGGTGACGCTGGAGGACCTCGGGTTCTGCAAGAAGGGCGAGGGCGGGGCGTACGTGGCGGCCCGCGCGCTGCCGGTCAACACGGACGGCGGCGGCCTGTCGGCCCAGCACCCCGGGATGCGCGGGCTGTTCCTGCTGGTGGAGGCGGTGCGGCAACTGCGGGGCGAGGGCGGGGCGCGGCAAGTGCGCGGGCGGGACGGTGAGCTGCCCCGGTTGGGCGTCGCGTGCGGCACCGGGGGGTGGTTCTGCTCGGCGGGGACGGTGGTGCTGGGCCGGGACTGAGCAGGGGGCCGACCCGGTACGCCCGTCGGGGCCCTGGGGGTGGGGCCGGGAACGCCTGCGCCCGGGTGGGCGTTGTGAGGTTCAGCCGGACTGTCGATGTGGACTGGGAGACCGAGATGGCCCTGAACCGCGAAGAACGTTCCGCATTCCTGGCCGAGCCGCACGTGGCGGCGCTGTCGGTGGACGCGGGAGCCGGGCGCGCCCCGCTCACCGTGCCCATCTGGTACCAGGTCGAGCCCGACGGCACCGTGTGGATCATGACCGGACTGGACTCCCGCAAGCACCGGCTGATCAGCGCCGCGGGACGGTTCACGCTGATGGTGGACCGGCTGGAGCCGACGATCCGGTACGTGTCGGTGGAGGGGCCGGTCATCGGGACCGAACCGGCCTCGATCGAGCAGCTCAGGGAGATGTCCGCGCGCTATCTGCCCGCCGAGAAGGTGGACGGGTACGTCGACTTCGCGTGGAAGAACCACGGGGAGCAGGTGGTCGTACGGATGCGTCCGGAGCGTTGGGTCTCGTCCGACCTGGGAAGCGTCTGACAATCACCGTATGGGAACGGATCTTCATGAGCTGCTGAGGTCGCTGCGGGTGTGGGACCCGGAGGTGACCGCGCTGCCGCCCTTCGACCCGGCGGCGGCCCCGGCGGAGCCGCTGGCGCTGTTCACGGCGTGGTTCGCCGAGGCGGTGGCGGCGGGCCAGCCGGAGCCGCACACCATGTCGCTCGCGACGACGGACGCCGACGGCCTGCCGGACGTGCGGACGGTGATGCTGCACGGCGCCGACGCGGACGGCTGGTCGTTCGCGACGCATGTGACGAGCAGGAAGGGCCGCCAGCTCACCGCCCGCCCGTACGCGGCCCTCGGCTTCTACTGGCCGGCGCAGGGCCGCCAGGTGCGGCTGCGGGGGCCGGTCACGGCGGCGCCGTCCGCGGAGAGCCAGGCCGACCTGCACGCCCGCTCCACGGGTGCGCTGGCGGCCGCCCTGACCGGCCGGCAGAGCGAGGTGCTGGGCTCGGTGGAGGAGCTGCGGGCGGCGTCGGAGGCGGCCTGGGCGCGCGCCGGGAGCGACCCGGACGCACCGGTCCCGACCTGGACCCTCTACCACCTGCGCCCGCAGGAGGTGGAGTTCTTCCAGGGCGACGCCGCGCGCAGACACGTACGGCTGAACTACCGGCGCACGGAGGGAGGCTGGGAGCGGGAGCTGCTCTGGCCCTGACGCCGCCCGGCTAGGAGGCCGTGCCGCCCCGGTAGTCGTAGACCTCGAAGTCGGCCACCGCGCGGTAGCCGAGGCGCTGGTACAGGCCGTTGCTGGTCGGGTTGGAGAGGTCCGTGAACAGCAGGACCTCCTCGGCGCCGGCGCGCAGGGCGGCGCGGCTGATCTCGACCGTCACGGCACCGGCGTAGCCGTGTCCGCGCAGGTGCGCCGGGGTGTAGACGGGAGCGACCCGGACCTGGCCGGCGACCATCGGGGTCACTCCGGCCATGGAGACGGGCGTGCCGTCGGGGCCCTCCCAGAAGGCGATGCCACCGGAGGCGATCTTCTGGTCCGCCCAGGTCTCGGGGTCCGCCGAGGACAGTTCGCCCACGCTCTCGACGTACTCGCCGTACCAGCGCACCAGTTGGTCCCGGTCCTTCTCGTTCGCCATCCTCGCCCGACCCGGCGGGACCGGCTGGGGCATGGTCAACGTGCCGAGGCGGTAGAGCCGTTGACGCTGACGCAGGGTCGCGGTCGCGCCGGTGTGGCGCTGCCAGGAGGTGTTGAAGGCGGCCGCCGTCTCGCGGGTGCCGATCAGGCCCGGCACCGGCTGGCCGGAGGCGACCAGGTGGGCGGCGAGGGCGTCGGTCTCGTCGGCGGTGAGGGGGGTGACGTTCAGCCGGAAGGGCGGGGTGCGGAAGTAGGCGCCGCGCACCTGCCCGTCCCGTTCCATCACGCCGAAGACGGGCGCGCCGTCGCCGTAGGCGCGCAGGCCGCGTGCCCGCAGCGTCTCCGTCACCGTCAGGGCGACAGTGTGCAGATCGGGCCTTGACCGCAGGAATCCTCCCGCGTGGGCGAGGAAGTGTTCGAGGTCTTCCGTGACGTACCAGTCGTCCGAGCGCATGTCTCATGATCCCGCGTCTGTACGGGAGTTGGCCACCGTTATCGCGAGTGAACGCACGGTCGTCACGTAGACGCCTTCTCCTTCATACCGCGTCCGGCGGCTCCGGGTCACCGGCGAGGCGCGCGTGCAGGTGCATGTCCCGGTACGCGTCGTGCCGCCCCGCCTCCCACATCGCGCCGCGCAGGGTCCCCTCGTAACGGAAACCGCAGCGCTCGGCGATGCGACAGGAGGCGTCGTGGCCGACGGCGTGGTCCAGTTCCAGGCGGTGCAGGTGCAGTCCCGGGTCGCCGAGGGCCCAGGGGGCCACCAGGGCGAGCGCGCGGGTGGCGACGCGGTGGCCGCGCGCCTCGGGCAGGACCCAGTAGCCGACGCGGCCGGAGCGCATCACGCGGTTGATGAGGTTGACGCCGATGTGCCCGAGCGGACGGCCGGTCTCCCCGTCGGTGATGCAGTACGGCGCCGACGTCCCCTCCGCCGCACTGCGCGCCGAGCCCAGCAGCGACTCGCGCGCGCTGTCGAGGTCCCTGGTGATGACGAGCGGCGTGTTCCAGCGTTGGAACTCCGGGTCGGTGCGCCCGCGCAGCCAGGCGTCGACGTCCGTCTGCGACCCCGCATCCCAGGGGCGCAGTCGCAGCCCGTGTCCGTGCAGTTCGGGGAGGGGCGGGGCCGGGGGGCTGTCGTGGTCCAGGCGCGTCATGGGGCCATTGAAACCGGGGATCGGCGGTGCCGCTCGTTCCGGTTGCGGCTGGGGGGCGGGGGCTTCTTGTTTCCCCCGCTGCGGTCACCCTCGCACCCGGAACACCGGCATCCCCTCCCGGAAGGTTGCCTCCAGGTCCATCCCGGCCCGCAGCTCCTCCCCCGCACTCCCGACGATCTCCGTCATCATCCGCGGCCCCTCCGCGAGGTCGACCACGGCGGCGACGTACGGAGTGCGCCGGTCGAAGGGCGGGAGGTCGTTGCGGTGGACGACGGACCAGGTGTAGAGGGTGGCGTGGCCGCTGGCGGTCTCCCAGGTGACGTCCTCGCTCCAGCAGTGCGGGCAGAACTCTCGGGGGTAGTGGTGGGCGCGCCCGCAGGCGCCGCAGCGGCGGATGAGCAGGCGGCCGTCGGCCGCCGCGTCCCAGTACGGCCGGGTGAAGGCGTCCGGTTCCGGGAGGTCGTGGCGGCCGTCCATCAGAACAGCCCCAGCGCGCTGTCCAGCGACCAGGTCTGCCAGGACATCCCGAACAGCGCGACGACCGAGATCAGCGCCATCATCGAGTTCTGCCCCTGCTCGGCCCAGTCGTGGATCATGAGCGTGAAGTAGAGGCCGTTGAGGAGCAGCCCGCCGACGAGCGCGACCGGTGTGAGGAAGCCGGCGATCAGGCCGAGGCCCAGGGCGAGTTCCGCGTAGGCGACGAGGTAGGCCATGGCCCGGGGACGGGGCACGACCACGGTCTCGAAGCCGGACCGTACGGCGTTCCAGCGGTGCTTGGCGGCCATGTCGGCCGCCCAGGCGATGCCCGCACCCTCGAACCAGGTCTTCTTGTCCTTGTGCCGCCAGCTCTCCAGCCACCACAGGCCGAGACCTATGCGCAGCACCGCCAGCCACTCCGCACCGCCGAGCCAGACCGTCTCCATGCATCTGACGGTACGTCAGATAATGGGCCCCGGGAAGCCGTCCCTTTCGCCGCCTCCACACAAGCGGGCGGCCTACGTCACCGACCCCACCCACTCCTCCTACAGGCGTGATCAATCCGCAACCAATTCCGGTCTTGACCGAGACCCATCAACGGGGCAGGTGATTACGCTCGCGCACATGGCCGACTCCACAGCGCATTCATCAGCCGCCGCGGACCGCCCCGTGTACGTCATCGGCGGCGGCCCCGGCGGGCTCTCCGTCGCGTACGCACTGCGCGCCCAGGGCATACGCGCGGTCGTCCTGGAGAAGTCCGACCGCGTGGGCGCCTCCTGGCGCCGCCACTACGACCGGCTGCACCTGCACACCACCCGGCGGCTGTCGGGACTGCCCGGGCTGCCGATGCCACGCCGGTTCGGGCGGTGGGTGTCCCGGGACGACGTCGTGCGGTACCTGGAGAAGTACGCCGAGCACCACGAGCTGGAGATCGTCACCGGCGTCGAGGTCTCCCGCGTCGAGCGCACCTCCGACGGCGAGGGCTGGCTGCTGCACGCCACCGGCGGCCGGGAGCTGACCGGCGCCGCGGTCGTGGTCGCCACCGGCTACAACCACACCCCCCTGCTGCCCGACTGGCCCGGCCGCGAGGCCTACACCGGCGAACTGCTGCACGCCTCCGCCTACCGCAACGCCCAGCCCTACGCCGGACGCGACGTCCTGGTCGTCGGGGTCGGCAACACCGGCGCCGAGATCGCCGTGGACCTCGTCGAGGGCGGGGCCGCGCGGGTACGGCTGTCCGTGCGCACCGCCCCGCACATCGTGCGCCGTTCCACCGCGGGCTGGGCCGCCCAGTACACGGGGGTGCTGGTACGGCGGCTGCCGGTCGGCCTGGTCGACCGGCTGGCCCGTCCGCTGGCCAGGGTCAGCGTGCCGGACCTGTCGGCGCACGGGCTGCCCCGCCCCGACACCGGCCTCTACACGCGGGTGACCGAGGGGGCCGTCCCGGTGCAGGACGTGGGCCTGATCGACGCCGTGCGCAAGGGCCGGGTGGAGGTCGTGGCCGCCGTGGACGGCTTCGAGGGCGGCAAGGTGGCCCTCGCCGACGGCAGCCGGATCGAGCCCGACGCCGTCATCGCCGCCACCGGGTACGCCCGCGCCCTGGAGGGCCTCGTCGGCCACCTGGACGTGCTGGACGGGCGGGGCAGGCCGGTGGTGCACGGCGCGCGCACCCCGGCGGGCGCACCCGGCCTGTACTTCACCGGCTTCACCAACCCCATCTCCGGCATGTTCCGGGAGCTGGCGATCGACGCGGAGAAGATCGCCAGGGCCGTCGCGAAGAAGAGCGGGGCCCGGGTGTCCCGGCTGCCGGTGGGCTGAGAGGAGCGCCGCCCCGGGCGTCCCGGCTGCCGGTCGGCCGAGAAGAGCACCGCGCCGGTGCCCCGGCCGCCGGCCGGCCGCGAGGAGCGCCACCCCGGCGTCCCGGCCGCCGGCCGACCGGGAGCAGCCCCGCCCCGGACGCCCCGGCTGCCAGCCGACCAAGAGCAGCCCCGCCCGGCCCGCCGGGCGGTCGCCCGCTCCAACTTTGCGCGCACAGCCGTTCCTGACGTCGCGTCAGTTCAGTAATCTGACAGTGCGTCAGTTAATCGCTGTCACACAGGAGCGGGCGGACCGATGCTTGGATCAACCCGAGGCACCCTTACCACCGACTCCCGCCGGACCCGGGTCCTCGCCTGCGGCGAGCAGCCCGGGCCCGCCGTACACGGTCGGCCGGCCGAGGTCGACGATCTCGACGTCAGCGGCCGGCCGCTCTATGCCGACGTCCCCGATCTGGACCGCTTCTTCCGCCCCGAGTCCGTCGCCGTGATCGGCGCCTCGGACGCCGAGGGGCGGCCGAACACCGGCATCACCCGGCAACTGCTCGCCTGGTCCGAACGGGTCGGGGCCCGGCTGCACCCGGTGCACCCCAGCCGCCCGTCCGTGTTCGGCATCCCCTGCTCCCCTTCCGTCGCCGACCTGCCCGAACAGGTCGATCTCGCCGTACTCCTGGTCGCCGACCCCCTTCCAGTGATCGAGGAACTGGCCGAGGCCAAGGTGAAGTTCGCCGTCGTCTTCGCCTCCGGCTTCGCCGAGACCGGCGAGGAGGGCGCCGCCGCGCAGGCCCGGCTCGCCGCCGCCGTCGGCGAGTCCGGGATGCGGCTGCTGGGGCCCAACACCAACCTCAACGCCTTCGAGGAGTTCCGCACCGACCTCGACGGCCCGGCCATCGCCCTGATCACCCAGTCCGGCCACCAGGGGCGGCCCGTCTTCGCCCTCCAGGAACTCGGCGTCCGCCTCTCCCACTGGGCGCCCACCGGCAACGAGGCCGACCTGGAGACCGCCGACTTCCTGTCCTACTTCGCGCAGCGGCCCGAGGTCGGGGCCATCGCCTGCTATCTGGAAGGCCTCAAGGACGGCCGCTCCTTTCTCCTCGCCGCCGACCGGGCGGCGCGGCGCAAGGTGCCGGTCGTCGCGGTGAAGGTGGGCCGCACCGAGACCGGCGCCCGCACGGCCGCCTCCCACACCGGCAAGCTGACCGGCGCGGACGCGGTGGTGGACGCGGCGATGCGGCAGTACGGGGTGATCCGCGTCGACGGCCTGGACGAACTCCAGGACACCGCCACCCTGCTGGCCCGGGCCCGGCCGCCGCGCGCCGACGGGGTCGCCGTCTGTTCCATCTCGGGCGGCACGGGCGCGCACTTCGCGGACCTGGCGACCGAGGCGGGGCTCAGGCTGCCCACCCTGTCGGCCGCCAAGCAGGCCGAACTGCACCAGTGGATACCCGAGTACCTGAGCGTGGCCAACCCGGTCGACAACGGCGGCCACCCGGTCGGCGACGAGCGCGGCCGGAAGATCATCGACGCGATCCTCGCCGACCCGGAGGTGGGCGTCCTCGTCTGCCCGGTCACCGGGCCCTTCCCCCCGCTGAGCGACCGGCTCGTGCAGGACCTGGTGGACGCCGCCGAGCGGACCGACAAGCTGGTCTGCGTGGTGTGGGGGTCGCCGGTCGGCACCGAGCGGGCCTACCGCGAGGTGCTGCTCGGCTCCTCGCGCGTGGCCACCTTCCGGACCGTCGGCAACTGCATCACCGCCGTCCGTGCCTACCTCGACCACCACCGCTTCGTCACCGGCTACCGCTCCCCCTTCGACCGGGCCCCGCGCCTGCCCTCGCCCTCCTTCCGCAAGGCACAGGCCCTGATGCGGCCGGGGCAGCAGCTGAGCGAGCACGCGGCGAAGCAGTTGCTGCGGGCGTACGGAATCCGCGTACCGCGCGAGCAGTTGGTGAGCAGCGCGGCGGCGGCCGTGCGGGCGGCCGGGCTGGTCGGCTACCCGGTGGTGATGAAGGCGTCTGGCGCGCGGATCGCCCACAAGACCGAGCTGGGTCTGGTGAAGGTCGGCCTGACCTCGGCCAGCCAGGTCCGCGACGCCTACCGGGACCTGACCGACATCGCCCGCTACGAGGACGTCTCCCTGGACGGCGTACTGGTCTGCCAGATGGTCGAGCGGGGTGTGGAGATGGTCGTGGGCGTGACGCACGACGAACTCTTCGGGCCCGCGGTGACGGTCGGGCTCGGCGGTGTGCTGGTCGAGGTGCTGCGCGACACCGCCGTACGCGTGCCGCCGTTCGGCGAGGAGCAGGCGCGGGACATGCTCGCCGAACTGCGCGGGCGGGCCCTCCTCGACGGGGTCAGGGGGCGGCCTCCGGCGGACACGGACGCGCTCGTCGAGGTCATCCTCAGAGTGCAGCGCATGGCGCTGGAACTCGGGGGCGAGCTGGCGGAGTTCGACATCAATCCGCTGATGGTGCTGGAGCGCGGGCAGGGTGCCGTGGCGTTGGACGCGCTGGCGGTGTGCCGCTGACATGAACGTCCCCGACAAGAACGCTCCCGACAAGAACGCAGCTGAAATGAGCATGCCCGATTCCCCCCAAGAGCCGGAAAAATCCGCTGACTCATTGATACGGCACGCCACTGACAATCACGTCTGCCGCATCACCCTCAACCGCCCCGAAGCCCTCAACGCCATCACCCCTGACCAGCGGGAACGCCTCATCCACCTGCTCGGCGACGCCTCCGGCGACCCGGAGGTGCGAGCCGTGCTGCTGACCGGTACCGGCCGCGGGTTCTGCGCAGGCGCGGATCTCCGGGGAGCCGCCGCGGGCGGCGAGAGGATCCCCGGAGACGTGGCCCGCACCATCCGCCTGGGCGCGCAACGCCTGATCGCCGCGGTCCTGGACTGCGAGAAGCCGGTGATCGCGGCGGTGAACGGTACGGCGGCCGGGCTCGGTGCCCATCTCGCCCTCGCCTGCGATCTCGTACTGGCCGCGGAGTCCGCGAGGTTCATCGAGGTGTTCGTCCGTCGCGGGCTGGTCCCCGACGGAGGCGGCGCCTATCTCCTCCCCCGTCTGATCGGCCCCCAGCGCGCCAAGGAGCTGATGTTCTTCGGCGACGCGCTGAGCGCGGCCGACGCCGAACGCCTCGGCCTGGTCAACCGGGTCGTCCCGGACGGCGAGCTGCACAAGACGGCCCGCGAATGGGCGGCCCGCCTCGCCGCGGGCCCGACCCGCACCCTCGCCCTCACCAAGCAGCTCGTCAACGCCTCCCTCGACACCGACCGGGCCACGGCCTTCGCGGCGGAGGCGGCCGCGCAGGAGGTCAACATGACGACCGAGGACGCGCGGGAGGGGGTGGCGAGTTTCGTGGAGCGCAGGAGTGCGGAGTTCAGGGGGCGCTGAACGGGCTCAGTCCCGGGTGAGGATCCGCAGGTCGCCCGCGTCCGGATCGCCGAACAGCACGAACAGCTCGGGGTCGCCCTCCGTACCGCCGATCCTCCAGAGCGTGGGCTGCCCGCATCCGCCGCCGACCGTCAGACCGACGCCGTCGCGCTCGATCTCCTCGCTCTTCCGCACCAGTTCCCAGCTACCGGTGCCCTCGCACACGGTGTAGGGCGGGTCGGCGAACCAGTCGACGGACTCCGACTCGGTGGGCAGCGCGGTCAGTTCGGCCCGACCGCCCGAGTGCAGGCTCAGCACCTCGCCGTCCTCGCCACGCCATACGCCGGTGAGCTGCCCGGCGGACAGCCGCGGAGGCTCGTACTCCTCGACGATCCCGGTCTCGGTGGCCAGGACGGCACCCCCGAAGACGACCACGAGCAGCACGAAGGACAGGCCCGCCGAGACGATCCAGGTTCCCGAGCACCCCCATGCCCGCTCGGGGGACCGGCTGCTGCGCCTGAAGTACGCCACACCGAGGACCGGGAGAACCCCGAGGGCCACGAGGACGGCGGCCGTGGCCCCCAACGGCCACCCCCACAGCACGGCGGCAACCGCTGCCCAGACCACCCCGAGCGCCGCCGCCCACGCCAGGTGCCACACCCACTCGGGTCCCCGCACGCGGCGGATCGTGAGCCGCGCCGGCACGGCGGCCGGCAGTGTCTGCACGCACGCGTGGAGCAGTCCCAGGGCCGGCAGCCACAGCGGCGCGAAGAAGAGCAGGCAGGCCAGTCCCCACGCGCCGCCTCCGGCGCCGTAGTCATCGCCCGTCGTGACGGCGACGTACCAGACCAGACCGGCCGCAGGCAGCTGTGCCGCCCCCACCGCCGCACCCGCGTGGACGGCGACCGAGTCCCAGGCCGACCGGGCGCGCCCGAGCTCCCGCCGTATGTCTCCCCACCCCATGCCGGCAGCGTACGCAGACGCTTTGCCCGCCCCCGCGCACCCCTTCCCATCTGACGAACCGTCAGCTTCAATGGGAATGTGATGGGACAAGCAGGTATGGCCGAAGCCGCCGTCCGCTACCTCAGACTGGTGGACGCACCCCCCGTGCAGGCGCCGCCGCGCCCGCGGTTGCGCTGCGTCCGCGAGGACGAGCGCGCTCCGGTCGGGCAGGCCGAGTTCCGGCGGGTGCTCGGGAACTTCGCGACCGGCGTCACCGTTGTCACCGCCGAAGGCGGTGACGGGGGGCCCGCCGGATTCGCCTGCCAGTCCTTCTCCGCCCTCTCCCTCGACCCGCCCCTGGTCGCCTTCATGGTCGGCCGTACGTCGACGACCTGGCCCCGTATCGCCCGCGCCGGGGCCTTCTGCGTCAACGTCCTCGCCGCCCACCAGGGCGAGCTGTGCCGCGGCTTCGCGGTCAGCGGCGCGGACAAGTTCGCCGGGGTCACGTACGACGCCGCGCCCGTCTCCGGCGCACCGCGTCTCGCGGGCACCCTGGCCTGGATCGACTGCACGATCCAGGCGGTCCACACCGGCGGCGACCACCTCATCGTGGTCGGCCGGGTGGACGCACTCGGCACGGGCGACGAGAACGCCGCCCCGCTGCTGTTCCACAGGGGCCGCTTCCTCTAGCCCGCCACGGGCGCCGCCTCCCGCCCGCGCCGGATCACCAGCGCCATCAGTGCCGCCGCCGCGCACAGCGCGCCGGACGCGTACCAGACCGGGTCGTAGGTGCCGAAGGCATCGCGCGCGACGCCGCCGAGGAAGGCCACCAGCGCGGCGCCGACCTGGTGGGAGGCGAGGACCCAGCCGAAGACGATCGCGCTGTCCTCGCCGTAGTGCTCCCGGCACAGGGCGACGGTGGGCGGGACGGTGGCGACCCAGTCGAGGCCGTAGAAGACGATGAAGAAGAGCATCGGGGGGTGGATGCTCGGCGCGAGCAGGATCGGCAGGAAGAGCAGGGAGACGCCGCGCAGGGCGTAGTAGACGGCGAGCAGGCGGCGGGCGTCGTAGCGGTCGGTGAACCAGCCGGAGGCGATGGTGCCGACGACGTCGAAGACGCCGATGACGGCGAGCAGGGAGGCCGCGGCCGTGACGGGCATGCCGTGGTCGTGGGAGGCGGGCACGAAGTGGGTCTGGATCAGGCCGTTCGTGGAGGCGCCGCAGATCGCGAAGGTGCCGGCCAGCAGCCAGAAGGGGCCGGTGCGGGCGGCGGAGAACAGGACCGTCACCGCCCTGCGCGCGGCGCCCGGCGCGGGGGCGGGCTTGGGCACGAACTCCCGGGATCCGTACGGCTTCAGGCCCACGTCGGCGGGGTGGTCGCGCAGCAGCAGCCAGACGAAGGGGACGACGACGAGGGCGGCGAGCGCCACCGTGACCGCCGCCGGGCGCCAGTCGTGCCGCTCGACCGTCCAGGACAGCACCGGCAGGAAGATCAGCTGGCCGGAGGCGGAGGCGGCGGTGAGGATGCCGGTGACCAGTCCGCGCCGCTCGGTGAACCAGCGGTTGGTGACCGTCGCGGCGAAGGCCAGCGCCATCGAGCCGCTGCCGAGGCCGACCAGCAGGCCCCAGTACAGCATCAGCTGCCAGGCCGCCGTCATCCACACGGTCAGCCCGGCGCCGACCGCGATCATGGTGAGCGCGACGGCGACGACCCGGCGGATGCCGAAACGGTCCATCAGCGCGGCGGCGAAGGGCGCGGTCAGACCGTAGAGCGCCAGGTTGATGGAGACCGCGGCCCCGATCGTGCCGCGTGACCAGCCGAAATCCTGATGCAGCGGGTCGATGAGGAGACCGGGCAGGGAGCGGAAGGCGGCGGCGCCGATGATCGTCACGAAGGTGACGGCGGCGACGAACCACGCCCGGTGGATACGGGGCTGTCTGCGGGTGTCCTCGGCGGCTGCCGTGATCTGGCTTGTCTGGGTCACGCCATAGAGCCTCCAGGCAGCGACCACCTCCATCGAGTGGCCCGAAGGACAGCCTTCGCTAGGATCGGGCCATGACCTCGGAGACCACGGACACGCGCGCGGACGCGGACTTCCGCCCGCACCGCGTCGTAGTCCTCGCCCTCGACGGCCTGCTCCCCTTCGAACTGGGCATCCCGCACCGCATCTTCGGCCGCCCCAAGGACGCCCGGGGGCGGCATCTGTACGAGGTCGTCACCTGCTCGGTCCGCCCGCCGGGCCCGGTCCTGACGGACGCCGACTTCGCCGTCATGGTCGAGAACGGGCCCGAGGCCCTGGCCACCGCCGACACCGTCGTCGTCCCGGCCTCGTACGAGCTCGGCCCGGTCTACGAGCAGGGCCTGCTCACCGACGAACTGGCCGCCGCGCTCGCCCTCGTCCGCCCCGGCACCCGCCTGGCCTCCATCTGCACCGGCGTCTACGTCCTCGCCGCCGCCGGATACCTCGACGGCCGCCCCGCGACCACGCACTGGGCCGACGCGGAGCGCCTCCAGCGGCTCTTCCCGCGGGTCAGGGTCGACGCGGACGTGCTGTTCGTCGACGACGGCGACGTGCTGACCTCCGCGGGCGTCGCGGCCGGCGTCGACCTGTGCCTGCACATGGTGCGCCGGGACCACGGCACCGCGGTCGCCAACGAGGTGGCCCGCCGTACGGTCGTCCCCCCGCACCGCGACGGCGGTCAGGCGCAGTACATCCAGCGGCCGGTCCCCGACCCGCAGCAGGCCACCACGACCGGCGCCCGCGCCTGGGCCCTGGGCCGCCTCCACGAGCCCATCCAGCTACGGGACATGGCCGCTCAGGAAGCCATGTCCGTACGCACCTTCACCCGCCGCTTCCGCGAGGAGGTCGGCGTCAGCCCCGGCCAGTGGCTCACCCAGCAGCGCGTCGAACGCGCCCGCCACCTCCTGGAGTCCACCGACCTCTCCGTCGACCAGGTAGCCCAACACGCCGGCTTCGGCACCGCCCAGTCCATGCGCCAGCACCTCCAGACGGCCCTGGGGGTCACCCCGACGTCGTACCGACGCACGTTCCGCAGCGGGGCGACGGCGGTTCAGTGGCCGTAGAGCCAACTGCCGTAGGACGCGTCGTCGACGAGGTGGTACAGGCCGAAACCGGCGAGACCGACGACAAGGGCGAGCACACCGACGCGCACGAAGGCGGGGCCGGTGATGAACAGCGCGCTGTGCTGGCCGGTGAGGGTCCGCCAATCGCGGAACCGCCGGATGTCCTTCCGGGACAGCGCCCAGAAGAACAGTCCAGCGAGCAGGAACCCCCCGCCGAAGACCAGCGAGAGGCCGCCGAGGACCGCGAGGAAGTCGAGCCGGTCGCCGTGGTCCCCGATGAGGAGCTGTCCGGCGAAGAGGAGCAGGGAGCCCACGAGGCCGAACAGCAGGCCGCGCAGCAGGACATCGCGCAGCCGCAGGCGTGGCGTGATCACTCCGTCTTCGTCCAGGGCCATGGCGGCACCCTAACGGGCGGCAGAACCGGTCCCTTCAGAAGGTGAGCACCCCCCGCGCCACCCGCCCCGCCTCCGCGTCCGCCGCCGCCTTCTCGAAGTCGTCGATCGGGTAGGTGCGGGTCACCAACTCGTCGAGGAGGAGCCGGCCCTCGCGGTAGAGGTCGGCGTACAGGGCGATGTCGCGCTGGGGGCGGGAGGAGCCGTAGCGGCAGCCGAGGACGGACTTGTCGAGGTAGAGGGAGGAGACGCGGAAGGAGGCCTCGGCGGCGGCCGGGGGCACGCCGAGGAGGATCGCCTGGCCGTGGCGGTCGAGCAGGTCGACGGCCTGGCGGATCAGCTCGACGCGGCCGACGCACTCGAAGGCGTGGTCCACGCCGGTGGGCAGGAGGTCCTTCACCGCGTCCGTCGAGGTCAGGAAGTCGGTGGCGCCGAAGCGGCGGGCCGCCTCCTCCTTCGCGGGGTTGGCGTCGACGGCCACGATGCGCAGGGCGCCCGCGATCCGCGCGCCCTGGACGACGTTGAGGCCGATGCCGCCGACGCCGATCACCAGCACGCTGTCCCCGCGCTCCACACGCGCGCGGTTGAGCACCGCCCCCACCCCGGTCAGCACCCCGCAGCCGATCAGCGCCGCGGACGGCAGCGGAACGTCCTTCGGCACACGCACCGCCTGCACGGCCCTGACCACCGTCCGCTCGGCGAAGACGGACGTCGACGCGAACTGGTACACCGGCTCCCCGCCCCGCAGGAACGGCCGCCCCGGCCGCCCGATCGCCCGTCGGCACATCGTCGGGCGCCCCCGGTCGCAGTCGGCGCAGGTGCCGCAGTTGGCCAGCGTGGACAGGGCAACGTGGTCGCCGGGCCGGACGTGCGAGACGCCCGCGCCGACCGCCTCCACCACCCCGGCGCCCTCGTGGCCCAGCACCACGGGAACGGGGAAGGGGATGGTCCCGTCCACCACCGACAGGTCGCTGTGGCACAGCCCGGCCGCCGAGACGGCCACCCGTACCTCCCCCGGCCCCGGTTCCCGTACCTCCAGATCGTCCACGACCCGGACCTGCTTGCCGTCGAACAGCACGCCTCGCATCACACAGCCCCCTTGGGCTCCCTGGGCAGACCGAGCACCCGCTCGGCGATGATCGTGCGCTGGATCTGGTCCGAGCCGCCGTAGATCGTGTCGGCCCGGGAGAACAGGAACAGCCGCTGCGCGGCATCGAGTTCGTACGGTGTCGTGGTCGTCCAGTCCGAGGGGCCCACCGTCGCTCCGGCGCCCCGCACCTCGACCGCCAGTTCCCCGAGGCGCTGGTGCCAGCCGGCCCACAGCAGCTTGGCGACGGCGGCCGCGCCCGGCTGCGCGCCGGTACGGCCCAGGGTGCGCAGGGCGTTCCAGCGCATGGTGCGCAGCTCCGCCCACTGCCGGACGAGCCGGTCGCGCAGTACGGGATCGTCCGCCGCGCCCGTCTCCACGGCCGTGCGCAGCACCTGTCCCAACTCCGCCGCGAAGCCGATCTGCTGGGCCAGCGTGGCGACGCCCCGCTCGAAACCGAGCAGGCTCATCGCGACCTGCCAGCCGCCGCCCTCGTCCCCCACGAGGTGCTCCGCGCGCGCGTGTGCGCCGTCGAAGAACACCTCGTTGAAGTCGCTCGTCCCGGTCAGCTGCCGGATGGGCCGCACCTCGATCCGCCCCGGCTGGTCCATGGGCACGAGCAGGAAGCTCAGGCCGTGATGGCGCCGCGACCCCGCTTGCGTGCGGGCGAGCACGAAGCACCAGTCGGCCTCGTGCGCGAGGGAGGTCCAGATCTTCTGCCCGGTGATCCGGTAGCCGTCGCCGTCCCGTACGGCGGCGGTCCGCACCCCGGCGAGGTCGGAACCGGCTCCGGGCTCGCTGTATCCCTGGCACCACAGCTCCTCGCCGGCGGCGACGGGCGGCAGAAAGCGGGCCTTCTGCTCCTGCGTGCCGTGCGCGATGAGCGTGGGCGCCAGCAGGTTCTCCCCGATGTGCCCGGAGCGCGGCGGCGCCGGCGACCGGGCGTATTCCTCGGCCCAGACGACCTGTTGGGTGAGGGGGACGGTCCGGTTCCCGTACCCGGCCTCC
This sequence comes from Streptomyces sp. TRM68416, assembly GCF_014596915.1. GTDB lineage: Bacteria > Actinomycetota > Actinomycetes > Streptomycetales > Streptomycetaceae > Streptomyces. The sequence continues at coordinate 28,660 of NZ_JACVWU010000009.1, forward strand.
CGCCACCCGAGCCCGATCCATCCGGCGGCCCCGAGGGTGCGTTCCCATTCCCGCCGGTCCGCGTCGGGGTCGGCGTGCGCGGAGAGCCACCCCCGGGCTTCGGAACGGAAGGCTTCGTCTTCGGCGGTGAATCCAAAGTCCACAGGGGGCCTCCTCACAACGCAGGGCAGTCGACCTACTCAGGGGCGCGGGGAACTGCGCGACATGCCACGACGGCCCCGCACCCGCCCATCCACACCCCGCCCCGAGCTATGGGGCGTTCGGCTTCAGCAACGGCATGGGATCCACCCCCACAGACCCCCAGAACACGTCAGCGATCAGCTCCGGAGTCCAAGAGCCGCCGCACGCGTACGCGGCCCGCGCCTCCCTCGGCTGCGCCCACACCGCGATCTTCCGCCCCGCCACGGTGTACACCTGCCCGGTGATGCCCTGCGCCCGGTCGGACAGCAGGTACACCACCATCGCGGCCACGTCCTCCGGCTCCCCGATCTCCGCCAGTTCCGCGGGAACCTTCGCCGACATCCGCGTACGCGCCACCGGCGCGACCGCGTTCGCGCTCACCCCGTACTTGTTCAGGCCCAGCGCGGCGCTCCGCACCAGCGAGATGATGCCGCCCTTGGCGGCGCTGTAGTTGGCCTGCGAGTACGAGCCCTGGTGGTTGCCGCTGGTGAACCCGATCAGCGTCCCGGACCGCTGCTGCCGCATCACCGCGGACGCGGCCCGGAACACGGTGAACGTGCCCTTCAGATGCGTGGCGAGGACCGGGTCCCACTCCTCCTCGGTCATGTTGAACAGCATCCGCTCGCGCAGGATCCCGGCGACGCACACGACCCCGTCGATCCGCCCGTACGAGGACACGGCGACGTCCACGACCCGCTGGCCGCCCGCCATGGTGGAGATGTCGTCGGCCACGGCGACGGCCTCGCCGCCGCCCGCCTCGATCTCCTTGACGACAGCCTCGGCGACCTCGCTGGTCGGTGAGGCGCCGTCGACGGAGACCCCGTAGTCGTTGACGACGACGCGGGCCCCCTGCGCGGCCGCGGCGAGGGCCACCGCCCGTCCGATCCCCCGCCCCGCGCCGGTGACGGCGACGACCTTGCCTGCCAAGAAGTTCCCCACGACCGGCCCCTTCCCGCGGTTTCTGACGGACCGTTAGATTTTATGTCCCGTCGGACAGCCGGAGACAAGCCCCGGGGAGGACCCATGTCGCTGCCGGACGCGTTCCACGAGATCGCCAAGCGCGTCAACAACTGGGGGCGTTGGGGAGCGGACGACGAGATCGGCACCCTCAACCTGATCACCGACGAGGTGGTCCGCGACGCCGCCGCCTGCGTCCGCACCGGGCGCCGCGTCCCGCTCGCGCTGCCGCTGCGGCAGGACGGCGTGCAGACCGGGATGATCCCGGGGCGGATCAACCCGCTGCATGTGATGGTGCAGATCAATCAGGAGCTGTTCGGGCCGGGCACCGTGGCGTGCAGCGACGATGCCGTGACGATGGGACTCCAGGCGGCCACCCACTGGGACGCGCTCACCCATGTCTCGCACTCGGGGCGGCTCTACAACGGCCGTCCGGCGAGCCGTGTCACCGCACACTCCGGCGCCGAGTTCGCGGGGATCGACAAGGCGCGGCACATCGTCTCGCGCGGGGTACTGCTGGACGTGGCACGCGCGCGCGGGGTGGGGCGGCTGGACGGGGGGCACGCCGTGACGCCGGAGGACCTGGAGGCGGCCGAGGAACTCGCGGGCACGCGCGTGCGGGCCGGCGACATCGTGCTCGTACGCACCGGGCAGATGCAGGTGTTTCTCGGCGGGGACAGGCACGGGTACGGCTATCCGTCGCCGGGGCTGTCGATCCGCACGCCGGAGTGGTTCCACGCGCGCGATGTGGCGGCGGTCGCGAACGACACCCTCACGTTTGAGATATTTCCGCCCGAGATCGAGGATTTGTGGCTGCCGGTGCATGCGCTCGATCTGGTGGAGATGGGGATGATGCAGGGGCAGAACTGGAATCTCGAAGAGTTGTCCACAGCCTGTGGAGAAGAGGGACGGTACGCGTTCCTGCTGTCCGCGATGCCGGAGCCGTTCGTCGGCGCGACGGGAACCCCGGTGGCACCGGTGGCCGTTCTGTGAGCGGCCGGCGGCGCGCAACTGCCCGCCCCGAACACGGCAGCGCGCACCGCCATCCCACTTCGGCGTACCCACCCCAGCTCTCCGGGCCCTTGAAGGAGCCCACGCCGAATCACGACCCACACTCGTCGAGGGCCTCCGTCACCGAAACCCTCGTCGTCCCCTCGCGGCGAATCGCTGACCACAAGCGTGATCAAACGGACACGCTTCGTCAACACCCAGTCGGCGATTAATCACTTAAGTCCTGTTTGCAGCAGGCGCACGATGAAGCATGTCCGGGCGCACCGCGCCGCGTCCGGCGCAGGGAACGGCCGGCGCCCTCACACCGCCTCGAAGGCCAGCCCCTCGTACGCCGCGACGCCACCGCCGTAGACCTCGGCCGGCACCTGTCGCTGGGCGCAGCGGTCCAGTTCGCACCAGATGCGCTTGCCGGTTCCGTCGGGGCTCCAGCCCCAGCGGTCGGCGAGGCCGTCGACGAGGGCGAGGCCCCGGCCGCCGGTCTCCTCCTTGTCGGCGCAGCGCGGCACCGGGGCACGGCAGCTGGCGTCGGCCACCTCCAGGCGCACGGTGGCGGGTTCGGACCCGGCCGGCACCAGCGGCAGGAACAGGCGCAGTACGGCCGGACAGCCGGTGTGCACGACCGCGTTGGTGACGAGTTCGGAGACGAGGAGCGTCAGCGTCTCGGCGAGCGACTCGTCGGCGCCCACGCCGGTCCCGGCCAGCCGCGAACGGGCCCATCTCCGGGCACGCCCCACTTCTGCGGGGTCGGGCCGGACCTCCAGCTGCACTTGAAGCACCTGCACCGCTCACACCATCCGAACCGGCGGACACATAGCCCCGCGCCGTGCGAGGGCCACGATCGTAGCCATTTTTTGCATGACCAGGACAATGGCCGGAGCCAGGGTCACGGAATGTGAATCCCTTATGAGAAAGCATGGTTGACGTACAGTCACCCGAACAAGCGCTTCGGGCATATTCCAGCGCGAAGGAGTACCCGTGCGGCATACTGTGCGACGCTCGCGAGGGGAAGTCGAACAGGCGGGGGCCGCAGCCTCTCCCACCCTGCGAGAACGGGCGCGCACCGCCGGATCCGGAGCCGCCTCAAGGGCAACTCCGGCATGGCTCGTGCTCGGAACCACTCGCATCCCACACAAGGTACCGGAGCGGTACGCCGACTCCAGACCGTGACGAGTCACGCCTAGGACACAACCCGATATCAACGCTACGTAGTTCCGGTATGCCACAATCCGCGACACCCGCACCGGCGGGCGGGACGAGCCGCAGGCCAGCGGGCTCTTCGCCCCCTTCGGCCCCTCACGCCACGAGATCGGCCGCGAGCAGCTCCTCGCCCTCCGCACCGCCGCCGCCCCGCCGGGAGCGCACCCACGCCCGCTTCAGATGCAGGTGCACCGAACACTCCCAGGTGAAGCCCATGCCGCCGTGCACCTGGAGGCAGTCGCGGGCGCCGCGCACGGCGGCCTCGTCGGCGAGCAGCCGGGCCGTTGCGATGTCGGCGGGGTCGGCGGTGACCGCGGCGGCGTAGACGGCTGCGCGGGCCGTTTCGGTGCGCACCAGCATCTCGGCGCACAGGTGCTTGACGGCCTGGAAGGCGCCGACCGGCCGGCCGAACTGCTCGCGGGTCCGGGCGTGTTGCACGGCCAGCTCGCCCACGCGCGCGGCTGTGCCGAGCTGCTCGGCGGCGGTGAGGAGGGCGGCGACGGGATCCGGCCGTCCGGGCGCGGGCACCCGGTGCAGCGGCGTGAGAGGGTCCACCGACCGCAGGGGTACGGCTCCGGAGGCGTCCCCGCGTACGAGGTCCGCCTCGGCCAGCCACTCCACCAGCGGGCCGTCCACGGCCGCCACGACCGTCTCTCCGGTGGCCGCGCCCGGCACCGCGCCCGCCGCCAGGTGCGTGGCCACCAGGGGGCCGGGCAGCAGGGCCCGGCCCGCCTCCTCGAACACCAACACCGCTTCGGGCAGCCCGAGTCCGACTCCGCCGTCCGCCTCCGGCAGGCGCAGCGCGAAGAAGCCGGCCCGGCCCAGCTCGCGCCAGAGCCTCCGGTCTAGGCGCGGTGCCGCCACGGCGGCGCGCAGGGCTTCGTCGTCGAAGCGCCGGGCGAGCAGCTCCCGCGTCCCGTCCCGCACGGCCCTTTGGTCATCGGTCAGTTGGAAGCGCACGTCACGGTCCCTTCGGCAGGCCCAGGACCCGTTCGGCCACGATGTTCCGCTGGATCTGCGAGGTGCCGGCCGCGATGGTGTAGGACAGCGACGACAGCCGGTCGAGGACCCAGGGGCGGCCGAGGTCGAGGGCGTCGGGGCCGAGGACGTCGGCGGCGGCGTCGTAGAGCTCCTGGCGGGCGTGTGAAAATCTCAGTTTGAAAATCGAACCCGAGGTTCCGGGCGCCCCGGCGCTGACGTTCCACTGGGTCAGCCGCCACAGGGCGCGGAACTCGGCGTTGAGGCGGCCGAGTCTGCGGCGCAGCGCCGGGTCGTCCCAGCGGCCGTTGTCGCGGGCCTCGGCGGCCAGTGCGCGCAGGGTGCGGCGGCAGGCCACCACCTCGCCGACGAAGGCGGTGCCCCGCTCGAAGGACAGGGTCACCATGGAGACGCGCCAGCCGTCGTTCTCCTCGCCGACCCGGTTGGCGGCCGGCACCCGGGCCTCGTCGAGGAAGACCTCGGCGAACTCGGCGGATCCGGCGAGGGTGCGCAGCGGCCGTACGGTGACGCCCGGGGTGTCCATGGGCAGGGCGAGCCAGGTGATGCCGCGGTGCTTGGGCGCGGCGGGGTCGGTGCGCACCAACAGCTCGCACCAGTCGGCGACTTCGGCGTGCGAGGTCCAGATCTTGGACCCGCTGACCACGTAGTCGTCGCCGTCGCGCCACGCGCGCGTGCGCAGCGCCGCGAGGTCGGACCCGGCGCCGGGTTCGCTGAAGCCCTGGCACCAGACCTCCTCCCCGCGCAGGATCGGCGGCAGCCAGCGGGCCCGCTGTTCCGGGGTTCCCTCGGCGGCGATCGTGGGGCCCGCGTGGAGCAGCCCGACGAAGCCTGCGCCCACGTAGGGGGCGCCCGCGTTCTCGGTCTCCTCCAGGAAGATCAGCCGCACGGTCGGGGAGGCGTCCCAGTGCACCTCGCCGTATCCGGCGTCGTGGAGCATCCGCTGCCAGCCGAGGTCGTAGGCGCGCCGCGCGGGCCAGTCCGCGGGGGACGGCGGGGGCGGCAGCGAGGGGAGGGTCTTGTCGAGCCACTCCCTCAGCCGCGCCCGGAACTCCTCCTCCTCCGGCGTGTACGTGAGGTCCATGCGCCCCCTGTCTGACGATCCGTCAGTTCCCTTCGCAGGCTAGCCCCGCACCCCTGGACCGACAAGGCGTGGCACCCTACGCTCTGGCCACCATCTGACGAGCCGTCAGCAAAAGGGGTAGTCATCGTGAACGACACCGCCCACGCCCTGAGCTCCGCCGGCACCCTGTGGGAGCTGCTCACCCGCCGCGCCGCCCTCACCCCGGACCGCCCGGTCCTCTTCCAGGACGACCGCTCCCTGAGCTTCGGCGAGCTGCACGCGCGCGCGGAGCGGGCCGCGGCGGGCCTGTACGGCATGGGCGTGCGCCCCGGCACGGTCGTCGCCTGGCAACTGCCCACCCGCATCGAGACGGCCGTGCTGTCCTTCGCCCTGGCCCGTCTGGGCGCCGTGCAGAGCCCGGTCATCCCCTTCCACCGGGACCGCGAGGTCGGCTTCGCGCTGCGCGAGTCCAAGGCCGAGTACTTCGCCGTACCCGGCCGGTGGCGCGGCTTCGACCACACGGAGATGGGCCACCGGCTCGGCGCGAAGGGACTCTTCGAGGCCTACGACCGCCTCCCCGACGGCGATCCGGGCGTCCTGCCCGCCCCGCCCGCCGACGGCACCTCCGTCCGCTGGATCTACTGGACCTCGGGCACCACCTCCGACCCCAAGGGCGTGCTGCACACCGACCGTTCGCTCATCGCGGGCGGCTCCTGCCTCGCCCACGCCCTGCGCCCCACACCCGCCGACGTCGGCTCGATCGCCTTCCCCTACGCCCATATCGGCGGCCCGGACTACATGGTGATGCTGCTGCTGTACGGCTTTCCGGCGGTGATGTTCGAGAAGTTCGCGCTGCCGGACGCCCTGGCGGACTACCGCGCGCGCGGGGTGACGATCGCGGGCGGGTCGACGGCGTTCTACTCGATGTTCCTGACCGAGCAGCGCAAGACCCCCGGCACCAAGGTGATCCCGACGCTGCGGCTGCTCGCGGGCGGCGGCGCGCCCAAGCCGCCGGAGGTCTACCACGCGGTCGTACGGGAGCTGGGCGTGCAACTGACCCACGGCTACGGCATGACCGAGGTGCCGATGATCACGATGGGCGACCCGGACGACGGTCCCGAGCTGCTCGCGACCACCGAGGGGCGGCCGCCGGAAGGGATGGAGATCCGGATCGTGGACGGGGAGGTGCGGCTGCGCGGGGAGGCCGTGTGCCGGGGGTACCTGGACCCGGCGCAGACGGCGGAGGCCTTCGACGAGGAGGGTTTCCTGCGCACGGGCGACCTGGGACACCTGACCGCCGGCAGGCATCTGGTGCTCACCGGACGCCTCAAGGACGTGATCATCCGCAAGGGCGAGAACATCTCGGCCAAGGAGATCGAGGACCTGCTGGCCGCCCATCCGGCCGTCGGGGACGTCGCCGTGATCGGCCTGCCGGACGCGGAGCGCGGGGAGCGGGTCTGCGCGGTCGTGGAACAGCCCGCCGGGGCCGGGGAGCTGACCCTTGAGGCGGTGACCGCGTATCTGCGCGCGGAAGGGCTGTCGGTGCACAAGCTGCCGGAGCAGCTGGAGGTGGTGGACGCCCTTCCGCGCAACGACACGCTGCGCAAGGTGCTCAAGTACAAGCTGCGCGAGCGCTATGCGGCGGGGGCTACTCGGGAACGGTGAAGTAGCGGGCGAAGGCGGTCACGATCTCCGTCTCGCCGATGCGTCCGTCGCCGTCCTGGTCGAGCGCGGCGGCCGCGTCCTGCGCGAGGTCCTCGCGCACCCCGAGGGCCTTCAGCACGCGCGCGGTGTCCGCGACGGAGGCCGCTCCGTCCCCGTCCAGGTCGGCGACGACGAGGGCCGCGTGCAGGAAGGGGCGGGCGATCTCGGCGAACCGGTCCGGGTTGTCGCGCAGCCGCTTGACGGCGCCGCCCACGAACTCGTCCCGGCTGATGCGCTGGTCTCCGTCCCGGTCCGCTATGCCCGCCATGCCCTGCCAGAACGCCTCGGCGCCGATGTACAGGGCCTGGCCCTTGTCCGACCGGGCCGCCGTACCGAACTCCGTCAGGACCGCCTTGGCCGCCGCGTTGAAGTCCTCGCGGTCGATGCAGCCGTTGCCGTTCTGGTCGAAGGTGGCGAACCGGGCGGCGATCCTGCGCTCGTACTCGCTGCTCACCATGTCTTTTCTGCCGCCTTTACGTCACGTCGGGGTGCGTCTGGCACGGAGCGTACGACGCCGGCGGCCACCGGGGAGCGGGAAAGCGGCGCTTGTGCCAAGACCGGAGGAATTTTGGGACAACGGTGTGGCGCGGCGGGGTGTCCGCGGTGCTCCCCCAGGGGGGGTACACCCAGCCGTATGGAAACGGTTGCGGCAAGTGTCATCGCGGTGGCGGGAACGCTGCTCGGCGCGGGGGTCACGCACGCGTTCCAGCGGCGCGCGCAGGACCGGACGGAGTCGACGGCGCGGCAGGAGCGGCTGCGGCAGGAGCGCATGGACGCGTACTGCGCGTACGCCGGCCTCCTGGTGAGCCTGCGCCGCGTACTGATGACCCGCTGGTTCTGCGCCCACGAGAACCGCCCCGCCGACGAGGCCGAGCAGGCCCGTCATCATTCCTACAGCCTGCGCAACGAGGCACAGGAGGCCTTGTTCAGGGTCATGATGCTCACGGCCGACGAGAGCCTCGTACGGCAGGCGAAGGCGGCGTTCGACCAGGTGCTGGAGCTGCATCACACGGACGGGGCCGGGGAGTTCGCCGAGCGCCGTCGGGTGACGAAGGAGCTGGTCGAGGCGTTCGTCGTCGGTGCCCGGCGGGATGTCGGCGGGCGCTGAGGGGCGGTTCAGGCGGACAGCGGGCCGGCGTCGTCGACGACGGCGTCCGTGACGTCCGGGTAGATGTCGAACAGCCGACGGACGCCCAGCGCGCCGAGGACCCGGTTGACGTGGGAGCCGTCGGCGGCTCCCCGGGCCGGCAGTATCAGGCGCAGGCTGCCCTGGCAGGAGCGGATGAGCCGACGGGCGGCGATGAGCACGCCGACGCCGCTGGAATCGCAGAACAGGACCTCGGAGAGGTCGAGGACGAGACTGTGGCGGCCCTCGGCCACCGCGTCGTGCACCCGCTGCCGCAGCACCGGCGACGTCACCAGGTCCAGCTCGCCCGACACATGGAGCACGGCCCAACCACCCTGCTCGCCATCGGTCACATTGAGCGCCACCACCAAGCCTTTCATCCGCCGGATCCCAAACGGAAGCCATTCCTTCGCTTCCTTGCAGCGCGGCTGCCCAGCGGCCGTTCCCCGAAACGCGGAGGGAAAAACTGCAATCGATCAGAAAGGGCTTGTTTTCGTCATCTTCGATCCTGTTCGATCGGGGTGCGATCGAGTCTGATCAAGCACAAGGGGGGTAGGCGACGAAAGTCCCCTTATCACCCGGCACATCTCAGGGGGCGCACATTGCAGCAAAGGGGCGTGCGCTGTCAGAGGTGCCGACTACATTCGAGAAGACGGTGGGAGCAGGCTTGACTCGGGCACAGGCACGGTGAGGGGGCCGCATGGCGAAGAAGGACGCACCGCCCCGCTGGGACCGCAAGATGCAGCAGCGGCTCGCGCGCGGTGAGGCCGCGGCCCTCGGCGAGCTCTACGACCGCTTCGCCTCCCTGGTCCACGGCCTGGCCCACACCGTCCTGGGCGACGAACGCGCCGCCGACGGCATCACCCGGGACGTCTTCACGCACGTCTGGGAACACCCCGACACCTACGACCCCAAGCAGGGCCCGCTGCGCTCCTGGGTCGCCGGCCTCGCCCACCGCCTCGCCGTGCAGCGCCTGCGCGCCACCGAGACCGCCGCCCTGGCCCAGGGCGGCCACGGCACCACCGAGGAACTGGAGCGCAAGGTGCGCCACGCCTCGGTCGCCGCCCGCGCCGACTACATCGTCCAGTCCATGCCGGTGCCGCTGCGCGCCGCGCTGGAGCTGGCCTACTTCCAGCGGCGCGACTACCGCCAGACCGCCACCGACCTCGGCGTCACCGAGGACGAGGCCCGCCGCCGCCTCCGCCTCGGCCTGCAACTGCTGTCCACCGCCCACGACGCCGGCACCCCCGGGGGCCCACCCGGATACGGGGGTGCCGTGTGAACGAGGCGGGCCGCTTCGAGGCGTACGACGAACACGACGCAGGGGGTGACGAGGCGAACGAGGAGCACCGGGAGTACGACAGGCCCGGCACGGACGGCCCCGGCCGGGGCGACGGCGCCGGCCGAGGCGACGGCGCGGGCCGAGGCGACGGCATCGGCTCCCGTGGGCCCGGCGGGCCGGACGGGCCGGATGACGGCGGCGGCGACGGCCCGCACCCGGACCCCGACCGGCCGCGCCGCATACCGCTCCCCCGCGCCTCCGTCGAGGACAGCGGCAGGCCCCTGCCCGTCCTCCCCGACCCGCCCCGGTCCGCCCCGCTCGTGCTGGAGCACCGCGTCCTGAAGGCGCTGCTCGGCGCCTGGGCGCTGGCCGCCTGCTCGCCCGAGGAGACCGCGGCCGTCGAGGAGCACCTCGGCGAGTGCGGCTCCTGCGCCGACGAGGCGCTACGGCTGCGCGGCGCCGTAGGCCTGCTGCACCGGGCCGAGACCCTCGACCTCGACCCGGGCCTGCGCACCCGCGTCCTGGAAGGCTGCCTGGAACGACGCCCGCCGCGCATCCCGGTCCCGAACTGGGCGGCGCCCTACGACGCCGAGACCGCGCGCCTCGACGCGCTGCTGCAGGACTTCGGGGACGCCGAATGGCACGCGCCGGTGCGGCTGCGCTGGTTCGAGACCGACGCGGCGACGAGCCGCCGCACGACGGTCGCCGGAGTGATCGCGCACCTGCTGGCCGTCGACGGGCTCGTCGCCGTGGCGCTCGGCCTCGACGACCCGCTCGGCGAGGTACCGGCCGAACGCCCCACGCCGTCCTCCCGGACCGAGGCCTACTGGCGCGCCTCCCACTTCCCGCCCACCCGCTCGGTGCGGGCGCCCTGGCGGGAGCAGAGCCACGACCTGGTGCGGACGGTGTCCTTCACCGGCGGCGGCGCGGGCCGACTGGCCGTCCCCTACGGCGACTTCGAGCTGCCGCTGCACGACGCGATGCTGGACCGGGCGTTCGAGTGCTGGGTGCACGCGGAGGACATCGCCGAGGCGGTGGACTACCCGTACCAGGAGCCCTCCGGACGCCACCTGCACGACATGTTCGACCTCGCGGCCCGCATGCTGCCCGCCGCGCTGGCCCGCCGACGGCGGGCCGGTCTCGCGTCTCCCGCGCGCGGCCGTCATCTGGGGCTGGCCGGTGAGCCCGGCCGCAGCCTGCGCCTGGAGATCGAGGGCCGGGGCGGCGGCGAGTGGCTGATCCCCCTGGACTCCCCCGCCGCGACGGGCTCCGCCGAGTACGAGGTGGCGCACGTGGCGCTGGACGGCGTGGAGTTCTGCCACTTGGCCGCGGGCCACGTGTCTCCTGCGGAGGCGGCCGCCGGTCAAGTGGGGGATCGTGAGGCCATCAAGGACGTGCTGTTCTCGGTGGCGTCGTTGAGCCGGATGTAGGGGTCGGCCGGGCGGTCGTCGGCGGCTGCGGGTGAGTGGGGGCCGGTCGCGCAGTTCCCCGCGCCCCTGCTCAACGCACGTCGATTCCAAGGGGCGCGGAGCTGCATCAGTGTGCGGCTTCGCCGAGCAATCACAAGCCACCCGCGGCCGCCAACGAAACAGCCGCCCCCGAGCTGCTAGGCGAACACGACCGTCCGGCGCCCGTTCAGCAGGATCCGCCGCTCCGCGTGCCACTTCACGGCCCGCGCCAGCGCCTGGCACTCCACGTCCCGCCCGATCGCGACCAGTTGGTCCGGCGTCACGTCATGGGCGACGCGCTCGACCTCCTGCTCGATGATCGGCCCCTCGTCGAGGTCGGCGGTGACGTAGTGCGCCGTCGCGCCGATCAGCTTCACGCCCCGCGCATGCGCCTGGTGGTACGGCTTGGCGCCCTTGAAGCTCGGCAGGAAGGAGTGGTGGATGTTGATGATCCGGCCGCTGAGCTGCTTGCACAGGTCGTCCGAGAGGACCTGCATGTAGCGCGCGAGCACCACCAGCTCGACGTTCTCCTCGCGCACGATCTCCAGCAGCCGCGCCTCGGCCTGCGCCTTGGTGTCCTTGGTCACCGGGATGTGGTGGAAGGGGATGTTGTACGAGCTCACCAGCTCGGCGAAGTCCGTGTGGTTGGACACCACCGCCGCGATCTCCACCGGCAGCGCCCCGATCCGGGCGCGGAACAGCAGGTCGTTCAGGCAGTGGCCGAACTTGCTGACCATCAGGACGATGCGCATCTTCTCGTCGGCCCGGTTGATCTGCCAGTCCATCTGGAAGGAGTCACCGATCGCCGCGAAGCTGGCGCGCAGCTTGTCCACCGTCACCGGCGCGTCCGCCGAGAAGTGGACGCGCATGAAGAACAGACCCGTGTCGTGGTCGCCGAACTGCTGGCTGTCCTCGATGTTGCAGCCGGTCATGAACAGATAGCTGGACACGGCGTGCACGATGCCCTGCTTGTCGGGGCAGGCGATCGTGAGGACGTACTGGTCGGAGGGGACCGCGGCTCGGGTGGACTGCTCGTTCATGCAGGACAGGGTCCCATATCCGGCGCGGCGGCCGGGCCGCCGTCCGTCAGGCGGTCCGGGTCATGATCCGCAGTACTTCGAGCGTGCTCGGCGCCGCGTCCGGGTCGTCCCCGTCGCTCACCGCCATCCGCACATGTGCGTCCCGGGCGGCCCGTACCGCCTCGGGCCACGCCTGGTGGTCGAGGTAGGCCGAGACGGGCGCGTCGGGCCCCACCTGGTGCATGATCCGCAGCACCCGCAGGACGGCGCTGTCGACGAGCGCCGCCTCCTGGGAGTCCCGGAAGATCGTGCCGACGTACTTCTCGGCGGACCAGTTGTCCAGCCAGGTGTCCTCGACCAGCCGGTACACGGCGTCGGTGACGTCTCCGTAACCGTCGACGCCGGCCAGCCAGACGTCCGTCTGGAACACCGGGTCGGAGAGCATGTGCAGCGCGGAGCGCACATTGCTGCGCCAGCGCCACCACGGCATGTCGTTCAGTGGCATGCCGCCCATGGTGGATGAGCGACGCCCGCGACGGGAAGAGTTCTCCGAACCTTGCACGGTCATCGATCGTACGTTCCCCCTCCGGGGCGCTTCACCGCCCCCCGCAATTCACCTTTACGTCACCGGCCAATAACCGTAGGTCACTCCCGGGTTAGTGATGTGACGGAAGCGTGTGGGGACATGACCGGCAAGCGACGCGCCCGCAGCCCCTTCCCTCTCAGGTTCACCAAGCCCCTACAGAGCACGGCGCTCCGTGCGGGAGCACTGTTGGCGTCCGCGTCGCTCACCGCGGGATGCGGGGTCGTCTCCGCCGTCACGGGGGGCGCCGGGGACGACCCGATCACCGTAATGACATGGGCACCACAAGATACCGGCGCCACCAACAAGCCCGGCATGCCCGCCCTCGCACTGGCCTACGCCCGCTGGGTCAACGCCAACGGCGGCCTGGGCGGCCGCAAGCTCAGGGTCCTGAACTGCAACGACCACAACGACCGCGTGTCCGCCGCGAGGTGCGCCAAGCGCGCCGTCGAGGAGAAGGCCGTCGCCGTCGTCGGCTCCTACAGCCAGCACGGGGACTCCTTCTTCCCGACCCTGGAGAGCGCGGGCATCCCCTACATAGGCGGCTACGGCATCACCAAGGCCGAGTTCACCAGCCCGCTCTCCTACCCCGTCAACGGCGGTCAGCACACCCTGCTGGCCGGCCTCGGCCGGGAACTGGCCAAGACCTGCGGGCCCGTCGCGCTGGTCCGCCCCGACAGCATCGCCGGCGACGAACTGCCGCACCTGCTCAACTCCGGCCTGGAGGCGGGCGGCCACGCGAAGGCGGGCGACCAGCTCGCGGCGGAGGACGCCACCGAGTACGCGGGGCAGGCGGACCGCGCCCTGGACTACACGACCTCCGACCCGTCCGGCACCGGCTGCGTGGTGCCCGCCCTCGGCGACCGCACCAGCACCTTCATGGACTCCTTCCGGCGCGTCGGCCAGGGATCCGGCGTGCGCACCGCCACCGTGCTCGGCAGCGTCGACCAGACGGTGATCAATGCCTCCGGCGGCAAGTCCGGCCCGTACGAGGGCGCGTACATCACCGGCTGGTACCCCGTCTCCAGCGACAAGCGCTGGGACGGGATGAAGAAGGTGATCAGCGAGCAGGCCTTCGGCGACAACCGCATCGACCCCTCGGACGCCGGCGTGCAGACCACCTGGATCGCCTACACCGTCCTCAAGGCGGTCGTCGACTCCCTCGACGGCGGCGAGGTCACCGCCCGCACGGTCCGCCGGGCCCTGGACGGCGGGCTCAGGATCGAGACGGGCGGACTCACGCCCACCCTCAGCTGGAAGTTCCGGGAGACCCTCGCCTCCGCAGGCTTCCCGCAGCTGGTCAACGCCGACGTGACCCTCCAGGTGGTACGGGACGGCCGACTCGTCTCGGCCAGGAAGGGCTTCATCGACGTGACGAAGACCCTCCAGGACGCCGACCTGCTCTAGGGCCTGCCGTCAGATTCCCGCCTGCCGGGGCTCCGCGTCCCTAGAGCTGGACCGGCTGCCGCTCGGTCAGGCCGTACGTCTTCGCGATCGTGTTCCACAGGCCCGAGGCCTTGGTCTTCTCGCTGCTGGCGGTGCCACTGGCCTGGTTGCCCGCCTGGGTCTGGCCGGTGCTGCGGGCCTGGCCCTTCCGGCAGAGCTTGCGCTTGTTCTGCGCCACCTGCTCGGCCCAGGCCGCGTAGTGGTTGTCGGCGGAGGCGGACGCCTGCCACGCCTTGGTCAGGGCCTCGGTCAGCGCGACGTGCTCGGGCAGCTCGTCCACGGAGAGCTTGGACAGCTCGGTCACCAGGTCGTTGCGCTGCTTGGCCGCGTCTCTCAGGTCCTTGGCCGCCTGGCCGAGGTTGGTGCAGGACCTCACATTGGACACCGCGTTGATGACCATGGTCCGGCTGTTGCCGCTGACGGCCAGCAGCTTGTCCAGTTCGACGGCCTGCTGCTCGGCCGGATCCACCGACGGCGACGGCGACGGCGAGGCGGACTCGCTCGCGGGGGCCGCGGCCGCGACGGTCTTGTTGTCGTCGCCCTGATCACCCGCGCCGCCCCCGCCCAGCAGCGCGCCCGCCCCGATGCCGACGACCGCGATGGCCACGCCGGCGGCCGCGAACAGCGGCACCCGCGAGCCGGTACGGCCACCGCGCCCGCGCGGCTCCTCGCGGTCCTCCCGCTCGGCACGGCGCGGGATGATCGGGGCCTGCTGGGCGCCGTGGGGAGCGTGCTGCCGGTGCGGCTCGAAGCGCGGCATCTGCTGGGTGGACGCGGCCGGGCTCTCACCGCCCGGGTCGGTCCGGAACAGGTTGTCGAACTCGGCGGGCGTCTGCCGGTCCTGGCCCCCGCCCGTCACCGGCGGGATGTACTGCGTGGCGTCGGCGTCGGAATGCGCGGCCGACGGCATGTCCCCCGGCCCCGGCCGGCGCACCCGCCCGAGCGCCTGCGTGCTCTCGGCGGGCGTCTCCGCCCGCACCTCGGGCGGCAGCGCCCCGCTCCCGACCGGCGGGATGTACTGCGTGGCCCCGTCGTCCACGGGAGCGCCGCCGACGGGCGGAAGGTAGGCGGTCGCCTGATCGCCCGGGGGTGTGTCCGTGACAGGCGGTATGTACTGGGTCGCCTGGTCACCCTGACCCGCGTCCGCCACCGGCGGGATGTACTGAGTCGCCTGATCGCCCGGGGGTGTGTCCATGACCGGCGGTATGTACTGGGTCGCCTGGTCACCCTGACCCGCGTCCACGACCGGCGGGATGTACTGCGTGGCCCCGTCGTCCGCGGCGGCCGTGGCCCCGTAGGGCACGGCGGGCGGCAGCGGGGCGCCTCCGGTGTGCGTGCCGTGGGGCGGCGGCAGCGGGGCGCCCGCACCGCCGTCTCCGGCGCCCTGGGTGCCGTAGCCGTAGCCGTACTGTCCGGCGGCGGGCGGCTGCGCGGTCCCCTGGGAGGGCGGGGCGTACCGGTCCGCGTACGGCGTGTTCTCCGGCGGGAGGGGCTGGGAGGGGGTGCCCCAGGTCTGGGCGGGCGGAGGTGTCCAGCCCTGGCCCTGCGCCGGGGCCTGCTGCTGCTCGGGCCCCCAGGAACCGTCCCAGGCCTGACCGCCGGGCGGCGCCGCCGGGGCGGGCGGCGCCTGGTGGCCGTACCGCTGTCCGCCACCCTGGGTACCCGTCATGCCCGGAAGCAGGGGCTCGCCTCCGTCGGAGGGCAGCACGATGCCTTCGCGCGCGGGTCGCGCCGAGGGCTCCTCGCCCTGTCCACTCTGCGTCACCGGGACTCCTACGAATGGGGGACCTACGGAATCGTCGGCTCACGCTACCGGGTCATGTCAGCCGCATGCCACGCAGCTCAGAACGTGACGCACATCCCTGTGACCGCGGTAACAGAACCGGCCCCCTTCCGCGGACCGTTTCCCCACCTCCCCTTCGCCGGCCGCGTTTTCCGCCCGTTCACGCTCTCGCAGCGGTCTCTTTCACGCCGCCGCCTGAAGATCCATCCGCGCCCCGAACTCCCTTACCACGGGCTCGTCCCGGTACGGCTCCAGCCGCTGCTGGAAGTCCTCCAGGTATTCGGCGCCCCGGTTGGAGCGCAGGGTCTCCAGCAGTTCCACGGCCTTCAGCCCCGTGTGGCAGGCCTGCTCGACCTCACGCTGCTGCACCAGGGCCGTGGCGAGCAGCACATAGCCGATCGCCCGCCGCCGCGCCTTGGTCTCCGGCAGCCCCGCCAGCGACTCCTCCGCGCGCCGCGCCGCCGCCTCGGCCTGCCCCAGGTCGCGGTGGCAGTGTGCCAACTCGTCGGCCAGATAGGCCTCGTCGAAGTGCGTGATCCACGCCGGGTCGTCGCCGGAGGACGGGTCCGCGGACTCCAGCGCGTGCACCGCCCGCCCGGACGCCGCCTGCGCCGCCCGCGCGTCACCCATGAGCGCGTGCCCCCGCGCCTCCGCGGCGAAGAACATCGCTTCCGCGCGCGGGGTGACGCGCCCCCGCGCCCCCTCCTGCGCGGCACGCGCCAACTGCGCGATCTCCCGCGGGTTTCCGAGCTGCGCGGCCAGGTGGCTCATGGAGGCGGCGAGCACGTATCCGCCGTAGCCGCGGTCGCCCGCCGCCTGGGCGAGCCGCAGGGCCTGGATGTAGTACCGCTGGGCCAGGCCGGGTTGGCCGGTGTCGACCGCCATGTAGCCCGCGAGCTCGGTCAGTCGGGCGACCGCGGCGAAGAGTTCGCGCCCGACGGCCTCCCGGTAGGAGCCGGCCAGCAGCCCGGAGACGACGCTGTTGAGGTAGTGCACGACGACCGGGCGCACATGCCCGCTGCCGTACTGGTGGTCCAGGTCGACCAGCGCCTGTGTCATCGCCTTCACGGCCGCGACGTCGGACTGGCCCACGCGCGGCCCCGCCGAACGCGCCACCTGCGAGTCGGGCGACGAGATCAGCCAGTCCCGGCTGGGTTCCACCAGCGCGGACGCGGCGACGGACGAACCGGACAGGAAGTCCCGGCGCCCCACGTCACTGCGCCACAGCTCACACACCTGCTCGATGGCCCCCAGCACGGTCGGCGAGAACTGCAGGCCGACTCCGGAGGCGAGGTTCTTGCCGTTGGCCATGCCGATCTCGTCGATCGTGACCGTACGGCCGAGTTTGCGGCCGAGCGCCTCCGCGATGATCGCCGGGGCGCGTCCGCGCGGCTGCTGTCCGCGGAGCCAACGGGCCACGGACGTCTTGTCGTAGCGCAGGTCGAGGCCGTGCTCGGCGCCGCACATGTTGACCCGGCGGGCCAGCCCGGCGTTCGAGCACCCCGCTTCCTGGATGAGCGCCTGCAGCCGTTCGTTCGGCTGTCGCGCGACGAGAGGCCTTGCGGCCATGGCGTACCCCCTGTGGCTGCGGTGCCTGCCCACGCACCGAGTTGGTTGTGTCTTCCCACCGGTCCCGACGGTCCCACCGGGTTCACCTGTTTCGCCTGTTCCACCGAGGCGAACCGGGGAGAACCGAAAAGATCCGGCCGTGAAGATCAATGCCCCGCCGCCATACCGAAAATGCGGGACATGCGAGGATTGCCGGGGTAAGAGCCTCTTAGGCGGAAGCCGACCCCATTCCTGGCTACCCGCTCCCGCCGCGGATCCTCCCGCGCGCCCCCACACATGCACCCATGCGCCCCAGGTGCCGAATCGATGCTCCTCCCCCGCGCGCGCTACGCCCGTAACCCGAGGTGGGCAGGGGAGTTGTGTTCTTCGTGGAAGAGACGATCCCGGGCACCGAAGCCGCTCAGATTCCGAAGCAGCGCGGGGAATCGCTGCTGGAAAACGCCGTTCGCTATGCCGAGGAGCGCCACTGGGACGTGTTCCCCGGCACCTGGCTGGAAGCCGCCGACGGCGTGCAGCGCTGCTCGTGCGGCGACGCCGGGTGCGGTGCGCCCGGCGCGCATCCCTCGCGCGCGGACTGGGCGACGCAGGCCACAGGCAGTGCGACCGTCGCGCGCCGGCTGTGGTCGAAGCAGCCGCTGGCGTCGATCCTGCTGCCGACGGGGCGCACGTTCGACGCGATCTCCGTCCCGGAGACGGCCGGGTTCCTGGCGCTGGCCCGCATGGAGCGCATGGAGTTGACGCTGGGGCCCGTGACGTTGACGCCGGATCGCCGGATGCACTTCTTCGTGCTGCCGGGGGCCTCGGTGAAGGTTCCCGAGCTGGTCCGCAAGCTCGGCTGGTCGCCCGCCTCGCTCGACCTCACGGCGCTCGGCGAGGGCAGCTATGTGGCTGCGCCGCCCACGCGGTACGGGTCGCAGGGGGCCGTGCAGTGGGCGTGCCGTCCGACTCCGGCGAATCGGTGGCTGCCGGACGCGGAGGAGTTGATCTCGCCGCTGGCCTATGCGTGCGGGCGGGACCGGTAACCTGCGCCAACACCGCGGAACCGTAGGGTTGGCTTCCATGACGTCAGCCGTGAAGGTCCGTGGTCTTTGGAAGCGGTTCGGGCAGCAAGTGGCCGTGGCCGGGGTCGATCTCGACCTGCCTGCCGGGAAGTTCATCGGTCTTGTCGGGCCGAACGGGGCCGGGAAGACCACCACCCTCTCCATGGTGACCGGACTGCTCCGGCCCGATCAGGGGTCGGTCGAGATCGTCGGGCACGACGTGTGGCGCGATCCGGTCGAGGTCAAGGCGCGGATCGGGGTGCTGCCCGAGGGGCTCCGGCTCTTCGAGCGGCTGTCGGGGCGCGAACTGTTGAGCTATTCCGGGCGGTTGCGCGGGCTGCCCGGCGCCGAGGTCGACAAGCGGACCACGCAGCTCCTCGACGTACTGGACCTGGCCGGCGCCCAGCACAAGCTCGTCGTCGACTACTCGACCGGGATGCGGAAGAAGATCGGGCTCGCGGCGGCCCTGCTGCACAATCCCGAAGTGCTCTTCCTGGACGAGCCGTTCGAGGGGGTCGACCCGGTCTCCGCCCAGACCATCCGCGGAGTGCTGGAGCGCTACACCGCCTCCGGTGCCACCGTCGTCTTCTCCTCCCACGTCATGGAGCTGGTGGAGTCGCTGTGCGACTGGGTGGCCGTCATGGCCGCCGGGCGGATCCGGGCGCACGGCCCGCTCACCGAGGTCCGCGGCGACGCACCCTCCCTGCAACAGGCGTTCCTGGAGCTGGTCGGCGCGAACGGACGCGACGCCGCCTCCGACCTCGACTGGCTGGGCGGCGGGGCCCGATGAGCGCTCCCACGATCACCCCCGTCTTCGTCCGGCTGAAGCTGTCCCTGCTGCGCAACGGCCTGCGCCAGTCCACCGGCCGCCGCGCCGCCTACATCGCCTCCGCCGTCGCCGCGCTCCTGTTCGCCGCGTTGCAGCTGATCGGCCTGATCGCGCTGCGCGGCAACGAGCACGCCGAGTCCGTGGTCGTGCTGCTGGTGGGGGTGCTGGCGCTGGGCTGGGCGGTGATGCCGCTGTTCTTCCCCAGCGGCGACGAGACCCTCGACCCGACCCGGCTGGTCATACTGCCGCTGCGCCCCCGCCCCCTGGTGCGTGCGCTCCTCGCGGCCTCCCTGGTCGGCATCGGCCCGCTCTTCACGCTCTGCCTGCTGACCGGCTCGGTGATCGCGGTCGCGCACGGCGGTGCGGCCTACGCGGTGGGCGTCGTCGCGATCCCCCTGGCGCTGCTGGTGTGCGTGGCGCTCGCGCGGGCCGTCGCCGCCGCCAACATCCGGCTGCTGACCAGCCGCAAGGGCCGTGATCTGGCGGTGCTCAGCGGTCTGGTCATCGCCGTCGGGGCGCAGGTCGTCAACTTCGGGGCGCAACGGCTCGGTTCGTCGGGGCTCGGGCAGCTCGATCCGGCGGCGGAGGTGCTGCGCTGGGTGCCGCCCGCGTCGGCGGTCGGGGCGGTGGACGCGGCGAGCGAGGGTGCGTACGGTGCCGCCGTCCTGCAACTGGCGCTGACGGCCGGGGCGCTGGCCGCGCTGCTCGGTGTGTGGTCGCGGCATCTGACGCGGCTGATGACCGCGCCCGACGGTTCCACCCTCCAGGCCGTCACCGCCTCCGCCGTACGGGAGCGGAAGCCGACCGGGCTCGCCCGGCTGCTGCCCGCGGGGCGCACCGGCACGGTGATGGAGCGCAGCCTGCGCTATGTGTGGCGCGATCCGAAGACCAAGGCGGCCTGGGTGACCTCGCTGGCGATCGGCCTGATCGTCCCTGTCTTCAACGCCCTGCAGGGCACCGGCTCGATCTACTTCGCCTGCTTCGCCGCCGGGATGCTCGGCATCCTGATGTACAACCAGTTCGGGCAGGACACCTCCGCGTTCTGGATGGTCGCGATGACCATCTCCTCGCGCCGGGACGCCTACGTCGAGCTGCGCGCCCGGGCGCTGGCCCTGCTGGTGATCACCCTGCCGTACGCCACGCTCGTGACCGTCCTGACGACCGCGCTGCTCGGCGACTGGCCCCGGCTGCCCGAGGTGCTCGGCCTGTCCTTCGCCCTGCTCGGCGCGATGCTGGCCACCGGCGCGTGGAGCTCGGCGCGCTTCCCCTACTCCATCCCGCAGGAGGGCTACAAGAACGTCGCCCCGGGCCAGAGCAGCCTGGCCTTCCTCTCCATCTTCGGCGGCATGGTCGCCGCTTCCCTGCTCTGCGCCCCGGTCATCGCGGTGACCGTCTGGCTGAACGTCACACCGAACGGCGACCACTGGACCTGGATCCTCCTGCCGGCGGGCGCGGCGTACGGGGCGCTGGTCACATGGCTGGGACTACGGCTGGCGGCTCCGAGGACGGCGGAGAGGCTGCCGGAGATCCTCACGGCTGTCAGCAAGGGGTGAGTGAAGGCGCCCCCAAGGGGCGCGGGGAACTGCGCGGGGAACTGCGCGAGCAACCACTACGGGCCCGCAGCCGCCACCAAAGTTCCACCGAGCAGACGAAGGAGGCGGAACCTCACCTCAGCCCGCGAGAACCCCGTCAAGAAACGGCTCGACAGCACCCCGCCAAGCCTCCGGCTGGTCGTAGTGCACCAGATGCCCCGCGTCGGCGACCTCCGCGTACTCCCCCCGGGGAAGGACCCGCACCATCTCCTGCGCCTCGGCCCGCCCCAGCTCCCCGTCCAGCCCGCGCACGACCAGTGCCGGGCACCGGACCTGTGCCAGTTCCTCCCAGTGCGCGTCGTACACCCATGTCTCGCGGGACGTGAGCATCTGCTCCGGCTCGAACACCGGCCGCCACCCGTCCTCGCACTCGTGCATGACCTCGGCGTAGAACGCGCCCCGGGCCGGGTTCGGCCGCTCCACCCAGGGGTCGTCCTCCCCGAACCACTTGCGCACGTCGGCGAGCGTGGCGAACGGGACGGGCCAGGACTTGAACCAGTCCGCCCACTCCCGCTGCGAGGCGGCGCCCAGCGCGGAGGCCCGCATGTCGCAGATGACGACGCCGGCCACCAGGTCGGGCCGTTTCGCGGCGAGCTGCCAGGCGGTGAGCGCTCCCATGGCGTGGCCGATGAGGACGGCCGGGGCGAGCCCGAGCTGTTCGAGGGCGGCCTCGGCGTCCTCGACGTAGGCCTCGCGGGTGAACGCGGCCCGCGCCGGCTTGTCGCTGCGGCCGTGGCCGCGCTGGTCCAGGGCGATGGCGCGGTGGCGCTCGGAGAGCCAGCGGGCGGTGGACGCCCAGTGCGAGGCGCGCCCCATCAGCCCGTGGAGTAACAGCACGCCGTGGCCCGGTTCGGGCTCGGCGGCCGTGGCCGGACCGGGCGGTCCGGACTGTTCGGGTACGAGCTTGGCCGGGTCGGTCTTGGGAGGGTCGCCGAACTCCCAGGCGGCAAGGCGTACGCCGCCCGCCCCGGTCACGTCGATGCGCCGCGCCATAGGTCCTGGCACCCCCCTAGCTCCGCTCGGACCGCTCGCTCCCGCTCGTCGAGTCGGCCGGTCCCGAGAACCGCGTCCTGCCGTGCCGTGCAGTTGCCTTCGCTCACCTGGGCCCCGTCCGTATGCGCCACTTGTGCAGCGCATCTCCCACGTGACCCGTCACTCGCAGAGTATCGAATACAGGTTCGAGGATTCCGTTTCCGCTCTCAACACCCCTCGTTCGAGTGACCCTGCTCAAGGAATGATCGCCGCTGCCGAGGGGAGATCTTCAGCGGGAGGCGGACCGGTCGGGGAAACCGGCCCGAAGGGGATGACCCTGGGAGCTCGGGGCTCCGGGTCAGCACAGGGGAGGACAGGCCCCGGCGCCACACGGCGCCGGGGCCCTCCGCACGTCTACGGCACATCCCACCGGCCCCCTCAGTCAGGTCATATGCCTCACGCGACAGCCTTGCACGCGAAGCGTCGAAGCGCTGCGATTCGGCGGACTGAATCTTGGAAACGACGAGATCCATCCGGGCGCTCAACTGCCTCCGAGACAACGGGAGTTACCGGCCTCTCGGGCTGACCGGGGACGCTCAGCGCTTGGCGACGAACACATGGGAGGCGACGTCCGCCTCCAGCTCGGCCGCCTCACCGCCGCTGCCCACCAGCACCCCGCCCGCCGACTCCGTCACGCTCACCACCGAACCGGGCTGCACACCCGCCCGGCGCAGCGTGTACATCAGCTGCGCGTCCGTCTGGATCGGCTCACCGATCCGGCGGACGACGACCGTCTTGCCCTCCGGGCCCGGGGCCAGCTCGGCCAGCGACACCATGCCCTCGTCGAGGAACGGGTCCGCGCCGTCCTTCTCGCCCAGCTCCTCCAGACCCGGGATCGGGTTGCCGTAGGGCGACTCGGTCGGGTGCCGGAGCAGTTCGAGCACGCGCCGCTCCACGGCCTCGCTCATCACGTGCTCCCAGCGGCAGGCCTCGGCGTGCACCTGCTCCCACTCCAGGCCGATCACGTCGACGAGGAGACACTCCGCGAGGCGGTGCTTGCGCATCACGCGCGTCGCCAGCCGACGGCCCTCGTCCGTGAGCTCCAGGTGCCGGTCGCTGGCGACGGCCACCAGGCCGTCCCGCTCCATCCGCGCCACCGTCTGGCTGACCGTCGGTCCGCTCTGGTCGAGGCGCTCGGCGATCCGGGCGCGCATGGGGACCACACCTTCCTCCTCCAGCTCGAGGATGGTGCGGAGATACATCTCCGTGGTGTCGATCAGTCCGGACATACGTGCCCCTTGATGAGATCTGCCGGAAGCACGACAGCTTCGCGGCGCGTGCGCTGGCCCTGGCCCCAATTCTGACGCATCCCACTGACAACCGTGCCGCGCCGTGGGAACCACGGTGTTACACGGCCCGAACCCGGGGCGCCCGCGGGGCCGGCGCCCCGGCCCCGCGGGCACGGAACGCCGTATTGACACCGCACTGGTCCAGACCGCACGGTGATCCGCGACACGGACACGAACGCCGGGCGGCACAGCACCGTACGCCCGGCGGCTCTGACCCGTCCGCCCGGACGGACACCCACGGCAAAGGGGCCCCGCGCATGAGCGACCGCAAGCTCGCCGGCCAGTTCTTCGACGCCGCGATCGACCTGCTGCAGCGGGTGCGCGACGAGGAGGACGGCACCATCGAGGCGGCCGGGACGCTGCTCGCCGACACCGTCGCCGACGGCGGCCGGCTGTTCGCCTTCGGCGCCGGCCACTCCTCGCTCGCCGCCCAGGACGTCGTATACCGCGCGGGCGGCCTGGCGCTGATGAACCTGCTGGCCGTCCCCGGTGTCGTCGGCGTCGACGTGATGCCGGCGACGCTCGGCTCCGCCCTGGAACGGGTCGACGGGCTCGCGAGCGCCGTACTGGACAGCTCGCCGCTGCGCGCGGGCGACGCCCTCGTGATCATCTCGCTGTCCGGACGCAACGCGCTGCCCGTGGAGATGGCCATGAACGCGCGCGCCCTGGGCGTGAAGGTCATCGGCGTGACCTCCGTGGCGTACGCGTCCGAGACCCGGTCCCGGCATGTCTCCGGCACCCATCTGAAGGACCACTGCGACGTCGTCCTCGACTCCAAGATCGCCGTGGGCGACGCGGAACTCACCCTCGACGCGGTGCCGGCGCCCTTCGCGCCCGCGTCCACCGTCGTCACCGCGGCGCTCATGCAGGCCGTGATGGCGACGGCGGCGGGCACGCTGGCCGAGCGGGGCATCGAACCGCCGCTGCTGCGCTCGGGGAACGTGGACGGCGGCCACGAGTGGAACGGGCGGGTCTTCGAGAAGTACGCCGACCGGATCTTCTACCGCCGCTGAACGACGGCCCTACAGCGCGCTCGCCAGGTCCAGGGCCGCGGCGATCCGTGCCGCCACGTCCTCCGCGTACGTCGCGTCGGAGCGTTCGAAGGGGCTGCGGCCCGCCGCGCGCAGGAACGTCACCACGCCGAGCGTGCGGCCGCGGCTGCGCAACACCGCGCACAGGGCGTGCACCGCGTCCGGCGGCCACTGGCGGGACTCCGCCCAGGAACGGACCTGGTCGGCCGGGACGGAACCCGCACTCGCCCGCACCGAACCGGCCCGCGCCACACACTGCAGCGCCGGATGGTTCTCCGCGTACCGGGTGGGCAGCCCGGCCGCGCCGGTGGACACGCTCGGTCCCGGCGCGCCGGAAGGCGTGGCGGCGATCCGGGCCAGCCGTACCGGCCCGGCCGCGTCCGCGTCGCTCAGCGAGCCGCCCACGACACCGTCGACCAGCGCGTGGTCGGCGAAACCGGCGAGCGCGAAGTCCAGGTGGACGGTCGCCGCCTCCGCCGGGTCCTCGCACTCGGCGGCCGCCCGCGCGGCCCGGTGCAGCTGGTTCGAGCGGAACCGCAGCAGCGCCGCCTCCTGCTCGCCCTGCTTGGCCTCCGTCACGTCCTGGAACAGCCAGCCCACGCCCAACGGCACCGGCTCCTCCGCCAGCGGCGACGCCAGCCGTACGAAGCCGCACCGCCAGCAGCGCCGCTGCTCGCCCTCCGGGGTGCGCACGCTCACCCAGATCTCGGCCGGCGCGGGCGGCGCGCCCTCCGCCAGGACGTGCGTCAGCGCGCTCTCCAGCTCCTCGACGCCCTGCGCGAGCAGCTCCCCCAGCGGCCGGCCCAGCACCGACGTACGCCCGAGGCCCAGGGCACGTGCCGCGTGCGCGTTGACCACCGCGGGCCGCAGATCCGCGTCGACGAGGACGACACCCCAGCTCGCGTCCTCGAACAGCGCCTCGCTCAGCGCGATGGACCGCTCCAGGTCGATCTGCGCGTGCACCTCGCTGAACGCGCAGTACACACCCGCGGGCTTGCCGTCCGGGCCGCGCACGGCCGCGGACTGGGTCCGTACGAGCACCCGCCCGCCGTCCTTGGTGAGCAGCGCGAACTCGTGCACCTGCCGGCCCGGGGCCTGCATCGCGGACAGCAGCCGCCCCTCGACCTCCTCGGCGTCCGCCTTGCGCACCGCCCACCCGGCGAAACCCTGCCGGCCCACCGCCTCGGCCGCGGTCCATCCCAGGATCCGTTCGGCCTCCCGGTTCCAGTGGGTGACGACCCCGTCGGCGTCGAACGCGCACAGCGCCGCGTCCATCCCGTCAAGGAGCGCGGCAAGCAGATCGGAGCCGCCGTCCGAGCCGTCCGGACCCTCCCGCTCGGGTTCGTCCGGCCCCAGCTCGTCGGTGGTCCCACTACGCCGGGAAGCACTCACCTGGACCCCCTGCCAAGCTACGTCCGCACATACGGCGCGTCGGTTCGCTCACTGGTCATCATTCAACTCGAACGTGACGCAGCACACACCGGGTTCCCGCAAGATTGAGGGAATCGTTGTAGGCCGGAGACCCGGCACCGCGCCCGGCCGCACGTCAGGCCGCCCGCCGCAGCGTCAGCCAGACCTCGGTCTCGTCCTCCGGCGCCACATACCGCTCCACCTCGACGAACCCGCGCGCCTCGGCGTACCGCAGCCCGTCCGCGTTCGCCGCCAGAACGACCGTCTGGATCACCCGCGCCCCCATCCCCAGCGCCTGCGCCACCCCCTGCTCGTACAGCGCCGTCCCGAACCCGCGCCCCCGGTACTCGGGCAGCACGCGCGCGATAACGGTCGCCACCCCCTCCTCCCCGCCCGGCGGCCGCACGGTCGAGCACCCGACGAGCACATCCCCGAGATACGCGTTCTCCAGCCGATGCCGCCCACTGCGCTCCCGCACCTCGTCGGCACTCAGCTCGTCCGGCGGAACGATCACGTTGTGCACATACCGCCACTGCTCCAGCATGGCCTCACCGGCCACCGGCGCTATACGAAGATCGGACACAAGAGCCACCTCCCCACCGTGCGCCTACATCAATCTTGATCTTCACACACGGATCCGCGGGCGCCTCTCCCTCCGGCCGGACGAAAAAGCGGTTGATTCCGGGGAGGGCCCGTTCTTAGTGTGTGAGGCACACAGAAGGGAGGTGGTTCGGCAGATGTATGAATACCGGACGCGTGAGGTGGCTGCGGGCTAGCGGCCCGACACCCCACCCAGTGCGGTGCCGGACCAGCACGTGAGAGACGCGTGCAGCCGGCCCAATCCCAAGCAGTCACCCGACCCGTGAGCTCGCCGGTACGTCCGGCCGGCTCCTCGCCGTCAGGCGGGGGACCCGAGCTCGCGGGTCGTCTGCGTTCGTGGGGGAATTCCCGGAGGGGTTCCGGGGTTGTGGAGGGCATGATCACGCTCGTTCGACGCCGCCACGTGGACTACGTCCGCGTCACGAGCATGGGCTGTCGACGCTCCGTCTGAGCATTCCGGCCCTCTCTGTCTTCTCTTTGCGCAGTTACCGCTGCCGTTTCTCTTCATCGCCCATCAGGCGCACGCCCGTGCCCGTACACCACCGCGGACGCATCATGACGAACATGACGGCAAACCCGTCGTACCAGTACCAGCAGCTTCCGATCATCGATCTCTCCGCCGCCGATCGCGGCCCCGAGGCCCGTGCGCTGTTGCATGCGCAGTTGCACGCCGCCGCTCACGACGTGGGGTTCTTCCAGCTCGTGGGGCATGGGGTGACCGCCGGGGAGACCGAGCGGCTCGGGTCCGCCATGCGGCGGTTCTTCCGGCTTCCCGAGGCGGAGCGGCTGGCGCTCGACAACGTCAACTCGCCTCACTTCCGCGGTTACACGCGCACGGGCGACGAGCGGACGGGTGGGGCGCGGGACTGGCGGGACCAGTTGGACATCGGGGCCGAGCGGGCTGCGCGGACACCGGGGCCCGGTGAGCCCGCGTACTGGTGGCTCGAAGGGCCGAACCAGTGGCCGGAGTCGCTGCCGGAGCTGCGGGCCGTCTCGCTGGCCTGGATCGAGCGGCTCAGCGGGGTCGCCGAGCGGCTGCTGCACGAGCTGCTCGCCGCCATCGGGGCGCCGGCCGACTTCTACGACCCGGTCTTCGGTGAGCGGGCCCATCCGCATCTGAAGCTCGTGCGGTATCCCGGGAGCGCCGGGGACGGGGCCGGTCAGGGCGTGGGCGCGCACAAGGACTACGGGTTCCTGACGCTGCTGCTGCAGGACCGGGTGGGGGGCCTTCAGGTGCAGCGCGAGGACGGGCTGTTCCACGACGTGCCGCCGCTGGAGGGGGCGTTCGTGGTCAACCTCGGTGAGCTGCTGGAGGTGGCCACCAACGGGTATCTCGTGGCCACGAACCACCGGGTGGTGTCGCCGGCGGGTGCCACCGAGCGGTTCTCCGTGCCGTTCTTCTACAACCCGCGCCTGGACGCGCGCATTGAGCCCCTGCCCTTCCCGCACGCGTCCGTGGCGCCGGGGGTAACGGACGACCCGGCGAACCCGCTGTTCGCCGAGTACGGCTACAACGAGCTGAAGGGGAAGCTGCGGGCGCATCCGCTGGTGACGGAGCGGCATCACGCCGGGCTGCTGACTCCGGCGTGACCGTGCGGGGCGCGGGTGACCGCGCCCCTCGGGTCAGCGTCTCAGTGGGCGATGTCCTCGTATCCCTCGATCTCCCGCGGGTTGCGCGAGCCGGGGCCGACGTAGCGGGCGGAGGGGCGTACGAGGCGGCCGGTGCGCTTCTGCTCCAGGATGTGCGCCGACCAGCCGGCCGTACGGGCGCAGGTGAACATGGACGTGAACATGTGGGCCGGGACCTCGGCGAAGTCGAGGACGATCGCCGCCCAGAACTCGACGTTGGTCGCCAGGACGCGGTCGGGGCGGCGGGCGTGCAGCTCGGCCAGGGCCGCCTTCTCCAGGGCCTCGGCGACCTCGAAGCGGGGGGCGCCGAGCTCGCGTGCGGTACGCCGCAGCACGCGCGCGCGTGGATCCTCCGCGCGGTACACGCGGTGGCCGAATCCCATCAGCCGCTCGCCCTTGTCGAGGGCCTGCTTGACGTAGGCCTCGGCGTCGCCCGTGCGCTCGATCTCCTCGATCATGTGCAGGACGCGCGAGGGGGCGCCGCCGTGCAGCGGCCCGGACATGGCTCCTACGGCGCCGGAGAGCGCGGCCGCCACGTCCGCGCCGGTGGAGGCGATCACGCGCGCGGTGAAGGTGGAGGCGTTCATGCCGTGCTCGGCGGCGGATGTCCAGTAGGCGTCGACGGCGGCGACGTGCTTGGGGTCGGGCTCGCCGCGCCAGCGGATCATGAAGCGTTCGACGACGGACTGCGCCTTGTCGATCTCGCGCTGCGGGACCATGGGCAGGCCCTGGCCGCGGGCGGACTGGGCGACGTAGGACAGGGCCATGACGGCGGCGCGGGCGAGGTCCTCGCGGGCCTGTTCGGCATCGATGTCGAGCAGGGGTTTGAGGCCCCAGACGGGGGCGAGCATGGCGAGCGCGGACTGGACGTCGACGCGGATGTCGCCGGAGTGCACCGGGATGGGGAACGGCTCGGCGGGCGGCAGGCCGGGGTTGAAGGCGCCGTCCACGAGCAGGCCCCAGACGTTGCCGAACGAGACGTGGCCGACGAGGTCCTCGATGTCGACGCCCCGGTACCTGAGTGCGCCGCCCTCCTTGTCGGGTTCGGCGATCTCCGTCTCGAACGCGACGACTCCTTCGAGTCCGGGTACGAAGTCGGACATCAGGCGGCTCCTCGTGATGTGTGCGACAGATGGTGTTGTGGGGGTGTGGCTCTCGGTGGGACGGACCATGTGTCGAGCGGCAGGGACGGACGCACGCCCCGTGGATCCGCGGTCGTGGCTCGGTTGCGGACTCGCGGTCCCGGGCGGGTATCCCAGTGATGCCCCGTGCGGCCGGCGGTCACCCAACGGGAACGGCACCAGCACGATATCCCCGAGTGCCACCTTTGGGGAGGGATCGCGGCACTGAGTGCCACGCAGTGATGAAGGACACCATGGCGAACGGGCCCCGCGGATACGGCAGGATGACGGCGTGACCGACCGAGACTCCGTGCCACTGGACCCCGCCGCGATGCGCAAGCAGTACCGGGCCGAGGGCCTCGCCGAGACCGACCTGGCCGCCACTCCGGTGGAGCAGTTCGCGCGCTGGTTCAAGCAGGCCGCCACGGAGGCGCACCTGTTCGAACCGAACGCCATGGTGGTCTCCACGGCGGACGCCGCGGGCCGGCCCAGCTCGCGCACGGTGCTGCTGAAGCAGTTCGACGAGCAGGGTTTCGTCTTCTACACCAACTACGACTCCCGCAAGGCCCGTGACCTGGCGGAGAACCCGTACGTCTCGCTGCTGTTCCCCTGGCATCCGATGGCCCGCCAGGTCATCGTCCAGGGCGTCGCGCGGCGCACCGGACGGGACGAGACGGCCGCCTACTTCCGTACCCGGCCGCACGGCTCGCAGCTCGGGGCGTGGGCCAGCGAGCAGTCGGCGGTGGTCGCCACCCGCGCCGACCTCGACGCCTCCTACGCCGAGCTGGCGGCCCGCTATCCCGAGGGCGAGCAGGTGCCCGTACCGCCGCACTGGGGCGGTTTCCGGGTGGCTCCGCAGTCGGTGGAGTTCTGGCAGGGGCGGGAGAACCGGCTGCACGACCGGCTGCGGTACGTGGCGCGGGCGGACGGGAGCTGGCGGGTGGAGCGGCTCAGTCCCTGAGATCGAGGGCGGTGTCCAGCAGGGCCGCCCACTGGGCGACCACCCTTTCCCGGCGCCCGGTGTCGTCGGTGAGCAGGTTGGCCAGGCCGAGTCCCCGGGCCATGTCGAGCAGCCCCTGCACGGTCTCGCGCACGCCCGGCCGCGACTCGTCGGCGCCCAGCAGTTCCACGGCGATGCGGTGGCTCTCGCGGCCGACGCGGGCCTCCAGTTCGGTGACCCGCGCGCGCAGTTGCTCCTCGTTGGAGGCGGCGACCCACAGGTGCAGGGCGGCGCGGAAGAGGGGGCCGGTGTAGAGGTCGACGAGGGCGGCGACCACGGCCCGGCGGTCCCCGGCGGCGCCTTCGGGGAACAGTGCGCGCAGCGCGGTGGAGCGTTCCTCGGCGACGTACTCGACGGCCGCGGTGAACAGGTCCTCGCGGGTGGGGAAGTGGTGCTGGGCGGCGCCCCGGGAGACGCCGGCGCGTTCGGCGACGACGGAGACCGTGGAGCCCGCCCAGCCGTGTTCGGCCAGGCAGGCCACGGCGGCCTCCAGGAGGCGCTGCCGGGTGGCCCGGCTGCGGTCCTGTTTGGGGGTACGTTCCACACGGTCGCCGACCGTGCTCACAGCGCCCATGCGGGATCCCGTCGTTCGAGGAAGGCCGTCATCCCCTCGCGGGCCTGCGGGGAGGAGAACAGCCGGGCCGAGAGCGCGGTGAGGTCGGCCGCGTCCCGGTCGAATGCCTCCAGCACCCTAGCCGTGAGCAGCCGCTTCGTCTCGGCCAGGGCCTCGGGTGCCGCCCTGCGCAGTCCGTCCAGGACGGGTTCGAGTACGGCGTCCACGTCGTCGCCCGCCGCGGTGAGCAGGCCGATGCGGGTGGCCTCGGCGGCGTCGAGGCGCTCGCC
Organism: Streptomyces sp. TRM68416; assembly: GCF_014596915.1. Lineage (GTDB taxonomy): Bacteria > Actinomycetota > Actinomycetes > Streptomycetales > Streptomycetaceae > Streptomyces. Next base: position 59,440 of record NZ_JACVWU010000009.1, read on the forward strand.
GGTGAGGTAGTAGCGGGCGAGGGCGCGCGGGTCCGTGCGGGGCAGCAGGGGCAGGGAGATGACCGCGGGGGCCACGCCGATGCGGACCTCCGTGAACGCGAAGGTGGCCGTGGTGGCGGCGGCCGCGATGTCGCAGGCGGCCAGCAGGCCCAGGCCGCCCGCCCGGACGTGGCCGGTGACCCGGGCGACGACCGGCCGGGGCAGTTCCACGATCTGCCGCAGCAGGCCGACCAGCGCGTCCGGGGCGGGCGGGTCGCGCAGGTCGGCGCCCGCGCAGAAGGTGTTGCCGGTGTGCGTGAGCACGACCGCGCGGACGTCGGCGTCCTCGGCGCAGTCCGTGAGCGCGTCCGCGAGGTCGCCGACGAGCGCGGCCGACAGGGCGTTGCGGGTGTCCGGCGAGTCGAGGCTGAGCGTCTCGACACCCCGCGCGCGTGTGCGGCCGACCGACGTCATGTGTGCTCCCTGAGCTGCCGTTGCAGGGCCTGCCCCGCAGCGGACCGGGGCGCCCCGCTGGCGGTCTCGACGCCCCGCGCGCGCGTGCGGCCGATCGACGTCATGCGTGCCCCCTGAGCTGGCGGCGGAGGATCTTGCCGGAGGCGGCTCGGGGGACTCCGTCGATGAAGGTGACCTGGCGGACGCGCTTGTAGGGGGCGACGCGTTCGGCGACGTACATCATCACCTCTCCTTCGGAGAGTTCGGTGGCGGTGGGCTGGCGGACGACGTACGCGCGCGGGACCTCGTTGCCGTTGTCGTCCTGGACGCCGATGACGGCGGCGTCGGCGATGCCGGGGTGGGTGAGCAGGAGGGCTTCGAGTTCGGCGGGGGCGACCTGGAAGCCCTTGTACTTGATGAGCTCCTTGACGCGGTCGACGACGAAGAGCCAGCCGTCGGCGTCGACATGGCCGACGTCGCCGGTGTGCAGCCAGCCGTCGGTGTCGATCATCGCGGCGGTGGCGTCGGGGCGTCCGAGGTAGCCCTTCATGACCTGGGGGCCGCGGATGAGGATCTCGCCGTCCTCGCCGACGCCGAGGTCCTTGTCGGGGTCGTCGAGGGAGACGATCCGCATCTCGGTGCCGGCGATGAGCCTGCCGACGGTGCCGGGGGGTGCCTCGCGCATGGCGTCCAGGGGGACGACGTGGGTGCCCGGGGACAGTTCGGTCATGCCGTAGGCCTGGCCGACCGGGGGCAGGTTCAGCCGCCGGGAGCAGGCCTCGGCGAGCCGGGCGTCGAGCGGGGCGGCGGCGCTGACGACGTGCCGGAGGGACGACAGGTCGTACTCGGCGACCAGCGGGTGCTTGGCGAGGGCGAGGACGATCGGCGGGGCCACGAACAGGTCGGTGATGCGGTGGTTCTGAACGGCCGCGAGGAAGGTCTCCAGGTCGCAGCGGGGCAGGACGACGACGGTGGCGCCCTGGCGCAGGGGCGCGTTCATCAGGGCGGTGAGGCCGTAGATGTGGAAGAAGGGCAGGACGGCGAGGATGCGGTCGCCGGGTTTCGCGGGCATCGCCGGTTCGAGCTGGGCGAGGTTGGTGGCGATCTGCCGGTGGGTGAGCATCACGCCCTTGGGGATGCCGGTGGTGCCCGAGGAGTAGGGCAGGGCGGCGACGTCCTCGGCGGGGTCGATGTCGATGTGCGGCTCGGGGGCGGTGGAGGCGAGCATGTCGATGAGGGAGCGGTGGCCGGGCGCGCTGTCGCAGACGAAGATCTCCTGGACGCCGCCCGCGAGTTCGGCGGCCCGGCGGGCGGTCTCCAGCAGCGGGGAGACGGTGACGATCCAGCGGGCGCGGCTGTCGCCGAGCTGTTTGGCGAACTCATCGGGCGTGGCGAGCGGGTGCACGGTGGTGACGGAGGCACCCGCGCGCGTGGCGGCGTAGAAGGCGGTCGGGAAGGCGACGGTGTTGGGGCTGTGCAGGGCGAGTACGTCGCCCTTGCGCACGCCCGCCTCGGCGAGCGCGGCGGCGACCCGGCGGTGGAAGCGGTCCACCTGGTCGTAGGTGAGGGTGGTGCCGTCGGTGCCGTCGATCAGGGCGGGCGTGTCGCCGAACTCGGCGGCGCGGCCCAGTACGGCCTCGTGGCTGGGCAGGTCGACGGGCGGGACGTCTGCGTACTCGCTGCGGAACATTCGGTTCCTCCTCGCACAGCGCTGTGCCGGACGCGGTCAGTACGACTTGGGCAGGCCCAAGGTCTGGTGGGAGACGTAGTTCAGAATCATCTCCCGGCTCACCGGAGCAATACGAGCCACGCGCGCGGCAGTTATCAACCGGGCGAGCCCGAACTCGCGCGTGAGGCCGTTTCCGCCGAGGGTGTGCACGGCCTGGTCGACGGCGCGCACGCAGGCCTCACCGGCGGCGTACTTGGCCATGTTGGCGGCCTCCCCGGCGCCGGCGTCGTCGCCCGCGTCGTAGAGATGGGCCGCCTTCTGCATCATCAGGCGGGCCAGTTCCAGGTCGATGTGGGCCTGCGCGAGGGGGTGGGCGATGGCCTGGTGGGCGCCGATGGGGGACTTCCAGACGGTGCGTTCGCGGGCGTAGGCGACCGCTTGGGCGAGGGCGTGCCGGCCCATGCCGATGGCGAAGGCGGCCGTCATGATGCGCTCGGGGTTGAGGCCGGCGAAGAGCTGGAGGAGGCCCGCGTCCTCGTCGCCGACGAGCGCGTCGGCGGGCAGCCGTACGTCGTCCAGGACCAGCTCGAACTGCTTCTCCGCGGCCTGGAGTTCCATGTCGATCTGCCGACGGGTGAAGCCGTCGGCGTCGCGCGGGACGATGAACAGGCAGGGTTTGAGGGTGCCGGTGCGGGCGTCCTCGGTGCGGCCGACGACGAGGGTGGCGTCGGCGATGTCGACGCCGGAGATGAAGACCTTGCGGCCGGTGAGCAGCCAGTCGGCGCCGTCCCTGCGGGCGGTGGTGGTGATGCGGTGGGAGTTGGAGCCGGCGTCGGGTTCGGTGATGCCGAAGGCCATGGTGCGGGTGCCGTTGGCCAGGGCGGGCAGCCACTCGCGTTTCTGTTCCTCGGTCCCGAAGCGGGCGATGACCGTGCCGCAGATGGCCGGGGAGACGACCATCATCAGCAGCGGGCAGCCCGCGGCGCCGAGTTCTTCGAGGACGAGGGAGAGTTCGGCGATGCCGCCGCCTCCGCCGCCGTACGCCTCCGGCAGGTTGACGCCGAGGTAGCCGAGTTTGGCGGCCTCGGTCCAGAGGTCTTCGCGGACGTAGTCGCGGCCGTGGCGTTTGCCGAGGGCGGCTACTGCGGCTCGTAGGGCCTTGTGTTCTTCGGATTCGATGAGGGTGGTCACGGAGCTCCTTCGGACTGCGGGTTGTGTGTGGTTGCTCGCGCAGTTCCGCGCGCCCCTATGGGGCGCGCTCCACTACCGCCAGTAGTGCGCCTGGCTCCACCTGTTGGCCCTGGGTGGCTTCCAGGGCTGCGAGTGTCCCTGTGACGGGCGCCGTGATCCGGTGCTCCATCTTCATCGCCTCCAGCCACAGCAGCGGCTGTCCGGCCGTCACAGCGGCTCCTACGGCCACGTCCTCGGCGATCCTCACCACCGTTCCCGGCATGGGGGCCAGGAGCGAACCCGGGGCGTGTTGTGCGGTGGGGTCGGGGAAGCGGGGCAGGGCGGTGAGGGTGGTGGTGTTGACGTGGACCCGGTCGCCGTAGCGCGCGACCTCGAACCGGCGCTGTATGCCGTCCACTTCCAGGACGACGAGGTCCGCGCCGGCGCGCACGACGCGCACGCCGTCGGCCTCCAGGCCCGCGCGCCCGTGCCGGTAGCGGACCTCGTGCTCCTCGCCCGCCATGGCGTAACGCTTCACCTGCGGCTGCGAGGGAACGTTGCGCCAGCCGCCGAAGCGGGAGCGGGCCGGACCTTGGGCTTCCGCGAGGGCTGCCGCCAGGGGCGCGTACGGGTCGGGGGCGGGCTCGGTCAGGTCGGCGAGGTGGCGGTCGTAGAAGCCCGTGTCCATACGGGCGCCTGTGAACTCCGGGTGCCGCAGGGAGCGGACGAGGAGGTCGCGGTTGGTGGGCGGGCCGTGGAGCGTGGCCCGTTCCAGGGCGCCGGCGAGCTTGCGGGCGGCCTCCGCGCGCGTGGGGGCGTGGGCGACGGCCTTGGCGAGCAGGGGGTCGTAGTGGATGCCGATGGTGTCGCCGTCGCCGTAGCCGGTGTCCAGGCGGACGGTGTCCGGGACGGCCAGGCGGTGCAGGGTGCCCGTCTGGGGCGCCCAGTCGTGCGCCGGGTCCTCGGCGTACAGGCGGGCCTCGATCGCGTGGCCGCGCGCGCATGGGGGGTCGGTTTCGAGGGCGTGGCCCTCGGCGACGCGGATCTGGAGGGCGACCAGGTCGATGCCGAAGACCGCTTCCGTGACGGGGTGTTCGACCTGGAGGCGGGTGTTCATCTCCAGGAAGTGCGCCCTGTCGTCGGCGACGAGGAACTCGACGGTGCCCGCGCCGACGTAGTCGACGGCGCGCGCGGCGCGCACGGCCAGCGCACGCAACTCCTCCGCGAGCCCCTCGGAGAGGCCGGGCGCCGGCGCCTCCTCGATGACCTTCTGGTGGCGGCGCTGGAGGGAGCAGTCGCGCGTGCCCAGCGCCCACACCGTGCCGTGCGCGTCGGCGAGCACCTGCACCTCGACGTGCCGGCCGTGCTCGATGTACGGCTCGACGAACACCTCGCCGTCCCCGAAGGCGCTCGCCGCCTCGGCGCGCGCGCCCTCCAGGGCGGCGCTGAGCTCCTCCAGGCAGCGCACGATCCGCATCCCGCGCCCCCCTCCGCCCGCGGCCGCCTTCACGAGTACCGGCAGGTCGCCCTGCGCGACCTCGCGCAGGGGCGCGAGCCCCATCAGCTCCTTCGCGCGCGTCTTGGACGCCATCGCCTCGATCGCCTCCGGCGGCGGCCCGATCCAGACCAGGCCCGCGTCGAGGACGGCACGCGCGAAGTCGGCGTTCTCGGAGAGGAAGCCGTACCCGGGGTGCACGGCGTCCGCGCCCGCGGCGACGGCCGCCTTCACGATCAGGTCGCCGCGCAGATACGTCTCCGCGGGCGCCGCCCCCGGCAGCCGTACCGCCGTGTCGGCCACGCGCGCGTGGAGGGCGTTGTCGTCGGCGTCCGAGTGCACGGCGACCGTCCGGATCCCCAGCTCGCGGCAGGTGCGGAAGACCCGGCAGGCGATCTCGCCCCGGTTGGCGACGAGGACAGAAGTGATCACAGCAGGTCCCTCACATCCGGAAGACGCCGAAGCCGCCGCGCGCGCCCTCGTAGGGCGCGGTGTGGACGGCGGACAGGCACAGGCCGAGCACGGTGCGGGTGTCGCGCGGGTCGATGACGCCGTCGTCGTAGAGCCGCCCCGACAGGAACATCGGCAGCGACTCGGACTCGATCTGCTGCTCCACCATGGCGCGCAGCGCGGCGTCCGCCTCCTCGTCGTAGGGCAGGCCCTTCGCGGCGGCCGACTGGCGGGCGACGATCGACAGCACGCCCGCGAGCTGCTGCGGCCCCATGACGGCCGACTTGGCGCTCGGCCAGGCAAAGAGGAAGCGCGGGTCGTAGGCGCGCCCGCACATGCCGTAGTGCCCGGCACCGTACGAGGCGCCCATCAGCACCGACAGATGCGGCACCCGGCTGTTGCTGACCGCGTTGATCATCATCGCGCCGTGCTTGATGATGCCGCCCTGCTCGTACTCCTTGCCGACCATGTAGCCGGTGGTGTTGTGCAGGAAGAGCAGCGGGATGTCCCGCTGGTTCGCCAACTGGATGAACTGGGCGGCCTTCTGGGACTCCTCGCTGAACAACACGCCCCGGGCGTTGGCGAGGATGCCGACCGGATAGCCGTGCAGGGTCGCCCAGCCGGTCGCCAGGCTCGTCCCGTACAGCGGCTTGAACTCGTCGAAGTCGGAGGCGTCGACGATCCGGGCGATGACCTCGCGCGGGTCGAACGGCACCTTCAGCTCGCCGGGGACGATCCCGAGCAGCTCCTCCGGGTCGTACTTGGGCGGCTCGGCGGGCCCCGGATCCTCGTACGCCTTGCGGTGGTTGAGCCGGGCCACCACGCGCCGGGCCTGCCACAGGGCGTCCGGCTCGTCCACGGCGAAGTAGTCGGCGAGGCCCGACACGCGCGCGTGCATCTCCGCACCGCCCAGCGACTCGTCGTCGCTCTCCTCGCCGGTGGCCATCTTCACCAGCGGCGGACCGCCGAGGAACACCTTGGCGCGCTCCTTGACCATGATCACGTGGTCGGACATGCCGGGGACGTAGGCCCCTCCGGCGGTGGAGTTCCCGAAAACGACGGCGACGGTCGGGATGCCGGCGGCGGAGAGCCGGGTGAGGTCCCGGAAGATCGCGCCGCCGGGGATGAAGATCTCCTTCTGGGAGGGCAGATCGGCGCCGCCCGACTCCACCAGGCTGATGCAGGGCAGCCGGTTGGCGAGGGCGATGTCGTTCGCGCGCAGGGCCTTCTTCAGTGACCAGGGATTGCTGGCGCCCCCGCGCACGGTCGGGTCGTTGGCGGTGATCAGGCACTCCACGCCCTCGACGACCCCGATACCGGTGACGAGCGAGGCGCCCACGGTGTAGTCGCTCCCCCAGGCCGCCAGCGGCGACAGCTCCAGGAACGGGGTGTCGGGGTCGAGGAGCAGCTCGATGCGCTCGCGGGCGAGCAGCTTGCCCCGCGCGCGGTGCCGTGCGACGTACTTCTCGCCGCCGCCCGCGAGGGCCTTGGCGTGCTCGGCGTCGAGTTCGGCGAGCCTGGCGAGCATGGCCTCGCGGTTGGCCCGGTGGTCGGGGCTCGTCACGTCCAGCGTGGACGTCAGGACGGTCACAGCAGGGCCTCCGGTATGTCCAGGTGGCGGGAGCGCAGCCATTCGCCGAGGGCCTTGGCCTGCGGGTCGAAGCGGTGCTGGGCGGCGACGCCCTCGCCGAGGATTCCGTCGACGACGAAGTTCAGGGCGCGCAGGTTCGGCAGGACGTGCCGGGTGACGGGCAGCGGGCGGCACTCGGGGAGCAGTTCGCGGAAGCGGTCCGCGGTCAGCTCGTGGACGAGCCACCGCCAGGCCTCGTCCGTGCGCACCCATACGCCGACGTTGGCGTTCCCGCCCTTGTCCCCGCTGCGGGCGCCCGCGACGAGGCCGAGGGGGGCGCGGGTCAGCGGCCCCGCGGAGGGCGGTTGCGGCAGCGGTGGTTCCGGTACGTCGTCGAGTACGAGGGTGTCCTGGGGCGGCGCCACGGGGACCCGTCGGCCGCCGTGGAGGACGGCCGCGTGGGCGGCGGCGCCCTGGGGGACGTACACCTCCTCGAAGACGCCGTAGGGCGCGCCCTTTCCCGGGGGAGCGAGCACATGGAAGCCGGGGTAGCTCGCGAGGGCCAGCTCCACGGCGGCGGATCCGATCGCCCGTCCCACGGCGGCCTGGTCGGGGTCGCGGACGACGAGCCGGAGCAGGGCGCTCGCCATCTCCTCCGTCGGCGCGTCGGAGTGGTCGGTGCGGGCCAACTCCCAGCGCACGTCGGCCACTTTGCCCAGCAGGGGGTCCATCTGCTCCCGCACCAGCGCCGCCTTGGCGTCGATGTCGAGGCCGGTGAGGACGAAGGCGACCTCGTTGCGGAAGCCGCCGAGCCGGTTGACGCCGACCTTGAGCGTCGGGGGCGGGGCCTCCCCGCGCACGCCGTCGATCCGGACGCGGTCGGCGCCCTCCTGGGTCAGCCGGACGGTGTCGAGGCGGGCGGTGACGTCGGGTCCGGCGTACCGGGCGCCGGTGGTCTCGTAGAGCAGTTGGGCCGTGACCGTGCCGACGTCGACGAAGCCCCCCGTGCCCGGGTGCTTGGTGATGACGGCGGTGCCGTCCTCGTGGAGTTCGGCGAGCGGGAAGCCGGGCCAGCGTACGTCCCCGTCCCGGAAGAAGGCGTAGTTGCCGCCGGTCGCCTGCGCCCCGCACTCCAGCACGTGCCCGGCGACGACGGCCCCCGCGAGCCGGTCGTACTCCCCCGGGCCCCACCCGAAGTGCGCGGCGGCGGGCCCGGTGACCAGGGCGGCGTCCGTCACCCGGCCGGTGACGACGACGTCCGCGCCCTCCCGCAGACAGGCGGCGATACCGAAGCCGCCGAGGTAGGCGTGCGCGGCGAGGGCGCCGGGGTGGGAGGCGGTGAGGTCGTCGCCCTCGACGTGGGCCACGCGCACCGGGATGCCGAGCCGGTCCGCCAACTGCCGTACGGCGTCGGCGAGTCCGGCCGGATTGAGGCCACCGGCGTTGGCGACGACGCGGACGCCGCGGTCGTGGGCGAGGCCGAGGCACTCCTCCAACTGGCGCAGGAAGGTGCGGGCGTACCCGGCACCGGGATCCTTCAGCCTGTCCCTGCCCAGGATCAGCATGGTCAGCTCGGCGAGGTAGTCGCCGGTGAGGACGTCGAGTTCACCGCCGGTCAGCATCTCCCGCATGGCGTCGAAGCGGTCGCCGTAGAAGCCGGAGGCGTTGCCGATGCGGAGGATCGTCACGGCGTACCGCCCTTGGGCTCGCGTCCGGCGCCGGGCGGGCCCGCGAAGGCCTGGGCGAGGTCGAGCCAGCGGTCGGCGTCGGGGCCGGTGGCGTGGACGGCGAGGTCGGCGCGGTGGGCCCGCCGGGTGACCAGGAGGCAGAAGTCGAGGGCGGGGCCGGTGACGCGCTGCGGGGCGCCCTCGGGTCCGTAGGCCCACAACTCCCCGGATGGGGCGATGAGTTCGACGCGGAACTCCTCGGCGGGCGGGGCCAGCCCCCGTACCCCGTAGGCGTAGTCGCGGGCCCGTACCCCGATGCGTGCCACATGCCGGAGCCGGTCGGTGGGGGTGCGCACCGCGCCGATCGCGTCCGCGATGTCCTGGCCGTGGGCCCAGGTCTCCATGAGGCGGGCGCTCGCCATGGAGGCGGCCGACATGGGCGGGCCGTACCAGGGGAAGCGGGCGCCGTCGGGTGCGGCGCGCAGGGCGTCGGCGAGTGCCTTACGTCCGGCCCGCCACCCGGCGAGGATCTCGGCGGGCGGTTTCCCCGCGCCTTCCTCCGCGCCCTCGTCGACGAAGCGGTCGGGGGCGGCCAGCGCCTTCTCGACCTCGTGGGCGAAGGCGTCGGCATCGGTGACGGCGAGCAGCGCCGCGCGGTCGGTCCAGGCGAGGTGCGCGATCTGGTGCGCGACGGTCCAACCGGGGGCGGGCGTCGGAAGCGACCAGCGTTCCGCTTCCAACTCGGCGACAGTGCGGTCCAGTTCGTCGCTCTCCGCGCGCAGGTCGTCGATGACGGGCGTCGGGTCGGCCATGGGGAGGAGCATGGCAGCGGGCCATAAATCAATCAAGCATGCTTGCATGATTTATTTCCCGGGCGCGTCACGGCCCGCGCGCGGGCCGCGCACAGGGTTCACGTCGCGCGGTTTCAGGAGGAGCGCGCGGTTTCAGGAGGAGGGCGCGGTTTCAGGAGGAGCGCGCGGTTTCAGGAGGAGGGCGCGGTTTCAGGAGGAGCGCGCGGTTTCAGGAGGAGGGCGCCGCCACGCCCTTCGCCCGCCCGCGCCCCACCTGCGTCCGCACCGCGCCCATGCTCGCCGCGATCACGAGGGCGATCGCGAGGGCCTGCACGGGGGACAGCGCCTGCTGGAGGATCAGGAAGCCGGCCGCGGCGGCGATGGCCGGTTCCAGGCTCATCAGGACGGCGAAGGTGGAGGCAGGCAGGCGGCGCAGGGCGAGGAGTTCGAGGGTGTACGGCAGGACGGAGGAGAGCACGGCGACGGCGGCGCCGAGCCCGAGCGTCAGCGGGTCGACGAGCTTGGTCCCGGCCTCCGCGATGCCCAGCGGCAGGAACAGCAGCGCCCCGACCGCCATGGCCAGCGCCAGCCCGTCGGCCTGCGGGAACCGGCGGCCGGTGCGGGCGCTGAAGACGATGTACGCCGCCCACATCGCCCCCGCGCCCAGCGCGAAGGCGGCGCCGACCGGATCGAGGCTGTCGAACCCGCCGCCGCCCAGGAGGAAGACGCCGGCGAGGGCGAGCGCGGCCCAGAGCAGGTTGACCAGGCGCCGGGAGGCCAGGACGGACAGCGCGAGCGGGCCGAGCACCTCCAGGGTGACGGCGGGGCCGAGCGGGATGCGGTCCACGGCCTGGTAGAAGAGGCCGTTCATCGCGGCCATGGTGATGCCGAAGACGACGACCGTCCCCCAGTCGGCGCGGGAGTGGCCGCGCAGCCTGGGGCGGCAGATCAGCAGCAGGACGACGGCGGCCACCGCCAGCCTCAGCGTCACGATGCCGAGCGCGCCCGCGCGGGGCATCAGGCTCACCGCGAGCGCGGCACCGAACTGCACGGACAGACCGCCGGCGAGGACGAGTCCGACGGGACCGAGGGACCCCCGGCGGCCCGGCGCGGGGGTGCGACCGGTGGACTGCTGCGCGGTCGTGGAGGTGCCGGGTGCGGCGCTGGAGGTGCTCACGTAAGGCTCCGGGCGGGTACGGAATCGATTCTGTTCACTACACTGTACGTCGAAGTCCAGAACAATGGACCAGTCAGGTGCATAACCGTCTTACGCAACTGTCGCGTGCCGGGGAGGGGCTGTCAACGCGATTCCGCGGAGTGGACGGCCCCCTGACAAAGGCGTCCCGCACCGACGGGATACGGTCCGCAGCAGCACCCCGCCACGTCCTCCCGGAGACCCCGTGCGACGAACCCTCACCTACGTCTGGCGTCTGCTCCGCCCGGTCCAGAGCCGCGTCATGTGGCTGGTGAACGCGAAGTTCGTGGTCGGCGTGTCGGGTGTCGTCCGCGACGACGAGGGCCGGGTGCTGCTGCTGAGGCACCGGATGTGGCCGCCGGGCCGCCAGTGGGGCCTGCCGAGCGGCTTCGCGCACAAGGGCGAGGACTTCCGGCGCACGCTGGTGCGCGAGGTCAAGGAGGAGACCGGCCTGGACGTGGAGGCAGGCCGCCTGGTCATGCTGAACAGCGGCTTGCGCACCCGCCTGGAGGTCGCCTACGAGGCCCGGCTCCTCGGCGGCGACCTGCGCCTCGACCCGTTCGAGATCACCGAGGCCCGCTGGTGCCACCCCGACGACCTGCCACCGGACGTCCAGCCGGTGTGCCACCCCCTGGTCCGCGGCGAGACGGTGCCGTAGCCGACCCCCACCGCGAGCCACCCTCGCCGAATCGACGTCAGGAGGATCGCCGGGGAGCCTCCGGCCGACGACCGACGGCCAGCAAGTGTGAACTCGCCGCGAGCAGTTCGGGGTAGGGCTCGGCCATGCGAGCCGCCGCGAGGGCCGACTCGAACAGGTCGGATTCCCGGAAGGACCGGCCGGTGTTCCGCTCCGCCGCCGCCAGCAGGGACCAGGCGGGCCCTTCGACCCCCCAGACTTCCGCTTCCGTGAATCCCGCTGCGGCCACCTCGTCGCGCAGTTGTTCACCGCTGTGGAAGTACGCGGTGGTGAACGCCTTCTTCCCGTCGTGGATCTGGCTGGCCAGAATCGTGCCGATGCTTTCCCGCATCGCCTCCCTGTGGAGGTGGGCGTACGCGGTGTGCTCGAACAGCGACGCGTACCTGTTGATACCGGCAACCGCCAGCAGTCCACCGGGCCTGAGCACACGGCGGGCTTCCGCGAGCGCGCGGTCCCGGTCCGCCCGCTCGGGCAGGTGGTACATCGGGCCGAGCATGAGGACGACGTCGTAGCTGCCGTCGCTCGCGGAGAGGTCCCGGGCGTCCCCCAGCTCGACCGTGGCACCCGTGGCCCTGGCCCGCTCGATGTGGCGGGGAATGGGATCGACCAGGTGCACCTCGTACCCGTCCTCGACCAGCCACCGGGCGTGGGTACCAGGCCCGCCGCCGACGTCGAGCAGCCGGGCCGGTGCCGGGGGGAGACGGCGGCGCAGCAACTCCTGCGTGCGCACCATTTCCAGACGTCCGTCGGCGGTGGCGGTCAGCCGGTCCGCCTCGTCGACGGTCTCGCTGTAGAACCTCACGATCTCTGGCGTTACCCCAAGGCTCGTCATCCGTGCATTCTGGAGGCCGACCGGTGGACCAGTCCAGTGATCGGAAACGAGCCATGCCGCTGCTGAAGTACGAGCAGATCGCCGACGATCTGCGCACCCGGATCGCGAACGGCGAGTTCGGGCCGGGTGATCTGCTGCCCTCGGGTCGCGATCTCGCCGAACAGTGGGGGGTGTCCCGGGCGACGGTGGTCAAGGCCTACGACGTCCTGCGCCTGGACGGCATCGTCGCGGCCCGCCAGGGCGCCGGCTTCCTGGTGACCGAGACTCCCGTCGCCCGGTCGGCAGGTGGACGCCGCGTGGGATCGACGCGGCTGTCGGGCGGCGCGCCGTACCGCCGCCTCGGTGCACCCGACCGTACGGTGCCGCCTGCCCGTGTCGCCGACGCTCTCGGGCTGGCACCGGGTGAGAAGGCACTGCGTCGTGTCCGGCTGACACTCCTCGAAGACGGCTCACCGGACAGCCTGGTGACCGCCTGGTTCCCACCCTCGATCGCGGACGCGGCACCACGCCTGTCGGCCAAGGGGCCGATCGTCGAAGGCACTACGCACTACGTCCGGCGCCAGACGGGCCGCTCTCCCGTGGAGGGCGTCGATGTGACCACCGTCCGCCTGGCCACCGAGGAGGAGGCGCGGCTTCTGGAGGTGGAGCGGCCCGCAGCGGTGGCAGTTGTCCTGCACACAGCGTTCGACGAGCGGCAGCAGGCGTTGGTGTGCGAGGAGGGCGTCACCGCGTCGCACACCTTTGAACAGACCGACAACTACCCGATGGGGCAAGCAAACTGACGTTCCCCTTGACTGGACCGGTCCACCGGTCCAGTCTGGTCGCGCTGGCGCGCGCCGATGCCGTCGCATCGCCGCACTCACGCCAAGCCGTGAACGCCGACATGGCAAAGCCCCGGCGGCCGTCCGACCGGTCCCGGGGCACGGCCACCAGCCGAACCAGAACGGAGCTGATGACATGACCGGTCTCGTCCGCCGTCTCATGACATCGGTGGGCGTGTTACTCGTCCCCCGAGGCACGCACCGCCGCACCGGCCCCCGCCCATCGCACAGCCGCACCGGCCCCGGCCCCGGCCCCGGCCCATCGCAACGCCCCACTCCTCCCCCGCCGCCCGCTGTCGACATCGCCCCTCTCCCCTCCCGCCGCAGCCCCTACGGCCTGCCCACCCCCCTGGACGGCACCGAGACCGCGACAGTACGGCCCTACGTCACAGCGCACCGGCCGCACCGGATGCGGGAGGCGGCATGAACGCACCGCGTGAACCACGGCTGCTCCCGTGGTCCAGCCCCGAGGGCAAGCCCTGCTACTTGATCACCGACAACGCCGCCGGCCCCGTCTCCCGCCTCGCCGACACCACGGAGGCCACGCAGCTCGCCATGGGCACCGAGCTCCTCGCCCACGCCCGCGGGCTGCTCCCCGACGCCCCGCACGGCGAACTCCGCTACCTCGCCGAGCGCCTGACCGAGGCCCTCGCGGACGCGCTGCGGGTGGCCGAGAGCCGAGGGCGCAGATCCCACTAGGGCGCCGCCGGGGTGTGGCCTCCCGGCGCCGTGCGGTGAGACGAGGGTGCCCGGGCCGGCCGGGAGGGCTCAGCGCCGCGCCATGTACAGGTCCAGCGCCTTGTGCAGCAGCCGGTTCAGCGGGAAGTCCCACTCCCCGAGGTACTCCACGGCCTGACCGCCCGTGCCCACCTTGAACCGCAGCAGCCCCAGCAGATGGTTGGCGTCCTCCAGGGTGTCGGTGATGCCGCGCAGGTCGTAGACGGCGGCGCCGCGTTCGTGAGCGTCGCACATCATGCGCCACTGCATGGCGTTGTTGGGCTGGACCTCGCGTCTGCGGGAGGTGGAGGCGCCGTAGGAGTACCAGACGTGGTCGCCGACGGTCAGCATGGTGGCCGCGGCGAGGACGTCACCGTCGTGGAGGGCGAGGTAGAGCCGCATGCGGTCGGGATCCTCGGCGGTGAGGGCGGTCCACATGCGCTGGAAGTAGGGCAGGGGGCGCGGGATGAAGCGGTCGCGCTCGGCCGTCTCGGCGTACAGCTCGTAGAACGCGGGCAGATCCTCGTAGCCGCCGCGCACGACCGTCACCCCGGCCTTGTCCGCCTTCTTGATGTTGCGGCGCCACTGCTGGTTGAGGCCGCGGTGCACGTCCGGGAGCGACCGTCCCGCGAACGGCACCTGGAAGACGTACCGGGGTTGTCCGGCCGCGAACCCGCCGTCCTCGCCGCCCGCCTCCGTCTGCTGCCAGCCCGCGCGCCGCAGCCTTTCGGCCACGTCGAAGGCACGCGGTTCGTACGAGGTCGCCGCCGCGTCCTGCAGCCGGGCGGCCGCCGGGTCGGCGATCGCGGCCTTCACCGCGTCCGCGCTCCACCGCCGTACGACGACCGGCGGGCCCATCTTCACCGAGAACGCGCCCCGCGCCTTCAGGTACCCGAGCATCGGCTCCAGCCAGCGCTCGCAGAGATCCGGCGCGTCCCAGTCGATCAGCGGCCCCTCGGGCAGGTACGCGAGGTACTTCTTCAGCTTCGGCAGCGGCCGGAACAGCACCAGGCCCGCCCCGACGACCCGTCCCTCCTCGTCGAACCACCCCACGCTCTCCGCCCGCCAGTCCGGTTTCACGTCGCCCCAGGACGGGACCTGCATATGGCTGGCGGAGGGGCGGGCCGCGACGAACGCCAGGTGTTCCTCGCGGGTGAGAGGGTCAGGTGGAGGGGCATAAGGGCTCCCGGAGAGAGATCGTTCTCGTACAGGAGTCTCTACGCCGGGCTCAGGCACCCGGTTCCCCCTCCGCCCTGTCCAGCCCCTCCGCCAACACCTCCGCCAAGTGCCGCCCCCGCACCCCCGCCAGCTGCTCCAGCTGGGTCCGGCAGGAGAAGCCGTCCGCGAGGATCACCGTGCCCTCCTCGGCCACACGTACCGAGGGGAGGAGTTGTTCCTCCGCGCAGGCCTTGGAGACCTCGAAGTGGCCTTTCTCGAAGCCGAAGTTGCCCGCGAGGCCGCAGCAGCCGCCGGAGAGGTCGCCGGTGAGGCCGGCGGCTGCGCGCAGGCGGCGGTCGGCCGTGTCGCCCAGTACGGCGTGCTGGTGGCAGTGGGTCTGGCCGGTGACGGGGCGGTCGAGGCGCGGGGGTGTCCAGTGGGGGGCCAGGCGCTCCAGCGCCTCCGCGAACGTCGTCACGCGGTCCGCCAGGCGGCCCGCGCGCGGGTCGTCGTGCAGCAGTTCCGGCAGGTCCGCGCGGAGGGCGGCCGCGCAGCTCGGTTCCAGGACGACCACGGGGGCGCCCGCTTCCAGGACCGGTTCCATCAGGTCCAGCGTGCGGCGGAGCACCGCGCGGGCCCGGTCGAGCTGGCCGGTGGAGAGGTACGTCAGTCCGCAGCAGACCCGGCCCCGGCCGGCCCCCGGCAGCAGCGCGGTCGCCGCCTTCGTCCTGCCGTCCCCCACCGGGCGCGCCCGCATCCGCAGTGTCGGCGGCAGCGCCACCCGTAGCCCCGCCGCCTCCAGGACCCGTACGGCCGCCCGGCCCACCGCGGGCGAGAGGTGCTCGGTGAAGGTGTCCGGCCAGAGCACCACCAGATCGCCGCCGCCGGTACCGGGCTTCCGCCGCCTGTGCCACCACCGGCTGAACGTCTCCGGCGCCACCCGCGGAAGCTCCCGCTCCGCCGCGACACCCCCCAGCCGCTTGCCCACCGAGGCGAGGACCGGCACGGACGCGAGGGAGTTGACCGCGCCCGCCGCCCGCAGCCGCGCCACCCACCGCAGCCACACCGGCAGCCAGCCCATCGCGTAGTGCGCGGCGGGCCTGCGCCGTCCCGCGTAGTGGTGGTGCAGGAACTCCGCCTTGTACGTGGCCATGTCGACGCCGACCGGGCAGTCGGACCGGCAGCCCTTGCAGGACAGGCACAGGTCGAGGGCGTCGCGTACCTCCGTCGACCGCCAGCCGTCGGTGACCGGGTCGCCCGCGAGCATCTCGTGCAGCAGGCGGGCACGCCCGCGCGTGGAGTGCTCCTCCTCGCCCGTCGCGCGGAAGGAGGGGCACATGACGGCGGGCCCGGACACCGTCGTCGTACGGCACTTGGCGACGCCCACGCACCGGCGGACCGCGGCCGAGAAGTCGCCGCCGTCCGCCGGGTAGCCGAAGGCGACGTCGACCGGGCGGCGCGGGAGGACGGCAAAGCGCAGGTTCGTGTCGAGGGGGGCGGGGCGCACCAGCATGCCCGGGTTCAGCAGGTCGTCCGGGTCCCAGACCGCCTTGGCCCGCTCGAAGAGGGACACCATCTCCTGCCCGTACATCCTCGGCAGCAGTTCCGCGCGCGCCTGGCCGTCCCCGTGTTCCCCGGACAGCGAGCCGCCGTGCGCCACGACCAGCTCGGCCAGCTCCTCCGAGAAGCGGCGGAAGCGGCGGACGCCCTCTTCGGTGATCAGGTCGAAGTCGATACGGACGTGGATGCAGCCGTCGCCGAAGTGGCCGTAGGGCGTGCCGCGCAGGCCGTGGGCGGTGAGCAGGGCGCGGAAGTCCCGCAGGTACGGCCCGAGTCGTGCCGGCGGCACCGCGCAGTCCTCCCAGCCCGGCCACGCTTCGCTGCCGTCCGGCATCCGTGTCGCCGTACCGCTGGCGTCCTCGCGGACGCGCCACAGCGCCCGCTGGCCGGCCGCGTCCGTGACCACCAGGGAGTCGACGACATCGGCGGCCCGCACCATCGCCTCCGCACGCGCGCGTGCCTCCTGCGGTGAATCCCCGCCGGTCTCCACGAAGAGCCAGGCCGCGCCCCGGGGCAGCGCGACCGCCGAGGGCACCAGGTCGGCCGCCATGCCCTCCACCGTCAAAGGACCGAACGGCAGCAGCCCGGACGCGGCTTCGGCGGCCGCGCCTTCGTCCGCGTACCCCAGCACCGCGAGCGCACGCGCGCGCGGCGCCGCCACGAGCCGTACGACGGCCTGCGTCAACACGCCGAGCGTGCCTTCACTCCCGCAGAAGGAACGGGCCACGTCGGCGCCCTTCTCCGGCAGCAGCGCGTCCAGGGCGTAGCCGGAGATACGGCGGGGCAGCTCGGGAAATCCGGTGCGCAGCCGGGCCAGGTCCCCCTCCACCAGCTCCCGCAGCCCCTCCGGCGCCCCCGCCCAGCCCTGCCCGAGCCGCAGCCGCCGCCCGCGCGCGGTGACGACGTCCAGCTCGCGCACGCTGTCCGCGGTCGTCCCCCAGGCCACCGAGTGGGAGCCGCAGGAGTTGTTGCCGATCATTCCGCCGAGGGTGCAGCGGCTGTGGGTGGACGGGTCGGGGCCGAAGCGCAGGCCGTGCGGCGCGGCGGCCTCCTGGAGCCGGTCCAGGACGAGTCCGGGCTGGACCACGGCGGTGCGCGCCGACGGGTCGAGCGCGAGCAGTCGGTTCATGTGGCGGGTGAAGTCCAGCACCACGCCGGTGCCGGTGGCCTGCCCGGCGATCGACGTCCCGCCACCGCGCGGCACGACCGGCACGCCGTGCGCCCGGCACACCTCCAGTACGGCGGCCACGTCGTCGGCGTCCCTCGGTGCCACCACGCCCAGCGGGACCCGCCGGTAGTTGGACGCGTCCATGGTGGTCAGGGCCCGGGAGGTGACGTCGAACCCGACCTCGCCCCGGACGGCCGCCCGCAGTTCCGCTTCCAGATCCGCATCCGTCATGTGTTCCAGGAAATCAAAGACGGTCTCCAGGAGGCCCGGTGCTCCGTCTCAGGTGTCCAGGAAATCCAAGAATCCCGTCTCAGCCGACGGACTTCATTTCGACCACGTTTCCCGCACCGGCTAACCTCACTGCGTGGCTGAGATCCAGATTCCCGCTGACATCAAGCCCGCCGACGGACGTTTCGGCGCGGGCCCCTCCAAGGTGCGGACGGAAGCGCTGGACGCGCTGGCCGCGACCGGTACCTCCCTGCTCGGCACCTCCCACCGCCAGGCCCCGGTGAAGAACCTGGTCGGCCAGGTGCGCGAGGGCATCAGTGAGCTGTTCTCCCTCCCCGAGGGGTACGAGGTCGTCCTCGGCAACGGCGGCTCCACCGCGTTCTGGGACATCGCGACGCACGGTCTGATCGAGAACAAGTCGCAGCACCTGAACTTCGGCGAGTTCAGCTCGAAGTTCGCCAAGGCCGCCAAGCTCGCCCCCTGGCTGGCCGAGCCGACGGTCATCGCGAGCGAGCCGGGCACCCACCCGGAGCCGCGGGCCGAGGCGGGCGTCGACGTGTACGCCTTCACCCACAACGAGACCTCCACCGGTGTCGCCGCCCCGATCAAGCGCGTGGCCGGTGCCGACGAGGGCTCCCTCGTCCTGGTCGACGCCACCTCCGGCGCGGGCGGCCTGCCGGTCGACATCGCCGAGACGGACGTCTACTACTTCGCCCCGCAGAAGTCCTTCGCCTCCGACGGCGGCCTGTGGATCGGCGTCTTCTCCCCGGCCGCGATCGAGCGCGCCGAGCGCGTCCACGCCTCCGGCCGTCACGTGCCAGAGTTCTTCAGCCTCCCCACGGCGATCTACAACTCCCGCAAGAACCAGACGTACAACACCCCGGCCCTCGCCACCCTCTTCCTGCTCAACCAGCAGCTGGAGTGGATCAACGGCCAGGGCGGCCTCGCCTGGTCCACGGCCCGTACGAAGGACTCCTCGACCCGCCTGTACGGCTGGGCGGAGGAGAGCAAGTACGCGACCCCGTTCGTCACCGACCCGGCCAAGCGCTCCCAGGTCATCGGCACGATCGACTTCTCCGACGAGATCGACGCCGCGGCCGTCGCCAAGGTCCTGCGCGCCAACGGCATCGTCGACACCGAGCCGTACCGCAAGCTGGGCCGCAACCAGCTCCGTATCGCGATGTTCCCGGCGATCGACCCGGCGGACGTCGAGGCGCTGACGAAGTGCGTCGACTACGTGATCGAGAAGCTGTAGCAGCAGCCTTGCGGGAGGGCGCCCGGCCGTCGTGGCCGGGCGCCCTTTCCCATGCGACGCCCCGGTCACCTGCCGAGCTTCTGGAAGCGGCGCACCGCGAGCGGCAGGAAGATCGCCGTCAGGACGACCGGCCACACGCCCGCCATCAGCAGCGCGTGCTCCTCCACCCACGAGTCGCCGCCGCCGACCGGGGTGCCGAACAGGTCGCGGGTGGCCGCGGCCGTAGAGGAGATGGGGTTCCAGGCGGCGACCCAGCCCAGCCAGTCGGGCATCAGCTGCGGCGCGACGAAGATGCTGGAGATCATCGTCAGCGGGAAGGCCACCGCGAACAGCCCGCCCGCCGCCTCCGGGTTGGGCACGAGCAGCCCCAGCCACACGCCGATCCAGATCAGCGCGAACCGCAGCCACAGCAGCAGCCCGAACGCGGCGAGGAAGCCGAGCCCGCCGTCCGGCCGCCAGCCCATCGCGACCGCCGTGAGCATCATGATCGCCAACTCGGCGCAGGCGACGAGCAGATCGGTCACCCCGCGCCCGGCGACCACCGCCGAGGAGGCCATGGGCATGGAGCGGAACCGGTCGATGACGCCCTTGGTGGAGTCGTAGACGACGAGCGTGGCGGTGTTGATGAAGCCGAAGGCCATGGTCATCACGAACATGCCGGGCATCAGGAAGTCCCGGTAGTCCCCGCCGCCGGGTACCTGCATGGCGCTGCCGAAGACATAGCCGTAGAGCAGCACGGAGAGGATCGGGAAGCCCAACTGCCAGGCGATGTTGACCGGTTGGCGCTGGTAGTGGGTGAGACCGCGGCGCACGATGTTCCAGCAGTCGGCGAGCAGCCAGTACGTACGGCCGCGCTCGGCCCCGGTGTTCAGGTCCACGGCGCTCATGCCGCCGCCTCCTTCTCGGTGCGGTGTCCGGTCAGGCGCAGGAAGACGTCGTCGAGGCTCGGCCTGCGCAGCCCGATGTCCTCCACCGGGACACCCTCGTCCTGGAGGGTGCGCGCCACCTCGGTGAGCGCGGCGACCCGGTCGGTCACCGGGGCGTGCACCCGCAACTCCCCTTCGTCCGCATCGGGTTCGCCGTCCGAGACCCGGGCCACGACCTTCACCACCCGGGGGATGTCGGACCGGTCGGCGACGACGACCTCGACGCGGTCGCCGCCGACGAGGCTCTTCAGCCCGTCCGGCGTGTCGTCGGCGATGGCCCGTCCCTGGTCGATGACGGTGATCCGGGAGGCCAGCTTGTCGGCCTCCTCCAGATACTGCGTGGTCAGCAGCACGGTGGTGCCGCTCGCCACCAACGCCCTTACGGACTCCCAGACTTCGCCGCGGCTGCGCGGGTCGAGCCCGGTCGTCGGCTCGTCCAGGAAGAGCACCGCGGGGGCGAGGATCATCGAGGCGGCCAGGTCCAGGCGGCGCCGCATGCCGCCGCTGTACTTGCCGACGCCCTTCTCGGCGGCGTCGGTCAGGTCGAACTGCTCCAGCAGCTCGGCCGCGCGCGCCTTGGCCCGCCTGCCGCCCAGGTGGAACAGGCGGCCGAACATCTCCAGGTTCTGCCGGCCGGTGAGCACCTCGTCCACTGCGGCGTACTGCCCGGTGAGCCCGATACGGGCCCGTACCTCGCGCGGCTGCCGGGCCACGTCGAGACCGGCCACCGTCGCCTCTCCGCCGTCCAGCTTCAGCAGCGTGGCCAGGATGCGGACGGCTGTGGTCTTGCCCGCGCCGTTCGGGCCGAGCAGTCCGTGCACCGTGCCCTCGCGGACGTCCAGGTCGAAGCCGTCGAGGGCGCGCTTCTCGCCGTAGCGCTTCTCCAGGCCCCGCGCCCGGACCGCGTATCCGTCGCTCATGGGTCCCCCTTCCCTTCTCGTTAACTGAGTACACCGTACCCGATTGCGCGTACGCCGTACCCAGTTTTTTCGGGAGGTTCTAAACTGAGCACCATGGCGAGCGGCAAGGACGGCACCGAGACCAGTGGCAGCGGAGACATCGGCCGCACCATGATGCTGCTGTGGGACACCGGCAGGCGGCGCAGCCGCGGCCCCAAACCAACCCTCACCCTCGACCGGATCGTGGAAGCCGCCGTCCGGGTCGCGGACACCGAAGGGCTGGAGGCGGTCTCCATGCGGCGCGTCGCCGCGGAGCTCGGCACCGGCACGATGTCCCTCTACCGGTACGTCCCCGGCAAGGGCGAGCTGCTCGACCTGATGCTGGACCGCGTACAGCGACCCTCGGAGAACCCGGCCGACCTGGGCGACGGCGGGTGGCGGGCCGCCCTGGAGGCCCTGGGGCGGGCGACGCTCGCGCTCTACCGCCGGCACCCGTGGCTGCTCCACGTCAACCAGTCACGGCCGATCCTCGGCCCCAGCGCGCTGGACGGCATGGAGAGGGTGCTCGCGCTGATCAAGCCGATGGGGTTGAGCGACGTCGAGCTGGTCTCCGCGGTCATCGCGGTCGACGGGTACGTGGTGGGCGCGGCGCGGACGCAGTTGTACGCGCAGGAGGCCGAGCGGCGGACCGGGCTGACCGACACGGAGTTCTGGGAGGCGCAGGCGCCGGTGCTGGAGAAGGTGATGGCGTCCGGGCGGTATCCGCTGCTGGCCGCGCTGGACGAGGAAGCGTGGGGGCCCGGCTTTGATCATTTTGAGTTTGGGTTGCAGCGGTTGCTGGATGGGCTGGAGGTTTTTGTCGCCCAGAGGGGTGGGGGTGAGGGTTGAGTGGCGGGTGCGGGTGCGGGTGCGTTGCGGCTGGTCCCTCAGCCCTTTCTGAACACGCGCCGGACGCCGAAGACCACCGCGCACGCCACCGCCACGATCAGCGCGCCCCGCTTGATGTTGCCGCCGCCGGAGTCGTCGCCTCCGTCGGACGATGAACTGCCGGTCCCTGACGGGGACTTGGAGCCGCTCCCCCCGCCCCCCTCCGGCGCGTCCTGCGGCTCCACGGAACTTCGCGAACCCTCGGCCCCGTACATGAGTTTCGTGCCGGCGGCGGTGTAGGTGACGGACTCGCCCTGGCCGAGGAAGGGGACGCGGAGGCGGTCGGTCTTCTTGATGTCGCCGCCGTTCCAGTCGTAGGCGTAGGCGCCGAAGTAGCTGCGGATGACCAGCTTTTCGCCGTTGGGGGAGAGGGCAGCGTCGGTGGCCTGGAGGTTGTCGACGGGGGCGATGGGCTTGAAGACGTTGGTGCCGGAGGGGGAGAGCTCGGCGGGGCCCTCGTACAGTTGCCCGCCCTCCTCCTTCTTGTCGACGATGTAGACGCGCCCGGTCTTGGGGTGCACGACGAGCGACTCGGCGTCACGGGCGCCGTCGGAGTACTTCACGACGTACTGGGTGGCCTTGATCGTCTGGTCGCGCAGTTGCTCGGGCTCGGGCAGGCGGTAGATCCACACATACGGCCAGGTGCCGCCGAGGTTGTCGCCGATGTCGCCGACCCACAGCTCGTTGCCGGGACCGATGGAGATGGCCTCGACATCGCGTGGTTCGCCCACGCCGGTCATGGTGATGGTCGCGACGGTCTCGCCGGTGGCGCTGTCGACGGCGTAGAGGTAGGCGCCGTCGTCGCTGTCGTTGTGGGTCCAGTAGATGCCCGGGTGCTGGCGGGAGGCGGCCAGGCCGCTGGACTCGGTGATGCGCGGGTCCTTGATCGTGAAGCCGTCGTTCTCGTCGGCGGATGCGGGCACGGCGAACGCGCCCACGAGGAGGGCGGCGGCGAGGACGGCGAAGGGTCGGCGCATGTCACCAAGACTGCCATCCCGCCTGCTGATTGGCGGGGCGTGTCCGGCCTCACACCCCACCCGCCCCGCCGATCGTCCATCATGAGCGGATGCTCAGGTTCATGCCCGTCGGCGACTCCCAGACGATCGGAAGCGCGGGCGAACACACATGGCGTTACCGGCTGTGGCAGCACCTGCGCGAGACGTACGGCGGCCCCTTCGCCGTCGTCGGCCCGCGCGAGACGCTCTACGACAAGGCGACCGACGCGCCCACCTCGTACGAGTACGCCGACCCCGACTTCCCCCGCGGCCACCTCGCCGGCTGGGGCGAGGGCTGGCTGCACATGGCCCCGCTGATCGGCGACGCGGTCCGGGAGCACCGGGCGGACGTCCTGCTGGTCGCCCTCGGCCTGATCGACCTGGGCTTCTACACGAACGCCGAGCAGACGGCGGAGAACGTCCGGTCCTTCGTGGCGCAGGCGCGGGCGGCCCGGCCGCGGGTGCGGATGGTGATCCTGCCGGTCATCCCGAACGTCCGCGCGGAACAGGATCCGCCCTTCGCCGCCCAGGTGACCCTCTTCAACGAGCTGCTCGCCAAGGCGGTGGCCGACCTGGACGAGCCCCGGTCGCCCCTGCTGCTGGCGTCGCCTCCGGCCGCGTACGACATCAACTTCGACACGTACGACGGCACGCATCCGAACGCCAGCGGCGAGCACAAGATCGCCGGGGCCTTCGCGGAGGCGATGTGGCAGGGGTGGGGAATCGGGCACACGTACGCGGTCTGAACAGGTTGACCGAATCCGGGCGTCTCCTGGTCACCGTGCGTATCGTTGTACTGCGCGGCTGCCCCTGCCCGTGGGAGCAGCCGGGGAGGAGCGCCACGATGACCGTCTGTGACGACAGGATCGAGATGGCCGAAGCCAGCGACGAGCTCACTCTGGACATCATGTTCGAGTGGCTTGAGAAGATGCCCATCCCCGAGGGAACAAAGATCGAGATCGTCGGGGGGAACATCTTCATGTCGCCGCAGCGGCACACTCACTTCCAGATCATCTTCGACGTCTTGGAGCAGCTGCGCACCAGGTACCCGCGCAATCGGCTGGCGTCGGACGTAAGGATCGATTTCCCCGGGCACCTGAACGGCTTCGCGTGTGACGTAGCAGCAGTGGCCGAGCGCTCGGTGAAGGACGAAAAGGGGCGCTGGCGCTATCAGGACGTCGAGTTTGTGGCAGAGGTCATCTCCAAGGACACCGCCGCCAACGGCTACGGCCCCAAGAAGACTGCCTACGCCGTCGCCAAAGTCCCCGTCTACCTCATCGCCGATCCCTACCAGGGAAAGTGCCACCTCTACACCCAGCCCAAGGACGGGGAGTACATCGCCAAACTCTCCGTCAGCTTCGGGGCGGACGTCGACATGACCACCACCCACCTCGAACTCACCCTCAAGACCGATGAGTTCCCCCGCGACTGACTGACAGAATCCGATCGCATGGCGATCATCCACCACACCACCCTCAAGCCCACCAAGCTCGAACTCCTCACCGACTGGCTCCCCACCCGCCCCTGGTACGTCGGCGACGGCACACCGGAGTTGACGAAGTCCGGGGGCTTCCGGCTGGACGACCCGGCGGGTGAGGTCGGGATCGAGTTCATGGTGGTGACCGATGGTGACGGGGTCGCCTACCTCGTCCCCCTCACGTACCGCGGCGCCCCCCTCCCCGGCGCCGAGGACGCCCTCGTAGGCACCATGGAGCACGGAGTGCTGGGCAAGCGCTGGGCCTACGACGGCTGCCACGACCCGGTGCTGGTCGCCGAGTTGTTCGCCCTGGTCGAGGGACGCGCCCAGGCGCAGGCGCAGAGCGTCGACAACACACCCGACCACGAGATCACCCGTTCCTGCGCCTACGACGGACCCGGCGGCCTGCGCGCGCACGGCCCCGCCGTGGACGACGAGGCCGGCACCCTGCTCCCCGCCGCCCCGGACGGCACCACCCTGTACCTCCACCGCCGCCCCGCCCTCCCCGACACCCCTCCCCCGGGCGCGGCGGGCCACCTCGCCGGGCACTGGACCACCCCCGACGGCACCCGCACCCGCGCCCTCTTCGCCGACCTGCGCACCCCCACCGGCTGACACCGGTATCCCCTTGCTTAGAGTCCACTCCACGCCGTTGGCTGGTGAACCATGAAGTACACGCAGCTCGGACGCACGGGACTCAAGGTCAGCCGACTCGTCCTCGGCACCATGAACTTCGGTCCGCAGACAGACGAGGCCGACAGCCACGCGATCATGGACGCGGCGCTGGACGCGGGCATCAACTTCTTCGACACCGCCAACGTGTACGGCTGGGGCGAGAACAAGGGCCGTACCGAGTCGATCATCGGCAGTTGGTTCGCCCAGGGTGGCGAGCGCCGCGACAAGGTGGTGCTCGCCACCAAGGTGTACGGCAACATGGGCGCCGACGGCGCGGCGGCCTGGCCGAACCACGACAAGCTGTCGGCGGTCAACATCCGCCGGGCGGTCGACGCCTCGCTCAAGCGGCTCGGCACCGACTACATCGACGTCTATCAGTTCCACCACATCGACCGGAACACGCCGTTCGAGGAGATCTGGCAGGCCATCGACGTCCTGGTCCAGCAGGGCAAGATCCTCTACGCCGGTTCCAGCAACTTCCCCGGCTACAAGATCGCCCAGGCCAACGAGACCGCCGCCCGGCGCGGCTCCTTCGGTCTGGTCAGCGAGCAGTGCCTGTACAACCTCTACGAGCGCCGCGCCGAGATGGAGGTCATCCCGGCCGCGCAGGACTACGGTCTGGGCGTCATCCCCTGGTCGCCGCTGCACGGCGGGCTGCTCGGCGGGGTCATCAGGAAGGAGGCGGAGGGCGGCCGCCGCGCTTCGGGACGCGCGGCCGAGACGCTCGCGGACCCGGCGGCCCGTGCCCGTCTCCAGTCCTACGAGGACCTGCTCGACAAGCACGGCGTCGAGCCCGGCGAGGCCGCCCTGGCCTGGCTGCTCACCCGCCCTGGCGTGACGGGCCCGATCGTCGGTCCGAGGACGCAGGAGCAGCTGGACTCGGCGGTGCGGGCGGTGGAGCTGGAGCTGAGCGAGGAGCTGCTGGCGGGCCTGGAGGAGGTCTTCCCGGGGCCGGGTCCGTCTCCGGAGGCGTTCGCCTGGTAGCGGCTCGGCCGGGGCACGGGGAACTGTGCGGCCGGACGCCGGCCGTCGGTTCCCCGGCCCTCACCTGCCGATCGCCGACGCGAGAGCCACCACGACGAACATCAGCACGAGCGCACCGGCCATGATCCGGTTCCGAGTTTTCGGGTCCACGGGAACGAGCCTAACCGCCCGCCCCGAACGCCCACCGGGCGGCCGCCTCGTACCGCGGCTGTTCCCCCGGTACGCCGGACTTCGGCAGGCGGCTGCGGACCAGCGCCAGCTCCTGCACCGTCCAGCGTGCGCCGGTGAAGTCGTCCAGCGCCGCCAGGCACTCCCGCACGTCCGCCGGCTGCCGGCTCCGGGCCAGCGTCAGGTGGGCCTTGTAGCGCCGGTGCTCGCCCATCGGCACGCCCGCCTTGCGTCCGGCCGCCTCCGCGCGCTCGGCCAGCAGCCGCAGGGCGTCGAGGTCGCCCTCGGCCCCGGCCCACAGGGCCCTGCCGTGGCCGAACTGCCCGCCGCCGCGCAGGGCCAGCGCGAAGGGCGCGGTGCGGTGCGCGGCCCGCTCCAGCCGTGCCGACAGGTCCGGTACGCGTTCGTCGTCGACGTCTCCGTAGAAGGCGAGGGTGAGGTGCCAGCCGGGGCGGCCGGTCCAGCGGAGCGTGTCCGAGCCGGGCAGCCGCCGCAACCCGTCCACCGCGCGGGCGAGTTCGCGGACCGCCTCCTCGGGCGGCAGCACGGCCGCGAAGAGTCTCATGGAACCCAGCCTGCCACCATGGGCGCATGAAGATCACGATCAGGGACGGCGGGCCCGCCGACATTCCCGCGATACTCGGCATGCTCGACAGCTGCGTGGAGTGGCTGGTCGCGCAGGGGCGCACCGGCCAGTGGGGGACGCGGCCGCTGTCGGGGCAGGCGAAGACGGTGGAGTCGGTCACCCGGTACATGACGGAGGGCCGTACGTTCATCGCCGAGGCCGACGGGGTGCCGGCCGGCACCCTCAGCCTCACCGACGGGCCCGGCGCCTATCTGGCCCACCTCCCGCCGGCCGGCGAGCCCGAGCGGTACATCCACTGGCTCGCCTCCGACCGCCGCTTCAAGGGCCACGGCGTGGGCAGCGCCCTCCTCGCGCACGCCGCCGAGGTGACCCGGCAGGCGGGCGTGGGACTGCTGCGCGTGGACTGCTACGCGGGCGGCGACCGCCGGCTCGTGGCGTACTACGAGGCGAACGGCTTCACCCCGACACAGACGTACACCGCCGGGACGGACGGCGACTGGCCGGGCCAGGTGCTGGCCAGGCGCGTCTGAGCGACCCGGCGCATACGACTGCGGCGCGACAGCGCTCCAGAGGGGCGCGGGGAACTGCGCGAGCAGCCACGACGAGCCCTCAGCCGAACGACACGGGACCTGCCGAAGCGGCCGGGGGCGACCCGCCCCCGCCGCTTCGGCACCCGTCATGCCGCGGCCGCGACCCGTTCCCGTTCCCTCGGTACGAAGCGGACCACCGGGTGGCCGCGGTGCCAGCCCACCGAGAGGCGCAGGTTGCCGACGCGGGCGAGGACGAGGCCGATCACGACCGCCGCGGCCGCGGCGACGGCTCCGCCCGCGGCCAGGCCCGCCCGGACGCCGTAGGCGTCGGTGATCCAGCCGGCGATCGGGGCGCCGAGCGGTGCGCCGCCCATGAAGACCATCATGTAGAGGGACATCACGCGGCCGCGCATGGCCGGGTCGGTGCTCATCTGGACGCTGCTGTTGGCGGTGACGTTGACGGTCATGCCGAACATGCCGATCGGGATCATGAGCAGGGCGAACAGCCACAGCGAGGGGGCCGCGGAGGCCACCAGCTCCAGCACCCCGAAGGCCACCGCGCCCACGACCAGTACCCGCATCCGGGCGGTGCCGCGCCGGGCGGCGAGCAGGGCGCCGGCGAGGGAGCCGACGGCCATCAGGGTGTTGAAGAGGCTGTAGGAGCCGGCGCCCGCGTGGAAGACGTCGTCGGCGAAGGCCGACAGGTACACGGGGAAGTTGAAGCCGAAGGTGCTGACGAACCCGACCAGGACGATGGTCCAGATCAGGTCGGGGCGGTCGGCGACGTACCGCAGGCCTTCCCGCAGCTGGCCCTTGCCGCGCGGTGCGCGCTCCACGGTGTGCAGTTCGCGGGACCGCATGAGCAGCAGTCCGGCGATGGGTGCGACGAAGGAGAGGCCGTTGAAGAGGAACGCCCAGCCGGTGCCGACGCCGGTGATCATCAGGCCGGCGACGGCCGGGCCGACGAGCCGGGCGGACTGGAAGTTGGCCGAGTTCAGGCTGACGGCGTTCTGGAGCTGGGCCGGACCGACCATCTCGCTGACGAAGGTCTGGCGGGCCGGGTTGTCGACGACCGTGGCGAGGCCCACGGCGAGGGCGGCGAGGTAGACGTGCCAGACCTGGACGTGTCCGGTCAGGGTGAGGAAGGCGAGCGCGAGGCCGGTGAGGGCCATCGCGGACTGGGTGACCAGGAGCGTGGGCCGCTTGGGCAGCCGGTCGACGAGGACACCGCCGTAGAGGCCGAAGAGGAGCATCGGCAGGAACTGGAGTGCCGTGGTGACGCCGACGGCGGTCGCGGAGCCGGTGAGGCTGAGGACCAGCCAGTCCTGGGCGATGCGCTGCATCCAGGTGCCGGTGTTGGAGACGACCTGTCCGGCGAAGAACAGGCGGTAGTTGCGGATGCGCAGCGAGCTGAACATCGAGGACGTGCGGGGGGAATCGGGGGTGGTCGGTGCGGGGGCGGAAGCTGCTCCGGATCCCGTACTCAAAGTGGGTTCGCCTCCTTACAGACGCTGCTTACAGGTGTGCGAGCTTCTCCAGCACGGGGGCGGCGGCGCGCAGTTTCGCCCACTCGTCCTCGTCGAGGCCGTCGACCAGGGTGGCCAGGAAGGCGTTCCGCTTGGCGCGGCTCTCGGCGAGCATGGTCTCGGCCAGCTCGGTCTTGGTGACGACCTTCTGGCGCCGGTCCTCGGGGTGCGGCTCGAGACGGACCAGTCCCTTGGCCTCCAGCAGGGCGACGATGCGGGTCATCGACGGCGGCTGGACGTGCTCCTTGCGGGCGAGTTCGCCCGGGGTGGCCTTGCCGCAGAGGGACAGGGTGCCGAGCACCGACATCTCGGTGGGGCTCAGCGATTCGTCGACCCGCTGGTGCTTGAGGCGACGGGACAACCGCATGACAGCGGATCGCAGGGAGTTCACGGCGGCAGCGTCGTCGCCATGGCTAAGGTCCGACATGTTCTTTAGGTTAACTCATTACCCTTACTAAGGACCACTCGTGTCACGACCTGTGCCCGTGACTCCGGCCACCGAATCCTGGCGTCACCCATATGAGTGAGCCAAATCCGGAAAGTGACGCGCGCTCCGGCCGTCTGAGGTGACCCTCGTGTGCATGGGGACCAGCGTGCTCAGCCTGCGGATAGACGGGGAGCTGCTCGAACGGCTCCGGCACCATGCGGCGAAAAGAGGAATGAGCGTCCAGGACTACGTGGTCCGGACGCTCATTCGGGACGACTTCGACGAGCGGTTCCAGACCGCGGTCGAGGAGACGGAGAAGTTCTACGGCGTCACGTGAGGCCGAGCAGCGTCTACGTGAGGCCGAGCAGCGTCTACGTGAGTCCGAGCGCCGGCATCAGGTAGTAGAAGCCGAAGACGGCGGCGACGACGTACATCGCGGCGGGGACCTCCTTGCCCCGCCCGGCCGCCAGCCGCAGCACCACGAACGTGATGAAGCCCATGCCGATGCCGTTGGTGATCGAGTAGGTGAACGGCATCATCACCATCGTCACGAAGGCCGGGATCGCGATCGTGTGGTCGGCCCAGTCGATCTGCGTGACGGAGTTGGCCAGGATCAGGAAGCCGACCGCGAGCAGCGCCGGCGTGGCCGCCTGGGACGGGACCATGGTGGCGACGGGGGTCAGGAAGAGCGCCACGGTGAACAGGCCGCCGGTGACGAGGTTGGCGAAGCCGGTCCGGGCGCCCTCGCCGACGCCGGCCGTGGACTCCACGAACGCGGTGGTGGCCGAGGAGGAGCTGGCGCCGCCCGCGGCGACCGCGAGACCGTCGACGAAGAGGACCTTGTTGATGCCGGGCATCTGGCCCTGGGCGTCGGTCAGCTTGGCCTCGTCGCTGACGCCCATGATCGTGCCCATCGCGTCGAAGAAGCACGACAGCAGCACGGTGAAGACGAACAGCACGCCGGTCAGTACGCCGACCTTCGCGAAGCCGCCGAACAGGCTGACCTCGCCGAGCAGTCCGAAGTCGGGGGTGGCGACGGGGCTGCCGGGCCACTTCGGGGTGGTCAGGCCCCAGGCGGGGACGTTCGCGACCGCGTCGATGACCACCGCGAGGACGGTCATCGCGACGATCGAGATCAGGATGGCGCCGGACACCCTGCGGACGATCAGGGCCAGGGTGAGCAGCGCGCCCAGGACGAAGACGAGGACCGGCCAGCCGTTGAGGTGACCGTCGCCGCCGAGCTGGAGCGGGACCGTGGTGTGGGCGGCGTCCGGGATGCGGGAGACGAAGCCGGAGTCGACCAGACCGATCAGCATGATGAACAGGCCGATACCGATCGAGATCGCCTTGCGCAGGCCGAAGGGCACGGCGTTCATCACACGCTCACGCAGGCCCGTGGCGACCAGCAGCATCACGACGAAGCCCGCGAGGACGACCATGCCCATCGCGTCCGGCCAGGACATCCGCGGGGCGAGCTGGAGCGCGACGACGGAGTTGACGCCGAGACCGGCGGCCAGCGCGATCGGCACGTTGCCGATGACACCCATGAGCAGGGTGGTGAACGCGGCCGTCACCACCGTCGCCGTGACCAGCTGGCCGCCGTCCAGCTGGTGGCCGTACATGTCCTTCGCGCTGCCCAGGATGATCGGGTTCAGCACGATGATGTAGGCCATCGCGAAGAAGGTGGCGAAGCCACCACGGACCTCCCGCGCGAGCGTGCTGCCCCGCTCCGAGATCTTGAAGTAGCGGTCGAGGGCGCCGTGCGCGGGGGCGCCGCCGGGCTGCTCGGGGGTGGGGACCTTGGCGGGGGCCGAGGTGGACATTGGCGTTTCCTACGAACAGAAGTGGTCAAAGACAAACGGTTTCAGTATGAACATATGAGGGTCCGATCGCTATCTCCGCGCGTAGACCCCCGGCGCTCCCCCGCGCTCCCCCGCCGTTTCCGACCGCCTCGTAAGCTGTCCCCATGGCCGGTCTTTTTTCGGGAACCCCCAAGCACGAGGCGCCGGAGCCCCTGGAGGGCCCCGTGGTCGCCACCGTCACCGGCGGCACGATCATCTGGTTCGTCCTCTTCCTGGTCCAGCTCCCCTTCTACGGCTGGTTCGACGACCACGGGCACCTGTGGTGGCTGTGGACCTGCCTGGCCGGCGCCGGGCTCGGCCTGATCGGCATCTGGTACGTCCGCAAGCGCGACGCCGCCCTCAAGCGGGCCGCGGCCGCGGAACAGTAGACCCCTCGTACAACCACGGCACCATTTCGTCCCGTTCCCCGTCCTCCCCAGGTCGGATCTTCCGCGCACTCGGCGGGTGAACCCGCACGTCCGCACGTACCGTCGAAGGCATGACGCACCTCGACGCGGGCACCGAAGTCGATCCCGGCCACCCCCTGCCCGCCCCGGTGGGCACGGGCGGGCTCAGCTCCGCCGAGGTGGCCGAGCGGGTCGCACGCGGGCAGGTCAACGACGTACCGGTGCGCAGCAGCCGCTCCGTGGCCGACATCGTCCGCGCCAACGTGTTCACCCGGTTCAACGCGATCATCGGCGTGCTCTGGCTGATCATGCTGTTCGTCGCGCCGGTCCAGGACAGCCTGTTCGGCTATGTGATCCTCGCCAACACCGGCATCGGCATCATCCAGGAGTGGCGGGCGAAGAAGACCCTGGACTCCCTCGCCGTCATCGGCGAGGCGAAGCCCACCGTGCGGCGGGACGGGACCGCCGTCGAGGTCAGCACCTCCGAGATCGTGCTCGACGACCTCATCGAGATCGGACCCGGCGACAAGGCCGTCGTCGACGGCGTCTGCGTCGAGGCCGACGGCCTGGAGATCGACGAGTCGCTGCTCACCGGCGAGGCCGACCCGGTCGTCAAACGGCCCGGGGACCGCGTGCTGTCCGGCAGCTTCGTCGTCGCGGGCGGCGGCGCCTTCCAGGCCACCAAGGTCGGCCGCGAGGCCTACGCCGCCCAGCTCGCCGAGGAGGCCTCCCGGTTCACCCTGGTCCACTCCGAGCTGCGCTCCGGCATCTCCACGATCCTCAAGTACGTGACGTGGATGATGATCCCGGCCGCGACCGGCCTGATCATCACGCAGCTCTTCGTCAAGGAGAACGCCCTCGACGACTCCATCGCCCGGACCGTCGGCGGCATCGTCCCCATGGTCCCCGAGGGGCTGGTGCTGCTCACCTCCGTCGCCTTCGCGATCGGCGTCATCCGGCTGGGCCGCAAGCAGTGCCTGGTCCAGGAACTCCCGGCCATCGAGGGCCTCGCCCGCGTCGACACCGTCTGCCTCGACAAGACCGGCACCCTCACCGAGGGCGGCATGGACGTCACCGAGCTGCGGATACTGGGCGGCAACGACGAGGAGTACGCACGGAAGGTGCTGGGCGCCCTCGGCGAGTCCGACCCGCGCCCCAACGCCTCCCTCCAGGCCGTCATCGACGCCTACCCCGACGCCGAGGACTGGCGCTGCACCGAGTCCCTGCCGTTTTCCTCCGCCCGCAAGTACAGCGGCGCCTCCTTCAGCGAGGGCGACGGCGAGTCCAGCACCTGGCTGCTCGGGGCGCCGGACGTGCTGCTGGCCCCCGGCGACCCCGCCCTCGCCGAGACCGAGTCCCTCAACGAACAGGGCCTGCGCGTCCTGCTGCTGGCCCGCACCGGTCGCGAGCTGGACGACCCCCGCGTGGCCGAGGACGCCAAACCGGCCGCGCTGGTGGTGCTGGAGCAGCGGCTGCGGCCCGACGCCGCCGACACCCTGCGCTACTTCGCCGAGCAGAACGTCCGCGCCAAGGTCATCTCCGGCGACAACGCGGTCTCCGTGGGCGCGGTCGCCGCCAAGCTCGGCCTGGAGGGCACCACCGTCGACGCCCGGCTGCTGCCCCACGACAAGGACGGCATGGCCGAGGCCCTCGACGAGGGCACGGTGTTCGGACGGGTCACCCCGCAGCAGAAGCGGGACATGGTGGGCGCGCTCCAGGCGCACGGCCACACGGTCGCGATGACCGGCGACGGCGTGAACGACGTACTGGCGCTGAAGGACGCCGACATCGGCGTCTCGATGGGCTCCGGCTCGGAGGCGACGCGGGCGGTCGCGCAGATCGTGCTGCTGAACAACAGCTTCGCGACGCTGCCCTCGGTGGTCGCCGAGGGCCGGCGGGTCATCGGGAACATCACCCGGGTCGCCACGCTGTTCCTGGTGAAGACCGTGTACTCGGTGCTGCTGGCGGTGATGGTGGTGTGCTGGCAGGTGGAGTACCCGTTCCTGCCGCGCCACCTGACCCTGCTGTCGACGCTGACGATCGGCGTCCCGGCCTTCTTCCTCGCCCTCGCGCCCAACAAGGAGCGGGCCAAACCCCACTTCGTACGGCGGGTGATGCGGTACGCGATCCCGGGCGGGGTGGTGGCCGCGCTGGCGACCTTCGCGACGTATCTGATCGCCCGGCACCACTACACGGGCGAGGGCTCCCTGGACGCGGAGACCAGCGTGGCGACGCTGACGCTGTTCCTGATCTCGATGTGGGTGCTGGCGATCATCGCCCGCCCCTACACCTGGTGGCGGGTGCTGCTGGTGGCCTCGATGGGCGCGGGCTTCCTGCTGGTGCTGGTCGTGCCGTGGCTGCAGGAGTTCTTCGCGCTGCGGCTGGTCGGGGTCACGATGCCGTGGGTCGCCGTGGGCATCGCGGCGGGGGCGGCGGCCACCCTGGAGCTGGTGTGGAAGTGGGTCGACCGCCGGTTCCCCGCGTAGGCGCTCCGCTGGGCGGGCCGCGGCGGGGTGCGGTTCCCCGCGCCCCCTTCAGGGCGCGGGGAACCGTGCCGGAACTACTGCACGTCGACGAAGTCACCGGCGGCGGTGACCGCCGGGGTGGTCTTCGTGCCCTTGAAGACGAAGCGGTAGTAGCCGTCCTGGGAGGCCTTCACCGTGGTCTTCAGCTCGCCCTTGGCGTTGGACTTGATGCCCTTGACGTTGGTGTACGCCGAGGAGCCCTTCTTGCGGAACTGGAGGGTCACCGGCTGGCCGGCGTAGCCCGCGTACTTGCGGGTCTCCCAGTTGGCGCGGCTCAGCTTGC
Source organism: Streptomyces sp. TRM68416 (assembly GCF_014596915.1). GTDB lineage: Bacteria > Actinomycetota > Actinomycetes > Streptomycetales > Streptomycetaceae > Streptomyces. The sequence goes on from NZ_JACVWU010000009.1 coordinate 93,491, forward strand.
CGGTGACGGTGAGGGTCTTGCCCTTCTTCACCGGCTCCGGGGAGGCGTCCACCGTCAGCTTGGAGTTGCGCTGGAGCACCGTCGAGCCGAGGCCGCCCTGGTCGGCGTAACCGACCTTGGTGATGTCGTAGTCCACGCCGTCCGGGTCCTGGCCGTTCTGCGCGAGGGCCAGGGCGGCGCCCTTCCAGGTGCCGGCGTCGGAGTTCACCAGCTCGCGGTCGCCCGGGTAGATGTCGATCTTGCCGGTGCAGGTGGCGGTGGTGGGCGAGGTGGAGGTGCAGGTGGCCGGCTTGTCGCCGAACAGCATGCCGTCGGGGCCGGTGTAGGCGCCCTTGTAGAGGTACGGGCCGGTGACGAAGTCCCTGGCCTTGATCTTGACGTCGGCGCCGTGGGTCATCGTGTACGTGACCGTCCGCGCGACGTGCCCCGTCGTACCGACCTTGATCGCCTTGGCGACCTTGAAGTCGGAGAAGGTCACGTCCAGGTCGTACGGGGCGTCGGCGCGGGTGCCCTGGGCGATACGGGCCTTCGCCACGTCGGCGCGGTAGGCGGAGCCGGAGTCGTCGGCCTGCGCGGCCGGCACGGCGAAGGCGGACAGGACCAGGGCGCCGGAGACGGCGGCCACGGTGGCACGTATACGCATGCGTTCCCCAAAATGGTCGTGAATGGAGCCTGGATGCTCCACATGATCAGAGGGGCCCGGGAAGGTTTGGGTTGCCTGCCCGCCCCGAATACACCGACGCCCGCCCCCGGACGGCTTCCGGGACCGGGCGTCGAGGAGGTGTCGCCGCTTACTGCACGTCGACGTAGTCACCCGCGGCCGTGGACGACGCGGTGTTGGAGATGCCCGCGTACTTGAAGCGCCAGTAGCCGTCGGTGGAGGCCGTGACCGTGGTCTTCAGGTAGCCGCCCGAGGCGGTCTTGACGCCCTTGACGTTGGTGTACGTCGTGCTGCCCTTCTTGCGGAACTGGAGCGTCACCGACTGGCCGCTGGGCAGGCCGGTGTAGGTGTTGGTGTCCCAGTTGGCGCGCTTCAGCTTGCCGGTGACGGTGAGGGTCTTGCCCTTCTTCACCGGCTCCGGGGAGGCGTTCACCGTCACCGCGGACCGGCGCTTGAGCTTGGTGGTGCCCAGGCTGTCCTGCACGGCGAAGCCGACGTTGTCCCAGTTGACGTCCGGGGAGTTGGTGTCCTCGCCGTTGTAGTCGATGGCCCAGCCGCCGATCTTCCACGTGGTGGCGTCGGCGTTCGACAGCTCGTCCTTGGGGAAGATGTCGATCTGCCCCTTGCAGTCGAACGTGGTGCCCGAGGTCGCCCAGCAGTCGGGCCCCTCCTCGCCCCACAGGTTGTTGACCGGGTCGCCGTAGCTGCCGCCGCGCCAGATGTCGACGTCGAAGAAGAGCTCCGGGTCGCTCAGGTCGACGGTCCCGTCGTGCGTGACGGTGTAGGTGACCGGCACGGTCTTGCGGTCCTGCAGACCGACGACGATCGGCTTGCCGTTGTTGACCTTCACGTTGGAGAAGGCGAAGGGGAGCTCGTACGGGGTGCCGGTGTCGGCGGCGGCGAAGGTGCTGCGGGCGTCGGCGGCCTGCTTCGCGGCCTGCACGGACTGCCTGACGTCATCGGGGCTGTGCGAAGAGCCGTCGGCCTGCGCGAGCGGCGCGGCGACGGCGGACAGGACGAGGGCGCCGGAGACGGCGGCCACGGTGGCGCGTATACGCATGCGTTCTCCAGTGTGGAGAGGGACCCCGGCGATGGTCGTTCCCTACGGCTCGTCGTCGGCCGGGGTCCAAGTGATCGTGGAGCCTGTTGGCTCGCATGATCAGATTCGCGACGCGTGCGAATGGTTGTACGGAAGAGGGGATTCGGGCGCGGGAGGTTGCGCCCCTCCGTGTGAGCCCCGTCTCGTTCCCAGTCCCAGTCCCAGTGCCAGTGCCAGTGCCAATGCCAGTCTCAGTCGAACCACCGGTCCCGCGCCAACTCCCGCGTTCGCGACGGGTCCTCCAGCAGCGCGGCCACCTCGAAGCGCCGCGGCCACTGTCCCGCCGCCCAGGCGAGACCGGCCGCGACCCCTTCCAGGGTGGCGGCGTGCAGGACGCCGTCGTCGGTGAGGCGCCAGTCGATCTCCACGCCGTCGACGAAGAGTTCCTCGTGTTCGAGGTACGAGGACGGGGTCCGCGGGCCCAGCAGCGCCCGCACCGACTCCGGTACGTCGTGCTCGGTGCCCTCGGAGTCGACCCGGCCCGTCACCGACTCGCTCAGCCGCCGCACCTGGAACAGTTCGGCGAGTTCGGCGGCGCGCGCCGGGCGGACCGGCAGCAGGGGGACGCCCTCGGTGAAGGGCAGCAGGTCGGGCGAGTCGACGACCACGGCCTCGGCCGCGTCCACCACCTCCACCCGCCCGTCGACGACGGCCCGCAGCTCGTCCGGCAGGGTCACCTGCTCGGGGTCCAGCTCGGCCAGCGCGCCGTACAGGGCGTGCAGTTGGGCGCCGGTCACCGCCCGCTCGGGGTCGGCGAGCCGGTCAAGCAGTTCGGCGGCGCCGCCTGGCTCGTCGAGCAGGGCGGCAACGGAGGTGCGCACGCCGAGCGCCCGGAGTACCTGCTCGTCGTCGAACCCGGTCGCGTCGGCCTCGTCGTACAGGCCCCGCAGGAGCGGGTCGCCGCCGGCGGCCAGCAGACCGGCCGGGCGCCGCCCGTCGAGCACCGGGTGCCCGCGCAGCCACCAGGCCGTGTAGGGCCGTACGACCTCGTGGGTGCCGTCGGGCAGCAGGATCCGCACCTGCTGGGTGAGCGCGTCCCGCAGCGGCGGCTGGGCGAGCAGGGCGAGGGCCTGCGGCCACTTGTCGTCGTCGACGAGGTCCAGGTCGCGTACGGCGACCAGCTCGGTGGCGACCGGCGGCACCGGGGTGTCCGGGAAGCGGTCGAGGATGTCCTCGCACCACACGTCCACCGCGTCCAGCAGCCCGGCGTCGTCCGGTTCGGCGAAGTCCCCTTCGCGGGGCTCCAGTTCGTCGGGGTCGAGGACGACGTCGGTGGCCCGCACGAGCGCGAAGCCGGCCAGCACCCCGCAGGCCGCCAGCGGCTGTTCGCCCCACTTCTCGGCCAGCTCGGCGTCGACCGCGGCGAGTTCGCCCTCACGGATGACGGACGCGAACGGGCTGCCGGGCAGGACGAGTTCACCGGCGGGCGCGAGTTCCCCCTCCTCGTCGGGCAGGGCGAGGGCGCCGAGCCAGGGCTCGTCCCCCGGCTCCAGGTCCGCGTCCCGGACGAGCGCGAGGACGGTGTCGGCGAGTTCCTCGGCGTCGGGGGTGTCCGCCTCCCAGTCGAGGCCGCCGTCGTCGTCCAGGGAGGCGGCGACAGCCGCCCGCACCTGCGGGGTGGTGAGCACGGCCCGCGGGGTGCCGGGCAGCGCGCCCAGCTTCTCCAGCAGCGGGTGCGCGGCATCCGGGTGGGCAACCTTCAGGCCGAGCCGGGTGAGCACCTCCGGGTCGACCCGGGAGGCGTCGGGGGCGGGCAGCAGCACCTGCCGGGGCCCGATGGTGGTCCGCCCGTCGGCCAGCGGCACGGGCAGCCCGGAGAGCCGGTCGGGGTCGACGCCGGCGAGGCTGTCGTAGAGCCGCCGCCACCAGCCCGGGTCCTTCTCCAGGCCCGCGAGCCGGTCGACCGCGTCGGTCAGCGGCACCCGCGCCACGCCCAACGTCCGCAGCTCCACGCGCCGTTCGAGGCCGGCCGGGAGGAGGGTGGGCAGCACCTCGGCGAGCACCCGCACGGTGTCGCTCCCGGCGCCCTCCACCACCTCGGCGTCCCGCGGCCGCAGCGCCTCGGGCAGTTCGTCGTCGTCGCCGGCCTCGAGGGCGGGCGGCAGGAACGCGGTGCGCGGCAGCCGCTCCAGGATCGCCGCCCGCAGCGCACCGTCCAGCTCGCCCTTGCCCAGCGGGCCGGGCACGAGATCGATGACGCCCGCGGTCACCGGCCGCCAGTCGGCGAGGAGTTCGGCGTAGGCGTCCGCCGCCCGCTGGACGAGGAAGTCGGTCAGCGGGCCCGGGGCGGCGTGCCGGCGGGTGGTGTCCAGCGGGAACGACCCGATGAGCAGGGCGGGCACGCCGAGGGGCTCGTCGCTGGGCGTGGGCGCGTGCACGACGGGGCTGGTACGGGGCCGGGCCGGGGCCTGCGTGTCGTCCACCGGTACGGCCCAGGTGAGCGACCAGTGGGGGCGCAGCCGCTCCTCCACGGGCCGGTCGGCGAGCAGTTCGGGCGTCAGCGGCCCGTGCGCGGACGCGGTACGCCAGCGGGTGGCGCCGTCCCGGGAGTCCTCCACGACGGTGAAGGCGCCGTCGGTGCGCCGGGTGATCGTGCGCACGGTGTCCGTCTCGACCACGACCTCCTCCAGCCCCGGCAGGGCGAGGAGCAGGGCGTCGTCGACGGCGTTCAGCAGCCGCTCGGCGAGGTCGGCGGCGGGCGTGTCCCGCAGGGGCAGGATGACGGCCGTGTCGTAGGGGGCGGGGGCGGTGCCCTCGGCGGCGAACGGGAGCCGCAGCAGGGGCACATGGCCGTCCCGGCGCCGGATCTCGTCCCCGAGCCCGGGGCTGTGCCGGGCGGTGTCGGCGGCGAGGTCCCGGGCCTCGGCGAGGGACCACCGGACACCGCCGTGCCGCCCCACGACCGCGGGCTCGTCGGTGACGGACAGCACGGCCGCGAACCCGACGCCGAACCGCCCGACGGACGGCGTGTCCCGCTTCGCCGACGCCCTCAGCGTGGCGAGGGACTCGACCCCGGCCGCGTCCAGCGGGGCGCCGGTGTTGGCGGCGACGAGGACGCCGTCGCGCAGCGTGAGCCGGAGCCGGCCGGGCACGCCCGCGCGGGCGGCGGCGTCGGCGGCGTTCTGCGCCAGCTCGACGACCAGGCGGTCCCGGTAGCCGCCGAGAACGAGGTCCTCCTCGGCGTTGGCGTCCTCCCGGAACCGGGCGGGGCTGGTGGCCCACGCGTCCAGCACCCCACGCCGCAGCCGGGCGGTCCCGAACGGATCAGCCCCCTCGGCTGCGGGCCGCACGAACTTGCTCACGTTCATTCTCCTCGTCGACGTGAGGACGAAGGTACCCCCTGGTGCCGAACATGAGCGCGCGGGACCGCGGCCGCCTCAGCGGGCCGCGGGCCGGTAGCCGCCGATGACGTACTCGGCCTCGTCGTCGATGGCGTTCTCGTCCCAGTCCAGGGTGATCCGCGTGGGGCGCCCGTCCGCCGCGTACTCCGCCTCCGCGGTGTCGGCCCGCTCCTGGCGCGCCTGCTCCAGCAGCTCCACCAGCCCGCCGATGGTCGGGACGCGGTCCGGCCGCTCGGGCAGGTCCCTCAGCACCCGCCGGCTGTCGTCGTCCAGCCCGACGGCCTCGACGACCTCGCCGTCCCGCACGGTCACCCGGAAGGTGCCCCACAGCACCTGGGTCGCGGAGGTGAGCGTGTACGCGTAGGAGCCGGGCTCCTTCCACACCGGCGCGGACACCTCCGGCTCCCCGCCCCCGCCACCGCACCCGGCGGCCAGCACGGCCCCCACGACAACGAACCCCAGCCTGCGACCCACGACACCCCTCCACAGACGACTACGCCTGTGACGCGGCACCCCGCGGGAACGTTCAGCCGAGGGAAGGCGGCGGAGGCGGCGGCCCCACCCGCCCGCCCCGCTCCTGGTCGTAGCGCCGCACGAGCTGCCGGTTCCGCTCGTACCAGCGCCTCATCCGTCGAGGGATCACGAAGGCAGCCACGGCGCACGGAACACCGAGGCCCAGCACGACACCGGCGGCCGCACCGGGGTCGTCGCGCAGCGCCCACGCGACGAGCAGGCTGCCCAGACCGAGCAGCGTGAAGAGCACGACGAGGCTCCTGATCCCGCCGTTCCCCCACTCCTCGTGGGCGTCGAGTTGCTGCCGTCTCGTCGCCATTTCGACGCCGCCGGGCGGCAGCAGCGCCCCGCCCGTCCGCAGCCGGTCCAGGGTCTGCCCGGCGCGGCGGCGGGCGAGCGGGGAGTCGTCGCGCACGTAGACCAGGCGCGCGACGCTTCTGCCGCGGATCTCGGTCGACTTGAGCGCGTAGCCCAGCTCATGGCCGATCGCGGTGATCCTGGCGGTGTGCCGCCCCTCGAAGCCGCCCAGCACGAACTCGGCACGGCCCCGCCCGTCGAAGTGGGCCAGGATCTCCGGGTCCCGCACCGCTACGAGTGCCCGAGGTCCGCCGCGTCCTCGTCGGAGACGTCCGGTACGGAGCCGGAGTCGGCGGCCGGGCGCAGGGGGAAGGGGTCGACGCGGGTCTCGTCGATGACCGGCGGGGCCGGCTGCGGGGGCTTGGGCATGACCGCAGCCTCCGAGTGGCCGCCGCAGCCGTAGGTCAGGGAGACGACACGGCCGTCGGCGGGGGCGAACTCGTTGGCGCAGACGCCGAAGGCCTGGCCCAGGGAGCCGCCGATGGGCATCAGGAAGCCGCAGCTGACGCAGGAGGCGGGGGCGGCCTGTGCCATCGGGGTCTTGGCGCCGTACGACTCCTCCCAGCGGTCCGCGGCGACATGGAGGCCGTAGCGGGACAGGACGCGGGCGCGGCGCATGCCCAGTTCCTCGGCGACCGCGGCGATCGAGCCCCGGGTGGGAACCTCCGGGAGGCTGGCGGGGGTGCCCGGTGTGACCTCGGCGTCCTCGGCCTCCACCAGCTCGGCCATCTCGTGGGAGACGACGGAGTTCGGCGCGGGCTCGTCCTCGCCGGTGTAGCCGGGCTCCAGGCGCAGGTCCTCGGCGTCGGTGGGGAGCAGGTCGCCCGGGCCCATGTCGCCGGGGCGCAGCCGCTCGCTCCACGGCACCCACTCGGGGGCCAGGAGCGCGTCCGGGCCCGGCAGCAGGACCACCTCGTCCAGCGTCACGACCTTCGCGCGGGACGCCCGGGCCACCGTGACCGCCCAGCGCCAGCCGCGGTACCCGAGTTCCTTGCACTCGAAGAAGTGCGTGACAACGCGGTCGCCCTCGGACACAAGGCCCACATGCTCGCCGACCACTCCGGGCGCGGCAGCCTCCTCGGCTGCGGTGCGGGCGAGGTCGACCGCCTCGGCGCACAGGCGGTCGGGGGTGCGGCTTCGCGTTGTCGCTGCGCTCACAGGTATCGCTTCTCTCCTACGCCGTCTCTCGGGTGCGGCCGCCTGAAGGCTTAAGGGGCGGGCAGACGGAGCGGACCTGTGGACCGCGTCGACGTCCGCGCCCCCTCGCACTCGGGCGCACCTGACACATCCATTCTGCGGGATGGCCGAGATACGCACGCTACCTGCTTGCGTGCGCTTGGCCTACACCGACGGTCGCAAACCACTGACAAAGGCACAGCCATACGTGCGGGAACCGCACTACGTACGGCCATCTCGGGGCACTATGGCGTCGTGGCAGCCGCGAGGACGCCCCAGGGAGCCACCGGTGTCGGCGGGGACAGGGGCAGTGAGAACGGCGGTACGGGCCGGATGCGCGGCGCCGTCCGCTCCGTCGGGCGTGCCCTGCACTTCCCCCTCACGGGCCCCGCGCGCGGCATCCGAAAGGCGACCCACGCGCACGGGGCGGGCGAGTCCGGCCTCGGCAAGCTGATCGAGCTGCATGGCGTGAACGGTGCGGGCGACGTCATGATCACCGTCGCGCTCGCCTCCACGGTGTTCTTCTCGGTGCCCACCGACGAGGCCCGCGGCCGGGTCGCGCTCTACCTCGGCATCACCATGGCGCCCTTCACGCTCCTCGCCCCGGTGATCGGCCCCCTCCTCGACCGCCTCCCGCACGGCCGCCGGGCCGCGATGGCGGGCGCCATGCTGGCCCGGGCCTTCCTCGCGCTGATCCTGGCCGGGGCCGTCAGCACCGGCAGCATCGAGCTGTACCCGGCCGCGCTCGGCGTCCTCGTCGCCTCCAAGGCCTACGGGGTGGTCAGGAGCGCGGTCGTGCCACGACTGCTGCCACCACGGTTCTCGCTGGTGAAGGCCAATTCCAGAGTGACCCTCGGGGGGCTGCTGGCCACCGGGGTGGCCGCCCCGGTCGGCGCCGGGCTCCAGACGCTGGGCCCGCGCTGGCCGCTCTACGGCGCTTTCGTGATCTTCGTCGTGGGGACGTTCCTGTCGTTCACGCTGCCGCCGAAGGTCGACTCGGCCAAGGGCGAGGACACCGCGCTGCTGGCGGCGGACGAGGAGCACCTGCACGGGCCGCACCTGAAGCCCGTCAAGCGGCCGGGCCTGAGAACGGTCGGCCCCGCCGTCACCCACGCCCTGGGGGCCAACGCCTCCCTGCGCTGCCTGTCCGGCTTCCTGATCTTCTTCCTGGCGTTCCTGCTGCGCGAGCACCCCATGTCCGGCCAGAGCGCCGCGGTGTCGCTCGGCATCGTGGCCGTCTCGGCGGGGGTGGGCAACGCCTGCGGTACGGCGGTGGGGGCGTGGCTGCGGTCACGGGCGCCGGAGGTCATCATCGTGACCGTGGTGGCCTGCGTGCTGGGCGCGGCGATCACCGCCGCGATCTTCTTCAGCGCGGCCGTGGTGGCCTGCCTCGCGGCCGTCGCCGGGTTCGCGCAGGCGCTGGCCAAGCTGTCGCTGGATGCGCTGATCCAGCGGGACGTGCCGGAACTGGTGCGCACCTCCGCCTTCGCCCGCTCCGAGACACTGCTCCAGGTGTCCTGGGTGTTCGGCGGCGCGGTCGGCATCGTCCTGCCGCTGAACGGCGCCCTCGGCCTGTCGATCGGCGCCACGATCGTGGCCGTCGGCTGGCTGGGCACGGTCCGCGGTCTGATCGCATCGGCCCGGCACGGGGGCCCTGCCCACACGCGCGTGACATAGGACCGGAGGGGCCCTCCCCGCACGGCACGCCGTACCCCACGTAGAGAGAGCGCTGGACGGGCCCGATAGCCTTCGCCCATGACCATGCAATCCGCTGTGCGACGCCGCCGCGCCGTCGCCGCCGCCGGCGCCGTATCCGCCGGACTGCTCGTCCTGTCGGCCTGCGACAAGCCGACGCCGATGTCCACGATCACCGTCGGGTCGTCCTCGGTCAGCGAGGAGGCCACCTGTGGTGGTGAGGGCGAGACCCTCAAGGCGGCGGACCTGGCGAAGTGCCTGAAGGAAAAGGACATCAAGTCCATCACCGTCGACCCGGAAGAGACCGTCCGCTTCGGTGTCGACCCGGAGATCGCCGACGAGGGCTGGACGATCCTGATGAACGGCCAGCCGCTGACCGACTCCAGCAAGAAGACGTACCGCACCATCCCGGGCAGCGTGTTCTTCAACGCCCAGTACGGCGCCCAGGGCAACTCCACCCTGGTGTCGATCAAGGGCGGCGAGAAGGAGCCGACCGGCCTGTGGTCCTTCAAGCTGAAGAAGGACGACTGACCACGTCCGGCGCACGCATCCTCGTAGCCACCGCCGTCCCCGCCGAACGGGACGCGGTGGCGCGGGCGTTCACCGGTGAGGTACTGGCCGTCGGAGCAGGCCCCGCCCGCGCCGCCGCCGGTACCGCCACGGCCCTCGCCACGGCCCCCTACGACCTCGTCGTCTCCGCCGGTATCGCCGGCGGCTTCCAGCCGTACGCCCCAGTCGGCTCCCTCGTCGTCGCCGACGAGATCACCGCCGCCGACCTGGGCGCCGAAACGCCCGACGGGTTCCTGCCGGTCACCGAACTCGGTTTCGGGACGGTCACCCACCGCCCGCCCGAGGCACTCGTACGGGAGATCGCGGCCGCCACCGGCGCCCGCCCCGGCACCGTCCTCACCGTCTCCACCGTGACGGGGACGGCCGAGCGCCGGGACGAACTGCGCGAGCGCCACCCCACCGCCCTCGCCGAGGGCATGGAGGGCTTCGGGGTCGCCGAGGCCGCCGCCATGCACGGAGTGCCGGTGCTGGAGATCCGCGCGATCTCCAACCCCGTCGGCCCCCGCGACCGCGCCGCCTGGCGCATCGGCGACGCGCTGGAGGCGCTCACCGAGGGCTTCGGGAAGCTCGCACCCGTCCTGGAGAGTTGGAACACGGCATGAGCCTGCAGATCGCGTACTCCCCCTGCCCGAACGACACGTTCGTCTTCGACGCCCTCGCCCACGGCCGCGTCCCCGGCGCGCCCGCGCTGGACGTGACCTTCGCGGACATCGACATCACCAACGGCATGGCCGAGCGCGGCGAGTTCGACGTGCTGAAGGTGTCGTACGCCGTCCTGCCGTACGTCCTCGACGAGTACGCGCTGCTGCCCTGCGGGGGCGCGCTGGGGCGGGGCTGCGGGCCGCTGGTGCTGACCCGGGAGGCGGGCGCGGACCTGACCGGCCGTACGGTCGCCGTGCCGAGCGAGAAGTCGACGGCCTACCTGCTGTTCCGGCTCTGGGCGGCGGACACGCTGCCCGCCGGGGTCGGCGAGATCGTGGTCATGCCCTTCCACGAGATCATGCCCGCCGTACGGGACGGGAAGGTCGACGCCGGACTCGTCATCCACGAGGCCCGCTTCACGTACCGCACCTACGGCCTGCACAAGCTCGCGGACATGGGCGAGCACTGGGAGGACACCACCGGGCTGCCCATCCCGCTCGGCGCGATCATCGCGAAGCGGTCCCTGGGGGCGCAGACGCTGACCGGCCTCGCCGACGCCATCCGTACGTCCGTGCGCGCCGCCTGGGACGACCCCGAGGCCTCCCGCCCGTACGTCATGCAGCACGCCCAGGAGATGGACCCGGCCGTCGCCGACCAGCACATCGGGCTGTACGTCAACGAGTTCACGGCGGAACTGGGCGAGGACGGCTACGCCGCCGTCCGCGGCCTGCTCACGCGCGCGGCGGCCGAGGGGCTGCTGCCGCCCCTCGGCCCGGATGCGCTGAAGTTCCCCTGAGAGGTCCCTGCCTGGACGGGGGTGCCTATACGTCGAGCTGGTCGGCCACCGCGCGCAGCAGACCGGCGATCTTCTTGCCGGAGGCCTTGTCGGGGTAACGGCCCTTCTCCAGCATCGGTGTGATGTTCTCCAGCAGAGTCGTCAGGTCCTGCACGATGGAGGCCAGTTCGTCCGGCTTCTTGCGCTGCGCCGCCGCGACCGAGGGGGTCGGGTCGAGAATCGTGACGGAAAGGGCCTGGTCACCGCGTTGACCGGCGACGACCCCGAACTCCACCCGCTGCCCCGGCTTCAGGGTCTCGACTCCGGCGGGGAGGACCGAGGAATGCACGAAGACGTCACCGCCGTCGTCGCGGGAGAGAAAGCCGAAGCCCTTCTCACTGTTGAACCACTTGACCTTGCCGGTAGGCACGTCTGTCCTCGTCCTCGTACTCGTCGGAAAACTGCTTCTGAAAACGGCTCTTGATAGCACTCGGGCGGGTCGACCATGACCCGCCGGTACCAAGGCTAATGGTCTTCGGGCGGGTGACAAGACGTCCCCCGGTTGTTCCTTCGGGCAGGGAACTACCCTGGTCCGGTGCGTGACAAAACCCAAACGAATTCCGCCTCGCCCGGTGACCGACTGATCCGAGCCGGAGCGATCGTCTTCCTCGTCGGTACCGTGGCCACTCTCGTCACCGTGGCCCCGCTGCTGCTCGGAACGACGCCTTTTCCGACGTACATGTTCGTGCTGAGCATGCTCATGGGAGTCGGTTTCCTGATCGCGGGCGCGGGCGTGCTCCAGTCGATCGCGGCCGGAAGGCGGCAGGCGCGGGCCGGACGTCAGGCGCTGTAGCCCGCCAGCCAGGCCGGGAAGTGCGTGAGGTCGGGCAGGACCACGTCCGCGCCCGCCGCGCTCAGCTCCTCGGCCGCGCAGGGGCCGGTCGCCACGGCCACCGACAGGGCCTGCGCCGTCCGGGCCCCGCGCACGTCACCGACGTGGTCGCCGACGTAGACGCCCGCGCCGTACTCGCGCAGCGCCTCGGCCTTCTGCTCGGCCCACAGGTCGCCGACGACCGCGTCGGGCTCGATGCCGAGGTGCTCCAGGTGCAGCTTGGCATTGGGCTCGTACTTGGCCGTCACGACGACGGCCCGTCCGCCCGCCGCGCGCACGGCCGCGATCGCCTCGGCCGCCCCGGCCATCGCGAGCGAGGGGGCGATGGCGTACTCCGGGTACATCGACCGGTACAGGTCGGCGATCTCCGCCACCCGCTCCGCCGGGAACCAGTGCGCCAGCTCCTGCGCCAGCGGCGGCCCCAGCCGCGAGACCGCCAGGTCCGCGTCGACATAGGTCCCCGTGCGCTCGGTGAGCGCCGTGAAGGCGGCGTGGATGCCGGGGCGCGAGTCGATCAGGGTCATGTCGAGATCGAAACCGACGGTCAGCGGGCGTACGGACGCGGAGCGGGTCGTGGTGGCCATATGGGCCATTGTGCCCAGGCGCCCGGCCACGGCTGCGGCTGGGGATCTCCGACCGGGCAAGCCGGGCACGCCCTCACCGCTGCCGCTGCGATCTCCACACCAGGTACAGCGCCGACGCCACCGCCGCGCCCCGCACCACCCACGGCCAGGTTCCGGCGACCGCGTCGCCCATCCCGTCCTCGGGGATCGGCGTGCCCCAGCGGCCGTCGGTGCGCCCCCACAGCCACACGACGCCCGCGGTGACGGCGAGGCCGGGGAGGACCAGGACCGCGCCCTTCTTCTCGGCGTCGGTCAGCCGCCGGGAGCCGTAGGCGATGAGCCAGCCGAGGATCAGGACCAGCAGGTTGCCGAGGACCGCGCCGGCGAGGAGGAGGGCGGCGGCCAGCAGCAGGAGCGGGTTGTTCCACCCCTTCAGGCCGGCGGCCGACCGCGGGAGCAGCCTGCGGCGCCTGACGGGCTCGGCCTCCTCCTCGACGACGGCCGAGGGCTCCGGCGCCTTCGGCGTCTCCGGCTTCGGCTCCTCCCGCTGCTCCTTCGGCGGCGGAGGCTTGAGCAGCTCCGGGATCTCCACGCCGCCGACGAACCCCGGCACCTCGTCCCGGATCCCGCCCCCGCCCCCGCCCCCGAACGGGCTGCCGTCCACCCGCCACCAGTCCGGCTGCGCCGCGCTGTCGCCCAGCTCGTCCGCCTTGGCGAGATGCGGCGGCGACGGCGCGTCGGCGGGCGACGCGGTGTCCTCGGCCGGCCGCGGCCTCGGCACGATCCGCCGCAGCCCCTTGCGCTCCCCCTGCGCGGCAGGCTGTACGGGTACGGAGGCGGCCGGTGTCACGGGCGCAGCGCCGCCGCTCCCCCCGGCCGCCGTGACGACGTCGTCGGGGCTGCCCAGGCGGTCGATGATCCGGCGGACGGCGGCGGGACTGTCGACGGCCACCTTCGCGCGACGCCGGTCGATCTCATTGCGCAGCTCCGACACCAGCCGCATCCGCGTGGCCGACGGCAACTGCCGCTGCTGCGCCACGTCACCGACGCGGCTGAGATACTCGTAGACGACCTGATCGCTCTCAATACCCACGAAGTCCCTCCGGGGGTCGGTGCGTTGAAATCCCGCCGGATGACGGTATCGCGTCGACGCGGGTGGCTTGTTCGGTGCAGGGCCGCATTACTCAGCCCGTCCGGCGTTTGAGGACGAGGCCGTTCAGGCCGAAGCGGGGGTCTGGGGGCGCAGCCCCCAGGGACGCGCACGCACCCCCGCCCGGCCGCACCGCACCACGGCCGACCCGTCGGAGACAACCCGCTACCGTGGGTCGGATGAGCGACCCGGCACCCCCGCCCCGTTCCCTCGCGGAAGCGCTCCGCGCGCGGGACGACGCCTCCCTGGCCGTGCTGCTGCGCAGCCGCCCCGACCTCATCACCCCCGTCCCGACGGACCTGACGCAGCTCGCGACGCGCGCCGGCACGCGCGCGTCGGTCGTGCGGGCGCTGGAGCGGCTGGACCGGTTCGCCGTGCAGACGGCGGAGGCGCTGGCCGTGGCGCCGGACCCGGCGACGTACGAGGAGCTGCTCGGCCTGATGGCGGGCGACGAGGGCGACGCCACCGTCACCGGAGCGCTCCCGCACGCCCTGGGCACCCTCCGCGCGCAGGCCCTCGTCTGGGGTGCCGACGACCGCCTGCGCCTCGTCCGCACCGCCCGCGAACTGCTGGCGCCCTCGCCGCAGCACCCGTCCCCGACGGGGCTCGGGCCGACGGTGCAGGAGGCGACGGCGGGCATGTCGCCGGGGCGGGTGCAGGAGATCGTCGCCGCGGCCGGGCTGCCCTCGACGCACGACGCCGTGTCCGCCGTGGCCTCGCTCACCGGCCTCTTCACCGACCGGCGGCGCATGACGGCACTGCTCGCCGACGCCCCCGAGGAGTCCCTGGAGGCGCTGTCGCGGCTGGTCTGGGGGCCGCCGTACGGGCAGGTCACCGCCGATCCGGCACCCCGGCTGCGCTGGCTGCTGGACCGCGGTCTGCTGCTGCCGACGACGCCCGGCACGGTCGTACTGCCCCGTGAGGTGGCCCTGCATCTGCGGGCCGGCCGCGCGCACCGGACGACCGAGCCGTTGCCGCCCGCCGTGGAGGTCGCGGCGACCCACCGTCCACAGGCTGTGGACGCGACGGCGGCCGGGCAGGCCTTCACCGCGCTGGCGACCGTCGAGGAGCTGCTGAAGGACTGGGACGAGGGCGGCCCCGCGGTGCTGCGGGCGGGCGGGCTGAGCGTCCGCGACCTCAAGCGCACCGCCGTCGCCCTGGACGTCGCCGAGCCGGTGGCCGCGTTCTGGGTCGAGCTCGCCTACGCGGCCGGCCTGATCGCCTCCGACGGCGAGGCCGACGAGCGGTACGCGGCCACCCCCGCCTACGACGAGTGGCTGGAGCAGCCCCCGGACCGGCGCTGGGCGCGGCTGGCGGAGGCCTGGCTGACCGCGACGCGGACGGCCGGACTGGTCGGCGGCCGGGACGCCAAGGACCGCACGCTGTCGGCGCTCGGCCCCGGCCTCGACCGCTCCGCCGCACCCGAGGTACGGCACCGGGTACTGACGCTGCTGGCCGGGCTGCCGGAGGGCGCGGCCCCGGCCGCCGAGTCCGTGCAGGCCCGCCTGCACTGGGAACGCCCGCAGCGCCGCGAGGAGGACCTGCGCTCCCGGCTCGCCCGGTGGACGCTGGACGAGGCCGAGCTGCTGGGCGTCACGGGCCGCGGCGCGCTCTCGTCCCACGGGCGGGCGCTGCTCGGGGCCCCCGCCGCGCGCACCGCGGACGAGACCCCGAAGGACGGCCCCGGCGACAAACTCCCCGTCCACCACGTGCCGCACCGCATGCCGCCCCACCCGCAACCCCTGTCACCCCCCGAGCAGGCCGCCGCCACCGCCGCCCGGCTGCTCGCCCCCCTCCTGCCCGAACCCCTCGACCACGTCCTGCTCCAGGCCGACCTGACGGCGGTCGCCCCCGGCCCGCTCAAGCGCCCGTTGGCCGCCGTGCTGGGCGTGCTCGCGGACGTGGAGTCCAAGGGCGGCGCGACGGTGTACCGCTTCACGCCCGGTTCGGTACGGCGTGCCCTGGACGCCGGCCAGTCCGCGTCCGACCTGCACGCCTTCCTCGCCGCGCACTCCCGTACGCCGGTCCCGCAGCCGCTGTCGTACCTGATCGACGACGTGGCCCGCAGGCACGGCCATCTGCGCGTGGGCGCGGCCTCCGCGTACGTCCGCTGCGACGACGACGCGATGCTGAACGAGATCCTCGCCGACAAGCGCGCCGCCGGCCTGCGCCTGCGCCGGCTGGCCCCGACCGTGCTGGCCGCGCAGGCCGACCCGGCGGCCCTGCTGGAGGGCCTGCGCGCGATGGGCTTCGCGCCGGCCGCCGAGTCCGCCGAGGGCGACGTCCTGATCACCCGCGCCCACGCCCACCGCACCCCGCCGCGCACGCCCCCCGAGCCCGTCCCCGACGGCCCGCCGGTCCCGGACGCCACGCTCCTGACGGCCGCGATCCGCGCCATCCGCGCGGGCGACGCCGCCTCCACCACCCCCCGCAAGGAGACGACCCCCGCCCGCACGGACGGCGCCCTCCCCCGCACCAGCCCCGCCGAGACCCTCGCCACCATGCAGGCCGCCGTCCTGACCGGCGAGCCGGTCTGGATCGGCTACGTCAACGCCGAGGGCGCCGCCAGCCAGCGCGTCATCGCCCCCGTCCGCGTCGAGGGCGGCTTCGTCACGGCCTACGACCACACGGCGGACGAGGTACGGACGTATCCCCTGCACCGGATCACGGGGGTGGCGGAGCTGGCGGACGACTGAGGGCCTGCCCGGCAGGTGACCTGCCCGACAGGTCTCCGGCGACGGGGAGCCCGCCGCCCAGCCGGGCATCCTTGCCCGGGCGACCCTGGCCGACGGCCCCGTGTCAGCAGGCGCCGACCGGGGCGTTCGCCGGTAGCCGGAAATGGGCTCGGGCCGCCGCCTCCAAGGTTTCGGACGACATCGGGTCCTCGGCCGCGGACTCGGCGAGGAGACCGAAGCGGGACCGGGTCCACTCCGCGTATCCGGCGCCGTCGGGCGGCTGCTCCCGCGAGACGACCCGGTAGCCGCCGTCGGCCGCCCGCTCAAGCCGCACGACCTGCGGATACCGCCCGCCGCTGCACTCCACCAGGGCCTCGTCCCGCGCCCCGTACTCCATGCACAGCGTGTTGACGCCCGCCCGCACCTGCCCGTCGCGCTCGTCCAGCTGCAGGGCCTCCGCCCGGCAGAACCAGCGCGCCCCGATCCCCGGCACGGTCTCCCCGTACCCGCTCCCCCGCGAGTCCGCGGCGAGCCGCGCCTCTATCACCGGCCGCACCTCGCCCCACAACCGCTCGTCGACCCCGGCGGCCGACCACATCGCCCAGGCCCCGGCCGCCACGAGCACCCCCACCGCTCCCCCACCGGTCACCCAGCCGCGCACCGACAGCCCCGCCATACCGCCCACCGCCCCTCCCCGCACCACACCCCCGTGTGCCGCTCGTCCGATCAGACGGTCGAGGACTGCCCGGGGTTGCCCCCGCCGCACCTCAGCGCTGAACCGGGTTCCCGTGGGTCGCGGAGCTCACGGACGCCTGAGCCCGATCGGCCGCGGTTGAGGCACACTGGACGTTTGGCCGTGCGGAAGGGATGCGTACGTGAACGGACCGCTGATCGTCCAGTCGGACAAGACCCTGCTCCTGGAGGTCGACCACGAGCAGGCCGACGAGTGCCGTCGGGCCATCGCGCCGTTCGCGGAGCTGGAGCGGGCGCCCGAGCACATCCACACCTACCGGGTGACCCCGCTGGGGCTGTGGAACGCGCGGGCGGCCGGGCACGACGCCGAGCAGGTCGTGGACGCGCTCGTGCAGTTCAGCCGGTATCCGGTGCCGCACGCGCTGCTGGTCGACATCGCCGAGACGATGGACCGGTACGGCAGGCTGACCCTGTCCAAGCACCCCGCGCACGGGCTGGTGCTGACCACCACCGACCGGCCGGTGCTGGAGGAGGTGCTGCGGTCCAAGCGGATCGCGCCGCTCGTGGGCGCCCGGATCGATCCGGACACGGTCGTCGTGCACCCCTCCGAGCGCGGGCAGATCAAGCAGACCCTGCTGAAGCTGGGCTGGCCCGCCGAGGACCTCGCCGGGTACGTCGACGGCGAGGCGCACCCGATCGAGCTGGCCGAGGACGGCTGGGCGCTCCGGCCGTACCAGAAACAGGCCGTGGAGAACTTCTGGCACGGCGGCAGCGGGGTCGTGGTCCTGCCCTGCGGTGCCGGGAAGACGCTGGTCGGGGCCGGTTCCATGGCCCAGGCCAAGTCGACGACGCTCATCCTCGTCACCAACACCGTCTCCGCGCGGCAGTGGAAGCACGAGCTGGTGAAGCGGACCTCGCTGACCGAGGACGAGATCGGCGAGTACAGCGGGACGAAGAAGGAGATCCGGCCCGTCACCATCGCCACCTACCAGGTGCTGACGACCCGGCGGAAGGGCGTCTACCCGCACCTGGAGCTGTTCGACTCCCGGGACTGGGGGCTGATCGTCTACGACGAGGTGCACCTGCTGCCCGCGCCCGTGTTCAAGTTCACGGCGGACCTCCAGGCCCGGCGGCGGCTGGGGCTCACGGCGACCCTGGTGCGGGAGGACGGGCGGGAGTCCGACGTGTTCTCGCTCATCGGGCCCAAGCGGTTCGACGCGCCCTGGAAGGAGATCGAGGCGCAGGGGTACATCGCGCCCGCCGACTGCGTCGAGGTCCGGGTGAACCTGACGGACTCCGAGCGGCTGGCGTACGCCACCGCCGAGGCCGAGGAGAAGTACCGCTTCTGTGCCACGACCGCGACGAAGCGGAAGGTCACGGAGGCGATCGTGCGGCGGTTCGCGGGCCAGCAGATCCTCGTCATCGGGCAGTACATCGACCAGCTCGACGAACTGGGCGAGCATCTGAACGCCCCCGTCATCAAGGGCGAGACCTCCAACGCCCAGCGCGAGAGGCTCTTCGACGCCTTCCGTGAGGGCGAGATCAGTGTGCTGGTCGTGTCGAAGGTGGCGAACTTCTCCATCGACCTGCCGGAGGCGACGGTCGCCGTCCAGGTGTCGGGCACCTTCGGGTCACGCCAGGAGGAGGCCCAGCGGCTGGGACGGGTGCTGCGGCCGAAGTCGGACGGCCACCAGGCGCACTTCTACTCCGTCGTCGCCCGGGACACCATCGACCAGGACTTCGCCGCCCATCGCCAGCGCTTCCTGGCGGAGCAGGGGTACGCGTACCGGATCATGGACGCGGACGAGCTCCTCGCGGAGAGCTGAGGCGACGACGCCCGGGGCGTCACTCGCGAGGGCTGGGGCTACGACGCCCGGGGCGTCACTTGCGGCGCACGCCCGCTTCCTCGGCGTACTCGCCGAGGACGACTACGTCGAAGGCGGCGCCGACGAAGACGCGGATCGCACGCACGGCGTCGCCCAGGCGGTGGTGGTGGCTGCCGAGGACCGGGCTGGCGCCGGAGGCCGGGCGGCCGGGGGCTGGGTTGATGGTTGCTGCGCTCATGTCTCCATGGTGGATTCCCGGACATAAAGGGGGCATCGGCCCGGAGGGCGAACCGGTCCGCCGACGCGTAATACCCGGGAGGGAGGCGCCCCGTCAGGGAGGAGGGGGCGGGCTCCGGGCGTCCCCTAGGGGACGCCCGGCGGGATAATTCGTTGGCCTGCGTCCGGCCCGCTCACCTAGAATCTCCGCTCTTGCCCGCCTCCCTCTCGGAGTGCCGCCGCCCGGACGGAAACCGGACGGCTTCTCACGGCGCCCGTACGGCACGTGTCCGTACCGGAGCGTCCTCCTTCCCGCAGGTCTTCCGGAGGCATTCCCGTGTCCGTGTCCACGCCCGTCGACGACGACCCCCTCTCTCGTGAGCGCTCCCACCTCGCCTCCTCCCGCGCCGCCCTGCGCGCGATGCGCGAGGAGGTCGAGGCCCTCGACATCACCGACGTCACCGCGAACTGGGTCAACGCCGAGGTCCTCACCCGCCAGATCGACGAGCGGATCAAGGCGCTCGCCGACCTCAGCGACACCCCGCTGTTCTTCGGCCGCCTCGACTACCTGCACGCCCCGGGCGCGGAGGGTGCGGAAGGCGGCGAGGGCGAGCGGTTCTACATCGGGCGGCGGCACGTTCACGACGCCGTCGGCGACCCGATGGTGATCGACTGGCGGGCGCCGGTGTCGCAGCCGTTCTACCGGGCCTCGAAGAAGGACCCGATGGACGTCGGGCTGCGCCGCCGCTTCGGCTACACGGGCGGGGACCTGACCGCGTACGAGGACGAGCACCTGTCGGACCCGGCGGAGGCGGCCCGCACCAGCAAGCTGCTCCAGCAGGAGATCGAGCGGCCGCGTGTCGGGCCAATGCGGGACATCGTCGCCACGATCCAGCCGGAGCAGGACGAGATCGTACGGTCGGGTCTGGGCGGGACCGTGTGCGTGCAGGGCGGTCCTGGCACCGGGAAGACGGCGGTCGGCCTGCACCGGGTGGCGTATCTGCTGTACGCCCACCGTGAGCGGCTGGCCCGGACCGGCACGCTGGTCATCGGGCCGAACCGGTCCTTCCTGCACTACATCGAGCAAGTCCTGCCCGCGCTGGGTGAGTTGACGGTGCGGCAGGCAACCGTGGACGACCTGGTCGGGCAGCAGGTGGAGGTGCGCGGCGCGGACGACGCGGCGGCGGCGATCGTCAAGGGTGACGCCCGGATGGCGGAGGTGCTGCGCCGGGCGCTGTACTCGCACGTGACGATGCCGACGGAGCCGGTCGTGGTGGTGCGCGGGTCGCGGCGGTGGCGGGTGCCCGCGTACGAACTCGAAGACATCGTGCGGGAGCTGCTGGAGCGGGACATCCGGTACGGGGCGGCGCGTGAGGCCCTGCCGCAGCGGATCGCGCACGCCGTGCTGGTGCAGATGGAACGGTCCGGGGAGGCGCCGGACGACCGGGTCCAGGACGCGGTGGCCCGCAATACGGCGGTGAAGGCCGCGGTGAAGGCGGTCTGGCCGGTGGTCGAACCGGCGAAGCTGGTGCTGCGGTTGCTGACGGACGCGGAGTTCCTGGCGGAGCACTCGGAGGGGCTGCTGTCCGAGGACGAGCGGAAGACGATCCTGTGGGCGAAGCCGGTGCGGTCGGTGAAGTCGGCCAAGTGGTCCGCCGCGGACGCGGTGTTGATCGACGAGGCCGCCGATCTGGTGCAGCGGACGCATTCGCTCGGGCATGTGGTGCTGGACGAGGCGCAGGATCTGTCGCCGATGCAGTACCGGGCGGTGGGGCGGCGGTGCACGACGGGGTCGGCGACGGTGCTGGGGGATCTGGCGCAGGGTACGACGCCGTGGGCGACGCGGAGTTGGGCGGAGGCGCTGGCGCACCTGGGGAAGCCGGAGGGGGTGGTGGAGGAGCTGACGGCCGGTTTCCGTGTCCCTACGGACGTCATCACGTACGCGTCCCGGCTGCTGCCGCACATCGCGCCCGGGCTGACGCCGGTGGCGTCGGTGCGGGAGAACCCGGGGTTCTTCGAGGTGCGGGAGGCCTCGGGCGCGGGTGATGTGGTCGCCGCGTGCGAGGAGTTGCTGCGCAACGAGGGCTCTACGGGGCTGATCGCGGCGGACGCGCGGATTCCGGCGTTGGCGGAGGCGTTGGAGGAGGCGGGCCTCGGCTGTCTCGCGCCCGGTGAGGAGACGACCGCGGAGACCCGCCTGACCTTGGTCCCGGCGTCGCTGGCGAAGGGCCTGGAGTACGACTACGTGGTCCTCGACGAGCCGCAGGCCGTGGTGGACGGCGAGCCGGACGAGCGGACGGGGCTGCGGCGGCTGTACGTGGCGCTGACGCGGGCGGTGTCGGGGCTGGTGGTGACCCATTCGGCCCCCTTGCCACAGCAGCTGACGGCGTAATACCCCGGGACCTTCTTTCGCCCCCGCCGCCCCTACCCGTCCCGTCCCTGGGGGCTGCCGCCCCCAGACCCCCGCTTCGGCCCCGAAAGGGCCTCGTCCTCAAACGCCGGACGGGCTGGGTGATGCGGCCCTGCGCCGATCAGCGCCGTCCACCCTGCGGGCAGTCGTGCCGCTGGGGCGGCACGGGTGGGCGCAGGCGGCACCCCCGTAGCGCCGGGGTGCGCGTCCGGCCGCCGCGCTGGGGGTCACGCCGCGTCCAGCGTCCTCCGCCACTCCCGTACCGCGTCCGCGGAGACGGGGCCGGTCCAGCCCTCGGCACCACGGGCCGCGCCGCCGATGTGGAAGGCGTCGAGGCCGGCCGAGACGAGATAGGGGACGTGGGCCAGTTGCAGGCCGCCGCCGACGAGGATCCGTTGTTCGTACCCCGGCTCCCCTCTCCGCGCCGCCTCCGCCAGCAGCGCCGGCAGCCCCGTGCCGACGCCCGCGGAGGAGCCCGCGGTCAGGTAGGTGTCCAGGCCGGGCAGCCCGTCGAGGGCCTTCCGCACCGCGTCCCGGTCCGTCGCGTGGTCGATCGCCCGGTGGAAGGTCCACCGGCAGCCGCCCAGCGCCGCCACCACCCGCTCCACCGCATCGAGGTCGACGAGGCCATCCGCGTCGAGGAACCCGAGCACGAACTCCGAGGCCCCGGCCGCCCTCATCTCCTCCGCGACACCCACCAGCCGCCCGACGTCCCCCGCCGCGAACCCGTCCGCCAGCCGCAGCATCACCCGCAGCGGAATGTCGACGGCGGCACGGATCCCGGACACGGTCGCGGCCGACGGGGTGAGCCCGTCGGCCGCCATCTCGGTGACCAGTTCGAGGCGGTCCGCGCCTCCGGCCTGGGCGGCGACCGCGTCCTCGACGTCGAGGGCGATCACCTCCAGGAGTGCACGCTTGCTCATGGGGCCCCATTCGTCGGGTCGGCGACTACTACAACTGCTACAGGTCTAGTCCAATCTAACGGGTGTGCCGCCCGGAAGCCCCCCAACCCCGGTCTCCGGTCCCACGCCTGTCCCCACCTCCGCCCCCATCCCCGACAATGGGCACATGGCCGACCTCCACGCCCTGCGCACCCGCTTCGTCCGCGCCCTCGAAGGAGCCCGCAGCCCCGGGACCGCCGGCCCGGACCCCCTGCCCTACGCCGACGATCTCCTCGCCCGCTGGCAGGAGCCGCAGCGCCGGTACCACACGCTCGCGCACCTCACCGCGGTCCTCGACCACATCGACGTACTGGAGAAGCAAGCGGACGACCCGGACGTCGTACGGCTGGCCGCCTGGTTCCACGACGCCGTGTACCTCCCCGACCGCTCGGAGAACGAGGAACGCTCCGCCCGCCTCGCCGAACGCGCCCTGCCCGAAGCCGGCGTCCCCGGGGCGAAGACCGCCGAGGTGGCCCGCCTCGTCCGGCTCACCGTCACCCACGCCCCCGCCGACGACGACCTCAACGGCCAGGTCCTGTGCGACGCCGACCTCGCGATCCTCGCCGCGCCGCCGTCCGCGTACGCCGCCTACACGGCCGCCGTCCGTGAGGAGTACCACTTCGTGCCGAACGACGCCTTCCGCGAGGGCCGGGCCGCCGTCCTGCGCCAACTCCTCGCCCTGCCCCGCCTGTTCCGCACCCCGCACGGCACGGAGCACTGGGAGGCGACGGCCCGTTACAACCTCCGGTCCGAGCTGGAAATGCTGTCGCTCCCGTCGCCCCCGTCCGCATAGCCTGACCGCATGCGAAACGTGGGCGGGGAACGCGTGCAGGAGGCGGTGGCGGGCTCGGTGGCCCTGCTGCGGACCGTGACCGACCGGGACTGGGAGGGGGTCGGGGCGGGCCGCCTGGAGTGGAGTTGCCGCGCGACCGTCCTCCACATCGCCTCGGACCTCATCGCCTACGCCGGCCAGCTCGCCGGCCGTGCGCAGAGCGCGTACGTCCCCTTCGGCATCACCCTCGACGACGGCACCGACAACGACGGCCTGCTGGACGTCGTCGAGACCACCGGCGCCCTGCTCACCGCCGCCGTCCGTACGGCACCGCGCGAGGCGCGCGCCTTCCACCCGTACCCGTTCCGCAGCGCGAACCGCGAGGGCTTCGCCGCGATGGGCGTCGCCGAGGTGCTGCTGCACACGCACGACATCGCCGAGGGTCTCGGCCTGGCGTACGAACCCGCCCCGGAGCTCGCCGAGTTCGTCCTCACCCGGATCTTCCCGCAGGTCCGGCCCGGCCCCGACCACTGGCGCACCCTGCTGTGGGCCACCGGCCGCGGCGAGCTGCCGGACCGCGCGGCGCTCACCGAGTGGCGCTGGCACAACAACCTGGTGGTCCCGGCCGACCGCCTCACCCTCCAGGGCGTCACCCCCGCCTCCGCCGCCGACCTGGCCGCGGGTGGCGACGGTGGCTTCGCCTGGGTCGAGGACGGCCCGTGCGACGGCACCCGTGAGGCCGCGAAGATGGTCCTCAAGGCCTACGAAGGCGGCGTGCACCGCGCGGAGTTCGGGGTCTTCGCCCTCGTACGACGTGAGGACGGGCGGGCCGTCGGCGCCATGGGCTTCCACGGCGCCCCGGACGAGGACGGCCGCGTCGAGATCGGCTACGACCTCACCGAGTCGTCCCGCGGCAACGGCTACGCGACCGAGGCCCTGAACGCCCTCGCCGCGCACGCGCTCGCGCGGGACGACGTACGGGCCGTGATCGCGATCATCGACCACGACAACGTGCCGTCGCAGTCCGTGGTGACGCGGGCGGGGTTCACCAGGGCCGCCCTGGACGAGGAACGCGCGACGAGCGAGGGCCGGGAGGCGGACGGCCCGCTCCGGGTGTACGTGCGTACGGCCTAGGGCCGCCCTTTCGGCCTGCGCAACCCCGCCCCGTGCAGCAGCCGCACCACTTCCCGGCTGCTCACCTCCACCGCGCCCGCGGCCACCACGTCCGCGTACCGGTGCGAGGGGATGTCGTAGTGGTCCCGCTCGAAGGCCTTGCGGGGCACGCCCAGCCGGTCGGCGAAGGCGTGCAGCTCGGCGAAGGAGACGTCACTGACGAGGTGGGACCACATGCGGCCGTGTCCGGGCCAGGTGGGCGGGTCTATGTACACCGTCACGAGGACGCCGTCCCGTCGGCGGCCGACCCGAGCGCCCCGACGGCCGCGACCTTCACGCCCGCCTTGTGGCAGACCCAGTGCGGGTCGGGGCCCAGCTCCGGTTCGACGTCCAGGGCGTGCGGGTCGCCGGAGCCGCACACCGGGCACAGCGGCCAGCGGCCGTACCGTTCCAGCAGGGCGTCCTGGACGTCCTGGGCGACCAGACCGGCCACGTACTCCGCGCCCTCGGGCCACTGCTCGACCCACCACCGGCGTTCCACGACGGAGTCCTCGACCAGTGACACCACGTCCGCCTCGGCAACCTCCCCGGCGACCAGATCGGCGAGCACGAGCGCGCGTGCCGCGTGCAACGCCTGCTCCAGGGGGCTGAGCGGGTGGTCTGAGGGATCCATGCATCCATTGTGCGCACTCTTGACCACAACCCCGAGGCGAAAATATCTTTCACACGTGACCCAGCATGTGAAGGAAACTTTCGGGAACCCGGGTCAGCCCGGCGGCCCGCCCCCCGCGCCCGCCGCCCTCGCGGCCAAGGTGCGCACACTGGCGCCGTCGATGACCCGTTCCATGCAACGGGTCGCCGAGGCCGTCGCCGGTGACCCGGCCGGCTGCGCCGCCCTCACCGTCACCGGCCTCGCCGAACTCACCGGCACCAGCGAGGCGACCGTCGTCCGCACCGCCCGGCTGCTCGGCTACCCCGGCTACCGGGATCTCAGGCTCGCGCTCGCCGGTCTCGCGGCGCAACAGCAGTCCGGGCGGGCGCCCGCCATCACCACGGACATCGCGGTGGACGACCCCATCGCGGACGTCGTGGCGAAGCTGGCCTACGACGAGCAGCAGACCCTCGCCGACACCGCGGCCGGCCTCGACACCGCGCAGCTCGGCGCGGCGGTCACGGCCGCGGCCGCCGCCCGGCGCATCGACGTGTACGGCGTCGGCGCCTCGGGCCTGGTCGCCCAGGACCTCACCCAGAAGCTCCTGCGCATAGGGCTGATAGCCCACGCGCACAGCGACCCCCACCTCGCCGTGACGAACGCCGTCCAGCTGAGGGCAGGGGACGTGGCGATCGCGATCACGCACTCCGGGTCGACCGGCGACGTCATCGAACCCCTGCGGGTCGCCTTCGAGCACGGGGCCACGACCGTGGCGATCACCGGCCGTCCGGACGGCCCCGTCACCCAGTACGCCGACCACGTCCTGACCACGTCCACCGCGCGCGAGAGCGAGCTGCGCCCGGCCGCCATGTCGTCCCGGACCAGTCAGCTCCTCGTCGTGGACTGCCTGTTCGTGGGCGTGGCGCAACGGACGTACGAGACGGCCGCGCCCGCCCTCTCGGCGTCGTACGAGGCCCTCGCACACCGGCACCGGCGGTAACGGCGCCTCGCGCACCGGCGGTGGCCGACAGCACCCGCAGACATTCCGAAATGAGCCGCACCTCCATGACCTCCGCATCCCGTGATCTCCGCGCCGAGCTGGAGTCCCTGACCACCGAGGCCTTCCGCCCCGAGCTGGCCGACATCGACCGCCTCCCCACCCTCGACATCGCCCGCCTGATGAACGGCGAGGACACCTCCGTACCCGCCGCCGTGGCCGAGCGGCTGCCCGAGATCGCCGCCGCCATCGACGCCGTGGCCGAACGCATGGCACGCGGCGGCCGACTGGTCTACGCGGGCGCGGGCACCGCCGGACGGCTCGGCGTCCTGGACGCCTCCGAGTGCCCGCCCACCTTCAACACCGACCCGACACAGGTCGTCGGGCTCATCGCGGGCGGCCCGGAGGCCCTGGTCACCTCGGTGGAGGGCGCCGAGGACTCCCCGGAACTGGCCCGCGCCGACCTCGACGCGCTCGCCCTCACCCCCGCCGACACGGTGGTCGGCATCTCCGCCTCCGGCCGCACCCCGTACGCCCTCGGCGCCGTCGAACACGCCCGCGCCCTGGGCGCGTTGACCATCGGCCTGGCCTGCAACGCCGACAGCGCGCTCGCGGCCGCCGCCGACCACGGCATCGAGATCGTCGTGGGCCCGGAACTCCTCACCGGCTCCACCCGCCTGAAGTCCGGCACCGCCCAGAAGCTCGTCCTCAACATGCTCTCGACGATCACGATGATCCGCCTGGGCAAGACCTACGGAAACCTGATGGTCGACGTGCGCGCCTCGAACGACAAGCTGCGCGCCCGCTCCCGCCGTATCGTCGCGCTCGCGACCGGCGCGCGGGACGACGAGATCGAACGCGCCCTGGCGGCCACCGGCGGCGAGGTGAAGAACGCCATCCTGGTCGTCCTCGCCGGCGTCGACGGCCCGACGGCCGCCCGCCTTCTGGAGGAGTCCGACGGCCACCTGCGTGCCGCGCTGGCGGCGGCGGGCGGCTGACCCCAGTCTGCGGGGGTGAACACCTCCTCCCACGACACCGCCGCCGCCCTCCTCCCCCTGGTCGGCGGCCCCGCGAACGTCACCTCCGTCGCCCACTGCATGACCCGCCTGCGCCTGGGCCTGGCCGACGCCTCCCTGGTCGACGGGGACGGCGTACGGGCGGTGCCGGGTGTGCTCGGGGTCGTCGAGGACGACGACACGTACCAGATCGTGCTGGGACCGGGCGTGGTGACGACGGTGACCCGCGCCTTCGAGGCACTACTGCTCAAACGGTCACACCAACAGCGCAACGCGACCCCGGCGAAGTTGCTCCTGCGACGACTGGCGAACATCTTCGTCCCGCTGATCCCCGCACTGATCGGCTGCGGAGTGCTGGCAGGCCTGAACGGGCTGCTCCTGAACCTGGGTCGGCTGCCGGGCGTGACTCCGGCGCTGTCGGTGATCTCCGGCGCCTTCATGTCCCTCATCGCGGTGTTCGTCGGCTACAACACGGCGAAGGAGTTCGGCGGCACCCCGGTCCTGGGCGGAGCGGTGGCGGCGATCGTGGTGTACCCGGGGGTCGCAAACGTAACCGCGTTCGGCGTGCCTCTCGCCCCCGGCCAGGGTGGAGTACTCGGCGCCCTGGCGGCGGCCCTGCTGGGCACGTACGTGGAGAAGTGGTGCCGGGGACGCGCCCCCGCCGCCCTGGACGTCCTGATCACACCCACGGTGACGGTCCTGACCGCCGGCCTGGGCACGCTGTACGTCCTCATGTACGCGGCCGGCACAGTCTCCTCCGCCATCGGCACGGCATCGAACTGGCTCCTGGCAACGACGGGAGCATTCGCGGGCCTCGCCCTCGGCGGCCTGTTCCTCCCCCTGGTCATGCTCGGCCTCCACCAGGCCCTGATCCCCATCCACGCCACCCTGATCGAACAACAGGGCCACACCGTTCTGCTCCCCGTCCTCGCGATGGCGGGCGCGGGCCAGGTCGGCGCGGCGATCGCGGTCTACGTCCGCCTGCGCCACGACACCTCCATGCGCACGACCATCAAGTCCGCCCTCCCCGCGGGGCTGTTGGGCGTCGGCGAACCTCTGATCTACGGAGTCTCGCTCCCCCTGGGCCGCCCCTTCCTCACCGCCTGCGTGGGCGGGGCGGCGGGCGGGGCGTTCGTCGGCCTGTTCGCCATGCTCGGCACGAAGGTGGGGGCGACGGCGATCGGCCCCTCGGGCTGGGCACTGTTCCCGCTGCTGGCGGGGGGCGCGGGAGGGCTGTGGCGGACGGCCGCGATCTACGCGGGCGGGCTGCTGACGGGGTACGCGGTGGGCTTCGCAACGACTTATGTCTTCGGCGGCCTGCCGACCACCGGCAAGTCCCGCCCCGCTCCCGAGAGTCGGTGACCGCCCAGCACTGTCAGTGGCGCCTGCCACAGTGTCGGTACGGAGATCGAGAGGGGCGGGCGATGGTGGACGAGATGCACGGCTGGGCGGGGATGGAGTACGAGGGCTGGAAGGACCGCGAGGAGGTGCGGCGGCGGCTTGAGGCGGGGGCCGATCCTGAGCGGTGGGGGCGTGGAGGGGGGCGGCCGTTGCACCGGGCCGCCGTGTTCGGCTCGCCGGAAGTCGTCGCGGAGTTGGCGCGGCGAGTGGCGGACGTAGACGCGTTGGAGAACGGCACGACAGCCTTGTGGGACGCGGTCCTCGACGGTCGTACGGAGAACGCGCGGGCGCTGGCCGCCGCCGGGGCCGACCCGTGGTGGACGGGTTTCGGCGGCTGGTCGCCGGGACGGCTGAGCCTCGCCGGGCCGGAGCCGGGTCTGTTCCCGCTGCCCGAGGGGGTGCCGGGGCTGACGGAGGCCGAGCGAGCGGTGGTTGAGGAGGGGCGGCGGCTGAAAGCGGTCCTCGGGGACCTCTATTACGACGGCCTGGGCCTGGCATGCGTGGCCGGGATCGACGCCGAGGAGGCGATACGGCGTCTGGCGGCGACCCCGGCGGACGGCGGACTTCTGGACGAACTGCTGGAAGATCCGTACGCCTTCGACATGGACGAGTCACTGAGGATCGTCGGCGTGACGACCGTCCCCGGCGGATGCGTCGTCACCCAGCCCTGGGGCTACGCCCCGCAGCAGACGGTCGCCATGAAGCTGCTGTCGGAAGGCACCCTCGCCTACGGCCTGTACGCCAACCCCAAGAGCGGCAACCAGGGTTCCGTCTTCCGCGACGGCGTCGGCGAGGGCTGGGACCTCCACCCGGGCGGTGGGCCGTATCCCGAGGACAGCCCGGAGGACGTCCTGTTCGCCTACGTCCACCACTACAGCGCCGTCTCCTTCTCCCTCGCCTACGCCGGCCTGCGCCCGACCGACGCCCGTTGCGTCATGGGCCCGCCGGACGCGTGGGTGGAGCTGCCGGAGCGCGACTACTGGACGACGTGACACACGGCAGCCCCCAAGCCGGGCAAGCTACGAGGCCCGGATCGACTCAGCTCAACGACCGCAGCGACGCCACCTCGTACGGAGCCAGCTCGTCGAAGCGTCCGGCCAGCACCTTCGCGGCCCACTCCGGGTCCTGAAGCAGCGCCCGCCCCACCGCCACCAGGTCGAACTCGTCGCGCTCCAGCCGGTCCAGGAGGTCGTCGATGCCCTTCACCTGGGCGCCCTCGCCCTGGAAGGACTTGATGAACTCGCCGTCGAGGCCGACCGAGCCGACCGTGATGGCGGGCTTGCCGGTCAGCTTCTTCGTCCAGCCGGCGAGGTTGAGGTCGGAGCCGTCGAACTCGGGCAGCCAGTAGCGGCGCGTGGAGGCGTGGAAGGCGTCGACACCGGCCGCGACGAGCGGGGCGAGCAGGGCTTCCAGCTCCTGGGGGGTCTCGGCGAGCCGGGCGTCGAAGTGGTAGGACTTCCACTGCGAGTAGCGGAAGATCACCGGGAAGGACGGGGAGACCGCCGCCCGGACCGCGGCCGCGATCTCCGCCGCGAACTTGGTACGGGCCACCAGGTCACCGCCGTAGGCGTCGGTGCGGCGGTTGGTGCGGGACCACAGGAACTGGTCGATGAGGTAGCCGTGGGCGCCGTGCAGCTCGACGCCGTCGAAGCCGATGCGCTCGGCGTTCGCCGCGGCTTCCGCGAACGCGGCGACGACATCGTCGAGGTCGGCCTGGGTCATCGCCTTTCCGGCGCCCTCGGTGCCGTCCAGGCGGAGGCCGGAGGGGCCGACCGCGGGGGCGTCCGCGAACGGCGGGGCGCCCGCTTCACGCACCATGCCGATGTGCCACAGCTGCGGCACGATCTTCCCGCCCGCCGCGTGCACCTCCTCGGCGACCTTCGCCCAGCCCGCCAGCTGCTCCTCGCCGTGGAAGCGGGGCACGCGGTCGCTGTCACCGGCCGACTCGTGGCCGACGTAGGTGCCCTCGGTGACGATCAGTCCGACGCCCGCGGCCGCCCGGCGGGAGTAGTACGAGGCCACGTCCGCGCCCGGAACGCCGCCCGGGGAGAAGTTGCGCGTCATGGGCGCCATCACGATGCGGTTCGGGACGGTCAGGCCGTTGATGGTGACCGGACGGGACAGGACGTCGGCGGCCCGGGACCCGGGCTCGGCGGAGGTGGCAGTCACGCGGAGTACTCCTCGGTATGTGCATGCGCATGGACCAGGTTTACGGGTCAACAGCCCCGCCGACCACACCATTTCCGCCCGCTCTGTGACGCCGGACACACCCGAGGGCGGCACCCCCTGTGACCAGGGAGTGCCGCCCTCGGCGTGGTACAGCTACGGACTCGCGATCCTCGGTGGGACCAGAAGATCCCCTGAAGGATCAGAAGTCCATGTCACCGCCCGGCATGCCGCCCGGAGCGGCCGCGGCGGCCTTCTCCGGCTTGTCGGCGATGACGGCCTCGGTGGTGAGGAACAGCGCGGCGATCGACGCGGCGTTCTGCAGCGCGGAACGCGTCACCTTCGCCGGGTCGATGATGCCCTCGGCGACCAGGTCGACGTACTCGCCGGTCGCGGCGTTCAGGCCGTGGCCCGGGGTCAGGTTGCGCACCTTCTCCACCACGACACCGCCCTCGAGGCCGGCGTTGACGGCGATCTGCTTCAGCGGGGCCTCAAGGGCGAGCTTGACGGCGGCGGCACCGGTCGCCTCGTCACC
The DNA here is from genome assembly GCF_014596915.1 of Streptomyces sp. TRM68416. Lineage (GTDB taxonomy): Bacteria > Actinomycetota > Actinomycetes > Streptomycetales > Streptomycetaceae > Streptomyces. The sequence continues at coordinate 124,338 of NZ_JACVWU010000009.1, forward strand.
CTCCAGCTCCAGCTTCTCGAAGACACCGGAGGCCTGCAGCAGGGCCACGCCACCACCGGCGACGATGCCCTCCTCGACGGCCGCCTTGGCGTTGCGCACGGCGTCCTCGATGCGGTGCTTGCGCTCCTTGAGCTCCACCTCGGTGGCGGCACCGGCCTTGATGACCGCGACACCGCCGGCGAGCTTCGCCAGGCGCTCCTGCAGCTTCTCGCGGTCGTAGTCCGAGTCGCTGTTCTCGATCTCGGCGCGGATCTGGTTCACGCGACCGGCGACCTGGTCGGCGGAGCCGGCACCGTCGACGATGGTGGTCTCGTCCTTGGTGATGACGACCTTGCGGGCGCGGCCCAGGAGGTCCAGGGTCGCGTTCTCCAGCTTGAGGCCGACCTCCTCGGAGATGACCTCGCCGCCCGTGAGGATGGCGATGTCGCCGAGCATGGCCTTGCGGCGGTCACCGAAGCCCGGGGCCTTGACGGCGACGGACTTGAAGGTGCCGCGGATCTTGTTGACGACCAGGGTCGACAGGGCCTCGCCCTCGACGTCCTCGGCGATGATCAGCAGCGGCTTGCCCGACTGCATGACCTTCTCCAGGAGCGGGAGCAGGTCCTTGACCGCGGAGATCTTGGAGTTGGCGATGAGGATGTACGGGTCGTCGAGGACGGCCTCCATACGCTCCATGTCGGTGGCGAAGTACGCCGAGATGTAGCCCTTGTCGAAGCGCATACCCTCGGTGAGCTCCAGCTCCAGACCGAAGGTCTGGGACTCCTCGACGGTGATGACGCCTTCCTTGCCGACCTTGTCCATGGCCTCGGCGATGAGCTCGCCGATCTGGGTGTCGGCGGCGGAGATGGAGGCCGTGGAGGCGATCTGCTCCTTGGTCTCGACGTCCTTCGCCTGCTCCAGCAGGGCGGCGGAGACGGCCTCGACGGCCTTCTCGATACCGCGCTTGAGGGCCATCGGGTTGGCGCCGGCGGCTACGTTGCGCAGGCCTTCCTTGACCAGAGCCTGGGCGAGAACGGTCGCGGTGGTCGTACCGTCACCGGCGACGTCGTCCGTCTTCTTGGCGACTTCCTTGACCAGCTCGGCGCCGATCTTCTCGTACGGGTCCTCCAGCTCGATCTCCTTGGCGATGGACACACCATCGTTGGTGATCGTGGGGGCGCCCCACTTCTTCTCAAGGACGACGTTGCGGCCCTTGGGGCCGAGGGTGACCTTGACGGCGTCGGCGAGCTGGTTCATACCGCGCTCAAGGCCGCGCCGCGCCTCCTCGTCGAACGCGATGATCTTGGCCATGTGAAGTGGTCCCTCCAGGACTGGGGGTGAGTACCGCAAATGGACCGCGCCCGCGCCCGCGACGGACGGCCTGCCTGCCTCGTGGTTCCTTGCCCCACCCGGCCAGCGGGCCTCACCGACCCGGTCCTCGTTGTCACTCTCACCTTCAGAGTGCTAACGCCAATGATTAGCACTCGACCCCTTCGAGTGCAAGGTGCGCCCGCGAAGCGGGCCGGTTGCGCCCGGAGCGCCGGCATGACGAAGGGCTCGTGCCCGAGGGGTGGGTACCCCGGGACACGAGCCCTTCGTCAGAAGACGTCGCTTGCGGTTCGTTGGTCGCGCGTTCAGGCAGTGACGCGAACCATGTCGGCCTGCGGGCCCTTCTGGCCCTGCGAGATCTCGAACTCGACCCGCTGGCCCTCTTCCAGGGTGCGGTAGCCGTCCATCTGGATCGCGCTGTAGTGGACGAAAACATCCGCACCACCGTCGACCGCGATGAAGCCGTACCCCTTCTCCGCGTTGAACCACTTGACGGTGCCCTGAGCCATGCCTAACTCCCCTATTACTGGCCCTTGCACAGATCCACACTTCGCAGATCCGGGTCAGACCTCACCCCCCACGGTTTGGGGGCGTGCGCCGGAACGCGTCGACCGCGGCTGAATGTATCTGTCCAACTGCCGTCTGCAACAGGTCAATCGGACGAGAATTCTGGACGCGCCCGGTCCGGAATGTGGTGAGAATTCGTCCGAATTCAGGGCAAGTCGGGCCCCACAAAAGGCACAGAAGGCGCAAAAGGCACGCACACTTTGGCTACTTCTCATCGCATGCGGAGTCCGGGCACATATGCGCCCGGCATGCGGGAAGCCGCTGTTTCCCCAACTCTATCGCGCTCAACCATGCAGAATTGCCCCCTCCGTTTCTCTTACGGAGAGGGCAATTCAACGAGCTGACAGTGACGGCGATTACCGACGGTAAGGGTCAGCCTCCGGCGACGGCCGGAATGATCGAGACTCCGGCGCCGTCCGGCGTCGCCGTCTCCAGGCCCTGCTCGAAGCGGACGTCGTCGTCGTTGACGTAGACATTGACGAACCGGCGCAGCTGACCCTGGTCGTCGAGCACCCGGGCGGCGATGCCGGTGTGGTTCTTCTCCAGGTCGGCGATGACCTCGGCGAGGGTGCCGCCCTCGGCGGTCACCTCGGCCTGGCCGCCGGTGTAGGTGCGCAGGATGGTGGGGATGCGGACGGAAACGCTCATGCGAGGCCAGCCTCTCGGAAAGAATCAAGGTTGGGACGGATCGTGGCGGTCAGGCCGGTGCCGGCCACCGCGTCGAGGGTCTTGAGGCCGTCGCCGGTGTTCAGGACGACCGTCGTCAGCGCCGGGTCCAGCAGGCCGTTCTCGATGAGCTTCTTCGTCACGCCCACCGTCACACCGCCCGCGGTCTCCGCGAAGATGCCCTCGGTCTGCGCGAGCAGCTTGATCGCGTCGACGACCTGCTCGTCCGTCACGTCCTCCACCGCACCGCCGGTCCGCCGCGCGATGTCCAGGACGTACGGCCCGTCCGCCGGGTTGCCGATGGCCAGCGACTTGGCGATGGTGTTCGGCTTCTGCGGGCGGACCACGTCGTGACCCGCCTTGTACGCCACCGACACCGGCGAGCAGCCCTCGGCCTGCGCGCCGAAGATCTTGTACGGCTTGTCCTCGACGAGCCCGAGCTTGATCAGCTCCTGCAGCCCCTTGTCGATCTTCGTGAGCTGCGAGCCGGAGGCGATCGGCACGACGAGCTGGTCGGGCAGCCGCCAGCCGAGCTGCTCGCAGATCTCGTACGCGAGGGTCTTGGACCCTTCCGCGTAGTACGGCCGCAGGTTGACGTTGACGAAGCCCCAGCCCTCGCCGGCCGGGTCGCCGATCAGCTCGGAGCAGAAGCGGTTCACGTCGTCGTAGTTGCCCTCGATACCGACGAGCTCACCGCCGTAGACCGCGGCCATGACGACCTTGCCCTGCTCCAGGTCGTGCGGGATGAACACGCAGGAGCGGAAGCCGGCGCGGGCGGCGGCGGCGCCGACGGCACCGGCGAGGTTGCCGGTGGAGGAGCAGGAGAGCGTGGTGAAGCCGAAGGCGCGCGCGGCCTCCAGGGCCTGGGCGACGACCCGGTCCTTGAAGGAGTGCGTCGGGTTACCGGAGTCGTCCTTCACATACAAACCGCCGGTGACGCCGAGTTCGCGGGCCAGATTGTCGGCCTTGACGAGCTTGGTCCAGCCCGGATTGAGGTTGGGCTTGTCGGCCACGTCCGCGGGGACGGGCAGCAGCGGCGCGTAACGCCAGATGTTCGCGGGGCCCGCTTCGATGCGCTTGCGGAGGTCCTCGGCGTCGTAGGCCGAGAAGTCGTAGGCGATCTCCAGCGGGCCGAAACACTCCTCGCAGGCGAAGACCGGTCCGAGGGGGACGCGGTGACCGCACTCGCGGCAGCTCAGGGCCGCGGCGGGACCGAGGTCGACGGTGGAGTTCCCGGTGGTTGCAACAGTCTGCACAGCCATGTGAGGCGAGGCCCTTTCTCCTCATCTTCCTCACGACGCATCTCGCCGTGAGACGGATTTGGCACCTTCCCTAGCCGGGAGCCTCGCGCGAACGAGACCGGCTGGAGGGTTGCCGGGGCTTCATCGGGCCGTATCCCTCTGCCCCTCTGGATGAGCGGTATGAAGTTGTGACAGCGGATGATCCCGGACATGCGATGGTCATCCGCGTTGTTCAAGACTGTAACCGACGCCCTGGACAGTTGAGATAGTCGTCCGAACCGCGAGATGGATCACCACGTGCGTCCCACGTGCATCCAGGGAACTCGCCAAGAGAACGCTAAGGAGCCGCGCACTGTGCTGGAAGAAGTCGAGCGCTGGCTGAGCACCCGCTCCTGGTCCGTGACGGACCGCCCCCTCCACCAGCTGCTGAACGCCAAGCAGCGCACGGGCCAGTCGGTCTCCGTCGTGCTGCCCGCGCTCAACGAGGAGGAGACGGTCGGTGACATCGTCGCCGTGATCCGTCATGACCTCATGCAGCAGGTCCCGCTCGTCGACGAGATCGTCGTCGTCGACTCCGGGTCGACCGACCGCACCTCCGAGGTCGCCGCGGCGGCCGGGGCAAGAGTCGTGCACCGCGACGCGATCCTGCCGCGCATCCCGACCGTCCCCGGCAAGGGCGAGGTGCTGTGGCGCTCCCTGCTGGCCACCGGCGGGGACATCGTCTGCTTCATCGACGCCGACCTGAAGGAGTTCCGGTCGGAGTTCGTCTCGGGGATCGTGGGCCCGCTGCTCACCGAGCCCGGGGTGGACCTGGTCAAGGCGATGTACGACCGTCCGCTCGGCCAGGCCGCCGGACAGGGCGGCCGGGTCACCGAGCTGATGGCCCGCCCGCTGCTGAACATGCACTGGCCGCAGCTCGCGGGCTTCGTGCAGCCGCTGGGCGGGGAGTACGCGGCCCGCCGCGGCCTGCTGGAACAGCTCCCCTTCCCCGTCGGCTACGGCGTGGAGCTGGGCATGCTCGTCGACGCCCTGCACCTGGTGGGCCTGGACGCGCTGGCCCAGGTCGACGTGGGCGTGCGCAAGCACCGGCACCAGGACGGGCAGGCGCTGGGCCGGATGTCCGCCGCGATCTACCGCACCGCCCAGCTGCGGCTGGCCCGCGGGCATCTGATCCGCCCCTCGCTCACCCAGTTCGAGCGGGGCGAGGACGGTTTCGAGCCGCGTACGTACTCCGTGGACACGGAGGAGCGGCCGCCGATGGTGGAGATCGTGGAGTACGCGTCGCGCAAGGTGGCGTAACGCACGTCGCGCCATGCGTCTCGTACGTTTGAGCGTTTCCGGCTCGGGCTAGGTTGAGGCGTATGGCTTCCACGCACGGTGCTGCACAGGTGCTGGTCGCGTCCAATCGCGGCCCGGTGTCCTACGAGGTGCAGGAGGACGGATCGCTGCACGCCAAGCGGGGCGGCGGCGGACTGGTGTCGGGCCTGTCGGCCATCGGCCCGGACGCCGGCGCCCTGTGGGTGTGCTCGGCACTGTCCGACGGTGACCGCGAGGCGGTTCGGCGCGGCGTCGGAGAGACGGGCGTACGGATGCTGGACATCGACGCCGAGGTCCATGCCGACGCGTACAACGGCGTCGCCAACTCCGTGCTCTGGTTCGTCCACCACATGCTGTACCAGACGCCGGTCGAGCCGGTGTTCGACAACGAGTTCTGGCGGCAGTGGGGGAACTACGCCCGCTACAACCGGGCCTTCGCGGAGGCGCTGGCCGAGGAGGCGGGCGACGGCGCGGCGGTCCTGGTCCAGGACTACCACCTCACCCTCGTCCCCGGGATGCTGCGCCGGCTGCGCCCGGACCTGCGGATCGCCCACTTCTCGCACACCCCGTGGGCACCGGTGGACTACTTCCGCATGCTGCCCGACCGGGTGGCCCGCGAGGTGCTGGAGGGCATGCTCGGCGCGGACCTGCTCGGCTTCCTCACCCACCGCTGGGCGGAGGCGTTCACCGCGTGCTGCACGGAGATCGTGGGCGGCCTCGGGGACACCCGGGTCGGCGTGCACGGCCTGGGCGCCGACGCGGACTTCCTGCGCGAGCGGTCGCACGAGGCCGACGTCGAGGAGCGGATGGCGGCGCTGCGCGCGGAGATCGGCGCGGGGCCGGACGGACAGCCGCGGAAGACGGTCGTGCGGGTGGACCGCACGGAGCTGTCGAAGAACATCGTGCGCGGCCTGCTGGCCTACCGGGAGCTGCTGACGGACTTCCCGTGGTGGCAGGAACGGGTGGTGCACGTCGCCTTCGCGTACCCCTCCCGGCAGGACCTGGCGGTGTACCGCGACTACACGGCGGAAGTGCGGCGGGTGGCGGACTCGATCAACGAGGAGTTCGGCACGGCGGACTGGACGCCGGTCGTGCTGCACGTCAAGGACGACTTCGCGCGCTCCCTGGCGGCGTACCGGCTGGCCGACGTGGCGCTCGTGAACCCCATCCGGGACGGCATGAACCTGGTCGCGAAGGAGGTGCCGGTCGTCTCCGACGAGGGCTGCGCGCTGGTGCTGTCGCGGGAGGCCGGGGCGTTCGAGGAGCTGGGCGAGGACGCGATCGTGGTCAACCCGTACGACATCGGCGGCACGGCGAACGCGCTGCACGAGGCCCTGGGGATGGCGGCGGACGAGCGGGCGGAGCGTACGAAGAGGCTGGCGGCGTCCGCGACGGCGCTGCCACCGGCGGCGTGGTTCCTGGAGCAGTTGCGCGCGCTGACGGGCTGAGATCTGCCGTGCGTGCCTCCGGCTCCCGTGGATAGGGTCCCCGTATGGGCAGCCACACGGACTCCACGGACGCACTGCCGACCCCTTCCACCCCCGCCGGGCGTGCGGGTCTTGACGCGATCCTCGCGCGGCCCGGCCGCGCGGTGATCGCGCTCGACTTCGACGGCACGCTCTCCCCGATCGTGTCGGACCCCGAACAGGCCCGCGCCCACCCCGACGCGGTGCCCGCGCTCGCCGCGCTCGCGCCGAAGGTGGCCGCGGTCGCCGTGGTCACCGGACGTCCGGCCGACGTCGCGGTCCGCTACGGCGGTTTCGCCGGCGTTCCCGGTCTGGAGCACCTCGTCGTCCTCGGCCACTACGGCGCCGAGCGCTGGGACGCCGTCTCCGCCTCCGTCACCGCCCCCGACCCCGACCCGGGAGTCGCGGCCGTCCGCGCCGAGCTGCCCGGAGTCCTCGACGGGGTCGGGGCCCGGCAGGGCACCTGGGTCGAGGAGAAGGGCAGCGCGGTGGCCGTCCACACCCGCCGCGCCGAGGACCCCCAGGCCGCGTTCGAGGCCCTGCGCGAGCCCCTCACCGAACTGGCCGCCCGCCACGGCCTGATCGTCGAGCCGGGCCGCATGGTCCTGGAACTCCGCCCGCCCGGCATGGACAAGGGCGTCGCCCTCCTCGACTACGTCCGCGAGATCGACGCCACCTCGGTCCTCTACGCCGGCGACGACCTGGGCGACCTCCCCGCCTACGCCGCCGTGGACAAGCTCCGCACCGACGGCACCCCGGGCCTGCTGGTGTGCAGCGGCAGCGGAGAGGTCCCGGACCTGGAGGAGAGGGCGGACGTGGTGGTACCGGGCCCGGCGGGGGTAGTAGCGCTGCTGAGAACCCTCGCGGCCCGGTTGTAGCCCCACCGTCCGGGCCCCCGCGGCCCGCACTCGGCGAGCCGACCGGCGCGCGGTGGCCCCGCGCCCCGGACGGCGGCTGCACCGTGCGCCACCCGCTGAAGCAGGGCACCCCGACCACGCCGGGCAGGCGGCTCCGGCCGGCGCACCAGCCCACGCTCACGGCTCCGAGCGGCGGACCCCCCACACCCGCACCCAGGACTCCGCCCGGCGGACACCCCGCACCCACGCACCCGTGCGCCCACCGGCGGGCGCACCGCGCCCAGGACGCCCCGACAGGCGGGCGCCCTGCACCCCACGCCCAGACCGGCGGGCTTCCCACCCCCGGCCCCACCGGCAGATGCCCCGCGGCCCCCCGTTCAGCGCTCCGAACGGCGGGTGTCCCGGACCCGTCTCAGGCGGTTCACCGTGATCGGGTCGTGGGCCAGGGCTCGTTGGTCGTCGAGGAGGGCGTTGAGGAGTTGGTAGTAGCGGACGGGGGCCAGCCCGAGTTCCTCGCGTATCGCGCGTTCCTTCGCTCCCGGGCCCGCGAAGCCCCGGCGCTCCAGCGCGAGGATCGCCTGCTCCCTGCGCCCCAGCGGCTCCTGTTCCATATCCCGCACCGTAGCCCGCGCCACTGACATCGGGGCGGGGCTACTGGGCGTTCTCCTCCGCCACCGCGGTGACCTGGAGCTCCCGGAGCACGGTCGACGGGTTGCCGCCGGGCCCGACCGCCTTGCCGATCCTCTGCTTGACCTCGGCGCTGACCGCGGCCCAGGAGATCCGGCCCACGGGGTACAGCTCGGAGGCGGGCAGGGCCTCCAGGAAGGGCTTGAGCTCGGTGTCCTGCTTCGACGAGCTCATGACCTCGGAGACGGAGTTCGTCACGGGCAGCAGGTCGTACTCGCGGGAGAACGCGAGCACGTTCTCCTCGTCGTAGACGAAGTCGAGGAAGTCGCCGACCTCCTCGGCCTGGCCGTTCTGCTTGAAGGCCATCATCCAGTCGGCGACGCCCATGGAGACCTTGCTCGGCCCGTCGGCGCCGGGCATCGGCACCATGCCGAACTTCACACCCTTGGCGGTGGCCGCCTTCATCAGCGAGGGGTGCCCGTTGAGCATGCCCACGTCACCATCGGTGAACGCCTCGAAGGCGGCGGCCCGGTTGAGGCTCGCGGGCGCGACGGGCCCGGTCAGGTCCTTGCCGACCAGCTCGTCCTTGAGCCAGCTGAAGGTCTTGACGTTCTCCGCGGAGTCGATGTCGTAGGTGCCGGCGTTCGGGTCGGTGTAGCCGCCACCGCCGCTGAGCAGCCACTGCATGGTCTCGGCCTGCGCTTCTTCGGGGCCCAGCGGGAGGGCGTACGGGTACTTCACGCCCTCCGCCTTCAGCGCCTCGGCGTCGGCGGCCAGCTGCTCCCAGGTCTGGGGCGGCTGGATGCCTGCCTGGTCGAAGAGGGTCTTGTTGTAGAAGAGCAGGCGGGTGGAGGAGGCGAACGGCATGCCGTACTGGGTGCCGTTGACCGCTCCGGCGGCGGCGAGCTGCGGCACGAAGTCGGCCTGGGTGGTGATGGAGAGCAGCTCGCTGGCCGTGTAGAGCTTGCCGGCCCGGGCGTAGTCGGCGTACGCGCCGATCTGCGCCATGTCGGGCGCCTTGCCGGCCTCGACCAGCTCCTTGACCTTGCGGTCGACATCGGTCCAGGAGTACACGCTGACGTCGATCTTCACCCCGGGGTGGGCGTCCTCGTACTCCTTGACCAGGGAGTCCCAGTACTTCTTGGAGCTGTTGGCCGCGCTGTCGCCGTAGTCGGCGGCGACCAGCCTCAGCGTCACCTCGTCCGAGCCCCCGGTGAGGCCGCAGCCGCCCAGGACCGCCGTCATGCCCAGCGCGGACACCACCGCGATCGTCCCTGTCCTACGCCGCTGCACCGCTCTTCAGCCCCAAATCCACCGCGAAAACTTTCGAAACGTCGTCATAAGGTCTACACCACGCGAGTGGACTAGACCTCTTGCGGGTCCGCGGTCCACACTGTCCCCCGTGAGACATGTCATCGCCCTCGACGTGGGCGGCACCGGGATGAAAGCCGCCTTGGTCGGGGCGGACGGCACGCTGCTGCACCAGGCCCGCCGGGCGACCGGCCGCGAGCGCGGCCCCGAGGCGGTCGTACGCACCATCCTCGACTTCGCCGCCGAGCTGCGCGCCCACGGCACCGAGCGGCTGGGCGGACCCGCGGCCGCCGCCGGCGTCGCCGTGCCCGGCATCGTCGACGAGGCACGCGGCATCGCCTCCTACGCGGCCAACCTGGGCTGGCGCGACGTACCCCTGCGCGAGCTGATCGGCGCCGAGCTGGGCATCCCCGTCGCCCTCGGCCACGACGTGCGCACCGGCGGCCTCGCCGAGGGCCGCGTCGGCGCCGGGCGGGGCACCGACCGCTTCCTGTTCGTGGCGCTGGGCACCGGCATCGCGGGCGCGATCGGCCTGGACGGCCGGGTGGAGGCGGGGGCGCACGGTTTCGCGGGCGAGATCGGCCACATCGTCGTGCGCCCCGGCGGCACCCCCTGCCCCTGCGGGCAGCACGGCTGCCTGGAACGGTTCGCGTCCGCCGCGGCCGTCAGCGAGGCCTGGGCCGCGGCCTGCGGGGACGCGGAGGCGGACGCCGCGGACTGCGCCAAGGCCGTCGCGTCCGGCGACCCGAACGCCGTACGGGTCTGGCAGCGGGCGGTGGACGCCCTCGCCGACGGCCTCGTCACCGCCCTCACCCTGCTGGACCCCCGCACCCTGATCATCGGTGGCGGCCTCGCCGAGGCGGGGGAAACCTTGTTCACACCACTGCGGGACGCCGTCCGGCAGCGGGTCACATTCCAGAAGCTGCCGGAGATCGTCCCGGCGGCGTTGGGAGACACCGCCGGATGTCTCGGGGCCGGCCTGCTGGCCTGGGACCTCGTCAACCACACCGACCGTACGGAGGTAACCCCCTGATGGCAGCCGACGCAGGGGCGCGGGGCCCAATTGAATCTGCGGCCACCGCCGCGCGGGCGCGACAAGCCCCCACCGGCCCGCAGACGATCCTCAAGGGGGCCCGAGTCGTACTCCCGACAGGAACCATCGGCGCAGGCCAAGTGATCGTCGAAGACACCCGCATCACCGCCACCGCCCACCCGCACGCGCACGTCATCGACGTAACCAACCACTACCTGGTCCCGGGCTTCGTGGACATCCACAACCACGGCGGCGGCGGAGCCTCCTTCACCTCGGGCACCGTCGACGAGGTGCTCACCGGCATCCACACCCACCGCCTGCACGGCACCACCACCCTCGTCGCCTCCACCGTCACCGGCGACATGGACTTCCTCGCCCAGCGCGCGGGACTGCTTTCCGAGCTGGCCGAGCAGGGCGACATCGCCGGCATCCACTTCGAGGGCCCGTTCATCTCCCCGTGCCGCAAGGGCGCGCACTCCGAGGAGCTGCTGCGCGACCCCGACCCGGCCGAGGTCCGCAAGCTGATCGACGCGGCGCGCGGCCACGCCAAGATGGTCACCCTCGCCACCGAACTGCCCGGCGGCATCGACTCCGTACGCCTGCTGGCCGAACACGGCGTCATCGCGGCCGTGGGCCACACGGACGCCAGCTACGAGCAGACGGTCGAGGCGATCGACGCGGGCGCCACCGTCGCCACGCACCTGTTCAACGCGATGCCCGCGCTCGGCCACCGCGCCCCCGGCCCGATCGCGGCGCTGCTGGAGGACGAGCGGGTCACCGTCGAGCTGATCAACGACGGCACGCATCTGCACCCGGCCGCGCTGGAGCTGGCGTTCCGTCACGCGGGCGCGGCCCGGGTCGCGTTCATCACGGACGCGATGGACGCGGCGGGCTTCGGCGACGGGCGTTACATGCTCGGCCCGCTGGAGGTGGAGGTGGCCGACGGCGTGGCGCGGCTGGTGGAGGGCGGCTCGATCGCGGGGTCCACCCTCACCCTGGACCGCGCCTTCAAGCGGGCGGTGACGGTCGACGGGCTGTCCGTGGCGGACGCGGTGGCCGCGCTGTCCGCCAACCCGGCCCGGCTGCTGGGCATGGACGACCGCATCGGCTCCCTGGAGCCCGGCAAGGACGCCGACCTGGTGCTGCTGGACTCCGCGTTCGACGTCAAGGGCGTGATGCGCAAGGGCGCGTGGGTGGTCGATCCCCAACTGGGCTGATTCATCCGGCAGGAGGAGGACGGCGGACGGCCCGAGGACTGGGCCGTCCGCCGTCTCTTTGGCATGATCGGGCCCCGTAAGAGACGGCACGCACATTTTCGGGGGAGGTCGGCCCGGGTGATCCTCACGGTCACGCTGAACACCGCGCTCGACATCACCTACCGCGTACGGGGGCTGCAACCCCACGCCTCGCACCGCGTCTCGGAGGTGACCGAACGCCCCGGCGGCAAAGGCCTGAACGTGGCCCGCGTCCTGGCGGCACTCGGCCACGAGGTCACGGTCACGGGCTTCGCGGGCGGCGCCACGGGCCGGGTCGTCCAGGACGGCCTACGGACCACCCGCGGCCTGGCGGACGCCCTGCTCCCCATCGCCGGGGCGACCCGCCGCACGATCGCCGTGGTCGACGAACACACCGGCGACACCACCCAGCTCAACGAACCGGGCCCGATCATCTCCCCCGCCGAATGGTCCGCCTTCCGCGAGGCCTACGACGATCTCCTCACGTCGGCCTCGGCGGTGGCCCTGTGCGGCAGCCTGCCGCCGGGGGTGCCGGTGGGCGCGTACGCGGGCCTGGTCCGCGCGGCGCGGGCGGCGGGCGTCCCTGTCCTCCTGGACGCCGCCGGAGAGGCCCTGCGCCGCGGGGTCGCCGCACGCCCCGACATCATCAAGCCCAACGCCGACGAACTGGCCGAACTCACCGGCTCCCACGAGCCGTTCCGCGCCACGCAGGACGCACGACGCCGGGGCGCCCGGTCCGTGGTGACCTCCCTCGGCCCCGACGGCCTCCTCGCCCACACCCCCGACGGCCACTGGCGCGCCACCCCTCCGGCCCGCGTCCACGGCAACCCGACGGGCGCGGGCGACGCGGCGGTGGCGGGCCTGCTCTCCGGCCTGGTGGAACAACTCCCCTGGCCCACCCGCCTGGCACGGGCAGCGGCCCTGTCGGCGGCGAGCGTCCAGGCACCCACGGCGGGCGACTTCGACCGGGGGACCTACGAGGAGTTGCTGGGGCGGGTGACTGTGGCGGGAGAGGTCACCGCCGCGTGATCAGGACTAGGAGTCGACCCAGCCCTCCACCAGCCATGCCTGGTCGATGAGGGCGTCGCACTGGTCGCCCTCCTCGCAGGAGACCTTGAACGTGTTGGTCCCCTTGTTGAGCTGGACGTAGTTGTAGGTCTTCGTCCAGCCCTTTTCGTAGTCGCCCTCATCGGCGTTCGCCCAGTTCTTCAGGCCGACCGGCGTGGTGGCCGGGGTGCCGTTGACCGTGAGGGTGGCGGTGCCGTCCTTGCCCGGGACGCTGTAGCCGACGTACAGGGTGTACTTGCCGGACTCGGGGATGCCGTTGGCGGTCCAAGTGAGGGACGCGCCGACCTTGTTGAAGCCGTCGACGTAGACACCGCCGGACGCCTTGGCTCCCTTGACGGCGGAGGCGGTGCCGGCGCCTCCTTCGAGCCGCATCGCCTTCGCGTCGATCTCGGGCAACTTCACCTCGTCCTCGGCGCTGTCGCTCCCCGTAGGCGTCGGTTCCGCGCTTTCGGACTGGGTCGGCGTGGAGCCCGCCTCGTTGCCGGGGTCGTCGCCCTTCTTGTCGTCGCCGCCCGCCATGGCGACCGCGATGCCGATGACGACCGCGGCGACGACCGCGATCGCGCCGATGAGGAGGCCCTTGGTGTTGGGCCCCCGGCCGCGGCCGGAACCGGAACCGGAGCCGCCGCTGTAGGCCGGCTGCTGGGGGGCCGTCGGGCCGCCGCCGTTGCCGGGGAAGGTCTCGGGGGCCGCGTAGTGGGCGCTCGGCTGGCCGTACGCGCCCTGCTGCTGCGGCACCGCCTGCTGCTGCCCGCCGTACGTGCGCTGGCCGACCGCGCGCACCCGGTTGACGGAGTTGGGGTAGCCGTAGCCACCGGACGGCGGCTGGGCGCCGTTGGCCTGCCCGTCGGCGTAGAGGTAGCCGAACGGGTCGTCGTCCTCGGGCGGCGTGCTCGCGCCGTTGTTGCCGGACGTCATCCCTCTGGTCTCCTCACCGGGTGCGGGCGATGCGGTACGTGTGTGACGAAGGGCGAGCCTACCCGCTCCGGCTGCCCCAAACGGGTGACTCAGACCGCATCAACTCGCTGACCTGGGGTTCACCCAGCGCGCCTGTGCTGTTTGGGACGAGATCGTTTCTCTACGTACATCCGTTCGTCGGCCGACTTCAGCACCTCGTCAGCCGTCATGCCGCAGTGCGCCCACCCGATGCCGAAGCTCGCGCCCACCCGCATGGCCCGTCCGTCGACCCGGATGGGCTGGATGATCTCGTTGCGCAGCCGTACGGCGAGGTCCTGGGCGTCGGCCCGGCCGAGCCCGTCGGCGAGGACGACGAACTCGTCGCCGCCGAGCCGGGCCACGGTGTCGCCGTCGCGGACGCCCCGGGAGAGCCGGCGGGCCACCTCGATGAGGACCGCGTCACCGGCGTTGTGCCCGAACCGGTCGTTGATCGACTTGAAGCCGTCGAGGTCGCAGAAGAGCACCGCGAGCCCCTTGGTGCCGTCGTCGCGCTCGCCCTCGGGGGCGACGGTGTGCACATGGTGGTCGTAGGCGTCGATGGCCTGCGCGCCGGGGCGGAAGTCGAAGCCGTGGCCGTTGACGTCGTAGACGGGATGGCCGTAGGCGGCGTCGAGGGATTCGAGGGCGCCGGGCTCGGTCTGGCGCTGACAGAGGCGGGCGGAGAGCCGGGAGCGCAGTTCGGCGGAGTTCGGCAGGCCGGTCAGGGAGTCGTGGGAGGCGCGGTGGGCGAGCTGGAGCTCGCGGCGCTTGCGCTCCTCTATGTCCTCGACGTGCGTCAGCAGAAACCGGGGGCCGTCGGCGGCGTCGGCGACGACGGAGTTGCGCAGGGAGACCCAGACGTAGGTGCCGTCGCGGCGGCCGAGGCGGAGTTCCGCCCGGCCTCCTTCGGCGGAGGTCCTGAGCAGGGTGCCTATGTCCTCGGGGTGGACGAGGTCGGAGAAGGAGTAGCGGCGCATCGCGGAGGCGGGGCGGCCGAGGAGGCGGCAGAGCGCGTCGTTGGTCCGCAGGATCCGGCCGTGCTGGTCGCCGCCCATCTCGGCGATGGCCATGCCGGAGGGCGCGTACTCGAAGGCCTGGCGGAAGCTCTCCTCGCTCGCCCGAAGCGCCTGCTGCTCGCGTTCGAGTCTGACCAGTGCCCGCTGCATATTCGCGCGTAGACGTGCGTTGCTGATCGCGATGGCGGCCTGGAACGCGTACATCTGGAGCGCCTCGCGGCCCCACGCGCCCGGCAGCCGGCCGTTGCGCGGCCGGTCCACGGACAGGACGCCGATCAGCTCGCCGGAGGCGCCGCCCTGCACGCCGGGCGTGTACATCGGCGCGAAGAGGCGGTCGGAGGGGTGCCACTCGTCCTCGAAGCGGGGCGCGGGTCCGTCGGTGTACCACTGCGGGACGTCGTCGTCGTCGAGGACCCAGCCCTCGGTGTGCGGGATGAACACCAGGTCACCCCAGTGCTCGCCCATGGCCAGCCGGCGGTCCCAGGACTCGCGGGAGCCGACGCGTCCGGTGATCAGCGCCTCGGCGGCGGGGTTGCCGGAGAAGGCGGCGACGACCAGGTCGCCGTCGGGGCGGACGAGGTTGACGCAGGCCAGCTCGTAGCCGAGGCCGGTGACCACGCCGTCGGCGACGGTCTGCAGCGTGTCCGCCAGGCTGCGGGCGGTGTTCATGTCCGCCATGACCTGGTGCAGCTGCCGCAGGGTCGCAAGACGGACGTACGGCTCCGACTCGGTCTCCATGCTCGCCCTCCCCCCGAGACCTCGCAGCGAATCAAGGGTTGTCTTCGGCGTCGTCCCCGCCACTGAATCACAGCGCGCTGCCCACTCGGTACACAGGGTCAACAATTAGTGCCCCTTGTGACTCAAGTCACAGCGAAAGATGAACAATTGAGCGGGGTTTCTGTGTTTTTCCTGTCCGTTTGCTGAACGCAAACTTTGTACGGAGCGCGACGGAGGGCGGTGGAGCGCTCCGCCCCCGCAGGGTCGGTCCGTGGTCCTAGGTCCGGTCTCGGCCCGGGGCCCGATGCGCCGCGCTCGCCGCGGAGACTAGCGTTCCGGGCGTGCCGAACATTCCCTCCGCCGCCCCGCCCCCGATCACCGCCCCGCCCCTCGACGGGCATGCTGAAGGGGTGAGCAACGACGAGTTCCGTGCCGCCATGTCCCGGCTGGCGTCGGGCGTGGTCCTGGTGACCGCCTTCGAGCCCCCGCTCGCCGCCGACGGCCCCAAGGGCGAGGACGTCGGCATGACGGCGACGGCGTTCCTGTCGGTCTCCCTCGACCCACCCCTGGTGCTGGTCAGCCTGCGCACCGGCTCCCGCATGGACGACCTGCTCGACGAGCAGCCCCTGTGGGCGGTCTCCGTGCTGTCCGAGAGCCAGCGGCACATCGCCGGCCGGTTCGCCATGAAGGGCCGCATCAGCGACCGGCTCCTCTTCGAGGACATCCCCTACGTACGCGGCGAGGCGACCGGCGCCCCGCTGGTGGGCGGGGCGCTGGCGACGCTGGAGTGCCGCACGGAGAAGAGCGTGGTCGCCGGCGACCACACGCTGGTGATCGGGCGGGTCCTGACCGCGTCCCTGCCCAGCGCCGAGGGAGGGCCGCTGATGTACTTCCGGGGCCGCTACCGGCAGTTGGGCTGACCCGGAAACCCGGGTGACCGCACCCGGCCACCCGCCCTAACCTGCGCGTATGACGTCCAGCACCCCCCGCCTCGAAGCGCTCACCCCCAAGAACCTCGACGCCGCCCTCGGCATACGCGTCCGCCCGGAGCAGGAGTTCGCAGTCGCACCGGTCGTGAAGTCCCTCGCCGAGGCGTACGTACACCCCGAGGCCTGGCCGCGACTGATCCTCGACGGCGACCGGGCGGTCGGCTTCGTCATGGCCTTCTTCGACATCGACTGGTACGAGAACGGCACCGCCCTCCGCTCCGGCCTGTGGCGCCTGAACATCGCCGACGGCGAACAGGGCCGCGGCTACGGCCGTTTCGCCGTCGACTCCGTCGCCGCCGAGATCCGCCACCGCGGCGGCAAGGAGCTCTACGTCACCTGGCACCCCGGCGACCACGGCCCGGAGAACTTCTACCTACGCCTGGGCTTCCGCCCCAACGGGGAGGTCGTGGAGGGGGAGACGGTGGGGGTGCTGGAGCTGGGCTGAGGGGGCGGGCCCGGTCGGACGAGGCCACTGCGGGCGAGCGGGCGGCGGGTGCCATGATGGGCGGCCGCCTGTCCGTCCAACGATCCCCTCAAAACACCGACAGTTGGTGTCGCGCGTGCTGGACGGTCAAGCGTGAGGGATGCGTGGCGGAGCGCGGCACCCTCACCGGGCGGGTGGGGTCAGCCCACCCGTGGAAACCGTGCCTGGAGCGTCCAGATCGCCGGGTTGTCCGCCAGGTCCTCGTGGAGGTCGCAGAGGTCGGCGATCAGGTCGTGGAGGAAGTCGCGGGACTCGCGGCGCAGGGCGGAGTGGGAGAAGGTGAGTGGGGGGTCTTCCGCGGGCATCCAGTCGGCCTCGATGTCGACCCAGCCGAAGCGGCGTTCGAAGAGCATGCGGTCGGTGGACTCGGTGAAGTCCAGTTCCGCGTGCTGGGGGCGGGAGGCCCGGGAGCCCGCCGGGTCGCGGTCGAGGTTCTCCACGATGTCGCACAGCGCCCACGCGAAGTCGAGTACCGGCACCCATCCCCAGGCTGTGGACAGTTCCCGGTCCGCCTTGGTGTCGGCGAGGTAGACGTCGCCGCAGAACAGGTCGTGGCGCAGGGCGCGGACGTCCGCGTTCCGGTAGTCCGTCTGGGGCGGGTCCGGGAAGCGGTTGGAGAGGGCGTAGCCGATGTCGAGCACGTAGGTGATGGTGTCACGCCCCGTACGAGGTCACGGCCGCGTAGGCGCCACGGCCTCGTAGGATCGCCACCGTGTCCTGGTTCGCGCGGCTGCGCCTGGTTTCCGTTCTGCTCACGCTCGCGCTCACGGCCTGCGGCGGTGACGGCGGACACGGCACTCCCGGCAGCTCCGGCCTGGGCGACCCGTACTTCCCGAAGGCCGGGAACGGCGGCTACGACGTCACCCACTACGCCCTCGACCTCGCCTACGACCCCGGCACCCGCCACCTCACCGGCACCGCGACCCTCACCGCCCGCGCCACCCAGGACCTGTCCGCCTTCAACCTCGACCTCAGAGGGCTGACGGTCGACCGCGTGACCGTGGAGGGCGACCGTGCCCGCTGGCACCGCACCGGCGACGAACTCACCGTCCGCCCGCCGCGCGGTCTCGCCGCGAGGGACACCTTCCGGGTCACCGTCCGCTACTCCGGCACCCCGGTCACGATCACCGACCCGGACGGCTCCGAGGAGGGCTGGATCCCCACCGTGGACGGCGCGCTCGCCCTGGGGGAGCCGATCGGCTCGATGACCTGGTTCCCCGGCAACCACCACCCCTCCGACAAGGCCTCCTACGCCATCACCGTCACCGTGCCCGAGGGCCTGCGGGCCGTATCCAACGGGGAGTTGACGAGCGAGCGGACCGAGAAGGGACGTACCACCTTCGCCTGGCGCGCCGCCGAGCCCATGGCGAGCTACGTCGCCACCCTCGCCGTCGGCGACTACGACATCCGCCGCTCGACCGCCGCCGGCGTGCCCGCGTACACGGCCGTCGTTCCGGAGGAGGCGGAGGCGAGCGCGAAGGTGCTGGCGAGGCTGCCGCAGGTCATGGAGTGGGCGGCGTACAACTTCGGGCCGTACCCCTTCTCCTCCACCGGCGCGATCGTCGACGGCCAAGGCGTCTCCGGTTACGCCCTGGAGACCCAGAACCGTCCCGTCTTCCCCGGCGCCCCCGACATCGCGCTGCTCGTCCACGAGATCGCCCACCAGTGGTTCGGCAACTCCGTCACCCCGCGCTCCTGGCAGGACATGTGGCTCAACGAGGGGTTCGCGACCTACGCCGAGTGGCTGTGGGAGGAGGACCAGGGCGGCGACACCGCCCAGGAGACCTTCGAGGCGCTGTACGACAGCGAGGACGCCGACCTGTGGGCGTTCCCGCCCGCCGAGCCGACCGGCCCCGGGCACATCTCCGACCGGCCCGTCTACGACCGCGGCGCCATGGTCGTCCACCAGATCCGCCGGGCGGTCGGCGACGATACTTTCTACGACCTCGTCCAGGGCTGGACGGCCGACCACCGCCACGGCACCGCGGACACCGCCGGCTTCACGGCCTACGTCGAGGAGCACGCACCGGACGTGGACTTCGGCCGCGTCTGGGCGGACTGGCTGTACGGGGAGGGGAAGCCGGACCGCCCGTGACGGTCCGGCCCCCGCGCGAGATCAGTTGACGTTGACCGCCTTCCAGGCCGCCGCCACCGCGTTGTACTCGGCGCTGCCCGAGCCGTACAGGTCGCCCGCCGCCATGAGGGTTGCCGTGCGGGCCGACAGCCGTTTCCGGCGATCCGTTATGCGGACGTCTCCCACTGCGTCAGAAGCGGGCCCAAGTCGGGCGGCCACACCGCGTCCGTGGCGGCGGCCAGCTCCTCACGCGTCCACCAGCGCCAGCCGAGAATGCCGTCCGCCGCGTGCTCGGCGGCCACTTGGGGCCCCGACGGTTCGCGGCGCGGGCCCCGGGTGACGTAGATGTGCTCGTACTGGCGGACGGGGATGTCGGCGCGGGTGAAGTCGTGCTCCCACGTGCACAGCAGCGGGCCCGCCGCCAGGTCCTGCCAGCCCGTCTCCTCGACCAGTTCGCGCAGGGCGCCCTGGCGCGGGGTTTCGTCCGCCTCCAGGCCGCCGCCGGGCAGTGCCCAGTGGATGCCGACCTCGCTGTTGTCGTACCGGAAGAGGAAGACCGCGCCCTCGGGGTCGACGACGGCGACACGGGCGGCCCGGCGCGGGGTGCGCAGGAGCTTGCGCAGGACCGTGCAGGGGCGGCCCCGTTGGCGGTCCTCGCGGTGGTCGAGCACCTCGTAGCCGAGGGACGTCCAGAAGGCGAGGCCCTTGGCATTGCCGGCGAGAACGGCGAGGCGTACGGCGGTGGCGCCCGCGGCGCGGAGACGCTCCTCGACGCCCTGCGCGATCCGCCGCCCGTGCCCCTGCCCGTGCAGGCTCGCGTCCACCATCAGCAGCCCGATCCACGGGTCCGGGTCGGCCGGGTCGGGGTGACGGGCGAGCGTGATGACGAGGCCGGCCAGCCGCCCCTGGACGCGGGCGAGCAGCACCTCCACGTCCGGGTGCGCCAATTCGTCGGCCAGCGCGGTCGCCACCTGCTCGGGGCGGATGTCGTCCGGGTCCGGGAAGTCGCCGCTGAGGGCGTGGAACTCGTGGTTCGAGGCGTAGAGCGCGGTGAGTTCGGTCAGCAGCGGGGCCGGGATGTCGTGGTCGGGGGTGAGGAGGAGCGGGTCGAGGTGCACGGGCGGGACGCTACCTGCTCGGGTCGCGGATGCCTTCGGATACGCGAGAAGCCGGGATACGTGGAAACCCCGGATATGCGGGGCCCCCGAAGGCCCCCGGACACGCGGGAACCCCCAGCCGAAGCCAGGGGTTCCCGTCTCGCGCTGCGTCCGTCAGACGTTCACGCCGAAGTCCTGGGCGATGCCCACCAGGCCCGAGGCGTAGCCCTGGCCGACCGCGCGGAACTTCCACTCCGCGCCGTTGCGGTACAGCTCGCCGAAGACCATGGCGGTCTCCGTGGCGGCGTCCTCGGACAGGTCGTAGCGGGCGATCTCGGCGCCGCCGGCCTGGTTGACGATGCGGATGTAGGCGTTGCGCACCTGGCCGAAGTTCTGCGAGCGGTTCTCGGCGTCGTAGATCGAGACCGGGAACACGATCTTGTCGATGTCGGCCGGGAGCCCGGCGAGGTTGACGTTGATCGCCTCGTCGTCGCCCGCGCCCTCGCCGGTGCGGTTGTCACCGGTGTGGACGATCGTGCTGTCCGGCGTCTGCTTGTTGTTGAAGAAGACGAAGTGGGCGTCGGAGTACACCTTGCCCTCCGTGTTGACCGCGATCGCCGAGGCGTCGAGGTCGAAGTCCGTGCCGGTGGTGGTGCGGACGTCCCAGCCGAGGCCCACGGTGACGGCGGTCAGGCCCGGAGCCTCCTTGGTGAGCGAGACGTTGCCACCCTTGGACAGGCTTACTGCCATGTTGGGAGTCCCTTCCCTTTGTATGCGTACGAGCAGTACGGCGGTACTGCATGAAGCTACAGCTACCCCTAGGAACGCGAGGGCGCGAGGGAAGGTTCCAGCCCTCTTTACTTTCTTTACCGACCGATATTCGCGTGACGTGGCCCGGACAGACGGGCGACCATGGGGGCATGTCCGGTCCTTACGTCATCCGCGGCTCCGTCTCGCTCCCCGAGGCCGAGCTCATGTGGCGTTTCTCGCGGTCGTCCGGGCCCGGCGGGCAGCACGTCAACACCAGTGACTCGCAGGTGGAGCTGCGCTTCGACCTCGCCCGCACCAAGGCGCTGCCCGACGTGTGGAAGCGGCGGGCACTGGAGCGGCTGGCCGGCCGTCTCGTCGACGGCGTCGTCACCGTACGCGCCTCCGAGCACCGTTCCCAGTGGCGCAACCGCGAGACCGCCGCCGTACGCCTCGCCTCCCTCCTCGCCGAGGCCACCGCCCCACCCCCCAAGCCCCGCCGCCCGACCCGCATCCCACGCGGCATCAACGAACGGCGCCTGCAGGAGAAGAAGCAGCGCTCACAGACCAAGCGGGGGCGGTCGGGGCGGGATTGGGGCTGAGCTGAACGCTCGGGGCGCGCGACCGGGCTGTCACATACGGAGCTTGCGCTCCTACCGAAGGTGCAGGCGCCGCATGATCGACCAGGACACCCACAGGTACAACAGCCATACGGCGCAGACGCAGCCGTAGACGAGCATCGCTGACGCGGACAGGTTGCCGTTCACGACGAACGCCAGCAGCAGCCCGATCGGTCCCGTGATCGCCAGCCAGAAGATCCTGCGGTTCAGGCTGGACTTGTCACCGCCACCGTCTACGCCCACGTCCGGCTCCGTCTCCAGCGCGACGTCATCGACGCCTTGGGGCACGCCCTCGGCGGCCAGGACGACGACCCTGACGACCCACCCACTGCGGTCGCCACCCGCTGACGTTGCCGTCAGCGTTGCCGTCAAACGCCATATGGAGCCCGGCCGGAAGGACTTCCGGCCGGGCTCCATATTCATTGCGCGGAGAAGCTGAGGTTTGGTGCGGGCGCAAGGAGAACCCGCATCACAGGATCTCAGCCTGTCACCCTCCAGAGATGATCACATCGGTCGGCGGCCAGCAATCACATGCAGTGAAGGAGCCACCGTCGGAGCTGCGCTGTGCTCAGGTTCAGCCAAGAACTACTCTCTTGAAACGAAGACACGAACCTGTTTTGGGCGTCCGACCGTAAACGCCTCATCAGTTAGAGACTCGGCGACTTCAGCCAGGACCGAACACGCATCCTCAAATTCCTTCGGAGAATCCTCGAAAAAACGCAACGAGTCTTCCCAAATGATCGCAATTTTCTGATCATCGGTTGAGTAGATCCCGCCCCAGAGGGAATCAGAAAGCGCGTCCAAGCTATGCGAGCTTACTACCGGGGGATCCAGCGGAAGTACCGCGCGAACGGCGTTGAAGAATGCCGCGCGACCACCCGCACCCCCGGCAGTGGTCATGGAGTACACGCGATACCCCTGCCGGGCGAGACCACTCGCAAGACAATAGATTTCATCACCACGGACCCACGTAAGCCCTGACTTAAAACCCGTCACGCCCTATCACCGAACCTGAACAAATGCCGGATCTCCAGAATCGCCATAGTGAGTCCACGTGTAGTACGTCTCACCCGTCTGATCGTTGCGGACCACGCGAAGAGGGCCAGCCCCTGGAGTGCCGGGTGGCGGCTCCACACGATACTCGCGGTAGGGAGAGCTACTCCCCTGTCCGCCAGGCAACTTCCCTTCGCGATTCCTAAATGGAATGCCCCATCTCCTTGCGGTCGGACCAGTAGGGACTGTTCCCGCGCCAATATGACTCAACGTGCGGCCAAGAGCAGCCTCTTCTGCCGGAGGGAGAGACCCGGGAGTAATCCGCGCCACTATCGGACAGTTGCTATTGTGAACGAGGACCGGAGTCTGCCCCGCCAGCACATAGTACGTGTGCTACGCGGTACCCCTCTACCTGCTTCTTCGCTGGTCAGCGCGGTTTTTGCGTTCCGCTGGCGTCCGTGGTTGTGCGGGGAAATCCGTGGCTGTTGCCGTCGCTACTGCCGTCAGGAGTCGGGCGGCGGTGCCGGTGCCTTTTCTCGCTCCGCCGGTCACCGCGGAGTTTGTCGGGCCACCGTGTATGCGGTGGGGCCGGTGAGCCCTGTCCCTGTGCCGTCGAGCATGTCCAGGACCTCGAAGCCGGCGGCCTGGGCGTAGCGTTCGAGCTCCTGGGGGAACAGGACGCGCCTGCGGATCTCGTCTCGGGCCTCGTCGCCCGAGGGGAGCATCCAGTGCCGGTGCATGGTGTTGATCTGGGTCCGCAGGTCCCACGTGTGGCGGATGGTGACGGTCGCGGGTCCCGTCGGGGTCTCGACCGTGGCGGTGGTCGGCTCGGTCCGGGTGATAGGGGCGACGGGGGAACACAGCACGAGCAGCGTTCCTGGCCGGGCGTGGGCGGCGAAGGTGGCGAAGACCTGGCTGATCGCCTCGTTGTCGTGTACGTAGGCGAGGCTGTTGCCCATGCACGTCACCACGTCCCTGCGGCTGCCGAGTCGTGCGGTGCGCATGTCACCGGTGCGGATGTCCAGCTCGGGCCGGGCTTGGTGGGCGTAGTCGACCATGCCGGGCTGGAGGTCCACGCCGATGCACTCGAAGCGCTTGGCGAGGATCTCCAGGTCGCGGCCGGTACCGCATCCGAAGTCGACCAAGGTCCGGGCGTCCGGCCGGTGCAGCTCGATCAGGGTCTGGCACATTCCGGCGCTCGTGCTGTCGGACTGGACCACGTCGTAGAGTGCCGGATCGCGGTACAGGAGGTTGGTGGCTTCCACGTGCTCCGCTTCCGTGTCGGGGCTGGTCACATGAGGCTTTGCAGTCCGACCTCCAGGGCGAGCACATCGCACAGCAGATCGGGGACGACCGGCGCGGAGTCAGCGTTCCTCCCCGCATTGGCGAGAGCCTTGCCGTCAACGTAGCCGAGGTCCACCAGGATGGACTCCTTCAGCATGTCGTCCAAGACCGGCAAGCCGTAGGAACGTAAACCCTTCTCCAAGACGGCCAGGAAGTTCTCCGGTTCGGTCGGCGCCGCCACCCACTCTGGCAGCCCGGCCCGCCGGATCCGCTCGCGGAACAACGCCTTGCCGCGCTTGTGCTCGTGCGGTAGCTGCTCCATGAACCGCACGATCCGCGGGTGTGCGAGCGGACTCACCGGCCATATTCCGGCCCGGAGGAATCCGGGGTTGTGCATCCCGAACGCCATCAGGGTCGGTACGGGCAGTACCGGGATGGGTGCCAGCTGCTCGTTCACCTCGGCGAGTGCTCGGGCTGCCTTGACTCCGAGCCACGGTACGGGTTCGGGTGTCGGCAGTTCGGCCTGTGTCCTGGAGTGGTGGGCGTTGATCTCGTCGCCGCCGCTGCCGGTGAACATGACCTCGCACCACCGGGCGGCTGCCTGCTCGCGCACGACATCGAACGCCTCCTGGTAGAAGGCTCCCGCCGGGTCGTGCGGCTTGCACAGAGCGCGCACGCCTCCGGGGCAGAAGGGTGGGTGCTGTATGGCCGGGGATGGCCGGGGTGGCCGTGTCGCTGAAGCCGCAGTGCTCCACAAGGGCCCGACGCCGCTCGCGCTGCTGCCTGCCAGTGTTCCCTCCCACCAGCAGGCCGAAACTGTACGCCTGGGGGAAGCGAGCTGCTTTCACGGCCAGGGCGACGTTCCCGGAGTCCGCTCCGCCGGACAGCTCAACGCCCACGCATCCGGTTGCCGTCGGCGCCTGGCGGATTACGTCGGTCAGCAACTCGTCCAGAGCGGCGAGTGGTTCAACGCCGGGACGCAGCGTACGTGGCTCAAGTACGTGTTCGGCGGGGTCGGGGTAGTGGATGCTGAGTCCCGAAGGGGTGAACGTGGCCGCTGCCCGTTCGGTGAGGCGGTAGACGCCTTGGAAGAGCGTCTCGGACGTGTAGCGGTGCTGCCTCGTCAGCGTGCGGGCGACGACACGCGCCACCAGACGGTCGGCCCGCAGATGCGGTCGCAGCAGTGTCAGGTCCCACGAAGCGTGCAGTTCGCCGGCCTTCTCTGTCAGATAGAGCGGGGCTGTACCGAAGACACCCGCCGCCAGTCGGGCTTGTCCGGGCTCCATGGTGAGTTCGACGAAGTCGGCCTCGTCCCGCTTGCACTCCTTCACGCGGACCCGTACGCGCGGCGCTTGGTCGTCGTTGACTTCCATGACGAGAGTGGACACGTTCGCAGGCTCGAGCCAGCTCTCGCCGTTGATCCAACGGGCGCCCTGTGATCTCCACTTGGGCTCCTGGAGATCGGCCAGGCGCAGACGCATCGACAGCATGTCGTCCCTTTCCGATGTCGTGCGGCGGGGCGGGGCCGCGTACGGCCCCGCCCCGCCTGGCGTCAGCCCTGGATCACTTGCTGCAGTGGTCGCCGTTGTTGTCGCCGCCGCCCGGCATCTTGTCGAGCAGCGCGGCCTCGACGGCCGGGACGCCGGTGATCAGGTCGCCGGTGAACAGCTCGTCCACGTTCATCGTTTTCTCCCTTACGGCTTTCAGTGGACTCCGCGGCGGATGCTGCGGAGTTGGACCCGTCCAGCTGCCGGACCCTTGCGAAGAAGGCAGCCGGGCGGGGTGCCCGCCGTTTGCAGTCGGCGGGCCCTCCCTCGTCACGGGTGGGGAGCCTGGATGCGGTGACGGGGAGGAGTCAGGTGGGTGGGGACGCGGCAGCCACGCCCAGGACGAAGCCGACCGATCCCGAGATGGTGATGATCAGGAGCGGTCCGGCGTAGCGGCCAGCCGATTCACAGCCGCTCCCCACGGCTGCGCTCGTTGACCTCGCGTACTGCGGCGCTCAGCCTCGCCGCCCCCTCCTCAAGCGTGGCACTGCGGTGCTGCGGGCAGAGACACAGCGAGAACCGGTTCGAACCCGGTCGCAGGTCCGCGCCCTCGTAGGTGTCGATCCTCAACACCCCATCCAAGCCCCGCTCCTCGGTCATCCGGGCCAGACAGGCCCGTGCTTCGCTTCTCATCCCTCAGCCCCTCAGACGACGGCTGCGGCGAGGACTCGCCGTTCCCTGCTGCCTGTACGCAACCGCACGATCACTCTCGGCGGTACCGTTGCCGCAGCGTCAGGACTTGAAAGCCTTGAAAGTTCGCAAGGACGCGGGGAGTTGAGGGCATGGCCAAGCGTGAACCGAACGCGGCTCTTGGGCGCATGCTCGCCGAGAGCCGCTGGACTCACCGCCAGTTCGCGCGGGCGGTGAACCGCGTCGGTACGGAGACCGGAATCCCTCTGCGTTACGACGAGTCGGCGGTGAGCCACTGGCTCGGCGGCACCGTCCCTCGCGGTGCGGTGCGCGGATGCATCCTCGAAGCCCTCTCCCGCCGCCTCGGCCGCCCCGTCACCCATGCCGAGGCCGGGCTGCCGGTTCCACGCGATCGCTCCTCCGCGGCTGCGGATACCGTGGAAGGGGTGATCGACCTGGGGAGGCTGGATATGGACCCGTCCCGGCGCAGCGTCCTGGGTGCCGGTCTGTTCTCCGTGGCCGTCACCATTCCCGGCTGGCCTGATGTAGTCGGGCGTGCCGATGCCATTCAGTCCGGCCGCACGAGTCGCATCGGCATGAACGAAGTGGACATGGTCATCGCCATGACCGAGCGCGTCTCAGAACTGGACGACGAGTTCGGCGGCCGTCACGCACGCCCCATGGCGGCCTCGTTCATGGTCAACACCGTGGCCTCCTACCTGCGTGCCGACGCACCCGAGGCCGTACGCAAGGCGATGCTGTCCGCCGCCTCGGACCTGCTCTACCTGACCGGCTACATGGCCGTGGACGAAGGGCTGCACGGTCTCGCGCAGCGCTACTACGTCAAAGCCCTGGAGCTGGCGGGCGCTGCCGAAGACCACTTGACGTACTGCACCACCCTGCGAGGCATGAGCGTCCAGGCAGTCGACCTCCGCCACGGCGCGAAGGCGATGGAGCTGGCCGACGCCGCTGCCGCTGCCTCCCCGAAAGCCGGCCCTCGGATGCTGGCCTTCCTCGTCGGCCAACAGGCACACGCCGCTGCCCAGACCGGCGACCGTACGGGCGCGTTGCGCTACATCCGGGAGGCCGAGGCGGCCATGGACCGCGCCGAGTCACGAGGCAAGGCGTTCGGCTCGTACGACCCCTCTTCGCTCAACTACCACGTCAGCCAGGTACGTTACGAACTCAGCGACAAGTCCGGAGCCGTCGAAGCCATGCAACAGGCGGACCGGCTCCGCCCCAGCACGTACCAGCGCACACGAGTACACCGCCGCGGCCTGCTGGCCGAGCGGCAGCTGGAACTCGGCCACCTGGAAGCGGCCTGCGCCACCTGGCACCAGGCCCTCGATGACTACCCCAAGGTGCAGTCCGGCCGCGCCGACGAGCGCGTGAAGGCGATGTTCGGTCTCCTGCGCCCTCATCTGAAGAACGCAACGGCCCGCGACCTGTACGACCGAGCACGGACGATCGCACCACCCTCGCTGGTCACCTGATCCCGCACCGCCTTCAAGCTCAGCCACAGAAAGTCAGCCACGGCGGCGGGCGCGCCGAGAGAGCACCCGCCACGTGTGCTTCCAGTAACCCCGCGCCGGCCTCAGCCCCGCCTCTTCGTTCCGTCTCGGCATCCGCCCTCCTCCGGCCTGACCGCTCGGCAGCGGAATGGCCTGCTCGATCTGCGGTCTCGCCTGTGACCGCACGCCGACGACGATCGCGGCTTTCGGCTGCCACGGCCTGACGTGGTGCTGTGTGGCGTTCGGCGCAGTCGGCCTGGCGCCGCCGCTGCGGACCGATGCGGTTGCTTCCGGGATCAGGGTCACCTCGCTTGCCTGCCACCGCGCGCCGAGTGGCCGGTGGGCGTCGCCAGCGGGGCGGCAGACAGGAGCGGGCGGCGGCCACCGGCCGCCGGCGCGCGGCGGCCCGCGTCAGCGGGGCGCCCTTCTTGATCAAGTAAAGAAACTCTGAACAGCTCTCCGGGAGTCGTCCCCCCTGCTGCCACGCCGTGGCGTGGTCCGGAGTCAGCGCCGGCGTCGACCTTCGGCAAGTCTGTCGCGCAGGAGCTGGGCCTTGGCGGCCTTCTCCTCGTCGGTGTAGTTGCCGCTGAGGCGCTTGCGTTGCTCCACGACGGCACGCATCGCGTCCCGGTGGGCTGTGGCGGCTTCGAATTCGGCGCCGGCCTTCGCGAGGCGTTCCTCGGCGGCCTCCAGTAGCCAACGGCGACGGCACCGTCTACCAGCGTAAGGACAGCCGCTGGGAAGCCGCCGGATACGTCCTCGCCCCCGGCAACACCCGTCGCCGTGTTCGCGTGTATGGCACCACCCGCAAGGAGGCCCTGGCCAAGCTCACCGAGAAGATCGCCAACAGCAACCGCGGCCTCCCCGTCCCCTCCGCGCAGGGCAGCGTGGCCGCGTATCTGACGTACTGGCTGGAGAACGTCGCCGTCCACCACCTCCGCGAGAACACCCACACCCGCTACACCGCCTGCGTCGACCGGTACCTCATCCCCGGCCTGGGTAAGAAGAAGCTCATCAAGCTCACCGCCAAGGACGTCCGCACCTGGCTCAACCAGCTCCGCACCACCTGCCAGTGCTGCACCCGCCACATCGACGCACGGCGCGACCAACCCCACTGCTGCGCCGTCAGCCGGTGCTGCTCCAAGCGGCTTTCTCCGCTGACGCTCACCTACATCCACTCCGTACTCAAGTCAGCCCTAGAGCACGCCGTGCGCGAGGAGGAGATCCCTCGCAACGTCGCCCGTAACGTCCGCACCGGGACCCCACGGCCTCGACGCTTCGAACCACTCACCGCCGACGAAGCCCGCCAGTTCCTCAACACCGCGCAAGATCACCGGCTGCGCGCACTGTTCGAGCTCGCTCTTCACACCGGGCTCCGCAAGGGTGAACTCCTCGGCCTGAACTGGGAGGACCTCGACCTCGACGCAGGTACCGCCGCCATCCGCCGCACACTCCAGCGCACCAATGCCGGCGGTCTCACCACCCTGCCCACCAAGACACGGGCCTCCGAGCGCCGCATCGCCCTCCCCGCTCGCTGCGCGCAGTCGCTGAAGCTCCACCGTGAGCAGCAGAAGCGCGAACGTGAGGCCGCAGGCACGGCGTGGCAGCACAGCGTGCACGTGTTCACCACTGCGCAGGGCAGACCGATTGACCCGACCAACCTCAGCCGCGTCTTCAACACGCTCCTCCGCCAGGCCGGCCTCCGCCGCATCCGCTTCCACGACCTCCGCCACTCGACCGCGACGCTGCTCCTGGAGCAGGGAGTCGAACTCGTCGTGATCAAGGAACTCCTCGGCCACGCCCACATCGGCGTCACCGCCACCGTCTACGCCCACGTCCGACTCCGCCTCCAACACGAAGCCGTGACCGCCCTCGGAAACGCTCTCGACCGCCCCTGACCCCGACGCACGGCAACGGCGGCGAACACCCCTGGTGTTCGCCGCCGTTGCCGTCAACTACTGCCGTCACGTGACGGCATAACAGGCGAAGCCGGTCACGCAAGGACCTCTTGATTTCGCTATAGCGAACATACAGAGTTCCGCAATAGCGCCAATCAGTGAACTGACGGTCACCTTTCTACGCAGATCCAGATGCTATTTCTTCGAGATCATCGAAATCCCACCTGTCGCTAGCGTGAACATCCGCGCGAGAACTCTCCGAACAGCAGGATCTCGATCGATTCGATCCAGAGATTTCAGCCTTGCCGGATCAAGGTCGATAGTGGCGACTCCGCCAGCATTCTGGTCACCATCCGTCGCGAAAAGCAGCAGACATCGATACGCCTGCACAACCCCTCCGCGCTCCTCCCGCATCAACGGCCGGAGCAAAACGGCGCCTTCCCTGACCTGACTCCGAAGCGCATCCACGGAGGACCATCGAGTTGCCCAGCCTCGCTCCTCCGCCTCTGCCTGGATCACCAGCAACGAGTCGAAGCTGATCTCACACACGCGGAAGTCGGGGTCCGTCAAATGGATGAGTGCCATCAGAACTAATCCCCATCGTAGACGTCGATACGAATCTGCGTATCCGGGTCAAGACTCCCGTCCCTGATCCTTCTCAGAACCTCGTCCTTGCGGTGATGACCTCCCAGAATCGTGCCATCACGCGAGACGAGGATTCCATCTCCCTCAGCAGCATTGTTGATGCCGTCCAGGAGCTCATCATTACTCAGCTCCTCGTGATACCACTGCGAAGCCGGGTCCCGGGTCTTCTGCCCATCGGTGTACTGGCCGAGATCACCAGCATTTTCGTGACGTGCAGATATTCCCGACCCGCTCGGCCCGCACCCCTTGCCATTGCTGTTGTGAACGAGTACAGGCGTGTCCCCAGCCAGCACATAGTACGCGTGCAAGTCAGCAACGGTGAGATTGTAGGTCACCGCTCGTCGAGTGAAGGCCTTATTGCCCGTAACGATCGCCGTATCGGCGTCGTCGGTGAGCAGTGTCATGCCCACTTTGAGATCACGGGCTTCGACCCAGCGCTTCTCCGAGGGCGACCAGAAGGGGTGCTCGTAAGTCGCTACGAGCTGCTCGACACCACCATCAGTCGCAATGGAGAGTTCGTTGAACTTTTTGTCTTCCTTTGTGCGAATGAGGTTCGTGACCTCACGCGGACCTACCTCACCCGTTTCCGGATCTGCCGCTAGGACCTTGTCGCCGACGCGAACATCTTCGATGTTCTTCGTTTTTCCATCGGCCATGAGCACATCCGTGCCGGCGAGGAAGCACTGACCACAGGTCGGCTTTTTCGTGTTCTTCGGGGTGGGCAGCCTTCCTAGTCCGCTACGCCCACCGACACCCATCTCGCTCATACCGGCGACCACGTTACTTGCGAAGAAATTGAAGAAGAACTCCTTCATAGACGGGCAGCCGGTTGCATGGCACGCGTCGAGGAGCCCCTTCCCCACAACAGTCTGAACATAGGTGTCGTCGGCGTTGTCGATGTAGAAGTCAAGCCCATAGATCGACTTGTTCAACTCTGCGTAGAAGTGCTGAATGAACTGTGCGGTCCCGGACCACTCGGCCGGTATATGAACACCGGGCAGCAGGGTGATGTAGCCGTCGCCGTTCGTGTCGGAATTGCGAGGCCCTTCATCCATCCAGGTGATATTGGTGTCCTTGGCGTTGGTGTTCGCGTGACCGGGGTTCGTCACGCCATCGCCGTTGCTGTCGTTCTTCGGGCAAGGCACATCGAACCCAGGACCGCATGCAATCTTTCGGCCATCGGGGTCGGAGAACGTGGCCGGGTTCTGCATTCCGTAGGAATAGCCGTTCAGCGTCTGGTGCAGATCGAGCTGGAGTACGGGGTCGACGCTGATGAACTGACCGAGGCTAGGGTCGTATTCCCGTGCCCCGATGTGAGTCAGGCCAGTGCTCGCGTCGGCCGACATGCCCAGGAATGCCTTGTCGTCCGGCCACACGCCCGTCACCTGGCCGCGGTTCGCGCCGAAGGGCGTGCTATAGCGCTTGCTCAGGCTCTGGCCGGCGTCGCCGGTGATGGCGACGGTGCTCGTGCCGTGGTGGTCGGCCGCGAGGAAGCTCAGCTTCTGCGTGCCAGTCTCGTTCGTACGCAGGGCAATGCTGGAACCGGCCGCACCGTAGTACCGGTTGGCCCACTTCTTTCCGGTCTTCAGATGCACTTCTGTGGCACCCAGGTAAAGGACTGTTTCACCGCCGGGGGCGTTGTCACGGCGGATGAGCAGAGCGCCGTCGGCGTCGTACACGTAGTTCGTGGATGTGGCTGATGCGTCGTCGGTCAGACGAACCAACTGGTCTTCTTTGCTCCAGTCGAGTGTCTGCGTGACGGTGGCGCCGGCCTTCTTGACGCGCTTCTCCGTGTTGCCCGTGTCGTCGTACGTGTACTGCGGAGCGACGCCGGTGCAGTTCCCGGACGTCGTGGTAGCGCTCAGGGCATGCGGTCGAGTCGAGTCGTAGCAGTAGGTGGTGGTGACTGGGGTGCCCGAGTTCTGGCGTTCGGTCTTTCGCTGGCCGGAAGCGGTGTAGGTGTAACTGGTCCAGTAGGGTGCGGGGCCGCCGAGATTGGCCGTGGTGCGCCCCGCGGGGGAACAGTTGGCGGTCTTGGGCGTCCAGGCTTCGCTCAGGCGACGGTAGGCGTCGTACGTAAAGCACTGGTTGTCGGCGCCCGTGCCCGTGTTCGCGCTGTCGGTGATCGCCGTGACGTTTCCGGCGTCGTCGTAGGTGTACGTCAGGTCCTGGACCGGGCCCCGGGTCTGGTCGTCCACGGCGGCCGTCAGGAGGCGGCGCGTGCCGCTCTCGTAGGTGTTCGTGAGGAAGACCCGCTTGGTTCCTTCGGCCGTTGATGTGCCGAGTTGGAGCTGGGCCGCTTGGCCGAGCGCCGTGTAGTCGGTCGCGAGCAGGTATCCCGAAATACCGGAGAGTCCGGTCTGGAGACCGGAGCTGTTGTAGCGATGGGTGAGTAGTTCGGAAGCAAGGCCCGCGGCTGCGGGTTCTCTGGTGGTCGCTACCGTGCCGTCAAGGCGGTAGTCGGTCTCGAAGGTGGTTGTCGGTGTGACAGCCTCGGAGGTCACCAGCGGGTCGTCTGACGGCAAGGTGAGGCTGATGGCCGTGGGCCGGTACAGGGTGTCGTATGCCGTGACCGCTTTGGTGTAGCGCTTGCCTGTCTTGCCGTTCTCGTACCGGATCGACTCGCTGGGCTGCCCCTTCAGAAGGGTGTCGTAGGTCCAGGCGGCGAGCTGGTTGGCGTCGGTCTGGGCGGTGTGCCACAGGCCGGTCTTGCGGCCGAGTTCGTCGTAGGAGTAGAGGAGAGTGCGGTCTTCGTCGTCTTTCGTGGTCTCGACCTGGTCGAGGGCGGTGTACGTCCTTCTCGTCGTGCCCTTGTCTGGGTCGACGGCCTGCACCTCGCGGCCGAAGAGGTCGTAGGCGTAGGACCACGCGGTCTGGTCGGGGCCGGTGATGGTTTCCGGTTTGCCGTCGCGTGTGTAGGTGTAGCGGACTCTTGTGTAGGGCGTACCGGTGGAGGCGCCGTACGCGGTGTCGTTCGGCTGAGTTCCGGCGTAGGTACGGGTCTCAGACGTACGGCCGAGGTGGTCGAGGATGGTGCGCGTGGCGTTGCCACCCGCTGGTGCGCTGGTTGCGGTCGAGTCCCCTGTGTAGGTGGCCGTGGTTTCCCACTTCTTCACACCTCCGACGAGGAAGGCCGTCTTGGTGGGCCGCCCAGCGCCGTCGTATTGGGTCTCGGTCTGCGCGCCACCGGCGTTGGGAACTTGCGCATAGGTGCCACTGGGGCTCTTGAGATTGTCGTAGACGTCCGTATGGGTCTGGTGGGCCAGACCGCGGCTGTCGTAGCGCGTCTCGGTGAGGATTCGACCACCCAGCGGAGACGGGGCTTGTATCTGGATCGGGCGTAGCTGGGAGTCGTAGAGGGAGTACGTCGTCGAGTAGTTCGTGCCGTCTGCCTTGAGCGTGGCCACGGAAGACCAGGGAGCCGCGTTGCGTGTGAGGCCGTAGTTGTATTTGGCGTTGGGGCTGGCGCCGCCGGACTTGGAACGGTTGGGCAGCCAGGTGGCGGTGATACGGCCGAGGGCGTCGTAAGTGTGCTCAGTGCGCTTGACGTTGGCGTCGAGTACGTAGTTGGTCGTGCCGCGGGCCGGGTTGTAGTTGGTGGTCGTCTGGTGTGACTGGTTGTTGGAGGCGAGCTTGGGTGCTCTGACGACCATGGTGGTGAGCGGTCCGGCGGCGGCTGGGTAGTACGTCGTCGTGGTGCTGTTGCCCTTGGCGTCCGTGACGGTGAGCGGCCGGCCGAGCTTCGCTGCTGTGTTGTCGTAGGTCGTGGTGTTCACGGTCTGCCAGCCGGTGGTGGCCGAAGGATTACGGTCGGCGGTTCCGGAGGCGGCTGGGTAGGCCTTGGCGCGGCCGGTCCAGGTGGCCAGGCCCAGGGACGGCACCTGGCTGGGCGCCCAGCCGGTTGCTGTGGGGTTGTCGTAGACGACGGCGACGTCCGACAGGACATCACCACGGCTGCCGGAGTTCGTCGGCAGCGTGAGGATGTCGTCAGTGTTGGCACAGGGCTTGGAGACGATTCTGTTGCGCGATACGAGACTGGTGAGCCCCTTGGTGGAGTTGCGGGCATACCACGTGCGTGTGCAGGTCTCATCTCCGGTCACGGCCCAGTTGCCATGGTCCTCGACACTGGTCGTCATGCCGTAGGTGGTGTCGTGGGAATACGAGGTGGCGGTGGTTCGCCATTTCTTCTCGACAGTCAGGTAGGTGTGGCTGTAGGTGCGAGCCGTCCTGACGAAGTGAGCTTTGGCGTTGGCGTACGACTTCTGCTGGCTGGCCGTCTGGTGGGACCAGAGGTTGTTGACGGTGGCAGTGATTGCGGTGGAGGCCCCGTTGTAAGTGATCTGCTGGCGCAGTTGGCCGGCATAGCGATCGTGGTCATCCAGGTCGGCAACGTCGAG
The DNA here is from genome assembly GCF_014596915.1 of Streptomyces sp. TRM68416. Lineage (GTDB taxonomy): Bacteria > Actinomycetota > Actinomycetes > Streptomycetales > Streptomycetaceae > Streptomyces. Next base: position 158,619 of record NZ_JACVWU010000009.1, read on the forward strand.
GTCATCGGTGGTCGTGGTGGAGTCGTTGCTCAGGTCGATGCCCTTGACGACCGCGGTGCGTGTTGTGCCGTCCTTACGCTTGTCGCCGTTCATGCCCTGCATGAACAGCTTCACTGTCTTGGATCTGGTGGTCCCCGGGTCCCCTGTGTAGATGGTGACCTTCTGATAGCCGCGCCAGATGGACCAGGTGCGCTGGTCTTCCTTGGTGAAGGGGTCGTCGCTGTAGTGCCAGCCGGGGGTGGAGTAGTCGTAGGAGAGCTGGGTTCCGGGGTTTCCTGCGGCCGGATCGTTCGTGGTGATGGAGGTGACGCGGTACTTGTGGAACCAGTCCAGACCCGGGTCACCGCCGTTGATGGGCCAGTAGACCGGGTAGCAGGACAGGTTGTTGTTGTCTTCGGCCGCGGGCATGGTTCTGCCGCGGACGCACTCCGGCTCGGAGAGTGTGACGGACGTGATCGCGCCGGTCTCGGATGTGATGGAGGAGATCCTGGGCCGGGTAAGCGGAAGGATGTCGTCACTGGGCGAGTCAACCCGGTTGGGACGCTGTTGGTAGGTGAATTCGATCGGCGGCACGGACAGGGCGGTGCCATTCTTGCCCGTGCGCGTCAGCGACGTGAGCGTGAGGACCTGGTCCGAACTGTTGCCGATGTCCTGACCGTCGAAGAACGCTTGCGACAGGGTGTAGGTGTCGACTGGCTCGAAGGCGTCAGGTTCCGCAGCCCGCGACCAGAAGAAGGTGTCTATGCTGGACAGCCTTTTGCGTGTGAAGAAGGAGGGTCCAGTGGCCTGACAGTCTGTCTCGCTGGCTGAGCAAATGCTGTCGAAGGGCACATCGGGCCAGTTGTCCGCTGTGTCAGCGGTGAGGGACGAGCAGCTGGTGGTGCAGCGTTCCTTGTAGGTGAAGGTGACCTTGTCGGATGCCGGGGCGGTGAACAGCGTCTCGGCTCGCTGACCGTAGAGAATCTCCTTCAGGTAGCCGCCACGGACATACCGAGCGAGCGCCGTCTTGCTGCCGTTCTGCGCATAGTGGTTGCTCTCTGCGGCATACCAATAAGTGGCGGCGTTGCCGTGAACGTCCTGGACCAGGTCGAGGTTCCAGCGCCATGCCTGAGTCTCTACACGGTCCTTGAACTGGGTGCCTTTGCTGTAGCCAGGCTCTCCGCTGTCGTCACCGAAGACCGGCACCGTCCATGCCGAGTTCGTGCGCTCGGTCCCTGCACCGGGAAGCTTGTTCAGGCCGAAGGTGTAAGTGGTGCCATCACTGGTGGTCAGCTGCCAGTGCTCGCCACCCTCGTCGCCATTGTCCGCGCCCGTGAGACGGACGACCTTGGAGGCGTCGTCGTCCTTGAGACGCCACGTTCCACTGCTGTCGTCCTTGACGAGCTCTGTGGCCCTTCCGTTCAGCACGAGTGAGGCGTTGTCGTACTTCCAGCACAGGTCGAATTTGTCGGTCTGTCCGTCGTCGTCACAGGCACCGTACTTGCGCTCGATGTATGAGGAGGTCAGGTCGAAACCCTCGCCCACCAAGGAGCCTTGGTTGTTTGTGTTGGCGGTACGGCCGTCAATGCTGCCGGAGTCGTAGGACAAGGCCAGGGACGGCGCGGGGCCTGCTGCCGCAGGAGGTGTCGTGATCGGGTATGACCAGGTGAACGCGCCGGACGAACCGCCCGCCTCCCAGGTGGAGGAAGCCGCCAGCGAGGTCGCCTTGAAGTCCCCGGCACCTGCGGTGGAAGCAGTCGTTGAGGTGGCCATGAGCGCCATGACCGTCGGCGCGTCGTCCGACGCCGCCGCGATGCTGGTACGTGCGGTAACGGTCTCGGCGTGGACGTCGTTGTCCGTCGAGTTCTCCACCTGGGCGGCCCGGCACCGCTGCTTGCCGGGGGTTGTCAGCACACACGCGGGCAGCGTGACCAGGCCCAGGCGCGAGGACCAGTTTCCGCCCACGGCAGAGGCGAAGGAGCTGTAGTCGACCGTGATCCGCGCAGCGCCGGCCTCTTCGGCCTCGACCGTGAACAGCAGGCCCGTCACTCCGGCTCTGCGAGCCGTCTTCTGATCCAGGACCCTGACCTTCACGTCGCCTGCGGCGCGCGTACGTGCCTGCCGCGAAGACACGCTGGCCTTCACCGCCGTAACGGTGACGGGGCCAGCGTCCGTTCGGGGAGAGCTCGTCAGCTTGCTCTCGGTCACGGACGGCGCGGGCCAAGCCGTGCGGCGCTCGGTGTCCGCCGATGCGATCAAACGTTGGTTGGCCCTCTTCTGCCTGGCTGCATGAGCCCGGGCCGCCTTGGCTCGGGGTGAGTTCACCTCCACCACACGCGTCGGTTCAACTTCGGGGACATCAGGGCGGCCCGGCAACTCTGCGGCTGCGGCCAGCGGGGTGAGCGGTGCCGGGACTGACAGGACAACGGCCAGCAGCACCGTCAGCGCTGCGCGCCGACCTCGAAGGCCTGGGCGGGGCAGGCGAAAAGACACGGGAAGGCTCTCCAGACGAGAAAGGGCAGCCGATGTGTGACTGGAAACGTGGAAGAAAGAGGGCTGAGCGTCTTGCAGGCGGATCGGCTGCCGTCCGCCGCGCATCGAGCCGCGGACGGCAGCCGTTGATCAGTAGCCGACGAGGGTTTCCACTTGGGTGGCGTCTTCTACCGCACCCGCCCACAGCCTGATGTCTGTGATCCGGCCGGGAAGGAAGTGGCTCCAGGCGCTGCTCGACCAGCCCTTGCCGGCCGCGAACTCGCCGCTACCGACAGATGCCGTGTACGCCACCGGGTCGCCTTGAGGACCGCTGCCGACGTAGAGGGTGATGGTGCGCGTGTGGGCGTCGTACGCTCCGACCAGCCCGACCTCAGCATCCAGGACAGCAGTCTCCGTACTGTGCACTGAGGTACCGCTGCCGTCAGCTGTCAGACGGCCGAAGTGCCAGCGTGCCTCCGGCACACTCCGCATCACTTGGTTGCCTTCGTCGTCGAGAACCGGGTAGCCCTCATCGTCGACCACTGGCTCACTGGCCATGCCGGTCTTCTCGACCCACAAGCTCCATGAGGAGCCACTCGCTGTTCGTTGGCCGAGGACTTGAGCACGGTGTCCGATGGGCTTGTCAGCCAAGGCGTCGGACACGACTTCGACCTTCGCCGCCACGGTGAACGAGCCAGTGTCCGACACCAGGGAACGAGAGGCGGTGGCCCCACCGGTAGTTCCGTTGAACACCAGTGCCTCACCATCGAGAGACGCGCCTGAAGACAGGCGCAGCTGATTGCCGTATCCGCTCAGATCCGGCAGAGACGTGCCATCCGCATCGTCAGGCGCGTAGTGGGCCACCAGTTCCGCATACGCCTTGCCATTGGCGTCCTTGAAACTGGCCTCTCTCGCGATCTGCACGGCGCCCTTGGCGGCCTGCCAGACCGACACCTCGTCCACTTCACCGGTGAAGTAGTCGGAGTAGGCACCCTTGTACTTCGCCCGGCCGATCTGCAAGGCGCCACTGGACGACCACGCACCGGTGGTGAGGGTGTCGCTGCCCTGCTTGGCTCCGTTGACGTACAGAGTGAGCGTCTTGGCGGTCGTGTCGACAACCGCAGCCAGATGGGTCCACACCTTGGGCTGCGGAACCTCTGTGGAATCGACACGCTGATTGTCCACGGCAGTGATGGCGCTGTCGGCATCCGACAGACGCAAGCACCATCGGTCGACGTTGGCGCAATATCCCAGGAAGAACGAGCTGGAGTGGCCGCCGTCCTGCCCCAACACCGTCTGAGTGGTGCCGGTGGCGCCCAGTCGCACCCAGGCGGCCACTGTGTACGACGCCTGGGTCTCCAACACCTTCCCGGCTGTGGCCGCGTAGGACTGGCCTCCCAGGTACAAAGCCTTGTCCTCGCCTGTCACGTTGTTCTCCGTGACGACCCCGCGGCGGCCGGTGTCCACCCGGGTGCCACCGTTGATCGTCGCGTCATCGCGGTAACTGGCCTCAGACGCAGAGACATCAACTGCAGCGCCCGCTGGCTCGTTGAAGGTCCACGCGCCAACCGGGCCATCGCTCTCCTTGACCAGGAAGCGCACTGCGTTCTCGCCACCCGGCCGCCCTGCCGCGTCTTTCGCTTGAACGGCCAGCGCCATAGTGCCCGAGTCGATCGGAGTGATCGGTTCTGTGACCGTCGCCCCGGTTATCCAGTCGCCCCACTTGCTGTCGGTGGACAGCTTGTATCGATAGGCGACGTTCGTATCTCCGCTGGCCGGTCCGAAGGTCACCCTGCCCGAAATATTCGGTCCGCCTGCCGGTGTGCAGGATGCGGGTAGACAGGGGCTGTATACGGTGTTGAAGGTGATCGTGGGAGGCTCTGGTCGGGTGCTGTCCACGGTGAAGTAGCAGTACGGTGTCCAGCCGCTCGTCAGCTTGCTGGCTCCCTTGTTGTAATAGGAGCGCGTGACGGCCCGGTAGCGATACTGCTTGTGATCGGCCAGCGTCGCGTTCCAGACCTTGTTCTGGTCGACACCGTCCCCTACGTAACCCGTGACAGGACTCTCTGATCCGGTAGTCGGCTCTTTCGCGTCCGACCACGTTCCGTCCTCGTTCTTCACATCGACATCGAAGTACACGCGCAGGGACGCTCCGCTCTCCCCGCCCGCAGCAGTCTGCGGCGTCGCCGCAAGCTTGGGCTGCGAGTAGGTCCACATCGTTGGGGCGGAGGCATTCTTGGAGCAGATTTCAGTGGTGCCGGCTTCCAGCCCGTACTCTGTGGGCACTGCGGGCTTCCCGACATAGTCCACGACGATCACTGCATCGTCATCGAACCGCTTCCAAGCGATAGGGTCCGACTCGTCTTTCGCCTTCAGCATCAGCGTCAGCGTCGAGAACTTGCCGTCGGCGAACGCCTTCACCGTGGGCGTCAGGTTCTCGTCCGGCTCGTCCGGGTTATCGCGAAACGTGATCGGCGCCCGGGGCTGCGAGGGCGAACAGAGGCTCCCTCGCCCCGCCGACACGTGACGGTCGCCCATCTGGTCCCAGGAATTGTCGGCCTTCGGCCCTCCCGGCCCCGGCCATTTCGAAGACGACGAGATGCCGTCGGTGCGTTCCAAGTCAACCCAACGGGCGTCGCATGAGAAGGACCACGTCTCGGTGACCTCGAAACGTGCGTCCAGAATGTGCTTACCCTTGAGCTTGCCCGGCGTGAACTCGAAATACATGCGGTTCGTGTAAGCACTACCGGAGGTGCAGTAGTAGACGAAGCCGCCGATCACAGCCGAGCTGCACCGGCCCACGCTCATGCCATTGTCGCCGCCGGAGAAGTTGTAGAAGACGTCGCCGTCCGAGGACAGCACCGTACGTTCGGACTCGTTCAACTCCACGGAGGGATCGATGTAGAGCGGCAGTTCTGCGCTAGTGGTCGCGTTGATGAGGCCGCTGTCCGGTGTGACCGTCACCGCAGACGGACTCACGTCGACCTCCATCACAGCCGACTCGTCACCTGACCCAGGGCCTGACAGCGGATCACCCTCGTCCACGGGGCCCGCTGGCCGCATCTCGGGGTCCGCGGGCGCCTCTTCCTGACCGGCCTGAGCGAGCGGCTTCACCATGACCGTTTGAGCACTCGGGCCACTTACTTGCGCGCTTGAGGTCGTGGCACCACCAGCCGAGTTCCACATACGGGCCGACGGCGAGCGGAAGACCACCTGACCATTGCCGTCGACCGCCCCCATGCTGCCTGCGGAACCCTCACGAACCCGCAAACCGGTGACATCCATCGAGTACTCGATCGAGGTCAGTCTGGAATCATTGGCCGCTTCGACAGTCTCGATCTCCAAGACCTGCCGGAAACCCTCCACCGTGGCAGTGAGGATCAGGTTTACGTCCGGGAGCACGTCGTCGTAGATCGCCCGCTGTCCCGCGAGGCGCGGCTCGGGCAACTCGCCCGGCCAGCCCAGGGTCACCGACTTGCCCCCCTCGGCGATGGTCACCAGCTCCTTGCCATCGCCCCCGGGCGAGAAGGTCAGGTCTACCGCTGCAGCCTTCGGCCGAATGATCCTGTCCGCCCCTCGCACCAACGTGGCATCCGGCGCGGTCCAGCCGCCTCCAGGCTTCGCCACCCGCACCGGGACGATCGACTTCTCCAGCGTGAACGTTTCCCCATCGGGGTTGGCGAATACCGTCTCGCGCTCAGTGCGTTCACCGATCACCTCGACTCGTTCGCCGGTCGCGGCCGCATCGAGGTGCGCCTGCTGCGCCTCCGGCAGACCGTCGACCTCCGCAGCGACAGCTGGCGCGACGAGCACGGGCATCGAGCCAAGAAGCGCCAGCACGGCCAACCACGACAGGCTGCGTCGCACGCCTCGGCTGCCTCTTCGAGGCCGCAGCTTCCCGGACGACACGCGTCCACCCCCCCCGTTCACAAGATTCACACAGGTGAGCGAACGAGACAGCAGCCGGTAGTAACTGTCAAGTTACGCGCAGTGTTTAACCCGAGTATGCCTTAAAAGTCGGGTGCTTCGGATTTGCGCCCACTGAAGCCGCTGGTTACTACATGCACTTATCTGGGCGATAAGTAATCTATGCAGGATTCTGACTGCCTGAACGCATAGCGACGCGACCACTCCCCATGAAATAGCCGTATGCTCCCACCACCATGAGGAGAGGTTGAAGAGATGCGGTGGAGAACTGGAAACCGGCGGACGCGCGCCCTGGCCGGAGCGGGAACAGTGGCCATGCTCATCGCTGGCTGCGGATCAGAGCAGGACAATTCCAACGATGCGCCTGCAGCAGCCAAGGTGCGCCCTAGCAATACATCGGTCGCCACGGAAAGCGTGGTTAGTGATCGCGTATTGAACATACCAGACATCAAACAGCTCATGCCGAACACAGAAAACCTGCCCGGCTGGAAAATGATCAGCAGAAGGGCTACGAAGAACCGGATTCTGTGCGACGGAGTTTTCGCAAATTCCTGCAAGGGTACAGTGGGTCTCGGCTATTCCGATTTCACGCACGGAAAGGCCACACCCGAGAAATTTGCACGTATCAGCTTCAACGTTTATTCTTGCCGCAACGAGCTGGCCGCAAAGAAACTCTACGGCGAATTGCCCTTGGATGGCGGAAAGCTAAGCACTGGCCCTGAAGGTATCGGGGACCAGCAGGCCGCCGCACGGGGGAAAGCTGGCGAGGTCACAACCGTTCAGAGCAAAGTACGAGTCAATAACACGGTCATATGGGTTTATGTCACGGGCTCGGAGCAGACCGCCACCGTTGAACGTCTCGACGCCGGAGTGCGGTTGCTCTATGAGCGGGTACGGCAGGCCAAGCAAGGCATCACGCCTATAGTCAGTGAGCCTTTTCCAACCTCACTCTGAGCTGGCCGGATGAAGGGTGAGGGCGGCCTGGACGAGGCTGGTGATCCGGGTGGTCGAGCACCGCAATTCGCGAAGGATGCGTGAGGGCTTGAGGTACGGCGACGGCCTGCTCGACGAGGGCCCGGATCTTTGCGTGAGACCGGTTCACCGCTGTCTGGCCCGCAGAGGGAGCCTCCCGCCGCCCACCCCCGTCACCCCTCCACCCTGATCCCCAACTCCCCCGCCAACACAGCCGCCAGCTCCACCAGTTGCCCCGTACTGATCACCGCCCCCGCCAACCGGTCCACCCCGCGCGCGATGTCCAGCTCCGCCACTCCCCGCAGGTCGACGTCCGTCAGCGTGACCCCGGTCAGATCCACCCGCTTCAGCGCGCAGTCGGCGAACTCGACCCGTTCCAGCCGCGCCCCACCGAAGTCCGGCTCGACAAGCACGCACCCCTCAAAGACAACGTCCCGGAGCCGGGCCCCTCGCAGGTTCAGGTAGTCGATCTTGCCGCCGCGGACCACCACCCGCTCCAGCACGGCACCGTGCAACTGCGCCCCGCCCAGCCGGGCGTCGACGACCTCCACGTCCCGCAACGTCGCCTCGGACAGGTCGGTGCCCACCCCCCGAATCCCGGTGAGCACCGAGTCCAGGACGCGCGCATGACGCAGCCGCGTCTCGTCGACCGCGCAGCCCGTCAGCGCGCAGTCCATGAAGCGCGCGCCCCCGCCGTCCTGCCCCGCGAGGTCCCGCTCGCGGAACTCCAGGCCGTCGTAGTCCCCGTCCGGCTCCAGATCACCCCCGTACGGCTCCAGCGGCGGCAGCCGCAGCTCCGGGCGCCGCGCCGCCTTCACCCTCGCGCCACTGCCACCGCCGTCACCTCTGCCACCACCGCCACCGCCGCCACCACCGCTGCCACCGCTGCTGCCACCGCTGCCGTTCGACCTCGTAGTCGCCATGCCCCCCATGCTGCACCCCAGCACCGACAACGCCCGCCCAACGCCCTGACCTGCAAAAACACACCCCATGTCACACCCCGCCCCCACAACGCGTCGTATGGACACGAGGCACCCCATCCCAAGGGAGACCAGCCATGCACCGCATCACCGTCATCGGCGGCGGCTTCGCCGGACTCACCGCCGCCGTGACCGCCGCCGAGGCGGGCGCCAAGGTCACCGTGTACGAGGCCCACCACACGCTGGGCGGGCGGGCCCGGACCGCCGAGGGCCCGTACCGTACGAACGAGGGCCCGCACGCCCTCTACAGCGGCGGCCCGCACTGGACCTGGCTCAAGCAGCGCGACCTGCTCGGGGAGCTGGCCCCGCTGCCGCCCCTGGAGGCCGCCCGCCTCCGCCTGCGCCACAAGGGCGTACTGCGCCGCACCCCGCCCTTCGCGATGCTCAAGCTGCTGCGCCGCCGCCTGCCCCCGGCCCCCGCCGACGTCGACTTCCTGACCTGGGCGAGCGACATCGCCGGCGAGGAGGGCGCCCGTGCCGCCGCCCACTACTCGGCCGTCGCGCTGTTCCACCACGACCCCGGCTCGCTGTCCGCCGCGTTCGTGCAGGAGCGCCTGCGCCGCGCCACCAAGCTGCCGCCCGAGGCGCACTACCCGCGCGGCGGCTGGGCCTCCGTGATCGACCGGATGGCGAGCCGTGCCTGGAACCTCGGCGTGCGGATGGAGACCCTGTCCCGGGTGACCACCCTGCCGACGGACACGCCGGTCGTCGTCGCCACCTCCCTCGACGCCGCCCGCCGCCTCCTCGGGGACGAGAGCCTGACCTGGCCGAGCGGCCGTACCGCCCTCGTCGACCTCGCCGTACGCACCCGGCGCGGGGACGCGTTCGCCGTGTCCGACCTGGACTCCCCGGGCTGGATCGAGCGGTTCACGGCACAGGACCGGACCCTCGCACCGGCCGGCGAGCAGTTGATCCAGGGTCAGATCCCGCTCGCGCCGGGTGAGTCGAGGGCGGCCGGCGCGGCCCGTGCCGAGGAGCTGCTGGACCTGGCCTTCGAGGGCTGGCGCGAGCGCGTGACCTGGCGGCAGGAGGCGGTCGCGAACGGCCGTACCGGCGCCGTCGACCTGCCCGGCCGCAGTTGGCGGGACCGGCCCGCCATCGACCGCGGCGACGGTGTGTATCTCGCGGGCGACCAGGTCGCCGCCCCCGGTGTGCTCTCGGAGGTCTCCTTCAACAGTGCGCTCACGGCGGTGTCGTTGGCGCTCGGCCGGAAGCCGGCCCTTGACCTCAAGCATGCTTGAGGTTGAAGAGTGGACGGCGCACGGCAACCGCAACCGCACCAGCACCAGCACCAGCACCAGCACCAGCACCAGCGATGGGGGATCCCTGATGCACGCCATCCGTCTGCACGCCTTCGGACCGACCGAGAACCTCACCTACGAAGAGACAGAAGACCCGCTGCCCGGGCCCGGCCAGGTCCGTATCGCCGTCGCCGCGGCCGGTGTCCACCTCCTCGACACCGCGCTCCGCGAGGGCATGCAGGGCCCGGCACCGGCGCCCACCGTCCTGCCCACCGTTCCCGGACGCGAGGTCGCTGGCGTGGTCGAGTCCCTCGGCAAGGGCGTCGACGGCCGGTGGCTCGGGAAGAATGTGGTCGCCCACCTCGGCTTCGCGCCCGGCGGCTACGCCGAACTCGCCGTCACCGACGTCGAACGCCTCCACGAACTCCCGGAGAACCTCGACTTCGCCGAGGCGGTCGCCATGATCGGCACGGGGCGTACGACGATGGGGATCCTGCAGTTCGCCGAGCTCGGCCCTGACTCGGTCGCCGTGATCCCGGCCGCGGCAGGCGGCATCGGCACCCTCCTCGTGCAGTACGCCAAGAACGCCGGCGCCACCGTCGTAGGGCTGGCCGGCGGGCCCGGGAAGACCGCCCGCGTCCTGGCGAACGGCGCCGACTTCGCCGTCGACTACAAGGACCCGGACTGGCCCGGGAAGGTCCGCGCCCACCTCGGCGGTCGGGCCGCCACCGTGGTCTTCGACGGCGTCGGCGGCAGCGTCGCACGGGAGGCCGTCGCCCTGCTCGGACCCGGCGGCAGGCACATCGTCTTCGGCTGGTCCGGCGAAGGGCTGCACGACGGCGAGCCCTACCTCGTCGAGGGAGTCTCCGAGCAGGTACTCGGCCCCGTGATGCTGAGCCGGGCGGGCGGCGCCAATCCCGTACGCACCCTGGAACTCCGCGCCCTCGCCGAAGCCGCCGCCGGCCGCCTCACCCCGGCCGTGCAGCGCTTCCCGCTCGCCGAGGCCGCCGCCGCACACCGGGCGCTGGAGAACCGGGGTACGACGGGCAAGGTGGTCCTGGAGCCGTAACGGACCACAAGAAGCAGACCGCGCCCCCTCCTCAGTGCCGCCCCGCCACCCGGTCCGCCGCCCGCGCCAACCGCGAAGACTCCGCCGACCGTCCCGCCGACTCCCGCCGGTCGGCGGCGCGGTACACGGCGTACAGGCCCTGCACCCCCAGCCAGCGCAGCGGCTCCGGCTCCCACTTGCGCACCTTGTGGCCGACCCACGGCAGGTCGGTCAACTCGGTGCGTCCGCCCTGCCCGGAGTCCAGCTGGACCAGGTCCCGCAGGGTGCGGGCCGCCAGGTTCGCCGTGGCCACCCCCGACCCGACGTAACCTCCCGCCCACCCGAGCCCCGTCGACCGGTCCAGCGTCACCGTCGCGCACCAGTCCCGCGGCACTCCGAGCACCCCCGACCAGGCGTGCGCGACCCGCACCCCGGCCAGTGGGGGAAAGAACGCCAGCAGGATCTCCCGCAGGGCGGCGATCGTCGCGTCCTGCGTCCGCCCGTCGTTGTCGGTCCGCGATCCGAAGCGGTACGGAACTCCCCGGCCGCCCAGGGCGATCCGCCCGTCCGCGGTCCGCTGGGCGTACATGTACGCGTGGGCCATGTCCCCGAGCGTCTCCCGCCCGTCCCAGCCCAGCGCCTCCCACTGCGCGTCGGTCAGCGGCTCCGTCGCGATCATCGACGAGTTCATCGGCAGCCAGGTCCGCCTCTCGCCCCGGAGCGCCGCCGTGAATCCCTCCGTGCAGCGCAGGATGTAGGGGGCGCGGACCACCCCGTACGGTGTCACCGCGTGCTTGGGACGGATCTCCGTCACCGGTGTCCGCTCGTGGATCACCACGCCGAGCGCCTCGACCGCCGCCGCTAGGCCCTTGACCAGCTTCACCGGGTGTACCCGCGCCCCGTGCGGCGTCCACGTCGAGCCGACCGCGTCCGCGACCCGGATGCGCTCGGCGGTCTCCCGGGCGCCGTACAGTTCCCGGTCCTTCTCCCCGAACGCCAGCTCCGCCTCGTGGAAGGCCTTCAGCCGCGCCAACTGGGCGGGAGTGCGGGCGACTTCGAGCACCCCGCCCTGGTGGACGTCCGCGTCGATGCCCTCCGCCGCCGCTACGGCGACGACCTCGTCCACCGTGTCGTTCATCGCCCGCTGCAGCGCCACCGCGGCGTCCCGGCCGTGCAGCTTCGCGTACCGGTCGCGTCCCGCGATGCCGTTGTACAGCCAGCCGCCGTTGCGCCCGGACGCGCCGTAGCCGCAGAACTTCTGCTCGAGGACGGTGATCCGGAGGAAGGGGGCGGCCTTCTTCAGGTAGTACGCCGTCCACAGTCCCGTGTATCCGCCGCCGACGACCACGACGTCGGCGGCGGCGTCCCCGGAGAGCGGTTCCCGCACCGCGGGGAGGCCGTCGTCCGCGTACCAGAAGGAGATGCCGCCGTTGACGACATCGCTGCCCGAGCTGCTCATGGCCGGGACGTTAACCGGTGCGGGCGGCCGCTGTCTCCTTCGGATTCCGCGGTTTTATTCGCATGCGGTACGGCCCTGGCGTCGTTATCGTCCGATGCGTGATCGACGTTCCGGAAGCCCTGGCCACAGCGCAGTCGGAGTACAACGGGGCGGCGGGCCGCGCCTTCGTGGCCGGTCTGCCGGAGCTGACGGCGGAGTTCGTCCGGCGCTGGGACCTGGTGATCGACGGCCCGCCGATGCACGGCGTCGCCGCCCTCGTCGTCCCCGTCGTCCGCGCGGACGGCATCCCGGCCGTCCTCAAGCTCCAGCTCCTCGACGAGGAGAGCCGGGGCGAGCCGGTCGCGCTGCGCCTGTGGAACGGCGACGGGGCGGTACGGCTCCTCGACCACGACCCGGCCACCCACACGATGCTCCTCGAACGCCTGGACGAGCGGCGGATGCTCGCGCACCTGCCCGACACCCACGAGGCCGTCCTGATCATCGCCCGTCTGCTGGCCCACCTCACCGCGGGCCCCGCCCCCGACGGCATGCGCCGCCTCGGTGACATCGCGCGGGACATGCTGGAGCGGACGCCCCGGGCGCTGGACCGCGTACCGGACCCGGAGGCCCGCGCCATCGTCGCCGACTGCGCGGCCGCCGTACGGGAGGTCGTCGACGAGCCCGGCGACCGCCTCCTGCACTGGGACCTGCACAACGAGAACGTCCTCGCCTCCGACCGCGCCCCCTGGCTCGCCATCGACCCCAAGCCACTGGCCGGGGACCCCGGCTTCGAACTGTGGCCCGCCCTCTACAACCACTACGACCCCGACGACGTCCGCTGGCGCTTCGACGCCATGACGGACGTCCTCGCCCTGGACCGCGGCCGGGCCCTCGCCTGGACCCTGGGCCGCCTCCTCCAGAACTGCCTGTGGGACATCGAGGACGGACGCCCCCTGGACCCCGACCAGCTCGAAATGGCCCGGCGCCTGCGCGGCCGACGGAGTTAACCTCCCCGCATGATCCGCACCGCGACCCCCGCCGACATCCCCGTCATCCACACTCTGGTCCGCGAACTGGCCGAGTACGAGAAGGCCCCGGACGAGGCGAAGGCCACCCAACAGCAGCTCCACGAAGCCCTCTTCGGTGACCGCCCGGCCGCCTACGCCCACATCGCCGTCGACGACACCACCGGCGAACCGGTCGGCTTCGCGCTGTGGTTCCTGAACTTCTCCACCTGGCGCGGCGTCCACGGCATCTACCTGGAGGACCTCTACGTCCGCCCCACCGCCCGCGGCGCCGGCCACGGCAAGGCCCTGCTCACCGAGCTGGCCCGGATCTGCGTCGAGCGCGGCTACCAGCGCCTGGAGTGGTCGGTCCTGAACTGGAACGCCCCGTCCATCGCCTTCTACGAGTCCCTGGGCGCCCGCCCGCAGGACGAGTGGACGGTGTACCGGCTGACGGACGAGGCGCTGCTCAGGCTGGGCGGCTGACCAGCCCCCGGGCGGTCTCCAACGGGTCGGCGTCCGCGCCGAGTTCGGCGTGCACGGCCATCACCAGCTCCGGCCGGGCCAGCACCGCCTCGCCCGCCGGGTCCCCGGCCGCCCGCGCGGCGAGCCCGAGCCCCACCCACGTCTCGGGATCGCCGCCGCCGCTCAGGATCCGCTCCCGGAAGGCGCGCAGTGCCCCGGCGGTGTCCCCCGTGACCAGCGCGATGTCCTCGGCCCGTGCCCCGCTGACCGCGGCCCCGGGGTCGGCGCGCAGGGCTTCGAACCCCGCCGGGTCGGCCAGCAGCCAACGCAGCAGTACGGCCCGGGTGTCGAAGCCGCGGGCGGGGCTGCCGGGGACGAGGGCGGGCCGGTACTCGGAGGCGGCGGGCCCCGGTGCCGACACCCGCAGAGCCTCCGGCACGCTTCCGGCGCGCCCCTTCTCCCTCACCCCGGCGCAGGCCCGCGCCACCACCCCCGGATCGGGCCGCAAGTGGTACGCCCGCCAGGTCGCCCGATGGTCTGCGACGGCCAACTCGGCTGCGGCCAGGGCGGGTTCCGGCACCGGCTCCGCCAGCCACGGTTCCAGCCGGGCGGTCAGCCCGGCCACCAGTCGGCGGCCCAGGTCGGTCAGGCCGTCGGACGGGGCGATGGCGTGCAGGGCGTGTGCGGTCTGGGCCCGCCACAGGGCGAACTCGAACCGGCCGAGCGGATGCGTGCGCCGCCGCCAGAACCCGGTGACGCCGTAGAAGGCGTACACCCCTTGCAGCAGGCCGCCCAGGGGCCGCGGGTCGTCGCGCCAGGGGGCGTAGTGCAGGCGGCGGTCGGCGCCCTGGTCCTCGTAGAGGGTGAACAGGTGCATGAAGGCGCTGAGTTTGTTGTGCTGGAACTCGTGCACCAGGGTCGAGGCGAGCTGTTCGCCGTCGTCGGGGACGGAGGCGAGCGCGGCTCCGAAGGCGTCGCCGGAGGAGGCGCTGTGCGGGCGGAAGCGTTCGGCGCGCGGGCGTGGCACGAGGGTGACCAGCCCGCCGGCGAGGGCGCGGGCGTCCTCGGCGTCCAGGCCGCGCAGGATCTCCCAGGCCTCGGTGAACAGGTCCTGCCAGACATCGGCGGCGACGGGCTCGGCGGGGACCGGCCCGCGCAGGGTGCGGTACGGGTCGGTGTCGTCCAGCAACAGTGCGCAGCCGTCGGCGTCCAGCCGCGTCAGGGCGTGCCAGTCGGGCCCGTCGAGCGGCCGCCCGGCGACCAGGACCCGCCCCGCGACGGCGGACACCTCGGCCGTGTCGGCCGCGCCGGCCACCCGCATCGCGCCGAGCCCGGGCAGTACCGCCCACCCGTGCCGTACGGGGACGGCGGCCCGGAAGTCCAGGCCGGCGCCGATCGCCGCGCTCGCCGCGAGGGCGTGCAGATGGCCGAGCTCCGCCCACAGGGGTGCGTCACCGTCGGCGGTGCCGCGCAGCCGGCGCAGGGTGTGCGCGGCCCACACGCCGACCGCCGGATAGGCCAGCAGCTCCTCGACGACGTCTTCGGCGGCCGCGCGGGCCCGCGTCAGCAGCCGCCAGGCGTCGGCCGGGGGCGGCAGGGGTCCGGTGGGAGCGTCGGCACAGGCGTCCAGCAGGGCCCGCAGGACGAGCAGCCGCCAACTGCGTTCGCTCGCCCGCAGCGCGGACACGGTCGCGGGCCCGCCCGTGCCGCCCAGCAGTTCCTCGAACGACTCGGGCGCGAGGACGTGGAGGCCCGGCGTCACCGTTCGTCGCGCTGCGGGTTGTAGCCGCCGAGGCTGCTCGCCGGGTCGTCGATACGGCTGAGCAGGCGCCGCAGGGAGCCGTCCGCGGCCGGGAGAGGCATGGCGGGCCAGGCGTCCAGGGGAACACCACTGAGGTCGATCAGCTCGGACTCGACTCCGGACTTCTCCATGACGCCGCCCATTTCAGTTTTTAAGCTTTTTGCGCTTATTTAAGGGGTTTTAAAGTGCCTCAGCGACCTTAATGCATCACAGGAGACACACAGGTTCGCAGCACCGAATCTGCTCAGATCGAGTGACAGCGGGACCGGTTCGGGTATGGATCCGGTGTAACTCAACCCGCGGATATGACCGAGGAGTTGCGTGACGGGCGGACTGGACGCGGCGCGGGTGGCGGAGGTGCTGGTGCGCCCGGCCACCGGTCTGCCCGTGCGGCGCGGCTCCGGCTACCGGGTGGGCGACCGCTGGGTCCTCACCGCCGCGCACGTGGTCCGCGACGCCGGTCCGAGCGCGACGGCCGTACGGTTCGGCACCGGCGCTGCCGACGCACCGCCCGCCCCGGCCCGCGTGGCGCTCGCCTCCGACAAGGCCGACGTGGCCCTGCTGGAACTCACGGACCGGGCACCGGCACCCGCCACCGGACCGCCCGCCTACGGCGCCGTACCGGCGTCGGACCTCGCCCTGCCCTTCACAGCCGTGGGCTACCCCCGCCTCACCCTGCGCCGACCCCACGCCCCCTGCCACGCGAGCGGAACGATCTCCGCCCTCTCCGCCCACCGCTCAAGCGCCCTCGAACTCACCGTCACCCCACCGGAGTCGGCCCCCGACCCGGACCGCTCGCCCTGGGAGGGCATGTCCGGCGCGGCGGTCTGGTACCACGACACCCTGATCGGCCTGATCGGCGCCCACCACCGGACCGACGCCCCGAGCCGTCTCACCGCGGTGCGCGTCGACCGCTGGTACGACCTGCTGACCCCCGCCGAACTGACCGCCCTGCACCACTTCGCCGGCCTCCCCGCGACCCCCGGCTCCCTCACCGCCCCCTCCCCCCACCCCACCCTCTCCGACCTGCCCGCCGACCTGCCCCTGCGCGAACTCGACGGCCTGGTCACCGCGTTGACCGCGATTCCCGCCGTCAGTGACCGCACGGCCCTGGCCCTCGTCCTGGACAGCATCGACCCCGTGATCGCGGCCATGAGCCCCCGCTCCCCCGCCCTGCGCCCGGACGTCTTCGGAATCCTGAGCACCTGCCTGCGCTATCGCGGGACCTTGGACCAACTCCTGGAAGCGATACGGTTGGTTGAGGGCGACTCCGCCGGGGTGGCCCGCATGGACCAGGAGGCGGTGGAGTTGACCCGGCGCCACCGCGGAGCCGACGACCGACGTCGTCCACACGCATGACCTGATATCGCAGCGCTGTGCGGGCCCAGGGTTTCATCCCTCGTGCGGCGGGCCATTATCAGGGGGATGTGAGCAGCCGCATCGCACATACAGCCGGGGGGAAGGGGTTTGGCCGTCATGGAGCCATCTGTGGCCGCCGTCGAGTCCAACCTAGTCGATCTCGCGGGGGTGTCTCTTGAAGCGCTGCGCTCCATGGACAGTCGAATTCTCGCCGAGTCGCTGGAGGAGCTGCGGCCGGGAATCGACCACCAACTGGCCAGCGTCAGTGAAATCGACGGCGGGGCCGAGCGTTTCGACTGACGCCGAGGGGGACTGCCGGTGAGTGCCGAGCAGTCCCTGCCGCACCATCGCCTGCCGCCCGACGCCCTGGCCGAGCTGATTCGCGGCGAGGGAGGACCGGCCGCGCTCGACCTCCTGCTGAGAGCCGAACGCAGCCGCCGACTGCTCCTGCTGCGGATGCTCGACGACACCACGGACCTCGGCCCCGCCTGGGACCTCCTCAGCGCGGCCCAGCAACACCACCCCACCGCCGTCAACGACCTCCTCATGTACCCCCAGACCGGAATGTGGCTGGCCACGACGCTGCGTCGGCTGCGGGGAAAGGAGCCGCAGGACGAGCCGCCCCTGTGGGTGGTTCTCGGCCACTTCGCGGCCCTCGCCGCGGCGGCGGCTCTACGCGCGAAACTCGACTTCGCCATCCAGGTGCCGGTGCGGCACGGCCGGGTACCGCTGCCCACCCTCGGCTGCGCGATGTTGCCGGTGTCCGAGCCGTGGGCGACGGCGACGGTGCGCAGCCGGTCCGGACAGACCGTGGTCGCCGTACCCGGGTGCGAGGTCGCCGTACCGACCGACCCCGGTACGGCCGGACCGGGATGGCATCCCCTGCACCACGTCTCGGTCGGTCCGGCAGAGCGGCGGCTGGAAACCGTCCTGGACGATGTCGACCCGTACCGGACGTACCCGCGGCCGACCGAGCCGCGCCCCCTGTCCGAGGAGACGGCCGCGCACTGGCGGAGGACGCTGGAGCGGGCCTGGGCGGTGCTGCTGCGGGAGCTGCCCGAGACGGCCGCGGCCATGCGGTCGGGGCTGCTCTCGCTGACGCCGACAGCGGCAAGGGAAAGGTTTCGGCCACGCAGCGTATCCGCGGGGGACGCCTTCGGCGGTATCGAGGCCTCCGAGCCGGACGACGCCGCCCAGCTCGCCGCCACCCTCGTACACGAGTTCCAGCACACCAAATTGGGCGGTCTGCTGCACCTCGCTCCGCTGCTGACGCCCGCCCCCGAAGGAACCGGGGAACTCTGGTACGCGCCCTGGCGTGACGATCCCAGGCCTCTGGAAGGCCTGCTCCAGGGCATTTACGCCTTCGCGGGGATCGCCCGTTTCTGGAACGCACACCGAGTGGCGCCGTCCGCGCACAGCCCCCTGGCGCACTTCGAGTTCGCCCTGTGGCGGGCCCAGACAGCGACGGCCATCGAGCAGGTCCACCGTCATCCGCGCTGCACCCCGCTCGGCAGGGCCCTGTTGGTCGCGCTGCGCGACCAGTGCGCGCAGTGGCTGGCGGAGCCGGTGCCCAAGGAGCCGCTCGCACTGGCCCGGCTGTGCGCCGACGACCATGCCGCTCGCTGGCGGGCCCACCACCGGCGGCCCCCCGCCGCGGCCGTGCGGGCAGCGGTGCACGCGTGGCAGCGCGGGGCGAGCGGGCCGCCCGCCTCCCTGGCGGCCGAGCCCGAGGTCGTGCCCGACCCCTCGGCCCGCTGGCTGGACAGCCTGGCGGTCCTCGTCCGCTACCGGCTCAGCGCAACGGCCGACGACCGGCGACCCGACGCTGCCGCCACCGAGGTCACCGGGGCGCTCTCCGGCGACGCTCTGCTGGCCGCCGGCGAGGCCACGGCAGCCCGGCACGCCTACACGGCACACCTGAAGGCGGAGCCCGAGGCAGCCGGAGCCTGGGCGGGCCTCGGCCGCGCCCTCGCCGCGGAGAACACCGAGCCGACGGCCGCCCACCTGCTGTCCCGCCACCCGGAACGCGCACGGGCGGTGCACCAGGCGCTGCTCCGGGTCACGGACTCCCCGCCGGACCCGGTCCGCCTCGCGGCCTGGCTCGGCTCACCGCCGGCCTGACCGCGACGGACCGGCTCACATCGGCATGGGGTCGATGTCGCAGTCGGTCCGCTGCCGGGCCCGGGCCTGCACCGTCGCAGGATGGGGGGCGGCCTCCGCGGTGCTGAGGCGAGGCGCGTCCAGGGCCTGCTCCATGCGGGCCAGCGTGTCCGCGCGCAGTGCCTCGCCCGCCTCCCTCTCCCCCACGGCGACCAGGTCCAGGGACAGGTTCGCCGCCCCCACCAGAGTGGTCGGATGCCCCTCGCCCAACCGCGCCCGGCACAACTCCAGGGTCCGCTCACCGAGTTCGCGGGCCTCCGCCGGCTGCCCCAGCGCGCTGAGGTCACTGGCCAGGTTGATGGAGCAGGCCAGCACGATCGGATGATTCTCGCCCAGACGACCGGTGAGCGACTCCAGCGCGGCCTCGTCTAGCTCCTTCGCCTCCTGCGCCCGTCCCAGCAGCCGCAAGGTCACCGCCAGGTCGACATCGGCCGCCGCGATGTGCGGGTGATGGGCCGGGAAGACCTTGCGGAAGCGCTCGCGGGCCGTCTCGCCACGCTCGCGGGCCTCCTCCAGTTCGCCGTTGTGGCGCAGCGCCACGGACAACGTGAGCGCGGCCAGCAAGGAGTCGGGGTGGGTGTTGCCGTAGCGGCGGGTGAGCTGTTCGGAGGCTTCGCGAGCCAGTTCCAGCGCGGCGGCGTGGTCGCCTTCCTTGCGGCTGGCCTCGCTCAGCTGCCGGATCCTCTCCAGCGTCGTGGGGTTGCTGGAGCCGAACGTCGCCCGGTATCCGTCCACGACGGCCTGCTGCAAGGACCGCGCGCCCACGTAGTCACCCGTCTCGCGGACATCGACGGCGACGCTCGCCTCGGTCACCAGTGACTGCTGGTGATCGCGGCCGAACAGGCGGGTCTTCATGGCGTGCGTGCGCCGGTCCAGCTCCAGCGCACGCTGGAAGTCGCCGACCACGCGCAGGCTCACCCCGAGGTTGTGGGCGGTGACCAGCGTGGTGGGGTCGTCCTCGCCGAAGGCGCGCCGGGCCCGGTCGTACGCCATCTCGTCCAGTTCGGCACCGGCGGCGAATTCGCCCTGGGCGCGCCGGACCGCGGCTTCCAGGTTCAGTGCCACCAGGGCGTCCTCGCGATTGTCCTCCCGGTCCGTGGGCGCCGTGCGGGTGTAGACGTGCCTGAGCCGGGAGACGACGCGGGAGGCGTCGTCGTAGCGCCCCACCCGCAGGAACACGAAGCCCAGCCACCAGCCGATCAGCAGCGTCTGCTGGTCCTCCTCGCCGAAACGCCGCTGCCAGGTCTCCCAGGCCTGCTCCGAGAACTCCAGCGCGACCCGGTGGTCTCCCCAGTACCACAGGTACTTCGCGACGTTCATCACCAGCTCGCGCACCCACGGCTGGTCGGACTCGATCGCCCCGGAGGCGATCACATGGCCGTACAACTCCGCGTACCGCGGCCAGTTGGCGGACTGGCTCGGTCCCTTGGGGTCGGCTGCGGCCAGAAGGGTGTGGGCCCCATTGCGCATGCGGTTCTGTTCCTCGGGGGTCATGCGGTGGATCAGCACGGCCTGGACCAGGCGGTGCATCTCGATCGAGTTGGTCCGGTGGTCGATGCGGGCGAGGGAGTAGCGGTTGATCTCCCGTATGGCGCGGGCCAGGCGCATCGGGTCGTTGAGGGCGCGGTCGAGTTCGGGGTCGATGGTGGAGCCGCCGAGACCGGAGAAGATCGAGCGCGAGATGGGGTCGGGCGCGAAGTAGGAGCACAGTTGGAGCAGGCGCAGCGCGGTGCGGCTGCGGGTCTCCAGGTGGTCCAGGGAGACGTTCCAGGCGGCGGCGACCGGCAGCTGGTAGTCCGGCGGCGGGGAGACCTCGAGGAGTTCGGCGCGCTTGTGCTCGAAGAGGCGGAGGTATTCGGAGACCGGCATGCCCGTCTCCGCCCGCCAGGCCGCCGCCTGTTCCAGCGCGAGCGGCAGGTCGCCGAGGGCTTCGGCGAGGCGGTCCGCCTCGGCGTCGTCGAGTTCCTCGGAACCGGAGCGGCGCAGCAGCTCCTTGCTCTCCTCGCGGGTGAAGACGTCGACTTCGAGGGAGGGGCCGACCACGCTCCAGCGCCGGTTGCGGGAGGTGACGAGGATGGTGCCGCTGCCGCCGGTGGGGAAGTAGTCGCGCACCCGCTCGGGGCTGTCGGCGTTGTCGAAGATCAGCAGCCAGCGGGAGTACGGCCGCCCCTCGCGCAGCGCCTCCCGCAGCGCGGGCGTCGCGATGTTGGCCTCGGCGCTGGTGACCAGGCCGAGCCGCTGGGCCAGTTCCACCAGGGCCTGCCCGATCTGGCCCGGCCGCTCGGCGGGGATCCACCACACCACGTCGTACTCGGACTGGTGGCGGTAGGCGTACTCGATCGCCAGCTGGGTCTTGCCGACGCCGCCCATGCCGTGGATGGCCTCGGGCAGCACGGTGGTGGTGCCCTCGCGCAGTCGCTCGCTGAGCCGTTCCAGAAGGTCCACGCGGCCTGTGAAGTTCGGGTTGCGCGGCGGGATGTTGCCCCAGACGCGCGGCGTCGAACGCCCGCTGTCCACCGCGGGCTGCGTGTGCGTGGCGGTCATGGCCGTGGCTCCTTCTGAAGATGTCCCGGCCTCGGCCGGTGCGTGCACGGAGGGTCGGCGGGCGGCCGGGCCCGGGTGCTTGCGCAGGCTGACGCTGTTCTGTCGGTCGTACTCGCGCAGTGCCCTGGCCAGCCGCTTTGCCCTCGGCAGGAACTTGCCGGAGAGTGCCCTGAGCGCTGCCAGTTCCACGCGCAGGAACGCCACGTTGCGCCGGGTCACGGACGGCACGTCGGCCGTCTCGAACAGCTCCTCGGCGTCGGGCAGCACCGGTTCGGTGCCCTCGGCCCGGGCGGCCAGCAACTCCCGTACGTCGTGCAGCACTCGGGCGGTGTCCCTGCGGCGGGACAGCGCCAATAACTCCTGGCGGATGTTGGGGCCGAAGACGAAGGCCACGTCGGCGGCGCGCTCGGCGTCCGCGCCCGCGGGCCGCACCAGGCCGCTCATCAGCAGCTCCGCGAGATGGGCGGGCCCGGCGCCCGGCAGCGAGGCGGTCACCGCGCTCATCACCGGCAGCGTGAGCGGGGCCGCCGCGAGCCGGGTGGCCAGCGCGAACGCGGTCGGCGAGACGGCCGCGCGGAACTCCGAGACCCGCTCCCAGGCCGGTACGGCACTGGCGGGGTCGGGCACGTCCTGCACCCACGGCACGGCCCGCGCCGCGTCGGCCCGCCGCTTCCAGTCACGGGCCCTGAGCCCGGACATCTCCACCCAGCCGTCGGTCCGCCCGGCCACCAGGTCGACCCAGCCGGACAGGGAGCGCTCGGTCAGCTCCAGCACGGGCACCGGCACCACCCCGGCGCGCGCGTCGGGGTCGTCGACGGGTTCGAGGGGGGAGGTGCGCAGCTCCCAGCGCAGCAGGTCGTTGGGCGCCCAGGACCCGGCGCTGCTCAACCGCATGCGGTGCACGTCCAGGCCGGTGCGGGACCACAGCTGCTGCGGCAGCAGGTGCAGCACCGACAGCGGCTCGCTGCGGCCGAGTTCACGCAGCAGCGGCAGCACCGCGTCCGACCGCCAGCCCGCGGCCAGCCCGTCGGTCAGCACCAGCACCACCCGGTGCTCGGAAGGGCTCGGCGGCAGCCGGTCCAGCCGGATCCGGGCCGGCTCGGTGTCATCCGAACTGAGCAGTCGTACGGTGGTGATCTCGCCCAGCCGTTCCTGGTGGGCCAGTTCCCCCACCAGCTCGCCGACCGTCTCCTCCCAGACCCGCATCGTCACGTGGTCGTCGACGACGAGCAGCACGGAGGGAGGGGCCGCGGACGGCGACCGCTCCAGCTCGCTCAGAGCATGCGGAACGGCGTCGAGTGAGGCTTCGTCGTACGCCGGCCCAGCCGCTGATCGTGGGACATCGTCACACTGCATAAGCGCTCTCAGAGCGTCCGGTAAGGCCCGAGGACGGAGGGAGTGCCGAAGAGGGGATCCCGAGGGCGCGGGCATGCGTGACATCCACGTGCCAAGCCTGGCAGTGGTCTGCATGGTGTGCAAGACGGCAGGCCACAGGGGGTTGCAGCACGAGCTGGACAGTCGCTCGCCTGATGGAACGCGCCCCCCTGCGGTGTCGAGCACGCCTGGCCTGTGGGCCTGTCTCGGCTCCAGCGTGACACCGCGCAGTGCCCGGTGCAAGGCCGTCTGCCACTCTGCCGAAAGGAGTGTCCGAGGGCCTGCCGAGAGGAACGCCCCAGAACCTGTCGACCGGAGTGCCCCGGGACCGTCGGAAGGCCGTGGCCGGCGCCGTGCGCTCTGCCCGGTCATCGGCCTACACCGGCCCTACGGGGCCCGGCTTGCGCTCGGGGTCGTCGAGCAGGATGGCCAGATGCCGCCCCACGTGCCCGTCCCAGCGGTCGGGGCCGAGGGCCAGCGCCTCCTGGCGCCACTTCCCGACGCGTTCCGCGAGGCTGCCGAGCCCGCGGTCCTGGAGGATCTCGCCGATGGCGTCCTGGAAGCCCGGGTCGGAGCAGTCCGTGCGGTGCCAGACCATCGCGGGCACCCCGGCCCGCAGCCCGGCGAGCACCTCGCGGCGGCCGGTGCCGCTGTCGTCGCCGGGCGGCTCGCTGAGCACCAGGCAGACCGCGTGCCGGTCCTCCTTCAGCTCCCGCTCCAGATGGAAGAAGTACGCCCCGTCCTGCGCCGGGCGGCTCCAGTGCGGATGGCTGTCCGCCGGGCGCTCCTTCAGCTGCCGCCACTTGTGGTGCCACGGCCGGTGCCAGGCGGCGCGCTGCAGCCGCTCCAGGCTGCGCACCAGGACCGGGTAGTCCATGGCCAGCGGGGTCGGGTCGGGGTGGTCGGACTCCTTGGACCACCACTCGACCGGCTCGTTGAGCAGTTCCCAGGGCAGGACGAACTCCAGGATCACGGGCTGGCGCAGATCGGCCCAGCGCGCCTCGCAGTCCTCGATCAGCCGCTCCACCGCGCCCGGCAGCTCCTCCCGGCGCAGACGGACGGTCTCGCCGCGCACGGGATGCCAGCCCTCGGAGTCGGACTGCCGCCAGTGCGAGAGGTAGTAGCAGTCGGCCTCGATACGGTCCGGCTCGAACTGGATCATCAGATAGGCGGGGACCAGCGAGGGCGGGGACTGCGGGAACTCCGAGTGCTGCCACTGCGCCAGCAGGCTCTCCAGGCCCAGCTCCTGCGCCTGGCGGCGGTTGAAGCGCCGCAGCACCTCGGCGGCGTCCGCCCGGCCCTCCTCCATCAGCCGGTCGGCGGACAGGGCGAGGAAGGCCATGTTGAACGGCAGCTCGTCGGCCGGGGAGTTCTCACCGGCCAGCCGCAGGAAGACCTGCCAGCCGTTCTGGCACCAGGCGGGCAGCTCCTGCACCCGGGAGCGGCTGGCCCGCCTGGCCATCGGCGACAGCTCCGAGGCCCGCAGGGACTGCAGGACCGGCCGCAGCGGAGCGAGGTCGGCGTTGTTGAAGAAGTCGACGGCCTCCCACTCGTCCACCAGCGGCCACAACGCGGCGACGCTCGCCGACTGCTGCTCCACGTACTCCAACGCCCGCACCAGACAGGCCGGCCCGTCGCCGACCGCCGTACTCGCCTTCACCACGTGCAGCAGCCACGGCCGCAGCCGCTCCCCGCCGTACGGTTCCACGGGCGAGCCCAGTTCGTCGGCGAGCATCTCCCGCCATAACTCGCGGCTGCTGGTCTGTCTCACCGTGGCCGAGTCCTGGAGGGCGTCCACGATGGAGACGACCAGCTCGTTGCGGACCCGTTCCGGACTGCGGCGCCCTGTCACCCCGTACCTCCCGGCGCGGTTCCCCTCGTTGTGCCGACCAGGGTACGGCCGTGGGGCGGGGCGTGGCAGCGGAGTGGACAGGACAGGCCCCGCGGGGGGAGAGAAGAGTCCGGCACCTGCCGGGTGCGCGTTCCCCGGCCCGGTCGGCGAGTCCGGCTAGCCGAAGAGGATGTCGCCCACGGTCTCAAGCCAGTACCGCACCTGGTGCCGCCGCCGGCAGAACCGCTTCGGACGCCTCCATCGGCGCCGGTCCAGCGGCCGATTGCACTCCTTGCACCGCTTCATGCGGATCGCGGATCCCCCACCCATGCCGGACACCGTAACGGCCCACCGGATCGCCTGCGCGAACGCCCCGCGATCATGGATCGCGGGGCGTTCGCGCAGGCGGAGAAAGAGCCCCCTGTCGGATTCGAACCGACGACCTTCGCTTTACAAGAGCGGCGCTCTGACCAGCTGAGCTAAGGAGGCGCGCACCTGCGTGCCCGTGCAGTGTACCCACGTCCCGGCGTGCCCCTGTCGAAAATTTCCGCGAAGTTCACAGGGCGCCGGGTACTGACAGACCAGGTGAACGCCAGGTACCGTCCAAGGCCAGTCCACTCACATGGACTACACCACCACCTTCCTACAACGGATCGTCCGGCACGTTCCTGCCGGTAGAAGGGGGCCCATTCCCATGGCCACTGTCTCGTTCGACAAGGCGACCCGGATCTACCCGGGTTCCGAGAAGCCCGCCGTAGACGCGCTCGACATCCAGATCGAGGACGGGGAGTTCCTCGTCCTGGTCGGCCCGTCCGGCTGCGGCAAGTCCACCTCGCTGCGCATGCTGGCGGGGCTCGAAGACGTCAACGGCGGCGCGATCCGCATCGGTGACCGTGACGTCACGCACCTGCCGCCCAAGGACCGGGACATCGCCATGGTGTTCCAGAACTACGCGCTGTACCCGCACATGACGGTCGCCGACAACATGGGCTTCGCGCTCAAGATCGCCGGTGTGCCGAAGGCGGAGATCCGCCAGAAGGTCGAGGACGCGGCGAAGATCCTGGACCTCACCGAGTACCTGAGCCGCAAGCCGAAGGCGCTCTCCGGCGGTCAGCGCCAGCGTGTCGCCATGGGCCGCGCCATCGTGCGTGAGCCGCAGGTGTTCCTCATGGACGAGCCGCTGTCGAACCTCGACGCCAAGCTCCGCGTCTCGACCCGTACGCAGATCGCGTCGCTGCAGCGCCGCCTCGGCATCACCACCGTCTACGTCACCCACGACCAGGTCGAGGCCATGACGATGGGCGACCGCGTGGCCGTGCTGAAGGACGGTCTGCTGCAGCAGATCGACTCGCCGCGCAACATGTACGACCGCCCGGCCAACCTCTTCGTCGCCGGCTTCATCGGCTCCCCGGCCATGAACCTGGTCGAGGTCCCGATCGCCGACGGCGGCGTGAAGTTCGGCAAGTCGGTCGTCCCGGTCGACCGTGACGCGCTCTCCGCCACCACCGACAAGACCGTCACCGTCGGCGTCCGCCCCGAGCACTTCGAGGTCGCGGGCGCGGACTCGGACCTGGGTCTGGCGGTCACCGTGAACGTGGTCGAGGAGCTGGGTGCCGACGCCTACGTCTACGGCACCGCCAAGGTCGGCGAGGAGTCCAAGGACCTCGTGGTCCGCGTGAGCGGCCGTGCCGTCCCGGAGAAGGGCAGCACGCTGCACGTCGTCCCGCGCTCCGGCGAGGCCCACGTGTTCTCGACCTCCACCGGTGCGCGCCTCTCCGACTGAGGCGCGGACCGGGTGAAACGCCCGGGTTGACGGGAAGGGCCCCGCAGGCTGCTGCGGGGCCCTTCCCGTTGTCGACAAATACCCCGGCAGACCGGTCATTTCGAGCAGCGGGCGTCAACGCACTACCCAAAAAGCGGCACCATTTCGTCCCCCGAACCGGTGACTAAATGTCGCCAAATCATTACCGGACGCTACCCTCACTCGCGTGAAGCACTCCACTAACCAACAGACGCGTCGCGGCCGGGGCCCCGCCCGCCTGATCGGCCGCTCCCTCGCCCTCGTCCTGCCCGTCGTCCTGGTGCTCTCCGGGACCCTCGCGGTCACCCGGGTCAACTGGTCGGGGAACCCCTCGGACTCGGTGCTCACCGCGTCGGACGCCTCGGTGTCGGACGCCAAGCCGGGCGACACGCCCCGTGCCCCGCACGACGTGCTGCGCGACCGGTTGCTGACCGAGCTCCAGCGGGAGGACCCGGGCGTCGCGCTCACCCACCTCCAGGAGGCCGTCAACGGCCGCCCGTCGCTCGCCAAGCACTGCGCCTCCATCGCCCGCGCCCTCGGGCACGCCGCGGTCCGCCTGTACGGCCCGACCCGCGCCCAGTCCTACGCCCGCCCGGTCTGCGACACGTCGTTCGCGTCGGGAGTGCTGGCAGCGCACAGCTGATGACGAGGGGCCTGCGTCCCTGACGGGCCCGTCAGGGACGCAGGCCCGTCAGGAGCGCGGGGCTGTATTCATGTGCGGCTCCGCCGCGCGGGCGCGACCAGCCCCCACGACGCCGCACCCGCAAACACACAGAACCCCCCGAGCTCATAGGCGCACGCCCGGTCCCGCCTACAGTTCGCCCATGACGACCGCCGCCCCTCACCCCGTACAAGCCGTGATCCTCGCCGGAGGCCAGGGCTCCCGGCTGCGCCCGTACACCGACGACCGCCCCAAGCCCATGGTCGAAATCCCCGGCACGGGCACGCCGATCATCGGTCACCAGCTCGCCTGGCTCGCCGAGGAGGGCGTGACCGACGTCGTGGTCAGCTGCGGCCACCTGGCGGACGTACTCAAGGAGTGGCTCGCGTCGGCGGACCTCCCCGTGCGGGTGACCACCGTCGTCGAGGCCGAGCCCCTCGGACGCGGCGGCGGCCTGAAGTACGCGGCCGCTCACCTGCCGTACCCCGACCGGCCCTGGTACGCCACCAACGGGGACATCTGGACCCGCTTCTCGCTGCGGGACATGGCCGGCTTCCACACCGAGCGGGACGCGGTCGCGACCCTTGCGCTGGCACGGCCGCGCATCCCCTGGGGGGCCGTACGGACCGACGGCTTCGGACACGTCACGGACTTCATCGAGGCGCCGCCGACGACGTACGAGATCAATGCGGGCGTCTACGTCTTCGCGCCGGAGTTCGCCGCGCTGCTGCCCGAGCGCGGGGACCACGAGCGGACGACGTTCCCGCGGCTCGCGCGGGAGCGGAGGCTGGCCGGGTTCCCCCTCCCCCAGGGCGCGTACTGGCGGGCCATCGACACGGCGAAGGACCTGACCGAGGCGGCCAGGGAGCTGGCCGCCCTCAAGTCCTGACGCGCCTCACCGACACAGGGCCTCCACCGGCCGGATCCGGGCCGCGCACATCGTCGGGCAGAGCCCCGCGAGCACACCGGCGACCAGGACGCACGCCGGGGCCGCGGCGAGCGTGCCGGTGTGGCCCACCGGCGCCCAGGCGCGGACCGTCGGCGCCCCGGCATGGAACCACCGGCGTGCCGTTGTGGCCCACCGGCATCCCGGCATGGAACCACCGGCATCCCGGCGCGAACCACCGGCGCCCCGGCGCGGACCACCGGCATCCCGGCGCGAACCACCGCAACGACGGCCACGGTGAACACGCCGAAGCACGGCGAAGGCCGACACGGAGTTCGTGTCGGCCTTCGGCTCAAGGGTTCGTCGTGTCAGCCGGTGGGCTACCCCAGAATGCCGCCCACCGGCCCGTCTACCCCAACAGGCCGCCCACCAGGCCCGGTTCACCGGAGGTGGATCCTCCGCCTCCCGAGCCGCCCGGCGTGCCGCTGCCGCCGGTGGTGCCGCCCGAGGTCGGGCCGGAGCTGGTGCTCGGGGCCTCGTCCACCGGGGTGGTCTGCTGGGGCGGGGCCTCGCCCGTGGTGCCCTGGGTCTGGCTCGGGGACGTGCCCGCGGCGCCCGCGGTGCTGGTGTCCCTGGTGGCGCCCGGCGTCGTGGCGGCGCCTGCCGTCGGTGACGAAGTGGCGCCCTGGGTGGGCGAGGTGGAGGCCGACGGGGTGCGCTTCTGCTTCCGCCCGGGCTCCGAGGGGAGCGGGGAGCCGGGCAGCTCGTTGCGCGGGGCCTCGCCGGGCCCGGGGACGACCACCCGGTCGGCGTCGCGCACGGCACCGCCGAGCAGCGAGCCGAGCAGCAGGGTCAGGCCTACGACGATGGCGGTGACCAGAGTGCCGCGGCGCAGCACATAGCGGCGCAGGTCCCAGATGTCGGCGCGGGGACCGAGCCGCCGCCAGGCGTTGCCCGCGAGCCGCCCGTCGACGGAGTAGACGGGGGCGCCGGCGATGATCAGCGGGGACCAGGCGGCGAGGTAGATGATGTCGGGGGCGTCGTAGGCGGGGACGCTCTTCCAGCTCACGGTGACGAGCAGCGCGGCCGACAGCAGCGCGCCGATCACGGCGGCGACCCGCTGCCAGCAGCCCAGGACCGTGAGGACGCCCACGATGACCTGGAAGAAGGCGATGACCAGGCCGGAGCCGACGGGGTGCTCGAGGGCGAACTGCCGCAGCGGCTCGGCGACTTCCCAGGGGTGCAGGGTGTTGAGCCACTTCACCATCGAGCCGCGCTTGCCGCCGTCGAAGTAGACGGGGTCGCACAGCTTGCCCATGCCGGCGTAGATGGAGATGAAGCCGAGGAAGATGCGCAGCGGGAGGAGGACCACGCCCAGGTTCATCCGGCGGCCCGGGTAGTAGGCGTGCCGGGCCGGTTCGTCGCCGGAACGCCCGGTCCGCGAGTCGTCGCCGGAATCCGCGAACCGCTGCTCGTCGTAGGCGAGTTCCTCGTCGTAGGAGCTGCCCACCGGGCGCATGTCGGGCAGCAGCCGGGTGGCGTCGCCGTCCGGCGGGGTGCGCTGGGCGCCGACGACGGGGGTCTCCACGGTCTGGGCGAGGTCGTCGTAACCGTCGTCGCCGTAAGGGCCGTCTGCGATGTCCACGCGCGGGATGACCTGGGTGGCGCCGGCGTCGTTCGGTTCCTCGCCGTGGCGGACGCTGCCGCCCCGCACCGCCTGCAGCAGCCGGTGGGCGCCGGTGTCGTCCGGGGCGGACTTGCCGCTCCAGACCACCGGCCGACGGCGGGCGCCGGTCGCCGCGCCGACCGCGGGGATGCGGGCGGTGTCCTCGCCGGCGGTCAAGTCCCGTGCGATCCGCGGTGATTGGGTGCGCCGCGTCGACGCGCCCAACTGCACGCGGAAGCTCGCATGATTGACGATGATCTGCGCCGGATCGCTCGGCACCTTCACCATGCTCAGCGCGGGAGCGTCGTCGAATCCCGACGAGCGGTCCCCCGTGGGTGTGCGGGGTGTTCTGGTGTCCACACTCATCTAACCGAGTGACGTGTGTTTAGGACACTGCTTTGACCTCCCGGATCTGTCCGGACCGCGTCAAGCTCACGCCGCGCGGCCGGATTACCCCGCACGGGTGACGCCCCCCGACACCAGTCCGGACCGAGCGCTCCGCCGGAAGCACGGCGACGGACCGTCGTTCGTCCGCGGCACCGCCGTAGCCGGTCGCACAGTTCCCCGCGCCCCTCCGGGGCGCCCCCGTGCCCGTCTCAGGCGCGGCGTCGTGCCGTCTCGTACAGGACGATGCCCGCCGCCACGCCGGCGTTCAGGGACTCGGCGCCGCCCGGCATCGGGATGCGGACGCGGAAGTCGCAGGTCTCGCCGACCAGGCGGGACAGGCCCTTGCCCTCGCTGCCGACGACGATGGCGACGGGGCCGCCGAGGGCCTCGAGATCGCCGAGTTCGACCTCGCCGTCCGCGGCGAGACCGACGACGACGATGCCGGCCTTCTTGTAGGCCTCCAGCGCGCGCGTGAGGTTGGTGGCGCGGGCGACCGGCGTACGGGCGGCGGTGCCGGCGGAGGTCTTCCAGGCGCCGGCGGTCATGCCGGCCGCGCGCCGCTCGGGCACCACGACGCCGTGGCCGCCGAAGGCGGAGACGGAGCGCACGACGGCACCGAGGTTGCGCGGGTCGGTGACGCCGTCCAGGGCGACGATCAGCGGGTCCTCGCCGTCGTCGAACGCGGCGCTCACGAGGTCCTCGGGGTGGGCGTACTCGTACGGCGGCACCTGCAGGACCAGGCCCTGGTGGTTGAGGCCGTTCGTCATCCGGTCCAGCTCGGGACGCGGGGCCTCCATGAGGTTGATGCCCCCGCGGTCGGCCGCGAGCTGGAGCGCCTCGCGCACCCGCTCGTCGTTGTCGATGAACTGCTGGACGTAGAGGGTGTTCGCGGGCACGCCCTCGCGCAGCGCCTCGACGACCGGGTTGCGCCCGACGACCAGCTCGGACGTGCCCTTGCCGCCCCGGCCGCGCGGCGCCGGACGGCGCTGGACCTGCTTGGCCTTGGCGGTGGCGATGCGGTTCTTCTTGTGCCCCTTGCGCATCTCGGCGGGCGGCGTCGGACCCTTGCCTTCCAGGCCCCGGCGCCGCTGGCCGCCACTGCCGACCTGCGCGCCCTTCTTGCCGGACATGCGGCGGTTGTTCGCGGCCATGACCTACCTGTCTGTGTGGAGAGATGGAACGACGGAAAAGTCGTATGTCTATGCAGTGTGCCGCCCGGAGGGCCGGGCGGCACAATCGATCACTGCGCTCAGCGCGCGCCGAGGCTCCAGCGCGGCCCCTGCGGACCGTCCTCGATCGCCAGCCCGGACTCCTTGAGCCGATCCCGGATGGCGTCCGCGGTGGCCCAGTCCTTACGGGCCCGCGCGGCTTCCCGCTGGTCCAGCACGAGGCGTACGAGGCTGTCGACCACGCCGTGCAGATCGTCGCCCCGGTCGGACTCCCCCGCCCACTGCGCGTCCAGCGGATCGAGGCCGAGCACGCCGAGCATGGCGCGCACCTCGGCGAGGCGGGCCACGGCGGCTTCCTTGTCGTCGGCGGCGAGCGCGGAGTTGCCCTGCCGGACGGTGGTGTGCACGACGGCCAGCGCCTGCGGGACGCCCAGGTCGTCGTCCATCGCCTCGGCGAAGGCGCTCGGCACCTCGGCGGCCGGCGCGACGGGCCCGGCCAGCTCCACCACGCGCTGCACGAAGCCCTCGATCCGGGTGAACGCGGCCTCGGCCTCGCGCAGGGCCTCCTCGCTGTACTCGATCATCGAGCGGTAGTGCGGGGTGCCGAGGTAGTAGCGCAGCACGACGGGCCGCCAGTGCTTGACCATCTCGCTGACGAGCACGGAGTTGCCCAGCGACTTGGACATCTTCTCGCCGCTCATGGTGACCCAGGCGTTGTGTACCCAGTACTGGGCGAAGTCGTCGCCGAAGGCCTTGGCCTGCGCGATCTCGTTCTCGTGGTGCGGGAAGACCAGGTCCAGGCCGCCGCCGTGGATGTCGAAGGCGGAGCCCAGGTACTTGTGGGCCATCGCCGAGCACTCCAGGTGCCAGCCGGGACGGCCGCGGCCCCACGGGGTCTCCCAGTCGGGCTCGCCCGGCTTGCTCGCCTTCCACATGGCGAAGTCACGCGGGTCGCGCTTGCCGGAGACGCCCTCGTCGGGCTGGCGCAGGTCGTCGATGTCCTGGTTGGACAGCGCCAGGTAGTCCGGGAAGGAGCGCACGTCGAAGTAGACGCTGCCGTCCGCCTCGTAGGCGTGCCCGCGCTCGATCAGGCCGCGCATCATCTCGACCATCTCGGTGACATGACCGGTGGCGCGCGGCTCGTACGTCGGCGGCAGGCAGCCGAGTGCGGTGTAGCCGTCGTTGAACGCGCGCTCGTTCTCGTAGCCGATGGACCACCAGGGGCGGCCCTGGTCGGCGGACTTGGTGATGATCTTGTCGTCGATGTCCGTGACGTTCCGGACGAACGTGACGTCGTAGCCGCGGTACTCGAACCAGCGGCGCATGATGTCGAAGTTCAGCCCGGAACGGATGTGCCCGATGTGCGGTGCGGCCTGCACGGTGGCGCCGCAGAGGTAGATCGAGACACAGCCCGGCGTGAGCGGGGTGAAGTCACGGATCTGCCGGGCGCTGGTGTCGTACAGGCGAATAGTCACGGGTCCAAGGGTAGTAGGCGTTCCCCTGTGCCTCCGACGGTTGTGGACAACGCTCACCCCGCCGATCTGGCCACCAGCGCGGTCGCCACCGCCATCAGACCTTCACCCCTACCGGGGAAGCCGAGACCGTCCGTCGTGGCGCCCGACACCGAAACGGGTGCCCCGGCCGCCTCCGAGAGGATCTTCTGGGCCTCGTCACGGCGCTTGCCGATCTTCGGGCGGGGGCCGACGACCTGCACCGCGATGTTGCCGATGACGAAGCCGGCCTCGCGGACGATCCGGGCCGCCTCCGTCAGCAGGGTGACGCCGGAGGCGCCGGACCACTCGGGCCGGCCGGTGCCGAAGTGCTGTCCGAGGTCGCCGAGCCCGGCGGCGGAGAAGAGCGCGTTGCACGCGGCGTGCGCGACGACGTCGGCGTCGGAGTGGCCGGCCAGGCCGGTCCCCTCGCCCTCCCACTTCAGGCCCGCGCACCACAGCTCGCGGCCCTCCTCGAAGGCGTGGATGTCGGTGCCGATGCCGACCTGGGGAAGCAGCGGCGCCTCAGAAGCCATCGTTGAGCCTCCTGCGCGCGAGGACCGCCTCGGCCAGCACCAGGTCCAGCGGCCGGGTGACCTTGAATGCCTCCTCGTGGCCGGGCACGACCACGACGGCGCCGCCGAGCTGCTCGACCATGCTCGCGTCGTCGGTCACGTCGTCGGTGACCGTCTCGTGGGCGCGGACCAGGGTCGCCCGGTCGAAGCCCTGCGGTGTCTGCACGGCCCGCAGCCGGGCCCGCTCCGGGGTGGCGACGACCGGCTCGGGCGCGCCCTCCGCGGCCGGCCCGACCTCCTTGACGGTGTCGGCGAGCGGCAGGGCGGGGACCACGGCCACCGCGCCCTCCCGTACGGCCTCGATCACGGCGTCGACCGTGTCCACGGGGACCAGCGGGCGGGCCGCGTCGTGGACGAGGACGATGTCGTACTCGGGCGGCAGGGCGTCCAGGCCGAGGTGCACGGATTCCTGGCGGGACTCGCCGCCCGGGACGACGACGAAGTCGGTCCGGTCGGGCAGCGCGTGCGCGTCGAGCAGTGACTTCACCTCGGCGGCGCCGTCCGGCGGGGCCACGACGACGACCAGGGAGACGGCGCGGGACGCGGCCATCGCGCGTACCGCGTGGATCAGCATCGGGGTGCCGCCCAGCGCGCGGAGTGCCTTGGGCGCGCCGGGGCCGAGACGTACGCCTCGGCCGGCGGCCGGAATCACCGCCGCGGTACGGGCCTGCGCGGGCGTGGGGCGCGATTCGTCAGACATCGGTTCCTGTCAGGTTTGTGTGCTGGCCTTGCGTGGGTATGGCCTGGGAAGTGCCGGGCGCGACGCCTTGACCGGACCCTTCCGTGACCCCGGTCGAGCCTGCTGCCCGGGCCCGGCACGCCAAGTATCGGGGGAACCTTCCCCGAAGGACGCCTTGAAGCACGTACAAGAACGTCTTGTACCAAGAACGCCTTGTACTGGAACGCCCCGAGGCACGTACGGCGGTGGGACGGTACGCACAAACGCACATGCCGCAGCGCCCGGCGACTGTGAATACGTCATCGGGCACCGCGGCATTTCAGTGTGCTGCTGACTGAGCTTGTGCTGCTGAGTGAGCTGAGCGGGCTGGCTGCCTGCCGGCTGTGTCAGGACGCGAGAACCTCGTCGAGCAGGGCCTCGGCCTTGTCCTCGTTGGTGTTCTCCGCGAGAGCGAGCTCGCTCACCAGGATCTGGCGGGCCTTGGCGAGCATGCGCTTCTCACCGGCGGAGAGTCCGCGCTCGCGCTCACGACGCCACAGGTCACGCACGACTTCCGCGACCTTGATGACATCGCCGGAGGCGAGCTTCTCCAGATTTGCCTTGTAGCGACGCGACCAGTTCGTGGGCTCCTCGGCGTACGGCGCGCGCAGCACCTCGAAGACCCGGTCCAGTCCGTCCTGACCGACCACATCACGCACGCCGACGAACTCCGCATTGTCCGCTGGCACACGCACCGTCAGGTCACCCTGGGCGACCTTCAGCACCAAGTAGGTCTTGTCCACGCCTTTGATCTGGCGAGTTTCGATGGCCTCGATCAGCGCGGCCCCGTGATGGGGATAGACCACGGTGTCGCCAACCTTGAACGTCATGTGACAGGTACCCCTTCCGTGGCTATCCAGGGTAACACGGAAACTGCGGGTTCTGAATGGCGTTTTCGCAGGTCAGGGCATATCTCGGGGCTTGACAACAGTAACAGGAACGTGCTTCGCGGACCGATCGGAAGACGGTATTCGCAGGTCGGAGCGGCTCTCCGGGGGAGGAGAAACGCGCACGTTACACGCATCCACAGGCCCTGCCAAGCGGATGAACGTCCGCATATGTCCGGTTCCAAGTGTGCGACTTCCGCTACTCCGTTCGGTGTCCGGAGTCGGGTACCAGACGAATCCGGAATTGATCACGAGGAGCGCTCGACGCACAGTCGGTGATCAATTTCGGGACGGTCGTGCATTCCTGCACGGAAAATCTGCACATCGGCGCCGCGGCTATGCGCACGGGACTTATGCGAATGCGGGAGGCGCGTGGAGCCAATGTGACTCATGGGTCAACCGCGACGGACGGGACGGGTGAAGGAGTGGCTCTTCGCGGCTCGGGGGAGGGTCGGGTGCGGTCGCGCGGGAACGGCTCGGTAACCTAAAGGCCGCTGACAGACACTTAGGGCGGCTTTACGCGCCCCCCGTTCGAGTCAAGGAGTTGCCGCCGCCGTGAGCAGCAGCCTTCGACGCGGTGCCCTCGCCGCCGCCGCCATCGCGTTCTCGATCGCCTCGCTCGCCGCGTGCGGTGCCGGCAACAACGCCCAGACGCTGGAGATCAAGCCGGACAACGCGGCCACCGCGGTCGGCGACATCAAGATCCAGAACGCCATCGTCGTCACCCAGCCCGACCTGGAGTCGACCGGCCCCGCCGTCATCGCCGCGACCCTCTTCAACGACGGCACCACCGCCCAGAAGCTGGAGTCGATCACCGTCGACGGCAGCGGCAAGGCCGACCTCAAGCCCGCCAAGGGTCAGAGCCTGACCATCCCGGCCGGCGGCTCCCTGGTCCTGGGCGGCGAGAACAACGCCTCCGCGGTGCTGGACAGCGGCCGTGAGGCCATCAAGGACGGCGACGCCCAGAAGATCACCTTCACCTTCTCCAAGACGGGTGAGGTGAGCCTGCGCGCCTTCGTCGTGCCGGCCGAGAGCTACTTCAAGGACTGGGGCCCGGCCGAGGTCCCGGCCGCGCCCGGTGAGGAGACCGCGTCCCCCACGACGGAGCCCACGGGCGAGGCCACGGAGGAGGGCGCGGAGGGCGACGGCTCCACCGCCACCCCGGCCGACTCCGCCTCGGCCTCCGCGACGGAGGAGGCAGCGGCCGGCCACTGACGCCGCATACGGCTGTACGACGAAGGGCGGGACCTCGCGCAGAGGTCCCGCCCTTCGTCGTAGCCGTATGCGGCGTATGTACGGCGTTGTTTACGGCTCGAACTTGTAGCCCAGGCCGCGCACCGTCACCAGATAGCGGGGCGCGCCCGGGTCCGGCTCGATCTTCGCGCGCAGGCGCTTGACGTGGACGTCGAGGGTCTTGGTGTCGCCCACGTAGTCGGCACCCCAGACGCGGTCGATGAGCTGCATGCGGGTCAGGACGCGGCCCGCGTTGCGCAGGAGCATCTCCAGCAGGTCGAACTCCTTCAGGGGCAGGTCGACCTTGGAGCCGGAGACGGTGACCACGTGCCGGTCGACGTCCATGCGGACCGGGCCCGCCTCCAGCGCGGCCGGGGTGACCTCCTCCGGCTCCCCGCGGCGGCGCAGGACGGCCCGGATACGGGCGACCAGCTCGCGGGAGGAGAACGGCTTGGTGACGTAGTCGTCGGCTCCTATCTCCAGCCCGACCACCTTGTCGATCTCGCTGTCCTTGGCGGTCACCATGATGACGGGGACGTTGGAGCGGCCGCGCAGCTGGCGGCAGACCTCGGTGCCCGGCAGGCCGGGCAGCATCAGGTCGAGGAGGACGAGGTCGGCGCCGTTGCGCTCGAACTCGTCGAGTCCGTCGGGCCCGGTGGTCGCGACCGCGACCTCGAAGCCCTCCTTGCGGAGCATGTACGACAGGGCGTCGGAGAAGGACTCCTCGTCCTCGACGACGAGCACACGGGTCACGGAAGGACCTCCGGGGCGGAAAGCGGTTCGTACGAATCATGGATGGACTGCCCGGCCTCGTCGTCGAGGGCGGGATTCTGCGACGCGCGGTCACGGGCCGCGCCCGCCTCCGGCAGCCTCAGAGTGAAGGTGGAGCCCTGTCCCTCGGAGCTCCACACCGTGACCTCCCCGCCGTGCGAGGCGGCCACGTGCTTGACGATCGCCAGCCCGAGTCCCGTACCGCCGGTGGCGCGGGAGCGGGCCGGGTCCACGCGGTAGAAGCGCTCGAAGATGCGCTCCTTGTCCTTGTCGGAGATGCCGATGCCCTGGTCGGTGACGGCGATCTCGATGAGGTCCCCGCCGGGCGCGGTCACGCGGCGGGCGGCGATGCCGACGCGGGTGCGGGCGGGAGAGTAGTTGACGGCGTTCTCGACGAGGTTGCCGAGGGCGGCGGCGAGCTGGCCGCGGTGGCCCCAGATGCTGAGGTCCGCGGTGCCGCCGGAGGCCATGGTGATCTGCTTCGTCCCGGCGGCGTGCCGGCAGCGGTCGACGGCCTCGGCGACCAGCTCGTCCACGCGCACGGGCTCGGCGTCCTCCAGCGGGTCGTCGTTCTGGACCCGGGAGAGGTCGATGAGCTCCTGGACGAGGTTGGTGAGCCGGGTCGCCTCGATCTGCATGCGCCCGGCGAACCGCTCCACGGCCTCCGGGTCGTCCGAGGCGTCCATGACGGCCTCGGACAGCAGGGAGAGCGCGCCGACCGGGGTCTTGAGCTCGTGGCTGACATTGGCGACGAAGTCGCGCCGTACCGCCTCTATCCGGCGGGCCTCGGTGAGGTCCTCGACGAGCAGGAGCACCAGCCGGGAGCCGAGCGGCGCCACCCGGGCGGAGACGGCGAGGGCCTCGCCGCGTCCGGTGCCGCGCCGGGGCAGGTCCAGCTCGACCTGGCGTATCTCGCCGTCGCGCCGGGTGTCCCGGGCCATCCGGAGCATCGGCTCCACCGCCAGCTTGCCGCCGCGCACCAGCCCGAGGGCGTAGGCGGCGGAACTGGCCTTCACGACGGCGTCGGCCTCGTCCAGGACGACCGCCGAGGAGCGGAGCACGGACAGGACCGTGTCCACGCCCGGCGGCAGCACCGGGTCGGTGTGCAGGGAGGTTCTGGTGGGTCGCGCCTGGTCGCGTTCGCTCCAGCGGAACGCCAGCATGGCGACCACGCCGGTGAGCACCCCGGCGATCGCTGCCGCTGCGGCGACCGCCGCGTTCACGTCCATGCCTCAAGGTTAGGCACGGGATCGCTCCAGGCCACAGCCATCGGAGTGCGAGCTCGAACACTCGTCGCCCAGAGTTCACCCGGGAGCTAGTAATGGTTCATTTGGGGTGACGGAAACCGACGCGTAGGGGGCCGAACGTGGGACCGTGGGGTTCGCACCGGCGGTCCGTGCCGGGGCCTCGGCCCCCGGAGCCCCCGAAGAACACGTACGTACGAGAGGGAACCCTGATGCGGGACGCGTACCACGAGGAACTTGACTCGATCAGCGACAGCCTGGTGGAGATGGCCCGCCTGGTCGGGTCGGCGATCGGGCGCGCCACGACGTCGATCCTCGACTCCGACCTGAAGCTGGCCGAGAGCGTGATCGAGGCGGACCAGAAGGTCGACGACCTCCAGCACGAGCTGGAGGCGCGGGCGATAGCGCTGCTCGCCCGTCAGCAGCCGGTCGCGACGGATCTGCGGATCGTCGTCACCTCGCTGCGGATGTCGGCCGACCTGGAGCGCTCGGGCGACCTCGCCCAGCACGTGGCGAAGCTGACCCGGCTGCGCTACCCCGAGCGGGCCATCCCGCACGACCTGCACGCCACGATCCTGGAGATGGGCCAGCTCGCGCAGCGCCTGATGGCGAAGGCGGCCGAGGTGATCGTGACGAAGGACGTCGACCTGGCGCTCCAGCTGGAGACCGACGACGACGAGATGGACCTGCTGCACCGCACCCTCTTCCAGCACCTGATGGACGAGCGCTGGAAGCACGGCATCGAGACCGCCGTCGACGTCACCCTGCTGGGCCGCTACTACGAGCGGTTCGCCGACCACGCGGTGGCGGTCGCCAAGCGCGTGGTCTTCCTGGTGACGGGCGAACACGCGGACGAGCTCCAGGGGACGGATGTGGCGTCGGTGGCGGGGGTGGAAGGGGCCTGAGAACGAGGGGCCTCCTCCCCTGCGGGGTCTGATGGCGGGCGGGCCTCCTCCCGCACGGGGATCTGGGCACGCCCGGATCCTGCGCGGGAGGGCGCCCGGTTGCCGGACGGGGCGCGTGGAAGCCTCAGTGCGCCGTTGATGCGCCCAGCGGAGCGGGCATGCAATGGGCACAGGCACGAGCCCTGAAGGAGGGACCATGGCCGAATCCCCCAGCACGCCCGGCACGACGCCCGACCCCACGCAGGAGCAGCGGACCGAGCAGCCCGCCGAGATCAGGAACCTGATGCTGATCGGAGCGTGCGGCTGCGGGTCGGGCTGCGGCTGCGGCTGCCAGTCCGGCAATCCGTGCCAGTGCGGATGACGTCCCTACGACGTTGAAGGGCCCCGGCGCAGGCCGGGGCCCTTCGTCGTGCCGACGGGCGGCTCGGGGCGCAGTATGGAGGGAGGGGCGGGCGTCCGAGAGGAGGTGGGCCGGTCATGGCGCAGTTCATGGACGTGCACCACGGGATGCAGGGCATCACCGCAGAGCAGCTGAACGAGGCCCACAAGGCCGACCTCGCCATCGAGAAGGACGAGGGCGTGCACTCCGAACGGGCCTGGGCGGACCCGGAGTCCGGCATCGTCTACTGCCTCTCCGAGGCACCCTCGGCCGAGGCCGTCCAGCGCGTCCACGAGCGCGCCGGGCACAAGGCCGACGAGATCCACGCGGTGCCGCTGTCGATCTGACCCGGTTCCTAGAACATCGTGTTGTCGTTCGCCGAAGTCTCCGGCACGTCCTGCAGCGCGTCCCAGTGCTCGACGATCTTCCCGCCCCGCACCCGGAAGAGATCGACGACCGCCTGACCCCGCTCACCCGGTGCGTTCACGTAGTGGCTGTGGACCGCGACCAGGTCTCCCTCCGCGATCACCCGCTTCCGCGCGACCGTCAACTGCGGGAACTGCTCGAAGTAGCCGCCCAGCCCCGCCCTCACTCCCTCCACGCCGTCGGCGATGTTCGGGTTGTGCTGGTGGTACTCAGGGCCCCAGTAGCGGTCGAGCGCGGACAGGTCCTTGTCGACCAGGAGTTGGTCGAAGGCCTTGGTGACCAGCTTCTTGTTGTACCCGGTGACCCACCTCGCCCCCGGCTTCTCCGTCCGCGGCCAACTCTCCGTCGAGAACATGTCGTTGCCGTTGACCGAGCTCTCCGGCACGTCCTGCCCCACGTCCCAGTGCTCGGCGATCTTCCCGCCCTGGAAGCGGAAGATGTCGAAGACGGCGGTGCCCCGCGTGCCCGGCACCATGACGACGTTGGAGTGCACGAGAACGAGGTCGCCCTCGGAGATGACCCGCTTGATGTCGTACTTGGCGTCCGGGAACTGCTGGTGCAGCGCGACGCCGAGGTTCTTGAGCGTTTCGGCGCCGTCGGGGGCGAACGGGTTGTGCTGGATGTAGTCCGGGCGTACGTAACGGTCGACGACGGCCGTGTCGCCCTCCTCGAACACCCCCTTCAACACCCGGGCGACGACGGCCTTCTGGTAGCCGAGGCGGGCGTGGTCGCCGTATCCGGCGTGACCGGCGTGGCCGGCGTGGCCGACGGCGGCAGCAGGCGCTGAGGCGGGGACGGCGACGGCTACGGCCGGCACCGCGGCGGTGGCCAGCAGTGCGGCGGAGGCGGCCGCAGCGACGAAGGTCCTGCGGACAGAGGTGGTGGGGGGCACGGCACTCTCCAGGCAGTTGAAAGTTCAAGCTGACACTTGCCAAAGGAAAGCACTAACCAGGAGTTAGCGTCAAGATCCCGGGGTCGAGCGCTTCCGGCCCGCGGTCGACGCGGGCGCCGGACACGGCCTGCGGCAAGGCGAGCCCGAGAACCCGTGACTGCCGCCCTCGAAGGCGCGTACGCTCGCGTTCACCGAGGCAGGAGGGCGAGATGTCCGACGAGGGGTCCACCGAGTACCACGTCCCGCTCTGCGACGACCCGTCCCACGAGGTGCTGCTCATCGACTGCGGACCCCGCGAGACGGACGCGATCCGAGCCGTGCACAAGGTGACCGGGCTCAGCCTGTGGCACAGCCGGGCACTGGCACGCCGAGCACCCGTCACCCTCCTTCAGGGGCTGTCCGCGTACAGAGCCCAGTCCGCCGTCGCCGTACTCCAGAGCGCCGGCGCCCGAGCGGAGTGGCGCCAGGAGCCGAAGCCCGCACGGCGCACGACCACATCGCCGTAACCCGCTCAGAGGCGGCCGGGGACTGGTCAGATGTGATGGACTCGTGCGCCTGGTGGTCGTCGTTGGTCGTCATTGGCCACTGTCGAGCGGCATCGAGCGGCATCGGACTGTCGGGGGAACCGAGGGTGGTTCGAGCGTTGACCAGGGCAAATGGTCGGGACAGGGCCTCTGGTGCGGTTGTCGTGCGGTCTGACCGACGTCTGCTCGCAGGCAGGCGCTGCTGAGCACGGAGGGGTGGACGCCGTTCCCCTTGAGGTGCCGGTTGGAATGATGAGGCGTCGGCCGATCAGTTGCCCTGCGTAGGGTCCGGCACACTGGCTCGGGGCTCCAGAACCACCACCGCAGTGTCGTACGGCCGGCGTGCCGCGTAGGCGTCCAGATTCTTGTCGATCTCGCGCCACCTGGCCCACAGCCGTGACCGCTCATCACCCAGTGCGGCGCGACCGTGAACCAGCCGCTGCCCGTCGACCAGATCGGCGGTCACGTCCGGGTGGGCCTGCAAGTTGAGCCACCAGGCGGGCTCGGCCTCACCCCACCCGTTCATCGCGAGCGAGACCAGGTTCGGACCGTCTTCGAAGTACCCGATGATGACGCTGCGCCGACGGCCCGTGCGGCGGCCGGTGGTGGTCAGCCGCAGGGCGCCCCAGCCGTTGGCACGTGGCCGCCATAGGCCGAAGCGGCCTCCGAAGACCCGGTACAGACCCCGATGCGCGTACCAGGCCAGACGGATGACCCAGCGCGGCGGCAGCCAGGGTTTCTTGGCCCGTTGCTCGACCGACATGGCGACCTCCCGCCTGCCCGACAGCCTCGGTTGTGCACACGACGCTAACCGCGGTCGTCAACGGCCGGTAGAGTCGAACAGCCCTTTCGTGAACGGCGCCGAATGCGACGGAAACTGAGACGGACGGCGGGGCCTACCCCGGTCGCCGTGCACGTTCGCGGTCGAGCATGCGAACACTCCGGGTACGACCCTTGTGGTCACCACCGGCCAGCCACATCCGAGCAACTGGATCGGCGGTGAGGCAGAGCTCGTACTGCCGTCTGCTGTGGCTGCGGCTGTTCGGCTTGCCCTGTGTGAGGGGTGGACTCCGACGGCTATGGGCCCTGCGTTCCACCTCTACCAGCCCGT
Source organism: Streptomyces sp. TRM68416 (assembly GCF_014596915.1). Classification (GTDB taxonomy): domain Bacteria; phylum Actinomycetota; class Actinomycetes; order Streptomycetales; family Streptomycetaceae; genus Streptomyces. The sequence goes on from NZ_JACVWU010000009.1 coordinate 200,939, forward strand.
CGCCTTCTCGCCCTCGGCACAACGCTGTCCGGCAAGTCCATGTACCTGCGCCACCTCATCACCGGACTCGCCCCGTAACCGGTCGCCCTCGTCGGCATCGACTGCATGTCTGGCGTACGTCCCTCAACGAGGAGGTGTGGAAGCGGGCGCTTGCTGCGGCTGGGGCCATCCCCGAGCGGCAGCCAGGTGAGTCGTACGCCGAGTCTCGCGAGAACGGCACGCACGCGCTTCGGCACTTCTACGCCTGGGTGGTCCTTGACGGCCCTCCGCGTGTACGCCCATCTGATGCCGTCCAGCCAGGAGCGCACTCGAAAAGCCGTGGCTGGCGTTCTCGAGGGCGCGTACGCTCCCGTTCGCTGAGGCAGGAGGGCGAGATGTCCGACGAAGAGGCCACCGAGTACTACACGCTGCTCTGCGACGACCCGTCACACGAGGTGGTCCTCGTCGACTGTGGGCCCCGCGAGATGGATGTGATCCTGGCCGTGCGAAAGGTGACCGGGCAGAGCTTGTGGCACAGCCGGGTCCTGGCGCGCCAAGCCCCCGTGACCCTCCTTGGGGGTCTGTCTGCGTACCGGGCTCAGTCCGCTGTCGCTGTTCTCCAGAACGCCGGCGCCAGAGCGGAGTGGAGACAGGAGCCGGAGCCCGGAGAGCGCACGGCCCCATCGCCCTGACGGCCCGGAGACGGCCCAGAGGCAGCGAAAAGCCCCCTTCCGGCGGAGAAACCGCAGGAAGAGGGCTTACTCGTGGGCTCTTACTTCTTCTTGCCCTGGTTCTTGACCGCCTCGATGGCCGCTGCGGCCGCCTCGGGGTCGAGGTAGGTGCCGCCGGGGTTGAGGGGCTTGAAGTCGGCGTCCAGGTCGTAGGCGAGGGGGATGCCGGTGGGGATGTTCAGGCCCGCGATGTCGGCGTCGGAGATGCCGTCGAGGTGCTTGACGAGGGCGCGCAGGGAGTTGCCGTGGGCGGCGACGAGGACGGTGCGGCCCGCGAGGAGGTCGGGGACGATGCCGTCGTACCAGTACGGGAGCATGCGGACGACGACGTCCTTCAGGCACTCCGTGCGCGGGCGCAGCTCCGGCGGGATCGTCGCGTAGCGGGGGTCGTCCGACTGGGAGAACTCGGTGCCGTCCTCCAGCGGGGGCGGCGGGGTGTCGTAGGAGCGGCGCCACAGCATGAACTGCTCCTCGCCGAACTCGGCGAGGGTCTGGGCCTTGTCCTTGCCCTGGAGGGCGCCGTAGTGGCGCTCGTTCAGACGCCAGCTGCGGTGGACCGGGATCCAGTGGCGGTCCGCGGACTCGAGGGCCAGCTGGGCCGTGCGGATCGCGCGCTTCTGGAGGGACGTGTGGACCACGTCGGGGAGAAGATCGGCGTCCTTCAGAAGCTCGCCGCCGCGGACTGCCTCCTTCTCGCCCTTCTCGTTGAGGTTGACGTCCACCCAGCCGGTGAACAGGTTCTTCGCGTTCCATTCGCTCTCGCCGTGGCGGAGGAGGATCAGCTTGTACGGTGCGTCGGCCATGTGTAGGAGCGTAATCGAAGGTTTTGATCGCTTGCGCGTCCGCTCGAAGAGCGGACGGTTGACGGGTTCTGTTAATTGAGTGGTCCGCGACGGCCCCTCCTGCGTAAGTTGCGCATACCGCTTGTGACTCTTACACCTCTGGGAGACAGCCATGTCCGTCGCCGCCCTGCGACGTGCCGCCCGGGAGACCGTCTCCGGGCTCCCCCGTGAGTTCTGGTGGCTGTGGACCAGCACCCTGGTCAACCGGCTCGGCGCCTTCGTCGCCACCTTCATGGCCCTGTACCTGACCCTCGACCGCGGCTACTCCGCCTCCTACGCCGGTCTCGTCGCCGCCCTCCACGGCCTCGGCGGCGTGATCTCCTCCCTGGGCGCCGGGGTCATGACGGACCGGCTCGGGCGGCGGCCCACCCTGCTGGTCGCCCAGGCCTCCACCGCCGCCTCCGTCGCGCTGCTCGGGTTCATGCACCACCCCGTCGCCATCGCGGGCGTCGCCTTCCTCGTCGGCATGGCCTCCAACGCCTCCCGGCCGGCCGTGCAGGCGATGATGGCCGACATCGTGCGCCCCCAGGACCGGGTGCGGGCGTTCTCGCTCAACTACTGGGCCATCAACCTCGGTTTCGCCGTCTCCGCCATGGCCGCCGGGTTCATCGCCGAGTACAGCTACCTCGCCGGGTTCCTGATCGAAGCGGCCATGACGGCCGTCTGCGCCGTCGTCGTCTTCGTGAAGCTGCCCGAGTCCCGGCCCGAGAGCGGCGGGACCGTCAAGGCGGGGGACGCGGTCGGCCTGGGGACCGTGCTGCGCGACGGGCGCTTCATGGGAGTCGTCGGGCTGTCGTTCCTGGTCGCGCTGATCTTCCAGCAGGGTTCCGTGGGACTGCCGGTGGCCATGGGCGAGGCGGGCTTCACCCCGGCCGACTACGGCCTCGCCATCGCCGTCAACGGCGTACTCATCGTGGTCCTGCAGATCCCGGTCACCCGGTTCATCGAGCACCGGGACCCGCGGCGGCTGCTCGTGATCTCGTCCGTCCTCGCGGGCTACGGCTTCGGCCTCACCGCCTTCGCCGGGTCAGTCGGCGTCTTCGCGCTCACCGTCTGCGTGTGGACCCTCGCCGAGATCGTCAACGCGCCCACGCAGACCGGGCTCGTCGTCCGCCTCTCCCCCGTGCACGGACGCGGCCGCTACCAGGGCATGTACACCATGTCCTGGGCGGTGGCCTCCCTCGTAGCCCCGCTGATGTCCGGCTTCGTCATCGACCACTACGGCGCCGAGTGGCTGTGGGGGCTGTGCGCCGTCATCGGCACGCTGGCGGGGCTCGGGTACGCGGTCCTGATGCGGCGGCTGCCGGCCGAGGAGCCGGTCGTCGAGGCCCCGGCGGCGCCGAAGCCCGACCTCAGCAGCACGGCCTGAAGCCCTCCGCCGGGGATTGTTCCCCCGGCGGAGGGCGGGTCCGCGAAGCCGCGATCAGATGGTGACCGTGACGCCGACCTGCTGGTACTGCGCGGCCGTGGCCAGGGCCTGGCCCTGGACCGCGCCGACCTGGGCGCCGACCTCGGACAGCACGTCCGCGCTGCTGACGACCGTGGGACCGGCGGTCACGGTGGCCTCGGGGTGCACGCCGCCGGAGACGGAGTCGAGGTCGGCGTCGGAGATCTCAAGGGTCTCGAACCGGGGAGCGGAGTTCATGGGGAAACTGCCCTTCACATGGGTGTTCACAGGGGAATGGATCCCGTTGGGGACGGGTGCGAGGGATCAAACCACGGAGTGCTCCGGCCCTCCACCCAACCACCGCCGCCACCCGGGCAGTTCGCTCCGCGGCCTCCGCATCCGTGCGAACGCGGGCACGAATCGGGGGCCGTATCTCTACACGCCGCTTCCCACAACAGCCCCCACAGGCCTTGCCGTCGCCGCCGCGAACAGGACATCTCCGCACCAACGGAACCCACCTACCGGCGAGTTGCGCACGCCCTGTGCAGATTCCGGTCACGGGTGCATCCGCGCCCCCTTCAACACCTTGTCCACCGCGTTCCGCGGCCCGTACACCGCCAGTCCGACCACATCCAGCTCCCGCGTCGGCACCGCCCGCACCGCCGCCCGGTTGTCGCGGTCGTTGCCCGTGACGAACAGGTCGCTGGTGAAGACCGCCCGGGGCAGCGCGCGGGACAGCACGCGCGCGTGGGCCGCCGTCAGCGTCTCCTTGGTGCCCTCGAAGACCAGCACCGGCTGGCGGAACATGGGCAGGTACGGGACGCCGTCCGCGTCCTCGTAGGGCTCGCCGATCACCTCGGGCAGCTGGGCGCCCAGGCCGCTGACCAGGAACGCGGTGACGTTCAGGCGCTGCCAGATCTCCAAATCCGCGCGCAGCAGGACGGCGATCTTGGTGTCGTACCGGAGGGGTTCAGTGGTCATACGACGAGACTGCCGACCGGTGCGCGACGGTGTCTTGTACGTTCTTTGCATGGCCGCCCGGCAGGAAGTCACCGCGTGGCGTCCCCGTGTGCCGGGCGTCACGGAGGTCTTCCACGCCCGCTTCACCGAGTACGCGTATCCGATGCACGTCCACGAGGCGTGGACGCTGCTCATCGTCGACGCCGGGGCCGTACGGTACGACCTCGACCGGCACGAGCACGGCACCCCGCACGACACGGTCACCCTGCTGCCGCCGCACGTCCCGCACAACGGCTCCCCGGCCGGCCCGGGCGGCTTCCGCAAGCGCGTCCTCTACCTGGACGGCACCCACCTCGGCGACGAGCTCATCGGGGCCGCGGTGGACGGGCCGGACCTGCGCGATCCCGTACTGCGGCGGCGGGTGGGGCAGTTGCACACCGCGCTGGCGCGGCCCGGCGAGGAGCTGGCGGCGGAGAGCAGGCTGACGCTGGTGGGCGAGCGGCTGCGGTCGCATCTGCGGCCCCTCGGCGCCGCGCACCCCCGGCGGGCGGATCCCCGCCTGGCGCGGCTGCTGCGCGAACTCCTCGACGAGCGCGTCGTGGAGGGCCTCGCGCTGGACGAGGCGTCCGCGCTGCTGGGGGCCCATCCGGCCCATCTGGTACGGGCGTTCAGCACCGCGTACGGCATCGCGCCGCACCAGTACCTCAACTCCCGCCGGGTCGACCGGGCGCGCCGGCTGCTGCTCGACGGGCGGCCGGCCGGGGAGGTCGCGGTGGCGACCGGGTTCTACGACCAGGCCCATCTCACCCGGCACTTCCGGAAGTTGGTGGGAGTGACCCCGGGCCGGTACACCCGCGCGCGGGAGCGCTGATCGCCGTACCCTCCCTGCATGGACTGGCATGCGTGGCACGACGCGTACGACGCCCCCGACTCCTGTCTCAGCCGACGCCTGGCGCTCGTCCAGGAACGCATCCGTACCGCCCTCGACGAGGCCCCGCCGGGTCCGCTCCGCGCGCTCAGCCTCTGTGCCGGTCAGGGGCGTGACCTGATCGGGGCGCTCGCGGCGCATCCGCGCGGCGGCGACGTGCAGGCCCGCCTCGTCGAACTCGACGAGCGGAACGTGGCGGCGGCCCGGCGGCTGGCCGCGGCCGCCGGTCTGCCCGGGGTCGAAGTCGTCGCCGGGGACGCCGGGTTGACCGACCACTGCGTCGGCATCGCCCCGGCCGACCTGGTCATGCTCTGCGGCGTCCTCGGCAACCTGACGGACGCCGACACCGAACGCGTCCTCGACCACTGCGTGCGGCTGTGCCGGACGGGCGGCACGGTGGTGTGGACCCGGACCCAGCACTACGACACGCGCGTGTGCGAGTGGCTGGAGGAGCGGGGGTTCGAGCGGGTGTGGGTGACCGGCCCCGACATCCCCTACGGGGTCGGGGCCCACCGCTTCACCGGCGAGTCCCTCCCCCTCGTCCCCGGGGAGCGCATGTTCACGTTCGTCGGCTACCAGGCCCTGCGCCGACCGGCCCCGGGCACGGCTCAGGTGACGTCTACGTAGTCGCCCTTGGCCTTCGCGCCGCCCGTCGTCGCCGTCTCGCCGAACGCCCAGCGCCAGTAGCCGTCGGCGGAGGCGGTGACCGTGGTCTTCAGGTAGCCGGCGGAGCTCGCCCGCACGTACTTGACCGTCTTGTACGTGCGGGTGCCCGCCTGCCGGAACTGGAGCTTGGCCAGCTTGCCGGGGAAGCCGACGTAGGTGTGCTTGACCCAGTCCGCGCGCTTGGCGCTGCCCTTCACGGTGATCGTCGCGCCCTTGGCGACCGGCTCGGGGGAGGCGTTGACGGTGGCCGTGGCCCGCCGCTTGACCGGAATGCTGCCGAAGCCGGTCAGGTACTCCTCGGCGTCGGGCTGGCCGTCGGAGCCCCAGGTCCGGGCGGAGACGGCGATCTTCCAGGTGGTGGCGTCCTTGTTGGAGTCCAGGCGGTACGGCGGGTCGATGTAGAGCTCCCCGTCGGCGAACCCGTTGTCGTAGAAGGTGACGCTGCCCGTGTAGATGCCGCCCTTTTCGGCTCCTTGGGCGGCCGTGACGTCGTGGTACAGGAAGGGGAACGCGTCGATCTCGGAGTACGAGTAGCCCGAGGGCTTGGAGACGTTGAACGTGAAGTCGGGGGTGACCTCGGCCTTGGTGCCCACGATGATCGGCTTGCCGTTGTTGATCACCAGGTTCTTCACGGTGATGCCGGTGTCCGACGCTTCCGCGACCGGGGCGGTGAACGCCACGAGGGCGAGCGCTCCCGCGAGTGCGGCCGCGGTGCCGGATCTGCCTGCGCGCATGTACAACCTCTTCATAAGTGTGATTGGTATTGGCTGCGGCAGGCTAACAACAGGCGTACAGCCTCTGGGGCGTCGGAGACGAGCATGTGCGGTTGTGCGCGTTCAGCCGCGGGCGACCCACGGCTGCCACTTCGTGCTCGCGGCGATCTCCGTGACCTGTTCCATGGTCAGCGGCGGAGTGTTCACCTGCGCCGGGCCGTGCTTGCTGTCCGTGCCGTTCGAGACGATGATCACGATCCGGGTGCGGTCCTCGCGCAGGACATCGGCGGTGCGCCGCACGAACGTCCCGTCCGTGTCCTCGTAGGCGATCTGCACCGAGCCGTCGTGGTGAGTGGGAAGCCGCCCTGCACACTGACCTGCACCTCGGCCGTCCCGCCGGCCGCGGTCATCAGGAGCACCGACACCGAGCGTGAGTCCCGCCGCGCCCCACTGGGCCTGCCTGCGTCGCCCGAGCCGACGCCCCCTGCTCACGTCCGCGCTCGCATTCCTCATGACGCCGCGGGGGGCTGGTCTTGTACGTGTCCCGTGCGAGAAGTTCGTCTGAAGCGGCGGGTCGTGCACACAGACGAATGCCGCGGCCTCACCCACCACACAGTGGAAGAAGACCGCGGCCTGTGACAGAGCCCACCGCATCGAACGGACGGCGGTCCATCGGCGCAGTGCCTCCGCCGGCTGGATACGAGCAGCGCGCCACGCAGGGTAAAGGCCAGCCACCAGTCCGGTGACCAACCCGATGGCCGGAGCGGCGACCACGGTCAGCGTGCCAAGGCTGGTGCCTATAAGACCGCCCAGGGCGCCCAACGAGCCGGATTCTGCCAAGAACTGAAGGGTGATGTGACCGCCTCTGGCTCCCAGGGCCCGCCGCCGACCGATCTCGCCGGGGCGCTCCAGAACGGCCACCAATGTCGTGTGGGCGATTCCGACCGCACCAATGACGAGACAGATCGCGGCCAGCAAAAGGAACAGCTGTTGGAGATCCGAGGTCACGTTTCCGCGGAGGGTCTTGGGACCGGGCGGGGGTGGGCCTTGAAGTACTCGGCGTGGTCCGGGCGCAACGCTGTGGCGCCAGCCTGGCCACCTGTTGGGCTGCTCCGATCTCGGTTGAGATCAGCATCTTTGCCCCGCCCGCAGCAGGTTCGCCCCACAGTTCCTGCGCCGTGGACCGGGAAGACGCGATTCCTCAGCCGACGGCGCCTGCAAGTCGACTGAATTCCCTTCAGGAACAACCGCGACTTCTGCGTCAATTCAGACCAGTGCCTCACGCCGACGGGCGACGGAGCAGATGCGTGAACGCGTCCAGGTTGTGGGTCGGTTCGCCTCGGGACACGCGCCACTCGTACTCGCGGCGGATGGCGCTCGCGAAGCCCAGTTCCAGGAGGGTGTTGAAGGCGCCGTCGGTGGCTTCGAGGACCTGGCCGAGGAGGCGGTCGAGGTCCTCGGGGGTGATGGTGGAGAGGGGGAGGCGGGCGGTGACGTAGATGTCGCCGAGGTGGTCCACGGCGTAACCGATGCCGTAGAGCTTGAGGTTGCGCTCCAGGAGCCAGCGGTGGACGCCGGGTTCGTTCTCGTCGGGGTGGCGGATGACGAAGGCGTTCAGGGAGAGGGTGTGGCGGCCGAGGAGGAGGGAGACGGTGGTGGAGAGTTTGCGGGTGCCGGGGAGCTGGACGACGTAGGTGCCGGGCTCGGGGCTCTCCCAGGAGAGTTCGGCGTCCTTGAGGAAGCCCTCGATCACCCGCGCTGCGTTGTCTGCCTCAGCCATGGTGCGAGCGTACGCGACGGCGGTGGGCCTGGGCCGCGGCCGTGTAGACGTCGGCCGTGGCGGCGGCCGCGGTGTCCCAGCCGAAGGACTGGGCGTGCCGGGCGGCGGCCTCGCCCATCCGGGCGGACAGCAGGGGGTTGTCGGCGAAGTCGCTCAGCACGCGCGCGTAGGCCGCGGGCTGGTGGCCCTGGACGAGGAAGCCGGTCTCTCCGTCCCGTACGGCCACGGGCAGGCCGCCGACCGCGGCCGCGAGGACCGGTGTGCCGGCCGCCTGGGCCTCTATCGCGACCAGGCCGAAAGACTCGCTGTAGGAGGGCATGACGAGGACCGAGGCCGCCCGGAACCAGTCCGCCAGCTGGTCCTGGCCGACCGGCGGGCGGAAGCACACCACGTCGGCGATGCCGAGGCGGGCCGCCAGCTTCTGCAGGCCCTCCGGCTTGGCGAGGCCGCTGCCGCTGGGGCCGCCCACGACCGGGACGACCATGCGGGAGCGCAGCTCGGGCCGCTCCTCCAGGAGGACGGCCACCGCGCGCAGCAGCACGTCCGGGGCCTTCAGGGGCTGGATACGGCCCGCGAAGAGCGGGATCAGGGCGTCCTGGGGCAGGCCGAGGCGGGCGCGGGCGGCGGCGCGGCCGTCGGCGGGCGAGAAGCGGTCGAGGTTCACGCCGGGGTGGACGACGGCGACCTTGGCGGGTTCGGCGCCGTAGTGGCGTACGAGTTCGTCGGCCTCCTCCGCCGTGTTGGCGATGAGGCGGTCGGCGGCGGCGACGATCTGGGTCTCGCCGATGACGCGGGCGGCGGGCTCGGGGGTGTCGCCGGCGGCCAGGTTGGCGTTCTTGACCTTGGCCATGGTGTGCATGGCGTGCACCAGGGGGGCGCCCCAGCGCTGGGCGGCGAGCCAGCCGACGTGGCCGGAGAGCCAGTAGTGGGAGTGGACGAGGTCGTAGTGGCCGGGGCGGTGGCCGGCCCACGCCTGCATCACGCCGTGCGTGAAGGCGCACAGCTGGGCGGGGAGTTCCTCTTTCGCCAGGCCCTCGTAGGGGCCCGCGTCGACGTGGCGGACCGTGACGCCGGGGGCCATTTCCACCGTCGGCGGGAGCGCGGCGGTGGTCGCGCGCGTGAAGATCTCCACCTCGATGTTGATCGCGGCGAGGCGCTGCGCGAGCTCCACGATGTAGACGTTCATGCCGCCGGCGTCGCCGGTGCCGGGCTGGTGGAGCGGTGAGGTGTGTACGGAGAGCATCGCGACGCGGCGCGGGCGGCGGTGCAGGCGCAGCCGCGGGGGTGCCGCCGGGGAGCGACGCCCGAGCCTGCTGACGTAGTGGCTCACGTGGCGGTCCTCCTCGCTGCGGGCATGCCTCTGGGAGGACGTGCGGGCCCTCCACAGGGGTGGAACAGCGGAGGGGGCCACTCCATTTCCCGTCGGGGTGTTTTTGCCGAATCATTACCTGTGGTCGCTCAACCGTTCGAGTGCGGTCGAGGTTCCCTCGCGCCACACGCCCTCGCGGCGCGTCGTGGCACAGGGGCGTACGACGCCCATCGGGCCCGACGGGACGCGCTACGGCCGCATACCCTCGTACGTATGACAGCCCGCGCAGCCGCCGCCCGCCCCGTGGGAACGGTGACGCGCGGGACGACCAACCCCAACCGCCTGCGCCGCATGGACCGCTGGATCGCCGCGGTGCACGGCGCCGAGCTGCGCCGCGCCGACGACCTCGTCGCCGTCGACCTCGGGTACGGGGCGGCCCCCTGGACGGCGGTCGAACTGCTCGCCCGGCTGCGGACTGCGGCCCCAAGCGCGCGCGTGGTCGGCGTCGAGATCGAACCGGCCCGGGTCGCGGCGGCCCGGCCGTACGAGCGCGAGGGGCTCGTCTTCCGGCACGGCGGCTTCGAGATCCCCATCCCCCAGCGGCCGCTGCTGATCCGGGCGGCCAACGTGCTGCGCCAGTACGACGAGGCCGAGGTCGCCGCCGTGTGGGAGCGGCTGTGTTCCCGGCTCGCGCCGGGCGGGCTGCTGGTCGAGGGGACCTGCGACGAGATCGGGCGCCGGCACGTATGGGTCGCGCTCGGGCCGCAGGGTCCGCGGACGGTGACCTTCGCGACCCGGCTGGGTTCCCTGGAACGCCCCTCGGACCTGGCCGAACGGCTGCCCAAGGCGCTCATCCACCGCAACGTCCCCGGCGAGCCGGTCCACGCCTTCCTCCGCGACTTCGACCGCGCCTGGGCCGCCGCCGCGCCCTACGCCTCCTACGGCGCCCGCCAGCGCTGGCTCCGCGCGGTACGGGACCTCACGGCCGACTGGCCGGTGACGGACGGACCGTCGCGCTGGCGACAGGGCGAAGTGACGGTGGCGTGGGGGGCGTTGGCGCCTCGGGGGTGAGTTGGCGGGGGGGACTTGGCGAAGGGCGTGACTCGGCGAAGGGCGTGACTTGGCGAAGGGCGTGACTTGGCGGTGGGGTGGGTCGCGCGGCCCGGCGCTGTCGGGGTGCCGCCTGCGCCCACCCGTGCCGCCCCAGCGGCACGACTGCCCGCAGGGTGGACGGGCGTGCGCGGCAACCCGCCGCGCCGAGGCCGCCGTACCACCCCTGACCTGCGGGGAACGAACTCCGCGAGTCGTTCGTCACAAAGGCGGGGAGATCGTGAACGTGGGGGCGGGAGAAGGGGGAAGCAGCAGAAGCCACGCGTGGCCGGGGATGGTCACTGGTGGCGCTGCGTCTGTCGTGACCTCTGTCGCTTTGCGCCACGGCATGGCACGATCCCCCAGACGTCCGCAAGTTACTGACGGTTAACCAGGTTGGGGGAAGAGGTATGGGTACGGGCAGGCGCGGCCTGATCACTGCTGCCGTCACCGTGGTCTGCGCGGTCACCGTGCTGGCGGCACCCGGCACCGCGTTCGCGAATCCGAGCCCCGCACCCACATCGAGCGCGACGCCGAGTCCGACGTCGACCCCCTCCGCTCCCCCGACTCCCGTGACCAACGAGGAGCTTGAGGCCGTACGCGAGAAGCTCGACCGGCTCTACCACGACGCGGCCGTCGCCACCGACGCCTACAACGCCGCCGAGGAGAAGGCCGAGAAGCAGTCGGCCGAGATCGTGGCACTGGCCAAGAAGATCGTCCAGGGCAAGAAGAAGCTGAAGAAGCTCAAGGACCGCGCGGGCGCCGCGGCCGCCTCCCAGTACCGCACCGGCGGACTGTCCGACGAGGCCCAGTTGATGCTCAGCGACGACCCGCAGGAGTTCCTCGACGGCGCCGGCCGGGTGATCCAGGGGCAGCGCGCCACCAAGGGCCTGCTCGCCGAAATGACCCGCGCCCAGAAGGACTTGGAGCTGTACGCCAAGGACGCCTCCGCCCAGTGGGAGAAGCTGGAGGCCAACCGCAAGGCCAAGGCCAAGGCGAAGGCGAAGGTCAAGAAGCAGATCGCCGCGGCCGAGAAGCTGGAGTCCGAGCTGGAGACGGAGGAGAAGGAGCGCCTCGCCGAGCTGGAGAGGAAGGCCGCCCAGGAGGCGCAGACCGAGTGGCTCGACTCCGGCATCCTCGACGAGATCGACGGCGAGGCGACCGCACAGGGCAAGCGGGCCGTCGAGTTCGCGACCGCCCAGCTCGGCAAGCCGTACGAGTGGGGCGCCGAGGGCCCCGACAGCTTCGACTGCTCGGGCCTGACCTCGCAGGCCTGGGCCAGCGCCGGCCAGGGCATACCCCGCACCTCGCAGGCGCAGTGGCAGCAGCTCAAGCGCATCGACACCAAGGACATGCGCCCCGGCGACCTCATCGTCTACTTCGACGACGCCAGCCACATCGGGATGTACGTCGGCGACGGCACGATGATCCACGCCCCGCGCCCCGGGCGCACGGTGACCCTGGCCGGGGCGGGCTCGATGCCGATCCTGGGCGTGGTGCGGCCGGGCACCTGAGCGCGTTTCCCGTGTCTCCGTTCTCCGTCACATGACCCCGGTCACGTGACGCACCGCACGGCCGGCCGCGCCCCCGCTCCGGACGGACGTGACCTTCGTCATCCCCGCGCCCTTTCCGCCCTGCCCAACTGCGATACGGAACGCGGCATATGACGGCGGCGTGGAGTCCACCGACGTGGCCTGCACCATTCCTTTACGGCGCCGACTACCGCTATGGTCCCCGTCGGTGGGTCGAGGTCCCTCGTACCCGCCATGCCCTCGGGGGGAGGGAAGGAACTCACAACCATGCCCGTACCCGTACCGCGGCAGAGAGCGATCCCGGCCGTGGAAAGTGGTCAGGCGCAGGGCACGCCCACGGCCGGCGGCCCCTCCAAGGACGACACCCACGCCAAGGACGGCACCCACACGAACCTGACGCTGCTGCTGATCGAGGACGACCCGGGCGGCTCCACGGTCCTGCCCGAGCTGCTCGACCGGTCCGGCAGGCCGATCCGGGTCCGCGCCGCCCGCAACCTCACCGAGGCCGAGCGGCTGCTCACCGACGACGTCCACTGCATCCTGCTGGACCTCGCGCTGCCCGCCCCCGGCCAGGGGGAGGGGGACGACGAGCTCGCCGTACTCAAGCACGTGCTGGAGCTGGCGCCCCGGCACGCCGTCCTGGCGCTCACCGCGTCCGAGGACGCCGAGCGCGGCGCCGAGGCAGTGCGCGTGGGCGCCCAGGACTACCTGCTGCGCGACGAGCTGGACGGCCGGCTGCTGAGCCGCGCGATCCGGTACGCGGTGGAGCGGAAACGTTCCGACTCGGCCGAGCGGCGGCTCGCCGAGGGCCGGGTGCGGGCGCAGGAGAACCGGCGCCTGGAGCGCGGCCTGCTGCCCACGCCGCTGCTGGAGGGCTCCTCGCTGCGGTTCGCCGCGCGCTACCGGCCGGGACGTTCGCGCGCCCTGCTCGGCGGTGACTTCTACGACGTCGTCCGCACCGCGGACGGCACCGTGCACGCCATGATCGGCGACGTCTGCGGGCACGGCCCGGACGAGGCCGCGCTCGGTGTGGAGCTGCGGATCGCCTGGCGGGCGCTGACGCTGGCGGGGCTGTGCGGCGACGAGCTGCTGGGGACGCTTCAGCAGGTGCTGGAGCACGAGCGGGCGGACGACGAGATCTTCGCGACGCTGTGCACGGTGGACATCGCGCCGGACGGGCGGCGGGCGGGCCTGTGCCTCGCCGGGCACCCGTCACCGCTGCTGGCCCGCCCCGGGCGGGCGGCGCGGCTGCTGCCGTACGACAACAACGGGCCCGCGCTGGGGCTGCTGCCCGGGGCCCGGTGGCCGCGGATGCAGGTGGAGCTGGGGCCCGAGTGGAGCCTGATGCTCTACACCGACGGCCTGATCGAGGGGCGGGTCGGCGCGGGCCGGGAGCGGCTCGGGCAGGACGGGATGGTGTCGATGGTCCGGCGCCAGCTGTCCGAGGGACTGCGGGGCGAGGAGCTGCTGCGCGCGGCGGTCACCGAGGTCCGGGAGCTCAACGGGGGCGAGCTGACCGATGACGTGGCCGTGCTGCTGCTGGACCGGGCGGGCTGAGGCGCCCGCGCCGGCGGCGAGTCTGCGGGGTCAGCGCCCGCCGTTCCACGGGCCGTACGGGCCGTCGCTGCTGCTGCCGCCGCCACCCCCGCGTCGGCGGCCCCAGCCGCCGCCGGAGACCTGGATGAGGGCGGGGCGTACGTCCACGAGGAAGACGATCGAGGCGATGAGGCCCGCGATCTGGAGGAAGAGCATCGGGATCAGGAGGTTCACCGCGACCGCGATGCCGAGGATGATCAGCCAGAAGCCCTTGCTCTGCTTGCTGGACGCGCGGTACGCGTCCTCACGGAAGAGGGCGGCCATCACGAACGCCACCACGGCGAACGCCAGCATCGCGAGGTAGAGCAACCACATCAACCCTGCGAACCCCTGCATCAGCACAACGTCCACCACCCGACTCGGCTCGTCCCTACGCGGTCACCGTACCCGTAGAACGGGCCGGACACCCCCAAGGTGCCCGGCCCGCCCGGATGCCGCCGATTACTTCGCGGGCGGCGTCGTCTTCTTCGCGGTGGTCTTGCGCGGCGTGGTCTTCTTGGCGGCGGGCTTCTTCGCCGGGGCGGCCGCGGCGGACTTGGCCTCGGCGGGCTTGTCCTCCGCCTTGTCCTCCCCCTTGACCTCGACCGGCTCGGCCTTCGGCTCGACGGCCACGGCGAGCTCCTCGATCTCCTCGGCCATCTCGCCGCGCCAGGTCTTCACGGTCTGCTCGCCGTGCTCGGCGACCTTCTCGTAGGTCTCGCGGGCCTTCACGGCGTACTCGGCGGCGACACCGACACCGCGCAGCGCGAAGTCCTGGGCGCTCTCGCCGAACTTCTTCAGGTCGGCGTCGATCGTGGTGCCGAGCTTCTTCAGGTCGCCGTCGAGGGTGTTGAAGAACTCGGTGACCTTCGCCTGCAGGGTCTCCTGCGTCTCCTTGACGCGGGCACCGGCCTCCTTGGCGCGCGAGGCGGCCTTCTCCTGGACGGCCTTCGGGTCGGTGTTGCGTACGGCGTCGATGCGGGCCGGGGCCTCGGCGCGCAGCTGCTCCACCAGACCGGGCACCTTCTTGGCCTCCTGGAAGGCCAGATCACCGGCGCCGGCGAGGAAGTAGAGCGGGGTCGGGTCCGTAACGGCCTTGCGGATGTCGTCGGTGATGGCCATGGTGATGGTCCTCCCGGATCACTTGCAGTTGAGGGTTTTTTTGTGTCCCGCGGCGGTGCGACCGGCCGATGAAGCTCGGCTCAGCCTGCCGACTGCTGCGGGTCGTGCGGATCTTGCTCGTTCTGCGTGCTCTGCGTGCTCTGCGTGTTCTGCGTGCTCTGCCGCTTGGGCGAACTCCGTCGCTTGCGCGGTCTCTGCTCCGCGGCGTCCTCGCCGCCACCGGACGTGCGGGTACGGCGCTCCACGGGCCCGGCGTCCTCGCCGTCCTGATCGTCCTGATCGCCCGTCGCACCGTCGCTCAACGAGACGTCCCCGAGGGGGGTTTCGTCCGGCATCCCGAACCCGTTCTCCTTGCGGAAGGACTCGTAGATCTGGAGCAGCACCTGCTTCTGCCGCTCGTTCAGCGTGGGGTCCGCGAGGATCGCGGCCCGCGTCTCCACCTCGTCCCGGTCCCGCTCCGCGTCCAGGATCCCGGCGCGCACGTACAGCGTCTCGGCGGAGATCCGCAGCGCCTTGGCGACCTGCTGGAGCACCTCCGCGCTCGGCTTGCGCAGCCCGCGCTCGATCTGGCTCAGATACGGATTGGACACCCCGGCGGCCTCCGCGAGCTGCCGCAACGACAGCTGCGCATTGCGCCGCTGCTCACGCAGATACTCACCGAGATTGCCGACGTTGAGCGTTGCCATACCTCCACCCTGCACCACCCACGCTAACTATTGCAAGCACCCGCTTGCAAAAGTGCGCTACGTCATGCCGGGCTCCACCGCTACAGAGACAACCCGGGTGCCCCCTCCCCCCTCCTACGAACGCCGCGCGACGAAGACCAGCTCCTTGCCCGGTCTGTCGGGTGCGTCGCGTACGGCCTGCACCGTGTATCCCTGGGCGACCAGGTCCGCCTCGACCTCCTGCCGGTCGCGGAAGCGCAAGGTGGAGTCCGACGTCAGTACCTGGCCGTCGGAGGCGAACACGTAGGTCCAGCGGAACGTCACCAGTGGTTCGCTGACGTCGATCAGCTGGACCCAGCTCTGGACGGCGCCGACGTCCGGGATGTGCGTCACGCGGTACGAGGCCTCGCGGTTCCAGTGCTCCCAGGCGCGTCTGGCCGGATCCCGGGTCTCGAACACCAGACGACCGCCGGGCCGCAGTGCCTCGTACGCGCCCCGCAGGGTCTCGCGCCATGCCTGCGGATCCTGGATCTCCTGGGCGGCGTTCGCCGTCATCGTGGCCAGGTCGGCCCGCATCGGCGGAAGGGTCGTGGCATCGCCGCGGATCCAGTGCACTCGCTCGCCGCCCGGTTTGGCTCGGGCCACGTCGAGGGAGGCCTGGGCGGGATCGACACCCACGACGTGGATCCCGCGTGCGGCCAGCAGAAGCGCGAACACGCCTGTTCCGCAGCCGATGTCCAGCACTCGACGTGCTCCGAACTCCTCCGTCATCCGGACGTACGCGTCGAGATCGCTGCGATCGGGGTCGAGTGGGTCGTAGATCGCGGCGAGCCGTGGGTGCGTGAAACATTCGTCGGCCATGCGGCCCAACGTACGGACTGCCGAGTCGGGACGCCCTCCGACCGGGTGGGAGACCATCGGCCCGGGCCGGGCAGAACCCTTGGTTGACCTTCACCTTGGGGGAGCCCGCAGCATCGGTGGGGCCGGGCGACGTGCCCGGCACGAGGAGGAGCGGGCATGGAGTTGCTGACCATCGGGGCGTTCGCGAAGGCGTCCCGGCTGTCGCCGAAGGCGCTGCGTCTTTACGACGAGCTCGGTCTGCTGACTCCCGCCCGCGTCGACCCGGTGACCGGCTACCGCCTCTACGCACCCGAGCAACTGGAGCAGGCCCGACTGGTCGCCTGGCTCCGACGGCTCGGGATGCCTCTCGCCCGCATCCAGCAGGTCTGTGCGCTTGCGGCAGGTCCGGCGGCCGAGGAGGTCCGCGCGTTCTGGGCCCAGGTCGAGGCCGACACCGCCGCACGGCGGGACCTGGCCGCCTTCCTCATCGACCACCTCTCCCGGAAGGACCCTGCCATGTGCCCGACCACCGAGCCCCTCGGCATCCGTTACGCCGCCCTCTCCGACACCGGCCTGGTCCGTGAGAGCAACCAGGACACCGTCTACGCGGGGTCCCGCCTGCTCGCCGTCGCCGACGGCTACGGCAGCGGGGGCGCTCCGGCAAGCGCCGCCGCAGTCGACGCGCTCAAGAGCCTCGAAACCGACAGCATCCCGGCGGGCAGTCTCCTCAACGTCCTCGAAGACGCGGTCGACCAGGCCGAGCGGGCCGTGCACGGCGTCTTCGGCGGGCTCTCCCCTTCTCCCAAAGACGCCGAGGACGCCGAAGACGCCGAAGACGCCGGGACGACGCTCACCGCGATGCTCTGGACCGGCTCGCAGCTGGCCCTCGTCCACATCGGCGACTCCCGCGTCTACCTCCTGCGCGACGAAGAGCTGTTCCAGATCACCCACGACCACACCATGGTGCAGTCGATGGTCGACGAAGGGCGCCTCAGCCCGGAGGAAGCCGCCTCCCACCCCCAGCGGTCCCTGCTGATACGTGCCCTGGGCCGAGGAGCCGACTCCACACCCGACATGCGCCTGCACGACGCCCGGCGAGGAGACCGCTACCTGCTCTGCTCGGACGGTCTGTCCACCGTCGTGCCGAGCGAAGAAGTCCGCCGAGTGCTCTGCGACGTCAGCGAGCCCGAGCGGGCGGTCCGCGAACTCGTCGCCCTCGCCAACGGCCTCGGCGGCCCCGACAACGTCAGCTGCGTGGTGGCCGACGTGACGGAGCTCCCGCGGTAGGAGCGAGCGGCATGCGGGGCGAGTTGCTGTGCGGGTGAGCCGCCCCTGACGGGGTCCGTCAGAACGGCAGCTCCGCGGTGTGCACCACCTCCAGGGTCGACACCGACCGGGTCAGGGCCACGTACAGGCGGTGCAGGCCGCGGGGTTCGGACGCGGCGATCGTCTGCGGCTCCACGACGACGACATGGTCGTACTCCAGGCCCTTGACAAGGCTCGCCGGTACCACGGTCAGCCGGTCGGCGGGGGTGAGCGTCGTGCGCAGGCGGGGTACGTCGGCGTCGGCCGCGACGACGCCGACGGCGCCCTCCCGCGCGAGGGCGTCGCGTACGGCGGCGGCGACCGCCGCGGGCAGCTCGGCGGCCGGCACCCGCCGCAGCCACAGCCCGCCGTCCCGGCGCAGGGAACGAGCCGGCGGCACGTCGACGTCGAGGCGGGCGAGCAGCCGGTTGGTCAGTTCCGCGACGGCGGCGGGCATGCGGAAGCCGGTGGTGAGCGGGACCAGGGCCGCGTCCGGCTTGCCCAGGTGGCCGAGGAGTTCCGGCCAGGAGCGCGCCGCCCACGGTGTGGTCCCCTGGGCCAGGTCGCCGAGGACCGTGAGCGATCCGAAGGCCGCCCGCCGGGCGACGGCCCGGCACTGCATCGGGGAGAGGTCCTGCGCCTCGTCGACGACGATGTGGCCGTACCCCTCCGGGTGCTCGATCAGTCCGGCCAGCTCGTCGAGGAGGACGAGGTCGGCGGGCGACCAGCGGGCCGACTTCCAGGTCCGCGGCGGCTTCGCCCACAGCAGCGCCTGCTGCTCGTCGGCGTCGAGCAGGCCGTCGGCGGCCGCCGCCAACTCGTCGGGCCCGGAGAGGAGTTCGGCGAGCACCTCCTCCGGCCGCACCCGCGGCCACACGGCGTCGACGTACGCGCCGACGCCCCGCCGCCCGCTCATCGCGCGCACCCAGGCGTTCGGCCGGGGCCCCGCCCGCCGCTCGGCCTGCCGCCGCAGGCACCCCACGGCCCGGGTCCGCACCCGCTCCCGCCCGACCTCGTACGGCAGTTCCTCGGCGCGTACCTCCCGCCCGACCTCGTACGGCAGTTCCTCGGCGCGTACCTCCCGCACGATCGCGGCCAGTTCGTCGGCCTCGACCCGCCAGCGGTAGGAGCCGTCCGGTACGACGAGGGGGGCGGCGTTGTTGTCGTCCACGCGCGCGTACTGCGCCCGGCGCAGTACGCGGGCCGTCCGGACGTCGTGCTTGAGGGCCGCGGCCCGTTCGTCGTCGGTGCCGGTGGCGGGGCGGCGGGCGATCTCCTCTTCGAGGGTCGCCTGGCGTACGCCGGTCTCGCCGAGGGCCGGGAGCACCTCGGAGATGTAGGAGAGGAAGGTGCGGTTGGGGCCGAGGATCAGCAGGCCGGAGCGCTGGATGCGCTGGGGGTGGGTGTAGAGCAGATAGGCGGCGCGGTGCAGGCCGACGGCCGTCTTGCCGGTGCCGGGGGCGCCCTGGACGCAGACGGAGACACCGGCGTCGGCGCGGACGAGGTCGTCCTGCTCGGGCTGGATGGTCGCGGCGATGTCCCGCATGGGGCCGACCCGGGGCCGTTCGATCTCCCGCGCGACGATCTCGCTGACCTGCGACTCGCCCCGTGCGAGGTGCTCGTCCTCCAGCCCGGTGAGGTCGGCGGAGTCGCCGCGGCTGCCCGCCGCCCAGCCGAACCTGCGCCGTACGGCGACGCCCTGCGGGTCGCGGGCGCTCGCCTGGTAGAAGGCCCGGGAGACGGGGGCGCGCCAGTCGACGACGAGGGGCGGGGCAGCGGGGTCCTCGGTGATCCGCAGCCGGCCGACGTGGTAGCGCTGCCCGGTGTGCGGGCCGTCGCCGAAGTCCAGGCAGCCGAAGAACAGCGGTCCTTCGGGCAGTTCCCGCATGGCCTTCGCGCGGCTGCGCAGCCGGTAGCCCAGGACCTCGGCGTCGGCCCCGGAGGCGGAGACGTCCTCGCCGACGACGATCTGTTCGTCGGCGTGGGCGGCCATGGCGGCGAGGGCGGCCCGGCAGCGGTCGTGGTGGATGCGTTCGTGGCGGAGGGCGTCCTGGAGGGCAGGGTCGGCTGACGTCATTCCACCGAGCGTAGCGAAATAACGTAACCGAGTTAAATTTTTTACCGAGTCTCGCGTGTGGTGGTGAGCCCCGGCAGCCCCTTCTCCAGCAGCCCGAACGCCCGCTCGGCGGCGGCCACCGCGTCCGCCTTCACCTCCGCCGCCCGCTCCCCGGCCGCGATCCGCCGCCAGTTCTCCTGCGCGAGCACCCGCTGTACGGCGATGATCTGCCCCGCGGCCAGCCGCCCGTCCAGGCCTCCGCCGAGCGCCTCGGCGAGGGCGGCCTCGGACCGCTCGAACCAGCCGAACATCCGGGCCATGAGCGCGGGGGTGCCGTACAGCAGGGAGTGGAAGGCGAGCACCTGCGGATGGTCGTTGAGCCCGGTGATCGGATCGCACCGCTCAAGACCGTCCAGGAAGTGCCGCCGCAACGCCTCCAGCGGCGTCGGCCCCTCCCCCGCCACCCGCGCGGCCTCCCCCTCGTGATCGGCGATCCGGTACAGGACCAGGTCCTCCTTGGCCGGGAAGTACCGGAACAGCGTCGGCTTGGAGATCTCGGCGGCCGCGGCGACCTCCGCGACGGACACCGCCTCGAACCCCTTCTCCAGGAAGAGCCGCACGGCGATGTCCGACACGGCCTCGTACATCCGCCGCTTCTTGCGCTCCCGCAGGCCGGTCTCACTCATGGGTCGAGCGTACGCAGTGCGGCACGCCGCGGTCTCAGGCCAGGGCCCGGGTCAGGAAGCGGTTCGGGGTCAGGCGGGTGCGCAGGCCCAGGATGCCGACGGCGGCCTTCAGGGTGACCGCGTAGGCGTCCACGGCACGGCGGACGTTGGGCGCGTCCAGGCTGGTGCCGGTCACCAGGCGGTCCAGGTCGACGTACGCGGAGCGCAGGATCTCGACCCGCTGGTAGGCACGCCAGTCACCGCGCCAGCCCGCGGTGTGCTCCGGCGCCAGCCTGGACGCCCAGCGCCCCTGCATGCGCTCGCGCAGGTGCTGTCGGACGGGGGTGAGGTGTATGTGCCGGACGAGGTCGTACAGCGGGTCGCCCACCACCGCCATCTCCCAGTCGATGATGGTCAGCCCCCGGCCGTCGGGCGCGCACACCAGGTTCCACGGGTTCAGGTCGCCGTGCAGCAGGACGGGGGTGCGCTCGCGCACCTGGTACTGGGCCAGCACCCGGTCCAGCCGCTCGGCGTCGGGCAGCCCCAGCAGCCGGGCGAGCTGCTGCGACTCCTTCGGCAACTCGGCGACGAGCTCTACGAGTTGACCGCACAGCCAGGGGTAGAAGCGCCCCTCGCCCGCGGTCGGGTCGACCTTCTTGTAGTCGACCGTCGTCAGGGCGTGCAGCTGGTCCACCAGGCAGTCCGCCTGGAGCAGCCGCAGTCCGTCCACCGGGTGGGCGGGGCGCAGCCCGGAGTCGAGGGGCGGGCCCTCGTAGGAGTGGATGGCGAAAGGTTCCCGCCGACTGCACTTGCCGAGGGCGAGGACTCTGGGCGCCGAGACCCCGCACTGCGACTCCTCGATGACGCGGAGCACGGCGTGCTCGCTCAGGTATCCGCGCTCGCGCCGGCAGACGTTCGCCACCTTGCGGCGCACCACCACCGGGAAGTCCGTACCCGGTACCCGCACCACGGAGTTGAGGTGCCCGGTGCCCTTGAAGACCCGGTTCGCCGGGGCCGCGCCCTCGGCGTGCAGCGCCTCGGTCACGGCGGAGTCCGGGAACTCCGACCGCTCGGGAACCCGGCTGTCCCGGGTCCAGCCGCGGTTCCGGTCCCGCGGCGCCCCCTCGCCGAGTCTGGCCTCCCGCCACCGGTGCAGGATCGTCTCGATCTCCTGCTCGCCCGGCAGGTTCCTGAGCTCGAGCGGCCCGGCCGCCGCCCCGAGCGCCCGGTGCACCGACGCCGTCGCCTCGTCCAGGCTCCTCTGGTCGGGCGAGTCCAGCAGGGACCGTGCGGCGCGCATCACGTCCGGGTAGACGGACTGCGCCCGCTCGAAGGCGACGTAGCGGCGCAGGTCCTTGGCCATGCCGCGGGTGGCCGCGGGGTGGATCCGTTCCATGGCGTCCGCCCAGGCCCCGGTGACCTCCTCCCACTGGTGGTCCGGATAGCGCATGCGCACGAGATGCGTGGCGAGGTCGTGCAGGGGGTCGCCGTAGGTCGCCAGCTCCCAGTCGACGCAGATCAGCGGCGGGGCTCCGCCGTACGACACGATCAGGTTGTCCCGGTGCAGATCGGCGTGGAGCAGGCTGTACGGACGTGGGGCCAGCTCCGGCACGCGGTCGGCGAAGCGTTTCAGGGCGTCCTCGGGCACGCCCAGGGCCACGAACAGGCCGCCGAAGTCGTCCCAGTTGGGCTGCCGGATCTGCCGGTCCGCCATGCGTGCCAGGGTCCGCAGGAAGCCGCTGCTGTCCCCGTGGTCGCGCGGCCAGCCGAACGGCAGCGGCGGCAGCGTCCGCGGGCACACCTCGGTCATCCGGGCGAGCAGGTGGGCGAGTTCGGTGACGAGTTCGCCGTCCACGGCTCTGCCGTTGCCGCACACGGTGGACAGCGGGACGCCCTCCACATAGCTGTGGATGGCGAACTGGCTCGTCCGGACCAGGCACTTCGGGGCGGGCAGGACACTGCCGACGGCGTCGAGGATCGCGGCCTCGTCCTGCCAGGTCCTGATCACCACCGGCAGTGTCCTGGGCTGCCGCATGCGCACGGTCACCGAGGTGCCGGCTTCGAGGCCGAGGTGCGGGGCGGCCTCCTCGGTCACCGGCAGGACGTAGTTCTGGTTGTGGTGTCCCCGGGCCGACTGGCCCTGCTGCGTGGCCCGCAGCACGAGGGACCAGATCTCCGAGGGGGTGGTGCGTTCTCCCACGTGGGGAAGGGGCAGAGGTGGTGCGCCCACAGGTCGCTCCGGTGCATCGCGAGAGGCGGAAGGGTCTGGCAAAACCTAGGTGCGGGCGGTATCAGGCACGCCCGGATCCGGGCGGGAGGGGCACAAGGGGGTGGAGGGCCGCTCTGCCTCATACACGTGCGCGGAGGAACGATCGCTCAGCGGTGCGCGCATGCTAGCGCACGGCACCGGGCGCTACCGGGAGAGTTGGTGCCACACCGAGTCGAACCAGACGCGCATGCTGTCCACGAAGACGGAGCCGGGCGAGTCCGGGTCCTCGTCCTTGATGTGGTGGGTCAGCGTGGCGCCGAGGCCCAGCACGTCGTAGGACTCGATCACCTCGCCGGTGTCCAGCTCCATGGGGCGCACGATGACCTCGTACATGCCGTGCAGGGCCTCGACGCCGTTGAGCAGGTAGAGCTTGAAGGCGGGGGTCAGCGGGGCCTGCCGGATGTCCACGTCGATGTGCTGCACGTACTCCTCGGTCCTCAGATCCCGCAGCAGGCGTCGCAGCGAGGCGGTGTACCGGCGGCTCATCTCGCGCATGCGCTCGCCCGGGCGCGGGTCGGAGGGGTCGTCCCGGGACCGGGGGTAGGGCATGACCATGTCCTCGGCGGGCAGCAGCATGCGCAGCGCGATGCTCCGGGGCTGGATCTCGGCGCGCCGGATGCGCTCCGCCTGGAGGCGGATGTGCGCCTCCAGGGACTCCGAGGTGAGCGTGTAGACGTCCAGGGTGACCTCGGGGCGCTCGAACGCCTCGCTGATCAGGGGGCCTAGCGTGACCGGGCCGAAGTTGCGGCGGGCGGCGGGCGGGGACTGGATGCGGCGGGTGTCGGTCACCACCCGGGAGCCGCTGCCCTGCCGCGACTCGATCCAGCCCTCGCCGACCAGTTCCCGCAGGGCGCGCTGGACGGTGTCGCGGGAGACCCCGAACTCGGCCGCCAGTTCCCGCTGGGAGGGCAGGTTGACGCCCATCGGGTAGGTGCCGTCGGTGATCCGGTTCCTGAGCTCGCCGGCGAGCCTCTCGTACTCCTTGTCCACCACTGGACCGTACCGCCCGCCCTGCAACCGCACACCGGCATCCGGCCAATTGGGCTGCACTGCGCGCGAGTTGGTTAGGCGATCTACCGGTAGGGGCAGACCCACATCAAGCAACCAGTCCAATTGGACGGCAAGTTGAACGCACCAATCCGGATGACGGAAAGGCCGAGGCCGATGTCAGCCCTGCCCGCGGATCACCCTCAGCAACGACCACAGCGACCCCACCACCGCCGTAGCCCCGGCCTCCCGCAGCAGCCCCTCCTTGCGCCCGTTGCGCGCGTAGCCGAGGAACGGGACCCCGGCGCTGCGCGCGGCCTCGTGGTCGGAGGGGGTGTCGCCGATCATCAGGGCCGCGGAGGGGGCCGCACCCATCGCGTTCAGGGCGCGGTGCAGGCAGTGGGGGTGGGGTTTGAGGTGGTGCAGGTTCTGGGTGCGGCCGTAGACGTGCGGGGCGAAGCAGCCCTCCAGGCCGCGGCCGGAGAGATAGGTGCGCACCACGCGCGGGGAGTTGTTCGTGACGACGGCCAGCCGCGCGCCGACCGCCGTCCAGGTGCGGATCAGCGGGTCGGCGTACGGGGTCGGCATCGCGGAGGCCGTCGCCCGCAGTTCCTCCTTGGTGAGACGTTCCTCCAGCTCGGCCACCAGGTCACTGCCGGGGTGCCGGCGGTCCACGGCGCGCAGCACGACGTGCGGGTCGAGGGTCTCGCGTTCGCGCTCCGTCAGCAGACCGTGCAGGCCCCGCCCCTCCAGCCACTCCACGAGGTCGGTCGCCACCCGCTCGGCCGCGTGACCGGCGAACAGGCGGCAGACGGGCCCGTCGAAGTCCCAGAGGACCACACGGGCGTTCCCGACCAGCTCCCGGAGCATGTCCGGGTCGCTCTCCGCCTCGGCCGCCACCGGTTCAGTCTGCCTCGTATCAGAAGTCACTAGGAGAGTGTCAGGTCCGTGGTGATGGTTTCCCAGAGGGCGTCGAACCACTTCTGGGATTCCTCCACAAAGGCCGCGTCCCGCTCCGCCGCCTGCTTGACGAAGGAGAAGAGCAGCGACTGGGAGCCGAGGGCGTCGTACATCTCCAGGGTCTGGCTCTCCCACTCCTCCGCCCGCTCGGTGAGCACGTAGTAGCCGATCAGCGCCTCCACACCGTTGAGCAGGTACAGCTTCACCGGCGGGGTGAACGGCAGGGCACGGTAGGCGACATGGACGTCGATGCCGTGTGTGGAGCGGAAGGACTGGAGGTTGTGACGCAGCACCTGGGCCTGGGCGTTGCGCATCGACAGCCAGCGCTTGTGCACCGGATCGTCCTCGCCGTGGGCCTCGACCAGGCGGGGGAAGGCCAGAGTGATCTCCCGGGAGGGGAGCAGGATGCGTACGTCGATCGACTCCGGGCGGACGGTGCCCGCATGGATCCGGCGCAGCGGCTCGCCGAGCGCCAGCATCAGGGTCTCGGCGGTGTGGCAGACGACGTCCACGCGCACCCGGCGGGCCGAGAACGCCTCCACCAGGCGGGGCGCGAGACCCACCATCGTCGGCTTCGGCTCGCCGCGCGCGGGGCCCGGTGCCGCGATGCGCGGTGGGCTGCCCTTGCTCACGTTGCTGAGCAGGCCGTCCTCCTGGAGGGCGCGCAGGGCCTGGCGGACGGTGCCGCGCTCCACGCCGAACTCCTCGGCGAGTTCGGCCTGGGTGGGCAGGCGGTCTCCCGCCTTGAGGTCTCCGACGCGGATGCGTTCCCGCAGGATGTCGGCGATTTCCTGGGGCGAGAGCCTTCTGCTGCCGTTCACTGCCACGTTCTCCTGGGTCACGACCAAACGCTACAACTCCATCCCATCTATGGGGAGTTGTTCGTAACTTGTTTATGAGTACTAACCAAGTGGGGACAACATAATCAAAGTTGGCACCAACTTGGCCGAGTTGGCGGAACCCTGGGATCAAGTTGGACGTCCAGAAGGGGGAACCATCGTGCCCGCTCTCGCCCTCCTCGCCGCCGTTGTCGTCGTCGGCATCGAACAGACGGTGCAAGTCGCCTACGGCACCACCGGCCTCGTCGGTCTGCTCCTGCTCACCATAGGCGTCAAGGCCAAGAGCCCGGCCGTCAGCTCCGTCGGCGCCGTCGTGCTCGCCCTCCTGGTCTCGGGACCGGCCCTGTGACCGTGCGGTACCCGGATCAGCCGCCCTGGGGGCGATCAGCTCGTGAACAGCAGTTCCGAACTGATCGTCTCCCACAGCGCGTTGAACCACAGGTGCGACTGCTCCACGAACGTGGTGTCCCGCAGCGCGGCCCCCTGCTCGAAGGCGAACAGCATCGACTGGGTGCCCTCGGCGTCGTACATCTCCAGGTGTTCGTGGTCGATCTCCTCCTCGCGGCGCGTCAGCGTGTAGTAGGCGAAGAGCGCCTCGGCGCCGTTGAGCAGGTAGAGCTTGACCGGCGGGGTGAAGGGCAGCGCGCGGAAGGTGACCCGCACGTCGATGCCGTGCGTGGACCGCAGGGCGAGCAGATTGTGCCGCAGCACCTGGCCCTGGGCGTTGCGCTGGGCGAGCCAGTGGCGGCGCAGCCGGCCCGCGGCCGTCACGTCGACCGGGGCCGGGAAGGCGAGGTCGATCTTGCGGCTCGGCAGCAGGACGCGGACGTCGACCTTGGCCGGATTCAGCTCTCCCGCGTGGATCCGGCGCAGCGGTTCGCCGATGGCGAGCGTGAGGGAGATGGAGGTCAGACAGAGGGCGTCGATCTCGACGTGCGGGGCGGCGAAGGCCTCCGCGATCCGGGGCGCGAGGGCCACCATCGTGGGCTGCGGCGGTGCTCCGGGGCCGGTCAGCGCCCGGCCGGGGTCCAGGGCGACGGTGGCCGGGCTGCCCTTGGAGACGTTGGTGAGCAGCCGCTCCGACTGCAGGATGCGCAGCGCCTGGCGTACGGCTCCGCGCTCGACACCGAACTCGTCGGCCAGCCGGGCCTGGGTCGGCATGCGCTGGCCGGGCCGCAGTTCGCCGGATCTGATCCGGGCGCGCAGCGCGTCGGCCACGTCACGGTGGGACTTCTGTGGCCGCTGCGACCTGTCCCGCCCATTGACGGAGGCGTGTTTCGGGTCCACGACAAAACGGTACAACTTCCCGCCATCTTTGGGCAGTTCACGGGAAGGTGGTTATGAGCCGCTTCCCAACGGCCATAAGAAGAGTGAAGTTGGTCGCCAACTTGAGCAACATGGTCAAGCTTTTTCAGGGGTTGGCGGTCCGAGGCCCAGAATCCGGCTGACCGGGCTCCCTTCCGGAGGGGAGCCGGGAGCCCGGCCAGTCTGCACCACCGCACAACAACCACAACTGAACAGCACGCTACGGATGAGTACGGAGGAACAGGCCTGTCATCGGCAGGAAGGGGCTAGAACAGGTCCGGGCACCAAGGCCGCCCGGACGTACGCAGCAGGGCGTCGGCCAGCCGGGCGGCGCCCGCTCGTTCTTCCCGCACCCGGCCGAGCGCGGCCAGCCGTACGGCGGACTGGTCGCCGAGCCACAGCGTGGCCAGGTCGGAGAGGCCGAGGACGAGGTCCGCGCCGTCGGTGGTGGGCGCACAGCTTCCGGCGCCGTCCGCGTCCGCCTCGACGCGGTACCGGCCGCCGCCGTCCACGACGTCCAGCACCAGCGTCCCGGCGCTGTCGTACGTGCGCGCCTCCATGGCCCGTACGACGTCCAGGATCCGCACCCACAGCCAGTCGGCCTGGGTGGTGAGCCGGGCGGCGCGCGGGTCGGGCAGGAAGTGCGGCAGCAGGTCGTCGGGGGACCGCCAGCCGCTCTTGACGGTCGTGATCCAGTCGATCGAGCACAGGTAGTGCCACAGGGCGCGTTCGGCGGCCGGGGTGACCCCGATCAGCCACTTCACCACCGCCGTGTTGAGCGGCTGCTTGCCGTCGCCCCAGTGGTGGTCGGCCGTGTACGCCACCATGCCCTCGACCTCGCCCGCGGCCGAGCGGTACACCGCGTAGTAGGGCTCGACGAAGTTGTGGAAGAACTTCACGACGCCGGTGGCCGTCTGCCACCACAGGTCGTCGCGGCTGACCGCGCCGGGCTGGGCGCGGCGCAGTCGCTCGTGCAGCTCGGGGCCGAGCTTGCGTACGTCGGCGGCGTCCACGAGGTCGATACGGCCGCCGTCCTCGGGGCCGGACCAGCGGGGGTCGAGGCCGGCCCGGGGCACGTCGACCGTCCACTCGGCCAGGGTGGTGGCGGGGCCGAAGCCGAAGCGGCCGTAGATCGGGTACTCGGCGGCGATGAGGGTGGCGACGACGTCACCGCGCTCCCTGGCGGCCGCGAGGTCCCGTTCCATCATGCGGCCGAGCAGGCCGCGGCGGCGGTGGGTGGGCGAGACGGTGACGTTCGAGATGGCGTCGGCCTGGACGGATGCGCCGCCGACGGCGGTGAGCTGCTGGTCGAAGGAGCGGAACGTGGCGACGCAGCGGTCGCCGTCGAACGCGCCGAGCAGGCGGCCGGGGACGAACCAGGGCTGGCGGGCGGCGAGTTGCTCCTCGGTGAGGGTCGGCTCGCGCAGGAAGCCGGTGTTCAGGGCGCGGTGCCAGTCGGCGAGTTCGGCCTCGGTGACGGGGTGGATGTCGATGTCAGCGGCGCGGGTCATGGACTCACGGTAGGCGCGGGCCTGCGGGGCTGTCGCGACGTTTTCCCTCGCCCCCGCCGCCCCTACCCGTCCCGTCCCCGGGGGCTGCGCCCCCGGACCCCCTCATCGGCCTGAACGGCCTCGTCCTCAAACGCCGGACGGGCTGTCTGCACCGACCGGCGCCGACAAGGGACCCGGGGCTGCCGCCCCCGCGGGTGGGTGGGGGCTCGGGACGGCCACCGCCCCGTCCTCGAACGCCGGACGGGCTGGATGCACCGACCGGCCCCGACAAGAGACCCACGGCTGCCGCCCCCGCGGGTGGGCGGGGGCTCGGGACGGCCACCACCCCGTCCTCGAACGCCGGACGCGCTGGATGCACCGACCGGCCCCGACAAGAGACCCACGGCTGCCGCCCCCGCGGGTGGGTGGGGGCTCGGGACGGCCACCGCCCCGTCCTCGAACGCCGGACGGGCTGGATGCACCGACCGGCGCCGACAAGGGACCTGGGGCTGCCGCCGCTGCGGGTGGGTCAGACCAGGAGGTCGTCCACCTGGGCCTCTCCCTCTCGGTAGCGGCGGGTGATTTCCGCGCTGCAGTCGTCGGTGGTGCGTTGGAGGTGTTGACGGCGGCGGGAGACCTGTTGTTCGTAGCGGACGAGGCGGGCCATGGCCTCGGTCAGCTCGGGGTCCGTGCGGGCGCCGAGGTCGGAGAGTTCGACCTCGGCGAGCATCTCCGCCGCCAGCAGCCGGTACTCCTCGCTGTGCGGCGTCCCGAGCGTGACATGGCGGGCGGAGGAGCGGTACCGGGCCGGCGCGTCCCGGAGGATCTCCGGGAGCCGCTCGACGACGGAGGCCGCACCCCGCGGCGAACGGCGGGCCAGCTCGGCCCGCAGGATGTCGATACGGCCCTGGAGCAGCCGCCTTACATAGCTGAGGTCGGCCTCGTCGCGCTGCGCGTCCCGGCGCAGGGTGCGCAGCTCGGACAGGCTCAGCACGGTCAGGTCGTGCTCGGGCGGATCCGCGGGCAGCCGCGGGCCGTCCACGTCCGTGGCGCTGCGCTGCACGGGCGGCCGGAGACGGCCCAGCTCCCCCGTGCGGGTCAGCGAGACAGCCCCGGGCTGCTGCCCGGTACTCGGTGTGCTCATGTGCCTCTACCGTCCCCTCGACCGGCGTGTGGAAGCATCGTGCCACCCCAAGTGGCCGCTATGTGACCGAGTGCCCCCGATCGGCCCCAGATGGGGGGTTAAGGATCAAATAGAGATCCGGAAAAGCGGTACGGCATCATGGCCGCATGCGTGCAGTGGTGCAGAGGGTGGACGGCGCGAGCGTCGTCGTGGACGGGGAACACGGTCCGGAAACAGTGGGGGCGATCGAGGGCGAGGGGCTGTGCGTCCTGGTCGGTGTCACCCACGAGGACACGAAGGAGAAGGCGGCCCAACTGGCCCGTAAACTCTGGTCGATCCGCATGCTGGACGACGAGAAGTCGTGCAGCGACATCGACGCCCCGCTCCTCGTCATCAGCCAGTTCACCCTCTACGGCGACGCCCGCAAGGGCCGCCGCCCCACCTGGAACGCGGCCGCCCCGGGCGACGTGGCCGAGCCCCTCGTCGACGAGGTCGTCTCCCAACTCCGCGCCCTGGGCGCGACGGTGGCGACGGGCCGCTTCGGCGCCAGGATGCGTGTGTCCCTGACGAACGACGGCCCGTTCACCGTGCTCCTGGAGATCTAGGGTTCTACGACGGCTTCCTGGGCGGCCGCCGTGTCGCCCGCGATCAGCCGCGCGTCCAGCGGGACGTTGCGCTTGACCAGGGCCAGGGCGACCGGGCCCAGCTCGTGGTGGCGTACGGACGTGGTGATGAAGCCGACCTTGCGGCCGTCGGGGTCCTCGTCGGCGAGCCGGAGCTGCGTGCCGGCGGGCGGGAGGCGGACCTCGCTGCCGTCGAGGTGGAGGAAGACCAGGCGGCGCGGGGGCTTGCCCAGGTTCTGGACGCGGGCGACCGTCTCCTGGCCGCGGTAGCAGCCCTTCTGCAGGTGCACCGCGGTGCCGATCCAGCCCAGCTCGTGCGGGATCGTACGGTGGTCGGTCTCGAAGCCCAGGCGCGGGCGGTGGTGCTCGACGCGCAGGGCCTCGTAGGCGAGGAGGCCGGCCGGCGGGCCCGCCTTCTCCGCGAAGGACTCCAGGTCGGCGCGGGGCAGGAAGAGATCGCGGCCGTACGCGGTCTCGCGGACCACGGCGTCCTCGGGGACCTCGGCGATCGAGCCGGCCGGCAGGTGCACCACCGCGCGGTCGGCGGTCCGGTCGGCGACCTCGACCCGGTAGAAGAACTTCATCGACTCCAGGTACGCGATCAGCGCCTCCTGGGTGCCGGGCTCCACATGGGCCCAGACCGTCGAGCCGTCGTCCACCAGGTACAGCGCGTGCTCGATGTGGCCGTTGGCGGAGAGGATCAGCGCCTCGGTGGCCTCGCCCGTGGGCAGTTCGCTGACGTGCTGGGTGAGCAGCAGGTGCAGCCAGCTGAGGCGGTCCGCCCCGGTGACGGTGACGACCCCGCGGTGCGAGAGGTCGACGAAGCCGGTGCCGTCGGCGAGGGCACGCTGCTCGCGGAACAGATCGCCGTAGTGGGCGGCGACGCCTTCGTCCACGCCCTCGGCGGGGACGGCGCCGGGCAGGGTCAGCAGAGGGCTCTTCATAGCGCTAAGCCTACGACTCGGTAGTTGAAGTCTTCATTGAACAGTCCTTGCACCGTCCGAAGATCGCGAAATGCTTCATGTCCGTGTCGAAGCCGAAGGTCTCCCGCAGCTTGGCCGTGAAGTCCGCGGCCACGGAGACGTCCGCCTCGATGACGTTCGTGCAGTCCCGGCAGACGAGGTGGATGTGGTGATGCCGGTCCGCGAGGTGGTACGTCGGCGCCCCGTGCCCCAGATGCGCGTGGCTGACCAGCCCGAGCTCCTCCAGGAGCTCCAGGGTCCGGTAGACCGTGGAAATGTTGACCCCCGACGCCGTCTTCCGCACTTCGGCGAGGATGTCGTCGGGGGTCGCGTGCTCCAGGGTGTCCACGGCTTCGAGCACGAGTTGCCGCTGCGGCGTCAGCCGGTAGCCGCGCTGCCTGAGATCGCTCTTCCAGTCGGTGCTCACCACACCGACGAGTGTAGAACTACGTCAGCCCTCCGGGGCTGGCGTCCGGGGCTCACTTGAAGAACGCGATCCCGTCGTCCGGCATGTCGTCGGGGAGGGCCTTGGCCCAGCGCTCGACGTCCTCCGGGGTGACGACCTTCTTCAGGTGGGCGGACATGTACGGGCGCAGCTCGACCTCGGGGGTCTGCTTCTCGCCGACCCACATGAGGTCGCTCTTGACGTAGCCGTAGAGCCGCTTGCCACCGGTGTACGGGCCGGAGGCGGCCGTACGCGCCACGGCGTCCGTCACCAGGTCGATCTGCGGCTTCTTGTCGGCCATCTCGCCGTACCAGACCTCCACGACGCCGTCGTGGCGGACCATGGTCACCTCGACCTTGCGGTCGGCGTCGATGCGCCAGAAGCCGTGCTCCGTCTCCAGCGGGCGGACCTTGTTCCCGTCGTTGTCCAGGACCCAGGTGTGGGACCGGTACTCCAGGAAGTCCCGGCCGTCGTGCGTGAAGGCCACCTCCTGGCCGAAGTTGCACTTCTCGGAGCCGGGGAAGTCGTGCACGCCCGCGCCCGCCCAGTTGCCGAGCAGGAAGGCGAGGGGGACGAGGTCCTTGTGGAGGTCGGACGGGATCTCGATCATGGGTGGCAGTTCCTAGACGTGGGTCAGCGCTGGCCCTGGTAGAGCTTCTTCACGGTCAGTCCGGCGAAGGCGAGGACGCCGACGGCGACCAGAACCAGCAGGATCTCGAAGAAGAGGATCACGGGTTGCTCCTTGATGAGCGTACGGGCGATTGCACAGGGCCGGGGCCCAGCTTACGCGGCCGGGCTCCGGACCACCGGGCGAGGTCGGCTCCGGCGGCGGCCGAAGGGAGACGGGGTTGATTACGATTCGGTCATGGCGAAGAAGCTCGTGATCAAGGTGACGGCCGGGGCGGACGCCCCCGAGCGGTGCTCGCAGGCGTTCACGGTGGCCGCGGTGGCCGTGGCCAGCGGTGTCGAGGTGTCGCTGTGGCTGACCGGTGAGTCCGCGTGGTTCGCCCTGCCGGGGCGGGCCGCCGAGTTCGAGCTGCCGCACGCGGCCCCGCTGCCCGACCTGGTCGAGTCCGTCCTCGCGGGCGGCACCCTCACCCTGTGCACGCAGTGCGCGGCCCGCCGGGACATCACGGAGAAGGACGTCATCGAGGGCGTACGGATCGCGGGTGCGCAGGTGTTCGTGCAGGAGGCGACGGCGGACGACGCGCAGGCGCTCGTCTACTGAGACGCGGCCGTCCACAGGCAGAACGGATGGCCCGCCGGGTCGAACAGCACCCGTACGTCGTCCTGCGGCTGGTACTCGGCGAGCCGCGCCCCTTCCGCGAGGGCCCGCGCGGTCTCGCTCTCCAGGTCGTCGACCTCGATGTCCAGGTGCAGCATCATCTGCTGGTCGCCGGGCTTGCGGCCGGGCCAGAGGGGCGGCACGTACCCGGGCTCGGTCTGGAAGGCCAGGCCGGTGCCTCCGCCGGGCGGTCCGACGAGCACCCAGTCGCGCTCCTCGGCGCGTACGACGTACCCGAGCAGGCGGAGGTAGAAGTCGGCGAGTGCACGCGCGTCGGGCGCGTCGAGCACCACCGTGGAAAGCCTCGTGGGCGACATACGCGCCTTCTTACTGCCGTCGCCGCTTGCCGTCCAGTTCGTCCCACCACTCGTCGGACTTCGGGTCGCCGGACGGGTCGTCCCACCAGCGGTCCTCGGGGCCGCGGCGGTTGGCGACCATCGCGGCGAGCGGCGGGATGACCATCGCCACCAGGCACATGCCGACGGCGACCGGCACGGACCACAGGCGTACGACAGCGCAGGCCACGACGAAGAGCGTGAGGCACGTGCCCATCATGACGAAGTAGAGGTGGCGCCGCCGCGCGTACATGAGTCCAGCGTAGGACGATTCCGACCGGCGGCGACCGGGGCCGACGAACCGGAGGCCGGCGCGGGACGGAGATGGCTGAAGGGCCGCACCCCCTGGCGTCCAACCCGTGGGGTGCGGCCCTTCAGCCGTTCATGAGGTGCCGCGTCAGACGGCGATCGCGACCTCCGCCAGGCCGCCCTGCTGGGCGACGACGGTACGGTCCGCGCTGCCGCCGGGGACGAGCGCCCGGACGGTCCAGGTGCCCTCGGCCGCGTAGAAGCGGAACTGGCCCGTGGCGGAGGTGGGGACCTCCGCGGTGAACTCGCCGGTCGAGTCCAGCAGACGGACGTAGCCGACCACCGGCTCGCCGTCCTTGGTCACCTGGCCCTGGATGGTGGTCTCACCGGGCTTGATCGTCGAGGCGTCGGGGCCGCCGGCCTTCGCTCCGCACATGATGTTCTCCTGGGGGTGTTGAAGGTCGGGATTACTTGTTGGCGCCGAGCTCGATCGGCACGCCGACGAGGGAGCCGTACTCGGTCCAGGAGCCGTCGTAGTTCTTGACGTTCTCCACGCCCAGCAGCTCGTGCAGGACGAACCAGGTCAGCGCGGAGCGCTCGCCGATGCGGCAGTAGGCGATGGTGTCCTTGGCCAGGTCGACCTGCTCCTCGGCGTAGAGGGCCTTGAGCTCGTCGTCCGACTTGAAGGTGCCGTCGTCGTTGGCGTTCTTCGACCACGGGATGTTGCGGGCCGACGGGACGTGGCCCGGACGCTGCGACTGCTCCTGCGGCAGGTGGGCCGGGGCCAGCAGCTTGCCGGAGAACTCGTCGGGCGAGCGCACGTCGACCAGGTTCTGCGCGCCGATGGCGGCCACGACGTCGTCGCGGAAGGCGCGGATGGAGGTGTCCTGCGGCTTGGCCTTGTACTCGGTGGCCGGGCGCTGCGGGACGTCGGTGCCGTCGACCAGCTCGCGGGCGTCCAGCTCCCACTTCTTGCGGCCGCCGTCGAGGAGCTTGACGTTCTCGTGGCCGTAGAGCTTGAAGTACCAGTAGGCGTAGGACGCGAACCAGTTGTTGTTGCCGCCGTAGAGGATCACCAGCGTGTCGTTGGCGATGCCCTTCGCCGACAGGAGCTTCTCGAAGCCCTCCTGGTCGATGAAGTCGCGGCGGACCGGGTCCTGCAGGTCCTTGGTCCAGTCGATGCGGATCGCGTTCTTGATGTGGTTCTTCTCGTAGGCGGACGTGTCCTCGTCCACCTCCACGATCGCGATGTTGCTGTCGTCCAGGTGCTCCTGGAGCCAGTCGGCGTCGACCAGGACGTCGCTGCGGCTCATGCTCGTTCTCCTCCGGGGCAGTTGCGGCGGGGTGTGCAGGGTGAGAGGTCGGCGCGGTCCGGGTGCGGACGGCGCACGGGTGCCCAGGGCAGGGCGGCGGTGAAAGCGAGGCGTCGGTGCGCTCGCGTCAGAAGGGGCGACAGAGCATGGCGGCGACGCGGCACAGGTCTACTGCCCGCCGCTTCGTGAGATCCGCCTGTCGCTTCATAGCTGCCGATCGTAGGGACGGACAGGCGGGCGTGTCACCGGCGTGTCGCATTCTGAGACGCGATCGTCCGCGATGTGGGAATGGATCAGCGTCGAAGCGGTCGCCGCACGGCTTCCGTGGGGATGTATCCGTCGTCACAGCTACGGTGCGGACGGCGGCGTCTCGCCTTTCGGACGGTCGGTGTCCATGGACGGGGTCCGGGCCGCCGTACTGGCCGGAGAAGCCGGTGTCCGGCTGCCGTACTACCCCGCGAGGCGGACGTTCGAACCCTTCACGGTGATCTCCACGCCGTTCTTCGCGGCCTCGACCTTGTCCAGCCGGATGCCGCCGGGGAGTCCGTCGATCTTCTGCTCGAAGTCGGTGATGTCGCGGGCCCGGGACTCGGCGATCTCGACACCGCCGAAGCTGGGCAGCGAGTCGGCGTGCACCTTGACCGTGTCGCCCTCCACCGTCACCGAGCTGAGCACGTACACCGGGTTGGGCAGCTTCACGCCGAGCACGGTGGCCTCGACGGCGACCCTGATCCTGCCGCCACCGCCGTCGGACAGGCCCACGACACTGGCCGTGACGCCCGGACCGACCTCCGTGGGCTCGGACTTGGCGGTCTTGAGCAGCTCGTCGTAGGTGATGGAGGCGGTGCCGGTGGCGGTGGCCGCGGTGGCGGAGCTGTAGTCGCCGGAGAACGCGACGCCCTTCATGTTCGCCCTGAGCCCGTCGATGCGGATCGTCTCGCCGTTGGCGCCCGCGGTGGCCTCGTAGTCCTCTATCCCGACCTCGACGTCGTCCAGCTCCCCGCTGACGACCTGGGTGAGGAAGGGAAAGCCCTTGATGGACACGTCCGGGGTGGCCGCCAGGTTCTCCGTCGTCCTCAGCCGGTCCGCGGCCTCGCCCTCCGCGAAGCCGACGGCGAGACGGTCGGCGAGCACGAAGAGTCCGCCGAGGACGACGACAACGATCAGCGTTATCCGCAGTGCGCGCATGTTCCGGTGTTCCCCCACCTAGGCGGTCACTGACGACCGGGTGGCCGCCTTCGGCGAGCGTAACCCTGCGGTGTGCGTCGACCGCGTGATTGTCGATCACCTGTGACAGGGGTGGGCGGGTGCGGGTGGGTGGCTTCGGGTGGGCGGGTGCGGGTGTGTGGGGGCCGGTCGCGCAGTTCCCCGCGCCCCTATAGGGCGCGGCAGCCTGCCCCCCGCCCGCCAGCGGAGCGTGGCCGACTCCACGCCGGCGGGTGCGGGTGCGTGGGGGCCGGTCGCGCAGTTCCCCGCGCCCCTATAGGGCGCGGCAGCCTGCCCCCCGCCCGCCAGCGGAGCGTGGCCGACTCCACGCCGGCGGGTGCGGGTGCGTGGGGGCGGTCGCGCAGTTCCCCGCGCCCCTATAGGGCGCGGCAGCGTGCCCCCAACTGCCGGCGGAGCGTGGCCGAATCCGCGCGGGCGGGTGCGGGTGGGCAGTTCTCCGCGCCCCTTCGGGGGCTATGTCAGTGCGCGGCCCAGGAGGTACACCGCTGGTGCTGCCGCTGCGAGGGGCAGGGCCACGCCCGCGGTGAAGTGGACGAACCTCGACGGGTAGTCGTAGCTGGCGACCCGGTGGCCGATCAGGGCGCAGACCGCCGCGCCCGCGCCCAGCAGCGCGCCGTCCGAACCCAGCCCCGTCATCCCGCCGACGGCGATGCCCGCACCCGCAGCGGCGAGCAGCGAGACGATCACGGAGGCCGCCGTCGGCAGGGGCAGCGCACGGGCGAGGACGGCCACCGCGACCGCCGCGGCGCCCACCGTCACCGCATCCGCCTCGGCCGCCAGGTGGCCCGCCGCCAGGATGGCCAGCGCCGCCGAGGCGACCGTCGCCATCAGGCCGTACATCCGCTCGTCGGGGTCGGCGTGGGAACGGAGCTGGAGGACCAGGGAGAGCAGGACCCAGACGCCGAGCGTGCCGAGGATCGCCGAGGGCGCGCGGTCGGACGCCAGCAGCGCCGCGTCCGCCGTGAGCGCGCCGAGGAAGGCCAGCGCGATGCCCTGCCGGGCCGGCCACATGCCGTTCAGCCGGAACCAGCCGGCCGCGGTGACGGCCTGCAGGACGACGAGCGGGAGGAGCAGGGCGTACGTGCCGACCGCCGCCGCGCCCGACAGCAGCAGCCCCAGCAGCGCCGTGAGCGCGGCCGGCTGCATGCCGGGTTCGATGATCGGGGAACGCCCTTCGAGGCGGGCGCGCTGTGCGTCGGTGACCCGGGCGTTGCCGCCGAGGGTGGCGGGGCCGTAGTCGGCGGGCGAGGGAGCGGCCGGCTGGGGATCGGGGATTGGCTGGGGCTCAGGGATTGGCTGGGGCTGGGACTGCGGCTGCGAGTACGGCTGCGGCTGCGGCTGCGGGTGCGGGTGCGGGTGCGGGTGTGCGTAGGCGCCCGCGTCGTACCCCTGCGGCGGCAGGTACGCCGTGTCCGCGGCCACCGGCGCGACCGGTGCCTGCAGCTGCGTCTCCCAGGTCTGCCCCTGCCACTGCTGGGTGTGCTGCGGATCCTCGTACCCCTGCTGCGGTGCCGGGTACTGCTGCTGGTACGGCTCGTACCCCTGGTACGGCTGGTACCCCTCGTTGCCCTGCGGGTACTGCTGCCCCTCGTACGGCTGGTTGGTCATCGCTCACCCTCCTGCGAACGGCGGAAGCACCTCGACCGTGCCGCCGTCGGCCAGCCGTACCGTCTCATGTCCGCGGGTGCCCACGGGGTCACCGTCGATGAGGAAGGAGCACCGCTGCAGCACGCGCGTCAGTTCCCCGGGGTGTCGCTCGCGCACCGCGGCGAGCGCGTCGGCGAGCGTGGCCGCGTCGTACGGCTCCTCGGCGACCCCGGCCGCGGCCTTCGCGGCGGCCCAGTAGCGCACCGTGACCTTTGCCATCTGGTTCCTCAATCAATCCGACGGTGGACAGCGTTCAGGCTAGCCCGCCCGGCCGACGGCCCAGTCCCCGATGCGGGCCAGCAGGTCGTCGGCGGCCGCGTGCTCGGCGTGCCCCATGCCCGGCTCCAGCCAGAGGTCGGCGTGGCCGTCGGCCGCCTCGGCCAGCATGCGCGGGTGGTCGACGGGGAAGTAGCCGTCCCGGTCGCCGTGCACGATCAGCAGGGGCGTCGGCGCGATGCGCGGCACCGCCTGGACCGGGGACAGCGGGACGGGATCCCACTCGCGGTGGTGGATGCGGGTACGGAGTCCGTAGCGGCCGACGAGGCGGCCCTCGGGGCGCATTACCAGCCAGTGGAGCCGGCGCATAGGGGCCGTGCCCCGGTAGTACCAGCGAGCGGGTGCGCTCACCGAAACCACCGCATCCGTATGCGCTTCCGTGCGCCCCTCACGCTCCGAACCGGGTTCCGGACCCCGCCCCGCCCCGTGCCGCCCGTACAGCGCCGCGTGCCGCAGCACCACCGAGCCGCCCATGGAGAAGCCGACGGTCGCCACACGCGTGTGCCCGAGTTCGCGCGCCCAGGCCACCGCCGCGGCCAGGTCGAGCACCTCCCGGTCCCCCACCGTGGACCGCCCGCCCGACCGGCCGTGTCCCCGGAAGGAGAACGTGACCACGGCCCCGTACTGCGCGAACGCCCCCGCGATCCGCCGTACGTGCGGCCGGTCCGCGTCGCCGGTGAAGCCGTGCGCGATCACGAACGCCAGGTCGCCGGAGGGCGGCGCCCCGGTGTCGTATACGACCGCACCCGGGTCGTATACGGAATCGATCGTCACCCCGTCGTCCGTGTACAGAAACGTCCGCTTAGGGGTGCGTCT
Organism: Streptomyces sp. TRM68416; assembly: GCF_014596915.1. GTDB lineage: Bacteria > Actinomycetota > Actinomycetes > Streptomycetales > Streptomycetaceae > Streptomyces. The sequence goes on from NZ_JACVWU010000009.1 coordinate 239,234, forward strand.
GCTCGTCTCAGAGTTCGGAACAGCCGTCGAACGCGCCACATGACCTGCCGGACCCGTTGTCATGTGGGCTATTCTGCTGGGCAGAGGACTCGGGCAGTGAAGCCCCCGGGTCCTTTTGTGCTTTCGGAAGCGTTGTATACGACGCGGGAAACCGCCGGTGTACAGGGCCCCCGGGCGCGCAGAGCAGTCAACGCACTACCGCTGTGCCGCAAACGTCCTCGCAGGGACCGAGGAGGAACCAGACGTATGAGTTCTCTGCTGCTCCTGACCAATGCCCTCCAGCCGTCGACGGAGGTGCTCCCGGCCCTCGGCCTGCTCCTGCACAACGTGCGAGTGGCACCGGCGGAAGGCCCCGCCCTCGTCGACACCCCCGGCGCCGACGTCATCCTCATCGACGGCCGCCGTGACCTGCCGCAGGTGCGCAGCCTGTGCCAGCTGCTGCGCTCCACCGGCCCCGGCTGCCCGCTCATCCTGGTCGTCACCGAGGGCGGCCTCGCCGCCGTCACCGCCGACTGGGGCATCGACGACGTCCTGCTCGACACCGCGGGCCCCGCCGAGGTCGAGGCACGCCTGCGCCTGGCCATGGGCCGCCAGCAGATCGTCAACGACGACTCCCCCATGGAGATCCGCAACGGCGACCTGTCGGTCGACGAGGCCACCTACAGCGCCAAGCTCAAGGGCCGCGTCCTGGACCTGACCTTCAAGGAGTTCGAGCTCCTGAAGTACCTCGCCCAGCACCCGGGCCGCGTCTTCACCCGCGCCCAGCTGCTGCAGGAGGTCTGGGGCTACGACTACTTCGGCGGCACCCGAACGGTCGACGTGCACGTACGACGCCTGCGCGCCAAGCTCGGCCCCGAGCACGAGTCGCTGATCGGAACCGTCCGGAACGTCGGTTATCGATTCGTTACTCCCGAGAAGGGGGACCGTTCCGCCGAGGAGGCGCGGGCCAAGTCGGACCGGCCAAAGCCGGAGGATGCGGACGAGACGGCCGCTCTGGACGCCACCGAGGTCAGCGCGGACGCCTAGACGGCGCTCGGCGGGGGTATGGGGGCACAGGGAAGCCCCCGTACGCCCTGCCCAGGGCGGGTCCATCCGCGTAGACTCCGCGCGTGGCCAAGGTGACTCGGGATGATGTGGCGCGGCTGGCAGGGACCTCCACTGCCGTCGTCAGCTATGTCATCAACAACGGACCCCGGCCGGTCGCCCCGGCCACGCGCGAGCGTGTCCTCGCCGCGATCAAGGAACTGGGGTACCGGCCGGACCGGGTCGCCCAGGCGATGGCATCGCGGCGCACGGATCTCATAGGCCTGATCATCCCGGACGCGCGCCAGCCCTTCTTCGGGGAGATGGCGCACGCGGTCGAGCAGGCCGCCTCCGAGCGCGGAAAGATGGTCCTCGTCGGCAACACCGACTACATCGGTGAGCGCGAGGTCCACTATCTGAGAGCCTTTCTCGGCATGCGGGTCTCCGGGCTGATCCTCGTCAGCCACGCGCTGAACGACCTCGCCGCGGCGGAGATCGAGGCCTGGGACGCGCGCGTGGTGCTGCTGCACGAGCGTCCCGAGGCGATCGACGACGTCGCCGTCGTCACGGACGACCTGGGCGGCGCGCAGCTCGCCGTACAGCACCTGCTGGAGCACGGCTACGAGTACGTGGCCTGTATGGGCGGCACCGCCGAGACCCCGTCGGTCGGCGACCCGGTCTCCGACCACGTCGAGGGCTGGCGGCGCGCGATGGAGGCGGCCGGCGTGCCCACCGAGGGGCGGCTGTTCGAGGCGCCGTACAACCGGTACGACGCCTACCGGATAGCGCTCGACCTCTTCTCCGGCCCCCGGCGCCCCCCGGCGATCTTCTGCTCCACCGACGACCAGGCCATCGGTGTGCTGCGCGCGGCGCGCGAACTCCGTATCGACGTGCCCGGTGAGCTGGCGGTGGCCGGGTTCGACGACATCAAGGAAGCGGCGCTGGCGGATCCGCCGCTGACCACGGTCGCGAGCGACCGGCCCGCCATGGCGCGGGCAGCGGTCGACCTGGTGCTGGACGACGGGCTGCGGGTGGCCGGATCCCGGCGGGAGCGGTTGAAGGTGTTCCCTTCGCGGCTGGTCGTGCGGCGGTCGTGCGGCTGCGCCCAAGCCCCTGCATGAGGGTTTCCTGAGAGCCCTCGCCAAGCTCCGAGAACCGCCCTTACATCGGGCATACGCGGTTCTGCCGGGCTTCTCAGTCAGCGCTCAGGAAGCTCTCATGGTCGGGCCACATGCTCATTTCCATGACCGAGAGCTTCCGCCGCAGCGGCGAGTACGAGGACCCGTCCACCTCCTCCCCCGTGAACCCCGAGTGGCCCGCCCCGCCGGCGTACCCGCCCGCTCAGCCGGTCGCCACCGCTCCGAGGAAGCGGACCCGGGGCCCCGTCGCCCTCCTCGCCGCCGTCGCGCTCGTCGCCGCGGCCGTGGGCGGCGGCACCGCGTACGCCGTCCAGGAACTGACCGGCAGCGACACCGTCGCCGCGAGCACCACCACCAGCGTCGTGCCCTCCAGCAAGAAGGGCGACATCGCGGCCGTGGCCGAGGCGGTCAGCCCGAGCATCGTCGAGATCAACGCCACCTCGCGCTCCGGCGAGTCGACCGGGTCCGGCGTGATCATCACCGGTGACGGTGAGATCGTCACCAACAACCACGTCATCGCCGGCGACTCCACGATCAAGGTGACGACCAGCGACGGCAAGGAGTACACCGCGCAGGTCGTCGGCACCGACTCCAGCAAGGACCTCGCGCTGATCAAGCTGGAGAACGCCTCCGGCCTGAAGGCGGCGAGCCTCGGCGACTCCTCCGCCGTGCAGGTGGGCGACCAGGTCGTGGCGATCGGCTCCCCCGAGGGCCTGACCGGCACCGTGACCAGCGGCATCGTCTCGGCGCTCGACCGCGATGTCACCGTCTCCACCGACGGGGGCCAGCAGCAACAGCAGCCGGGCGGCGGCTGGCCGTTCGAGTTCGGCGGCCAGGAGTTCAACGGCGACACCGGCTCGTCCACGACGACGTACAAGGCGATCCAGACCGACGCCTCCCTGAACCCCGGCAACTCCGGGGGCGCGCTGATCGACATGAGCGGCAACATCATCGGCATCAACTCCGCGATGTACGCGTCCGCCTCGTCCTCCTCCGACGCCGGCAGCGTCGGCCTCGGCTTCGCCATCCCGATCAACACCGTCAAGTCCGACCTGGCGAAGCTGCGCTCGGGCTCCCAGGAGTAAGGGGTACGTCATGATCAAGCAGGTCTCCCACACCGTCGCCGACCCCGACCCGGCGAGCCTCGCCCTGGCACTGGAGGTGGCGTACGAGCTGCACGCACCCGTCACCTCGAGGGCCCCGGAGCTGGCCACGGGCCGCCCGACGGCCCGCAGCCGCACCCGCCGCCGTACGACGGCCCGCGCGTAATCCGCCTGGGTAAATCCGCCTCTCAACGCACCGGCCACCGGCATGCGAGGCTGAAGGTGTCGTTGAACCGTCCCTCCGCACCCGAGGAACCCGCAGCCATGAGCCCCGCCGAAGGCGACCGTGACCCCCAGCGCATCCTGATCGTCGACGACGAGCCGGCCGTACGCGAAGCACTCCAGCGCAGCCTCGCCTTCGAGGGATACGACACGGAGGTCGCCGTCGACGGCGCCGACGCCCTGGAGAAGGCCATCGCCTACCGGCCCGACCTGGTGGTCCTCGACATCCAGATGCCCCGGATGGACGGCCTGACCGCCGCGCGCCGCATCCGCGGGGCGGGCGACACCACCCCGATCCTGATGCTGACGGCCCGCGACACGGTCGGCGACCGCGTCACCGGACTGGACGCGGGCGCCGACGACTACCTGGTCAAGCCCTTCGAACTCGACGAACTCTTCGCCCGCGTCCGCGCCCTGCTGCGCCGCAGCTCCTACGCGGCGGCGGCCGGCGCGGGCCCGGCGGAGGACGACGAGGCGCTGACCTTCGCGGACCTGCGCATGAACCTCGCGACGCGGGAGGTGACCCGGGGCGGGCGGCCGGTGGAGCTGACCCGTACCGAGTTCACCCTGCTGGAGATGTTCATGGCGCACCCGCGCCAGGTGCTGACCCGCGAGCAGATCCTCAAGGCCGTCTGGGGCTTCGACTTCGAGCCGTCGTCGAACTCCCTCGACGTGTACGTCATGTACCTCCGCCGCAAGACCGAGGCGGGCGGCGAGCCCCGCCTCGTCCACACCGTGCGCGGCGTCGGGTACGTCCTGCGCCAGGGCGGCGCCGAGTGAGAAGAGTGCTACGGCGCTTCCGCGCGCTGCCGATCCGCTCGCGGCTGGCGTTGCTGGTGGCGGCGGCGGTGGCGTTCGCGGTGGCGGCGGTTTCGGTGACGTGCTGGTTCATCGTGCAGGGGAAGCTGTACGAGGAACTCGACAACGACCTGGAGTCGAGCGTCGGCCGGTCGCAGCCCGAGGCCGCGGTGGCCGCCGCCCTGGACGCCTGCGCACAGTCACCCTCCGCCGCGGCCGTCTTCGGACCGCGGTTCAAGGGCTACTCCCAGCTCGTGCAGTCGGACGGCACCGCTTGCCTGTACGGCAGCTCCGGGGCCCTGGTGAAGGTCACCGGCAGCGACCGGAAGGTGGCCGAGGCCCCGCAGATCGGCCGGGGGGCGCTCCGCAACGGGACGGACAAGGACGGAAACCCGGTACGGGTGCTGACCACCGCCCTGGTCGTGAACAGCGCCGACGGCCACTACGTCGTCAAGGACACCGCACTGCTCATCGCCGTGCCCATCAGCAGCACCAAGTCCACCCTCAACGAACTCGCCCTCATCCTCCTCCTCGTCTCCGGCGTCGGAGTCCTCGGCGCGGGAGCCGCGGGACTCGCCGTCGCCCGCGCGGGCCTCCGCCCCGTCGACAAACTCACCGAGGCCGTCGAACACGTGGCCCGCACCGAGGACCTGAGCGTCCGCATCCCCGTGGAGGACGACAGCGAGGACGAGGTCGCGCGCCTGTCCCGCTCCTTCAACTCGATGACGTCCTCCCTGGCCAGCTCCCGCGACCTCCAGCAGCAGCTCATCGCGGACGCCGGCCACGAACTGCGCACCCCCCTCACCTCCCTCCGCACGAACATCGAACTCCTTACCCGCAGCGAGGAGACGGGCCGCCCGATCCCTCCGGAGGACCGCAAGGCGCTGATGGCGTCGGTGAAGGCACAGATGACCGAACTCGCCTCCCTGATCGGCGACTTGCAGGAGCTGTCCCGCTCGGAGGGCCAGCGCGGCGAACGCGTCCAGGTGGTGTCGCTGCAGGACACCGTCGAGTCCGCCCTGCGCCGCGCCCGCCTGCGCGGCCCGGAGCTGACCATCACGGCCGACCTCCAGCCCTGGTACGTCCGCGCGGAACCGGCGGCGCTGGAGCGCGCGGTGGTCAACATCCTCGACAACGCGGTGAAGTTCAGCCCCGGGGCCGGCACCGTCGAGGTGTCCCTGGCCGACGGCGTCCTCACCGTCCGCGACCACGGCCCCGGCATCCCCGCCGAGGAACTCCCCCACGTCTTCGACCGCTTCTGGCGCTCCCCCTCGGCCCGCGCCCTCCCCGGCTCCGGCCTCGGCCTCTCCATCGTCGCCCGCACGATCCAACAGGCGGGCGGCACGGTGTCACTGACCCCGGCGGAGAACGGCGGCACGGTGGCGACGGTACGCCTGCCGGGGGCACCGGTGCCGCCGCCGGAGGTCCCTTAAGGGGCGTGGTCAACGGTCTCCGCGAGCTTGTCGCGTGCAGACAGTCAAGCCCGGCGTCGAACCGGGCTTCCCTTCGACATGGCTCCTCGGTCAGCCGGTGATGGAGAAGAACATCGTGTCCTGGGTGTACCAGTCGATGTTCTTCGTGGCGTACTCCCACTCGCTGTGCTCGAACTCCAGCTTCTCGATGATCTGTTGGGTGTCGTACCGGAAGCTCTCGTCCATCCGGTCCAGCACCGCACGGTAGGCATCGGCGGCGGGCTTGGCCTTGGCCAGGGGGAGCATGCCGATGTGAGGACCGTCGAAGGGGTAGGGGATGTAGAAGGGGATCTCCCGGGGCGGGCCGGAGAACAGGTGGTCGTGCAGCAGCAGATCGGCGCTCACGCCCAGGCGGCGCAGTTCGTCGTCGAGCAGGCCGAAGAAGGTCGACGGCTTGGAGTACACGCCGAAGTCGGCGGGATCGGACGCGTTGCAGTCGATGATGTGCTGGAGGGCACGGTAGTAGGCACCCGCCGCGTACTCCGCGTCCGAACTCGCGTGGCCGGCCACGAGGTGGTCCAGCGCCTCCGGTATGGGCAGGCCCCAGTCGATGTCCTGCTGCTCCAGGGCGAGTTGGCTCCGCTGCGCCATCTCACGCATCGCGCCGAGACGCCGCTCCTGGTCAGAGGTGAGGTTCCCGGCGGCTCCGAGGAACGCCAGGACGTGGGCCTTGTCAGCCGTGCTGTACGAGATGATCCGACTCATGATCACCATGCTGCCAGCCACCACTGACAATCGACTCGGCCCCTAGACTTCGTCGCCACGCGTGGCTGGCTCGTCCCACGCGGGCCCCTGCCAAAAGATCTCTTCGACCACGATCTGCGGATCTTCGGTTCGGCGGACGAAGGTGTACTTCAGCCAGCCGTTTCCCTCGTCGAAAAAGCAGACGTGGCGCCCCTTCGGATCAGCGGACCGGACCGGCACGACCCACATACCCTCCGGAAGCCCGGCATCAGCGTCGATGCCGCGGAAGTACGGGTCTTTCGCCGTGACCAGTTCAGAGCGCGCCGCGAGGGCGATCTCACGAACACGGTCGGGCAGCGCCTCGAAGCCGGCGAGAGCATCGATCCGCCAATCCGCTTGCCACGGCGGTCCCATGAACCCATCAGTCACTCGCCGGGCTCCAGTTCTTGGAGCTGGTGGTGAATCCTCGCCGCCTCTTCGAGGAGAGCTTTGGCTTCGGCGATATCTGTGCACTCGTACGCGGCTCGGTGCTCGAGGTCGCGAACATGAGCGTCCAGCTCGGGGTCGCGAGCGAGGGCGTACTCACCCCACCACAGGGCCATGAACGCAGGCACCGGCCCGAGGTTGTAGGCGTCGGCGATCGCCCGCTTCCAGTGCGCGTCGAAGTCAGGAAGAAGCTCGGGAGTGTGCTCCGCAATGGCCTCGCGCAGCGCCTTCGGGGTCCGCTCGGGCATGGGGGGGACGTCAGGACCGAGTTCCGCAGCGTGGGGAGCCATGATCGATGTCCTCCTTCGACGTGCCGTGTCTACGACCATAACGAGGTCACCGTCCCCGCGCCGTCCCGCCTTTCCAGCCGCTTCACCCGAGGGGGACTACACCCGCCCCGCCTTGACGCCCCCCATGAACGCGGACCACGACGACGCCGAGAAGACCAGCGGCTGGGACGACGGGGTCTTGCTGTCGCGGACCGGGACTATGCCGGGGTGGTCGTCGGTGACCTCGACGCAGTTGTTGTCTCCCCCGTCGCTGTAGGACGACTTGCGCCACACGGCGGTGCCGAGGTCGGGGGTGTGCTTCATGATCTGTACTCCTCCAGTACGTCCCTGATGAACGCGAGCGAGTCAGACGGTGACAGCGCCACGTCCCTGAGCCGATCGTAGGACAGTCGGTACTGCAGGACTCCGTCCGGTTCCTCGGTCAACTCGCCCCGGGTATTGCCTTCCACGTAGGCAACACCGCTGCCGTCCTTCTGCCACAGCAGTGTCAGCGATGCGTACATGTGTTACCAGGACACCAACATCATTCACCAGCGCAAGGGGTGGGTCCCGGACGCCTTTGTCGCCCCTGAAGACTTGGAGTCGTGCGCGGATGAAGACCACCTGGGCGTTCTGGCCAAGGCGGTCCACCTCGTCGTCGAAGTCGTCTCCCCCGGCGACCGCAACCAGGACCGCGACCGCGTCCGCAAGCGCCGCGAATACGCGCGCGCAGGCATCCCCGTGTACGTCCTCGTCGACGACTACGACGGTCAGGGCGCCGTCACTCTCTTCACCCGCCCCCGCCCCGACAAGGCGGACTGGGAGGACATCCACCGCGTCCCCTACGGCACCGAGGTCACCGTCCCCGAAGGCCCCGCCAAGGGGTTTGTGATCGGCGAGGCCATCACCGGCGCCAGGCGGGTCTGAGGTCAGGCGTCCAGCAGGGTTCCCGGCAGGTCGAACCGCTTGGTCCGGCCGGTGGCCAGGTCCACCCGGGTGACCGTCCGCTCCGTGTAGAGGAGCCAGCCCGCCGGTGTGGGCGCGAGGGCGAGGGCCGCGGCGACGCCCTCGACCCGCGCGCGGTGCAGTTGCTTGCCGCTGACGGCGTCCAGCTCGACGATCTGCGTGTCCTCGCCGGTCGACACCGCGAGCACGAGCGAGGAACCGGTCGCGGCCACCGCGTCAGGACGGCCACCGGCGACCGAGACCGTCGTCGCGGTGTCGGTGCGTGTGAGGTCCGTCCGGAGAGGGCCGGAGGCGGACGACCGCGCGCCCACGACGACCGGACGGCCGGACGGGCAGGCCAGGTCCATGATCTCCAGGTCCGAGGGGACGGGTACGGGGGTCGTCTCGCCGTCGTGCATGTCCACCGCGTAGACCTGTCGGTCGTCGTCGGCCAGGCAGACCGTGTCCGCGCCCGGATCCGACGCGGCGAGCCCGATCGTGCCGGGGATCCTCAGCTCACGCCGGGTGCTCCAGTCGGACGGGTCCTTGACCAGGACGCCGGACGTACCGGCGCGGTCGGGCAGGCCCGGCACCTCGGCGACCAGGTTCTTCCCCGGGAGCACACGCCGTAGCCGCTCGTCGCCCGCCATGCCGTCGAGGACGTGGTCCGTCCGGTTGATCACGTAACGGCGGTCCGGGCCGCCACCGTCCCGGGGGACGCTCAATAGCCAGCGGCCGTCGGCCAGTTCGACGATCCCGGGGCTCACCGCATCCGTGTCGTCCGCCTGTTGCGGCACGACCACCAGACTCTCCGCCCGCCCCGCCCGCGCATTCACCCCCACCACCGTCACCAGCCCGTCGACCCGCGCCAGCGCGAAGGTCGTGGCACCCCGCCAGTCGTGCCCCAGCTCCACTCCACCGGGGCCGGCGCAGGCCGCGGTCAGGGCGAGCGTCGAACAGAGCGCAGGCAACAGGCGGGTACGAGCACGCATCGACCGAGGCATCGAACCGCTCACCAGTCCTTCATCGCATCGGTGGGGGACATCCTCGCGGCCCGGCGGGCCGGGCCCAGCGCCCCCGCCGTCACCACCAGTACCGTCAGCGCGAGGAGCAGGAGCAGAGTGACCGGCGAAGGCAGCGGCACCCAGTCCCCGGCATAGGGGGCAAGGTCTGTACTGCCCCTCATCAGTGCCGCACCGGCAGCGCCGAACACGGCGCCCAGGGCCGTTCCGATCAGTGCCGCCACGGCACCGGCCAATGCCATCTCCGTCACGAGCATCGTCAGTACCGCTCGCGTGCGGAAGCCGACCGCCTTGAGAATCCCGATCTCCTGCGCACGACGACGCGACAGCGCGCCGGTCACCGTCACGGCACCGGCGAACGCCAGCACGCCGAGCACCCCGAGCAGCACCTGGCCGACCACCTTCACCAGCTCCAACACAGCGGGAAGCGCCTCGAGTTGCTGACGCAGTGTGGCCGCCGGATAGCCGAGCTGCTGCACCGACCGCATCACCCCCGGCACGTCCGCCGCCGACCGCGCGACCACGGTCAACTGGTCGTAGCCGATGGTTCCCAAGTACTCGCTCTCCGGCTGTCCGGAACGCTGCGCCGCCCACTTGATCACGGTGGAGTCGGCCACGTATGCCGCGTCCGGGCCGTCGAGCTGCCAGGACGGGTCGTACACACCGACGAGGCGGGCATGGCTGGTCACCCCGGTGCCTTCGCCGGGACGGACGTAGCGGATGGTCTCCACCTCGATCTCCTGGCCCACCAGCTTGCTCAGGTCCATCCCCTGGGAAGCGGCGGGCGCCACGATCTCTCCCGGCTTCAGGGGGAAGAGCCGCTCCCGCACGGACTTGGACACCGGTGGAGTGAGCACGGACCGGTAGGTGGTCGCGTACAGCAGGGCCGTGCCTCCGGCCTCGGTCGACACTCCGAAGGACACCTGCGCCCGGTGCTCGACGGACGCGACGTGCGGCAGTTTCGCCAGCCGCTCGGCAGTCCGATCGGTCAACTGGGGGGTCTCGGGCCGATCGTCAGGCCGGTCGACGGTGATGCTGCGGTTGGCCGCGCTCTCCGTCACCCCTGTGTCGGTGGCACTCTGCGCCCGGTCCACGACGCCCAGCGCACCGAGGCAGACACCGGACGCCACCGCGACCATGACCATCAGGCCGTACAAACGGCGCCGCAGGGCACGGACGTTGGCCAGCGCCATGGCGAAGACGCTCATGCGGCACTCCCCTCGGCCACCAACGCGCCCGCGTCCAGCCGGTGTACGCGGTCCGCTGCCTCCGACACCGCCGGATTGTGCGTGACGAGCAGCACGGCCCGTCCCTCGTCCGCCAGTTCGCGGAACAGGCCCAGCAGGGTCTCCTCGCTCCGTGTATCGAGGTTCCCGGTGGGCTCGTCCGCCAGCACCACGGGCGGGTCGTTGATCAACGCGCGTGCCAGGGCGACCCGTTGCTGTTCACCGCCCGACAGTTCGCTCGGCAGATGGTGGGCGCGTTCCGCGAGCCCCACTCGGTCCAGGAGCGCACGGGCGTGCCGTTCGCCGTCGGCACCGCGCCCGGTGTACGGCAGCACGACGTTGCGCAACGCCGAGTGCTGCGGCAGCAGGTTGTACGACTGGAAGACGAACCCCAGCCGAGTGCGCCGCAGGTCGGCCAGAGCGCCGTCGGCGAGCCCCGAGGTATCCGTGTCCGCGACGAAGACACGGCCGCTGTCCGGCGGAGTCAGCAGCCCGAGGATGTGCAGGAGCGTGGTCTTTCCCGAGCCGGAATGGCCGACCAGGGCGGTCACCTCTCCTCCCCGCACAGCGAGATCGACATCGCGCAGGATGTCGACCCTCTTTCCCCGGAGGGTGTAGGCCTTGCCCACACCCTCCGCCCGCAGCAACGCGCTCACCGTCGTGCTCCCGTTCTCTGTCCGTTTCCTGTGGCTGCCGGGCCCCAGCCCATGACCCCGCCCAACTGCCGGTCCAGCGCCCACACGCCCCAGGTGGTCTTGAGGTCGCAGGCGGGGTCACCGGCACCGACCTGGTACACATCGGGCAGCCCGGGGCAGCCCCGGTAGGGCGTGACTCCGCTGCCAAGGGCTTCCTCCAACTCCGCGTCCAGTACTCCGCCGAGCAGCGAATACGCCCGTACGACCAGGCTGTAGTCGTAGAGGGAGGGGAAGCGGCCCGGGTTCCGGGCCCATGGCTGTAGATCGCGTGCGTCCATCCAGGTCGGGCCGCGCTCGTGCAGTCCTGCGTCGGCCAGGCCGACGGTGACCGTGGCCGCGGCCACCACCGCGCCCGGAGTGTCCGGCTTCCATGTGCCGATCTCGGGCGCGCCGATGTCGACCCCGGCATCGGCGCAGTTGAGGGCAGTGCGCTGCCACCGAGTGGCGTTGTTCTCGGTCACGGTGGTGGGCAGCACCGCGTCATCGGCGCACAGACGCCGAGCGTCCTCACTCGTGGGACCGCCGGACGCAACCCTGCGCAAGGCCGCCCGGGCGAGGCGCTCGGTGTCTTCGCGGCTCGCGTTGCCCGCCTTTTCCTCGCGGTCGAGAGCCGCGAGGAGCCGTGGGTCCCTGCGGGACCAGCCAGCGAGTGCGCGAAGCCGCTCGACGAAGAGAGAGGCATCGGGGTTGCCGAGATAGGCGGCCGGATCGCGTACGGTCCCGTCGTCGATGCGCGCCTCGTCGAGCCGCCGTCCGACGGGCGCGAACAGGCTGTCGGGCGAACCGGCCGTCTTCAGTACGCGCACCAGACAGTAGAGCTGCTCGTACGGCAGACCGGCTGCGCCTTCGCGCAGCACTGCCTCCCAGATGCCCCGGTCGATGCGGGGGCGCCTGCCTGCTGCCTCCTGGATCAGAACGTAGTGATACGTGTCGTTCAGCCGGTCCGTTCGACCGGCAGGGGTGAGAGAAGCCCAGTCGTCGGTACGCGGCGCAGCGACGGTGGTGAGGACATGGGGCACCGGCCGGTCGAGCAGACGCAGGGCGCTCGCCAGCGCGGCGCCCTGGTCGAGTGGCATGCTCTTCGCCGCACGGGAGTGCAGCCACCTGGCGGTGGCGTCCCGGTCGGCCGTCGGCACGTCCCGGAGTTCTTCCAGCGCTTCGAGTACGTCGAGCGCCGCCCAGGTGGCGCCGAGCCGGGCCGCGTCCGTGTCATCACCCAGCGCGGGGTCCGTGTACCAGCCGCCCCTCGCCCTGAGCCGCTTCACGGCCCTTGCGTCGCCCGCGCCGAGCGCCTCCGATGCACCGGCTCGCCGTAGGGGGACGAGCCAGTTGCGGCCCCACAACGGGGAGGATGCCAGCGCCTCTCTGCGCAGTGAGGCAACGCGGGCCGCCGAGGCGCTCGTCCTGGGGCGGCGACCCAGTTCGTCCAGGGTCCGCAGGGCGTAGGACTGCGCTTCGGGGCCCGCCGGCTGCTCCTGCAGAAAGGGCGGGTAGTGGTAGCCGTTCTGCCGACTGACCAACCGATCGAACTGCCGTGCCGCAGAACCCCGTTCGGGCCCCGAGGGCTCGGGTGCGGATGCGGATGCGCACGAGGCCAGCAGGGCTACGGCCACGGCGGCCCCGGCGTGCCTCATCAGGAGGCGCCGGCGTAGGCGCACTTCTCGCTGACCTTGATGGCGCCGGTCACCTGGGCCGACCCGCAGCTGCGGGTCGACACGTACAAGGTCGACTTGCTCGGGCGCATCTGGCCGTAGGTGTCGGAGATACGGGCGTGCGTGTTCTTCCAGCGCACCTCGCCGAGGGATTTGCTCACCATCGTCAGCGTGGCCTCGGGGTTCTTCGAGATGGCGACGGAGACGCCGACGCCGTGCGCTTCCAACTCGGCGCGGTTCTGGATCCACCTCGCCCGCTTGGGGTTGTTGCCGGTCATCTTCGTGGACGCCTTCCAGTCGCAGGCGTTCGCGTAGACGGCACAGTGCCAGGCATTGGTCACGATCTTGTTGCCGCCCGGCAGGCCCACGGACGTGGCCGCGGAGGTCGCCTGAGTCGGCGTGGCCGAGAGCACCAGGGCAACGGCCGCCAAGACGGCGGCAGACACGTGCGGCAGGCGTGTGCGCATCCTGATGTTCATGTGGTCGTCTCCCTCGGGGTCCGTTGCGGTGGGCCTCATGAATACCGTTGGACGATCCCGCTGCACATCTTGTCGATCATCACAAAGAGTGAATGACCTGGGAAAACACCTCGCAAGGGTCACGGCAGCGCTGCCCGCTGACGCGCCCCTGGCACGGCTCGCCCCTGCAGGCTCACCGTCTTTCCCGATCAGGACGCATATCGTCCCGACCACTTCCGTTAGCTCACCCGAACTCCAGCCCCGCCCCCGCCAGTCGCACCCTGATCCCGTCCTCCTCCACCCGTACGTCCGTCAGGCGCAGGGCGCCGTCGCCAGGGGGGTTGGGGAGTTGGAAGGCGAGGGTGAGGCGGTCGGTGAGGGTGGGGCGGGCGAGTTGGGGGAGGGCTTTGACGAGGGTGGGGTCGAGGCCCAGGCGGGAGAGTGCTTGCGGGTGGTCCAGGGCCAGGTCCAGGAGGTTTACGCGCATGGCCTGGTGGGTGAAGCGTGGGGTGCCGGTGAGGCGGGAGAGTTCGGTGTCGGAGCGTAGGGCCGTGCTCACGGCGGAGTCCGGTATGCCCAGCCTGCGTACGACCGACGGTACGGAGAGCAGGGCCTTGGCCTTGTCGGTCTCCTCCGCCAGGCGGCTCGCCGTCTCGCGGGTCAGGTGCAGGCCCTGGGAGGCGCCGGTGCCGGGGCGGTAGGTCGCCAACTTGCCTATGTCCAGGCGCATTCCGCCGATGTCGGTGCCGATGCCCCGGTCGCCGTCCCGCCGGATGCGCGCCTCGGCCCGCAGCCGCAGATCGTGTCCGGCGACCGGCAGGGTGCCGTCCGCCCGGATCCGGTCGCGGCCCTGGCCGGTGAACTCGACCTGGGACACGCCGAGTTCGCGGTTCAGGTCGGAGAAGGAGAGCAGGACGTCACCGTCCAGCGCGGGAACCGCCGCTCCGCGCACGGCGGTCAGGCCGTCCGCGTCCAGTCGTACGTCCCGTGCCGTCGCCGTCACCCGGGCCAGGGAGACCCGGTCGGCGGCCACGTCCGGCACGGTGATCCGGACCGACTCCAGCCGTTTGTCGGCGAGTTGGGTGAGGAAGGGGAAGCCGCCGATCTCCACTTCGGGAGCGGCGGCCAGGCCCATGCGGTCCTTGAGGGCGTCCGCGGCCCGGTGTTCGGCGTAGAGCACGGCCCAGCGGTCGCCGAGTACGAGGAAGGCGGTGACGGCCAGGAGGCCGACCACCGCCTTCGCCGCGAACGGCAGCCCCGCGAGCCGGCCGCGGCGGCGTCGACGACGGCCGCCGCGGCGGTGGTTGGGCGGGGACCAGTCGTCCTCGCCGACCGGCTCCGGCCGGAGGATGTCCTCCAGCGGGCCGTCGTCGAGGGCGCCCAGCTCCTCGTAAGGGTTCGCTACGGGATGCGTCTCGGTGTGGTGGGGGGTACGCATCGGTTCATACGACCATGCGCACCGGACCCACCCGCAACCGATACCCCCGGTATGCGATTCAGCTCACGATGCTCAGCTCACGACCGTGATCCGGTTCGTCACCGGCGGCGCGATCGGGTTCGTGGGCGAGGAGTTGGCCGTCAGGTACTTCTCCAGCGCCGCCAGGTCGTCCGTGCCGATCAGGTCGTTCGTGCCCTGGCCCAGCGTGGTGATGCCGTCGCCACCGCCCGCGAGGAAGCTGTTGGTCGCGATGCGGTAGGTGGCGGCCGGGTCGATCGCGGAGCCGTCGAGGCGGATCGAGTCCGTGACGACGCGGTCGGCGCCGGTCTTGGTCAGGTCCAGCGTGTACGTCAGGCCCTTCGACGGCAGCAGGATCTTCGGCGCGGCCGCGTTCGCACCGCTGACCTGCTCCTTGAGGATCTGGATCAGCTGGGCGCCGGTGAAGTCCTGCAGGTTCACCGTGTTGGAGAACGGCTGGACGGTGAAGCCCTCGGCGTAGGTGACCACGCCGTCGCCCTCGGTGCCCTTGACCGCGTAGGTCAGACCGGCCCGCACACCGCCCGGGTTCATCAGGGCCAGGTCGGTCTCCGGGTCCAGCTCCTTGCCGTACGCGAACTGCGCGTCCGCGATGAGGTCGCCCATCGGGGACTCGGTGCCGGTGTTGGGGATGTCGGCGGTGATGTAGCCGATCGGGCGGTTGCCGATGGGCGCCGCGAGGGTGTTCCACTTGGCGATCAGCTCGGTCATGTCCGGCGCCTTGGCGACGGTGCGGGTGACCACGTGGTTCGCCGACTTCACGGACGTACGGGCGATGTCGCCGGTCCAGCGGTCGTACGTCAGCGTCGTGTCGGTGTACAGCCGGCCGAAGGCCGCGGCCGAGGTGACCGTGCGCGGCTTGCCCGACGGGTCGTTGATCGTGCAGGCGTAGGCCGCGTGCGTGTGGCCGGTGACCAGCGCGTCGACCTTCGGCGTGATGTTCTTGGCGATGTCCACGATCGGACCGGAGATGCCGTCACCGGCGCCCGGGGAGTCGCAGTCGTAGTTGTACGCGGTGGAGGCCGGGGCGCCGCCCTCGTGGATCAGCGCGACGACCGACTTGACGCCCTTGCGCTGGAGCACCCGGGCGTACTTGTTGATCGTCTCGACCTCGTCCTTGAACTTGAGGCCCTTGACGCCCTCGGCGGAGACGATGCCGGGGGTGTTCTCCAGGGTCACACCGATGAAGCCGATCTTGATGCCGTTCTTCTTCCACACCGTGTACGGCTTGAGGATCGGCTTGCCGGTCTTCTCGTCGAGGACGTTGGCGGCGAGGTAGGGGAAGTTCGCGCCGGCGAAGCGCTTGTCCGTGTAGCAGCCGTCGACGGGGTGGCAGCCGCCGTTCTGCAGGCGGGCCAGTTCGCGCGCGCCCTCGTCGAACTCGTGGTTGCCGACGGACGTGACGTCCAGCTTCAGCTTGTTGAGCGCCTCGATGGTGGGCTCGTCGTGGAACAGGCCCGAGATCAGCGGGGAGGCGCCGACCATGTCGCCGCCGGCGGCGGTGATGGAGTACTTGTTGCCCTTGCGGGCCTGGCGCAGGTGGGTGGCGAGGTACTCGACACCGCCCGCGTCGATGGTCTCGGTGGTGCCGTCCTCGTGGAGGTGCGTGACCCGGCCGGAGGAACCGGACGGCGGCTCCAGGTTGCCGTGCAGGTCGTTGAAGGACAGCAACTGCACGTCCTGGTAGCGGCCCGGCCAGTGGCTGCCCCCCTTCTTGCTGTCCTTCTCCCCCGCGGACGCGGTCGCCGGCAGCGCGGCGGTCAGGGCGCCGACGGTGGCGAGGCCCGCCGCGGCGGCGAGGATGAGATGCGTCCGCCGTCTGCGGTTCCGGTGCTGCTGAGCCATGGCTGGCATACGCCCCCCTGTGGGTCGTGTGTGTCGTTTCGTGCCCTGTGCGGACAGTGGCCCCGTCCCGGCGCAGCCTAGAGTCAACGCGCGTAGCGCGGTAGGTGGTTCATGGTTACATCCTGGTTTCCCTTTTGCCGCCGCATTGCGGGGGCCTCGGCTTACTCTCGTACGCATGACCAGCGACGACACCGCACTGCCCGGCCGGAACCGCGCCATCGCAACCCATTCCGCACTCGCCCCGGGCCAGATCGAGGCCGTGCTCGCCCTGCTCGCGGAAGCCGCCCGCAACGACGGCCAGCAGGCCGTCTCCGAACAGGGGCGGCTGCAACTGCGCGGCGGGGAGCGGGAGGGCGTCTCGCACCTGCTGCTGACGGTCGACGACGAACTCGTGGGATACGCCCAGCTGGAGGACACCGACCCGGTGGAGGCGCCGGCCGCCGAACTGGTCGTCCACCCCGCGCACCGGGGGCACGGCCACGGACGGGCGCTCGGTACGGCGCTGCTGGCCGCGTCCGGCAAGCGGCTGCGGGTGTGGGCCCACGGCGGGCACTCGGCCGCGCGCCATCTGGCGCAGGTGCTGGGGCTGACGCTCTTCCGCGAACTACGGCAGATGCGGCGATCGTTGGCCGACCTGGAGCTGCCCGAGCCGGGGCTGCCGCAGGACGTGACGATCCGGACGTTCGTGCCCGGACAGGACGACGCGGCCTGGCTCGCCGTGAACGCCGCGGCCTTCGCCCACCATCCCGAGCAGGGCTCCCTCACCCAGCGCGACCTCGACGACCGCAAGGCCGAGCCGTGGTTCGACCCGGCCGGGTTCTTCCTCGCCGAGCGCGAGGGCGCGGACGGGCGCGAGCTGATCGGCTTCCACTGGACCAAGGTGCACGCCGAGGACGGCCTCGGGGAGGTCTACGTCCTCGGCGTGCGGCCGGGCGCGCAGGGCGGCGGGCTCGGCAAGGCGCTCACCGCGGTCGGCCTGCGGCACCTGGCCGGACAGGGGCTGCCCACGGCGATGCTGTACGTCGACGCCGACAACAAGGCCGCCGTGTCGGTGTACGAGCGGATGGGCTTCGAGACGTACGAGACGGATCTGATGTACCGCACGGAGACGTGACACCGGCGGCAGCCCCCACGCCGGGGTGACGTCCCGCCCGGGCCCACAGCCCGGGCGGGACACGCACCGTCCGATCCGCGCCCTCCGGACCGGCTCCGCACCGGGTCCGCCGCACGACGTCAGCGGCGGACCCGCAGCCTCCGGACCGGCTCCCTCCCCCAGACGACCCACCCCAGGGCTGCCCCCGCCACCACCACGGCCCATCCCTGGTGGGCCGTGGCCCACCCCGGGGCGCCCGGCGCCGCGAACATCTCCCAGTCGTCCGGCATGAGGAGCGGGGCCACGACGGCGACGACGAGCAGGGCGGCGGCGACTGCCGTGCCGGGGCGCGGTTCGTCGGTGACGCGCAGCGCGCCCGCGGCACCGGCGAGGGCGAGGGCGCAGATGGCCGCCGCCTGGAGGGTTACGGCGCCGACCGGTGGCCGCAGCTCCGCGGGGACCGTCAGGACGGCCGCCGTCCACCACAGAGCCGCGACCGGCGCCACCAGCGCCAGGCGCAGTGCCTGGCGGGCGGGCCGGGGCGTGGGGACCACGGCCGTGGTGTGGCGGGCGGGGTCGTCCAGGAGGAACGCCAGGCCCAGCGCGAAGGCGAGGGCGGCGGCACGCAGCGCGTTGAGGGCCACCCACGCGTCGACCCCGTCGGGGAAGAGCCGCGTCGTCCCCACGACCACCAGTCCCGCGGCGGCCCCGACCCCGAGCGCCCGCCAGGGCAGGGTGCGCAGGACTGGTATGAGCAGGTCCCCCACTCCCCGCAGACCCCCCGTTCCTCGTTGGTCCCCGACTCCCCGCCGGTCCCCCGCTCCCCGCCGGCCCCCTATTCCCCGCAGACCCCCCGCTCCTCGCCGGTCCCCCGCTCCCTGCCGGTCCCCTATTCCTCGCAGACCCTCCACTCCCCGCCGGTCCCCCACTCCCCGTTGGCCCCGCAGCCCCCTCACTCCTCGCACCCGTCCTTCTCCGTGATGCCCTTGACGCCGAGGAGCTCGGCCGCCCGCGCGGTGCTCACGCCGGGTGCCGTGAGTTCCGTCCAGGCCTCCTTGACCTGGGCGGTCACCTCGGCCCTGGGCCGGGTCAGCAGTTCGCGCACGACGTCGGTCTGGTCCGCCGACATGGACAGCGGGTACGACGGCCCCAGGACCACGGCCCCGCCGGTGATGCTGTCGTCGACCCGGACGAGCCGCATCGCGTCCAGGGGTTCGTCCTGCCAGCCCAGGGCGAGCCACATCACGGTGACCATCCGCCCGTCGCACAGCTCGACGCCCTTCTCCTCACTGCCCGCCACCAGCACGGCGGCGACGGCCGCGGAGAACTCGGGGACGCGCGGACCGCCCCACCGCGTGCCCACGGTGACCTCGTGCGCCCCTGTCAGCGGCTGAAGGGTGGAGTCGGCCGACAGGCCGTAGCGCGCCTCGACCCGCTGGCGGACGACGAGCGGCTGCTTGTGGGCGGTGCCGCCGGCGAGGTTCTCGACCTCGTCCACGACCTCGGCCCAGACTCCGGTGCGCGAGGTCCACTCGGGGAAGGCGCAGTACGTCGACAGGCCCCGCTGCACACAGGACTGCTTCGGGTCGACCGTCGCCCGTTCCCGCGCGGCGATCAGGTCCGCCGAGTCCCCGCCGGACTGGGCGTAGGCGCCGAGCAGGGCCAGGGCGACGGCCCCGGCGAGGCCGACGCGGACGGACCTGATCCGGCGGCCGTCGCCGGCCAGCACCGCGAGCAGGCCGGCGGTCAGGGCGAGGCCCAGCAGGTACACCGCGTGCCAGGCGGCCGGGCGGCCGAGCAGGTCGGAGGGGAGGGTCTCGGAGCCGCCCTCGCCGACGACCGGGAAGAGCCAGCGGGTGTCGTCCGCGGGGTCGCCGGGTGTGGTGCCGAGGACGAGGAAGAAGAGGAGGAAGACGATGAGCGTCGGGGCCACCACGGAGGACTTCAGCCACCGGGCCATCAGGACCCCGGCCGCGCCGAACAGCAGGACCGTCAACGGTCCGACGAGCAGCTCGCTGACCGAGCCGCGTCCGACCGCGCCCGGCTTGAGGGACTCCCAGCCGAACTGCACGCCCACGAAGACCGCGGTGATCAGGGCCGCGGGCACCACGGACAGTACGTGGGCGACCGTGCGGCGCCATGCGGGGATCACCAGCGTGACGAAGTGCCGTTCGGTGTCCCAGCGCAGGGAGCGCAGGGCGGCCCGGTGGGTGGCGAGCAGGACGGCGAGCCCGACGAGCAGCGGGGTGCCCTGGGTGTCGCGGTCGGCGTCCTGGAGGGCGGGGAAGCCGTCGTAGGAGTCGTGGGTGTGCCAGATGATCCAGGCGAGGTGGAGGGCGAGGGCGATGAGGACCGGGACGGAGCGCAGAAGGCGGCGGGCCTCGAAGCCGGCGAGGGCGAGGACGCCGGCCGTGGGCGAGGGCTCCGGCACTGCCTTGGCGGTCGTGGATTCGATGGTCATGGTCATGCCGTCACCGCCGTGGACTCGCCGTCGAGGGTGAGCAGGTAGCCGTCCTCCAGGGTGGGTTCGAGGAGGTCGGCGCCGGGCGGCGGATCGCCCACGTTGCGGAAGGTGCCCGTGCCGGTGCGCCAGCCCGCCCGCGCGTCCGGGGCGCGTTCGGTGCTGCTCCAGACCCGGCCGGCCGCCCGCGCGGCCAGCTCGCCGGGCGTGCCGTCGAAGCGGATGCGGCCGCCGGCCATCACCAGCACGCGGTGGCAGAGCATCGCCACGTCCTCGGTCTGGTGGGTGGAGAGCAGCACGGTCCGGCCCTCGCCCGCCCGGGCGATCAGCTCCCGGAACCGCATGCGCTGTTCGGGGTCGAGGCCGACGGTGGGCTCGTCGAGGACGAGGAAGCCGGGGTCGCCGACGAGGGCCGCGGCGAGCGCGACCCGCTGCCGCATGCCGCCGGACAGCTTCCTGATGCGTCTGCCGCGTACGTCGCCCAGGTCGACCTCCTCCAGCACCCGCCGCACCTCGCGGTGGCGGGCGGCGCGGTCGGTGAGCTCCTTGAGGATGGCCACGTAGTCGACGAACTCGAAGGCGGTGAAGTCCGGGTGGAAGCCGGGCGCCTGCGGCAGGTAACCGAGCATCCGCCGGACCTCCTGCCGGCCGCGGGCGGTGCCCGGATCGTGCCCGAGGACCGTGAACGCCCCGTGCTGGGCGGGCACGGCGGTGGCGAGCACCCGCAACAGGGTGGTCTTTCCGGCGCCGTTGGGCCCGATCAGCCCGGTGACGCCCGGCGTCAGCCGCAGCGAGACGTCGTCGAGGGCGCGGGTGGAACCGTAGTGGAGGGCGAGGCCCGAGGCGGAGACGGTGGGAGTCATACGGCGCTCCTGTGGAAGACGTCGAATCGGTCACGTACGAGGAAGAGGAGGCCGACGGCGAGGGCGGCCACGGCGGCGGACACGCCCTGTCCGGCGGCGGTGAACGGCGCGAGCTGGCTGTCGGTGCCCGACTTGGCGGCCTCGGCGCTCACCAGCAGTGCCAGCCACGCGCCGCCGACCAGCAGGGGCGCCAGGACCGGCCCGAGCCGTGCGGTCAGCGCGAGGGAGGCCGCGGTCAGGGCGAGCGCGGGCAGCAGCCAGGCGAGGGCGCGCAGGCCGTAGGCGGGCAGGGCGAGCGTGGCCAGGCCGTTGAGGCCGAGTCCGGCG
Organism: Streptomyces sp. TRM68416; assembly: GCF_014596915.1. Taxonomy (GTDB): domain Bacteria; phylum Actinomycetota; class Actinomycetes; order Streptomycetales; family Streptomycetaceae; genus Streptomyces. The sequence goes on from NZ_JACVWU010000009.1 coordinate 260,491, forward strand.
ACGAGCACGGCGAGCGTACGGATCATCAGCAGCCGGAATCCGTGCACGGGACTGACGACCGCCATCTCGTACGTCGGATCCAGCGCGGGTCCGTAGCTCAGCGCGACGCCGGCCAGCGGCAGCATCGGTGCGAGGGCGAGGAACAGGGTGGGCGAGTCGGCCGAGTACACCACGCCGACGGTCGTCAGCAGCAGGAGGACCACCGACGCCAGCCAGGAGCGGCGCAGCACGGGCGTCGCCGCGAGCAGCCGCGCGGTGTGGTCGGCGACGCCGAGCCGCATGAGCAGCGCCTCCAGGAACCCCGGCCGGGGCGCGTCCAGTTCGGCGTCCAGCCGTTCCCAGCCCGCGTCGAGCGCGCCGGGGTCGGCCGCCTCGGCGAGCACGGCACGGCAGGCGGCGCAGGCGGCGAGGTGGGTGTCGGCGGACCACAGCAGCGGGGGTGTCAGCTCGCCCTGTGCGTAGGCCCGTACGTCGTCTTCGTCCAGGTGCCAGGTCATGCCAGTGCCTCCCGCAGTTGCTTGCGGGCCCGCATGGCCCGCGTCTTGACCGTCCCCGGCGGGATGCCCAGGACGACGGCCGCCTCGCGGGTGGTCAGCCCGTCGATGACCGTGGCCTGGAGCACCGCGCGCAGCTCGGGCGAGAGCCTTATGAGGGCGCCGGCGAGGTCCCCGTGCTCAACCCCCGCGAGCACGCGGTCCTCCGCCGACGCCTCCTCCCGGTGCCGCAGCCGCGCCAGCGCCTGCCGCAGCCGTCCCCGCGCCCCGTCGCCGCGCAGCGCGTCGACCAGCCGGCGCGAGCCGATCCGCCACAGCCACCCGGCTGCATCGCCGGAGTACCCGTCCTCCCGGTAGCGGGCGGTCCCCCGCCACACGGCGAGGAACGTCTCCTGCACGACGTCGTCGACGATCCCGGCGTCGGCGCACCGGCCCCGCAGTCGCGCGGTCAGCCAGGGCGCGAACCGCCGGTACAGCTCCTCGAAGGCGCGCCGGTCCCTGTCCGCCGCGATGGCTCGCAGCAGGTCGCCGTCGCTTCTCGTTTCGCTCACATCACCTCATCGGACGAGGCCGGTCGATCGGTTCACACTCCACGCCTTGACTTTCGCATCAGCTTCCACCACCCTTTCACTACTTATTTAGTGAAAGGGTGGTGGAAGCGAGTGGTCGAATACCGCATCGACCGGCGCAGCGGCGTCGCCACCTATCTCCAGATCGTTCAGCAGACCAAGCAGGCCCTGCGCCTGGGCCTGCTCGCACCCGGCGACAAGCTCCCCACGGCCCGCGAGGTCGTGGAGGCCACCGCCATCAATCCGAACACCGTCCTGAAGGCCTACCGCGAGCTGGAGCGCGAGGGGCTGGTCGAGCCCCGCCGCGGCCTCGGCACCTTCGTACGGAAGTCCCTGAGCACCGCGCCCGCCGACTCCCCGCTGCGCGCGGAACTGACGGACTGGGCGGAGCGGGCCCGGGCGGCGGGCCTGGAACACGACGACGTGGCGGCGCTCTTCACCGCCGTACTGGACGAGCACTTCAAGGGGGACAAGGCATGACGGACATCGCCATCGAGGCAACGGGACTGAGTAGGACGTTCGGCGCGTGGCGGCGCCCCACAGGGGCGCGCGGAACTGCGCGAGCGACCGCAAAAGCGCCGCGGCACACCAACGGCCTCGCACAGCTCGACTTCCGGCTCCCGGCCGGAGGCATCTGCGCCGTCGTCGGCCCCAACGGCGCCGGCAAGTCCACCCTCCTCGCCCTCGCCGCCGGACTGCTCCGGCCCACCGAAGGCACCGTCTCCGTGCTCGGCACCACCCCCGCGGCGGCCCGCGAACGTCTCGCCTACGTCGCCCAGGACAAGCCCCTGCACCCCCAGCTCACCGTCGCCGACACCCTGCGCCTGGGCCAGGAGCTCAACCTCCGGCGCTGGGACGCCGCCACCGCCCGGCGGATCGTCGCCGACGGCGACCTCGACCCCGACGCCAAGATCCGCACCCTCTCCGGCGGCCAGCGCACCCGGGTCGCCCTGGCCCTCGCCCTCGGCAAGCGCCCCGAGCTGCTGCTTCTGGACGAGCCGATGGCCGACCTCGACCCGCTGGCCCGGCACCAGCTCACCGGCACCCTCATGGCGGACGCCGCGGACCACGGCACCACCGTTGTCATGTCCTCGCACGTCGTACCGGAGCTGGAGGGCTCCTGCGACCACCTGCTGCTGCTCGGCGCCGGCCGCGCCCGCCTCTCCGGGCCGCTGGAGGACCTGCTCGCCGCGCACACCCTGGTCACCGGCCGGGCCGAGGACCCCCTCGACCCACCGCACACCGTCGTCGAGTCCCGCACCACCGGCCGCCAGCGCACCGCGCTGATCCGCCCCCAGGGCCCCGTCGGCCCCTCCTGGCAGCCCACCGAGCCGACCCTGGAGGAGCTCGTCCTGGCCCACCTGCGCTCCCCCGACGCCCCGGCACTCCACCTGGACTCCGCCGAGGAGGCCGCCGCATGACCACGACCGTCACCGTGGAGGCCCCCGCCACCCGCACCGCGCCCCGCCCCGGGGGCCTGCTCTGGGCGATGCTGCGGATCCACCGCTCGGCCCTGTGGTTCTGGCTGATGCTGATGGCCCTCGCCGGCGGAGCGCTGCTGTGGGTGTACGGGCCGGGTGCGGACGCCGCCTGGGAGGAGTACCGGCAGATGCGGTGCGGCTCCGACAGCCCCGGCCGCTCCTGCGACTACACCGGTCCCGCCATGAGCCGCTACGACCTGGTCCTCGGCACGACCGGCAGCCTGATGAGCCTCGTGCCCCTGCTGGCCGCCGCCTGGGCCGGCGGCGCGCTCATCGCCCGCGAACTGGAGACCGGCACCGCACGGCTGGCCTGGACGCAGTCCGTGAGCCCGGCGCGCTGGCTGGCCGCCAAGCTCGCCGTGCCGGCCGCCCTGATCGCCGTAGGCATGCTCACGCTCACCCTGCTGCACCGTCTGGTGTGGACCACGGGCGGCGAGCTGCACCGGACCTTCGGCTTGCGCATGTGGCACAACGACGCCGTCTTCGCGGCCAACGGCACCCTCGCCACCGCCTACGCCCTGCTCGGCCTCGCCGTCGGCGCCCTGGTCGGTCTCCTCCTGCCGCGCGCACTGGCCGCGCTCGGCGTCGCGGCCACGGTCGTGCTGGTCCTCCTGATCCAGCTCATGGACCTGCGCCCGCACCTGTGGCCGGTCAAGACCGCGCACCTCAGTAACGACTACTACATCAACCACGACTACTCCGGCGCCCTCGGCACGGTCACCGGCGACGGCGCCCTCACCTCCACCGGCGCCCGGGTCCCGGTCCCGGACTGCGTGGGCGAACCCCGCTGCCTCAGCGACCGCGACATCACCGGCTTCTACGTCGACTACCACCCGCCCGCCCACTTCTGGCCCCTCCAGCTCATGGAGACCGGCGTCGTCCTCGCCGTCGCGGCCGTCGCCGTCGCGGCCTCGTTCTGGCTGCTCAACCGCCGCACCGGAGCCACCGCATGACCGCCGTCACCGCCGCGACCGCCACCGCCGTACGCCCCGCACCCCGCCCCACGGGCCTGCTCTGGGCCGTGCTGCGGCTGCACCGGGCCGCGCTGGTGCTGTGGGGCCTGGCGCTGGCCGCCGCGACCGCGTACCTGGTCTGGATGGCCGCCATCGCCGACGAGGCCGAGCGGGGCAACAGCGCCTGCGCCACCCCGGCCACCGACCGCCTGCCCTCCTGCGCCTCGGTCGAGGCGATCACCGCCGACGAGACGTACTCCCACGGCCTCGCCCTGATCACCGGCCTCCTCTCCTACGTCATGTTCCCGGTCGCCGCCTGGGCGGGCGCCGCGCTCATCGGCCGCGAACTGGAGAACGGCACCGCACGGCTCGCCTGGACGCAGTCGGTCACCCCGGTGCGCTGGCTGGCCGCCAAGCTCGCCGTCCCGGCCGCCCTGATCGCCGTGGGCACCGGCACCGCCGTGCTGCTCAACGTCTGGGCCCGCGGGGAGGACAACCCGAACCTGGTCGGGGACTGGTACCACCCGGACGTCTACATCGGCACCGGCCCCACCGCCGTCGCCTACGCCCTGACCGGCCTCGCCCTCGGCGCGCTCGCCGGAATGCTCCTCGGCCGGGCCCTGCCCGCCGCCGGGACGGCCTTCGTCGCCGCACTCGTCCTCTACAACGTGCTGCAGGCCCGCCGCGAGGACCTGTGGCCCGCCCTCACCCGCCCCAGGACAGCGGAACTCCCCCGCTCCGCCTTCCAGGTATCCAGCACCCCGACCGAGGTGACCCTGCACCCGCAATCCCACTTCTGGCCCCTCCAGTACGTGGAGAGCGGCATCCTCCTCACCCTCACGGCCGCGTCCGTCGCGGCCGCCTTCTGGCTCCTGCGCCGCCGCACCCGCTGAGCCCACCGCACGCCCCTCCTACGGGGGGAGGGGCGTCCGGTGCCCCGGGAGCAGCCGCGCATTCGACGCCGAACCCGGGTACGTGACCCGGGAGCCGCCCCGCGATATCCCGCACGCCATGTCTCCGTAACCGCGGGTTCAGACGACCTTGCGACGCTCGGCCAATGAAGCCCGCCGTGCCAGAGCCTTCGCCGACCCCGGAGGGGACCGCGGGGAACGGGGACGCCCGACGCCTCGCCGCCGTGCTCCCACCCGCGTCGTCCGACGCGCCCGTATCGCCGGGAGCGCGGAAGAATGGGGCCATGAGCCAGCCCAACGCCCAGGCACCGGTCCAGCACGCCCAGCCCTCCGTGGGCTCCATAGCCGCGCACCGCTCGCGCACGGTGGCCGGTTCGGTTTCCGACCTGGAACCCGACATCGACGCCGACCTCGATGCCTACGAGGAGGCGCCGACCGACGGGCAACCGCTGCCCCAGGGCCGCTTCCTGGACCGCGAGCGCAGCTGGCTGGCGTTCAACGAGCGGGTCCTCGAACTCGCCGAGGACCCGACGACCCCGCTGCTGGAGCGGGCCAACTTCCTGGCGATCTTCGCCAGCAACCTGGACGAGTTCTTCATGGTCCGGGTGGCCGGCCTCAAGCGCCGTATCGCCACCGGCGTCGCCACCCGCTCCGCCTCCGGCCTCCAGCCGACCCAGGTGCTGGAGATGATCTGGGCCCGCTCGCGCGAGCTGATGGCCCGGCACGCCGCCTGCTTCCACGAGGACGTCGCCCCCGCGCTCGCGGAGGAGGACATCCACCTGGTCCGCTGGAACGAACTGACGGAGAAGGAACAGGCCCGCCTGTTCACCCTCTTCCGGCACCAGATCTTCCCGGTCCTCACCCCGCTTGCGGTCGACCCGGCCCACCCCTTCCCGTACATCTCCGGCCTCTCCCTGAACCTGGCCGTCGTCGTACGCAACCCGGTCAGCGGCCACCGCCACTTCGCGCGCGTCAAGGTGCCGCCGCTGCTCTCCCGCTTCCTGGAGTCCAGCCCCGGCCGCTACGTCCCCATCGAGGACGTCATCGCCGCCCACCTGGAAGAGCTGTTCCCGGGCATGGAGGTGCTGGAGCACCACGCCTTCCGCATCACCCGCAACGAGGACCTGGAGGTCGAGGAGGACGACGCCGAGAACCTCCTCCAGGCCCTGGAGAAGGAACTCATGCGGCGCCGCTTCGGGCCGCCGGTGCGCCTGGAGGTCGAGGAGTCCATCGACCGCGAGGTCCTCGACCTGCTCGTACGCGAACTGAAGATCACCGAGGCCGAGGTCTACCCGCTGCCCGGCCCTCTGGACCTCACCGGCCTGTTCCGCATCGCCTCTCTGGACCGGCCCGAGCTGAAGTACCCGAAGTTCGTCGCCGGCACCCACCGCGACCTCGCCGAGGTCGAGTCGGCGTCCCCGCCCGACATCTTCGCGGCCCTGCGCAGCCGGGACGTCCTGCTGCACCACCCGTACGACTCCTTCTCCACCTCCGTGCAGGCGTTCCTGGAGCAGGCGGCCGAGGACCCCGACGTCCTCGCCATCAAGCAGACCCTGTACCGCACTTCGGGCGACTCCCCGATAGTCAACGCCCTCATCGACGCCGCCGAGGCCGGCAAGCAGGTCCTCGTCCTGGTCGAGATCAAGGCCCGCTTCGACGAGCACGCCAACATCAAGTGGGCGCGCAAGCTGGAGGAGGCGGGCTGCCATGTGGTCTACGGCCTGGTCGGCCTGAAGACCCACTGCAAGCTGTCCCTGGTGGTCCGCCAGGAGGGCGACACGCTACGGCGCTACAGCCACGTCGGCACGGGCAACTACCACCCCAAGACGGCACGGCTCTACGAGGACCTGGGCCTGCTGACGACGGATCCGCAGGTGGGCGCCGACCTCTCGGACCTCTTCAACCGCCTGTCGGGCTACTCGCGCCGGGAGACCTACCGCCGTCTCCTCGTCGCCCCCAAGTCCCTGCGGGACGGCCTGATCTCGCGGATCAACAAGGAGGTCCAGCACCACCGTGCGGGCCGCCCCGCGTTCATCCGCATCAAGGTCAACTCGATGGTCGACGAGGCGATCATCGACGCCCTGTACCGGGCATCCCAGGCGGGCGTGCCGGTCGACGTCTGGGTGCGCGGCATCTGCGCCGTGCGCCCGGGCGTGGCGGGCCTGTCGGAGAACATCCGGGTCCGCTCGATCCTCGGCCGCTTCCTCGAACACTCCCGGGTCTTCGCCTTCGGCAACGGCGGCGAGCCCGAGGTGTGGATCGGCAGCGCCGACATGATGCACCGCAACCTCGACCGCCGCATCGAGGCACTGGTCAGGGTCACCGACCCGGCCCACCGGGCGGCCCTCAACCGGTTGCTGGAGACCGGCATGTCCGACACCACCGCCTCCTGGCACCTCGGCCCGGACGGCGAATGGACCCGGCACGCGACCGACGCCGAAGGCCAGCCCCTGCGGAACGTCCAGGAGATGCTCATAGACGCCCGGAGGCGCCGGCGTGGCACAGCAACACCTTGACCCGACGGACCCCACGGCCGCGCAGGTGACCGGCGACGCCCTCGCGGGCTACCTGCGCACCCAGGCCATGGAGTTCCTTCGAGCCCTGCGGCTGCACCGGGAGACCGGCGGCGCCGACCCCGGCCGGGCGAGGTCCCGTGCCGGGGAGCACGGCGCGGACGAGTCCGTCGACGCGGCCCGCGCCCTGCGCCGCTCGGCCCGCCGCATCAGCGGCAGCCTGCACACGTTCCGCCCCCTGCTGGACGTCGACTGGTCCGAACGCATGCGCCCCGAACTGGCCTGGCTCTCCGGCACCCTGGCCCTGGAACACGCCTACGCGGCCCGCCTGGACCGCCTCCTGACGGCCCTGCACCGCCTGTCGGGAGCGACGGCGTTCCCCGCACAATCGACAGGCGCAGCTGTGGGCGGTCGTTCCGCTGGGGCGGAACGGGTGGGCACAGCGGAACCCGGCACCGCCGGCCCCCAGTCCCACCCGACGCCCACCACGGCCAACGGCGCCAAGGAAGCTCCGCTCAACGCCCCGCCCCCCGCAGAACGCGCCAACCTCACCGTGGGCGCGGCCAAGGCCGGCGCCCTCCTGGACCGCCAGCTCACCCTCGCCCGCACCCGGGCCCACAGCAGCGCCCTCCAGGCCCTCGGCTCCTCCCGCTTCCACGCGGTGGCCGACAGCATCGCCGTACTCGCCAGCGAGGTCCCCCTCACCCGCGCCGCCCCCACCACCGCCCTGCACCCCCTCGCCACCGCGGCGGAGGAACGCCTCACCGACGCCGTCGCCGCGCTCCCCCTCCTCACCGCCGGCCACCCCTACAACGCGGAGGCCCTGATCCACGGCCTGTCCCCGGACCCGGCCCCGCACCCCCAGGACGCCCCCTGGCACCAGGTCCGCCTGCTCCTGCGCCTGCACCGCTACGCCCGCGAGGTCCTGCACGGCGAGGACGCCGTGGACGTATCGCTGCTCTCCGCGAGCCAGGCCCTCGACCTGCACCGGGACGCCTCGGAGGCAGCCGCCGCCGCGGCCTCGGCGGCCCGCACCCCGCGCATCGCCCCCGCGACGGCGTACGCCCTCGGCGTGCTCCACGCCGACCAGCGCCACGAGGTGGAGGCGGCACGTTTCGCGTTCCAGCGTTCCTGGCAGAAGCAGACGGTCGGCACATCCTGAAGCCCCCGGCGAGGAGGCGGTGAACCCCCGGTGCCCCAGACCGACGACACCACGGACAGCACCACCGACAGCACCACCGGCAACACCTCGGACAACACCACCGAAGACACCACCGGCAGCACCACGGACAACACCACCGGCAGCACCACCGACGACACCGTCGTGCAGGCGGCCGGCTGCGTCCTGTGGCGTCGCTCCCCGGTCGACGGCGAGCTGGAGATCTGCCTCGTCCACCGGCCGAAGTACGGCGACTGGTCGCATCCCAAGGGCAAGCTCAAGCACGGCGAGGACCCCCTGGCCGGAGCCCTGCGCGAGGTCGAGGAGGAGACGGGCCACCGCGCCGCCCCCGGCGCCGAGCTGTCCACCCTCCACTACCTGGCGAACGGCCGCCCCAAGCAGGTCCGCTACTGGGCGGCCGAGGCCGTCTCGGGCGGCTTCACCCCGAACACCGAGGTGGACCGGATCCTCTGGCTGCGCCCCGACGCCGCCCGGCACCGCCTCACGCAGCCCCGCGACCGGATCCTGGTGGATGAGCTGGTGCACGGTCACCCGACTGCATAAAGTGCCGACAAAACAGCCGACAAAACAGAAGAACCGGACACCGGCCGGAATCACTCCGTGTCCTCGACGTAAGCGTTCCGTGACCTCACCGCACCGTCCACAGGGGTTCACCCCGCGTTCATTTACGGCCATCGGCGCCTTCACCTGATCTGCCTAATTTCGGCCTTACGCGGTGTGGCGCGCGCTCCGCAAGACGCGTCCGCATCCCTCAGTCCTCGCACGCCGCCGAATTCAGGACGGCGGCTCCTGGAAGGAACTCCCTCAAGTGAAGCTTCAGCGCATGAACCGGCGGGCCCTCACCCTCGGTGCTCTCGCCGTCTCCGGCGCCCTGGCCCTCACGGCGTGCGGCTCCGATGACACGGGCAACGGCGGTGACAGCACGTCCTCCGCGACCGCCGCCGCCGGCAACATCAAGTGCGACGACGCCAAGGGTCAGCTGCTCGCCGACGGCTCCTCCGCGCAGAAGAACGCGATCGACCTCTGGGTCAAGCAGTTCACCCAGGCCTGTGGCGTCCAGATCAACTACAAGGGCGGCGGCTCCGGCGCCGGCATCACCGCGTTCACCCAGGGCACGGTCGCCTTCGCCGGCTCCGACTCCGCCCTGAAGCCCGAAGAGGTGGAAGCCTCCAAGAAGATCTGCTCCGGCGGCCAGGGCATCGACCTGCCGATGGTCGGCGGCCCGGTCGCCGTGGGTTACAACGTCCCGGGTGTCGACAACCTGGTCCTGGACGCCAAGACCCTCGCCGAGATCTTCGACAGCAAGATCACCAACTGGAACGACGCGGCGATCAAGAAGCTCAACCCCGAGGCCGAGCTGCCCGACCTGAAGATCCAGGCCTTCCACCGCTCGGACGAGTCCGGCACCACGGACAACTTCACCAAGTACCTGGCCGCCGCGGCCCCCGACGACTGGAAGTACGAGCCCGGCAAGGCCTGGCAGGCCAAGGGCGGCCAGTCCGCCGCGCAGTCCTCCGGCGTCGCCCAGCAGGTCAAGCAGACCTCCGGCGCCATCAGCTACATGGAGCTGTCCTACGCCAAGGACGGCATCAAGGCCGCCTCCATCGACACGGGCGCCGGCGAGCCGGTCGCGGCCACCGTCGAGAACGCCACCAAGGCCATCGCCGCCGCGAAGGTCGTCGGCACGGGCACGGACCTCGCCCTGGAGCTGGACTACGCCACCAAGGCCGAAGGCGCCTACCCGATCACCCTGGTCACGTACGAGATCGTCTGCGACAAGGGCAACAAGGCGGAGACCCTGCCCGCCACCAAGGCGTTCCTGAACTACATCGCGAGCGAGGACGGCCAGAAGGTCCTGGCCGACAACGACTACGCCCCGATGCCCGACGAGATCATCACCAAGGTCCGCGAGACCATCTCCAACCTGAGCTGACCTGAGTGTGCGGTCCGGTCCCCGCACGGGACCGGACCGCACCGTCCGGTGCACCGCCGCCAGGAGCCGCGCCCCGCGTGCGACTCCGCAGACCGGAGAACCCGATGAACACCACTTCGCAGATAACCGACGCACCACCCCCCGCACCCCAGCCGACGGTGACCGAGCGCAAGCGCACGGCCCGCGGCGCCACCCGCCCCGGCGACCGCGTCTTCCTCGCCCTGTCCCGCGGCTCCGGCATCTTCCTGCTGGCGATCATGGCCGCGATCGCGGTCTTCCTGACCTGGCGCGCCGCCATCGCCATCAGCGACAACGAGGGCAACTTCCTCACCACCTTCGAGTGGAACACCAGCTCCCAGCCCCCGGTCTTCGGCATCGCGGTCCTGGCCTACGGCACCGTCGTCTCCTCGATCATCGCCATGGTCATCGCCGTCCCGGTCGCCGTCGCCATCGCGCTGTTCCTCACGCACTACGCCCCGCGCAGGCTGAGCGGCCCGATCGCCTACGTCATCGACCTGCTCGCCGCCGTACCGTCCATCGTGTACGGCCTGTGGGGCGCCCTGATCCTCGTTCCGTACATGGACGGCCTCTTCGGCTGGCTCAACGACTACTTCGGCTGGACCGGCATCTTCGACTGGGACGGCGGCGCCGCCCGCTCGATGCTCACCGTCGGCATCCTGCTCGCGATCATGATCCTGCCGATCGTCACCAACGTGAGCCGCGAGGTCTTCGGCCAGGTCCCGCAAATGCACGAGGAGGCGGCCCTGGCCCTCGGCGCCACGCGCTGGGAGGTCATCCGCATGTCGGTGCTGCCCTTCGGCCGCTCCGGCGTGATCTCCGCCTCGATGCTCGGCCTCGGCCGCGCGCTCGGCGAGACGATGGCCGTCGCCACCGTCCTGTCGCCGGACTTCCTGATCCACGGCAGCCTGCTCAACCCGGGCGGCGGCACCTTCGCCCAGAACATCGCCAGCAAGTTCGGCGAGGCGACCGAGTTCGGCCGGGACGCGCTCATCGCCTCCGGTCTGGTCCTGTTCGTCATCACCCTGCTGGTCAACGGCGCGGCCCGAGCGATCATCGCCCGCCGCAAGGAGTACTCGGGGGCCAACGCATGAGCACCGCAGTCCAGCACCCCAGCTCCCTCCAGGGCGCCCGGCTGCCGAAGTGGTCCCCCTGGGCCATCGCCGCCGGCTCCCTCGCGGTCTCCGTCGGCGGCAGCCTCGCCGCCGGGATCGAGAGCCGGATCCAGTGGGGCCTGATCGCCGCGCTGCTGTTCCTGCTCGGTACGTACGTCTTCACCACCCGCGTCGAGGGACGCCGCCAGGCCAAGGACCGGATCGCCACCTCGCTCGTCTGGGTCGCCTTCCTGCTCGCCGTGGTCCCGCTCGTCTCCCTGGTGTGGACGACCGTCTCGCGCGGTGTGAAGGTCCTCGACATCTACTTCCTGACCCACTCCATGGGCCTGACCGCCGACTCCGAGGCGGGCGGCGGCATCTACCACGCCATCATCGGCACCCTGGAGCAGGTCGGCATCGCCACCCTGATCGCCGCGCCGGTCGGCGTGCTCACCGCGATCTACCTGGTGGAGTACGGGCGCGGCGCCCTCGCCAAGGCCGTCACCTTCTTCGTCGACGTGATGACGGGCATCCCGTCCATCGTGGCCGGTCTGTTCATCCTCAGCCTGCTGCTCATCCTGGACATGGGCTTCTCCGGCTTCGCCGGCGCGCTCGCCCTGGCGATCCTGATGATGCCGGTGGTCGTCCGCTCCACGGAGGAGATGCTGAAGCTCGTCCCGAACGAGCTGCGGGAAGCCTCCCTGGCCCTCGGTGTCCCGAAGTGGCGCACCATTATGAAGGTGGTCCTGCCGACCGCGATCGGCGGCATCACCACGGGTGTCATGCTGGCAGTGGCCCGCATCGCCGGCGAGACCGCTCCGGTCCTGCTGCTGGTGTTCGGCAACTCGTTCATCAACAACAACCCGTTCGACGGACCGCAGGCGTCGCTGCCGCTGTACATCTACCAGCAGTACTCGCAGAGCGCCGGCTCGCCCGCCGCGTACGACCGAGCCTGGGCGGCGTCCCTGACGCTGATCGCCTTCGTGATGATCCTGAACCTGGTGGCCCGCGGCATCGCCCGCTGGAAGGCCCCGAAGACCGGTCGCTGACGCGGCCATACAGCGACCGACTGATCTGGAAGTGAAGTACTAATCATGGCCAAGCGAATCGACGTAAGCGGACTGACCGCCTACTACGGCTCCCACAAGGCGATCGACGACATCTCGATGACCGTCGAGCCCCGCTCGGTGACGGCCTTCATCGGCCCCTCCGGCTGCGGCAAGTCGACGTTCCTGCGCACCCTGAACCGCATGCACGAGGTCACCCCCGGCGGCCGTGTCGAGGGCAAGGTGATGCTGGACAACGAGGACCTGTACGGCGCCGGCGTCGACCCGGTGACGGTCCGCCGCGAGGTGGGCATGGTCTTCCAGCGCCCGAACCCCTTCCCCACGATGTCGATCTTCGACAACGTGGCCGCGGGCCTGCGCCTGAACGGCAACTACAAGAAGAGCGAGCTCAGCGACATCGTCGAGAAGTCGCTCAAGGGCGCCAACCTCTGGAACGAGGTCAAGGACCGGCTGAACAAGCCCGGCTCCGGCCTGTCCGGTGGTCAGCAGCAGCGTCTGTGCATCGCCCGCGCCATCGCGGTCGAGCCGAACGTCCTGCTCATGGACGAGCCCTGCTCGGCCCTCGACCCGATCTCCACCCTCGCCATCGAGGATCTGATCGGCGAGCTGAAGGAGCGCTTCACGATCGTCATCGTGACGCACAACATGCAGCAGGCGGCCCGTGTCTCGGACCGCACCGCCTTCTTCAACCTCTCGGCGGTCGGCCAGCCCGGCAAGCTCATCGAGATCGACGAGACGGAGCGCATCTTCTCCAACCCGTCGGTCCAGGCGACGGAGGACTACATCTCGGGCCGCTTCGGCTGAGCCTCCCCGATCCCCTCGCGGTGCTGCATGGCGGTGCCACCGCGAGGACGGAAAGGGCCCGCCCCCTGGCTCCCGGGGGGCGGGCCCACTCGTCTGTCCTGCGTGACCTCACAGGAAGGCGAGGTGCACGATCCCGAACGAGGCGGCCGCGACCGTGGCCGCCGCCGGCATGGTGATGAACCAGCCGAGGATGATGTTCTTGGCGACGCCCCACCGCACGGCGTTGACCCGCTTGGTGGCGCCCACGCCCATGATCGCCGAGGTGATCACATGGGTGGTCGAGACCGGCGCCGTGAACAGGTACGCCGTGGTGAACATGATCGACGCGCCGGTGGCCTCCGCGGCGAACCCCTGCGGCGGATCCAGCTCGATGATCTTCCGCCCCAGCGTCCGCATGATCCGCCAGCCGCCGGCGTAGGTGCCCAGCGACAGCGTCACCGCACAGGCGATCTTCACCCATACCGGGATCGGATCGCCGTAGTCCTCGACATCGGCGATGACCAGCGCCATCACCACGATGCCCATGGTCTTCTGCGCGTCCTGCAGACCGTGGCCGAGCGCCATGCCGGCCGCCGACACCGTCTGCGCGATCCGGAACCCGCGCTTGGCCTTGTGCGGGTTGGCCCGCCGGAAGATCCACATGATCCCGGTCATGACCAGATAGCCGACCCCGAGCCCCACCAGCGGCGAGATGAACATCGGGATGACGATCTTCTCCAGCACCCCGTGCCAGTACACGGTGGTGCCGCCGGCCAGCGCGGCCCCCACCATGCCGCCGAACAGGGCATGGGACGAGGACGAGGGCAGCCCGAAGTACCAGGTGATGAGGTTCCAGGTGATCGCGCCGATCAGGGCCGCGAAGAGGATGCCCATCCCCTTGGACCCCTCGGGCGTCTGGATCAGCCCCTCGCTGACGGTCTTGGCGACGCCGGACCCCAGGAAGGCGCCACCGAGGTTCATCACGGCGGCCATGAGCAGCGCGGCCCGCGGTGTCAGCGCCCGGGTGGACACCGACGTGGCGATGGCGTTGGCCGAGTCGTGGAAGCCGTTCGTGTACGTGAAGAAGAGCGCGACCCCGATGGTCACGACCAGAGCGAAGGTGTCCATGGACGGTTCAGGACTCCTTGACCGCGATGGTCTCCACCGTGTTGGCCACGTGCTCGAAGGCGTCGGCGGCCTCCTCCAGCACATCCACGATCTGCTTGAGCTTCAGCACCTCGATGGCGTCGTACTTGCCGTTGAAGAGATGGGCGAGCAGCTTGCGGTGGATCTGGTCCGCCTGGTTCTCCAGCCGGTTGACCTCGATCCAGTACTCGGTCAGGTTGTCCATGGTCCGCAGGTTCGGCATGGCCTCGGCGGTCAGCTCCGCCGCCCGCGCCAGCACCTCGATCTGCTGCTCGACGCCCTTGGGGAGTTCCTCGACGTTGTAGAGGACGACCAGGTCGACGGCCTCCTCCATGAAGTCCATGATGTCGTCGAGGGACGACGCGAGGGAGTAGATGTCCTCGCGGTCGAACGGCGTGATGAACGAGGAGTTCAACTGGTGGAAGATCGCGTGCGTGGCGTCGTCACCTGCGTGTTCCGCGGCCCGCATACGCTCTGCGATCTCGGCCCGGGCGGAGGTGTCCGCCCCGAGCAGTTCCATGAGGAGCTTCGAGCCCGTGACGATGTTGTCCGCGGACGCGGCGAACATGTCGTAGAAGCTCGTCTCCCTGGGGGTCAGACGAAAGCGCACGTGGGGTCCTCGGGGTGCTTCGGTTTCGGTCAGGCTGATGCTAGGCGCATCATCCGGCCACGGCTAATGGGCCGTCCCCCAGTGTCGCCCATCAGGCAGAGTGTTCAGCACGGGGGCGGCCCGGTGGTCCAGTCCAGCCGCCGCCAAAGGGCTTCGATGGCATCGGCCACAGGCCCTATACCCGGCAAAGTTCGGTACGATATACCCAGTAGGGGTATGCATCTGGAGGACGCAATGACGACGACCGAGGCCGGCGCCACGGCGCCCTCCGAGCTCGCGCCCGAGCACGGAAACGGGCACGAGAACGAGCACGCCACGCACGGCTACCACCACCAGAAGGACGAGCACCTCAAGCGCCTGCGCCGCATCGAGGGCCAGATCCGCGGCCTGCAGCGGATGGTCGACGAGGACGTCTACTGCATCGACATACTCACTCAGGTCTCGGCCTCCACGAAGGCCCTCCAGTCCTTCGCGCTCCAGCTCCTGGAGGAGCACCTGCGCCACTGCGTCGCCGACGCGGCCGTGAAGGGCGGCGGCGAGATCGACGCGAAGGTGGAAGAGGCCACGAAGGCGATCGCGCGCATGCTGCGCACCTGAGCCCGGCCCGCGGGCCGAAAGGGGCGCCCCCGGCTCACTCGCCGGAGGCGTCCCCGCGCTCCTGGTCCACTTTCAGCACCTCGTCGATGCTCTCAAGGCTGAGCCGGTCCTCGGCGGCCGAGGCCGCGATGATCAGGTCTCCGCACAGCTCGATCTCGGCGAGGGCCACGTGGTCCTGAACTGCCGTACCGCCGACCGGAGCCACGTGCATCACCTCTTCTCTGCCGTCACCGACTTCCTAGAGTAGGGAGCGGCCTACGCACCGCGCATGGCACGGAAGGGCTAGTCCTTATTCGGCGATCTTCCCGGCGTAGATGTCCTCACGATCCGGCAGCCGTACGTCGACGGCGACGCCGAAGTCGTAGAGCAGCGTCGTCGACGCCACCGCGACGCTGTCCCGCACGCCGCCTTGCGCGTTGACGAAGCTGAACCGGTGCCGGACCTTGCGGATCCGCCCCTGCTCGTCGAGGTAGACGTCGAAGGGCACCTGGCTGCTGGCGAACCCTTTCGCCGCCGCGGCGAGCGAGTCCCGCCCACCGGGCGAGGCGCTCTCGGCGGCCCGCCGCAGATCGGCGGTACCGCGGTAGTGCCGCACGGCGACCCCCGCCAGCTGCTCGTCCCCGACGAAGGTCACGGACCGCGCCCCCCGCAGCAGTTCGGCGGCTGCGAAGGGATCGGTGACCCCACCCGTGACCAGATTCCCGTCCGAAAGCCCAGCGGTCTCCACCCTCACCCACTTGTCGTCCGGCACCCCGGCCCCCCGGTTCTTCATGTACAGGGCCCCCGGCGCGAGCAACTCCGTGATGGGCCGGTGGACGGTCTCCCCCGCCGGATCCTGCGGCAGCAGCACCCGCAGCCGCCCCATCTGCTTGCGGTAGTCGTAGACCCCCTCGCCCCGAATGGTCACGCGGGTCCCGCCGGTCGCCATCTCCATCGACGTACGGGTCTTGGACGTACGAGCATCCAAGAGCCGCTGCGCCGCACCGCGCACGGCTTCGACGTCTCCCCCGCCCGGGGACTCAGCCCGCTCGCCCCCGCCGCACCCCCCGCAGACCACCCCCACGAGCCCCGCCGCGACGACGGCCGCCCCCCTCCGCCTGTTCTGCCGCACCGCCATCGCCTGCCTCCGTCACGGGCCCCCTGTCCGCCCCGTTAACGACGCGTCAGCGGCCTCGGTAACGTGGTCGGCGTGGCCCACCAGGACAGACCGCCCGCCCCCTCCGAACACCACACCACCACCACCGACCGAGGCCCCTTCTGCACAGCCCAATGCACCTGCGGCTGGCGAGGCCCAGCCAGAAGAGCCCGAAGCCAGGCCCGCACAGACGCGGAACAACACTCAACGGGCACATAGAAACGCAGGCCGATCCATCCAGCCCGCCGGGCACATAGAAACGCAGGCCGATCCATCCAGCCCGTCCGGCGTTTGAGGACGAGGCCGTCCAGGCCGAACGGGGGTCCAGGGGGCAGAGCCCCCTGGCGGGGTCGAAGGGGCGGAGCCCCTGGGGACGGGACGGGTAGGGGCCGCGGGGGCGAAACAAACCCGGCACCCACCCCCACAAGCCCGCACCATGGAACCCCACCCCCCACCACCCCGTCTCGTTCCACGTAACCCTCGGGAGGCGACATGGAACGGCGCACCTTCATAGCCGGCGGCGCAGCCGCACTCGCGGCAACCGCAACAGCAGCCTGCACAGGCACAGGCACAGGCACAGCCCCCACCCCCGGCACCCCCACCCGCTCCACACCACCCCCCGCCAACCCCCCACTCCGCACCACCGCCACCACCTCCACCACCGCCCCCACCACCTGGTCCGCCCTCGCCCGCTCCCTCGACGGCCCCCTCATCCGCCCCGGCGACACCGCCTGGAAGGCCGCCCGCCAGCTCTACAACACCCGCTTCGACACCCTCAAACCCGCCGCCGTCGCCTACGTCGCCCACCCCGACGACATCCGCACCGCCCTCTCCTACGCCCGCGCCCACCGCCTCCCCGTATCGATCCGCAACGGCGGCCACTCCTACGCCGGCTGGTCCTCCGGCAACAACCACCTCATCCTCGACGTCTCCAAGCTCAACCGCGTCCGCGCCTCCGGCACCACCGCGGTCATCGGCGCCGGCGCCAAACTCATCGACGTCTACCGGGCCCTCGCCGCGAAGGGCGTCACCATCCCCGCCGGCTCCTGCCCCACCGTCGGCGTCTCCGGCCTCACCCTCGGCGGCGGCCACGGCGTCGTGTCCCGGGCCTACGGCCTGACCTGCGACAGCCTCACCCAGGCCACCCTGATCACCGCGGACGGCAAGCAGCTCACGGCGAACGCGACCGAGAACAAGGACCTCTTCTGGGCCCTGCGCGGCGCCGGCAACGGCAACTTCGGCGTGGTGACAGAGCTCCGCTTCAGGACCCACCCCGCCCCCCAGGCCGTCACCGCGTACCTGTCCTGGCCGTGGTCGAAGGCCGCCAGGGTCCTGAAGGCCTGGCAGGCGTGGGGCCCCACCCAGCCCGACGAGATCTGGTCGTCGTTCCACCTCGGGAACGCCGCCGGCGGCACCCCGACCGTCTCCGTCGCCGCGTTCTCCCTCGGCACCTACCGCGAGCTCCAGAACGCCGTGGACCGCCTCGCGAACGCCCCCGGCGGCCCCGGCCCCGCGACCAGCGTCTCCCTGCGCCGCCGCTCGTACGAGGAGTCGATGGAGCTGTACGCCGGCTGCTCCTCCTTCGCCACCGACGCCCAGTGCCATCTCCCCGGCCCGACCCCCGGCCGCTCCCCCCAGGGCGCCCTGCGCCGCGAGACGTACGCGGCGAAGTCGGACTTCTTCGACCGCTCGCTCCCGGCCGCCGGCGTCCAGACCCTGCTCAAGCAGATCCAGGGCGTCCGCGGCGGCACCGGCAGCATCGCCCTCACCGCCCTCGGCGGCGCGGTCAACCGCGTCTCCCCCACCGCGACGGCCTTCGTCCACCGCCGCTCGCGGATGCTGGCCCAGTACATCGCCGCCTGGCAGGCCGGCACGGGCGGCGCCACCGCCCGGTCCTGGCTGACCTCGGCCCACGACGCGATGAAGCCGTACGCGTCGGGCGCGGCGTACCAGAACTACACGGACCCGAGCCTGAAGAACTGGCGGAAGGCGTACTACGGAGACGCCGCGCCCCGCCTGGCGAAGCTGAAGAAGCAGTACGACCCGACGGGCTTCTTCACGTTCCCGCAGGCACTCTGAACGGAGTCAGCCGAACCGAGCCGAACCGAACCGGAGCCAGCCGAGCCGGAGTTGCTCCTCGCCCCCTGGGTCAGGCGGCGAGGTCCCGTTCCTCGGCCGACTTCTCCTCCCGCGCGCGCGGAACAAGGCCGCCCTGACCGTCGTACGACGAAGCCTTCCGCGACCGCACGAGCCAACCCACCCGCGGCGACCGCTCGATGGCCTTCATCAGCGGTGTCAGCAGGGCCGCGGCGACCGGGGACAGCAGCAGGGTGACGGCCGTGCCGAGGGCGAAGCCGCCGACGACGTCCGTCGGGTAGTGCACGCCCATGTAGACCCGGCAGAACCCTTCGAGCAGCCCGAGCGCGATCCCGACGAGCCCGAACTTCCGGTTGGCGACGAAGAGTCCGACACCCATCGCCATGGTGATCGTCGCGTGGTCGCTCACGAAGGAGTAGTCGGTCTTGCCGGAGACCAGGACTTCCAGTCCCTGGTGGTCGAGGAAGGGCCGGGGCCGCTCCACGAAGCCCCGTATCGGCACGTTGACGAGAACGGCGATGCCCGCGGCGAGCGGTGCCCAGACCAGCGCGGCCACGGACGAGGCGGCGTCCTCGCCGCCCCTGCGCCGCACGGTCCACCAGCACCACACCACGAGCAGCACCATGGCGAGCAGCAGTCCGTACTCGCCGACGTACTCCATGACCCGGTCGAACCAGTGCGGTGCGTCCTTGGCCAGGCCGTTGATGTCGTAGAGCAGCTCGACGTCGGGGTTCGACCCGGATGCGGCGAGTCCAGCCATGGTGCTGCGGCCCCTTCGTCGTCTCTCTCGGCACACCTGTGCGTGCGCCGCTCTGCCACCCCCGTGGTTGTAGATCCGCGCTCGGCTACGTCAACAGGAACGCACGGTCCCCATCAATACGTTCCACACTCCACGGAATGATCACGCAGACGTTATCGAAGAGAGATACGTTGCCGCAGCTCAGGGGGTGGCTTCACGGTGCGTCTACACGGCCGTGGGGAGCGCTTTCGCGCCATCTTCGGTGACGCGGGTGGCGCCGAAGTAGTCAGGGGTGTCGATCCGGTCGAACCGGATCACCGCACCTGTTCTCGGGGCGTCGATCATGTACCCGCCGCCCACATAAATCCCCACATGCCGGATGGCCCGGGAGTTCGTGAGGTCGTCCGAGAAGAACACGAGGTCCCCCGGCAGCAGTTCCTCTCGGGAGGGGTGCGGGCCCGCGTTGTACTGGTCGTTGGCGACCCGGGGGAGCGAGATCCCGACACTTTCGTAGGCGGCCTTGGTCAGTCCGGAGCAGTCGAACCGCCCGCCGTCCTCGGCGGTGCCGTCACCGCCCCACAGATACAGCTTGCCGAGCTGCTTCTGCGCGAAGTCGATGGCCCCGGCGGCCTGCTCGGACGGATCCACCCGGCCGACGGGAGCGGCGAAGCTCTCCTCCAGCGTCGTGATCGTCTTCACGTAGTTCTGGGTCTCCTTGTACGGCGGCACTCCCCCGTACTTGATGACCGCGTACGCCCCGGCGTTGTAGGACGCGAGCATGTTGTGCGTCGGGTTGCCGGGCACGTCCTTCACGTACTTGGCGAGCGTGCAGTCGTACTTGGCGGCCGAGGGGATCGCGTCGTTCGGGTCCCAGACGTCCCGGTCGCCGTCCCCGTCGCCGTCGATGCCGTGCGTGGCCCAGGTGCCCGGGATGAACTGCGCTATCCCCTGCGCCGCCGCCGGGCTCTGCGCCTTCGGATTGAACCCGCTCTCCTGGTACAGCTGGGCGGCGAGCAGCGCCGGGTTGATGGCGGGGCAGAGATTGCCCCACTTCTCCACCAGCGCCGAGTACGCGGCCGGCACCGCCCCCTTGGCCAGCGCCTTGGACCCGCCGCTCACCCCGTTGACGAGGTTCCCCGCGACGACGAAGACCCCGACGACGAGCAGCATCACGAAGCTCAGCCCCGCCGCGACGGAGGCACCCGCCACGATCCACGCCTTACGCACCGTCAACCGCCCCTCGCCACCCGGGACTCCGCTCGGAGCCCGCCCGACCGGAATCCGCCCGCGTCAGTCTAGGAGCTTCCCCGCCGGAATCCGCTGCAACCGGCGGAGAACCGCCGGTTGCAGCGAAGGGCCTCGCGGTCGGTCGTCTCAGTCGTCGGCGAGGTGCTTGATCTTCTCGAAGGGGTACGCCCCCACGATCACCACGACCATGCCGTAGAGCGCGAAGACCGCCAGCCCCCAGGTCGAGACCGACTTGCCGCCCCCGCTCAGGACGACGCTGCCGATCGGCACGAGCGGCGCCAGGCTGAGCACCGCGGCGCCGGTGCACCAGAAGGCCACCAGGTGGTTGGCCCGCTTCCTGAGCGCCGGGTCGGCCTTCACCTCCGCCGGGACGTCGTATCCGAGGGACCGGTTGCAGACCTCACCCCGGTATCCGACGCGGGCCGCCAGAAAGCTGGCGAGCCCCAGCGCGCAGAAACAGCCGAAGATGAACATGTAGGCCATGGGTACCTCTGGATCTCGTCGTGCCCGGCGACTCTGGGGCCTGTCCTAGCGGACGTACTTGATGATGAAGGCGATGACCATGTTGATGGCCTTGTTCTTGACCCAGTTGGGCAGCACCTTCCAGGCCCAGCCGCCGATCTCGCCGCCGAGGCAGCCGATGATGGCGTTGCGGACGTAGTCCTTCTTGCTGGAGGCCTTGCCGGCCGCGATGTCGCTGAGCACGGACGTGGGGATGCTGGCCAGCGCACCCCGGGCGCACCATGCGGCGGCGCCGATCGCGACGGCCGCGATGGGGAACGCGCGCGTCTGGCGGCCCCTCGTGGCGGAGGCCGACCCGCCCATGGCCTTCGTGATCTCGGCGAGGGCCTCGGCGCCCATCTCCTGCTCGATGAACTTCCGCTGCTCCGCGGTGAGCGCCGGCGCGGGCGCTTCGGCCGTGGCGGCCTGGCGGGCCACGTCGGCGCGGGTGCTGTCGGCGGCCGTGGCGGCGGGAGCCGCGGCGGCGAGCAGGGCCGAGCTGGTGACAGCGGCGATGCCCGCCAGAGATATACGGCGCAGGACAGTGGTACGCATTCTTTTTCCCCTGAGTTTGGTGCTTCCTCACCTCCTGGTCACGGAGGTGATCAGCTACGCACCCTGACACCCTTCCGCGCCTGGCCACAGCCCTGTCACCTATGCCGATGATCACGGCACCGACGAGGAACTCACAGCCTGCCGCACGCATCTAGAAGAAAATCGGCCACGATGACCGAAAGCGATTGCTACCCCCGCCGGGCGGCCCCCATGACCTGACGGGTAATCGACTCCCGCCACCCCTCCTTGCGACGATCGCCCCCACGAGCCGAACCCGCCGGAAGGGACCACCGCAGTGACCGCCTACGCCATAGCCCACCTGCGCGACGCCGCCCCGCACCCCGACATCGCCGAGTACATCGAGCGCATCACCGCCACCTTCGAGCCCTACGGCGGCCGCTTCCTCGTCCACGGCACACAGCACGAGACAAAGGAGGGCAACTGGCCCGGCTCAGTCGTGATGATCGCCTTCCCCGACCTCGCCGAGGCACGGGCCTGGTGGAACTCCCCCGCCTACCAGCAGATCGCCCCCCCTGCGCACCCGGCACATCGAGGGCGACATCATCCTCGTAGAGGGCGTCGCCGAGAACTACGACCCGACCACCACGGCCAGGACCATGCGGGAGGCCGCCCTGACCACCGAATAGCCGGCCCCCCTACACCGTCAGTTCCGTCGCACCCAAGACACCGGACACGCACTCCTGCCGGATGTACCACTCCGTACCGAGGATGCTTTCCCGGACGTCGTCCGGAAGACCGCCCAACAGCCCGGGCGCCGCCCCACGCTCCACCTCACTGCGATGCGCCCGTACGGCAGCCCACTTCCGCTCCAGCCAGGGCCGTACGTCGACGGTGGCCGTGACCCGGTCGTCCGGCACGGTGTTCATGCCCTTGCCGTCCAACCCGAAGACGCTCAGCGCCCGGACGGCCGAGTGCGGGTGCGTGGCCAGGTACAGCGCGCTCGGCTGCCAGGGGGCACCGGCGTCCGGATACAGCCGTTCGAGCCCAGCCGCCTGCACCGCCAGTACGGTCACGCGGTGGGCGTGCACATGGTCCTCGTGACCGCTCAGACCGCCGTACGCGTCATGCGTGACCACGATCTGCGGGCGGAACTCCCGCAGATGGGCCACCAGCCGCCCCACCGACTCCTCCAGCGGGGCGTCGCAGAACCGCGGGCTGCCGGGCGCGGACCGCGGCACCCGGGCGTCCGCGTAGCCGAGCAGGCGCGGCTTGCCGGCACCCAGGATGCGCAGCGCCTCGGCGAGTTCCGCGGCGCGCCGGGTATCCGCGGCCCAGGTCGCCGTCACGACCGCCGTGCGGGCGCCCGCCGCGGCGTGCCGGGCGAGCACTCCGCCGGAGAACAGCGACTCGTCGTCGGGGTGGGCGAAGACGGCGAGCAGACTCGGCACCGGCATGCATGGACCACCCTCCGACGGGAGCTCAGGCGTTGGACGCCCCCACGGTCAACGGATACACCACACCCGTCAGTTCCTCCGACACCGTCCACAGCCGCCGCGCCACACCGGCATCGCTGGCCGCCGCCGACCGCCCCACCAGCGTGGGCGCACCCCGGAACTCGCCCAGCCCGTCCGGCCCGACATAGCTCGCCCCGGGCAGGTCCTGCGTCGCGGCGTACAGCGTGGGCAGCGCGCCCGCCCGGTCGTCCTGCGCGAAGAGCCGGTTGCCGACCTTCATGAAGGCCCGCGCGACCGAACTGCCCGCGTGGCTCTGGAGGTTGGTGGCGGAGTACCCGGGATGCGCGGCGAGCGCCCGCACCGGCGACCGGGACTCGGCCAGCCGGCGCTGGAGTTCCAGCGTGAACAGCAGGTTGGCCAGCTTCGACTGGGCGTAGGCGCGCTGCGGGTTGTAGGCGGTGTCCAGGTTCAGGTCGTCGAAGTGAATCCTGGCCCCGCCCCAGCGATGGGCGCCGGAGGCGACGGTGACGACGCGGTCGGTGACGTACGGCAGGAGCAGGTTCGTCAGGGCGAAGTGCCCGAGGTGGTTGGTGCCGAACTGCATCTCGAAGCCGTCCTTGGTGCGCTGCTTCGGGAGCATCATCACGCCCGCGTTGTTCACCAGCAGGTCCAGTGGGCGGCCCTCCCAGGAGTCGGCGAACTCCCGTACGGAGGACAGGTCCGCCAGGTCCAGCCGCCGCACCTCGGTGCTCCCCTTCACCTTGTTCGCGGCCGCCCGCCCCCGCTCGGGATCCCGTACGGCGAGGACCACATGAGCGCCCGCGCGCGCGAGCGCGTCCGCCGCGGTGAGGCCGATGCCGCTGTTGGCGCCGGTGACGACGGCGGTACGGCCGCCGAGGTCGGGAAGGTCGTTCGCGTTCCACTTGCGCTTGTCAGCCATGCCCTCGAATGTAGGCGCCGACAACAATGCTGTCAACGACAACAAAGCTGTCGTCGACAACATCGGGATACGATGGCCCACATGCCCGAGAGCCGCCCCTACCACCACGGAGACCTCCGCTCCACCCTCCTCGCCGGTGCCGAACGCACCCTGCGCGAGAAGGGAGTCGGCGCGCTCTCACTGCGCGAACTGGCCCGCGAGGCCGGCGTCAGCCATGCCGCACCCGGCCGCCACTTCAAGGACAAGCAGGCCCTGCTCAACGCCCTCGCCCTGGCCGGCTACGACCGCCTGGACCAGACCCTGCGGGCTGCGGACGACCCCGCCCTCCCCCTCGAACCCCGGCTCATCGCCCTCGCCCGGGCCTACCTCGGCTTCGCCATCCACAACGCCGAGCTCCTGGAACTCATGTACGCCCGCAAGCACGACCCCGGTGCCTCCGAGCAGATGACGGCCGCCGTCGACCGCACGGTCGGCGCCCTCGCCCGCGTCCTCGCCGACGCCCAGGCGCGCGGCGAGATCACCGAGGGAGACCCCGAACGCCTCACCCTCGTCACCGGCACCAGCCTCCACGGCCTCGCCGCCTTCACCGCAGCGGGCATGCTCGCCGCCGAAGAGGCCCTGGCCTCCACCGAGGAACTGGTCCACACCCTGCTGCACGGCCTCAAGCCCCGCTGAACCGCTGTCCGGGCGTCACTCGTCGGCGATCTCGTAGCCGTGGACCTCTTCTTCCCTCCCTCTGCCACAGCCGCAGCCGCCGAGCCCCCTGCCCAACCGGCGATAGCCTTCACCCCGGGAACATCGGCACGCCCCGTCACCCGACCGGTCGTCAGAAACGGCGTGGTCGGCGGGACATGCCGCAAGAGGGGTCAACGACGGAACCACACACAGGTTCCGCTCCCACCTCGTTGCCCGGCGTGACCTGCCGTGATACACAGAGTGACCATACGACCACTCGTATACCGCCACACGCCTCCCGAGAGGGCCGGGCGCCGGGCGGTGGCAAGCTATTCGTACGAAACCCGCCAACCAATGACGCCAAGTCGACATACGACGGCGAAATTGTCGGCGACAATGAGGCCTGACCTCTGCGCCCGTGCAGAGGAAGCGGAACTACCCAACAGGGGCGGTGACTTACATGCTCTTTGCGGCCGACAAGGGAGACATCAACACCATCATCGGCGGGATCGCTCCGGACTGGGGGCCCTTCGGCAGCCTGGGCAACGAGGCCAAGGTGATGATCGAGGTCGTGATGGCCGTCGCCATCCTGCTCTGCCTCGGCATCGCCATCTGGGGCGCCGCCAAGCAGCGCATCGGTGCGACCGCACTCCGCGACACCTTCAGCGCGGAGCAGGGCAAGGGCCTCATCATCGCGGGCCTGACCGGCGTCTTCATCATCGGCTCACTCGGCACGCTCTTCACCATCGTCTACGGCATGGCCGTATAGCCACCGACGTCCACTCCTCCTTCCGGGCACGCCAGGTCCGGTCCGGTCCCCTCCATCCCACCCGCCCGTCGTGCCCACCGGCTGAGGTTGCGTTTCCCTGATGTCGAGTCACCACACCGCGCCCACGCGGGAACCAGCACGGCTACCGTCGTACTCCTACGGCTACGACGGCGAGGGGGCGTGCCCGGCATGAGCCTCGGAGACGACCGCGAGCCCTCCGGCGGTTACGGCGGCACCGGCCAGACCCGGACCCGGCTGCCCGAGGGCGGCGGCGATGTGTACGGAGGCGCGCGGCGGAGCGGCCGTTCGTCGTCCCGGAGTCTGGTCACCGTGGTCGGCGTGGTCGTCCTGCTCATTGCGGCGATCGCGTTCGCCAACCGTGGAGGAGACGATTCCGCATCCACGGGAGGAACCGAGAACAAGCCGGAGACGTCCAGCACGGCAGCGAGCGGCGAGCGCCCGGTGCAGTCCA
The DNA here is from genome assembly GCF_014596915.1 of Streptomyces sp. TRM68416. Taxonomy (GTDB): domain Bacteria; phylum Actinomycetota; class Actinomycetes; order Streptomycetales; family Streptomycetaceae; genus Streptomyces. Next base: position 286,386 of record NZ_JACVWU010000009.1, read on the forward strand.
GGGCCGGCGGGATCCCGACGGGGTTCGGACAGGACGAGGAGGGGGCGCAGAGCGCGGCGGCGAACTATGCGGTGACGCTGGTCTCGGCCGACATCCTCAACCCCGCCCGCCGCACCGAGATCGTGCGGCAGGTCTTCCTCACCGACAAGCAGGCGGAGCTGGAGGACAAGTTCAACGCCGCCTACTCCGAGGAGTTCCTGAGCAACCTCGGCCTCGACAAGGACGGCAAGGCCACGGGAGGCAACACCTACATCTCCCGCACCATGCCGGTCGGCACGAAGGTCACCACCTACTCGGACAGCGCGGCGACCGTCGAGGTGTGGTGCACGGGGGTGTTCGGCACCGCCGGGGAACGCTCGACCACCCCGGTCACCAGCGACTGGTTCACCCTCACGTTCCAGATGCGCTGGGTGGACAGCGACTGGAAGGTCGACAGCTTCTCCCAGAAGGACGGACCGGCCCCCGTTCCCAGTGATGACAAGGCATCCAGCGCCGACGAGATGGCCAAGGCCGTCCAGGAGTACGGAGGCTTCACCTATGCCCGGTAAGCCGCGCTTCGCGCTCAAGGTCGCCGCCGCAGTCGCCGCCGTACAGACCACCGCCGTACTCCTGGCCACCCGTGCCGCAGCGGCACCGACGCCCACACCTACCCCGTCCGCCAACAACTGTGACCTCCTGTCAGGTCAGGCCAGGGAGATCTGCGAAGGCGACTCCGGCGGCTCCGGCCGCTCCCCCTCCCTGGCTCCCACCACCCTCGACCCCCTCTCCTCCCTGGCCAAAGGCTGTGCCGACGCCGCCTCATGGACCGTCGACAAGCTGAGCGAGGCCGTGAAGGACACGGCGAACGTCGACTTCACGAACCCGAAGTTCCTTCAGCAGTACGCGGTCGTGTTCGCGGCGTCGACGATCCTCACGCTCCTCCTGTGGCTGCTGGCGGTGGCGAAGAGGGCCGTGCGGGGCGTGCCGCTGACCACCGCGCTCAGCGAGGCCATCGGGTTCCTCTGGCTGACCGTCCTTGCCTCAGCCTTCACCCCCCTCATCCTCTACACGGTCGTCTCGGCCACCGACGGCGTCTCCGAGGTACTCGCGAAGGCCACCGGGGACCAGACGGACACGTTCTTCGGCACCTTCTCCGGCGCGTTGGAGAAGGGCGAGGACATCGGCGGCGGACCCATCATGCTGATGGTCGTGTCGCTGGTCAGCATCCTCGCCGCCGGTGTGCTCTGGCTGGAGCTGGTCATCCGCGCCGCCCTGCTCTACGTAGGCGCCCTCCTCGGCACCGTCGTCTACGCGGGCCTGGTCGACAAGAACCTGTGGGGCCACGTCCGCCGCTGGGCGGGCATCATGATCGCCGTCATCCTGGTCAAGCCGGTGATCGTGATCGTGCTCGGGCTGGCCGGCGCGCTCTCCGCCGACGACGGCCCCGACGCCTTCTCCGCGGTCGTCTCCGGCCTGGCGATCATCCTGCTGGCCATCTTCGCCTCGGCGATGATCTACCGCTTCGTCCCCGGCTTCGGCGACGAGATCGCCGGTTCCCGCAACAACCGCATCATGCAGGGCGCCGAGAGCAAGGCCGCCGCAGTCATCAGCTCCCCCGCGACCCTGGTCGCCCAGGGCATCAAGACCCACAGCGCCCGCGCCGACAACAACGGCGGAGGCCAGTCCTCCGCCGCCCGCCCCGCCAACCAGACCACCGGCGGACTCGCCGCGCACAGCTCCCGACCCGCGAACGGAGGCGGCGGATCTGTCCCCTCCGCCGCACCCGTCCCCCGCTCGGGCGGCAGCCCGGTGAACACCCCGCATGCCAGCAACACCCGCAACAGCAGTACCAACCGCACGGGAGGTGAAGGGCGTTGACGGCTGATTCCCACTCGGCCCATGTGTCCCATCCGGTCACGCCCCGCCGTACATATCTGATCGGCCGCGCCCGGCCGAACGCGATCGTCGGCCGCAACCGCGAGACCGGCGAGATCGCGTTGATCATCCTGGGCGCGTTCCTCGGCATGATGTGCGGACTCCTCGTCCCCGTCCTGTCCCTGCGCATCGTGCTCCTGATGGGCTTCCCGATGCTGGCGCTCGCCGCGGTCTACGTGCCGTACAAGCGCCGGACGTTCTACAAGTGGTTCGAGATCAACCGCAGCTTCAAGCGGACCGTGCGCCAGGGCACCGTCTACCGGTCGTCCGCCATGGAGGCGGGCACCCGGATCGACGGCCGCGAGGTCGAGATCGGCCCGCCGCCCGGCATCGGCCGCATCACCTGGCTCGCCGCCCCGTTCGGCCCCGACGAGATCGCCGTACTCCTGCACGCGGACCGCCGTACGGTGACCGCTGCCATCGAGATCGAGGGGCCCGGCGTCGGCCTGCGCGACTCCGAGGACCAGGAAGCGCTCGTCGACCGCTTCGGCACCCTCCTCAAGCACGTGGCCAACGGCGACGGCTTCGTCACCCGCCTGCAGATGCTCGCCCGCACCCTCCCCGCCGACCCCGACGCCCACGCCAAGGACGTCGCCGTACGCGGGGACGACAAGGCGCTGCCGTGGCTGCAGACGTCGTACGACCAGCTCCAGTCGATGGTGTCGACCAGCAGCGAGCAGCACCGCGCCTACCTCGTCGCCTGCATGCACTACACGCGCGAACTGGCCGCCGAGGGACACGCCATGGCGCGGGCCGCCCGCCCGCAGCAGGGCCGGAAGATCGACAAGGACGCCGGTCTCGCCGTCGTCATGGCCCGCGAGCTGACCGACATCTGCTCGCGGCTGCAGGAGGCCGACATCCGCGTACGGCAGCCGCTCGGGCAGGGACGGCTGGCCTCGCTGATCCACTCCATGTACGACCCGGACCACCCGATCGACCACATCCAGGCGATGACGAAACGTAATGCCTGGCCGGCCGAGCTCGACGCCATGGAGCCCACCTACCTCCAGGCCAAGACCCGGGAGTCCTCCACCCGCGCGCCCTGGTGCCACGCCACCGCCTGGGTGAAGGAGTGGCCGATGACCCCGGTGGGCGTGAACTTCCTGGCGCCGCTCCTCGTCCACACCCCGGACGTCATCCGCACGGTCGCCGTCACGATGGACCTCGAACCCACCGAGATCGCCATCGAGCGCATGCTGACGGAGAAGACCAACGACGAGGCGGAAGCCTCCCGCGCCGCCAAGATGAACCGGACCGTCGACCCGCGCGACATCGCCGCCCACAACCGCCTCGACCAGCGGGGAGAGGACCTGGCGAGCGGCGCTGCCGGGGTCAACCTCGTCGGCTACATCACCGTCTCCTCCCGCTCCCCCGAGGCCCTGGCCCGCGACAAGCGGACCATCCGCGCCTCGGCCGGAAAGTCGTACCTGAAGCTGGAGTGGTGCGACCGCGAGCACCACCGCGCCTTCGTGAACACGCTCCCGTTCGCCACCGGCATTCGAAGGTAGGGGCCACAAGCATGCGGGATCCGCTGTCCGTCCTCACCGACGCCTTCACCTCGTTCCTCTTCGGCAAGGTCGAGACGACCCGGCTGCCCGTGCGCACGTCGACCGGGCAGGCCCAGGCCGTCTACCTGCCCACGGCCGCGCCCGGCCTCGGCGACTCCGGCGTCATCATCGGCCGCGAGGTCTACTCCGGGAAGGGGTACATCTACGACCCCTTCCAGCTCTACGGCCAGCAGCTGCCCGCCCCGCACTGGCTCGTCCTCGGCGAGTCCGGCAACGGCAAGTCGGCGCTGGAGAAGACGTACGTTCTCAGGCAACTGCGCTTCCGCGACCGCCAGGTCGTCGTCCTGGACGCGCAGGGCGAGGACGGCGTCGGTGAATGGAACCTGATCGCGCAGGAGTTGGGGATAACTCCCATCCGGCTGGACCCGATGGCCGCCCTGGACCACGGCATCCGGCTCAACCCGCTCGACCCCGCGATCACGACGACGGGCCAGCTCGCGCTGCTGCGCACCATCATCGAGGTCGCGATGGGCCACGGCCTGGACGAGCGCTCCGGCTTCGCGCTCAAGGTCGCCCACGCCTACGTCAACGAGACGATCGTGGAACGCCAGCCGGTGCTGACCGACATCGTCGAGCAGCTACGGCACCCGGAGCCCGAGTCGGCCGAGGCGATGAACGTCGACATAGACGACGTACGGGCGTGGGGCCTGGACGTCGCGCTGGTGCTGGACCGGCTCGTCGACGGTGACCTGCGCGGCATGTTCGACGGGCCGACGACGGTCGGCATCGACCTGGACGCGCCGCTCATCGTCTTCGACCTGTCCCACATCGACCGCAACTCCATCGCCATGCCCATCCTCATGGCGATCGTCGGCGTGTGGCTGGAGCACACCTGGATCCGCCCCGACCGGAAGAAGCGCATCTTCCTGGTCGAGGAGGCCTGGCACATCATCAACAGCCCGTTCGTGGCCCAGCTGTTCCAGCGGCTGCTGAAGTTCGGGCGGCGGCTGGGTCTGTCGTTCGTCGCCGTCGTCCACCATCTGTCGGACGTTGTGGACGGCGCCGCGGCGAAGGAGGCCGCTGCGATCCTGAAGATGGCGTCGACCAGGACGATCTACGCCCAGAAGGCGGACGAGGCGAGGGCTACGGGCCGGGTGCTCGGACTGCCGCGCTGGGCCGTGGAGATCATCCCGACCCTGACCCCCGGTATCGCGGTCTGGGACGTCAACGGCAATGTCCAGGTCGTCAAACACCTGGTCACCGAGACGGAACGCCCGCTGGTCTTCACCGACCGCGCGATGACGGAGTCGTCCGCCGACCGCGATCTGGCCGACGACGCCCTGCGCGCCGCCGAGCTGGAGGCGGAGGAACGGGCGGCGGCCTTCGTGGAGCAGCACCTCGGCGACTCCGAGTCGACGGTGGCGTGAGGGAGACGGCGTGCGCGCACAGGACCAGCGACGGGAGACTCCGGGCGGCATCCCCGACGGACTGCTGATCGGCATACTCGCCTTCCTCCTCGGCATGACCCTGCTGGTGTGGACGGCGACGGGCCTGGCCGGCCTGTTCGCGCACGGCGGCTGGCCGACCGGCGTCATCTTCACCCGCACCCCGCTGGCCATGCGTCACCTCTTCGGCGCCCCGCACGACCTCGCCGGCGCCTGGCCCGACACCCCCGAGGCCGAACTCTCGGGGTACGGCCTGTTCTGGGGCCTGTTCATCGGCCAGCTGATGGTGCTGATCGTGCTGGCCGTCTTCGTGATGGGAACGGTGGCGCGGTGGCGCGCGGTCAGGGCCAGGCAGCGTGCGGCACGCCAGGCGAAGCCGGCGCCGGAACCGACTTCCGGGCCGCCGATCTCGTACGAGCCGCAAGGCCCCTACGGAACACAGGACCCGTACGGGACACAGGGCCCGTATGGGACACAGCCCCCGCACGAGGTCCCCGCGCCGAGACCCCACCAGCCGCACCCGCCTGTCGCGGAGCCGGTCCAGGAACCGCCCCTCGCGGCACCGCCCCCACCCCTCTTCGGCGGTGAGCGGACGGGGACGGGAACGAGCGGCTGGGAAAAGATCCTCGTAGCGCCGAGGGAATCCCGCCACCACACCGCCGCCCAGGCCGTACGGGACGCGGAGGGCGCCGCCCTCGTCATCACCTCCGACCCCACGCTCTGGCAGGAGACCAAGGACGCGCGAGCCAAGCTGGGCCCGGTCCACGTCTACGACCCCGCCCACCTCTGCGACACCCCGGCCCGTCTGCACTGGTCCCCCACCACGGGTTGCGAGGACAAGCAGACCGCGGCGACGCGGGCGGCCGCCCTGCTCGCCCCCGTCCGCCCCACCGCACGCCTCGACACGGCCATGGCCGACGTGGCCGAGACGCTGCTGCGGAGCGCCCTGCACGCCGCCGCCGTGGACGGCCGCACCATCCGCCACGTCCACCGCTGGTCCCAGGGCACCCAGATCCAGGACGCCGTCCGCATCCTGCGTACGAATCCCAAGGCGGCCCCCGGCGCCGCGGGCGAGCTCGAAGCTGCTCTCACCGCCCATCCCGAACGCCGGGACATGGCCCAGCAGTTGACGACCCGGGCCCTCGCCTCCCTGCTCATGGTGAACATCCGCGAGGCCTGCACTCCCAACCGAACAGATGCACTCGCCTTGGATTCCTTCGTCGACGAAGGGGGCACGCTTTATGTGGTAGGGGAATCCATCGAGGATCCGCGTACCAACCCCGGTGCGATGCCCCTGCTCACCGCCCTTGCCTCAAGCGTGGTCGAGCGCGGCCGGCGCATGGCCGAACGGTCATCCTCCGGTCGCCTCGACCCACCACTCACCCTCGTCCTGGACGACGTCGCGGCGGTGGCTCCGCTTCCCCAGCTCCCGGAGCTGCTGGCCACCGGAGCGGACCGGGGTCTGCCCACCCTGGCCCTGCTCCGCTCCCGCGAACAGGCCCGCACCCGCTGGCCGAACGCCGAACTACCGGTGTGACCGGGACCGTTCACACACGAACGCCCGTCGCGCTCAAGGCCCTTCGAGCACGAACTCCAGCTCCGACTCCCCCGGAACCCCCGGCATCGGCACGACGACCCCTGTGGGCACGAACCCCACCCGGCGGTAGAAGCGCTGCGCCCGCCCGTTGTCCTCGTGCACGATCAGCCGCGCCCGCTCGGCGCCGTGCGCCCACGCCCACTCCAGAGCGGCGTCGAACAGCACCTCGGTGAGCCCGCTCCCCCGCTCCTCGGGCCGTACGAACACCCCGACGAGATGCCCCTGCTTCCGCTCCACCGGAAACCCGGCCCAGTCCGTCGTACCGGGCTCCTCCAGCAGCACGGTCACGGTCCCGACCCACCGCCCGTCCGGCGCCTGCGCGACGACCGTCTGCAACCCGTCGGCCCCCTCGGCCCCACGGGCCGTCCGCTCCTGCCAGAAGGAGTCCGGCCGCCCCACGGCCTCCTCGTACGTCTCCAAAAACGCCAGCGGCGCCACCGGGTCCTGAAGCGCCGCAAGCCGCAACTCCTTCACCGCAGCCCACTCGTCGGCACGCACGGACCGGATCACATAGCTCATGCCGGTCACAGTAGTACCGGGGTACTACCCCCCTCACCTCGAATACCGCCCCCGGTCCGACGCCCAGCGCCGCCGCGCCCAGCAGCATCGAAGCATGATTACGGCCCACCACCTCACCAAGCGCTACGGCGACCGGACAGCCGTCTCCGACCTGACCTTCACCGTCCGCCCCGGCGCGGTCACCGGCTTCCTCGGCCCCAACGGCGCCGGCAAGTCCACCACCATGCGGATGCTGCTCGGCCTGGACACCCCGACGTCCGGCCACGCCACCATCGGCGACCGCGCCTACGCCGACCACCCCGCGCCCCTGCACGAGGTCGGCTCCCTCCTCGAGGCCCGCTCGATCCACCCGGGCCGCACGGCGTACCACCACCTGACCGCGCTCGCCCTCACCCACGGCATCCCCAGGTCCCGGGTCGAGCACGTCCTGGACCTCACCGGTCTGACCGAGGTGGCCCACCGCCGGGTCAAGGGCTTCTCGCTGGGCATGGGCCAACGCCTGGGCATCGCAGCCGCGTTGCTGGGCGACCCGGCCACGGTCATCCTCGACGAGCCGGTCAACGGCCTCGACCCCGAGGGCGTCCTGTGGATCCGCAACCTCCTCAAGTCCCTTGCCGGCGAAGGCCGTACGGTCCTTGTCTCCTCGCACCTGATGAGCGAGATGGCCCTGACCGCCGACCACCTGATCATCATCGGCCGCGGCCGTCTCCTCGCCGACACGACCGTCGAGGACTTCGTACGGCAGTCCGGCGCCCGCACGGTCAGGGTCGTCACCCCGGAGGCCGCCGCCCTCGTACGACTGCTCTCCGCACCCGGCGTCGAGATCACCACCGACTCCCCCGGCACCCTGGACGTACGGGGCGCGGACGCCGAGCTCATCGGGCGCGCGGCTGCCGCCCACGGCATCCCCCTCTTCGAACTCACCCCGAGCACCGCCTCCTTGGAGGAGGCGTTCATGGATATCACGCGCGACTCCGTCGAGTTCGCCGCGACCGTGGAAGGAGCAGCGGCATGACCGCCACCGCCCTGGGCATCACTCCGGCCCGCGTCCTGCGCGCCGAATGGCACAAGCTGTGGACGGTCCGTTCCACCTGGATCAACCTCACCCTCGTCCCGGTCCTCACCATCGGCGTGGGCCTGGCCATCGGCGCCAGCTACGAGTCCGGCGGGGGCGACTCGGACGTGGACGTCGTCCTCCTCACCCTCCTCGGCATGCAGTTCACGACGATCATCGTGGGCGTCGCCGGCATCCTGTCCACCGCGGGCGAGTACTCGACGGGCCTGATCCGCTCCACGCTGACGGCCGTACCGCGCCGCCTGCCGGTCCTGTGGTCCAAGGCCGCCGTGCTCGCCGCGGTCACCTTCACCCTCGTCCTGGCCACCAACTTCCTCACCTTCCTCCTCGCCCAGACCCTCCTCTCCGGCACGGACCAGGAGGCCTCCCTCGGCGACCCGGGCGTCGTCCGCGCCCTCGTCGGCAACGCGGCCGGCCTCGCCCTCCTCGCCGTGACCGCCCTCGGCATCGGGTCCCTCATCCGCTCCGTCCCGGGCAGCATCGGCGTCCTCATCGGCGGCATCCTGATCCTCCCGGAGATCCTCCGGATGCTTCCCTACGACGTGATCGACGACGCCGTCCGCTACTTCCCCGCCAAGGCCCTCGACGCCCTCACCCACGCGGAACCGACCTCCGCCACGGCCTCGCCGGGCGCCGCCCTGCTCGCCCTCGCCCTCTGGGCGACGGCCACGCTCACGACGGCGGCACTCCTGCTGAGGCGACGGGACGTGTGAGCCTCCGGGACGTCACCATGAACACCATGGCGGAGAACCGAACGGCCGAGCCCCTCACCCAGTACGTCCAACGGGCCATCACGCGGGTGCGCGCCTTCGACCGGCGCCGCCCGCTCCCGTGGGACCTGCTGGTCACCGGCTTCTACGTGACCGCGGCCCTCATCGACTTCACCAGCGGCGGCTGGAAGACCATCACCGAGAACGCCTCCCTGCCCGACTGGCTGATCCTCAGTCTGTCGCTCGGCTTCTCCGTACCGCTGCTGTGGCGCCGCACCCACCCGGTCGCCGTCCTCGCCGTCATGGTCCCGGTCGCGGTCGTCAACTCGGCGACCGGCGCCATGCTCCAGGCCTCGCTCATCCTCCTCGTGGCCCTGTTCAACGCGGCCCTGCGCGTCCCCATGCGCACCCTGCTGTGGCTCTACGGCATGGTCCTCGTGCCGTTCGTGGTGGCGGCGTTCCGCTACCCCGCCGAGCAGGGCCCCGAGCAGAACCTCGTACCGGCCGCGATGAGCCTCGCCCTCTCCGCGGTGATCGGCATCGCCGTCCGCACCCGCAAGGACTACCTGGACTCCCTCGTCGAACGCGCCCGCCAGCTGGAGGTGGAACGCGACCAGCAGGCCCGCCTCGCCACCGCGGCCGAACGCGCCCGTATCGCCCGCGAGATGCACGACATCATCGGACACAACCTCTCCGTCATCACCGGCCTCGCCGACGGCGGCCGCTACGCCGCCGCCAAGTCCCCCGAACGCGCCGCCCAGGCCCTCACCGCCATCGCCACCACCAGCCGCCAGGCCCTCACCGAACTACGCCGCCTCCTGGACGTCCTGAGCGAGGAGGAACCAACGACGGAACCGGACCTCACTCCCCAGCCGGGCCTCACCGACCTGACCCGCCTGATCGAAGGCGTCCGCACAGCCGGCCTCCCCGTCCACACCACCATCAAGGGCACCCCCACCATCACCCCCGGCCGCCAGCTCACGATCTACCGAGTCATCCAGGAAGCCCTCACCAACACCCTCAAACACGGCGGCCCCAACGCCACTTCACACATAGAGATGTCCTACGACGAAGGCGGCGCCGTCACCGTGACGGTGACCGACACCGGCCGCGGCGGCGACCTCAACGGCACCGCGGGCCGCGGCCTGCCCGGAATGCGCGAGCGAACGGCCCTGTACGGCGGCACACTTGAGGCCGGCCCACGCCCAACCCCCGAACAGGGCTGGCGCGTCCACCTTCACCTACCGGAGGAACCCCCGCAGTGACCACGGTCCTCATCGCCGACGACCAGCCCCTCCAGCGCTTCGGCTTCCGCATGCTGCTGGAGAGCCAGGACGACATGACGGTCCTGTCCGAGGCCGCGAACGGCAACGAGGCAGTCCGGCTGACCGCCCAACACCACCCCGACGTGGTCCTGATGGACGTACGCATGCCCGGCCTCGACGGCATCGAGGCCACCCGCCGCATCATCGCCACCGGCGCCCGCACCCGCGTCCTGATCCTCACGACCTTCGACCTCGACGAGTACGCCTACTCCGGCCTGCGCGCCGGCGCCTCCGGCTTCCTGGTCAAGGACGCCCAGCCGGAGGAGCTGCTGGCGGGCATCCGCGCGGTCGCGACGGGCGACGCGGTAGTGGCCCCCAGCCTCACCCGCCGTCTCCTCGACGCCTACGCCCACCACCTCCCGACCGGCGGGCCCACGGACGGAGCCCTCGAACCGGAGGACCCCCGCCTCGCCCCTCTCACGGAACGCGAACGCGAGATCCTCACGGTCATCGGCATGGGCTGGACGAACACCGAGATCGCCGACCGCCTCCACCTGGCCGAGTCGACCGTGAAGACTCACGTAGGCCGCGTACTCGCCAAGACGGGTTCACGGGACAGAATCCAAGCGGTGATCCTGGCGTACGACACGAAGCTGGTGAAGCCGTCCTGAAGTGCCCCGA
>NZ_JACVWU010000090.1 GCF_014596915.1 Streptomyces sp. TRM68416
CGCGCTGACGTCGTTGGTGATCACCAGGCCGGCGACGTACGACGGCAGGTCCCGCTCCTCGACCACCGTGCCGACGGGCAGGGAGGCCCCCATGACGAGCCCGAGTTCGATCTCGTAGTCGAGGAATTTCACGTGCGACGGCTGGACGACGGCGTCGCCGGGGCCGCTGACCGAGCCGGACGCCTTGCGGAAGAACGCGGGCGGGATGTCGCCCTTGAAGCCCGAATCGCGGGCGTGGCTACGGTAGTTGACCATCTGGGCGACCACCCGGCAGGGCGTGGTCACCGGGGAGAGCGCGACCAGATCGGCGACCGGCGTGCCCGGCTCGCCGGAGGCGGCGGCCCCACGGACGGCGTCCCGATCGGCCAGCAGCTCGGCGGTGGTCACGGCCTTGGTCTCGACGGGGACGGCTCGGTCGCCTCGGACGACCCACCAGCCGTCGGTGGTGCGCAGGACATTGGTGCTCATGTGAGTGCCTTTGTGAGGGATTCGGGTGCGAGAGTTCAGGAGTTGGCGGCCTTGAGCAGGCCGAACAGGCGTGCCGGGTCCATCTCGTTGTCGCCGCGCAGGGCCTCGACGACATCGCGGACCCGCTGTGGGGAGGGGCTCGCGCCGAGGAAGTCACGGGTGGCGGGCGGACCCCACTGGGCCAGACCGCTGGTCGACATCGGCGCCCAGCCGGGCTCGACGTCGCT
>NZ_JACVWU010000091.1 GCF_014596915.1 Streptomyces sp. TRM68416
TGCGACGTCGAGCCCGGCTGGGCGCCCATGTCGACCAGCGGTCTGGCCCAGTGGGGCCCGCCCGCCACCCGTGACTTCCTCGGCGCGAGCCCCTCCCCACAGCGGGTCCGCGATGTCGTCGAGGCCCTGCGCGGCGACAACGAGATGGACCCGGCACGCCTGCTGGGCCTGCTCAAGGCCGCCAGGTCCTGACCTCCCCAACCCCCGGACGAAGGTACTGTCATGAGCACGAATGTCCTGCGCACCACCGACGGCTGGTGGGTCGTCCGAGGCGACCGAGCCGTCCCCGTCGAGACCAAGGCCGTGACCACCGCCGAGCTGATCGCCGACCGTCACGCCGCACGGGAGGCGGCACTGTCGGCCGACACGGGCACGCCCGTCGCGGACCTGGCCGCCCTCTCGCCGGTCACCACCCCCTGCCGGGTGGTCGCCCAGATGGTCAACTACCGCAGTCACGCCCGGGATTCGGGCTTCACCGGGGACATCCCGCCCGCGTTCTTCCGCAAGGCGTCCGGCTCGGTCAGCGGCCCCGGCGACGCCGTCGTCCGCCCCGCACACGTGAAGTTCCTCGACTACGAGATCGAGTTGGGCCTGGTCATGGGCGCGTCCGTGCCCGTCGGCACGGTGGTCGAGGAGCGGGACCTGCCGTCGTACGTCGCCGGCCTGGTGATCACCAACGACGTCAGCGCC
>NZ_JACVWU010000092.1 GCF_014596915.1 Streptomyces sp. TRM68416
GTGGGGCCTGATCCGCACCGCGCAGACCGAACACCCCGGCCGCTTCGTCCTCCTCGACACCGACACCACCGACCTCGACCGGAGCGATGTGCTCGGCCTCGCGGTGACGGGTTCGGAACCCCAACTCGCCCTGCGCAAGGGCAGTCTGCTGGGAGCACGGCTGGTGCGCTCGGTCGACGGCCGGCAGATCGCCGGGGTCGGCGGGTTCGGTGCCGGGACCGACTGGCGCATCGACGCCCTCGGCGGCGGCACGCTGGACGACGTCGGCAAGGCGGAGAACCCTCGTGCGACGCGACCGCTCGAAGAGGGCGAGGTCCGGTTGCAGGTGCGGGCCGCAGGCCTCAACTTCTACGACGTGGCAGGGGCCCTGGGCCTCGCCAGGTTCGAGGACGGACTCGGGGCGGAGGGCGCGGGCGTGGTCGTGGAGACCGGTCCGGGAGTCACCCGACTCGACGTCGGGGACCGTGTGTTCGGCGGGTTCCCCTCTGCGTTCGCCCCGCTGACCATCGCGGACGAGCGCATGGTCGTACGCATGCCGGACGAGTGGGAGTTCGAGCAGGCGGCCTCCGTTCCGGCGGTGTTCATGACGGCGTATTACGGGTTGCGGGACCTGGCCGGCCTCAAGGCCGGTGAACGCGTCCTGATCCACGCCGCCGCCGGG
>NZ_JACVWU010000093.1 GCF_014596915.1 Streptomyces sp. TRM68416
GCCGGCGGCGGCGTGGATCAGGACGCGTTCACCGGCCTTGAGGCCGGCCAGGTCCCGCAACCCGTAATACGCCGTCAGAAAGACGGTCGGGACTGATGCGGCCTCGCCGAAGGAGAGCCCCTCGGGTATCGGCGCCAGAGTGCGTTCGTCGGCGATGGTCAGCGGGGCGAACGCGGCTGCGAAACCACCGAACACGCGGTCGCCGACGGCGAGTCGGGTGACTCCCGGACCGGTCTCCACGACCACGCCCGCGCCCTCCGTGCCCAGCCCTTCGTTCGACGGAGCGAGGCCGAGGGCGACCGCCACGTCGTAGAAGTTGAGGCCTGCGGCCCGTACCTGCAACCGGACCTCGCCCGCTTCGAGCGGTCGCGTCGCACGAGGGTTCTCCGTCTTGCCGATGTTGTCCAGTGTGCCGCCGTTTCCGACGACGTCGATGCGCCAGTCGGTGCCGGCACCGAATCCGCCGACCCCGGCGATCCTCTCGCTGTCGACTCCGCGCACGAGGCGCGGGGCCAGCAGTCGGCTGTTCCGCAGGGCGAGTTGGGGTTCGCTGGTGTGGGTGAGGACCGTGTTCCAGTCGAGGTCGGTGGTGTCGGTGTCGAGGAGGACGAAGCGGTCGGGGTGTTCGGTCTGCGCGGTGCGGATCAGGCCCCAG
>NZ_JACVWU010000094.1 GCF_014596915.1 Streptomyces sp. TRM68416
GCCGCCGTTGAGATCACGCCAGCGGAGGCCGTCCGCGCTGTGCGAGAAGTAGATCTGCTGGCCGGTCGCCCCCTCGCCGATGAAGTGCGCCATCAGGTAGCCGGGGTCGGCGGCGGCCGCCCGGTCCGGTGCGGCCAGGGTCTGGCCGGTGAAGAGGAGGCACGCGGCGAGCAGTATCGCCGACAGCCGGGCGCGAAGCGCGGACATGCACATCTCCTGTCGTTCTGCCGTGTGGGGACGGCGGGGCCGGGCGATGCGGTGGACTGATCCGAGTGCGGTGGGGCGCGGCGGAGCAGGACGGCCGGTGGCGTCCCGGCGACGGCCGGTGCTGCCCGGCGGCGTTTCTCCCGGTGGTCGGCCGGGGCAGCCGACACAGCCAACTCGCCGTCCCACCAGCCGAGTTGTGCGATATGTCGAACTGTGTTCGCAAGATCGGGCAGACAATAGGTGGGCGAAACGGGGTGCGTCAATACATCCGACCTGTCCGAGTCCGAGCGCCGGAGCCCCGGTTTCCGCCACCCTCGAGGCCTCAAGTCGCCTTTTGTGACAGAAGCGTTGACCCGGGCAGGTGCAGGATCTATGTTCTGGCCGAGTTTGCGAACGATGTTCGAAATACCGGCACCAGGGGGTACTCCGTGAGA
>NZ_JACVWU010000095.1 GCF_014596915.1 Streptomyces sp. TRM68416
GCCCCTGCACGAGCTGGACCCGGAGGTGGCCGCGGCGGTCGACGCCGAGCTGGTCCGCCAGCAGTCGACGCTGGAGATGATCGCCTCGGAGAACTTCGCTCCGCTGGCCGTCATGGAGGCCCAGGGCTCGGTCCTGACCAACAAGTACGCCGAGGGCTACCCCGGCCGTCGCTACTACGGCGGCTGCGAGCACGTCGACGTCGCCGAGCAGATCGCCATCGACCGGATCAAGGACCTGTTCGGCGCCGAGTACGCCAACGTCCAGCCCCACTCCGGTGCCTCCGCCAACCAGGCCGCCCTGTTCGCGCTGGCCCAGCCCGGCGACACCATCCTCGGCCTGGACCTGGCCCACGGCGGCCACCTCACCCACGGGATGCGGCTGAACTTCTCCGGCAAGCAGTTCGACGTGGTCGCCTACCACGTCGACGACGCCGGCCTGGTCGACATGGCCGAGGTCGAACGCCTGGCCAAGGAACACCGCCCCAAGGTGATCATCGCCGGGTGGTCGGCGTACCCGCGGCAGCTGGACTTCGCCGCCTTCCGCCGCATCGCCGACGAGACCGGGGCGTACCTGTGGGTGGACATGGCCCACTTCGCCGGCCTGGTCGCGGCCGGCCTGCACCCCAA
>NZ_JACVWU010000096.1 GCF_014596915.1 Streptomyces sp. TRM68416
CCACCGGCACTCCCTCGCCCACCGCCTACTGGACGGCCCCATGACCGTGAACCCGTTGTCCGTCTACCGCCTGCTGCCCGGTCTCGGCGACTTCCGGACCCTGCTGTTCGGTTCCTCGCTCACCGAGCTCATCCGTTGGCAGATCAACGGTTCCGCCGGGGAGCCGCCCGACGCGGTGACGGCCGAGTGGGACGGTGACCCGAGGTTGCGGGAGTCGGAGTTCCCGTCCGGATATCCGGGGGCGCCGGTGCTGAGCCGGCGGCTCGCCGAGGCCCTGGGGGAGGAGCTGCTGGAGGCGGGTCGGCTGATCCCGGTCGAGATCGCGGGGGCGGGTGGGCAGGGTGAGTACTTCCTGTACGTCGTCGAGGCGGTCGTCGACTGTGTGGATCCGCGCCGGTCCGCCAAGCCGAAGAAGACCACGGGTCAGATGAAGATCACGGTGTTCCGCCCGGACGCTGTCCCCGCCGCGCTGCCCGCCTTCCGGGTGCCCGAGTTTCCGGGTGGCGTCCACTGGAACGGCTGGGCGGTGGACCGGCTCCGGCAGATCCTCGGCACGGACCTGGAAACCCGCCTGATCTGGTCCGAGGACCGCTCGGCCACCCCGCA
>NZ_JACVWU010000097.1 GCF_014596915.1 Streptomyces sp. TRM68416
AGTTCTGAGGCAACGACCGTTGCCGGTTTGAGCTGAACGTACAACTACAGAGTGTGCTTGTTCGCTCGAAACCATTAGGGTTTCGGTGGTCATAGCGTGAGGGAAACGCCCGGTTACATTCCGAACCCGGAAGCTAAGCCTCACAGCGCCGATGGTACTGCAGGGGGGACCCTGTGGGAGAGTAGGACGCCGCCGAACAATCTTTGGGAAGGACCCCTGGTCACCAGCGTTCAGCTGGGACCAGGGGTCCTTTCGTTTTTCCGGGACAAGCACCACCCGAAGCGCGCCGGGTACCCGGCTGCGCGAGAATGACTTGCGGTACCGAAGACAGGAGCCACCCATGCCCACCAACTCTCCCGACGACCGACCGGAGCGCGACCAGCGGCGACGGGACAGTGGTGACCGCGGCGACCGGGGTGACCGGGGCGGATACCGCGGGGACCGCGGTGGCTTCCGTCGTGATGACCGCCGTGACGCCCGCCCCGAGCGCCGTGACGACCGCGGCGGCTTCCGCAGGGACGGTGACCGTCCCGCTCCCCGCCGTGACGGCGAC
>NZ_JACVWU010000098.1 GCF_014596915.1 Streptomyces sp. TRM68416
CTGCGTCGAAATAGCAAACCTCCGCCCCCGAATCGCCATACGCGACTCCAAGGACCGGACCCGCACCCCCCTCTCGTTCCCCAGCGAAGCCTTCACCGCGTTCGTCACGAGCCTCAAGACCGACGCCCGCGCGGAGACAGCCTGCTGACCACGGCCGTCCGCACCATCTGCCACTTGAACCACGGAGGCAGATCCCGGAACGCTACGAACGTCAGGGCGTCCCCAATGGCAGGGCCCGCGAAGCCCCCCGTTCCCTCCGCGCGCAGGGCGGCGTACAGCTCCGGGGTCAGCCGACCGTTGAGCCGGGCCACGTGGGCCGCCGCGGTGAACGGATAGTCCCGTCGGGAGCGGTCCAGCACCTGGATCGCCCGAACGATCCGCGGTGACGCCACCTCCGGCGCGCAGTTGAGCGCCAGCCCGATCACCGCCGCACCGACGTGCCGCTCATCACGCTCCAACGCGGCGTCCACCTCGACGGGGTCGTCCATGCCCAGCAGGCCCTTGCCCGTG
>NZ_JACVWU010000099.1 GCF_014596915.1 Streptomyces sp. TRM68416
TTGGCCGGCGGCGTCGCCGTCCTCGCCAGTCCGACGCCGTTCGTCGAGTTCTCGCGGCAGCGGGGTCTGGCCCCGGACGGGCGGTGCAAGCCGTTCTCGGCTGACGCCGACGGCACGGCCTGGGGCGAAGGTGTCGGCATGCTGGCGTTGGAGCGGTTGTCGGACGCGCGGCGTCTGGGGCACAAGGTGCTGGGCGTCATACGTGGCTCGGCGGTGAACCAGGACGGTGCGAGCAGTGGTCTGACGGCGCCGAACGGGCCGTCGCAGGAGCGGGTGATCCGGGCGGCGCTGGCCAACGCGGGGCTGTCGGTGGCGGATGTGGACGCGGTGGAGGCGCACGGCACGGGCACCAAGCTGGGCGACCCGATCGAGGCACAGGCGCTGATCGCGACCTACGGCCAGGACAGGGACGGGGGAAGCCCGGTCCGACTTGGCTCAGTGAAGTCCAACATCGGCCACACTCAGGCCACTTCGGGTATCGCAGGAGTGCTG